>NZ_JAKOPM010000010.1 GCF_022288805.1 Corynebacterium yonathiae
ACTCAATCGGCATTCAAAAAGGCCAAATCTAACCCCCGCGACACGCCGAGCCAGACACACATTTTGACCCTTAACCCTCATATGTGCCAAGAAATACGGCAAGGCCGCCGCGAGAAGAGATTCTCACGGCGGCCTACGCGCTTGAAGGGGAGGGGATTACTCCTCGGAGTCGGAGGACTTTTCGTCCTCATCTGCGGACTCGGCGCCAGCGTCAGCGCCGCCTTCCTCAGCAGCCTCGGCTGCTTCCTCGAGCTCCTCATCAACCTCAGGCAGGGAGATGGAGACGATAACGGTGTCTTCCTCTGCCACCAGGGTGGTATCTTCCGGCATGGTGACATCGGCAGCGGTGATAACCGCGCCATCCTCGAGGCCCTCAATGGAAACCTCGAGCTCCTCCGGAATGTTCAGTACGTCTGCCTCAACCAGCAGTACGTCAGCATCCTGGATGTGCATGGTGCCTGGGGCCGGCTCGCCGGTCAGGGTAACCGGAACCTCAACCTCAACCTTCTCGCCGCGCTTAATGGCGAGCAGGTCAACGTGGTCGATGTCGAAGGTCAGGACGTTCTGGTCAACGTGCTTAACCATGGTCAGGTACTGCTCGCCGTCGATCTCCAGCTCCAAAACGGCGTTGACACCGTTATTGCGGACGAGGGACTGGATGTCCAGCAGCGGAACTGCGAAGTGAACCGGCTCCTGGTGTGCACCGTAGATGACGCCTGGAACCTTCCAGTCGCGGCGCAGGCGGCGTGCGACACCCTTGCCAAACTCGGTACGTGCTTCAGCCTTGATTACTGGGCGCTGTGCCATGCTTCATTCTCCTTAGTCAAAGTAGTGCGGCGCGGCCAACGCGATAAAAACGACGAAAGCCTGCCGATGGACGTCTTGGACGAGTCATCGCAGGCGTATATAAAAGCAACATGCTCTAACTTCAATCGCGTCGATAACGGCTTCCTCATCCTGAGGTCGCCCTCGCCGAGACTGAGTTAGATTAGCACGTCAGGCAACTATAAATCAAAACTCCGGTCCAAGTTTTTAGCGGTCATGATCGTTCTTTCGGACGTTGAAATGCTCTGCATCCGGATCTCGCAGCTTCTCTGCGGCAGGATGCGTTGCGTCTAGCTTTTTCCAGTCTTCTTCTAGCTGGTAATCCTCCGCGTGGAAAGAAGAGTCATCTTCACTGTCAAGTTCCGCGATGACGTCGCCGGCGAGCTCGTTGCGCAGGTGTGCGCCGGACAAATTGGAATTATAAACCTCACGAGAAAGCTGAGATTGGTCCGCCGTGGTGAACTTTTGCTTCGGGTCAATCATGCGAAGAATTAGTGCGCGGATCTTGTCGCGGCGGCGAGATTCAGCACTCACGATGCCGCGCCCGCGGCGCAGCCAAGTATAGATGAGCAAGCCGATGACGATGATGCCGATATAACCCAATACCGGGAACACTATGCCGACGAGGGTGCCAAAAGGAACAAACGACAAAATGAATGCGATCACGACGCTAGCGACCAAGATAGGCATGTACCGATGTGGCCGGCGAGCACTGAGGCGTCGTGCCATTCCGTAGAAATTGGAAATCGCGGTGGAGAAAATCATCAGGTAGATAAAGACAGCGGCCGCGGTTCCCAACCAAGGGTGAATCTCATTCAGCATTGCAAGAGTAGGCAGGTCGGCGTCCCAGACATCTTCCACGCTAAGCAGCAGAGCAATTACCAAAAGCACCAGCATTCCGGAAAAGAGTAGGCCACCGAAGAAACCTCCCCGTCCCGCTTGCTTGGAATTTAGGGTGTCCGCGCCCATAACAATGCTCATCGCGGTCGAAGCCATAAGCGCAAGCCCAAGGTAGTTCAAGGCTGCAACCCACCAGAAAGGGAGTGGGGAGTCCACGTTGGCGGTGGCAAAATCATGCGCCTGTTGTAGCCCAGAGGGTGGATCAATGAATGCCGCGCCCACGGCCAAAAGCAGCAAGATCAGCACGAAGGGAGTGATCGCTCCGAGGACGCTCGTCACCTTCCCCACATTCATGGAACCGACGATGAGGACCAAGACAGCCATGAGTGCAGAACCCACCCATGGTTGTAGCCCCCATTGCTGGTGCAGGTTGGCTCCCCCGCCAGATAGCATGACAAAAGTGTGACAAAACTGGGTGAAAATGATGGCGTAGTCCACAAAGCGTGCAACCGGCTTAGAAGCAATCGAGGAAAACACGCGCCCGTGGGATGTCGCCTGAAAGTAGGAGCCGTACTGCATTGCAATCATGATGGTCAACGGAGCGAGGATTAGCCCTACGGAGGCTCCAACAATTCCCCATATGCCGAAGGCGGTGAAGTACTGCAAGAGCTCTTGGCCGGAAGCGAATCCGGCACCGACAACGGAACTAAAATATGCGAGAGCTAGTAGAAATACCTTTTTCACTTAAAACCTCAAAAGAGAGAGTGCAAATGACAGTATTTAGGCTAGGAGACTTGCCGCGACCTCGCAGCAAAAATTAAAGGTGGTGAGCAAAAGTCATGCTCACCACCTTTAAGTAATTGTTGTTTAGGCGCGGTCGAAGAGGGTGGTTACAGAACCGTTCTCGAAGATCTCGTGGATGGTCTGTGCCAGCAGCGGCGCGATGGACAGCACCGTGAGGTTGGACCAGCCTTCGGTGGACTGCGGCAGGGTATCGGTGGTGATAACTTCCTCCGCACCGCACTCAGACAGACGCTCGCGGGCGGGATCGGAAAAGACGCCGTGGGTGCAGGCAATGATGACCTTCTTGGCACCGGCGTCCTTCAGTACGCGCACGGCGCCGGCAATGGTACCGCCGGTGTCAATCATGTCGTCGAGAAGCACGCAGTCCTTGCCCTCAACATCGCCGACCACGCGGTTGGACACCGTCTTATTGGCCTCGGTATTGGAGCGGGTCTTGTGTACAAAGGCTAGCGGGGCATCGCCCAAGTCATGGGCCCACTTTTCCGCAACCTTGACACGGCCAGCATCTGGGGAGACCACGGTGATGTTATCGGTGGCGTACTTGGACTTGATGTAATCGGTCAGGATGGGCTGAGCGTGCATGTGATCAACCGGGCCATCGAAGAAGCCCTGAATCTGATCGGTGTGCAGGTCCACGGAGACGATGCGGTCCGCGCCGGCTGCCTGCAGGAGGTCTGCCACTAGGCGAGCGGAAATCGGCTCGCGGCCCAAGTGCTTCTTATCCTGGCGTGCATATGGGTAGAAGGGCAGGATGGCAGTGATGCGCTTCGCGGAGCCGCGCTTGAGAGCATCGATCATGATGAGCTGCTCCACCAGCCACTTATTGAGTGGCTGAGTGTGCGACTGCATTACGAAACAGTCTGCACCACGCACGGACTCTTCAAAGCGGATAAAGATTTCGCCATTGGCGAAGTCACGAGCGGTAGTAGGAACCAGATCCGTCTTCAGCTCCTTAGCCACAGCTTCTGCCAGCTCTGGGTGTGCACGCCCAGAGAAGAGCTTCATGTTCTTGCTGCTACCAGTTACCTTGCCAGTCATGGGAGAATATGCCCCTTACTTTTCGTTGTCCTGCGCACGGGCTGCGGCCTCAGCCGCGGGAGTACCCGGACGCTTCTTTTGAACCCAGCCCTCGATGTTGCGCTGTTTGCCACCGGAGACTGCGAGTGCTCCCGCAGGAACATCGTCTTTTATTACTGTACCCGCACCGGAGTACGCGCCATCACCGACATTGACCGGAGCGATAAACATTGTGTCAGAACCGGTGCGCACGTGGCTGCCGATGGTGGTGTGGTGCTTGTTCACGCCGTCGTAATTTACAAAGACGGAAGAGGCGCCGATATTGGATTGCTCGCCTACGGTGGCATCGCCGATATAGGTCAGGTGCGGCACCTTGGAGCCGCGGCCAATCTGTGCATTCTTTGCCTCTACGAAGCCGCCGAGCTTTCCATCCTCGCCCACCACGGTCTTCGGACGGATATAGGTAAACGGGCCGACCTTAGCGTTGGTGCCGATGACAGAATCGCTGCCATGAGTGCGCACAACGGAAGCACCTTCGCCCACCTGCATATTGGTCAGAGTGGTGTCAGGACCAATCTCGGCATTATCGGCGATGCTGGTCGTTCCCCATAGTTGGGTGCCGGGGTGAATGATGACATCGGAGCCCACGGTGACATTGACCCCAATCCAGGTGGTCTCCGGATCTACGATGGTGGCTCCGCCGCGCATCGCCTTTTCCACCGTGCGTCGGTTGAGCTCGCGGCCGGCAGTGGCGAGCTGCACGCGGTCATTGACACCCGCAAGTTCGGCCGGATCCGCTGCCACATGCGCGCCGACGCCGTGTCCAGCGGTGCGGGCAATCTCGAGCACATCGGTGATATATAGCTCGCCTTGGGCGTTATTGGAGTCGAGCTTCTGGAGGGCGTCGGCAAGCACGCGGCCGTCAAAAGCGAAGACGCCGGAGTTAACCTCGTTGAGCTGACGCTGCTCTTCGGTGGCATCTTTTTGCTCGACAATGGCAGACACGCTGCCGTCTGCAGCGCGAATAATGCGACCATAACCGGTGGGATCCTCCAAACGCATTGACAGCACGGTTACCGCATTGCCCTGCTCGGTGTGGGTAGCGCGCAGGCCCTCGATGGTCTTTGGGGTAAGCAGTGGTACGTCGCCATTAGTGACGATGATGGTGCCCTCGAACTCCGGAATCGGCTCCAAGCCGCAAGCCACTGCGTGGCCGGTTCCCAGCTGCTCTTCCTGCACCGCTTGCAGCACCTCGCAGTCCAGCTCTTGAGCGATGGCATCTACGGCGGGGGAGACCTGGTCGCGCTGGTGGCCTACCACCGTGACAATGCGTTCCGGATTAATCCCGGCTGCGGCATGCAGAGCGTGGCCGAGCAAGCTGCGTCCGCCAATCTCATGCAAGGTCTTCTGCTTGGTGGACTTCATACGGGTGCCGGCGCCAGCCGCAAGGACGACTACAGCACACGAGGTTGTTGCTACCACGGGTTATTGAACTCCTGGGGGTCGAGTCTGTTTCTTATCCGGACTACATCCTATAGCCCGAGTGCGGTTTATGTGTGAGAAACCTCTTTCAGGCCGCGGGCGCGCCACACACCAAGGAAACCTATCAGGGCAAGAAAGAGTAGTGCTGCCTCTGGTCCGGCCAGAGCAACCACGGAGGAAATGCCACCGACGATGAGCAAGATGACGCCCATCATCGTATTGGCCGCACCTACATACTGGGTGCGTTTATCGCCGCCGGCCATGTCCACCACGTAGGTCTTACGTGCCACGCGAATGGCCGTGTGCGCTAGATTCACGGCGAAAAAGCCAATGGGCATGACCCAGGCATTGATGCTATCTGGGGCCCAGTGCGAGCTGGCGACCAAAAGCACCAGCACGAGGGAGGCCACAGCCGCTCCTACAGCCATGGTGTTTTTGGAGGAATTATCCGAATACACACCGGAGATCCGTCCGCCCACCAACGAGGCTAGGCCCGAGGCAAGCACGAATCCGTACAGCCCGGAAAGGTTGCTGCTGAGCAGCACGATAAAAGAGGTAGATAGCGCCGAGACCAAAAGAAGCGCGCGGACGATAACGAAGTTGCGAAACTGCCCATCGCTAGTAAAAAGCTGCCAGGTGTCTTTCCACCAGTGCTTGTCGATGCCCCCTTCGGTTTCCTCCGGCACCGGCTCGTCCACGTGGGAAAATACCCACGCGGCGATGGCCCACGTGGCCGCGCCAACGCCGAGGACCGTGCCCATCATGGGGATACTGAGCTCGCCCAAAAAGTAAAGGATAACGCCGGTCAGCAAAGTGGCACCGCCACCGAGCGCCGCCGCGCTACCGGTTACTCGGCCGCGCGTACCCTTGGAAATCGTGCGCGCCTGTACGTCCTTGCCCGCAATCGAGCACAGTGCGCGGAAAAGGGAAAGGGCAGCCAAAGCCATCAGCGCCACCACGCCCAATAGCGCCCCGCGGGTAAAAAATGCCGCTAGCGCAATGACCGCAGCGGATACCGCTTGGCCCAGCGAACCGATAATCCACAGGCGCTTGCGGGCCCTATGCGTAGTCACCCACGGGGTCAGCGCCGCCTGCGGCAGCATCGAACCGGACTCCCGAATAGGGGTGAGCAAACCGGTAAAGAATGCAGGCACTCCGGCCGCAGCAAAGAGGGCTGGCAGCACCGTCTTGGCCGCCACAATCTGATCGCCCAAATTTTGCAGGCCATTGGACCAGATGAAATACCGGGCATTGGATTGAGACATGAGAAATTCGATCTTTCAGAGAAATGAGTTGGTTAAATTAAAGCCATGTTGACACGCCGGAGAGTAAAACACGGCCGCAGTCACGCCGAAATTCTACCCGCGCGGCAGGAGGCCTAAGAATCATGCATGATGTTGATCCCCTCATCAATTCGCTGTACCAAGCCTTCGATCTCTTAGGGGTGATTTTGAACGGCATCATTGGCGGCACCATTGCGCGCCGCCGCGAATTCGACATCGTGGGCTTTGTGTTCCTTGCGCTCTTTTCTGGGTTGGCAGGCGGCATGATTCGTGACATGCTCATCGGCGATGGAGCAGCCGCAGCGATCTCGGACCCGTGGTACCTAGGGCTTGCCTGTGGTGGTGCACTCATTGCGTTTTTAATCGATCTCAAGGGCAAGGCATGGGAGCTTTTCCGCGAACATGGCGATGCCGTCATCCTCGGCGTGTGGTCCACTACCGGTTGCGTCAAGGCACTCACACACGGCATGCCACTTATTCCCTGCGTGTTCCTTGGCGTGCTTACCGCGGTGGGAGGCGGAATGGTTCGCGATGTTGCTTCTGGGGAAATCCCCTCTATCTTCGGCGGCAGCCCCCTTTATGCCGTGCCGTCCATCCTGACCGGCGTCGTTATGGTGACCTTTGCCCACAACGGACAGTTTGCCCTCGGCATGATTATTTCCCCGATTGTCGGAAGCGGCATGGCCATTTTGTCCTATTGGCGCGGCTGGGTGTTGCCCCGCGCTGGTGTAGCCCCCGTTAATTACACCGCGGCCCAAGTGGCTGCCATTGCGAAGAAAGCCGAGCTCAAAGGCTTTCGTCGGGGCAGGAAGAAAAACTAAAAAAGCTTCCCCACCAGGACTCGAACCTAGAATGACGGTACCAAAAACCGTAGTGTTGCCGATTACACCATGGGGAAACACAGCGAATGCTGTAGGCATAGCGTACCTGACGCCCCCGGGTAAATCACAAATTGCGTGGCAAAGGATAGGGTAGAGGGCATGGCTCGACAAAGGATGACCGGCCGGGAACGCCGCGAACAACTCATTTCCATCGGACGCACCGCATTTGCGGAATTAGGGTTTGAAGGGGCCAGTGTCGAAGAGATCGCGGCTCGCGCTGGGGTATCCAAGCCCGTTGTCTATGAGCATTTTGGGGGCAAGGAAGGCCTCTACGCGGTCGTCATTGACCGCGAGATGTTGGCCCTGGAAAAGGTCATTACTGATTCTTTGGAAAATGGCAGCTGGCGCGAACGCATCGAGCAGGCCGTCATGGCCATCTTGACCTATGTTGAGGAAGAAACCGATGGATTCCTCATCCTGGTGCGCGATGCCAAGCCAGGCGATGAACGCAGTTTCTCCACACTGTTGAATTCCGCAGTGGGACAGGTGTCTTATATCCTGCGGGAAGCTTTCGAGCACCGAGGCATCGATCCAGATTTGGCAGATATTTATGGCCAAGCATTGGTGGGAATGGTTTCTACCACGGCGCAATGGTGGCTGGATGAGCGCAACCCGGACAAGGAAGTCGTCGCCACGCATATTGTCAATCTATGCTGGAACGGTTTGTCCGGTATGGAAGTAAAGCCCAAGCTAGGAGGCAAATAGATGGCGACCCCAATGCTGGCTGGCCTGCTCAAGGTAGCGGCCTCGGACCCCAAGCTTAAGGGCATGATTTCCCATGTGGGGGAAGATCTCCACATCACCGGCTTGGATCAGTCTCGGCCGTGGGCCCTGGGCACTTTGGCCCATCATGCCCCAGTGCTCGTGGTGACCGCCACTAGCCGTGAGGCGGAAGATCTCACGGCGGAGCTAACGGCGATGCTGGGGGAGAAAGTGGCCATGTTCCCCGCATGGGAGACACTGCCGCATGAGCGTCTGAGCCCTGGCGTAGACATCATTGGCCGCCGTGCCGAGGTGATACACAACCTCGGTAGCCTGCAGGTCATTGTTACCGCTGCCCGCGGACTTTCCCAGCCCATTCTCAAGGATGTAGAAGGCCGTACTCCCGTTTGTCTCGAAGAAGAGCAGGAGTACGACTTTGATGAGGTGGTCCGTGAGCTCGAGTTCCGCGCTTATAAGCACGTGGACATGGTGGCCAAGCGCGGCGAATATGCCACTCGCGGCGGCATTATTGATATTTTCCCCACCACGCTGGATTATCCGGTCCGCGTGGAGTTTTGGGGCGATGAGATTACCGATATTCGCCAGTTTTCCGTGGCCGACCAGCGCACTATCCCAGAAATCGAGATGGGCCGCGTAGATATTTTCCCGGCCCGGGAGCTTCCCATTACGGATACCATCGCAGCACGCGCGGCCGATCTCGCGGTCAAGCACCCGGGCAATCCCGCCTTGGTGGAGCTTTTGACCAAGGTTAGTGAGCACATTCCGGCCGAGGGCATGGAAGCTCTCCTGCCCGCGCTTTCCGACGCCCCCATGATCACCCTTCCCGAGTTCCTCCGCCCCACCACCCACGTGGTGATGGTCGGCCCGGAAAAGATTCGCCGCCGCGTCGCGGATCTAGAAAAGACCGATGCTGAATTCCTGGCTGCTGGATGGGAAGCCGCGGCCATGGGTGCTGATGGCCCGTTGGCAACCGAAGGACTCGATACCGAGGCCTCGAGCTACCGCTCCTATGAATCGCTCGAGGTTTCCATCCACGAGTCCGGCCTGCCTTTGTGGACCTTCTCCCCACCGGGAATGCTCGCTGCCCCAGAGGAGGAGACCCTCCCACTCGAATTCGAGCCAGGGCCCACCCCGCGCGGCAATATTGAAGAGATCGACGCCATGATGGCCCAACTGCTCGCGCATACCAATGCCGGCGGCCGCGCAGCCTTCATCGCTCCGGCGCAGGGCGCTATCAAACGCATGGTGGATCGCTTCGCGGAAAAAGGTATCCGCACTAAGATTGCTACCCCTGGCTGGGAACCTAGCGCGGGGGAAGTTACTCTCTACCAAGCTCTGAGCCACGCCGGCTTGGTGTTCCCCAAGGTGAAAAAGCCAAAGGATGCTGAGGCCCTCCCACTGGTTGTCGTCACCGAAACCGACCTGACTGGCAACCGCGTAGGCGATATTGCCGAAGCAAAAAGGCGCCCTGCCAAGCGCCGCAATAAGGTCGACCCGCTTGCCCTAAAACAGGGCGATTTTGTGGTGCACGAACCCCACGGCATCGGCAAATTTTTAAAGATGGCCGAGCGCACCATCCAATCCGGCGATGAAACCAGCCGCCGCGAATATATTGTTCTCGAATACGCCCCCTCCAAACGCGGTCAGCCCGCCGATCAGCTTTGGGTCCCCATGGACTCGCTAGATCTGCTGAGTAAATACACCGGAGGCGAATCGCCCCACCTTTCCAAGATGGGTGGTTCCGATTGGAAGAACACCAAGAAGAAGGCGCGCGCCGCGGTGCGCGAAATCGCTGGTGAGCTGGTAGAGCTCTACGCCAAGCGTCAGGCCGCGCCGGGTCACCAGTTCGCCCCGGATAATCCATGGCAGGCGGAGATGGAGGATAATTTCCCCTTCGTCGAAACCGAGGACCAGATGCTTGCTATCGACGCCGTCAAGCACGATATGGAGTCCACGGTGCCGATGGATCGCGTCGTCGTTGGCGACGTGGGCTATGGCAAAACCGAGGTGGCCATCCGCGCTGCCTTTAAGGCCGTGCAAGACGGTATGCAGGTTGCCGTTTTGGTGCCCACCACGCTGTTGGCGCAACAGCACTTTGATACCTTCAGCGAGCGCATGACCGGATTCCCCGTCAAGATTGAGGTGCTCTCGCGCTTTACCTCAAAGAAGGAAGCCAAGGAAATCTTCCAGGGATTGGCCGACGGCAGTGTCGATATCGTCGTCGGCACGCATCGCCTCCTGCAGACCGGCGTGCACTGGAAGAATCTCGGTCTCATCGTCGTGGACGAGGAGCAGCGATTTGGCGTGGAGCACAAGGAACACATCAAGGCTCTTAAATCCAGCGTGGACGTGCTCACCATGTCCGCTACGCCTATTCCGCGCACCCTGGAGATGTCGATGGCCGGTATCCGCGAGATGTCTACCATTTTGACCCCTCCAGAAGACCGCCACCCAGTGCTGACTTACGTTGGCGCCTATGAGGATAAACAGGTTGCGGCTGCCATCCGCCGCGAGCTGCTGCGCGATGGTCAAACCTTCTTCATCCACAATAAAGTCTCTGATATTGAAAAGAAGGCCCGCGAGCTGCGTGACTTGGTACCTGAGGCCCGCATCGTCGTCGCGCACGGCCAGATGAACGAGGAAGTGCTGGAGCAGACCGTCCAGGGCTTTTGGGACCGCGAGTATGACGTTCTGGTGTGTACCACCATCGTGGAAACCGGCTTGGATATCGCCAACGCCAATACCCTCATTGTGGAAAACGCCCACCATATGGGCCTGTCCCAGCTGCACCAGCTGCGCGGGCGTGTGGGCCGTTCCCGTGAGCGCGGCTATGCCTACTTCCTGTACCCGAAGGGGGCTACGCTTACGGAAACCTCCTATGACCGCCTAGCCACCATCGCTCAAAACAATGACCTTGGTGCGGGTATGGCAGTAGCCATGAAGGATTTGGAGATGCGTGGTGCCGGTAACGTGCTCGGCGCCCAGCAGTCCGGCCACATTGCCGGCGTTGGCTTCGACCTTTACGTCCGCCTTGTTGGCGAGGCGGTAGAAACCTTCAAATCTCTCGCTCGCGGCGAAGCTCCTACCGTGACGGATAAGGGGCCGAAAGAAATCCGTATCGATCTCCCCGTGGACGCGCATATCCCAGAGGCTTATATCGATTCTGAGCGCCTGCGCCTGGAGGTCTACCGCAAGCTTGCGGCCTCGCAGGATAATGACGATCTCAAGGCCATTATCGAGGAAATGGAAGACCGCTTCGGTCCGCTGCCACAAGAGGTCCTGCGCCTGCTTTCGGTAGCCCGCCTGCGCCACCAGGCGCGCCGCGCCGGGGTATCGGATATCACCGTGCAAGGTACCCGCATCAAGTTCCACCCAGTGGAGCTGCCGGACTCCAAGCAGGTGCGACTTAAGCGACTGTATCCGGGATCCAGCTTCCGCGCGGCGGCGAAGGCCATCAATGTGCCGTTCCCGAAGGCGGGGCGCAATGTTACCTCGCCGAAGCTGCGCGATACCGAGCTCATTCAATGGGCGGCGGATTTCTTGAGCGCGCTTTTCGACGTCGCTCCCGTCAACGTCAGCGGCGCCCAACCCAGCTCCTCGAAGGTGGTGAGCGTAGGGGAGTAGCTAGAGCGTGAGCCAGCCGGTGCTCAAGCCCCAAATGGCGGCGGCGGCACCGGCCAAGACAATGGCCACCACGCACCACTCGAACGTGTTAAAAATGCGTTCCTTCTTCCACAAACGGGTACCGACATAGGGGATAAGGCCGGGTACTACGGCCAGCGCGCCGAGGAGGACGTAGACGGGATCGGCCGCGTAAATCAGCCACAGGGAATAGATGAACGCGAGCAAAGAGATCATCAAGTGCTTGCGATTTTCCTTGCGGTTTACCTCTGGTCCGGAAAGATCGAACTTGATGCCCGCCTGCGGGTGAGACAGCCCCTTGCCACGCAACGTCAGAAGCAATAGGTACAGGGAAGAAAAGATATACGGTAGCAGATACATGATGGTCGCTAGCTGCACCATGGCGTTATAAGACGCCTCGTTGAGGTAGAAGACGATGATGAATAGCTGGATGGCCATCGTGGAAATTAGCTGTGCTACCCACGGCGCACCCGCCACGTTGATGGTGCCAATGCGGCGGGGGATCAGGCCATCGATGGCCATCATCACGATGGGTTCGGCGCATAACATCTGCCAGGACACGTAGGCACCTAATACCGACAAGCACAGCCCGATGGACACTAGTGCGCCGCCCCAGGGGCCGATAACTTCAGTGAGCACAGAAGCCATGGAATTATCTGGTAGCGCGGCTAGTTCTTCCTTGGTCATGACGCCAAAGCTTAAGGTAGACACAGACACCAACAGCGCCAGCACGGAGAAGAACCCAATCACGGTCGCGCGGCCAACATCGGTGCGCTTAGCGGCCTGCTTGGAATAGACGGAGGCGCCCTCAACACCGATAAAGACCCACACGGTAAAGAGCATGATTCCCTGGACCTGCTCGAAGACGCTGGCTTCGGAAGCGCGCCCCCAGAAGTCCAAGGTGAATGTATCCCAGCTGAATCCAAGAAAGGCAATGAGCACCACAAAGGCCAGGATGGGCACAATCTTGGCAATCGTGGTGATGAGGTTCATAAACGCGGCCTGCTTGAGGCCACGGGCAAGCACTGCGAAGATGCCCCAAGAAAGTAGGGAGACGGCAATGGCGGAGGTCCAGTAATGGTCGGCGTCGAAAAGCGGCAGGTAATGGCCTACCGTATTGAAAAAGAGGGTGGCATACCCTACCTGCGCCATAACGGAGCCCAGCCAATAGCCCCAGCCGGAGGTAAAACCAATAAAATCGCCCAAGCCGGCGCGCACATAAGAATAAACGCCAGAATCAAGGTGCGGCTTGCGGCGGGCCAAAATCTGGAAAACAAAAGCTACAGAAAGCATGCCGACGCCCGCGACCAGCCAGCCAATGAGCATCGCGCCTGGGCCGGCAACGGAGGCAATGTTTTGGGGCAGCGAGAAAATTCCCGCGCCCACGGTGGATCCGATAATCAGCGCGACGAGGGTCCACAACGTCACGGAGTGGGATTTAGTCTGGCTGGAGGTCATTGGCCTAAAATACCTTGAATAGCCCCATAATGGGAACTCGGGCTAGACTTTGTGCACATGACTGTGCTGTTGCTCGATGAACGCTGGCCCACCATGATCCCCATGCAGGCACACGGGAAGTTGCGTGGCCCTGTTATTTTCACCGGTGAGGTGCCGGTGTCCGTGCGGTGGAATTTTTCCGATCTCCTGGTGGGGGAGGACGCCATCGGAACCTTGGTCAGCACCGATGAACACGATCCCGAAACTCGCGCCCGCCTTGCAACCGGCGAGCCCGTCATTCGCGCTGAATCCCTCGCTGATCCAGTCATGCAGGCGCGCCAGACTATGGCCACCGCGCGGCGCATCGGTGAGTGGGAGCGCGAGCAAACTCACGCCTCGCTCCTGCCTTATCTCGAAGAAGAATCCGCCGAATTCGTCTGGGCTGTGCGCAACCATGAACCGGAAAGCGAGATGCTCAAGGAATTGGGCGATATCTTCCTGCAGGTACTTTTCCATGCGGAAATCTCTACCTTTTCGCTTGACGACGTCGCCCAGAGCTTCGTCACCAAGATGCGCGCCCGTGCCCCGTACCTATTTGATGGCACAACGGAGATAGTCGACGTCGACACGCAAGAGCGGCTGTGGCGTGAAGGCAAGGGAATGTAGGATGGCTTCTCATGAAGAGGCTGGTGCAGATATTCGGGGGCTGTGGGGTGGCCATAGTCGTGATTATCGCGCTAGTGGTATGGCTGTTGACGGGACACGGTAGTTCTCAGCAGCCTGTACCGGACAGTATTCCGCCCGTGGAAGGCAAGGAGGTCGCACATATTGACGTCAATGCCCCCGGCCGCACCGCGGATAAGCTCACTTACTGGGCCGCTGACCTAGCCGAGGAAACCGGTATCCCGCCGGCAGCCCTGCGCTCCTATGGCAATGCTGAGCTCATTGCTCAGCAAAAGTGGCCCAATTGTCATCTGCGGTGGAATACCCTTGCCGGACTGGGCTTCGTCGAAACCCGCCACGGTACCTATAACGGCAATTGGTTTAAATCCTCCAAGCTTGACGACGCCGGCTACCCCCAGCCCCCCATAAACGGCATTGCCCTCGATGGATTGAACAATACGGCTCACACCCCAGATACCGACAACGGTGAAATCGATGGGGACTCCGAATACGATCGCGCGGTCGGACCCATGCAATTCATCCCCACTACGTGGCAAGCGGTAGGTGCCGATGCCAATGGTGACGGCAAGGCAGATCCCAATCAAATTGATGACGCCGCACTCGGCGCCGCTGGCCTTCTGTGCTTTGGTGACAGAGATCTCTCTGATCCGGATCAGTGGCAGGAAGCGGTCCTGAATTACAATCAGTCCAGCGAGTATTTGCAGAAAGTTGCACACGCAGCTAATGCCTACTCGGTTCCGCAGAGAGCCAAGTAGTGTCACACAGCAAAGTTTTCTGTCACAATTGAGAACGTGGCTGGACCAGTTGGCCCAGAGCGAACATTATTAGAGGAGTGAAACACAGCATGGCTGATATCATCCACACTTTCGCCCGCGAAATTCTCGATTCCCGTGGCAACCCAACCGTTGAGGCAGAGGTATTCCTTGACGATGGCGCCCGTGGCGTAGCAGGCGTTCCTTCCGGTGCCTCTACCGGCGTGCACGAGGCCCACGAGCTGCGCGACGGTGACGAGCGCTACCAGGGCAAGGGTGTTCTGAAGGCTGTTGAGAACATCAACGAGAAAATCGCCGATGAAATTGCTGGTTTCGAAGCAGATGACCAGCGCCTCATCGACCAGGCACTGATTAAGCTGGACGGCACCGACAATAAGTCCGAGCTTGGCGCTAACGCTATCTTGGGCGTTTCCATCGCCACAGCTAAGGCCGCTGCAGAGTCGGCTGCTTTGCCGCTGTACCGCTACATCGGCGGCCCGAATGCTCACGTGCTGCCAGTGCCGATGATGAACATCCTCAATGGTGGCGCACACGCCGACTCCGGCGTTGACGTCCAGGAATTTATGATCGCTCCGATTGGTGCTGAGTCCTTCGCAGAGGCTCTCCGCATGGGTGCCGAGGTATACCACGCACTGAAGGCAGTGCTGAAGGACAAGGGCCTGTCCACTGGTCTGGGCGACGAAGGCGGCTTCGCTCCGTCCGTTGACTCCACCAAGGCTGCTCTCGACGTCATCGTTGACGCCATCAAGAAGGCCGGCTTCGAGCCTGGCAAGGACGTAGCTCTAGCGCTCGACGTTGCTTCCTCCGAGTTCTTCAAGGATGGCAAGTACCACTTCGAGGGCGGCGAGCACACCGCTGAAGAAATGTCCAAGGTCTACGAGGAACTCATCGACGAGTACCCAATCGTGTCCATCGAGGATCCGCTGCAGGAAGACGATTGGGATGGCTATACCACCCTGACCGCTGCAATCGGTGAGAAGGTACAGATTGTCGGCGATGACTTCTTCGTGACCAACCCTGCTCGCCTGCAGGAGGGCATTGAGAAAAAGGCCGCCAACGCACTGCTGGTGAAGGTCAACCAGATCGGTACCCTGACCGAAACCTTCGATGCTGTCGAGTTGGCTCACCGCAATGGTTACCGCACCATGATGTCCCACCGCTCCGGAGAGACCGAGGACACCACCATTGCTGACCTGGCCGTTGCGCTAAACTGTGGCCAGATCAAGACTGGTGCTCCAGCCCGCTCCGAGCGTGTAGCTAAGTACAACCAGTTGCTCCGCATCGAGCAGGAGCTTGGAGACGGCGCAGTCTACGCCGGCTACTCTGCATTCCCACGCTTTAAGGCTTAATCGCTTCCTTTCTCGGCGCCCTCGCATTACCGCGGGGGCGCTTTCGCATGTCTAGGTACTGTTGCCAGGTTTGCTTCCAATTCACGGTGCGCGGCGCCAAGGGTCCTTGGGCGCGGTCAATCTCGAAGGTGCCGTCCGAAAAGAGCCAAGCGACGTCCCCGGTTATTGGATCCATGATGTATCGAGCTCTACCATCGGTCTTCACGTTGTGGTGGTGCTGACATAGCGTTACTAAATTGTCGACACTCGTCGGCCCGCCGTCCGCGTACTCCACCCGATGATCAAGCTGGCAATAGTGCGCCGGCATGGAGCATCCTGGCCATCGGCACGTGGCATCGCGACCGTGGACCCATGCCCTGATTTGCTCAGTAGGAACGTACGAGGATGTTTCTTGCGGGCACAGCTCGCGAGTCATGGAGTAGTTGCTTAAGTGTTCCGTAAGGACGCACCATCCCGCCGATGGGAGGTACACCCTAGAAGTATCACCGCCGGCGGTATAGGTATTGATTACTACCTTTGTCTGGGTGCGATTAAAGATCAGAGCTTCCAGTGCCTCTGGCTTGGTAATGTTCTTTTTTCGCGCTGCTTTGTCGATATGACGCGATATAGCGCTGGCGGTGGCCTTATCCGTCTTTAAAGTGATGGTGGCCTGGCCCTTTGAATAGGAGATGGAAAGGGAACGCTCGATTTCTTTCTCAATACTCGGCTTGAGGATGCCATCAATATAGTCACGCAAGAACCTCCGGATTTCAGATTCCGTGGGGACATGCTGCGCAGGTTCCTTTGGTGTGAGGAAGTCTGCGAGGGCGGCGTCGACTAGTTGAATACTTTCTGCGTCGTCGCCAAGCGGGGCAATTTCGGCATCAATTACGTGCAGCCGCGGGAGGTCTAGGATCCAATGTTCGGTTTGCACCGCCGTGGTCAACGGCAATTCTTGCATGCGCAGGTGGGAGCGGAGCGCGGATAAAACTCGCCAGTAGCTCAGACCCACACGCTTAGATAGAGCGGCGGTGGTGCATTCGACATCGTCTTCTAATCGTGGGAGCACGGCTTGGTAAAGCTGCCAAGACTGAATGCGTTGGAGCATAGCCAAAACACAGACAGTGTCGTCGAGGTTATTAGTGGAAAAGTAGGCTTTCTTCGGTGGTGAATCGCTGGCTGTCACGGAATGGTCCCCCTCTGGAATAAATCGCACACCCAATCGAATTTATGTTCACCAGTATAAGAGTTTGCGTCAGCATTGGCAGGGCTATCAGCGAAAAAATGTGTGAAATATCAGGGGCGCTAATAGCTGAAAATAGTGTCGGCTATTGCCTCCAGTTCTTCATCATCGAATTTCTTACCGCATGTGGCCAGAGAGCCGACCCTAGCCATGTACATAGTAAACAGTTTGTCGGGGAGGGGAGCGGCCGCTGTCATGTCAAAGGCTTCGTAGATGGGCGCGTATTTTCTATCGAATTCTGCAAAGTCGGGAACGAGTTCCTCGAATGCCTTGTCGCCGTGGGAGAGCAAGTATTTGCCATTGTCCAAGATCGGACCATCCTTGCAGGCGACGTTTCCGGCTTTCTTGAGGGACGTGGCATTGACATCGTAGCTGGTGGGCCCGTCGTCGTCATCAGAGGCTCCCGCCCCGAACATATTCAAATAATAGTCCGGAATCGTCCCGTGCTCTTTGATGTGGTAGATGAAGCCGCTCTTGGTATTGAGATCGTAGCTTCTGCTTGTGGCGGTTGGGGTCGAGCTGCTGGTCGTGGAGGAATCAGCCTGGACGGTAGATTCTTCCTCATGGTCAGAAGTGCTGCAGGCGCTGAGTAGAGTACCGATGGTTACTAGTGGAAGTGGGCGCTTGAGGGGCATGACTATTCCTTGAGCGAGGAGAATATTGTTCGAGGCTTTAGCTCGGGTGCATGGACGCCGCGACTTTTTCCAGTTCTTCATCGCTAAACTCATCGCCACAGGACATAACAGCACCCAGGGGAGTCATCGCTGCGGCCATGTACTTGTCATTATCAGGTGCATCATCGGGGATGTTGAGGGCCTCAAAAACGTCACCATATTTTTCTTCGGGTCCGCCTGCTGACATAACAGCTTCACCTAGCTTGTCAGTATCGCCCTGGAAATAGTCCTTTGAGATTTGCAGCAATTCGTCATTCTTACAGGTGACTTCGCCGGCCTTTTTGACGGACGCTGCGTTGGGTTCAAAGCTCTCCGGCTTATTATTCCCGTCTAGTTCCTTAGCATCGTGGTCGATATAATCATCTGGCAGGGTCTTATATTCCTTGAGGTAGTCGGCCATGCCGTCTTTGGTGTTTAGGTCGTAGCCGTCGCCGTACACTGGATATTCGCCGTCTTGGGCGGAGGGACTACAGCCGGCGAGGAGTAGGCTGGCGGTCAGAACGGGTAAGAGGCGCTTGAAGGTCATAAAATTTCCTTACTGAGAGGGAGAATTTCTTTTAGTGTACCCAAACTGCGCGTGCCACGTCCCTGTTACAGGAGTGACGACGCTAGGATGAAAGACCTATGGCACGTGAGAAGAAGACGCAGCGAAACCGGAGCCGCTCTAGGGTTCCGGTAGCCTCGCGTGCTGCGGATATCCGCAAAGCTCAACGTGCGCAGCTAAAGCAGAAACAAAAGCCAGACCGGATGAGTATTGCCGGTGTGGGCGTAATTGTTGCTATCGTCCTTGTCGTTTTATTGGCTATCGCTGTCCCCCTGCGCAACTACTACCATGGCCGGTCTGAAATTGCCCGCCTTCACGAGTCAATTGCCGCAAAGCAGGATGAAAAAGCCGCCCTGCTGGAAAAGATTGATAAGTATAAATCCGATGAGTACATCAAGCAGGAAGCACGGCGTCGATTCGGAGTAGTGGACGAGGGGGAGACTGCGTACCGCATTATTGATCCGCAGATTAAGCCGGATGACCAGCTCACTACAGATGGCCAGAAAGAAGAGGACTCTCGCGAATGGTACGAGGTGTTGTGGGATTCCGTAGCCGAGCCGCCTGAGGAGGAAGCCCCATCCGAACAGGTAAATCATCTTCCCATTGAGCCGGCTCCGGAAGAGGATGCGGATGTGCGATAATTGTCCGCATGACCGTCACTGATGCAGATATCGCTGTAGTAACTGAGCAATTGGGCCGGACTCCGCGCGGGGTGCTGGAGGTTTCTTATCGCACGCCGGATGGACAACCTGCGGTGATCAAGACGGCGCCCAAGCTTGCCGACGGCACTCCGTTCCCCACCCTCTACTACCTCACTGACCCACGGCTTACGGCCGAAGCTTCACGCTTGGAAGTTGCCCACGTAATGAAGTGGATGGAAGCCCGCCTGAGCGAGGACGAGGAATTGGCTGCCGATTACCAGCGCGCTCACGAGTACTTCTTGGCCAAGCGAAATGACATTGAAGATCTTGGTACCGACTTCTCTGGTGGTGGTATGCCGGATCGTGTGAAGTGCCTGCATGTGCTCATTGCCTACGCCCTTGCAGAGGGACCACAGCATTTCCGACTTGGAACTGAAGCGGTTGCCATGGCTGCCGACCACGGCAAGCTCCGGGGAACTGCCATCCCGCAAGATTGGCCGACTGTAGAAAATCTGCGGATTGACCTAACCCAATTTGATTTTTCTAACGCGGAATAGGAGGAATGCTATGACTCGCGTTGCTGCGATCGATTGCGGTACCAATTCGATTCGCTTGCTTATCTCTGAAATTCAGGAAGACGGCAAGGTTCGCGATATTACCCGCACTATGGAAATCATCCGCCTAGGAGAAGGAGTGGACGCCACTGGTGAGATCGCCCCTGCCGCCCTAGATCGCGCACGCGTTGCCTTGGAAGGCTACGTGCGGCAAATGAAGTTTGAGAAGGTCACTCGCGTGCGAATGGTCGCCACCTCCGCCACTCGCGACGCCAAGAATCAACAGCAATTCTTCGATATGACCGCTGAGCTGCTTGGCCAAATCCAGCCAGGCGCACAGGCTGAGGTCGTTTCTGGTGAGGAAGAGGCCGTACTGTCGTTTAATGGTGCCGTGGCCGATCTGGAGCCAGACCGCGGGCCATTCTGCGTCATCGATCTGGGCGGCGGCTCGACCGAGTTCGTCGTAGGCACGGCGGATGGCGATATCCTGGGGACTCACTCGGCCCGGATGGGATGCGTCAGACTCACCGAGCGCATTATGCGTACCGACCCGCCAACCGAATCCGAGATTGAGATTGCTACGGAATACGTTGCTGAGCGCACAGCAGAGGTAGAAAAAATCGTGCCCATTGATAAGGCACGCACCATCGTCGGATGTGCTGGCACTTTCACTACCCTGTCAGCTCTAGCGCAAGGCCTTGAGCGTTACGACGCCGATGCTATTCATGGTTCTGAACTTCGTTTTGAGGCCTTGCGGGTGCTTTTACAGCAACTTATTGGCCTGCCTTCCGACGTTCGCGCGCTCAACCCGGTCATCCACCCCGGCCGCGCCGACGTCATTGGTGGTGGAGCAGTAGCCGTGGAAGGGATTATGCAGCTTATCGAGCGCAACGGCGATGCACGAAGCTTTTTCATTAGTGAAAAGGACATTCTCGACGGCATTATCGCTGGTCTAGCTGCGAAGGGTACCCCTCGTTAACCCCTGCGGGGTGAGGTGTCCTAAAATATTCCTTGCCCCTCGCCCCCATAGCCCAATCGGCAGAGGCAGTCGACTTAAAATCGATTCAGTGTGGGTTCGAGTCCCACTGGGGGCACCATGTGAAGTCTCGAGACATCGTTCCGGTCGATGTCTCGAGACTTCTCGTTTTCAGTTGCCCCGACTGGGGTTGAGTTCGTTGTCTTTTTGTTGTAATAGATTTTTTCTTCGGTGGGTGTGTAGGCGGCGATTTGTGCCCCGGTGGCGGATATTTTGATGTCTACGCGGTTGTCGATGCAGACCATGGTGATTGGTTTGCCGTCCCATCTGCGTGAAGTTCTGGCGCAGTTCTAGGATGCGGTCGACAGTGCTGGGATCGGGTGTTCGAGGATTAGAGTGAGGGCGTTTAGAGCGTGGTTCTAGAGCTTTGATTCCGTCTTCTCGGTAGCGGGCTTGAAGTGTTCGGATCCATCTGGTGCTGATGTTGAAGTGCTCGGCTGTTTCAGCTTGAGTCATGCCGGTAGCAAGCATTGTTTCAATGATGATTTTAGGGGCGGGTTTTGAGTTGTTCTCCACTTATTCAGCATGGCGGAACTATGTCTCGAGACATGCCGGTTCACCCCCGCGGGGCACTCTCGCCCTAAATTGTGCTGCCGGATCGATGTAATGAGACATTCCCGCAGGACAAACCGGAACGATCTCATAAGACATGCGGAACGATGTCATGGAACCAGACACCACTGGGGGCACCATGTGAAGTCTCGAGACATCGTTCCGATCGGTGTCTCGAGACTTTTTCTTCGGTGGCAGTACAAATATTGTGAGGCCAAGGGCTTGAGGCGGGTGTCCGCTACAGTGCCCTTACGGGAGCTCCACACAGAATTTCTACTTTAAAGTAAAAATCGTGGAACTTAATGCTGGGCTATCTCGTTGATCGTAATGAGAAAGCTAATCTGCACCTCTCTTAGAAAGGACAACCGTGCGTTCAAGCAATCCGGTAATGAGTTCTCTGACCGAAAGCAGCAACCGCCAGAGCTCTGGATACGGGGATGAAGCCGCCCGCCCCATGACCGTTGATGACGTCGTCACCAAAACGGGAATTACCCTCGGCATTATCATTGTCGCCGCGGCCATTAACTTCTACCTTGGAACGGTAAACCTTGGTATTGCCATGGGTTTGACTCTGGTCGGTGGCATCGGCGGGTTCATTACCGTACTTGTAGCCTCTTTTGGCAAGAAGTGGGGCTCCGCTGCAGTGACGCTGATTTACGCCGTGTTTGAAGGCCTGTTCGTCGGTGGTTTCTCCCTTATGTTCACCAACGTGAGCTTCCAGGGTGAGGGAGGCTCAGCCATCATTGGCCAGGCCATCATCGGCACCATTGGCGTATTCATCGGCATGCTAATTGTGTACAAGACTGGCGCAGTGAAGGTGACCCCAAAGTTCACCAAGATTCTATTTGGCTTGGTTGCCGGCGTTGCAGTTATGGCACTTGTTAACTTCTTGGGCGCGATTTTCTTTGACTTCAACCCACTGCGTGATGGTGGCCCGATTGCCATTATCTTCTCACTGGTGTGCATCGTGCTCGGTGCTTTGTCCTTCTTGACTGACTTTGATCAGGCTGACCGCATGATTCGTGCCGGTGCACCTGCTAAGCAGGCGTGGGGCGTTGCGCTTGGCCTGGCAGTGACCTTGGTCTGGCTCTACACCGAAATTCTGCGTCTGTTGAGCTACTTCCAGCGCGACTAACCTTTCTGTTTGTACTTGGCCCGCACTTTGGTGCGGGCCTTTTTGTTCTCTAAAAATGCTTACAAACTTGTAATTATTGGGGTAGTGCAGGGGGGATAAAGTAAGGGTTTAATCTTGGGCTGGTCGACAAATCCGTCTCAGGTATAGCACAGCTAATGAGCAGGAAACTTCGCCTTTTAGACGTTATGGATGTGACGTATGGGGCGTATAGTTTTGTTAAATTGCCGTTAACCTACGTGGTTGCGTAGAAATTTCTTAGAGATTCATGCATGCTGTGTACCGGAACGGGAGATGCGAAGTGAAAAGTTCTCTGTTTCACTCATCCTGTTCCTCTCGTTAGAAAGTGAGTGCGCGAAGGATTGTTGTGAAGCGTCAGGTCACCGTAGCAACGTTGATAGCCAGTAGCACCGTCATGCTGGGTAGCTGTGTTGCGGATATCGGTACGAGGAGCGCGTCAGAGGAAACTACGAAAGTGGAGAATGCTGGCGGCATTAGTTCTACCGAAGGCGCAGGGGGAGCCGACGGGGACCCGGGGGATGATGCAGACGACAATCAGGGGGGAATCGGCACTCGCCGCTGGCGAGAAGGATGCGGAAGGCGCCGGCCAACCGGGGGAGGCCGGCGCCACGGGGCTGGAAGAATCATCCGGCGTCCTGCCGCCATTGGGGGAATTCGATCCGGCTGATCCGAGTTTTGAGCTTTTCGATCCGTGTACGGAACTTCCGAAAAAGCATCTCCAAGCCGCCGGGCTTGGCGAACAGATAGAAGATTCAGAAAGGAAATCTGGGTTCTCTTTTTGTGCTTTTGAAAACCTCGAAGGCTCAACCGGTTCTGTCATTGGATTGACCTCGTCACGTCAAGCATTTAAGTCCTCGACAAAGCAGTCCTCTTCGCTTTCTGACGGCGGAGGACGCCGTATGCCGGTAGTGCAGATTGAAAGCGAAATGTTTGGGGATATGTTTTGCACTGTCGGAGTTTCCACGTCGCGGGGAATTCTAAAAGTTAGTCATTCTGGGGACCAGTTCGAGGATGACTACCAAACGAAATGTTCAAAAGCCGAAGAGATACTAAACAACTTTTACTGAATTAGACATCGGGGGAATTATGGAATTGCGACCAAGCAACATCATGGCTACGGCTATGAAGACTGGGAATCTGAAGGAAGAGGTTGCATTATCTGGTGGACGAATTTATTCACCTCTTAATGCTGGTTTTTCGCCTGTGACAGGGATTGACCATGTGGGAACAGTACATCAGCGAGTTCTTGAAACTGATCCGGGCTCTGCACGGCATTCCTTGAGAGCATTTTCAGAGCAACTGGACTGGCTCCATGACAGCTTAGGTCGAGAAGCACGCGGCTTTCAGGCGCAGGAGGACGCGAATAGTCGGGGAATGGATATTGCGGATGCGGGTGGGGATATCGGCGTTGAGTCTATGCCGATTATGAACCAGCCGGAGCCGGGGTACAGCCCATTTGGATTCACCATGCCAGTGGTAAATGTGGGAACCGACATCATGAAATTGGCAACGGACCTAATGTCGACGCAGATTTGGGACGTGTCGGAAGCGAACGCTCGGTGGAGCTCGTTGGCGTCGGAAGTTGACGATATCGTCAGCGGTTTGGAAGAAGCAGCTGGGTCTTTAGAAAGTGAAAATGACAGCGAGGCTACGTCGAGAGCGGCGGCAAAGATTAGGGAAGTAGCGGCGTCGGGAAGCTACTTCGTGGCAAATGCCAATGTCATGGAGGAGAAGCTGACGGGATTCCATGCCAAGCTCATGGGGATCCAGCCGACCGCCATGGCCATGGCCATGCAAGTGATGGCTATCCCGGAACCGGCGGAGCGCAAGATTGCAGAAAAGGCTGCATTGGCGATGCTGCAGCCGGACTTGCAGCGATTTGCGGTAGAGGCCATGCCCTACCAGCACGCGTTAATGGAGCAGTCACCGGCGTCGGGAGGCGGAGGCATCGATGCGGGTCTCGCTGGAGTCGAAGGTGATGGACAGCGATACAACACCGATGCAGTAGTGTGGCCGAAAAAGATTGCGGAAGCGATCGCGCGGGGAGATTTGGGACCGGGGAACTTTGACATCGTAAATGGCAAGGTCAACGGGCTAGATGCAGTGGGGATGGGCCCGCAGGAGATTAATGATTTTCATCAGCAGATGCATGCTGGCGGCAGGAACGCACTGGAAAAGCTGGGCTTGGGAGATGAAATTGCTATCAGCGGCAACGAAGTGGCCACCCAGGGGGCATCGATGCTGGGTGTCACCGCGCCAAATGGGGCGATGGGCCAGGTTCCTAGTGGCACCGCACATCCTGGCGCCGCAGGAGTAAATGCAGGGACGCTGAGCGGAAGCGGTGTGGCTGCGCCAGCAGCCACCGCACATACCGCGAACGCAGGAATTCCCCCAATGATGGCAGCAGGAAGATCCACGGATGCGGGACGCAGTGTTCTGGGTGGGCAGTCGATGCGAGGTAGATTCGGCCCAGGCAATGCGCGCAGTGGTGCAGATATTACCCGTGCCGGAAGTGGGGCCCAACTGGGACAAGGTCTTGGACGCGGAGTTGGGGTCGGAGTTCCCCACGCCGGCGTTGGTGCGGGTGTGCGGGCTGATGCTGGCGGTGGTGGAGGAACCAGCGGCGGCTCGGGCATGCGCGCCGGCGTGGGAGGTGGCCCTAGTCTTGGATCGGGAAGCGGCGAAAGCGGTGCGGCGTCGCGTAGCGGCAATGCCGGGCGTTCTACCGGCGGGGTGCGGGCGTATGGACCGATGATGGGGATGCGCGGTAAGGACAGTGAGAGAAAGCGCGTAAAGTCCGTGACCACGCAGGTAGAACGAGACCCAAATAAGCGCGACCTATTAGGCGAGCCACCCGCTGTAGTGCCCGGTGTAATCGGGGACTGGGTGCGAGAAACGGATCCAGAAAAATAGCATAGAAAAAGGGCCGGGGAATTTCCCTCGGCCCTTTTGGTCTCTTATTACTGCGGCAGCTCGGTGGCGGTGCCGTTCAAGTGCGGCTGTGCCGGCTCCTCAGGGAGGTCAGACTCGACTACGGGTGCTTCTTCCACGACGGACTCGGGTGCGGAAGAGCTGGTTTCAGTATCTTCCTGCATTGGGGCCTCTCCGGTGAAGGTAGAGGCATTTTCTACCTTAGAATCAGAATCCTGCTCGTTCGGCGGGTGGCAAGCAGCGAGGGAGAGGCCGGCGGTAAAGACGAGACCAGCGGCAGCGTAACGGGAGAACTTCTTCATGGGGATATGCTCTTTCTCCAGAGTGGGGATTGGTTAGAGGTTTAAGACTCGCGTGGAGCAGCGGCCTTAGCAGAATCATACGGTGCTGCGGACTCGATGGTGACCGAAATGGTCTTGCCATTTGGAGCGGTGTATTCGCGGGTCTCGCCCTCTTGTGCTCCGAGAATGGCGGCACCTAGCGGGGACTGCTCGGAGTAGGTTTCCAGATCCTTGTTATCGGAAGCAGCGGCGCGGGTACCGATAAGGAAGGTCTCCTTATCGTCCTTGTCACCGTTGTAGTAAACGTGAACTACGGAACCGGTATGAGCCACACCCTCTTGCACGGCACCGCGCTCGGTAGTGGCATTCGCGAGAACCTCAGAAATCTGCTTGATGCGGGCCTCTTCTTGGTCCTGCATCTCACGCGCGGCATCGTAACCGGCGTTTTCCTTGAGGTCGCCTTCCTCACGGCGCTCGTTGATTTCAGCCGCAACTACTGGGCGGTGATCGATAAGCTCCTGCAGCTCGGCCTCGAGCTTCGCTTTGGTCTCTGGGGTGATGTACTGCTTTTGCTGCTCAGCCATTCTGCAACCTTCCGTAGATAGGAATTGTGGTCAAAGCCCCTGCTTATCCTTGGGGCCATAAGTAAAAGTGGAACCAGGCAAATGCCCAGTTCTAGGCGCTACAAATCCTAGCACACGCGGTTAACGGCTTTCCGCGTAGTCGGGGTTATCCATATCCAAGTATTCCGGGATATTGCCGGAGCAACCGTAGGCTCCACCGGCCACGGCGCGGGCGTTGGTCGGGACGTCGACTGCAATGCGTTGGGTTTCGTTTCCACCAGCGGGAACCGGGAACTCGCGGCGGCCTACTTCGGACTTGGAATAGTCAAAGGCCTGGACAATGCAATAAGCATCTTCATCAATGTGATTGCGGGTGACATCGACCCAAACGCGGGTGGAGTCATCGCTTAAAACCTTTTGAGTCACGATGGACACCTGCGCGTTTACGCTCTCCTTCTGCTGGAAATACCGGAAACCAAAGAAAAGAAGCGCGATAAAAATAGCGACAAAGATCAGCACTAGGGCCCTGTTAGTCCAGCTACCAGAGTTCTTTTCAGATGAGCCGCGGGAACCATAGCGGGCGGCTGAGCGAGATTTTCCGGCGGAAGTCATGGCTTCCACTCTAGTCGAGGACCACTGTTTTCCAATTATCTACTAGGATAATCATCTGTTCACAGAACCTAGATTAATAAGGGGATGGATTTTCGGTGAGCGATTTTCGCCTACTAGCTATCCACGCGCACCCAGACGATGAGTCTTCCAAGGGTGCCGCAACCACCGCGCGCTATGCCGCAGAAGGCAATGAGGTCTTGGTGCTGACCTGTACCGGCGGCGAGCGCGGCGATGTGATTAACCCCGCCATGGATCGCCCTGGGGTTAAGGAAAGAATGGGCGAGGTTCGCCGGGAGGAAATGGCAAACGCTGCGCGGGCGCTGGGCGTACAACATCGCTGGCTGGGACACGTAGACTCCGGATTGCCGGATCCGGTAGAAGGCAAGTCGTTGGAGGAACTGCTACCGGAGGGCTGTTTTGCCTTGCTGGGAGATGACGCCGTTGCACAGGAATATGTCCAGGTAATCCGTGAGTTCCGTCCACACGTCATCGTCACTTATGACGAGAATGGTGGGTATCCGCACCCAGACCACCTGATGGTGCATCGAGCATCCATGATTGCTTGGGAGAAAGCGGGCGATGCCGAGTATCACCCAGAGTTGGGGGAGCCGTGGGCGCCGCTGAAGCTGTACTATTCGCATGGTTTTGTCTACCAACGCATGAAAATGTTCCATGATTTGCTCCAAGAGGAAGGCAAGGCCAGTCCTTATGGGCCGATGCTGGCACGCTGGGACACTGCTTTCGGAGATATTATGGCGCGTGTAACCACCCAGGTGGAATGCGCGAACTACTTCAGCAACCGCGAGGAGGCTCTGCGGGCGCATGCCACGCAGATCGACCCGGCTGGTGCCTTCTTGGCGACGTCGGTAGAGGTCCAGCAGCGCCTCTGGCCCACCGAGGAGTTTGAGCTGGCAAAGACACGCGTTTCTACCTCTTTGCCGGAAAATGACCTTTTTGCAGGCATCGAAGAGAAAGAAGAGGCCTAGAATATGAGTATGTATGGCTCTTTCGTTCTTGCCGCAAATGACGTATTGGTACTTGCCCAAGGCACCGAAGGTGCAGAAGGCGGCCCAATGGGCCCTGAATTTGGCAAGGCTTCGCCCATTGGCCTGCTGATCTTGGCGCTTATGGGAGTTGCTGTGTTGTTTGCGGGATGGAATTTTCACCGCCGTTATTCCCGCTTTCGCCGCCGCATGATGTTTGCGGAAGACCACGGCATTGATCCTTTTGATGAGGAAGCGGTGGATGAGGCGATGAAGGAAGCCGGCATTTACGATAACCGCAAGAAGTCCATTTTCTAGGCGGTTAGACTGATGAGCGTGAGTTCTCTCAAGCAGCTGGCTTACCCAGCTTATGAAGCCCGCCTAGCGAGCCTGATTAAGGGTAAACCGCAGCCCAAGCACATCGCTATCATGGCCGATGGCAATCGCCGGTGGGCGCGTGAGGCTGGTTTTACCGATATCAGCCATGGCCACCGCCAAGGCGCGAAGAAAATCGGAGAGATGATCTCGTGGTGCCGCGATACCGATATCGAAGTCGTCACCATCTATTTGCTGTCCACCGAGAACCTAAAACGCAGCGAACAAGAAGTAGAGCTGCTCTTTGACATCATCTCGGATGTGGTCAGCCATCTATCTCATAGCGATGTCGGTTGCCAAGTACGCCTTGTGGGCCACCTCGATCTGCTCCCGGATGATATTCGCCAGCGCATGGTTACGGCGGCAGCGACAACCAAGGACAATAATGGGGTCGTTGTTAATGTGGCCGTCGGTTATGGCGGGCGCCAAGAAATCGTCGACGCAGTGCAGAACCTTGTGCGCACGGAAGCAAAGAAGGGAACTTCCGCGTCGGAAATGGCGGATCGCGTCACCGCAGAGTCTATTGGTGAGCACTTGTATACCAAGGGGCTTCCAGACCCCGATTTGGTAATCCGTACCTCTGGTGAACAACGACTATCGGGCTTCCTCCTGTGGCAGGCTGCGTATTCGGAGATCTGGTTTACAGATACCTATTGGCCGGCATTCCGTAAGGTGGATTTCCTTCGTGCTTTGCGCGATTATTCGCAGCGCTCGCGACGCTTTGGAAAATAGCGGTTAGAGTTTGCGCATCCGCACCTGTTCTACTAGGTGATGCGAGCCCTTTCTAAGTACGAGGGAGGCCCGCACGCGAGTGGGCAGAATATTTTCCACCAGATTGGGCAAGTTGATGGACTGCCAAATTTCGCGTGCTTGGTCGCGGGCTTCTTCATCGTTCATGTCTGCAAAGGCAGAGAAGTGGGCGTTGGGCTCGCGGAATGCGGTATGACGCAGGGTGAGGAAGCGGTCGATGTACCACTGCTCGATGTCGTCGGTGCGGGCATCGACGTAGACAGAGAAATCAAAGAGATCTGCCACGGTGAGCGTAGGGCTTGTTTGCAGCACATTGAGCCCCTCTAAGATCAAGATGTCGGGCTGATGAACTTCCTGGTATTCCCCTTCGACGATGTCATAGGAAATATGGGAATACAGCGGCGCCTTAACCAGTGGTTTCCCTGATTTTACGTCTGTGACAAAGCGGAGCAGCGCGCGCCGGTCATAGGATTCCGGAAAGCCTTTGCGCTGCATGAGGCCGCGTTCTTTTAGCGTCTTGGTGGGGAATAGAAAGCCGTCGGTAGTAACCAGCGCGACCTTGGGGTGGGAATCCCAGTGTTGCAGTAGCACCTGAAGGAGGCGAGCCGTGGTGGACTTTCCCACGGCTACGGAACCGGCTACGCCGATGACAAATGGAACGTGCGTGTGGGGATTGCCCAAAAAGGATTCGGTGGCTGTGGTCAATTGCTGGCGTGCCATGACCTGCATATGGATAAGGCGGGAGAGGGGGAGGTAGACATCAGCTACTTCGTCCAAGTCAATGCGGTCTCCTAAGCCGCGTAGCTTTTCTACCTCGGTCTCCGTGAGCACCTGGGGCATAGATTTACGCAGTTCACGCCAGGTCTCACGGTCAAAGTCTAGGTAGGGACTCGAATCCAGTGTGCGCGCCATGGCTCTATTGTCGCACTTGCCTAAACTATGGGTAAAAGTATGCCCCCTTAGGGTGCATGGCACGATAAGATATGCAGCAGCCCATACCGCTTGATTTTGAGAAGGGGACCTCACTTTTATGGCTTCTTTTACCTCTGACCTCCGCGACCTCGATCCGGACGTATTTGGCGCAATTCAGGGAGAAATCTCCCGCCAGCGCGAAACTCTGGAGATGATCGCATCTGAGAATTTCGTTCCTCGTGCTGTGCTCCAGGCCCAAGGCTCTGTGCTTACCAATAAATACGCCGAGGGCTACCCGGGGCGTCGCTACTACGGCGGCTGTGAGCATGTCGATGTCGTGGAGGACCTAGCTCGCAACCGCGCGAAGGAGCTTTTCGGTGCGGAGTTTGCCAACGTGCAGCCGCACTCCGGTGCGCAGGCGAATGCGGCGGTGCTGTCTACCATTGCTGAGCCGGGAGACAAGATTTTGGGCCTATCCCTAGCACACGGCGGCCACCTCACGCACGGAATGAAGCTAAACTTCTCTGGCAAGCTTTATGATGTCGCAGCTTATGAGGTGGATCCAGAGACCATGCGCGTGGATATGGATAAGCTACGCGAGCAGGCTCTGAAGGAGAAGCCGAAGGTCATTATCGGCGGCTGGTCTGCCTATCCGCGCACTATGGACTTCGCAGCTTTCCGTGAGATCGCTGATGAAGTGGGCGCATACCTGTGGGTAGATATGGCTCACTTCGCCGGCCTCGTGGCTGCCGGCTTGCACCCAAGCCCGGTTCCGCATGCGGATATCGTGTCTACCACCGTGCACAAGACCCTGGGCGGTCCGCGTTCCGGCATGATTTTGGCAAAGCAGGATTATGCCAAGAAGATCAATTCCAACGTCTTCCCTGGGCAGCAGGGAGGACCGTTGATGCACGTGGTCGCTGCGAAAGCTATCGCTATGAAGATTGCCGCGACCGAGGAATTCAAGGGGCGCCAGGAGCGCACCTTGGAGGGCGCTCGCATCCTGGCGGAGCGTCTTACCGCAGAGGACGCAAAGGCAGCTGGAGTGGATGTGCTCACCGGCGGCACCGACGTGCACTTGGTCCTTGCGGACCTGCGCAATTCTGAACTGGACGGCCAGCAGGCAGAGGATCTGCTGCACGAGGTAGGTATCACCGTTAATCGCAATGCCGTGCCGAATGACCCGCGCCCGCCGATGGTCACCTCTGGCCTGCGCATTGGTACCTCTGCGCTGGCGACTCGGGGCCTCGATGCGGAGGCCTTTACCGAGGTTGCAGATATTATCGGCACCGCCCTGGTGCAAGGCAAGAATGCCGATGTGGAGGCCCTGCGCGCCCGCGTGGGCAAGATTGCCCAGCACTACCCGCTGTATGAGGGCCTCGAGGACTGGAAGCTAGTCTAGTCCTTAACCTCATGGCCACGGGCCTGCGCCATGGTGGCGCGGGCCTTCTGGAGCCATTCCGGCTGCTCTTGAAGGAGCTGATTGATTTCCGCTGTGGTCAGCGGCTTATCCATGTCGTTCTTTTTGAGCGCGGTAACGGAGATGCCTAGTTTATGGGCGACCTCGGGGCGGGGGTGAGGCCCTTCGCGGCGCAAGGTTTGCAGCCACTCGGGCGGGTTATGCTGCAATTCGCGCAGCTCTTCGTGGCTAATGGCACTGTTTTGAAACTCGTCCGGCGCGGCGGGCAGGTAGATACCTAGCTTCTTCGCCGCGGTCTGGGCACGCATGGCGGTGCCGGATGGTTGCTTATGTTCTTCAGTCACGTTTTTACCGTAGCACTTTCAGTAGACTGTCCTCTATGCTGCGCTTAGCTTTTGCCACCGGCACGGAGCCTGGAAAGTGGTTCCGCCGATTCGAAGAAAATACTGCTCACGGTGGTTTATGCACCGTTGATGCTGATGATGCGCTGGTTCCGCTTTTAGCTGGCGAGGTGGATTTGGCCCTTGTGCGTCTGCCGGATATGCGCGTCGATGACACCTTTCATGTGGTGCGACTTTATAAAGAGGCACCAGGCATTGCGGTTCCAAAGGACTCGGTCTATGCGGAGGTAGGCGAAGAGCTTATGCTTGCCGACGTCGCCGATGAACACCTTAACTACCGCCTCGCCGATTCCGGTCTTGTCGATGTCCCCGCGGTTCGGGAAGCCCTCCAAGTAGTAGCGGCCAATGTGGGCGTTGCGATTGCGCCTCGGCCCCTACTCAAGGTACTGAGCAAGAAGCAGGTGGTGCCGCTGGGGTTGAAGGATGAGTCCGTGCCGGTGACGGAAATTGCGTTGGTGTGGCGCAAGGAGGAAGACGGGGAGGCAATTCAGGATTTCGTGGGCGTCGCTAAGGGGCGTACAGCGCGGTCCTCGCGGCAGGAGAAACCGAAACGCAGCGCTAGGGAAAAGGCGAAAGCAAAGCAAGTGCGTAGAAACGTTAACAATTCGTTACAAAAGAGAAAGAAAGGCTCTAAGCTGCGTAAACGTAGGTAGTCCTTTATTGTTTGCTGTCTACTTCCTGTCTGTGTGGGTGGCGCCGGCTGAACGGCGCCGTTACGGTGGGCCTTGTTCGCCACGAAGGGCGATTTAACAACAAATTTAGAACTAACTTACTTTCTTGTTGAAAGGATGATGCAGTAATGCAGAAGATGACCCGTCGTATTGCAGGTGGCTTTGCAGCCGCAACCCTATCCGTTGCGCTCGTAGCTTGCTCCGATGCTGAGGATGCAGCTAACGACGCTAAGGACAGTGCCGGTTCCGTAGCAGCCGACGCTACCGACGCTGCTGGTTCCGCCGCCGCTGACGCCACCTCTAAGGATGACGCTGACGACGCAGACGATTCCGAAGGCGCAGAAGCTTCTGACTCCGATGATGCGGACGACAAGGGTGGCGATACCAAGTCCATCGCTACCGCTAACGGTGACGTAGACGTTCCTGCTGATTTCGCTTCCGCTATTGAAGAGAAGAAGGCTGAGTGGGGTGACGTAAAGAGCATCGAGCAGGGCGACGATGACGAGTTCCTCGCTAGCTTTGATAACGGCAACCTGCTGACCTTCGATGACGATGAGGGCGCTCAGCCAATCGTCGGCAAGATTGCTGAGACCTGGAAGGAACAGGGCGGTTTGGACGCAGAGGTAGGCCTGCCTAAGGCTGCTGAGGAGGCAGTTTCTGAAGGCAATGGTTGGACCCAGCAGTTCGATGATGGCGTCATCTCCTGGATCCAGGACGAGAGTGGCAAGTTCACCTCTTCCGTAGAGAAGTAGATCGCTTTTTTGAGTTCTTCCCTTCGCAGCATCCGCTGCGGAGGGATTTTTCGTTTTCTTAATGTTCATCTTGCACCCATGTAATTTCAACCTTCGGTGCCTACTTTGGGTGGCAACCCCGGGGAGTCGGGGTCATTCGGAAGAAGTCTGATCTACCGCACACTAAGGGAGAACCCTGCCACCATGTCTCGTCCCTCTGTACTTTCTACTCCGCTTGCCACTGCTGATAACACTGTCGCTACTAAGACCTATGTAGTGGATACCTCGGTCCTGCTTTCTGATCCTTGGGCTCTGCGTAAATTTGCAGAGCACGATGTGGTCCTTCCAGTCGTAGTTATTTCTGAATTGGAAGGAAAACGTCATCACCCGGAGCTTGGCTGGTTCGCCCGCCAAGCTCTTCGCTTTTTGGAGGAACTGCGAGCTACCTATGAAGCGCTAGACCAGCCGGTGCCCGTCAACGTAGATGGCGGCACCCTGCGCGTGGAGTTGAATCATCAAGACCAGTCCTTGCTGCCCACCGCATTCCGCGGTCCAGAGGGTGACCACCGCATCCTGGCCTGTGCCCTTAACCTCGCACACGAGGGTAAGGACACCGTACTAGTCACCAAGGACGTGCCACTGCGTGTGAAGGCCGGTGCAGTAGGCGTGCAGGCGGATGAGTACCACGCTCAGGATGTAGTTCTAACTGGCTATACCGGAATGGCAACGGTGCAGGCTAGCCCTGCTGTCATCGATGCCCTCTACCGTGATGGGGAAGTCATTCTAGATGGTGTCGAAACTGAAAAGGGTACTGCTGTGGACGAACTACCTGTCCACTGCGGCCTCACTTTGACGGCCGGCGCGCAATCCGCGCTGGGTCGTATAACTGCGGATGGCGTCGTCGAGCTCGTTCGCGGTGATATCAATGCCTTTGGACTCCAGGGGCGCTCGGCGGAGCAGCGCATCGCCTTGGACCTACTGATGGATCCAAACGTGGGCATTGTTTCCATTGGCGGCCGCGCGGGCACCGGTAAGTCGGCACTTGCATTGTGCGCCGGCTTGGAGGCCGTGCTTGAGCGTGGTGAGCACCGCCGCATCGTGGTCTTTCGCCCGATGTATGCGGTAGGTGGGCAGTCTCTGGGATACCTGCCGGGTACCGAATCGGACAAGATGAACCCGTGGGCGCAGGCAGTCTATGACACCTTGGAGGGCCTGGTGACTGAAAACGTCATGGAAGAAGTCCACGAGCGCGGGCTGATCGAGGTTTTGCCGTTGACGCATATTCGTGGTCGCTCTTTGCATGATGCCTTCGTCATTGTCGACGAGGCGCAGTCCTTGGAGCGAAATGTTTTGCTCACCGTGCTTTCTCGTCTGGGCAAGGGATCGCGAGTAGTGCTTACCCATGACGTAGCGCAGCGCGATAACCTGCGCGTGGGCCGTCATGATGGTGTCCAGGCCGTGATTGAAAAACTCAAGGGGCACGAGCTTTTTGCACATATTACGCTGCAGCGCTCTGAGCGCTCTGCCATTGCGGAGCTCGTCACTGACTTGCTGGAAGGCGGCGACTAGGCCGGGCTCGTTCGCGTTTGGCGATCTTTATGTGTACAGCGTGGCGAAGATGGGCATAGCCCAGTAATAATGTTGTACATGAGTGAGAACGCCAAGCAGACGTCTTCGGACGAAAAGAAGAAAGACTTCCGTATCCGTCCCTTCATTGCGGCGGATTATCCGCAGATGCGCGAGATCTATGAACAGGGCCTCAATACCGGGCACGCCACCTATGAGACCCGCTCTTTGACCTTTGAAGAATTCAAATCGGGCAAGATTATGCCTTCGGTCCACGTAGCAGTTGAAGCAGATGATGATTCGAAGGTCCTGGGGTGGGTTTCCGCGGCCCCGGTATCCACCCGTACCGTCTTCCACGGAGTAGTGGAGGACTCCATTTATCTAGGCGCCGATGCACAGGGCCGCGGCATCGGCGGAGCACTTTTGGACCGCTTGATTGAGGTATGTAAGGACCTACACAAGTGGGCTATCCACTCGTGGATCTTCCCAGAAAACTCGGGTTCTGCGGGACTGCATAAGTCCCGCGGCTTTGTAAAGGTTGGTACCTACTCACACATGGCGAAGATGACCTACGGCGAGCTTGCGGGCCAGTGGCGAGATACCGATGTGTATGAGCTGCTTTTGCCCAAGCCGGAGGAAAAGAAGCGTTAGCTTTCCCAGCGCACAGGAATAAAGTTAAGAGAGTATCCGTACCATATCTCTCTAAGGCTTTTAAATGTCTGTGCGTATTCGTGCCCTTGCCTTGTCCATCGTTGCGGCTATGACGGCAGGGCGCTTTCTGTTCCTGCAGCGGGAGTTGCGTCCTATCCCTCCGCAGGCTCGGTGCCCGTTGCCCAGTTGGATATCACCCAGGTTGACGGTGGTGTGGCTTAGGTTTTGCCACTCCTGAGCTGCAGTCCCATATCGAGACGGTGACCCGCCAAATGCATGAGCTGCGTGGCAAGGCCTGGGATGCCAATCTTCCGTTTGGCGGTGCCAGGCTTCGCGACGTCGCACCGGACCGCACCGCTTATATCAACGGCATATCCTGGAGCAAGGGATTGGAGTACACCGCAATGCAGCGCGCTGCGGAGGAAAACTTTGACTTTGAGCATCGCCGTGGAGACGGGGAGGATCCGTGGACGGCAAAGTCCGGCGCCTTCTTCGCAGAAAACCTCACTTCGTTACCCATGGAGCGCGCCATTGCCAGCTGGTCTACTGATGGCGGTTCTGGGAGCGAGTGGAATCAGCTCAACCACTCCAACGGTTCCTATTCTGGCGGTGCGGGGCATATCTACAGCTTGCTTGACCCAGCCAACCACTATTTTGCGCAAGCCTAGGTTGGAAACACGACGGCCGGCCATTATTCCGAGCACGCGGTGTCGGGCGCCCCAGAGCGCCTCGAAGGACGGCATGCATTTCCCATTGCGGTGCCGGAAACCGCTCTGGCAAGCGCGGCTATACGTTTTAGCGGCGGTACCCATGTGGGCGATTCCAGCAGCATTGGCGTAAGCATTGCAGGGTGGGACGGTGCCCGGTTAGGGGGCGGGGTCATCGGTAACCTCGTCCGATCCGGAGGTTCTTTCGGTGCATTCTGACGGGACTTATGAGGCCTTGCAGGAAGGCACGGCTGAGGTGCGTATTACTCCATACCTGCTGCGCAACGGGGAAACTCGCCCGGCCGGAAAAGCACTGAACCAGACGGTAGCGGTCACCAAAAAGCCAGCGATAAGCGGCATTGGTGGAGGATCGAGCGCCGGCGCGGCTATCGGCATCATTGCCGCCATCGTTGCCATTTTGGGAATTGGATCCCAAGTTCTGCGGCAGATGGGTTTCTGGCAATAAAAAATACCCCGCCGTGAGCGGGGTGTGGGGGAGCTACATCGTAGGAACGTCCCAGGAACCGAACCAGCGCTGCGCCGATAAGTGCATGTTATCGCTCAGTCCGCCAGGAGCATAGCCGAGGGCGGATTCAATGGGGGCGTCGGCAAGCGGGGCTAGGCATGCAGCTTCTCGTCTGTGGACTGTGCCCGTGCCGGTGAGGCACCGTTAGTCAATCGTCTCCTTCAGACGCTCCTCGCGAAGAGGCAGCAGAAGAACGAGGGCGACGATGACCAACGGAACCATCAGGGCGATGACCGGGGTCAGACCGTCATTATAGGAATTGAGGATTGCTTCCTCGATTGGCTTGGGGAAGGACGCGACCAAATCCGGGGTGAGGCTATTAGCGCCCCCGTCGGCATTGCCAAACTTTTCTGCATAGGCGGCGCCCTCCGGGCCCATCTTTTGGAAAGCTTCTGGCATGCGGGTAGCCATCTCATCCTTCATATTGTGGATGAACATGGAGCCGACCAGGGAAGCACCCAGCGCGGAACCGATCTGGCGGAAGAAGTTATTCGCTGCGGTTGCCGTGCCCACCTGGGATAGTGGGAAGGAGTTCTGGACGATGAGCACGAGGACCTGAATAACCATGCCTAGGCCGATGCCGAAGACCAAGAACTCGCAGCCCAGCTGCGTCAGAGAAGTCTCTACGGTCAGGTGAGACATCCAGAATAGTGCACCGGCGGTAATTGCTAGGCCGATGATGGGGTAGACCTTGTAATGGCCGGTGCGGGCGATGATAAAGCCCACACCCGTGGAGGTGCCGATAAGGCCCACCATCATGGGGATCATCATGAGACCGGCCTTCGTCGGGGTTAGGGTATGAACCATCTGCAGATAGGTAGGCATATAGCCTAGAACGCCGAACATTGCCAAGCCAAGCACCACGCCGGACAAGGTGGTAAGGGCCATATTGCGGTTCTTGAACAGGCGAACTGGAATGAGCGGTTCCTTGGCCCGCAGCTCCACCAGGATGGTGATGATGGCGCCGACGATGGTGATGGCACCCAAGGTGAGGATCATGGACGAGCCCCACTCGTACTCGGTGCCGCCCCAGGTGGTCATGAGAATAAGGGAAGCGGTGGTGATGGCGATGAAGGTTGCGCCGAGCCAGTCAAAGCGCTTCATGTCGGCCTCACCGACGCGCAGGTGTAGCACCAAGGTGCACACGATGATGGCGAGGATACCCAGCGGAATGTTCATCCACATGCCCCAGCGCCACCCCGGGCCGTCGGTGAACCAACCACCGAGGACGGGGCCGAGGACGGAGGAAAGGCCAAACACGCCGCCCATGATGCCCATGAACTTACCGCGCTCACGGGAGGAGGTGACCTCGGCGATGATGGACTGGGAGGAAATCATCATAAAACCAGCACCAAAGCCCTGGACTGCGCGGGCGATAATCAGCAGCGACATGGAGTTGGCAAAGCCACCCAGCGTAGAACCTACGACGAAGGTGGCGATACCGCCGATGTAGAGCCACTTGCGGCCCAGCATGTCACCCAATTTGCCGGAGATGGGCATGGCGATGGTCATGGTGACCAGGAAGGCGGAGATGACCCAGCTCATGTGGTCGACGCCGCCGAGCTCACCAACGATGGTTGGAAGAGCAGAAGAGAAGATCATTTGGCCCAAGGAGCTCATCAGCATGGTGAGCATCAAAGCCGAGAAAATCAGCCCGAGGTTATCGGCCCGGGACTGGCCCTGCGAGGGGGCCTTAGTGGCCGTATCTACCATCGCATTCCTTTCATAAAGTCTGTTATTAGTGTGAGGGAAGTATCGAGACGTGCGTGAAGGTCTTTGCTGCAATCCGCATCGGGAGATGCCAACGCCAACCAGAGTGCCTCGCGGACGAGGCCGGCGATGAGCATCGCCTCGGTGCTCGAAGAGCAGCTATCGAGGACGCGAAGCTTCGGTTCCTTGGTGAGGCGCTCTTCAATGAGATCGATGAGCTCAATGGATTTTGCCCGCTTCCGGCTTATTGCCGCAGCGGCGGCATCTGGATCATTGGAGATGCGCTTGCGGCGATCCCGGATGGTCGGGTTGATGTGGTGTCCTTCCATATGTTGCCTGACGAGCTGAAGGACGAGGCCTACCATGCTGTGCGTTGGTTCAGTGAGGAAGAACTCCCGCATCTCCTCCGTAAACTCGGTGCTCGGAGCGCCTAGTACGGCGGATTCTTTGGAGTCGAAATAATTGAAGAAGGTGCGCCGAGAAATACCGGCTACCTCGCAAATCCTCTCAATCGTGACCGCGCTAAAGGACTGTTCATCCACCAGTTTCGTGGCGGCATCCTCTATGCGCAGGCGCGTCTCGAGACGTTTCTGCTCGCGTAGTGATAGTTCTTCTTGCACGCCATGCAACTTTACACTCGGTGCAAACTTGCACCAAGTGCAATGTTGGTGATTTTGAAGCTGTAATCTCCTTTATGTGAGATGTGCCATGGCGCTTACCGACGCCCCTCATCCCAGACATGCTAAAACCCGCCCAAGTCCTGCCCGGGCGGGGTAGCGGTGCGGTGAATGCTTAGAAGCTATCGCGGTCGCGGTTGGTCATGCTTAGCACGTTGAGGCGCTTATCCAACTCTTCTTCGGTGAGGTTCTCGCCGTCGACAAAGCCCAAGTCAATAACGGCCTGGCGGACGGTAATCTTCTCATGTAGAGCGTGCTTTGCTGCCTTTGCCGCGTTCTCGTAGCCGATAGCAGAGTTAAGCGGAGTCACGATCGAAGTGGAAGACTCCGCAAAGTGCTTCATACGCTCCTCATTAGCCTCGATATGATCGATGCACTTATCGGCGAAGACGCGAGAGGAATTGGCCAGCAGGCGAGCGGACTCGAGCACGTTGCGCGCCATCATCGGGATGAAAACATTGAGCTCGAAGTGGCCCTGGGCGCCACCGAAAGCTACAGCGGCGTCGTTGCCCACTACTTGGCCGGCCACCATGGTGACGGCCTCCGGAATGACCGGGTTGACCTTACCCGGCATGATGGAGGAACCCGGCTGCAGGTCCTTCAAGTGGATTTCTGCCAGGCCGGTCAGCGGGCCGGAGCCCATCATGCGCAGGTCATTGGCAATCTTATTAAGAGATACAGCGACCGAGCGCATAGCGCCGGAGAACTCGACGAGGCCGTCGCGAGCGGCCTGTGCCTCGAAGTGGTTCTCAGCCTCCTTTAGTTCCTTAACGCCAGTGAGCTTCTTGAGCTCTTCGGTGACCTTGGCTCCGAAGTCCGCGGAGGTGTTTAGGCCGGTGCCGGTGGCAGTGCCGCCGATAGCCAGCTCACCCAAGCGCGGCAGGGTGGCCTCGATACGCTCGATGCCCAGCTCAATCTGACGGGCGTAGCCGCCGAATTCTTGACCGAGGGTAACCGGGGTGGCGTCCATCAAGTGGGTACGCCCCGCCTTGACCACGTCGGCGAATTCCTTGGCCTTCTTGCTCAGGGACTCGTGCAGAACCTTCAGACCTGGAATGAGGTCATTGACGGCTGCTTCCGTAGCGGCCACGTGGGTGGCGGTAGGGAAGGTGTCATTGGAGGACTGGCCCATATTCACGTGGTCATTAGGGTGAATCTCCACGCCATTCTGGTGTGCCAAGGAGGCGATAACCTCATTGGTATTCATATTGGACGAGGTGCCGGAACCAGTCTGGAAAACGTCGATAGGGAAAGCATCATTGTGCTTGCCCTCAGCGATTTCGGTAGCGGCGGCAATGATGGCATCGGCCTTGTCCGCATCCAACTTGCCGGAGTCCTTATTTACCTGGGCGCAGGCTGCCTTAAGGAGGCCAAGTGCACGAATCTGCGCATTTTCCAGGCCGCGGCCGGAAATAGGGAAGTTATCCACTGCACGCTGGGTCTGTGCGCGCCACAGGGCCTCTGCGGGAACCTTAACTTCGCCCATAGTGTCATGTTCAATGCGGTATTCAGTCATGTGAAGATCACCTCAGTTAATTGGGGAGTGTGTGCTTTCCAGTATGGCGGAGATCTATGAGGAGGGCCGCCTTCGGGGGTGAACCCTACTTTTTGGTTGGGGTGGTGTAATCCACTACGGAATACTCCTGCAGCTTCGACAGCTTATGGATGGAGTCGATGTAGCGAATGGTGCCGGACTTGGAACGCATAACCAGTGAGCGGGTAGTAGCGCCGGAATTGCGGTAGGAAACACCGCGCAACATGTCACCATTGGTCACGCCGGTGGCAGCGAAGTAGCAGTTTTCAGAGGAGACCAAGTCAGTGGTCTTGAGAACGCGGTCCAAATCGTGGCCAGCAGCGCGGGCCTTTTCTGCTTCCTCTTCATCCTTCGGCCACAGCTTGCCCTGGATTTCGCCGCCCATACAGCGCATAGCGCAGGCAGTGATGATGCCCTCTGGGGTGCCGCCGATGCCCATCATCATGTCGATGGAGTTGGAATCCTGGCAGGTGGCGATGGCGCCTGCAACATCGCCATCCATAATGAGGCGTACCTTGGCGCCTGCGGCGCGAATTTCAGAGATGAGCTGCTCGTGGCGCGGACGGTCAAGGACCACCACAGTCAGATCTTCTGGGCGAATCTTCTTAGCTTCCGCGACGGACTTGATATTCCACTCCACGGATTCGTTGATGTCGATAGCGCCCACGGCCTCGGGGCCGACGGCTATCTTTTCCATGTAGAAGACTGCAGAAGGGTCATACATGGTTCCACGCTCGGCGGCCGCGATGACGGAGATCGCATTGGGGCGTCCCTCTGCCATCAAACGAGTACCGTCAACCGGGTCCACGGCGATATCCATGGCTGCACCCTCGCCGGTGCCTACCTCTTCGCCGTTAAATAGCATGGGGGCCTCATCCTTTTCGCCCTCACCAATGACAACGACGCCGTTCATGGCTACGGAATTGATGAGCTTGCGCATTGCGTCGACCGCCGCGCCATCGCCCTCATTCTTCTGGCCGCGGCCTACCCAGCGGCCGGAAGCGAGTGCTGCTGCCTCGGTGACACGAACCAGTTCCATCGCCAGGTTGCGGTCAGGAAGATAAGACGTATTTTCGGACATGTGTAGTGGTTGCCTTCCATAGTTTTCTCATCGAGGGGTGTTCCCCTTGATGCTCTACCTTTCCATTCTCGCACTTTTTTGCTCTAATGGGTTCGATTTTGCGCCCCATTTGTGGGGGATTGACAAAACTTTCGGGGCAGAAGGGGCCGTGTGGCTTTTTGAAAGCACGCCGTGCGATACTTAGGCGCGTGGCTGCAGAAGAAAGACCAAAGATTTTTGAAGGTGCGAAGGACATCTCCTTGTCCCTCGCCGTCGTGGTGATCATGATGCTGCTGGCCGTGGGAGCGACCGGCCTCTGCTCGATTAACTCCGAAACTCAGCAAGGGGCGGTGCAGGAAGTAGATGAGCAAACCTTCCTTGACACCCAAGCCCGTGCGGGGGTTGGTGCTATTCGCAATCCTGAAATGCCAGAGGGCTGGGAGGCCAATGCTGCCCGTCGCGTTGATATGGGCGGAGAAAACGCCACCGTGGTCAGCTGGGTAACCGCTGACCAAGGGTTTGTGGAGTCCACACAGACGCAAGTTGCGGCCGATAGAGCAGGGGAGGCCTACGACGCCAACTACCGCGGAATCGAATCCGACCGCGAGATCAAAGGGCACCAGGTGCGGGTGCTAGAAAGCGATGATGATTCCGTGCGCCGCCTGTGGGTGACGGATTTGGGCGATGCGCGCCTTATCATCTCCGGCGCCGCGGGCGATAGCGATTTTGAGGCTGCTACCGCTGCGTTTATCGACGCCGCACCTATAGCCGAAAAATAACCTCGCCCAAGCCTTCTTCCGCGGCGGTAGCGCTAAGACCGTCGCCGGCCTGGGCAATAACCTCCGCCAAAGCCTCCGCATCCAGGCCACTGAGGCGTGTCTTTCCGGCAAAGACATCGATGCGCTCACGCTGCGAGCGCTGCGGATAAATAGCAATCTCGCGTACTTTGTCGTCCGTAAAGCGCAGCACCACGGAGCGGGAGAAGTAGCTCACCTCATTATCGTCGCGGGTGTGTGCAGGACCGAAGAATTCTTCTACGAAATCTCGGGAATCGCCCGCCATGATGGAACCGGCGGCCGCGGATTTCGACACAAAATCCACGCGCTCGCCTGGATAACCATAGATCTGCACTACTCGTCTCCTTCAGCGTCTGCGTCCTCGGCCTTATCGAGCGCGTCTTCCACACGCTTCGCCGCGCCGTCGAGGTGCGCCTCGCACGCACGGGCAAGGGCCTCGCCGCGCTCCCAATACTTTAGCGACTCATCCAAGCCCATCTGCCCAAGCTCGAGAATCTTCACGGTCTCAATAAGCTCATCGCGGGCTTGCTCATAGCTCAATTCTTCTACTGGGGTAAAAGCATCCTGGCCTGGCTGGCCGGTACCAATGGTGTCATCGGACATGATTTTCTCCTCGGTTGGTGATTAATCGGCGGCCTGGGAGGCCATAGAAACTGCGGTAATAGAGCCATCGCCCACTCGAATGCGCAGTTGAGCGCCAGGCGGGGATTGCTTATAAGAGGTGACAACCTCGGGCCCGGAACCGTCCTTGGGTACTACCTGGACAATGGAGTATCCGCGGGCGAGAGTCGCCGACGGTCCCAACGCCGATACGCGGGCGCGCAGCGATTCCACGTGGCGGGTTTCCCGCTCCACCATGACTTCAATTTCTCGCCGCATGGTAGCGCGGGTTCGCTCCACCTCCTCGCGGCGCGCACGGATAGGGGTCATCGGGTCTGCCATGACAGGCCGGGAACGAATATTGTCGAGGCCGCGACGTTCCCTTTCCACCCAGCCGCGCAGCGCGGCCGCCATGCGAGAGCGAGCCTCTGCGACGATGGCGCGTTCCTCGGCCACAGAGGGCACGACGCGTTTTGCGGCGTCGGTAGGCGTGGCGGCGCGCAGGTCGGCGACGTTATCGAGCACTGGGCTATCCGGCTCGTGGCCAATGGCAGAGACTACCGGGGTGCCGGCCGCTGCCACTGCGCGCTGCAGTGCTTCTTCCGAGAAGGGCAGCAGATCTTCCACGGAGCCGCCGCCACGGGCGATGATGATGACGTCCACCTCAGGATCCGCATCAAGCTGCTGGAGCGCATCAATAACCTCAGGTACGGTATTCGCACCCTGAACCGCGGTATTGAGGACGCGGAATTGCACCGCCGGCCAGCGGTCATGGGCTACCGCCATCACATCCCGCTCTGCAGCAGAACCACGGCCGGTAATCAGCCCAATTTTGTGCGGTAGGTAGGGGAGAGGTCGCTTGCGTGCGGGATCGAAAAGGCCTTCAGCAGCTAGCTGTTGGCGCAGCTTTTCAATGCGAGCAAGTAGATCGCCAATGCCCACATGACGAATTTCGGTGGTCCACAGTGAAAAGGATCCGCGTCCGGCGTAAAAGGCGGGCTTACCGTGAACAATGACGCGGTCGCCGTCTTTCAGCGGTGCTGACAATGACTGCAACATCGATGATGGGCAAGTCAATTGCACGGACTTTTCCTGCTGTACGTCACGCAGAGTGAGGTAGGACAGCTTCCAGGTGGGCTTGAAGTTAATTTGGGTCAACTGACCCTCTACCCACAGGTAACCCAGGCGCTCGATCCAGCCCTTGACTTGGTCATTGACCTTGCCAACGGGCCAGGGAGTATCCGGAGTATTTGCCGGTTGATTCACACAGCCTCCCTTTCTTCAGTCTGCCGTGTTCTTCCGTCTAGTTTAGGGGCCAGCGCGGTCTATTGCCCCGCTCGGGGTAGCCAGAAAGGTGACGTTAGGCCCCACTATTGTTTTGCGTAGTGTTTCGATACTCTGGGAGCCATGACTGATGGTAAAAATGTTCTCCTTGCGGCCCCGCGCGGATACTGCGCAGGCGTGGACCGCGCGGTCGAGACCGTAGAAAAGGCGCTGGAAAAGTACGGCGCGCCCATTTATGTACGCAAACAAATCGTGCACAACCGTTACGTCGTAGAATCTCTGGCAGACCGCGGCGTCATCTTCGTCGACGAGGCCTCTGAGGCACCAGAAGGCGCCCACCTAGTCTTCTCCGCCCACGGTATTTCCCCTGCCGTGCGCGCAGAAGCAACGCAGCGCAAGCAGCTTACTTTGGACGCCACCTGCCCATTGGTTACCAAGGTGCACAAGGAAGCCCAGCGCTTCCAGCGCGATGGCTACCACATCCTTCTGGTTGGCCACGAAGGCCACGAAGAAGTAGAAGGCACTGCCGGCGAGGCACCTGAGGTCACCCACCTCGTGGATGGCATCGGGGGCGTCGCCAAGCTGCCAGAGTTCCTGCAGGATGAGAAGCTTATCTGGCTGTCCCAGACCACGCTATCGGTGGATGAGACCATCACCATCGTCAATAAGCTGCGCGAGCGCTTCCCGCACTTGGAGAACCCGCCTTCAGACGATATTTGCTACGCCACCCAAAACCGCCAAGAATCCGTCAAGGCCATCGCCCCACAGTGCGACCTGATGATTGTGGTGGGCTCTAAGAACTCCTCTAACTCGGTGCGCTTGGTTGAGGTGGCGCTTGAGGCAGGCGCCAAGACTTCCCACCTCGTGGATTTTGCCAAGGAAATCGACGAATCTTGGTTGGAAGGCGTCCAGACGGTCGGCGTAACCTGCGGTGCTTCGGTGCCTGAGTTGCTGGTACGCGAAGTACTGGAGTTCCTGGACGAGCGCGGTTATAGCGACGTAGAACAGGTAACGACCTCTACCGAGACGATTACCTTCGCCCTACCGCGCGACCTGCGCCCAGCACGCACCTAAGTAGCGTTTGCCTATACGGCAGTTAAAACGGAAGAAAGGCCCGGAAACGGGCCTTTCTTTTGCTTTAATCCTCGTCGTAGAGGTTATCGTCCCAACCTTGCTTGGGCTGTTCCTTCTCCTGCTGAGACACCGGAACGGAATCGCCAGCGCGCCGGGCTGGATCCGGGCGCAGTGGATTGTCGCGTTCCTCTTGTTGTATTCGGCGACGCTCTTCACGGTCGCGACCACGTAGGCGATCCTTGGGCGCGGGGCGTGACTTCTTCAGCGTGTGCGAGGCGCGGCCGCGCTGCGGAGCGGCTTGAGACTGCTTGGAGTTCTTTGCCGGTTTATCGCGAGCCATCAAATCTGCAACCGATAGGCGTTCCTCGCGGTTGCGTCGGTCTTGTTCAGCGTCGGCACGGCGGGAAGCAGTTTCCATTTCGGCGGTGCGCTTGGCCGTCTTGCGGAAGCGCGCCCAGCGCAGCCAGGCGATGAGTGCCGCGCCCACCAGGGCAATAAGGAGCCACAGGAACCTCTGGACAAGGGGGAAAGCGGCGGTGACGATCGCCGTCTTGGAAAACGCCGATGCACCCTCTGGCAAATTGGCCTTGGTGATAAAGAAACCGGCCACGACCACCGTTATGGAATACACAATGGGGATAGAAGCCACGGTGAGGAAAAGACCCCGCTCTTCTACGATGAGCGCCACCAGCAGTGAGCCGATGACAAGAAACGCGAGGTAAGCCCACCCGATGGAACCCATCAGAATGGAAATAAACGCGCCGGTGAGCAAGAGCGCCGCGAGCAGCCCAAGGCCCTTGCCCAGCGCGATGCTGGGGAGACCGGAGCTTTGGGCGGCGGAGGACTTTCTTTGCTTGGCTTGTGACACGTCGGAAGATCCTACCGGTTGCCGCCGGCCTATGGCTATTTCCACGCACGAAAGCGGCGGATTTATAGTGCCGAATTTCCGCGAGGCCACGTATCAATAGGCAAGGGCTCCCGCGGGGTGCGATCCGTGCGGCCCGGGATATCCATCTCATGCAATTTGCGGGCGGTGACGCCCACTCGGGAATCGAGCGAGGAAAGCGTGGCGTTATAAGCTTCGACTGCCTTTTCCAGGTTATGGCCCACCTTTCCGTAGTGATCAGAAAGCGTATTCAGACGCGTATACAGTTCGCGCCCCAAGCGCTGGACCTCCTTTGCCTTGGCGGAAATATCTTCCTGGTGCCACCCCATGGCCACCGTGCGCAAGAGCGCAAAAAGCGAGCTGGGGGTGGCGATCACTACATTGCGTTCAAAGGCGTACTCGATAAGTTCTGGGTCCACCGATAATGCGGCATCAAGGAAGGGGTCTGCGGGAACGAAGAGGATGACAAACTCGGGCGTTGGTTGAAATGCCTCAATATAATCCTTCTGCGATAGTGCCTGGACGTGGCCGCGCATTAAATGCGCGTGGCGGCGGAGGAAGCCGGCGTGCTCTTCTGGGTCATCGGTTTCTAGGGCGTCAAGGTAAGAGGTAAAAGGAACCTTGGCATCGACGATGATGTGGCGGCCACCGGCCAAATTGATGAGCATGTCAGGGCGGACGACGCGCCCGCCCAATGGGGCGGAGACCTGGCAATCAAAGTCCACGTGTTTGGTCATACCGCCGAGCTCAACCACGCGCTCCAATTGCACCTCGCCCCAACGGCCACGCACATTGGGTGAGCGCAAAGCGGTCACTAGTTTGTCGGTGCGTTCGGTCAGGCGGGAGGAGGTGCGGGTCACCGCCTGCACCTGGCTGGAGAGGGAGGCGAGCAGCGCGGTGCGGTCTTCCTCAATTTCTTGGAGCTGAAATCCCAAGCGGTCCATGGCCTTTTCTAGCGGTTGGAGTTCGGCTTGGCGGCGCTGCGAGTCTTGCAGCGCGCGGTGCTCGGCGCTCGGCGCGGAGCGCGTAGCGGAGTAAGAATGGGCTAACCAGCCCATTACCGCACCGAGGATGAGGCCGATAAAAAGTAGCAGCACGGGCAAAGTGGAAGTCATGGCTTCCAGCATGGCACGCGCCGCCGACACGACTCACTATTTTTTCGAATCTCCGTTCAACAGGCCTTCGAAGGCATCGCGGGCGCGGCGCAGGTTTGCGCGCATGCCGGGCTTTTCATGCTCCTTGGGGGTGGATTCAACATTGAGGGCGGCGTCGAGGGAAGTGGAATCGCCGTCCGCGGAGACGTCGGCAAACGCGCCTTCTGGGGCTGCATAGTCCGGCATCTTGAGCCATGCCTCGCGCTTATAACGCCCTTGGTCTTCGGTGTAGCGGCCGATGAGATAACCAGCCACGGTAGAAAAGTCCAGATCCGCGGCGGTCTTTTCGCCCGACTGCAGCTTCATCATGTCTTGGCCGTAGCGGTAGGCCACCGCAAACATCGCGGCCGCCGGAACCGCGAGGAAGCCACCTATCAGTCCAAAGAGAGCTGAGCCTACCGTTACGGAAACCAGGACGATGACTGGGTGCAGGTCCATGGCCTTGGACTGCAGCCAGGGCGAGAGGACATTGCCTTCCAACTGCTGGACCAGCAACACTAGGCCGAGGACGAGCAGAGCCTTGGTGACGCCAAGGGAGACCAATGCGATGGTGACGGAGAGGGCGCCGGCCACGATCGCGCCGACGAAAGGAATGAAGCCCGCGATAAAGGTGATGATCGCCAAAGCCATGGCCAGCGGAACGCCGATAAGGGCGAGGCCGACGCCGATAAAGACGGCGTCGACAAGCGAGACAACTGCTTGCGCGCGAATGAAGCCGCCCAGCGTATTCCAGGCGCGAGTAAGCAGCTCAGTAAGGTGCCAGCCGGCGCGCTTGCCCGTGGCATCGCGCAGCCAAGGAAGGAACTTGGCGCCGTCCTTCAAGAAGAAGAAGGTCAGCACCAGCACGATGAAGAGCGTGACCAAGATGGACGTGGCGGTGCCGATGCCGGTAAAGACCGAGCCTGCGATGGCGCCGGCACGTTGCTGCAGCCAGGACGCCGCCTCGTCGATGTAGCTACTCATGTCATCGCTATCGAGGTTAAGCGGTGGGCCCTGGGCCCAGAGCTGCAGGCTTTGGATGCCGGAGACCGTCTGCAAATACAGTGACCGGGATTGCCGCATGAAATCTGGGGCAACAAACGCAATGAGGCCGCCAACAGCCGTGAAAGAAACCAAAATGGTTACGGCGGCCGCCAACGCGGCGGGAAGGCCAATATTGCGCAGCTTCTTCGCCACCGGCGCCAGAACGGTGCAAATAATAAGGGCCAAAAGCACCGGCAAAAGGCCCTGCCAGAAGTTACCTAGCAAATGGTAGAGGGCGTAGAGGAAAACGCAGATGATGAGCAGCCGAACGGCCCATAGGGAGGCGGACTTAACCACCTCGCCGGCGATGACGGAGCGGTCTACCTGATCACCCGGTGGATGTGGGGATACATCTTCCAGCTTGCTGGTGTCGAAGCTTTCATCAAACTTATCGCCCAAGCCCGCTTGAGGGTCATCGGGCAGCGGTTGGTTATCAGAATTCACCCCACCATCTTGCCTTAAAAGAAGGCGGGTGCGTTAGGATTGGCCCCGTGAGTCTTACACTAGGAATCGTCGGCCTGCCCAATGTGGGCAAGTCCACTTTGTTTAATGCCCTGACCCGTTCCGAGATCCTGGCGGCGAACTACCCGTTTGCCACCATCGAGCCCAACGTGGGCCTGGTGGAGCTGCCGGATTCCCGCTTGACCCAACTGGCGGAGATGTTTAACTCTGAGCGCATCCTTCCTGCCACCGTGTCCTTCGTGGACATCGCCGGCATCGTCTCCGGCGCTTCGCAGGGTGAAGGTATGGGCAACGCGTTCCTAGCCAATATCCGTGAGGCAGACGCCATTTGTCAGGTAGTGCGCGCCTTCTCTGATGACAATGTCATTCACGTCGATGGCAAGGTGGACCCGCGCAACGATATCTCCGTTATTAATACCGAGCTCATTCTTGCGGATCTCCAGACCATCGAAAAGGCCCTGCCGCGCCTGGAAAAGGATGCGCGCAAGAATAAGGATTTGGCCGCCGAGGTGGAAGCAACCAAGAAGGCCCAGGAGATTCTGGAAGATGATCGCACCCTCTTCGCCGCGGCGAAGGAAGGCGAGATTGACCTCGCACTCGTGCGCGATCTGCACCTGATGACGGCTAAGCCCTTCCTCTATGTCTTCAATTCGGATGAAGCAGTGCTTACCGACGACGCTAAGAAGGAAGAACTCCGCCAGCTCGTCGCCCCGGCTGAGGCCGTATTCCTCGATGCGCAGACCGAAACCGAGCTGCTCGAGCTAGAAGAAGACGAAGCCCGTGAGTTGCTCGAGGCCGTAGGCCAAGATGAGCCGGGCCTAGCCACCCTGGCTAAGGCAGGATTTGCCACCTTGGGGCTGCAGACCTACCTCACCGCCGGGGAGAAGGAGGCCCGTGCGTGGACCATTAAGCAGGGCTCTGCCGCACCACAGGCAGCTGGAGTCATCCACACCGATTTTGAAAAGAAGTTCATTAAGGCCGAGATCGTTTCCTTCGATGACCTTGTAGCCGCTGGCTCCATGGCTGAGGCTCGTGCGCATGGCAAGGTCCGCCAAGAGGGTAAGGACTACATCATGCAGGACGGCGATGTATGCGACTTTAAGATCGGCGGCTAATTCCAGCCGGTCTGAGCTTGGTTTTGGCGGTGGGCGAGGGGCTTGTCCGCAGAAGCGAAAAGAAGGTAGCGAAGACGAAACTTCCGCGTTACTGTGGGCGGCGCACCCGAACAAAGGAGGTTGCAACATGGCTGAACTAGATAACAAGACCATTGCCATCATCGCTACCGATGGCTTCGAAGACTCTGAGCTGACCTCCCCGTTGGAGGCCGTGAAGAACGCCGGCGCTACCGTGCGTGTCCTCGCCCCAGAGGCCGGCACCATTACCGGCAAGAAGGGTACGGAGATTTCCGTTGACGCCGCTACCGCTGACTCCACTGGCGAGTCTTTCGACGGCATTATTCTGCCTGGCGGCACCGATAACGCCGACCTCATCCGCTTGGATAAGGCTGCGGTGGAAATCGTGCGCAACCACATGAGCAAGGATCTGCCGCTCGGCGCCATCTGCCACGGCGCATGGATCCTGGCTGATGCTGAAGCCCTCAAGGGCCGCACCCTGACGTCCTTCCCGTCCCTGCAGACCGACCTGCGCAATGCAGGTGCCACCTGGGTAGATGAGGAAGTCCACTGCGACCAGGGCTTGGTCTCGTCCCGCACTCCAGATGACCTGCCAGCCTTTAACGCCAAGCTGGTAGAAGAGTTTGCAGAGGGCCAGCACTAAAGCTTCACGAATTTAAGCCACGGGAGTTTCCCGTGGCTTTTTCGATCTTGCGCCGGTGTCACATGCCCTATAAAGTTAGGATTTCCAGAAGGGGAGTAGTTCCCTCGGTTAATTCCGAGATGACTGGTCGACATACTGGCGTTTAGCCCGGCCAGCCAGCGCCCGCAGTGCCCGCGGCCGTGAACGAGACCTTCGGTCCGCAACCGAACCGAAGGGAGAAGTGACTATGTCCTCCATAGGCTCAGAGCAGCGCATTCTTGAGCGCTTCATGCAGCTATCCATCGCCGCCGCTGTGGCTACCATCATCCTCAAGGCCTTGGCCGCTTGGTTTACCGGCTCGGTGGGCTTCCTCTCTGATGCCTTCGAATCCCTCGTGAATCTCGTCGCGGCCGTCGCCGGCTTTTATGCCCTCCGGATTGCCTCTAAGCCGGCCGACGATAACCACCAGTTTGGCCACGGCAAAGCCGAGTATGTCTCCGCCTTGGTAGAGGGCGCAATGATTTTTATTGCGGCCGGCATGATCGTGTACACGGCGATCCAACGCTTCTTTGTTCCGCAGCCGATTGAAGAGCCGGGCTGGGGCTTGGCGTTGTCAACCCTTTCGTCCGTGCTCAACGGCGCGGTGGGCATCGCGCTCATACATGCAGGTAAGCGCTACCGTTCCGCCACCTTGGAGGCGGATGGGCACCATTTGCTTACCGACGTCTGGACTTCCGTCGGCGTCCTTGTCGGCATCGCCGCCGTATTCCTTACTGGCTGGTGGTGGCTGGATCCTGTAGTGGCGCTCGCAGTGGGCATCAATATCTTATGGACGGGCTATAGCCTCCTGCGCGATTCGGTGAGTAGCCTGCTTTCTGAGGCGCTTCCCGACGACGAGCGTCAGAACATTAGGCAGCTCCTAGCTCGGTTGGAGCAGGAACACTCGGTAAACTTCACGGATCGTCGCACCGTGGCCTCTGGCCGCCAGCGGTTGGTGTACCTGACCATGGAGGTGCCAGGGGAGTGGAGCGTCATGCACTCCCACGAGGTTGCAGACGCAGTGGAAATTGCCCTCGACGAGCTTTACCCAGGCTGCAGTGCGTTCATCCATGTGGAACCAGCCGGCCTGGAAAATCGGCGTCCGTACCTATTCCGCTAAGACTTAATCTTCTCAGCTTTCTGCCGACAGCTGAGGTGAATGCGCACTAGACCAATATGTGTGTAGGCCTGTTCGGGTGTACGGTCCTGTATACCGCCTGTGGATATTGGGAGAAAAAGTACACCCTCGTTAAAGAACTCTGTGGGGGTAGCTGTCACCGCATTTTGGGGGTGTGGTGAACAGTGGACGATTTGGAGATCGTGAGGGGGTGCGTCTAGGGCACTGCAGGCGAGAGAATCGACATCCGCTTTCCGCAGTTCGGGTGCTTATGGTGCAGATTTTCCAATGTTACAGAACTGTTACTAACCGTTCTGAGCTGCATGAAGCTTGGATATGGTGAACAAAATCGAGAAAAATCTCCGCTAGCGGTCGAAAAATTTTGATTTCTCCGTATGGTGGTTGTCACAGCAATCAATTGGAGATTTTCACCCCCACACTCCACGTGGCGGGGTTAGAAAATGTCCTTTTGTTTGGTTGAAGATAGCTATACCAATAGCAGAAAGGATTTACTGACAATGGGTAAGAACATTAAGGACCTCTTTAACGCAACCGCATACGACAAGAACGGCGAGAAGCTGGGCGACGTTAACGAGGTATTCGTTGATGACCAGTCCGGCCAGCCTACCTTCGTTGAAGTTAACCACGGCCTGTTCGGCATGAGCTCCAGCCTGGTTCCGCTGCGTGGACACGACTTCTCCGGCGATGACCTGAAGCTGGGCTTCTCCAAGGACCGTATCAAGGATGCTCCGGACTTCGACTCCGATAAGCCGCTGACCCCTGAAGCACAGTCCGATATCTTCAAGCACTACGGTCTGGATAACGCACGCGACGTTACCGACTACAAGGATTCCAACCTTGACTCCAAGCGCGACGTTCAGGCTGGCGCTGACAAGGATCACAACCTGACCGCAGGTGCTGGCGCTGCTGGTGCAGGCGTTGCTGGTGCACATGCTGACGAGAAGAAGGCAGACACCCACACCACCGATGCCGCTGCTACCGAGCGCAAGGCTGGCGTAGCTGATGACGCTGCAGCTGCACGCACCAACAACGATGGCGAGCTCATCCGTTCCGAGGAGCAGCTCAACGTCAACAAGGAGCGCGTGGCTACCGGTGAGGCTCGCCTGCGCAAGTACGTTGTGACTGACACCGAGAGCGTCGAGGTTCCGGTCGAGCGCGAAGAGGTTCGCGTCGAGCGCACTCCGATCAACGCTGAGGATGCCAAGAACTACAACGGCGCTATCTCCGGTGACTCCGAGGAAGCTTCCGTCACCCTGCACGAGGAGCGCGTAAACGTGAACAAGGAAACCGTTCCGGTTGAGAAGATCAACCTGAAGAAGGACACCGTTCGCGACACCGAGACTCACACTGAGGAGCTGCGCAAGGAGCAGATCGACACCGATGGTGTTGACGGCCTCAAGAAGTAAAAGCGCATAGCTAAACGCCCGCAAGGATTACCTTGCGGGCGTTTCTTTTTGCCTTTTAGGAGACTGGTTTAAGCCTTGACTCCGATGGTCTCGGCCGAGTCAGAATCCATAATGTGCTTGACGCCGTTCTCGGCAGCATCCCAGGTTGCTTTGTCCTGGATGCCGGCGCGCTTAGCCACGATGGTGGCGCACAGCACCTGTCCGGTGACGTTGAGTGCGGTACGGCCCATGTCAATGATTGGCTCGATGGCAAGCAGGAGACCAACACCGGCCAGTGGCAGGCCGAGCGTAGAAAGCGTCAGGGTGAGCATCACCGTTGCGCCGGTGGTGCCTGCGGTAGCGGCGGAACCGATAACGGACACGAAGATGATGAGCAGGTACTGGGTGAAGTCAAGGTCGATGCCATAGAACTGGGAGACGAAGATGGCAGCGATGGCTGGGTATACGGAAGCGCAGCCATCCATCTTGGTAGTCGCGCCCAGCGGAATAGCAAAGGAAGCGTACTCGGATGGAACGCCCATAGCCTTTTCACTGAATCGCTCGGTAGCTGGCATGACGCCCATCGAAGAACGGGTGACAAAGCCCAGGGAGGTCACGGGCCACACGCGCTTGAAGAAGCCGATGACCGGGATCTTGTTGAATTTCAGTACTGCCGGGTAGACCACGGCAAATACCAGGCCCATGCCGACGTACATGGCCAAGACGAACTTGCCCAGCGAGCCCAGTGCATCCCAGCCGTAGGTAGCTACGGCCTTACCGATGAGGGCCGCGGTGCCAATCGGGGCAAGGCGGATAATCCACCAAAGGATGACCTGAATGACCTTCAGAAAGGACTCGGTAAAGCGCAGGAAAGGCTCAGCAGACTTGCCGGTCTTGACGGCGGCGATACCAATGGCCAGCGAGATGACGAGGAGCTGGAGGGCGCCAAAGCTGAGGGATACTTCGCCGTCGGAAAGCGAGGCGGTAAGGCCCATGAAGTTCTGGGGCAGAAGCTGCTCAAAGAACGCGGTCCACGAGCCGACGTGGGAAGGATCCTGCGCGGTGGCAGCATCGATGCTCGTGCCGATGCCCGGCTTCATCACGACGGCGACGATGATGCCCGTCAGGACGGAGAAGAATGCGGTGATGGCGAACCATACAAGCGTGGAAATTGCCAGGGACGCGGCGTTGGCGACCTTGCGCAGATTAGCGACGGAGGTAACAACAGCGGCGAAGATCAGTGGCGGGATCATCACCTTAAGCAGCTGGACGTAGGCGCTGCCGACGCCCGTGAGCAGGGTGGTCAACCAGCCCGGGTTATCTGGGTCGGTATCCATGCCGGAGGCAATGAAGCCCAGGATAAGGCCGATGATGAGGCCCGCGATGACCTGAGCACCGAATCCCGTGGCCCAGCCGGGAAGCTTGGAGCGCGAAGATTCTTGTTGAGACATAAAGATTCCTTTGAAAATAAAAATGGACAGAGTGGACTATTTTCCAGATACTGTCCTGTTCAACTTCAACATCGCTCAGCTTATTCCTTCTACGTCTGTAGGTACAAAGTGCGAGTGCTTTGCCGTAGGCGCAACCTCGCCTTTCGTGCTCACGGAAAGGTGGATTTGCGCTGGTTTTATGGTGCTGGTGAGCGCGAAGGGAGGGAGCCCGAGCTGCCACGTGTGTCCCATTGCTAACTTTAAGTAGCTACTCTCTTTATCTTTCTCAGGAGGAACATTCATGGGCTGGGTTAAACCTCTCCTTGGCATTTTCGCAGTTGGCGCAGTGGCTTCCGTTGCTTTAGGCGGCGGTGACGAAGATACTGTGGTGGTCAATCGAGTGATCGATGGCGACACCATTGACGTCGACATAGACGGCGAAAATACCCGCGTTCGGCTACTTAATATTGATACGCCGGAAATCGGCCATAACGGCGAACCGAGTGAGTGCCTCGCGGAGGAAGCGAAGCAGTACTTGGAAGGACGGCTGCCAAAGGGGAAGGAGGTTCGGTTGGAATATGACTCCGAGCGGACTGACAAGTATGGCCGCACTCTTGCCGGTGTCTTTATTGACGATGACTTCATTAACGCGGATGTCGCGGCCGAAGGGCTGGCCACGGCGGTTGTATTTGGCGGAAACGACAAGTTTTACGACGAAGTGCACAATGCCGAACGCGGCCCTAAAGAGGCCGGCGAAGGGATCTTTGGGGTCTCGGACGAGTGCAAGGTTTCCAGCGATGAGGACATGGCCGAGGCGCTTAGCGGCGCTGAAGCTGCGGCGGCAGCATTTGCAGCTTTCGGGGAAGCTGATATTGCAGGGTACGAGGATGTATTGGACAAGTCAGCAGCTGCGAAGGCCGGATTAGCGGTTCTGACTCGCCACAAAGATGATCGAAGCACCTTCCAGAAAGCAGCGTATCCGGATGCTCCCAAGGAGATTGCCGCGAAGAAGGAACGCGAGCTTGAGGGGAAGGAGAAACAAACCCGCGAAGAGCTCGAGAAATTGGAGGAGAAAGAGCGAGAGGAAGAGAGGCGTGAAAAGGAGCGCCAGGAAGAAGAACGCCGCCGTGTAGAGCAGCGGCAAGAAGAGATTCGCCAGCAGGAACGCGACGCGCCGGAAGTAGAGGTAGCGGAGCAGCCAACGCATGACAAGGTGGCTGACTATAAAGCCCCTGAGCAGCAGCCCGCACCTCAGCCGGCGTCGGTGGTCGATAACTACACTGGGTGCCGCGCTTATGGTGGAAACTATGCCATGACGTCAGTAGATAAGAATGGACGTTCATACGCGAAGATCGACTGCACTACCAAGCAACAGATCGGTTAGGTACCCTCGTCCTTCGCGCTCACGGGCAGGCTCCCGAGTACTTGGACCACCATTCCCGGTGAGCGTGAGGGAAGGGGGGTGTCCCTATGTTTTTGTCAAGTGCCAGACCGATGTTGACGAGCACAGTCTTGGGAGTAGTTTCTTAGGCGTGCCTAGGAGCCGGCCAGCGTGTGCTGGTCGGCTTCGTCTTTGGGGCTTTATGCGGCGACGGGGCGTGGCGGGATTTCGCGGAAGAACTCCTTGTTTTTCAGCATCGCGTAGATGACATTGCATCGGCGTCGTGCCAGGCAGATGACTGCTGCGTTGTGGCGTTTTCCTTCAGCGCGTTTGCGTTCGTAATACCGCCGTGACGGTTCGTGGCTGCGGATAACTGCGAATGCGGAGTAGAACAAGGCGTTTTTCAGTCGTTTATTGCCTGACCGTGCCGGGAATTCACCTCTGATCGACGAACCGGATCGTCTAGTCACGGGTGCTATTCCAGCATAAGCAGCTAAGTGGCCAGCACTAGCGAAGTCGGAGCCATCACCGATCGCAAGAAGGATCTGCGCTGCGGTCTTGATGCCGACTCCGGGCATACTCATCAAGACCTCACAAAGAGGGAAATCAGCGAGCATCTCTTCAACCTGCTCAGCAATGGTGTTTCGTTGCTCTTTGAGGGCCTGGATGTTTGCAGCCAGTTGAGGAATTACTAACTCGGCGGCATCGCTTCCAGGCACGGTGACTGTTTGAGCTTTCAGCGCTGTAAAAATGTCGTCTACCAGCGGGGTGGGGTCTTTACGTGTGCGCTTGATCATCCAGTTCAACACTCGTTGGTATCCGGCTCTTTTTAGCCCCTGCGGTCCCTTGTAATGGATCAATAATTCCAGGATCGGCGTGCGAGTCAGGGTGCTACCAGCAAAAACTCGTTCCAGGCTGGGGTAGATCTGGGTGAGGACACTGCGAAGCCGATTGACAGTGCGAGTGCAATCGCGGGCGATGTCATCATCGAAGCCGGACAGCATCTTTAGGGCGGAGAGTACCTCATCATTGCGGTCGACGGCACGTAGCGTGTGGGGCATTGTGCGGGCGGTGTCGGCGATGATGAATGCGTCGCGTTTGTCTGTTTTTGCACGTCCCGGATAGAGATCTGCAGCTTTGCGCATCGCAAGACCTGGCAGGTATCCGACTTCGCAACCGCAGTCCCGGGCTACAGCAATCGGTAGTGCGCCGATGGTGTTGGGTTGGTCGACGATCACGAGCACGGTGCCAAGCTTCTGAAGCTGGTGAAAAACGCCTGCTAGTTCGGATTCGAGTTGAGGCAACGGTTTGTCGAAGACCTTGTTGCCATCACGGTCTAAGGCGCAGGCGTGGTGTTCAGATTTGCCGACGTCTAACCCAAGGAATATGTCGATGGAATGCTCCGGAGACATGATGAGCTCCTAGAAAACGAGATGGGTATGGCGTTGTTCCAGTCGCTGGTGTCATGACCTTCGTTGCAAGCACCCACGTTACAAAGAGACCTAGTTTAAAACTGGCCGTGTCCCTATCAGCTGTCATCGAAAGTCCTGGCACCCGGCGGCAACACCCCCGGATTATGGAAACTACAGGGCAGGTAAGCCATACCGGGACCAGCGACTATCCCCATTATCGGGGACACTCACAAGGTAACGGGAATGCGACCGGGGAAGCCCAACGCATGTGGGCCTCGAGCATTCGCGTTTTAGCGCTTCAGCCCCGCGATCATGGTCTTCAAGTTGCTGCGCAGGAAATCCTCGTAGGTTCCCGCGACCGTGCCCGGCTTGCCGAGCTCATCGGAGTGCAGTGGCTCGTCGAAGATCGGAATCCCGGCCTCCTTCGAGACGGTCTTCATGGGGCGCGTATCCACGTTCGACTCCACGAACAGGTGCTTCGGGCGCTTGTCCTTCAGCTGGCGCACGAGGTGTCCGATCTGCGCGGGGGAGCCGTTTTCATCCGTGTCGATCTGCCAGATATACAGCTGCTCCATGCCGTAGGTGTCGACCATGTATTGGAAGGCATGTTCACTGGCCACGAGCACACGATCCTCCTTCGGCAGCGCACCGATCTGCTCGCGGTAGTCGGCGTCGATGCTCTCCAGCATGGCCTTGTACTCCGCCCCCTTCTCCTCGATGTGCTCGGCACGCTCGGGCAGGGCCTCGGCCAGCGCCGCGGTCACGTTCTCGGCCATCGCGATGCCGACGGTCGGGTCCAGGAAGGCGTGCGGGTTGATCTCCTGATTGCCCTTTTCGTCCTTGAGGTACTTCGGTTCCACGCCCTTGGTGGCCTCGACCATCTGGGAATCGTCCAGGCCCGCGGTGTTTTTCAGTTTCGCGAGCCAGCCGTGCTCACCGCCCTCGAGGTTCAGCCCGTTGTAGAACAGCAGGTCGGCGTCGCTCGTCGCATCCAGGTCCGCGGGCAGGGGGTCGTAGTCGTGCGGGTCCGTGCCGGTCGGCACGAGGTTATGGACGTCCACCGCCTCGCCGCCGATCTCCTCCACCAGGTCCGCCAGCAGCGTGAAGGTGGTGACGACGTTCAGCTGCTCACCGTCTGCCTTCTCCTCCGTCGAGAAGGTCACGGCCCCGAACACGAGGGCACCGCCCACCAGGAGGGCCAACAGCGCGGCCAGTGGCTTATTGCCCAGCGAGCGAGCAATCAGTCCCTTGCCTGGCGCGAAGAGGAAAGCCAGCAGGAACAGCGCGCTGGCGGTCAGCACGATCGTCACGCCGGAGGACACGTTGTAGCTATAGCTCAGGAACAGCCCCACTACGGAGCTGAGCGCCGAGATCGCCACTGAAAGCCCGATCATCACTCCCAGCCGGTTCGTCAGCAGGTACGCCGCCGACGCCGGAGTAATCAGCAGGGAGACCACCAGGATCACGCCCACCGTCTGCAGGGAAATGACCGTCACCAGCGTGAGCACCACCATCAGCCCGTAGTGGATTGCCCGCACGGGCACGCCAGCCGACTGCGCCATGACGGGGTCGAAGGTGCTGAGCTTGAGCTCCTTGTAAAAGACCAGCGTGAGAATCAGCACGGCAGCGGCAATACCGATCGAGAGGTTGCGGTCGGCGTCCTGAACGGTCAGGACGTTGCCGAAGAGGATCTCCGTCAGATCCGTCGCCGTCTGCGCTTTCGCCATGAGCAGCACGCCGATCGCGAAGAAGGTGGAAAAGACGATGCCGATCGCCGAATCGTTCTTCACAGTGGAGCGTTCGCCGATCAGCCCGATCGCCAGTGTGGCGAGTAGACCCGCGACCACCGCCCCGAGGAAGAGGTTCGTGCCGAGCAGGTAGGAGGCCGCGACCCCCGGTAGTACGGCGTGCGAGATGGCGTCGCCGATCAGGGCCATGCCGCGCAGCACGATGAAGCTGCCGACGATGCCGCAGGCCACGCCCACGATCACCGAGGTGATCAGCGCGTTTTGCAGGTAGCCGTGGCTGAGTAGTGAGTCGAGGAACTCCGCGATCATGCTGTCTCCTCCTGGAGGGCTGCCTGCCGTGGCGTGGGGTGGGCTGGTGCTGACGGCTCGCGGATGACGAGCGCGCCGAAGGCCTTCTGCAGCACGTCGGGGACGAAGACCTCCTCGGTGGGACCCGCCGCGACGAGCTCGCCGTTGAGGACGATGAGGTCGTTGTAGTAGCCGCGCACCGTGTTCATGTCGTGGTGCACGACGACGACGTGCTTGCCCGCGTCCGCCATCTGCCGCAGCAGGGTCACGATCGTCTTCTCGCTGGGGACGTCGATGCCGACGAAGGGCTCGTCCAGGAAGATGTACTCCGCGTCCTGGACGATGGCGCGGGCAAAGAGGACGCGCTGGAACTGTCCGCCCGAGAGTTCGCTGATGTGGCGGTGGCGAAAGTCCCACATGTCGACGTCCTTGAGAGCCTGGGTGGCTGCTTCGCGTTCGGCCTTGCCGGGGCGGTGGAAAAGACCCAGGCGCGGGTAAGTGCCCATCAGGACGGTGTCGAAGACGCTGGTGGGGAAGTTGCGGTCGAGGTCAGAGCGCTGCTCGATATAAGCGATTGCGCGGCGCTGCTCGGCGGGGGCCTTGCCGTCGAGGGTGACGGGGTAGCCGGCAGGGGCGCCGGTGGGGCCTGTGCCGTGGACGTTGTGTTTGTCCAGGATCTGGAGCATCGCCTTCATGAGGGTGGATTTGCCTGAGCCGTTGGGGCCGATGATGCCGTGCATGCCGGGGGAGTCGAGGGTGAAGCTGATGTTCCGAATCGCGGTGTTCGCGCCGTAGCTCACGCTCAAGTTCTGGACGCTAATACTCATGGCAGCCAAGAATAGTGTGCAGTTCAATGAATCACCAAATTCAATGTATTGAACTTTGGGGTGGGGTGGTGTTGGGGGTGTCCCTATGTTTTTGTCAAGTGCCAGACCGATGTTGACGAGCACAGTCTTGGGAGTAGTTTCTTAGGCGTGCCTAGGAGCCGGCCAGCGTGTGCTGGTCGGCTTCGTCTTTGGGGCTTTATGCGGCGACGGGGCGTGGCGGGATTTCGCGGAAGAACTCCTTGTTTTTCAGCATCGCGTAGATGACATTGCATCGGCGTCGTGCCAGGCAGATGACTGCTGCGTTGTGGCGTTTTCCTTCAGCGCGTTTGCGTTCGTAATACCGCCGTGACGGTTCGTGGCTGCGGATAACTGCGAATGCGGAGTAGAACAAGGCGTTTTTCAGTCGTTTATTGCCTGACCGTGCCGGGAATTCACCTCTGATCGACGAACCGGATCGTCTAGTCACGGGTGCTATTCCAGCATAAGCAGCTAAGTGGCCAGCACTAGCGAAGTCGGAGCCATCACCGATCGCAAGAAGGATCTGCGCTGCGGTCTTGATGCCGACTCCGGGCATACTCATCAAGACCTCACAAAGAGGGAAATCAGCGAGCATCTCTTCAACCTGCTCAGCAATGGTGTTTCGTTGCTCTTTGAGGGCCTGGATGTTTGCAGCCAGTTGAGGAATTACTAACTCGGCGGCATCGCTTCCAGGCACGGTGACTGTTTGAGCTTTCAGCGCTGTAAAAATGTCGTCTACCAGCGGGGTGGGGTCTTTACGTGTGCGCTTGATCATCCAGTTCAACACTCGTTGGTATCCGGCTCTTTTTAGCCCCTGCGGTCCCTTGTAATGGATCAATAATTCCAGGATCGGCGTGCGAGTCAGGGTGCTACCAGCAAAAACTCGTTCCAGGCTGGGGTAGATCTGGGTGAGGACACTGCGAAGCCGATTGACAGTGCGAGTGCAATCGCGGGCGATGTCATCATCGAAGCCGGACAGCATCTTTAGGGCGGAGAGTACCTCATCATTGCGGTCGACGGCACGTAGCGTGTGGGGCATTGTGCGGGCGGTGTCGGCGATGATGAATGCGTCGCGTTTGTCTGTTTTTGCACGTCCCGGATAGAGATCTGCAGCTTTGCGCATCGCAAGACCTGGCAGGTATCCGACTTCGCAACCGCAGTCCCGGGCTACAGCAATCGGTAGTGCGCCGATGGTGTTGGGTTGGTCGACGATCACGAGCACGGTGCCAAGCTTCTGAAGCTGGTGAAAAACGCCTGCTAGTTCGGATTCGAGTTGAGGCAACGGTTTGTCGAAGACCTTGTTGCCATCACGGTCTAAGGCGCAGGCGTGGTGTTCAGATTTGCCGACGTCTAACCCAAGGAATATGTCGATGGAATGCTCCGGAGACATGATGAGCTCCTAGAAAACGAGATGGGTATGGCGTTGTTCCAGTCGCTGGTGTCATGACCTTCGTTGCAAGCACCCACGTTACAAAGAGACCTAGTTTAAAACTGGCCGTGTCCCTATCAGCTGTCATCGAAAGTCCTGGCACCCGGCGGCAACACCCCCGGATTATGGAAACTACAGGGCAGGTAAGCCATACCGGGACCAGCGACTATCCCCATTATCGGGGACACTCACAAGGTAACGGGGAGAATCTGGCCTACACCCTTGCCGCTCACCAAGACTAGGGGGAAGCGCCATTCAGGTGTTGCTGGTGAGCGCGAAGGGTGGGAGGGCCCGGGGATCTGGAATACTGGCAGCATGAAAATCCTCGTAACCGCATTCGACGCCTTCGGCGGAGAGAGCATAAACCCCACGGAACGAACTCTTCAGCAACTACCGGATCGCATTGGAGACGCGGAGCTCATCAAGCTGGTGATCCCGACGAAGTTCGGGGAATCGCTGCGTCGGGCGATTGAGGCCGCGGAGGGTTCGGCGGTCGATGCAATTGTATGTTTGGGCCAGGCCGGTGGGCGGGCGCATATCACCCCAGAGCGGGTCGCGATTAACGTTATGGATGCCGATATTCCTGATAATGCGGGTTATCAGCCGGTGAATGTACCGGTTGTGGAAGGCGGCCCGGCGGCATATTTCTCTACGCTGCCGGTAAAGGAAATGGTTGCGGCAATGGAGGATATTCCGGCGCGGTTGTCGAATACGGCTGGGACTTTCGTGTGTAACCAGCTGCTCTATGGTCTCTTGCATCACTTCGCAGGGGCGAAGGTGCGCGCAGGATTTGTCCACGTCCCGTTCATTACAGAGCAGGAGAAAACGGATAAGCCCATGATGGAGCTGGCGGACATCGTTGGGGGGATTAAGCGGGCACTCTGGGCGGTGCAAGCTAGTTAGGGTAGCCTTTGTGGCTTTTTTAATCGGTGAAATATAGATTAAAGGACATGTCTCGCTTTAGCCCTCTCAACTGGCCGGTTGTGCGCCAGCTGCGCAGTGGCGATCCCTTCGGAAGGGACGTCAATACGCAGTCTCAAAAGAGTAAAGATAAGCATGGGCGCACCGTGGAAGCGGACCGCGTAGTGCAGTCGGTGTGCCCGTACTGCGCGGTTGGTTGCTCGCAGCGCGTATATGTCAAAGATGACCGCGTCATTCAGGTGGAGGGCGATCCGGATTCGCCCATTTCTCGTGGACGCCTGTGCCCGAAGGGATCTGCGTCGGAGCAGTTGATTAACTCCGCTACGCGCCTTACCAAGATTAAGTATCGTGCGCCGTACTCGACGGAGTGGCAGGATCTTGATGAAGATACCGCGATGGAGATGATTGCGGATCGTTTCTTGGAAGCCCGCCGGAACGGTTGGCAGGATGTGGACGATGAAGGTCGCACGCTCAACCGCACGATGGGCATTGCCGGTTTGGGCGGTGCGACCTTAGATAATGAGGAAAATTACCTCATCAAGAAGCTTTTTACCGCCGCTGGTGCGATTCAGCTCGAGAACCAGGCGCGTATATGACACTCCGCCACTGTTCCTAGTCTAGGAACTTCGTTTGGCCGCGGCGGCGCAACCCAACCGCTGCAGGATATGGCGAATGCGGACTGCATCGTCATTGAGGGTTCTAATATGGCCGAGTGCCATCCCGTGGGGTTCCAGTGGGTGGTGGAAGCCAAGAAGCGTGGTGCCCGCATCATTCACGTGGATCCGCGTTATACGCGCACGTCTGCCTTTGCGAATCGCCACATTGGCATTCGCGGCGGTACGGATGTGGTGCTTTTGGGCGCAGTCATTAACTACCTGCTGGACAATGACCTGTATTTCCATGACTACGTGGTGGCGTATACCAATGCGCCGATGATCATTTCGGAGGACTACCAGGACACCGAAGATCTGGACGGTCTGTTCTCTGGTTATGATCCAGAGACCGGTAAGTACGTCACGGATTCGTGGCAATACGTGCAGAAGCCGGAGGGTGCGTCGTGGAATGTGGAACGCGATGAGACGCTAGAGCATCCGAATTCGGTCTTCCAGATTCTCAAGCGGCACTACGCGCGCTATACGCCTGAGGTAGTGGAGGAGACCTGCGGTATTGCGCAGGAGGACTTCTATTACCTAGCGGAGTCGATCGCGCGGAATTCCACGCCGGATCGCACCACCTGCTTTGCTTATGCGTTGGGCTTTACCCAGCACACTCTGGGTGCGCAGTTTATTCGTACCGCGGCCATCTTGCAGCTGCTCACCGGCAATGTGGGTCGCCCAGGTTCGGGCATTATGGCGCTGCGCGGCCACGCCTCAATTCAGGGTTCTACCGATATCCCGACTCTGTTCCACTCCTTGCCGGGATATTTGCCGATGCCGAGCGTCGACAAGCAAAGCTGGCCAGAGTTCGTTGATGGAATCCGTAATGAGTCGCAGAAGGGCTTTTGGCAGATCGGTGAGAACTATGCGGTCTCGCTGATGAAGTCCTACTGGGGCGATGCAGCCACCAAGGACAACGGATGGGGCTATGACCTCATGCCGCGCATTTCTGGTGCGCATTCGACCTATGAAACGCTCATGGCCATGCTGGATGAGCAGGTGGAAGGCTACTTTGTCTTTGGCCAGAACCCGGCCGTGGCGCAGTCCAACGGCGGTATGCAGCGCCGCGGCTTGGCGGCGCTGAAGTGGCTGGTCGTACGCGATTTCCAGGAGATTGAGACCGCCTCCTTCTGGAAGGATTCGCCGGAGATTAAAAACGGCGAGCTTAAGACCGAAGACATCGGCACTGAGGTCTTCTTGATGCCGGCGGCCACCCACGTGGAAAAGGCGGGAACCTTTACCCAGACGCAGCGCATGCTGCAATGGCGTTTCCAGGCAGCACCGCCGCCAGGCGATGCGAAAAGTGACCTGTGGTTCTTCTACCAACTGGGCAAAAAGATCAAGGAGCGCCTGCGCGATTCCACCGATCCACGAGATCTGCCTTTGCAAAAGGTCACGTGGGACTATGTGGAAACCGAGGAAGGTGAGCCGAATTCTGAGGACGTCCTCAAGGAGATCAACGGCTACTACCTAGAGGGCCCGAAGAAGGGCGAGCTTTTGCCTGCCTTCGTGGAGATGAAGAACGATGGCAGTACCTCCGGTGGTTGCTGGATCTACACCGGCGTGTTTAAGGACGGCATTAATCATTCCGCGCGCAAGGTTCCGGGTTCGGAACAAAACGAGGTAGCTCCCGAGTGGGGTTGGGTATGGCCGGCCAACCGCCGCTTGCTCTACAACCGTGCTTCGGCGAAGCCGGACGGCACTCCGTGGTCGGAGCGCAAGAAGTATGTGTGGTGGGACGCCGACCAGGGTAAATGGGTTGGCGATGACGTGCCGGACTTCCCGGCTACCAAGTCCCCGGACTACAAGGCTCCGATCGACGCCGTGGGCCCGGATGCCCTCGACGGCACGGATGCCTTCATCATGCAGGCGGATGGCCGCGGTTGGCTCTTTGCGCCGACCGGGCTTTCCGACGGCCCATTGCCCACCCACTATGAGCCGCACGAGTCCCCGGTGCACAACGTGCTGTACAAGCAACAGCAATCGCCGACGCGCCTGACCATTAAGCGCCCAGACAACCTGTCGCGCCCAGAACCTGGTGAGCCGGGTTCAGAGGTGTTCCCGTTTGTCTTTTCCACCTATCGTCTCACCGAGATGTATACCTCGGGTGCGATGTCGCGCCGCCTGCCGTACCTGGCGGAGTTGCAGCCGGGCCTATTCTGCGAGGTCGATAAGGCCTTGGCAGAAAAGCGTGGCTTGGAAAACGGCAAGTGGGCCACGATCATCTCGCCCCGTGGCGTCATTGAGGCGCAGGTCTTGGTCACTGACCGTATGCAAATGATGAAGATCAATGGTGAGGAGTTCCACCAGATCGGCTTGCCGTATCACTATGGCGAGTCCGATTCCACGGCCGTTGCAGGCGATGGCGCCAATGATCTGCTGGGCCTTACATTGGAGCCGAACGTATTCATCCAGAATTCCAAGATCGGCGCTTGCGATATCCAGCCGGGGCGTCGCCCGCGCGGTGAAGCCCGTGTAGAGATGCTCAAGGAGTATCAGAAGCGCGCGCACCTGAACCTGGATTCCGGTAATGATCTGCTCACCGTGGATGATTCCTTTACCTATAACCCAGAGCCGCAGCAGCCCGCGGACGCGGATGAGCACGGCGAGAAGGGCGAGGAAAGCGAAGAAGGTAAGTAAATGACAAATCTTCTGACCGAAAACGCGAGCCGGCACGGCTATGACAAGTACCGCCGCATGGCCTTTTTCACCGACACTTCCGTGTGTATCGGGTGTAAGGCCTGCGAGGTGGCGTGTAAGGAGTGGAACCGCAACCCGGTAGAAGGCTATGACGTCACGGGTGATTCCTATGACAACACCGGCGCACTGGGCGCAAATACCTGGCGCCACGTGGCCTTTGTGGAGCAAAACAATGACCGCATCGAGCAGGCCCGCGAGGAGGGAAAGAATCTCATTTCCCTGGGTATGCCTTCGGTAGGGGCGCAGGCCCCAGAGGTTGATACCACCCCGCCGGATACGGATACGTTCCGGTGGCTCATGTCCTCGGACGTGTGTAAGCACTGCACGCATGCAGGCTGCTTGGACGTGTGTCCTACCGGCGCGCTGTTCCGCACCGAGTTTGGCACCGTTGTGGTCCAGGATGATGTGTGCAATGGCTGCGGCACCTGCGTGGCCGGCTGCCCGTTTGGCGTCATCGAGCGCCGCGATGACGGCGGTGTGGCGCTGAAGTATGACAAGACGGCCACGGTGGATTACGTGGATAATTCCCATGCCGGTGTCAACGTGTTGAAAAAACTCAAGCAACTTGCCCCGCAGGGCCCGGACCATACGCCGGGCGAGGCGATGCCGATCAAGAACTTGGGCGTGGCCCAGAAGTGCACTATGTGCTACGACCGCCTGAAGCAGGGCGAACAGCCAGCATGTTCTAAGACCTGCCCGACCGATTCCATCCAGTTCGGCCCGTACGAGGAGATGGTGGCCGCAGCCAAGGCACGCGTGCGCGTATTGCACGAGCAAGGCCTTACTGAGGCCCGCCTTTACGGTGCCAACCAGGACGATGGTGTGGGCGGAACCGGCTCCATCTTCCTGCTTTTGGATTCACCTGAGGTCTACGGTTTGCCGCCGGACCCGCGCGTGCCGACGGCCGATTTGCCGCAGATGTATAAGACCGCAGCCAAGGCTATCGGTGGCATGGCGCTTGCCGTGGCTGGTTCCTTCCTGATTGGGGGACGCAAATGAGCAATTTTGATGAGTACCGCCCGCCACAGCCGGAGCGCCACAATCGCTACCGGAAGTTCGACGGTACGAAGCCGAAGAAGAAGCGGAAGCGTCCAGGCGCGGGTGCGCAGGACGGCTCCAAAGAGGAGCGCATGGCGCAGGACTTCGAGTTCTCGTCTTACTATGGCCGACCAGTGGTCAAGGCCCCGCCGTGGGAATGGCCTATCGGCGCCTACCTCTTCTTGGGCGGCGTGAGCGGTGGCTCGGGGCTCTTGGCCGCTGGCGCACAGGCCGTGGGCAATGCGCCGCTGCGTCGTACCACGCGCCTTTCTGCCTTTGGCGCGGCGGCCGTGGGATCGGTCTTTTTGATTCTGGATTTGGGCCGCCCGGAACGCGCATTGAACATGTTCCGCGTCTTCAAGGTGACCTCGCCAATGTCCATGGGCTCGTGGATTTTGTCGGGCTTTGCCAGCGCGGCTGCGCTGCCTGCCGCCGCGGAAGTAGATGCGGCGACTGGCCACAAGCTGCCGCTGCCGAAGTTTGTGCGTACGGTGCTTAAGAAGTCGGCCGGGCCGGCGGGCGCGGTCACGGGCGTGCTTGGCGGCCCGCTAGCGGGCTATACCGCGGTATTGCTGTCCAATACCTCGAACCCGGTGTGGAATGACATGAAAAAGCACCTGCCGTATGTTTTCGTTTCCTCGGCGGGTGCGGCGTCGTCAGGCCTGGCTATGGTGACCACTCCGGTCGAGCACGCGGGACCGGCCCGTGTGTTGGGTATGGCCGCGGCGGCCAGCGATCTGGCAGCGACCAAGGTGCTTGAGGAAGGCATGGAGCCAGAACCGCGCGAGGCTCTGCACGAGGGAAAGCCAGGCACGCTGATGAAGGCCTCGGAATACTTCATCGCGGCCGGTGGTGTCGGTAGTGCAGTGGCTGCGGTGACGAAGTCGCGGGCAGTCTCTGTGGCTGCGGGGATATCGCTCCTGGCAGGCTCGGCGTGCACGCGTTTTGGCGTGCTCAACGCGGGTCTACAAGCAGTGAAGAATCCGGAGACTACCATCGGGCCGCAAAAGCGCCGGGCGGAAAGGCGCCGGCGCGGGCAGGGCCTCGACCACGATGTGGTGAGCCCGGACTAGTCCAGGTCCTGCAGGGCGGGGGCGAGCTCCGCGCCGATGTCTTCCATGCGTTGTTGCTCGGCTGCGGAGTCGCGGCCATCACGGTGGAGGTAGTAGTTCAGCGCCACATCGCCCACGGTGGTCACGCAGGTGGTAGATACCGAATCCTTCACCGGCCAAGCGCTGCAATAAAAGTGCCGGTCAGCGGAGGTGAATTCGAAGGGGGAGTAGTCATTGGCGGGGCGCTGCTGGGCGGCGTTTTTGGCATCGAGATCGTCGTGCAGTAGCTCTAGGTAGCGCTGCGCTGCCTCATTGGGGTCATCGGGGCAAACAGGTGCGCCCTCGGCCTCATACTTCGTCCCCAGCAGGCTGACCTGCTCTTTATCCTCTGCGCGGTAGAGCGCGGAAAAGGAATGATCATCGTTTTCAGCTGACTGGGGGTCGAGCTTAGCTTCACCGAGCGAATCCGGCAGGGCCTCGCGCACCGCGGCGGGATCGACTGGGGAGCACTCGCTTGTCGATGCCTGCTCGGACGAGCACCCCACCAGCCCCGCCGCGGCAAGGGTGGTGGAGGAAAGGGCGAGGAGAAGAGGGACCTGTCGCTGCATCTTAGACCTTGATATAGGCATCGCCGGTGCGCTCGGTGGTATGGCCGATGACGGGGTAGCCGGGGACCTCGCCGATGAGGAGGAGACCGCCGGAAGTTTGGGCGTCGGCAAGCAGCACCAGCTCTTCCTCGTTCAAGGAGGTATCGAGGTGTGGGCGCACCCAGTCGAGATTGCGGCGGGAGCCGCCGGGGATGAAGCCCTCCGCCAGCGCCTCCTTTGCGCCTTCGACGGTGGGCACGGCGGAAAAGTCGAGCTCCGCGGCGATGCCGGAGGCCCGGCACATCTTGTATAGGTGGCCGAGCAACCCGAAGCCGGTGACGTCCGTGGCAGCACGCACGCCCGCCTCCACCGCGGTGCGGGCGGCCTCACGGTTCAAGGTGGTCATGGAATCGACCGCGGCCTGGGAGACCTCGCCGGTGGCCTTGTGCTTGTTGTTGAGGATGCCTACGCCAATGGGCTTGGTTAGGGTGATGGGCAGGCCAGGTTCGGCGGCGTCATTGCGCATGAGCTTGTCGGGGGCGACGATACCGGTGGCGGCCATGCCATAGAGCGGTTCGGGGGCGGTAATTGAATGGCCGCCGGTAACGGAGATGCCGGCCTCGGTGGCTATATCCATGCCGCCGCGCAGAACCTCACGCAGCACATCCAGGCCCAGCTTTTCATTGGGCCAGCCCACCAGGTTAATGGCGGTAACCGGGGTGCCACCCATGGCATAGACATCAGACAGCGCATTGGCGGCAGCCACTCGCCCCCAATCGTAGGGGTCATTGAGCATGGGGGTGAAAAAATCCGCGGTGGAAATTACCGCTAGACCGTCCTGAATTTTGACGGCCGCGGCGTCGTCGCCATCGTCCAAGCCGACCAGCACGTTAGGGGCGGCCTTGCCTATCAGGCCCTCGACGGCAGACTCAAGTTGGCCAGCGGGAATCTTGCAGGCGCAACCGCCGCCTGCGGCGAAAGAGGTGAGTTTAATATCTTCGGTCATATCGCCATTTTACTCATCCCGAGGAACTATTTGGCTGCACAGCAACGTAGGGAACCTGTGTGTGGCGATAGGACATAGGGCGCCGAGGTTTCCACCTCGGAGCGGCATGGTGGATGTATTGCGTGACAGGTGTGCCGGCACCGGGGAATGCCCGTGTAAGGTGAGCACACGGAGGCGTACGTGTCCTGGTGGGCGCCCCGGTCTTCAAAACCGGTGAGGCCGAGTATCTCGGTCTGGCAGGTTCGATTCCTGTCCGTCTCCGCCACCCGCGCGCAAGGAGGAATGCCACAGTGCCCACGCCCACGCCTGCTGCCAGCCCGGACCCCCGCAGGAATATTCCCCGCATGGACGAGCTGCTCCAGCTGCCGGAAGTAGAATCCGCGCGTCAGCGCCTAGCCGAGCACATCATCCGCGCGATAATCCAGGGCGCAGTCACCCAAGCGCGCCGCGGTCAGTTGCCAGTTAGCGATATACCCGCAGAAATTGCGCAGCGCCTGGAACAAAAGAATACGCATTCCCTGCACCCAGTCATTAACGCCACCGGCGTCATCATTCATACGAACTTAGGGCGTGCCCCGCTTCCCAGCGCCGCGGTAGAGGCCCTGCACGCCGCTGCCTCCTATACAGATGTAGAAATGGACTTGGGCTCGGGCAAGCGATCCAGAAATCGCGGCGCCGGAGCCACGGCCGCGCTGCTCGCAGCCTGCCCCGGTGCAGAAGATGCCCTCGTGGTCAATAACGGCGCCAGCGCCTTGCTCCTGGCCACCGCTGCACTCGCCCCCGGCAAAGAGGTCATCATCTCGCGCGGCGAGCTCATCGAGATCGGAGCTGGCTTTCGCCTGCCCGAGCTCATCGAGTCCACGGCCACGCGCCTCAAAGAAATAGGGGCGACTAACCGCACGCACCTGGCCGATTATGAACGCGCTCTGGGAGATAACACCGGCGCTATCTTGAAGGTGCATCCTTCCAATTTCCGCATCGAGGGGTTTACCTCCGCAGTCGGTGTAGAGGAACTGCACCGCCTAGCGGTGGAGCACGATACGCGACTCATCGTGGACTTGGGCTCCGGCCTGCTCACCCATGACCCAGCGCTGCCAGAAGAACCAGATATCCAGGCCCAGCTGCGCGCCGGCGCCGATATCGTCATAGCCTCCGGCGATAAGCTGCTTGGCGGTCCGCAGGCAGGAATCTTGCTCGGCACCAAGGACGCGATTGCCGCGGTGAAGAAGCACCCGCTGGCGCGTGCGGTGCGCATAGATAAGCTGCGCCTCAACGCGCTGGAGGCGGCCATTTCGACGCCCTCGAATGCGGTGCAGGATGCCCTCCACCTTGATCCCCAGACCCACCGCGAGCGCACGGAAGCCATCGCGCAGGCAGTCGGGGCAGAAGTGGTACCTCACGATGGCCGCGTGGGCGGTGGCGGGGCGCCGGAGTACCCGCTGCCCGGCTTCGCGGTGAGCCTGCCCGAGCCCTATGCGGACGCGCTGCGCCGCCAGGACCCGCCCGTAGTAGGTCGCGTGCATCAGGGCCGCTGCTTGGTGGATATTCGCTGCGTTCCTGCCGACCACGACGCCGCGGTTATTTCCGCTATTAAGGCGGTGGGCTAGGTGTACGTCGTCGCTACTGCCGGTCATGTGGACCACGGCAAGTCCACCCTGGTGCGGGCTCTTACGGAGATGGACCCGGACCGGTGGGAGGAAGAAAAGCGCCGCGGCCTTACCATTGATCTGGGGTTTGCCTGGACCACGCTGCCTTCTGGCGCGGATGTGGCTTTCGTAGATGTGCCCGGGCATGAAAAATTCCTAGGCAATATGCTCGCTGGCGTGGGCCCGGCCCCGGTCGTCCTCTTTGTTGTGGCGGCCGATGAGGGATGGCAGGCCCAGTCCACCGACCACCGCGATGCCTTGCGCGCGCTGGGCGTAGAGCACGGCATTATTGCGCTAACTCGCAGCGACCGCGCCACCGTGGACCGCACCGCAGAAATCCGAACGCAGCTGGCCGGCACCCCGCTTGCCGACGCCCCCATTATCCCCGTATCCGCCCCTACCGGCGACGGCATTGCGGCGCTGCGGCAGGCGCTCGATGAGGTCCTAGCCGCTGTGCCCGCTCGCGATGCGCAGGCACCCGTGTGCCTGTGGGTGGACCGCGCCTTTAGCGTGAAGGGCGCGGGCACCGTGGTTACCGGAACGCTTGCCGCGGGCACCCTGCGCGTGGGCGATAGCCTTAAGGTGGCCACGGCTGGTGGGGAAAGGGCCGTGGAGATCCGTGGCCTGCACAGCGAAAATCGCGCGCAGGATGCACTCGGCCCCGTCACTCGTGCGGCCGTCAACCTGCGCGGGGTGGATGCCGCCGATATCCACCGCGGCGACGTGCTGCTTACCCCGGGTGCGTGGCGCCTAGTGGACCACCTCGATGTCCGCCGCACCTTTGGCGCGGAGCTCGACGGGCTGCCCGATAACCTCGTCGTGCACACCGGTACCGCCGGGGTGGAGGCTCACCTGCGTCCCTTGTCTGCCGATTTCGCGCGCATCAGCCTGGCACACCCGCTGCCGCTGCGGCTCCTTGATCGTTTCGTAGTGCGCAGTCCTGGCGGCCGGCACGTCGTCGCTGGGGTAGAGGCAGTAGATCTGCGGCCGCCGGAGCTTAACCGGCGCGGTGCCGCCCGCCGCCGCGCAGAAGAGCTCAGCGCCCAGGACTCTTTCCGCGATCCTGCCTCCTACCTGCGTCGCGTCGGTTTTGCCCGTGTGGAGGACCTTGATCGCGATGGTTTTGCAACTACAGCGCCGTCGCAAGGTATTATCGCCTTCCGCGACTGGTGGATTACGGCCTCCCAGGTAACTCGGTGGAAGCACGCGCTTACCGACGCCCTGCAAGCCCACACCGCCGCACATCCCCTAGCGCCGGGAATGCCGCGCAAAGCAGCCATGGACGCCCTCGGCCTGCAAGAAGAAGGCTTGCTGGGCCTAGCCATCGCCGCTGCGAAGGCGGAAAGCAGTGAAGGAGTGTTACGCCTTCCCGGGCAGCGGGCGGACCTCGGTGCGGCGGAGCGCGGGATTGCTGCCATCGAGGAAAGGCTTAAGGTAGAACCCTTTGCAGCCCCCGAAGCAGATGACCTAACGGAGCTGGGCATCGGCCCAAAGGAACTTGCCGCCGCCGAGCGCGCCGGGCGCCTCCTGCGCCTCAAGCAGGGAATCGTGCTCTTGCCCTCGGCACCGGAGGAAGCACGCCGGCGGCTGGCCGAACTAGAGCAGCCCTTTACGCTTTCGGCAGCCCGTAAAGCGCTGGGCACCACGCGGCGGGTGGCCATCCCGCTGCTGGAATACCTCGACGCCCAGCGGATTACTCGCCGCGGCGACGGCGGCCAACGCACATTGCGCTAACGAGGGCCTCTGTGGCTGAGCATCGCACCTATTTGCGGTGATTGCCCCCGCGGTGGTGGGACGTGTCGCGCGCCACGCGCCGGGCCCGCACGCGCGCGGATTCGGAGGAAAAGCGGCCGGGTTCTTCGGCTACCGGGAGCGCACGCCAGCTGAAATTCTGCTCTCCTGGGATGGAGGAGACCAACTCCGCCAGCTTGACGCTGGCCTGCGGTTGTTGTGCTTGCTCATTGTGCTGCTGAGCTGGCGCATCTGGCCTAGCGGGTGCAGCCGGCTGGGCCTGTGGCCCTTTCGGGCGGCGCGAGCCGGTGGGCCGGGCCGTCACGACGGCCTCGCCGGAGAGCGTGTGCTCCCAGACCTCGGGCTGAGCCGGTGTGGCTGCGCGCGCGGCGGCGGGAATCGCAGGTTGTGGCGAGGGCACGCGCAGCGGTGGAACAGCGGGGGAGAAGAGCTCCGCGGTGGTGGCCTCATCGGCGGGGATATCGACGGCAAGCATGCCGTGGCTCGCGTAGGCGCGGGCAGAAAGCCCCGCCCCAGAACCGTTTGCCGCAGCGAATGCAGCGCGCAGTCCAGGGAGCGCGGCACTGTCGCTGAGGGGACCGAGAACCGTATCGTCGCAGGTCGCCACCGCAGTGCCGGCAAGGTCGTCCAGTGTGACGAAAAATTGCTGCGTGCCCATCTGCTCAAGCTGAGCGGGCGATAGGTCGCCGGCGGCGGCATCGATCAGCACGCCTCGTCCGCCGGAGAGCAGCGCGGTTCCTTGCGGTTGGTCATTGACCGGCACCATCCACGGCCACAGGCCCAGTGACACGGCAACCTCGACTTGGCCGTCAACTACCTCCACGGTGGCGATCGTCTGCGGCTGTGCAGAGGAGGCCTTCAATCGCTCCAAGGCGGGATACTCCGCCGCCTCGACCTCGTCCAGAAACCCTAAGAAGCCGAAGTCCGAGCGAACGCGCCAGCCGTTGGTGTAGGTATCGGGTTCTAGGGAGACGTCGACAAGCGCAGCGTGCTTCGCCACGCCGGGGATACTCAATGCGGTGCCCAGCACTGGGTGATCGAGGACCGCAACATGCTCCACGCCGAAGTAACTAGTCGCGAGCGGGTATAGCGCCATAGAAAGTCACTCCCAAGGTTAAAGGCCGGTAAACAATGCGTAGCTCATTTTACGCATATGGGGGATAGGGCTGGCGCCAGCTTTATATCCTGCGAGTTTCTATTAATGTGTAGACAGCTCTCTTAAAAGTGAAACCCGGAAAACAGAATAGGAGTAGAAAGATCTCTTCTTCACCGTCTTCCTCATCCCGTCCTGTGTGTGGGGTGAATAATTCGGAGGAAAGCAAAAAGCGCACCCGCAACGCCAAGCGCATCTTAAAGGACATTATGTACCCGCATAATATCCACCCCGCGTTGGTACCGGGCGTTGCCATTGAGGACCAGAAGGTCAAGTATGGAGTAGACAAGCCGATCCTCTTTGTGGTCGGCGGACTGGTCGTCGCCTTCGTAATCTGGGGTGTGATTGCGCCCGAGCAGGTCTTCGATGCTTCTTCGACAGCGCTCGATTGGGTGATGCGTAACTTGGGCTGGATCTTTACCGCCCTGGCGACGTTCCTGATGTTTTTGCTCATCATTTTGGCCTTTTCAAAGTACGGCAAAATCCCTCTCGGACTAGATGGGGAGAAGCCGGAATTTTCCACGGTGAGCTGGGCTGCGATGCTCTTTGGCGCCGGCATTGGCATCGGCATTATCTTCTTCGGCCCCTTCGAGCCGCTGAGCTACTACCTTTCGCCGCGCCCTGGTGCCTATGAGGCTGCGAGCGATGAAGCGGTGCTGGGCGCCATGGCGCAGGCCGCCATGCACTGGGGTATTAATGCCTGGGCTATTTACGCCATCGTCGGATTGTGTGTGGCCTATGTGTCCTTCCGGCGCGGCCGCGTGCCGCTGATGAGTTCTATTTTGATGCCGCTTTTTGGCAATCGTTCTACGGATTCCCTGCCGGCTCGCATCATCGATGGTCTGGCCATTATCGCCACGCTCTTTGGCACCGCCGCGACCCTGGGTATTGGTGCATTGCAGATCGGCCGTGGTGTGGAGCTGGTCAGCGGCTGGTCCACCACAGGCAACGCCGCGGCGCTGCTAATTATCGTGGTGCTGTCCATCGGAACGATCTTTTCCGCCGTTTCTGGCGTGGCTAAAGGCATTCGTTGGCTCTCCAATATCAACCTGGTGCTGGCTATGGCGTTGGCCCTGTTCTTCTTCGTCGTGGGGCCGACCGCCTTCTTGGCCAATATGCTGCCGGCCGTGGTGATTGAATATCTCGATGAAATGCCGCAGATGCTCTCTGCCAACATGGGCGAGGGCGAAGACATGGTGGCCTTCCTGTCCTCTTGGACCACCTTCTACTGGGCGTGGTGGGTATCCTGGTCGCCGTTTGTGGGTGTTTTCGTAGCCAAGATTTCCCGCGGGCGTACCATCCGCCAGTTCGTGCTTGGCGTGCTGCTTATTCCCTCCGCCATCATTGTTGCCGCTTTTACCATCCTGGGCGGTACCACCATTTGGCTGCAGCGCCGCGATGGCGATATCGCCCCAGACGGCACTATTGATTCCATGCCGGCGGCAGAAGACATCTTTTTCAAGGTCTTGGACCACTTCCCGGGAGCGGAGTGGATGGCGCCCATCGTCATCATCATGCTGGTGGTCTTCTTCATTACCACGGCTGACTCCGCATCCATTGTGAACTCGCAGCTCACCCAGCGCGGCAACCCCAAGCCCAACCCGGCAGTAACGGTCTTTTGGGTGGTATGTATGGCTGGCATTGCCGTGGTCATTTTGCTTGCCGGTGGCCGTAATGCGCTGCAGGGCCTGCAGAACCTTATTACGGTGACGGCCCTGCCTTTCGCGGTCATCATCGTGCTCATGTGCATCGCGTTGGTGCGCGAGCTGCGCCATGATCCTGCCTCCATCCGTCATTTCTACGAGGACGAAGCGGTCTCTAATGCGATCGTGCGGGGCGTGCGCGATTATGGCGATAACTTTGCCCTGTCTATCGAGCCGACGGACGGCGACTACGCAACGGGCGCGCACTTTAACTCCACTGCAGCAGAGGTGACCGATTGGTACGCGCGCACGGACGAAGAGGGCCGCGCCGTGGGCTATGACTATGAGGCAGGCGAGTATGTGGACAACGATCCATCTATCAAGAATGGCGAGTTCATCTCTCCGGTACCGGAAGATAAGGAAGAAAATTAATACTTGACAATCATTGGCAGGTAGGGTGCCAGCTATGACTTTTAGTACCTTTGCCTTTGCCTTCGCCTTGGTGCTGCTGTCGGGTCTATCGACCTCGATTGGCGGCGCTTTGGCGGTGGGAAGGCGCCAGCCGGGGCCGGCTTTTATGGCCGCTGCACTGGGGCTTTCGGCCGGCGTGATGCTGTATGTCTCCTTTATGGAGATCCTGCCGGAAGGCATTGCGCAGCTTTCCGACGCGCTCGGTGAGGAAACCACCGGCACCTGGGCCGCCGTCGGGGCGTTCTTTGCTGGCATCGCCGTCATCGCCATCATTGACCGGCTCGTGCCGGAGGAGATTAACCCCCATGAGCCGGCCACCACGGCCGAAGAAGCCCGCCGCAAAAAGCTAATGAAAACCGGCGTATTTACCGCCTGCGCGCTGGGCCTGCACAATTTCCCCGAGGGGTTTGCCACCTTCCTATCTGGCCTGGATTCTAAGGAAGTTGCGGTGCCGGTGGCGGTGGCCATCGCCATTCACAATATCCCGGAAGGCATTGCGGTGGCTGTTCCGCTGCGCGAGGCCACTGGCTCCCGCAAGAAGGCCTTTTGGTGGGCCACCTTGTCTGGCCTGGCCGAGCCGCTCGGCGCGCTCATCGGCTTCGGCCTTCTCTTGCCGGTTATTGGGCCGGCGACGATGGGCATTAGCTTCGCCGCCATCGCCGGCATTATGGTCTTCATCTCGCTGGATGAGCTATTGCCCACTGCTGAGGAAACCGGCGAGCACCATCACGCTATCTACGGCTTGATTGCCGGCATGGCCGTGATGGCGGTTTCGCTGATGCTATTTATGTAGCCGGCTATGCAGCCGGGCTACGGCGTTTTAAGCCTCCGCCGGCTGGGCGGAGGTGGCCGAGGTCTTGCCAAAGGAGGCCTTGACCGCCATTACGATGGTGGCAACCACTGTGCCAAGCACCAGGCCGCAGACCATGGAGATGCCGGTATCTGCCAGCCATGCCAGGGCGCCATTGGAGATCTTCTCAGTCACGGATGCGATGAATTCGTGGGGCTGATCCATACCGAATTCGTGCAGGCCCTTGACCACGATATGGCCGCCTACCCACAGCATGGCGGCGGTACCGATGACGCCGATGATATCGAGAACGATCGGCATGCCCTTGACCAAGGCGTTGCCCACCGTGGACTTGCCATTGTGGCGCTTATTAAGGGCCATGCCAATATCATCCATCTTGACCAAGAGGCCAACGGCGCCGTAGACACCCAGGGTCAGCAAGATGCCGACGAAGATGAGGGCACCCAGGCGCATCCAGAATGGCTGGTCGATGACCTCGTTTAAGGAGATAACCATGATCTCAGATGACAAGATGAGGTCAGTGGTAATCGCGGACTTGACCAAGCTATCTTCGGCGTCTGCGCCCTTTTCCTGGACTGATTCAGTTTCCTTCTCTCGGTGGGGAAGAAGGTGATGCAGGATTTTTTCCGCGCCTTCAAAGCATAGATAGGTACCGCCGCACATCAAGATGGGCGTGAGCGCCCACGGCGCGATCCAAGAGAGGATCATGGCGATGGGCAAGATGATTACGAGCTTATTGATGAGCGAGCCCTTGGTAATGCGCCAGATCATCGGCAACTCGCGCTGGGGCTTAATTCCCTCCACGTATTGTGGGGTTACGGCAGCATCATCGACTACCACACCTGCGGCCTTCACGGAGGTCTTGCCCGCAAGGGCGGCCACATCGTCAACGCTAGAGGCAGCGGAGCGGGCGATCAGGGCGACGTCGTCAAGCAGGGCAAAAAGGCCACCGGCCATAAATTATCCTTCTGGGGTTAGGGTGATGTTATCGGACCACGTTAAGTGTATTCCCTGATGCGCCAACCAAGCCATCGCATCGTCACCGCTGCGAGTAATGCCCTCGACTGCGGCAAGTGTAGTGTCGATCGCTTTCTCTGTGTCCTCGGCAGAAATCAAGCCGGCGGAGGCCGCGGCAGAGAGCTCATCAATATCGAGCACGGAAATGGGCTCGCTGCGGGTGGCAACAAGATCCACATAAAGATCGCGGGTGGTCCACACCGCGCCATCGCGCTGGATTTCGGCCACATCAATATAAAAGTCCTGGTGGACGTCCACCCCGGGGCGGAAATGGAAGATATTCGCACGCAGGTTGAGATCGGGCAGCAGCCACGATTCCAAGTACCCGAAGCGCGGATGATCGGCCCCGCGCGCCATGTAGAGGCCGAAATCCGTCTCGGTATACGTGTCGACCTCGCGCAGGAACCCCTTGGGGTCGGTATTGGTGTACTCGGCGGTATTAAAGGTCTCGCGCTTGACCGGATGGAGATCCACCGGCATCTACTTCACCTCAAGGAAGGCGGCGGTGGGGGCAAAATTGCAGCGGGATTCCTGGGTGTTCACGCCGCCAGAAAGCAGCGCGATGACGGTGCCCTTGCCGGTCTGGGCGGTGCCGGACAAGGTGGTAGGGCCGTCTTGATTGATGCCATTGTTATTCAGTGGGGTGACACCGCTGCGCAGGGTGTCAAGGTTGAACCACTGCACGTTCATCCCGCCTTGTTCGCGTGCGGCCGGTGGGGTGCCGAGGGCGGTGAAGAGGAAGACGGTTTCGCCAGGCTTTGCTCCCGGTGCTGGCATTTCGGTGGGGCCAGGAACAGCGATGGCCGAGCCCATGGCATCGCTGGTGCCGCCAATGCAGTGTGCGGAAACTGTGGGCCAGTAGAACTGGCGGAAGTTCGGGTTATTGCCCTCTGGCATGGCTACGCCGCCATTGCCATTGCCGCCGCCGGCGAAGAATGCGAGGCCCGACAAGATGGCGTTGCGAACATCCTCGGGAATCCAAGGTTGTGCCGCAAAAGCGCGGATGCGGTCCTGGGTTTCCTGATTGGGGCGGCCGAGCTCGTCCAGCGGGCTATGGGAGGATGCCTGCTGCACCAAGGAAGAAAGATCCGGTGCGGAAGCCTGCGCTGGGGCGACGAGGGGAGAGGCGAGGCCAATGAGCGCGGCCGTGGCAGCGGCGATATAACCGGTGCGGCTGGACAGGCGCCAGGTGGTGCGGGCGTGGCTCACGTTATCAATTCCTTGGGTGCGGTCTCGGGATGGGCGTTCAAGCCCCATTAGTCACATTTGTAACAATATTACCTACAGTAACGATAGTGATGCTTATGGGAGTGTCAAGTGCATTCGCAATCTATAAGATTTTTCGCCCGTTCTATACGGTGCGTTACGGGGTAAAGCCATCCCCAATGCTGCACTTGGCCCTTTAAGGGGGTATCGTGGGAGCTCGTTCAAGATCAATTTCGCGCGCGCAAGCGCCGTAGATCCTCCGAAGGAGAACCCCACTAGTGAGTAATACCGAGTTCCGTAATGTTGCCATCGTCGCGCACGTTGACCATGGCAAGACCACCCTGGTCAACGGCATGCTGGAGCAGTCCGGCGCCTTTGGTGACCACGGTGAACACACGGACCGCGTCATGGACTCCAATGATCAGGAGCGCGAGCGCGGCATTACCATTCTGGCCAAGAACACGGCCATTCACCGCAAGGGCCTGGGCAAGGACGGCCAGGACCTGATCATTAACGTCATCGACACCCCGGGCCACGCCGACTTCGGTGGCGAGGTTGAGCGCGGTATTTCCATGGTGGATGGCGTTGTCTTGCTTGTCGATGCCTCCGAGGGCCCGCTGCCGCAGACCCGCTTCGTGCTCACCAAGGCACTGGAAGCCAAGCTGCCGGTTATCATCTGCGTGAACAAGACTGACCGACCGGATGCCCGCATCGACGAGGTTGTCTCCGAGTCCCAGGATCTGCTGCTGGAAATCGCCGCCGGTCTAGAGGACGAGGAAGCTGCGGCTGCCGCCGAGGAGCTGCTGGACCTGCCGGTTCTCTACGCTTCCGGCCGTGCTGGCGTTGCCTCCACCGAAAACCCAGGCGATGGCAACGTCCCAGAGGGTGAGGACCTGCAGCCGCTTTTCGACGTCATCTATAACGTCCTGCCTGAGCCTTCCGCTACCGTCGACGCCCCGCTGCAGGCGCACGTGACCAACCTGGACGCCTCCGACTTCCTGGGCCGAATCGCGCTGCTGCGCATCTACGCCGGCCGCATCAAGAAGGGTCAGCAGGTGGCCTGGATCCATTACGACGAGGATGGCAACCAGCACACCAAGACCGTGAAGGTCGCCGAGCTGCTGCGCACCGTCGGCTTCGAGCGTCAGCCGGCCGAGGAAGCCATCGCCGGAGACATCGTGGCGATCTCCGGCATTTCTGACGTCATGATTGGTGACACCATCGCCGATCCGGAGCACCCAGAGGCTCTGCCGCGCATCACTGTGGACGAGCCGGCCATCTCCATGACCATTGGTGTCAATACCTCCCCGATGGCAGGTCAGGGCGGCGGCGATAAGCTCACCGCGCGTATGGTCAAGGCTCGCTTGGAGCAGGAGCTCATCGGTAACGTCTCCCTGCGCGTGCTGCCTACCGAGCGCCCTGACGCCTGGGAGGTTCAGGGACGTGGCGAGATGGCATTGTCCGTGCTTATTGAGTCCATGCGCCGCGAGGGCTTCGAGTTGACCATCGGCAAGCCACAGGTTGTTACCAAGGAGATCGACGGCAAGACCTACGAGCCTTACGAGATCCTCACCATTGACTCCCCGTCCGAGCACCAGGGTGCTATCACCCAGCTGCTGGCAGCCCGCAAGGGTCAGATGCAGGCCATGGATGTGCGCGAGGGCGACTGGGTACGCATGATCTTCCGTGTTCCTGCCCGTGGCCTCATTGGCTTCCGCACCCAGTTCATGACCGAGACCCGCGGTGCCGGCATCGCTAACTCGATTTCTGACGGCTTGGACGTATGGGCCGGCGAGATCAAGTCCCGCCCGACCGGCTCCCTGGTTGCTGACCGTACCGGCCAAATCACCCAGTATGCGCTGATGCAGTTGGCTGACCGCGGCAATTTCTTTGTCGAGCCGGGCGCCGAAGCCTACGAAGGCATGGTCGTTGGTGCCAATAACCGTGATGAGGATATTGACATCAACATCACCAAGGAAAAGAAGTTGACCAATATGCGCTCCGCCACGGCGGATGCCACGGTCACCCTTGCTAAGGCGCACACCCTCTCCCTGGAAGAGGCACTGGAGTTCTGTGGTAACGACGAGTGTGTCGAGGTAGCCCCAGACGTCCTACGTGTGCGCAAGGTGGAGCTTTCCGCTACCGACCGCAAGCGTGCCGCTGCTCGCGCGAAGCAGATGAATAAGTAGTCAGCATCACTCTAGGTGGTGGTGATTGCCGCTGAAGTGGCAACCACCGCTGCAACTGCTGCCGCCTCCTCTACTACGGCCTTGACCGCTGAGGAGGCGGTTTTGTCGTATTCCACCTCCTTTTTGATCTCCTGAATGCGTGCCCGCATTTCCCGCCGTTTCATGCCCTCTGCATCGTTTTTGAGCAGAGTATAGGCACCGGAGACTTCGCGGAGGATATCGAGGATGATGACGTCATTGACCTCGGCCGGACGCTGTGCCTGCAGCACCGAAACTAACCGCTCGCGCAGTTCTTCCTCTAATTCCAAGTCCGTCATGATGTAGCGGTCGCCGCCCCATTGCCACCACTTGGCTTTTTCTACATCGAGCTTTCCATTCGCGTGGAAATCCAAGGCGATGATTTCCCGCGGGGTAAACCAAGAAGCTTCCAGGAGGTCCTTCATACTAGCGGTCTTGTGTTGCTGCAGCTCCTCCCACGCCCAAGCCAAAACTGGGTGCTCTGGGCGCCGGGTGGTGGTTACTACCTTTTTCTTTTCAGCAAGTTCGACATGCCCTCCCAGCAGTAAGTCCGCGAGCACGGTAGCGCGCAGGGCGGCTTCATTATTGGATACCCAATCTTCTTTCTTGCCATTGTCTTTGGTCAATAGCAGAAACATTTCTTGGCAGATGAGCATTGGGGCCTCCCTAATAGTTGCGGTGTGAGCCCGAGTCTAGCGCCAACAATCTTCGTTTCGGCGGGGCAGAGGGACTAAAGTAGTCCGCGATGAAAAAGAACCCGGCTTCAACAAGGCGCGCGGCGTCGGCAATGGCGGCGATGCTGAGCACTGCTAGCCTCGCTTTCTTAAGCGCCTGCGCAGCTAATCCCGGCCCACCACCGGTGGTGGAGGATAATTCCTCCGCGCTGCAAGAAGAACAGACCACCACCACAGCGACCCCGGAAGAAGAGGCACCCCAAGACGCCGATTCCGCCCAGCGCCCTACCATCTCAGTGGGCGTGGACCCGCTGCGTGCGGGTTTGAACCCGCACCTTGTGGCCAATAATTCTGAGCTGGTGGATCAGATCGCAGAACTGGTGCTGCCCTCAACCTTTCATGGCGGGCGGAGGGACGCCGATATCCTTGAATCTGCCTCTGAGGTAAACGCCCCCAAGGGTGTGGCGCAGCGGGTGCGCTACGTGATTGCATCGCCTGCGCAGTGGTCAGATGGGACGCCCATTTCCGGCGCGGATTTTAGCTACCTGTGGAAGCAAATGACCACCACCGCCGGTGTGCGAGATCCTGCCGGCTACCATGCCATTTCGGCCGTCAACACCTCCGACGGCGGCCGTGTAGTCACGGTGGATTTTTCCCAGAAGGTGAAGGACTGGCACCTGCTTTTCCATAACCTACTGCCCTCGCACCTGCTGCAAGATGATAATTTCGGCTCTGCCTTGGCCGATAAGATCCCGGCATCGGCCGGACGTTTCCTTGTCGATAGCGTGGACCGCGGCCGCGGAGTCATTACCTTGAACCGAAACGACCGCTTCTGGGGTGCTAATCCAGCCCAAGTGGACGTCATCCAGCTGCGTGAGGTACGTGATAGTACCCAGGCGCTGAATATGCTGCGCTCGGGACAGATCGGATTTGCGGACTTTAGCCCGGACCAAACCTCAGAGGAGGCGTTAGGCCTTTTAGGGCATGTTTCGGAAAAAGCACTTACCCGTCCACGCCAACTGCGTCTGCACATGTCCACCGCGCAAGGAGCGCTGGAAGAAAGGGCAGCGCGCCGTGGCTTGGCCTCGCTGATTGACACGGATCAGGTAGCTCGCTTGGCCACCGGCCGCGCCTCTAATCTGGAGCCCGGATATAACCCTATAAGCAAAAACACGGATGTTACCGCGTTGCGCACGCGCGCTAGTAAGAAACCGATTCGCTTTGCGGTGGACCCTACTAGCCCCACTGCCTTGGCCGCGGCAAATACCCTCTACGATGTCCTAGAAGCCCACGGGATCGACGCCGAGGTGGTCTCTGAGCGCCTGACCACAATAACTTCCAAGCTTTTGCCAACAGGCGAGGTTGATGCGGTGGTGACCTGGGAAGATATCTCCCTGAACTCGCTGGCCGCGGCAAACATCTTTAGCTGCGATGATGAGCAACCACTGGCAGGCGATTTATCCGGAATCTGCCCGGAGAATGCGAATGAGATTCGCAAGGAAATTTTGTCTGGGGCCAAGAGCCCGAAGGAAGCGCTTCGCCACATTCGAGAAGTGAACTCTAAGGAAGCGCTCTACGTGCCACTAATGGATGAGACGCGTATCCACGCGCTCGGGAAGGGTATTGTAGGCCCCGGTCAAAGCATTGATGATTGGGACGAGGGGCTTATCACCGCGCCCCGCTGGAGGATAGATGAAGACTAAGGACTTAACCGGCTATCGCGTGGTGGCAGTCCACGCTCACCCGGATGATGAAACCCTTTTTATGGGCGGTACCCTGGCGACCTTAGCCGCACGCGGTGCCGAAGTTACCGTTATTACGCTCACCCTGGGCGAGGACGGCGAGGTTATCGGTGAGCCCTACCAAGGCCTGGCCGACCATGATCAGCTCGGCGGCTTTCGCGCCCGCGAATTAGCCAACGCGCTGGAGGCTCTAGGAGTAAAGGGAATCCAGTTGGGCGGTTTCGGCCACTTCCGTGACTCCGGCATGGCGGGCTCACCCTCGCACGAAAACCCGCGCGTGCTGGTCAACCGCATCGATGAGGCAGCCGATTTCCTTAGCGATGAGTTCGAGGTGATTGAACCGCACGCCATTTTGACCTACGGGCCCGATGGCGGGTACGGCCACCCGGACCACATTGCGGTGCATAAGGCGGTGATGAAGGCGGCGTCGCCAAGCGTGCGTATTTGGTACGGCATTTTTGAACGCTCCGCTAACTATGCCGGCCTGGAAACCCTCGATGCCCCAGCTGGATGGACCAAGCCCAGCCAGGAGTACTTGGACAATTTCACCAACGAGGGCGCCGATGTCACCGTTGCCCTCTCCAGCGCCGCACTGGACGCCAAGCGCCGCGCCATGCGCGCTCACGCCTCCCAAATCTGGTTGGCCGATGGCTCTACTACCCGCACCAATCCCACGGCCGCCGTGGCCGCGCTGCATGAACCTGAGCGTGTACCCGGCGCCTTTGGCCTGTCCAACCTGCTAGTAATGCCACTGCTGCCGGCCGAATACTTCCAGCTGGGCCAAGGCGAGCCAGCCGATGATTTGCTCGGTGGCCTCTGATGCGCACGGATTTTAGCCGCGGCGAGCAGGTAACGGGTCTGGTTTGGTTGGGCTTTGGCGCGCTGTTGTCGGTTTTTCTTGAGGTCATTTACCTCACCGCGCGCATCCCATTGTCTGATGGGGCGAGCGTGGCCTTTCCCATCACCATTGTGATCGCGTGGTGGTTTAACTCCGTGCTCACTCGCACTGCCCGGCTATGGAGCCCTGCGCCGATGGTGGGCGCCATCCCGCTCATCGTATGGGGCTTGGGCTTTTTTGCCTTCATGCTGCTGGTGCCAATGACAGGAGACATGCTCTTGGCCAATAATATTCTCAGCCTGCTCCTGCTTTTGGCGGGGATAGGCGGCGGCGTTTGGCCATTTTTCAAGCAGAAGTGACATACTATTAAACACCCCAAATCCGAGACATCAGGAAGTTTCAAGGAATCCCCATGACTTATACGATCGCACAGCCTTGCGTTGACGTAATGGACCGCGGCTGCGTTGAGGAATGCCCTGTTGACTGCATCTACGAGGGCAAGCGCATGCTCTACATCCACCCGGATGAGTGCGTGGACTGCGGTGCCTGCGAGCCGGCTTGCCCGGTCGAGGCCATCTTCTACGAGGACGACGTTCCCGATGAGTGGCTGGACTATAACGACGCCAACGCGGCCTTCTTCGATGACCTGGGCTCCCCGGGCGGCGCTGCGGCCCTCGGGCCGCAGGACTTTGACGTCCCGATGATCGCCGCGCTTCCGCCGCAGAATCAGGAGTAAGACATGGCACGCACACCGCTAGGAAAGACGCTTCCAGACTTCCCCTGGGATTCGCTGGCCGGCGCCAAGAAGAAGGCCCAGGCCCACCCGGGTGGAATCGTCGACCTCTCGGTGGGCAACCCCGTTGACCCAGTAGCTCCAGGCGTGCAGCTTGCGTTGACCGCAGCCGCGCAGGCCCCCGGCTACCCGCAGACCGCCGGCACCCCGGAGCTGCGCGAAGCCATCGCCGCAGCGCTGACCCGACGCTACAACATGCAAGTAAGTCGAGTCCTGCCGGTGGTCGGCACCAAAGAGGCCATCGCCTGGCTGCCTACGCTCTTAGGCATGCGCGGCGAGACCGTCGCCTTCCCCTCGGTGGCCTATCCCACCTACGAAGTAGGCGCACTACTCGCCGGAGCCACTCCGCTGCGTGCGGATTCCGATTTCCAAGACGCCTCTTTAGTCTTTTTGAACTCGCCGTCCAATCCCACGGGCCGTGTGCTCGGGGTGGAGGAGCTGCGTCGCATCGTGGCGTGGGCGCGCGAGTCCGGCGCCATCATCGCCTCCGATGAGTGCTATATGAGTTTGGGGTGGAATGACGATAATCCGCCGGTGTCCATCCTCGATCCGCGCGTGACCGACGGTGATAACACCGGGCTCATTGCCATGCATTCGCTATCCAAGACCGCGAATATGGCTTCCTACCGCGCCGGCTTCTTCGCGGGCGATAACGACCTCATCGACGAGCTGCTACTGCTGCGCAAGCACGCCGGCCTCATCGTTCCGGGACCCATTCAGGCCGCCATGGTCGCCGCGCTTAACGACGACGACACCGAGACGCTTCAGCGCAACCGCTACGCCTCCCGTCGCGCGGTGCTCATGCACGCGCTTGTCGACGCCGGATTTACCATCGACCACTCCGATGCCGGCATGTACCTCTGGGCCACCCGCGGCGAGAATTGCCGCGAGACCATCGACTGGCTTGCCGAGCGAGGTATCCTCGCCGCCCCTGGTGACTTCTATGGCCCAGCAGGCGAGAAGCACGTGCGCATTGGTCTCAACGGCACCGATGAGCGCATCGATGCTGCAGTAGACCGCCTCGCCGGTGCCTAATTCTGGCAGGCCTCCCGCACGCGGGGGCATATCCCCGCGCAAGACGGTCCTGCGCGACCACGTGCCCGAGCAAGGGGAGTACTTCGCCGCCCGTGCCGGCGATTCCCCCTATCCACCTGGGACTCTGCTGCCGGCTGGGGCCGAGCTGCCGCGTCCCGTGCCCGCCTGGTATCACCCCACTGTGCCTGCCGAGCGCCCCATTCCTTTCGACTACTCAGTCATCTACGCCGACCGCGACCTCATCGTGGCCGATAAGCCGCACTTTCTGCCCACGACCACCAATGGCCGATTACAACGCGAAACTCTCCAAACCCGGCTGCGCGTGGATTTCGGTGAAGACGATATTGTGCCCCTGCACCGCCTAGACCGCCTGACGGCTGGCCTCGTCATCTGCTCCCGCAATCCCGAAACCCGCGCCGCCTACCAGCGCATCTTCCTGGAGGGGAGTGCGGTGAAGAGGTATCGGGGCGTCGTCAAGCAGGCGCTTTTCGTGGACCGGGAAATTGCCCTGCGTATGCGCAAGCCCCGTGGCTCGCGCCAGGTGCGCGTCGTCCCTGACGGCGCGCCCACCTCTACGTATGTGCGCGCGGCCGGCCGGGAGGTGGCCATGTGGCCGCGCACCGGCCATACCCACCAGCTGCGAGTGCTGCTCAATTACCTCGGCCACCCGCTGCTCGGCGACGATACCTATCCCGCCCCGCGCAAGCTCGACCTGTATGATTTTCGCACCCCGCTCGCCCTACTCCATGAGGCTATCTCTTTTATAGATCCTCTATCACAATCCGAGCGTCAATTTTTCAGTTCGCAGGACTTAAGAACTACAATCGAGTAGTTATTAAATCACTGGCTAGAAAGGCGGCCCATGGCAGACCTCAGCGTCGCGCGCTTTGTGTCCAATTTTGGGCAGTTTCTCAAATTCGGCATCGTCGGCGGCTCCGGTACCGCGGTTAATCTCTTTGTGGTCTATTTGTGTAGAAAGATTACTTGGTGGTCTGGCGGCATCGAGGCGGATGATCCCTTCATCAATCTCTTCGGCTCTGTTTTCCATATCCGTTGGTACCATGTGTTTTTGACCATTGCGTTCTTGGTCGCCAACACTTGGAACTACCAGCTGAATCGCATGTGGACTTTCCGATCGGTGGCGAAGGTGTCTTGGCTGCGCGGTTTCTTCCCATTCCTTCTCGCTGGAATTGGAGCTTTTATCGTAAGCCAAGTTGTGGCGACACTGTTAATGAATCCGACTTCGCCGCTGCACTTGCCCTCAGACATTCTGGATAATTCGACCGGTCTGCGTACAAAGGTGTACTGGGCATCAGCCATTTCTATCATTGTCGCTATGCCGATTAACTTTATCTTGAACAAGCTGTGGACCTTCCGCTCGAAGCCGAAGACGCCGCAACTTGTCGAGGAAACCGAGCCGGCCTAGCTAGGTCCCGTATTTCCTTCCTCTCCGCCCCCGCGCTCACCAGCGCAGGCTGGCGGAGATTTTTCTTTCTCCCCGTGAGCGCGAAGGGGACAGTACCTCCGTCGCGCTCACGGGGAACGGTATCAGAGAAAACCCGCCGTCCGTGGCGAGCGCGAAGGGCGGGGTGAGGTGCCGGAGTGAAACTAATCTTCTAACTCGGCATCGAGGCGGGCTTGGTCGCGGCGGTGCTGGCGGCGACGGTAGAAAGGGGTGAGGGCGAGGGCGGCGATGGCGCCGACTGCGGTACCGATGAGGTAGGCGGCGGGGTTGTGGCCGTCGGCAGGCGCGTAGGCGTTATAGGCAATGCCTGTGAACATTACTATAAGCGGGATGAGGTAGACGGCGATAGCTGCCCAATTGCGGCCGACTAGCGGGGCGGCCACGTGCTTGCGCATCCAAACAGAACCGATGGCGTTGCCCAAGTTGGACGGCACGATCGCAAGAAGGCTCAGCATGCACAATTGGCCGGGAAGGGCCCAGGCCAGAATCGCGGCGACAACGAGTTCGAGGAACGGGATTGAGGTCATTCCGATTACGCAGGCCTTATAAAGCGTGTCGCGTTCGAATTCATCGCGGGTCGCGCGCTCGATTTCATTGAGGGAGTAATTGGCGATGGCGTTAATCATGTTGTTCAGCTCCAAAAATTTCTTCGACGGTTTTTCCTAGTTCATGGCAAATATCTAGCGCGAGGTGCACGGAAGGTGAGTAGTTGCCGCGTTCGATATTGGCGATGGTTTGGCGGGAGACGCCAACTCTTCTGGCGAGTTCGGCTTGTGACAATTCGAGCCAGCGGCGCCATTTGCGGACCATGTTGGGGTGCTCGGCCATCTGGTCTCCTTTACGGGCTGTCGTTCTTGCATGACTGAGTGTAAAGAATTGTTGTCACTAGGGCAAGAGTTATACGCACAGGTGCCACTGCCAATAGGGCGCAGTGGCTGAAGTCGGGAGCTGCGGAGTACCGCCTTTTAGTACTTCAAGTGTGGCTTTGATGAGCAAGACGGCTTGGCTGAGGTGGTGGATGATGTCATCTGCAGTAAAACGCAAAACGGTATAACCGTGGGCCACGGCCGCGTTCTGTTTGGAGCGATCAGCCTGAAAAGCCACACTGTGCTTGTGGTATTCCCAGCCGTCGACTTCCACCAGTAGCTTGCCAATCTTCAGGTCAAAGCGGTAGCCGGCGATAAGAACATTGTGCTTGGGGTAGATTCCTTCTGCGCGCAGCTGCCTGCTTAGTGTGCGTTCCGGCGGGCTATCTGCGCCTATAGCAGCGTGTCGTATCGTCTCTTTTAGAGGCTTCGGGATGCGCCTCATTCGTCGGCGGTCCTCTTCTAGACGGTTGGGGCCGTATTTTCCTTGGTAGTGTTCTTCCAATAACGGCCTGCACGCACGCGAAATTTTGCGCGCAGCCCATAGCGGTTGCACCACCGGTAGGCCATTGACCTTGTGTGTGGCCCGGAGACGCGAGTGTGAAACGCGGAAGCATTTTCCCTTCAAGGTGCGGGGTCCCTCCGCTTCCAATGGAAATGTTAGCTGCCGGCCGAGATAAATCTCCTGCGCGGTCTTTCCCGTGAAATGGATGCGGCTGAGCCCATGTGCCAAGGCACGCGCCACCGCCTGGGGCGTCCCCGTATCGGTATAGATCCCCCGATGTACGCGATACAGGCTCCCCTCGCGTACCTTGCGGCGAATTGCATCCTTGTTCAAACCTTGCTCGCGCAGTTCCGCGGTTGTCCATTCCCCCATGGGATTAAACGTAAACAGCTGTAGTGCGTGGTGGCTACGCACCCCGGTGCAGCCTGTGGATAATTCAGGGGAGAGGACCTATTTTCCGCCGCTGGGTATGGATCGCTGTGGATAACCGCCCCACGCGCCTGAACTGGCCCCCGAAAGTTGGACTGGTTTAATTCTAGGCGGTTAGGGCTTCAAGGGTCTGATTTCGATATTGCATC
>NZ_JAKOPM010000011.1 GCF_022288805.1 Corynebacterium yonathiae
CGCATTCGTGTATCGAATATTAGACATGCGGAAAATCCTCCAAGATTTCGTCCGCATCCCCTTTTGACCCTTAACCCGTTTTTCAGTTGTCCCGTTGAGGGTCAAGTTCGTTGTCTTTCTTGTTGTAATAGATCTTTTCTTCGGCGAGTGTGTAGGCAGCGATTTGTGCCCCAGTGGCCGTTATTTTGATGTTTACGCGGTTGTCGATGCAGACCATGGTGATTGGTTCGCCGCCCCATCGGCGCCCGATGTAGAGGCGGCGTAGTTTGCCACCCCATCGCAGGGTTGTCTTGCCGTTGGTGCCTACTTTGTCGGTGCGTAGGCGGTAGTCGTGGTCTGGTTTGATGTCTGCTGGGAGAGCTTTGGGCAGTGCTGTGTAGGCTTCTGCGGGGGTGGTTCTGTTTAGGGCTCTATGGGGACGTTTGTGGTTGTAGTATTCGATGATTTCTTTTAGCTGAGAGTTGAGTTCATCGAGACTTTGAGCTGGTGTTTTGCTTGCTAGAGCTAGTTTAAGGGTGTAGTGGAAGCGTTCAACTTTTCCTTGTGTCTGGGGGTGGTAGGGTTTACCGTTTTTCTGCTTGATTCCTAGGTCTATGAGCAGTTGCTCGAATCCGTTTCGCGCGGGGTTTGTCCGGTCTGTGCTGGTTGTAAATGCTCGGCCGTTGTCGGTGAGGGTGGACTGGGGGTAGCCGTGTGTCTGGCCTGCATTAATGAAGCTTTCTATGACGTTTCCCACGGTGGCATTGTTGTAGGCACAGCAGGAGATGATGAACCGGGAATGGTCGTCCAAGATGGTGAGGATAGCTACTCGCTTGTGACCTGCGATGGTCCAGTCACTGTAGTCCATTTGCCATGTTTCGTTGGGTTGATCTGCTTGAAATCGTATCCATGAGCTGTGAGGACGCTTTTGTGGTTGGGCGATGACGTGACCGTTGTTTGCGAGCACTCGGTGGATTGTGGATGGTGCTGGTGGTGGGTCGATTCCCTCTTGCTGCAGGTGCCAGCGAATTGTATGGGCTCCGGCGTTAGTGCCGCGTTCTGTGAGGTCCTGGCGCAGTTTAAGTATGCGGTCGACAGTGCTGGGGTTGAGCGCTCGAGGATTAGTGCGCGGGCGTTTAGAGCGTGGTTTTAGAGAGTTAATTCCGCCTTCTCGGTAGCGGGCTTGAAGTGTTCGGATCCATCTGGTGCTGACGCCGAAATGGTCAGCTGCTTCGGCTTGAGTCATGCCGGTAGCAAGCATGGTTTCGATGATGATTTTTGGGCTTGGTTTTGATTTCTGCTCCATTTTTAAAGCATGGAGGATCGATGTCTCGAGACATCACTTTTTGTCGCGGCCGGGCAGTTTTAACTTCAGAGTTTTCTACCGGATCGATGTAATGAGACATTAGTGCTGGTTAGACCGGAACGATCTCATAAGACATGCGGAACGATGTCATGGAACCAGACACCGCCCCGGGCACCATGAGCAGTTGTACAAACTGCGACACCGGAGGTAACAAACTCGAAAGGGTTCCTGACCTCCGGTTTCTTTGTTTTTCTGAACTTTAGCGGTCGAGGATTGCAAGTGTGGGGATTTACTTCCTAACTCCCGCTCTCGGCTTTCGTACTTTTGTTTTCGATGGTGTCAACAACTCATCTTGCTTGTTGTCTTGTCTTGATCTGACGGCCTTGGCCAGGAAACGCTTCGCTGCAGCCACGTTTCGCTTCGAAGAGAGGTAAAAGTCCAGGGTCTGGCCACCGGCGGTGATCGCCCGATAGAGGTAGCACCACCTGTCGCCGACCCGGATATAGGTCTCATCCACCCGCCAGGAACTGGCCTGCCAGTCAGGTACCTGCCGGTACCACCGTGTTTGCTTGTCCAGCTCAGGGGCGTATTTCTGGACCCAGCGGTAGATCGTGATGTGATCGACTGGCACGCCCCGCTCGGTCCTCATTTCCTCCAGATCGCGGTAGCTCACCCCGTAGCGGCAGTACCACCCACTGCCCACAGAATGATGCCACGGGGAAAATGACAACCGGAGAAGATACCCATGGCTGTGACTATTTCACGTCGCCCTTCCTACTGCCCCAACTTTGCAACAGCACCTTTTCGATAGCGTTTAGGCGGGCATGTCGGTACGGGCCTCTAGGCTTGGGGCCATGGGCTTTTAGAAAACCTCCTCAACCGCTACGCCCCGCGCACACCGGGCAAGCCGGTCTTTGCCTTCATTGATACCGAAACCACCGGCTTTAACAAGCGTTACGACCGCATCATTGAACTTGCTGCCGTGCGCGCTGACGCATACTTCAATCCCGTCGACTCCTGGCACACACTGCTCAACCCTGACACCAACGCCGTGTCCACTACTCGGGGGGACACTCCCGCCCACCTCGGCACTCAACCCTGCTGTGGGGGTTACTCGTAGCGAAGCGAGCTGAGCATCCCGGTTGCCATGTGATAGGCGTTATGGCAGTGAAATGCCCACTCACCGGGGTTGTCAGCGATCAGGTCGGCGATCATGGTTTCACCGTGGCGGAGGAGGACGGTGTCCTTGCGTAGCCCGCCGCTGCCGGGCAGCGCCCACGTGTGGCCGTGGATGTGCATGGGATGGGGCATCATGGTCCTGTTGCGCATGACCATCCGCAGGCGCTGGCCCTCCTGCACGGTCGCGGAGGAGGATTGGCCGTCGGTGAGAATGCTCCATTCATATGGCATCATCTGCCCGCCCAGGTCGATGCTGACTTCTCGGTCTGGTGTGTCCTCGGGCAGGAGTGCACGGTCTGCTGGCTTCAGGGAGGACAGAAGCAGTCCGGTGGACGACAACTCGGGGAAGTCGACATCGGGGTGGGGGGCTTGGCCGCCGGCGGTGCGGATGACGGCGAAGGCGCGGTCGTCCTTACCCACCGCCAAAGCCGTGAGCGGGAAGATGCCGTCGCCGAGGATGACCTCGACGTCGACACGCTCGCCCATCGACAGGTAGATCGATTCGGTCTCCCGGGGCTGGACGGGGAAGCCGTCGGTGTGGGTGACGGTCATGCGGTGACCACCGAGGGCCACCTTGAAGATGGTGTCACTGCCGGAGTTGATAAACCGCAGGCGGGCCTTGTCGCCCGGGCGAGCCTCGAAGGTCCGGTGAGCACGGGGGATACGTCCGTTGATGAGGTAGTGCGGATACATCACATCGCCGGCATCCCCGCCCAGTACCCGGTCCGGGGTGCTGTGCATCATATGGCCGTGACCTCCCATCCCCTTCTTCCCGTTATGGTCGCCCGAACCCATTCCGGTGAGCTTGTCGAGCTCATCGTCGGGAGTGCCCTGAATGCCATCGACCCAGTCGTCGAGCACGATGGTCCACTCGACGTCCTGGTCCTCAGCGTCTTGCGGGTCACGGACGATCAGTGGGGCGTGGAGGCCGCGATCAAGCTGCAGGCCGGAGTGGGAATGGTAGAAGTAGGTGCCACCGTGGGGGACTTCAAAAACATAGGAGAAAGACTCGCCAGGTTCAATGGGGTCCTGGGTCATGCCGGGCACACCGTCGGCTGCGTTGTGGAGTGCGATGCCATGCCAGTGGATGGAGGTGCTCTCAGGCAGTTCATTGGTGATATCGACCTGGAGGACGTCGCCGGCGGTGGCCTCAATGGCCGCATCCCCGGTGTCAGAGACGTATCCCCACGTCTTGGCTTCGATACCGCCGATATCCAGAGAGAGGGGCCGGGCGGTCAGTGTCCGGCGCACCGTCGGCTCACCGAGCGCAGTGGGGGTGGGAGTGGGGCGAAGGGAGGAACCTGGTGCCGAGGCAGCGGGTCCAGGGTCGCTGGTGCAGGCGGCCACGGCCCCGGTGCCGGCGAGGACGAGCCCGCCGAGCAGAAACTGTCGTCGGGAAAATCCGTTTATCATGATTTAACCTTCCTTAGTGTTAGATTTCAGTGATACGGGAGACAGGCGCAGGTGAGGACCCGGCTGAGCCATCACGTCAGGTGCAGGTCTGTGACACAGGTGGCACCGTCGTCGGCGGTGGAAAACTCCGTGGTGCCGGTACGCCCCTGGTAGCTGACCTCAATCAGACCGGTGGCATCATCGGGAAGCCAGAAGCCAATAAACCCGTTGTCGAAGGTGGTTGTCGCCTCGTCCACCAGCACCTCACCGGTCGCCTCATCGGTGATCGTGACCTGGATATCCTCATTGTCGAGTTCCCCCAGGCAGGTCGTGAGGCTGTGGTAGAAGCAGTCGTGGGTGGAGATGAGATAGGGTGCGATCGAGACATACGTCTGATTGTCGGGAAGATCGACCACGACTTCCTGGTCATCGCTCGAGAGCAGCAGTTCATCGGCACGTACTGAGGCGATCAGATCCGTTGGACGCTCAGTGACCTTCTGCCGGTCGAGGTGATTAATGATCTCCACCGCGTCCATGGCGGCCAGGCCATGGGTAGTCAGGAATGTATCCTGGGGCACCGTCCCGTCGGCGGCGGGTTCCGGGTCGGCGGCCGAACACCCCGTGAGGGCGAGGGCGGCGGCTGCGATCGCTGCTCGTTTCACGTCAATCTCCTTGGATCGTGGTAAGACCGTGAGAAGACACCGCCTCAAGGTCGATGCCATACCTTTATCTAGCACGGGTGCCTGACGGACTAGAAATCAAAAACCCTGCTCACAGCCTTATAACAGGGCGAAAAGGGGGTGGACTCGGTGGGCTGGGTCACCACCGGGACACCACCCCACAGCCGTGGGCGATGTCCTTCTACCCGCCCCGGGTATTCGGTGCAGGCAGTGAAATCCCTGGTGGCGCCTGCTAAACCGACCAGGGGAGGCGATGCCGCTGGCCCGGGGTGGGGCACAGGGGCGACGGCGGTCGAAGGGTGATGTTTGAAGATTGGATGAAGATTTCCCCGCCGGGCACTGAGCGAGGCTGGTATTCCCCCCTCACCGGAGCGATACTGGGGTCTATGGCTGACCGCACACCGACCACCGCCACGCCCCCGGGGCGGGTGCTGGTCGTCGATGATGAAAAACCCCTGGCTCAGATGGTGGCCTCCTACCTCATCCGGGCCGGCTTCGATACCCGCCAGGCGCACACCGGTACCCAGGCCGTGGACGACGCCCGTCGCTTTTCCCCCGATGTTGTGGTGCTGGATCTGGGGCTGCCCGAACTCGACGGCCTGGAGGTGTGCCGACGGATCCGCACCTTCTCGGACTGCTACATCCTCATGCTCACCGCGCGAGGCAGCGAGGACGACAAGATCAGCGGTTTGACCCTGGGGGCGGATGACTACATCACCAAACCTTTTAGCATCCGGGAACTGGTGACCCGAGTGCATGCGGTGCTGCGCCGCCCGCGCACCAGCACCACCCCACCGCAGGTGACCACCCCCTTGATCGTTGGTGACCTCATCCTTGACCCCGTCGCCCATCAGGTGCGGGTGGGGGAGACGACCGTGGAGCTCACCCGCACGGAGTTCGAGCTGCTGGTTGCCCTGGCCCTGCGCCCCGGCCAGGTGCTGACCCGCCACGACCTGGTCACCGAGGTCTGGGACACCACCTGGGTCGGTGATGAACGCATCGTCGATGTCCACATCGGCAACTTGCGTCGCAAGCTCGGCACCGACACCCAGGGCCGGGGGTTTATCGACACCGTGCGTGGCGTGGGCTACCGGGTGGGGCAGCCATGAATCACGGACCCGGCCTGACCTTCCGCTTCCTGGCCGCCCAGGTGTTGGTCGTGGTGATTAGCCTGCTGGTGGCCGCGGCCGTGGCCACGATGGTGGGCCCGACCCTGTTCCATGATCATATGTTGATGACCGGCCGGGAGGACCCCTCGCTGGAGCTGTTCCATGCCGAGCAGGCCTACCGGGGCGCCAACCTGATCACTCTGGCCGTCGCCCTTCCCACCGCCTTGATCAGCGCCCTGCTGGCCAGCCTGTGGTTATCGCGTCGTCTGCGCACCCCCCTGCAGGATCTCACCCGCGCCGCTACCAATCTGACGGCCGGCAACTCCCGTATCCGCGTGCCCGCCGGAAAAGCAGGCCCCGAGGTCACCACCCTGGCGCATGCCTTCAACACCATGGCCGACCGGCTGGAACACACCGAACAGGTCCGCCGCCAGATGCTCTCTGATCTGGCCCACGAAATGGGCACCCCCTTATCGGTGCTCACGGTCTACCTCGATGGTCTCCAGGACGGGGTCGTGGACTGGAATAATGCCACCCACACGATCATGGCTGACCAACTCACCCGCCTGACCCGGTTGATGGAAGACATCGACGATGTCTCCCGGGCCCAGGAACACCGGATCGATTTGGACCTGGCGGAGGAAGGGCTCGGGAATCTGCTCCATACCGCCGCTGCTGCCGCGGGGGAAGCTTATGCTGACAAAGGCGTCGATTTACAGGTCGAGACCATTACAGACACCGCCCGGGTGCTCGTGGACCGGCAACGCTTCGGCCAGGTGATGAGCAATCTCCTGTCGAACGCGCTACGGCACACCCCGGCCGGCGGGCAGGTCCGGATCAGCGTCCACCGACAGGGGGCGTCCACCGCGCTCATCCACGTCGCCGATGACGGCGAGGGCATCCCATCTGACCAGATCGGACACATCTTCGAACGCTTCTACCGGGGGGATGCCGCCCGCAGCCGGGACGCCGCCGGGGCCGGTATCGGTCTGACCATCTCCAAGGCATTGATCGAGGCCCACGGCGGCACTCTCACAGCCACCTCCCCCGGACCCGGTCGCGGAGCGGTGTTTGCCCTCCACCTCCCGCTGTCCCCTCCCGACAGTGAGGAGGCTGCTCGGTGACCACACCCTGCCCCGCGTGAGGGCCGCGCCCTCCACCCTTGAAAATATACCCCGGGGGGTATGCTGAAAATATACCCCCTGGGGGTATACGCTAGAGGGCGGCATCGCCGCACCCCACCGAACCGAAGGAGCTTTTCCATGATCACCTCCCCGCCCCGCCTTTTGCCGATGGCCTCCCACGGTTGCAGCTGTTGTGGACCTGCCTCACGTGCAGACACTGCCTCCATCCCTGCCGCCAGCGACTCGTCAGCAGGAGGGTCCTCCCCTAGCTACCAGGTCACCGGCCTGACCTGCGGGCACTGCGCGAAAAGCGTGACCCAGGCCCTTCAGACTCTCCCCCAGGTCGACGACGTCCAGATTGATCTCGCTGCTGGTGGTGTTTCCACCGTCACGGTCACCGGTGTCGTACCTCCGGAGATGGTTCGCCGGGCCATCGAGGAGGCCGGCTACACCGTCTTATCCTGATCAGTTTTACCCATCATCTCGACCCCGACCGGGTTGAGCGAAAGGAACGTCATGAGCACTCCCCACCATTTCGGTGATCACCCCGCTCCGGAAACAGACCACACTCACCACCCGGATCATGCTAGCCACGAACACCACGCGGATGCCGACACCCACGGCCAGGCGATGCCCCACGATCACCCGCACTCCGCCCTGGACGAAGACCACCACGTTCATGGTCACGGCGAACACGCCGGACACAGCACCGCAATGTTTCGGGACCGCTTCTGGTGGTCTCTGATTCTGTCCATTCCCGTCGTTATTTTCAGCCCCATGGTCGCCCACCTGCTCGGCTACCACCTCCCGGCATTCCCCGGATCCACCTGGATCCCCCCGGTGCTGGGCACGATCATCTTCGCCTACGGCGGAACGCCTTTCCTCAAGGGCGGATGGAAAGAACTGAAATCCCGCCAACCCGGGATGATGCTCCTGATCGCCATGGCCATCACCGTGGCGTTTGTCGCCTCCTGGGTCACCACTCTGGGGCTGGGCGGTTTTGAGCTGGACTTCTGGTGGGAGCTGGCCCTGCTGGTGACCATCATGCTGCTGGGCCACTGGCTGGAGATGTCCGCTCTCGGGGCCGCGTCCTCCGCGCTTGATGCGCTGGCTGCCCTGCTGCCGGATGAGGCCGAGAAAGTCATCGACGGAACCACCCGCACCGTGGCCATCTCCGAGCTGGTCGTCGACGACGTCGTGCTGGTGAGGGCCGGTGCCCGGGTGCCGGTCGACGGAACCATCCTCGACGGAGCCGCCGAATTCGATGAGGCGATGATCACCGGCGAATCCCGTCCCGTCTTCCGCGACACCGGTGACAAGGTGGTCGCCGGTACCGTGGCCACCGACAACACCGTCCGCATCCGGGTGGAGGCTACCGGCGGGGACACCGCCTTGGCCGGGATCCAACGCATGGTTGCCGACGCCCAGGAGTCCTCCTCCCGGGCCCAGGCCCTGGCGGATCGCGCGGCGGCGTTGTTGTTCTGGTTCGCGCTGATCTCCGCTCTGACCACCGCGGTGGTGTGGACCATTATCGGCAGCCCGGACGATGCCGTGGTGTGCACGGTCACGGTGCTGGTCATCGCCTGCCCGCATGCCCTGGGCCTGGCGATTCCGCTGGTCATTGCGATCTCCAGCGAGCGGGCCGCGAAATCCGGAGTGCTCATCAAGGACCGGATGGCGCTCGAGCAGATGCGCACCATCGATGTGGTGCTCTTCGACAAAACCGGCACCCTGACCGAGGGTGCGCACGCGGTCACCGGTGTCGCGGCAGCTGTCGGCGTTACCGAGGGCGAGCTGCTGGCCCTGGCCGCCGCCGCGGAGGCCGACAGCGAGCACCCTGTGGCCCGCGCCATCGTGGCGGCCGCGGCCGCCCATCCCGCGGCCTCCCGTCGGCAAGTCCGTGCAACTGGTTTCAGCGCCGCGTCCGGCCGGGGGGTTCGGGCCACTGTCGATGGCGCTGAGATCCTCGTGGGCGGGCCGAACATGCTGCGCGAGTTCAACCTCACCACCCCGGCCGAGCTCACCGACACCACCAGCGCCTGGACCGGGCGTGGGGCCGGTGTGCTCCATATTGTCCGCGACGGTCAGATCATCGGTGCGGTGGCCGTCGAGGACAAGATCCGCCCCGAATCCCGCGCCGCCGTGAAAGCCCTGCAGGACCGCGGGGTGAAGGTCGCGATGATCACCGGCGACGCGCAGCAGGTGGCCCAGGCGGTTGGTCAGGACCTAGGCATTGATGAGGTCTTCGCCGAGGTCCTGCCCCAGGACAAAGACACCAAGGTCACGCAGCTGCAGGACCGGGGTTTGAGCGTGGCCATGGTCGGTGACGGTGTCAATGACGCCCCCGCTCTGACCCGCGCGGACGTCGGTATCGCCATCGGTGCCGGCACGGATGTGGCCATGGAATCTGCCGGGGTGGTCCTAGCCAGTGATGACCCGCGGGCAGTGCTGTCGATGATTGAGCTGTCCCAGGCCAGCTACCGCAAGATGATCCAGAACCTGATCTGGGCCTCTGGCTACAACATCCTCGCCGTGCCGTTGGCTGCCGGAGTGCTCGCCTCGATCGGGTTCGTGCTGTCCCCGGCCGTGGGCGCGATCTTGATGTCTGCCTCGACCATCGTGGTGGCCCTGAACGCCCAGCTGCTGCGCCGCATTGATCTGGATCCGGCTCGCCTGGCTCCGACCGAGTCGAAGGAGGAACACACCACGCCTACTCCGGCATCCACCGCCGTTCACTGATCCACCACTTCTCTCCACTGCCCCCATATGACCCTGAAAGGTGCTGTTGCAAAGTTGGGGCAGTAGGAAGGGCGACGTGATGTAATCACAGCCATGGGTATCTTCTCCGGTTGTCATTTTCCCCGTGGCATCATTCTGTGGGCAGTGGGTGGTACTGCCGCTACGGGGTGAGCTACCGCGGTCTGGAGGAAATGATGACCGAGTGGGGCGTGCCGGTCGATCACACCACGATCTACCGCTGGGTCCAGAAATACGCCCTTGAGCTGGACAAGCAAACACGGTGGTACCGGCAGGTGAAATACCTCAACAACATCCTGGAAGGCGACCATGGTCGGCTGAAGCGGATCCTCGGGCCGAAAGGCGCGTTTAAGAACCGGACATCTGCATATCGGACGTTGAAAGGGATAGAGGCGATGCACTCATTGTGGAAAGGGCAAGGCGCAATGTTTGCCTACGGGCACTCGAACCCGGACGCGGTGATCGTCAACCAGGTCTTCGAGACGGCCTAACAACGCCCACACGCAGCGGCCATCAGGGAATGAGAAACTGAGTCTTCACTGCTCTCCGCCCAACTTTGCAACAACACCTTTTTATTTTCCTAGTCGCTGTTCTTTTGCTTGGTGCGCAGCATATCCATGCTCATCACGGCGCCGATGATGGCGGCGTGATGTTGCTCATTGAGGCCCGGCGTGATGCGCAGGCGGTACGTGTTTTTGCCCATGAAGAAATTACCCATGCCAGTCCATTCGTTAGAGACGTCAGCAAGCAGGCGATCTTCTGAAGTTATGGAAAGGTTCCAATCCCAGAAGTCGCCGTGAATTTCGACGTCGGCAAAGCCCTCCATGGTCAAGTCTAATTTTGTTTTGAGCATGGAGAAACGCTTGGTAATAACAGCCATGGGTTGCTCGATTCCCGGCAAGTGCACCTCGTAGGTATCCCGCAGAAAATTCGGCGGGTCCGAAATCGTCATGACCGTTTGGAGGGGATTGCCCTCGGCATCCGTGATGGCAACCTCCAAGCTGCGGGAGGATTTCAGCACCATGTCTTTTAGGCTGGTGGACTGAAGGATCGTGCCCACAGGGGTGCCGTCGATATCGGTGATCATGAACTGATCGTTGAGGAAGGACTTGGTCTGGGTAATTACGAGCTCGTCAAGTGTGAATAAATTTTGCGTCATGCCAGCCACTGTAGGGAAGCTGGTGGTTTTATTCCTCCTCCCTAGGGGTGGTTTTCTGCTGGCGCATGAGTTCTTGTGCCTCTTCATATGCTCGGGCGCGGTGGGAGGTCATGGTTTGGGCGAAGGTCTGCACCCAGTTCTTGTTCTTCTGCGCCAATGGGCCAGAGGGTTCAGTGGTGGTCCAGGTGCCGTCCTCAAAAAGCCAGATGATGTCGCGCGTATGTGGATCCATGACATAAAAGGCCCGGCCATCGGTCTTTACGTTGTGGTGGTGCTGGCATAAGCAGGCGAGGTTTGCCGGCGTGGTCGGCCCGCCGTCCGCATGGTTGATGCGGTGATCCTTCTGGCAGGCCGTGGCTGGTCGGTTGCATCCAGGGTAGCGGCAGGTGCCGTCGAAACCTTCCAGATACGCGGCCATGGCGGCGGGAGTGACATAGCCCTTGACCTCGTGGTCAGGATCCATCTCCCGGATTTTAGTGTAGGGCAGCGCATTGGAGCGCGCCGGGTCGAGCCAGCCTACGGACTCAATAAATGCCGGGGAATTGGGCACGTCGGTGGCCTTGTAGGCGTTGAGGATGATCTCGGGGGCTTGGGTGCGGCCGGTGAGGAGTGCAATGACGGCGTCGGCAAGCGAGCAATCTAGCTCCAGCGCGGTCTGCCGGATGCACTTATCGACGCTCGCGATAACCGCCGGGTCCGCACTCAAAGTCACCGCCGAGGTGCTATCGCCCCAGTTTTCCATGGTGTAGCGCGGCTGGGTAGGGCCCTGGGTGACGGCCAATGTGTCATCGGCGAGGTTGATGAGCTCGTTGAGTTTGCGCTTAATCTGCGCCTGCGTACGCATGGTCTGGTTCGGCCGGGTAGGGGTGAGGTAGGCGGTGAGCTGTTCATCGATGCGCGCGACTACCTCTGGAGTCGGGTTGCCCAAGCGGTTGAGGGACTTATTGATGGCAATAATTCGGTCGAGGTCTAAGTGGTAGAGGCGGTGCTGCAGCGCCTGGAGCTTAGGAAGCTCCTCCAAGCGGTGCAGCGCCATGAGGATATGGCTAATCCGGCCTTCATTGACGCCGGTGGTGCGGTAGAGGGATTGGGTGACTAATTCGAAATCAGAATCGAGATCGGGGACTTGGCTTAGCCAGAACTCGTATTCCGCCTTTCGCATTTCAAAGGCTGAGCGTGTGGTGGGGTCGGTGGTATTGGTCGTGGAAAAGTAAGGTTCTTCCATGGCGCATCGTACCTAAATTATCGTGTGAACTTGTGTACGATTTGCACCTTATAACACCCCTCGGACACGAGCCTTTGCTTTCGTATTTTCGCAGCTCAAGAACTATATTCTGGATCCTTGGCGGGCTGAGCAATTTCGCTTCTTTGTGCCGTATATTTCCTATCTTGCTTGCGCATGAAACGCAGGCCCCAAATGACCAGTGTCCACGTGATGAGGGCGATAAGGAGAATGGTCACCGGCCAATCACCCGCAATGATGGTCGAGGCATTGAATAGGGTATGCAGGGCGATGGCGGCCAGCCAGAATCCGGCCACCTGCCAGTATCCGTGGCGTGCCCCCGCATAGAGCTTGCCGACGTCCCATGCCGCAACCCCCGTATACAGCGCATGGCTAAAGGCACCAGTGAGGATTCGCCCGGTGCCGGTAATAATGGCGCCCCAGAGGTCGCCGTCCAAGTTATCGATGGCCGCGTTGAGGATGAACGGCACATTTTCCATGGCATCAAAACCAAGGCCTACCGCCATGCCGATCGCGGCGGCTTGGTAGGGATGCTTCACGTTTCCAAAAGCCGCAATAATAATAACGACGCCGAGGAGCTTGATGGTTTCTTCCGGAAGCGGCGAGTAGAAGGCCGCGTCTAGGTGCGTGAGCCCCAGCTTGTCCGAGATCCCCACCATCTGATCGTTGAGGCTCACCACCACCGGCTGGGCGAGCGCACCCCATAGGATGCCCTGCCACATCGGCCGCGGCCTAAACCACCAGAATCCCAGTCCAAGCGTCAAGCCAGCGCAGATAAGCGCACCGATGAGCCCAACCTCGGTAAAACGGCGATCGGCCAAGAAAAAGCCGGAAACTACCAGACCGAAAGCGATAGATAGCCAGCACAGATTCTTCATGCCTTTTCTACCTCCTGGGCAAGTTCTTCAGCCCGCGGTCCGTGCAAGGAGAGGAACGTGGTGGGGCCATCGCCCTCAATGCTGATGGCTACGAGGTCGCCATCGCTAAGCGTGCGCTTATCCCCGTCGCGGTCGATGTCTCCTTCCGGCATGGCCGTACCTTCCCCCATTTCCCGGAGGTACCGGCGGGTGGCTTGGTCTTTGTCCTGTACGCCGACTTCTTTAGCGCGGATCTGGGTGCCGTCACAGTCCCAGCGTGGTTCACTGCTGGTGGAGCCATCTTCTGCCGTGCAGGATAGCCCGGGGATGCGGGCCGAGCCGACCTGCACCTCAGAGGTGGGGTTGTCGTATATATCTGGCAGGAGCGCATTGGTGCCGTAGATGGCACCAAATATCGCGCCCGCCGCGAGGATGAGTGGTGTGCTTTTCATACACTCAACGCTAGGTATGCCCTGCTCAGCGCGGTATCCTCCGCAAGGGGGATTAGGCGGACCAAAGGGAGGATTTCTGCCCCATAAGTTCTGCCAAGTCCTGTGCTAGGTTGGGTGCGTGTTTGAGGAGCTAGAGGAAGAAACGGAAACGAAAGACGAGCCCAGCCGCGTCTGGTGGCAATGGTGGGCGCCCATCGCCATCGCTGCTGTTTTCATCGTTGTTCCGCCCGCTGTCTACCACCTTGTCTCCGGCCTTTTCCTAGTCATCCTCATGGCCGTGCTGACGGTGATCATTGCTCTTGTCGACGGTGCCACTTTCCGCGCCTCCTGGACCATCTTCTGTGTGACTGGGCTGGCCTATTTTGCCGCTATGTCCCTGTATTTCAATGAAGGGACGTGGATTTATCTCCCAGTGCTGGTATTCCTGGCATGGGCCGCGAGCAAGCTGGGTGCCGTGGTGAGCTCCAAGGCAGGGAATAACTAATGGAGACGTGGCGCCTAGAGCACCCCGAGGTGGGCACCATCGAGGTGCAGCGCGGATACGACGCCGAATTCGCTGAGCTGGGTGAGTGGCCGAAGAAGGCGAAGGATTTTACCCCGGTGCCGGGCGATGCCTCGCTGCCGAAGCGTCTTCAGCTGTGGCGGAAGAATCCTAGCCCACGCCTGCAGATTGTGGTGAACGGGCAGGTTCGCAGCCGCCATGATCGGCCCCGTGCGGGTCGATATTCGCTCAAGAAGAAGATAGAAAAAGACCTCACTCTTTTTGAGAATTCAGCCTCGCGCAGCAAACCTTATCTGGATATCCAAGCCTCTCCTTTTGGTGAGCTCCTAGACGTCTACTATCGCGATGGTGAGGAGGCAGTTGCCCTGGATCCGCCGCAGGGCTCACTGGGGGAGAAGCGCCGCCGCGCTATGGAAGACAGCTCCTTCAAGCGGGTGCTGTACCCACTATTAGGCGGTTTGGGAAAGTCCGGCTGGGCCATTGGCGTCATCGTGCTGGGGCCGATTATTAGCCGCGTCTTGTCCCGGTTGCTGCCGGATTGGGAGCTGCCGGACATCAACCTGCCGGATATCGCGCTCCCCGTGCCGGAGTTGCCGCAGATTGAGCTTCCCGTGCCCAATATCGACTTCAATATCGATATCGATCCGCCCGATTGGCTCGTAATCTTGATGGATTACAGCAAGGTGTGGGTGCCTATCATCATTGCCATCGTGGTGGGCATACAAGCTGTGCGCAATGCCAAAAAGTCTGCAGAAAAGAAGCAGCAGTGGCAACAGGGCGACGCGTATGCTGACGAGCATGAAGATTCACGGCGCGATTGATGTGGAGGGCCGGTGTAAGCATTGGCATTCCCCGCTAGACGTGGTGGCCAATAAGTGCGCTACCTGCGGGAAGTATTTTTCTTGCGCGCTGTGCCATGCCGAGCTCATGGATCATGAGTTTGGGCCCCTGCTTGCCGACGCCCCCTCAGTCCTCTGCGGTTCCTGCCGCACCGAGATGAACTACCACGCAAATTCCGCCGTGCCGGCGTGTCCCCACTGCGGGCATAAATTTAATCCCGGCTGCAGCGCGCATGCCGGGATCTATTTTCAGCTAGACCGCTAGAAAGAAGACAGCTGCTGTAGCTGCTGGATTTGCGGAATCTGCGGCAGCTGGAACTGGGATACAGCGTTTTGGGCAATCTTGGCCGCGTCCGGGATGTGGAAGGTCTGGCCCAAGAATGGGACGTCGACAGTCGGCTGGCCAGGGATGGTGCCCAGCTCGATGACCTTGGTGTTCTTGGCTGGCGCCGGGGACGGAGCCGGAGCCGGCTTTGGTGCGGGAGCATTGCCGCGCTGGCCGCCAGTGTTGACCGGCTTGCCCTGACCGGTGGTGCCGTTTAGGCCGCAGCGGGCAATGGCTTCATCCATGCGGCCGATGGCGTCGCGAACCTCGTTGCCGCGTGGGTGCACGGTGGCAACGGCGAGGGCCTGGGGCTTCTTCTGGTTGTAGTCAGCGGAGTTGGTCCAGTACTGCTTCGCCTGGGAACAGGAAATCTGGCCGGCAGGCATCTCGCCACACTTGTTATTCCTGTGACAGGCCAAGGAAGCGATTGACCAGGCTGCGGTAGGCGCGCACGGTGAGCTCGAGGTCCTCCAAGTAGAGGTGCTCGTCGTGGCTGTGCAGCTGCGAATTGGCGCTAGCCATATCGCGTCCCTCGGCGTGCATGGCAAAGCCATAGGCGTTGCCACCCTTGCGCCGAGCAAAGCGCAGATCCGAGCCGCCGGTGGCGTGAACTGGGACGACGGCCTTATCTGGGAAGAATTCCTTGGAGGTGGCCTCAATGGCGCGCCACAGCTTGGTATCGGTGGAGGATTGCGTGGCATCTTCAGTAATGAGGTGTTCGATTTCTACCTCATCGGCCATGTCTCCAAGCGCGCTGCGCAGGAAGTCATCCAGATCCTCCTGGGTCTGGCCGGGGAAGGGGCGCACATCCATTTCCAAGTAGGCATGTGAGGGCAGCACGTTAATGGCGCCGCCGGCGCGCAGGACGGTCTCGGCGATGGTGGTATGGCTAAAGGCATGCGCGTAGGCGTCGAGGTTGCCGAACTTGGAATAGTCACCGGTGCCGTCGATAAGCTCCTGCTCCGTCTGGGGGTCAAATTTGAAGGTGCGCACAAAGCCCTCCCAGATTTCATTGGAGGCTGTGGGCGGCTCAGCGGTGGCGATGCGGCGAGCTACCTCACCGATCTTTACGATGGCAAAGTCCTTACCATAAGGAGTGGAGCCGTGGCCGGCATCGCCGTGCACATGCAGGCGGCGCTGGCCGGCGCCCTTTTCACCCACGTTGAAACCCACCGCGCCGGGCAGGTGGCTGCCGCCAGTTTCAGATAAGCAGTTCTTCCAGGAAAAGGCATCGGGGTGGTTCTCAGACATAAAGCGCACGCCGAGACCGCCGCGGGCCTCCTCATCGGCCATGCCGACAAAGGCGAGGGTGCCGCCCGTGTTGCCGGCGCGGGCAACCTCGCGCGTGACGGCGGCCATGGTGGCGGTAATAAATAGCATGTCTACGGAACCGCGGCCGTAGAGCTTGCCGTCTTCGATGAGTGCCTCGAAGGGAGGCTTGGTCCATTTAGGTTCGTCGACGGGGACGACGTCGGTATGTCCCATGAGGGTCAGCGGTTCCTTGTCCGGATCGCCGGGGACGGTCACGACGATGGAAACACGGCCCGGGTGGGACTCGAAGCGCTCAATCTGCACGTCTTCGCCCGCGAAGAATTTTTCTAAGCTATCCGCATTGCGTACCTCGTGGCCGGAGTCCGGGGTGAGGTCGTTTACGCAGGCATTGCGGATAAGTTCTTGGAGGAGGGAGAGGGTGTCATCATAAAGCGTCATGCTATCGAGCCTAACGCTGGGAAAAATTTTATGTGATTTTAACCAAAGCTGAACGCTGTTCAAGTATAGTTCACACTATGAGCATTATTGACATCGCCCGCGAAAAAGCACTGGAGCAAGGCAAAGGCCTCAACCAGGAAGAACTGCTGCAAGTACTACAGGTTCCGGATTCCCAATTGGAGGAAATCGCCGATATCGCCCACCAGACCCGCCTGAAGTGGTGTGGTCCAGACGTATCGGTGGAAGGCATTATCTCCATTAAAACTGGCGGCTGCCCAGAAGATTGCCACTTCTGTTCTCAGTCCGGCCTCTTCGAGTCCCCAGTGCGCGCCGTGCGCCTCAACATCCCTGAGCTGGTGGAAGCGGCACAGAAGACCGCCAAGACCGGCGCTACTGAGTTCTGCATCGTCGCCGCGGTGAAGTCCCCGGATGATCGGCTACTGGACCAGGTAGGCGAGGCGATTGCAGCGATTAATGACGCCGTCGATATTGAGATTTCCTGCTCCCTGGGCACCCTGACCCGCGAGCAGGCGCAGCGCCTGAAGGATATGGGCGCGCAGCGTTATAACCACAACCTGGAGACGTCCCGCTCCTTCTTTCCCAATGTGGTCACCACCCACACCTGGGAGGAGCGCAAGCAGACCCTCGACTATGTGCGCGAGGTAGGCATGGAGGTCTGCTGCGGCGGCATCATCGGCATGGGCGAGTCTTTGGAGCAGCGCGCCGAGTTCGCCGCGCAGCTGGCAGAAATTGATCCCTGCGAGGTGCCGATGAACTTCCTGGATCCGCGCCCGGGCACCCCATTTGCGGACCGTCCGCTGGTTCCGCTGGGTGAAGGCCTGCGCGCCGTGGCGGCATTCCGCTTGGCTATGCCGTCTACCACCTTGCGCTTTGCTGGTGGCCGCGAGCTTTCGCTTGGCGACGACGGCACGGAGCGCGGCCTGCTCGGCGGCATCAACGCCATCATTGCCGGCAACTACCTGACCACCTTGGGCCAGCAGATTGAAAAGGATGTGGACATGTTGAACCGCATCGATCTGCCGATTAAGGCCCTGTAGTGGCTGGTTTATCCGAGCCGACTTCCGAATTGGCCACTGCCGTTCTGGCTGGGGACGAGCCGATTTTCCATCCGAATACCGGCAAGCCGATTGAGGAGGTCTTTACGCTGCACCCTGCAGCCGCAGCTGGCCTCGATGTGCCGCGCTACTGTCAGATCTGCGGCCGCCGTATGGTGGCCCAGGTACGCCCCGATGGCTGGCATACCAAGTGCTCGCGCCACGGGGAGCTGGATTCGGAGTGGCTATACGTAGAGCACTTGCCCGAAAGCTAGCATCGGGAGCATGGATCCAGCCGTCTCCCTTGCGCACCAGTTAGCGCTGCGCTCGATTGCCCGAGTGGTAGAGGAATCGGCGCCGCATACGGAGCCGGGGAGGGCTTTAGGGGACGTCGTCAAGCAGCTGCGCGAGGGTCCAGTTATGGTGCTGACTGGGGCTGGGGTGTCGACGGAGTCGGGCGTGCCGGATTACCGGGGACCGCGCGGCTCGCTCAGTAGGCACCGGCCGATGACCTATCAAGAATTTCGCCACGACCCGGCTGCGAGCCATAGGTATTGGGCCCGCAGCTTTGTGGGGTGGCGAGTCATGGATTCTGCCGCGCCGAATCGCACGCACTACGCGCTGGTGGAACTGGAGCGCGCCGGGCTGGTTAATGGCGTGGTTACCCAAAACGTTGATGGACTGCATAAACAGGCCGGGACCGCGAACTTGGTGGCGCTGCATGGCGATATGGAAACCGTCGTGTGTCTGATGTGCGGATATCGGGAGGCGCGGACGCATTTCGATGCGCGCTTGGCCGCAGCAAATCCGGGGTACTTGGAGCGCCTAGTGGTGGAGGCGGACCAAGTGAATCCGGATGGTGACGTGACCCTGGATGAAGCCGACGTGGCAGCGTTTCGCATGGCCGGATGCGAGCGGTGTGGATCGGAATTATTGAAACCGGACGTGGTCTACTTTGGCGAGCCTGTGCCGGCTAAGCGCCGCGATGCTGCTTTTGCTGTGCTGCGCCAGGCCCGCTCGCTGCTGGTCGCTGGGTCCTCTCTTGCGGTAATGAGCGGGTATCGCTTTGTGCTGGAGGCGAAGAAGCAGGGCAAGCGCGTGGCCGTCATCAATGGTGGGCCTGGCCGGGGTGATCAGAAGGTGGATACGCTGTGGCGCACGCAGGTGGGCCCAGCCTTTGACGCGGTTCTTGATGAGCTGGAGCTTTAACTAGCGGGGGATAGTCTCTACTAATTCCAAGATGGTGCGCACGATGGCGTGGACGCGCTTATCCATCGGCATATCTTCGTGCATGACCATTGCTCGGCGGTCGAAGTCTTGGACATAAATATTTCGCACGGTGCCCTCGGCGACGCCGCGGGGGTCGAGGAAGCAGGTTTCGGGTGGGACCACGACGGCATCAGACCGCGTGGCAATGCAGGTATAGCTCACGCCAGATTCCAAGTCGCCATCGCGATTGGCCTCGCGTAACGCTTCGCTGCCAACAATTTGGTCCATTCCCGCCGGCCCAAACCAGCCATCGATGACGGAGCGCATTACCGCCTCTTGGCGCGGGGTGCGAATGAGGCGGCTGACGATACCGCCGTAGGTAGTTCCGTGGTTTGGCGCGCTGATGCACATCAGGTGGAGGACATGCTCGGCGCCGCCAATCATGCGCATCCAATAGCGGGCGAGGAGCCCGCCCTGCGAGTGGCCGATGAGGATGACCTTGTTCGCGCCGGTGACCATGCGCACGGTGCGGATATAGGCATCGAGTTGCTCGGCGGATTCTGCAAGGGGTTGGGTGGCGCGGCGGCCGTAGTCAGGGGCGAAGACCGCCCAGCCGTCTTGGCGCAGCTCATTGCCGAGGATTTGCCATACGCCCTTGGTATCGCAGGTGCCGTGGATGAGGATGACCGGCCAGGGGCGTTGTGCGGTAGGACGTGCGCCCCAGTCATCTTCGAAGATCCCACGTGGCTTCATGCGTGCGCCTAGCGGGAGGGTGGCGGCCGCATCGGCGTCGAGGGCGGTATCGCCGGGGCTGGTTTTGACCTTTTGCGCTTTGATGAGGTCCGCAATCTCGGCCGCGACCTCCTCGCGCAGTGCCGTGGCTTCGGCAGGGGAGGCGACACCGCGACGCGGGGAATCGGTCAATTCCTTCTCGCTGGCACGCCAGAATTTGCGGAGTTGTTCGGAAATAGTGGATTTCAACTCAGCCATGGTTCCGGATTGTACTCGTTATTGCAGGTTAACTGTGTTTTTGTCAGGAGTTAAGAAATTTATGGGCAAACCCTTGACCATCCTACGAAAGGTTAATAAACTTAGGCTTGCCTAATCACGGGCGGTGCTTGCAGGAGGGTGCGCTCCACTCCCTCCTTGGGTACCGAGAGATTAGTCATGGGGAGAAGGCCCGCCGATGCGCTGTCGGCGGGCCTTCGTTATAGAAGCAGCATCTTGGGGATTGTGGGTGAGGCGCCGAAAATTGAGACGCATCAGGAGCGAAAGGGGGACTTAATCGATACTAAGATGCTTTAACCACTGCTGCGCTGTGCAGTCCCCGCTACACTCGCGTTTATGACCGACCTGCAGCATGTCCACTCCGTTGATGAGGCGGTAAACCGCCTGATCGAGATTTACGAGAATTCCTGCGAGCTTGCGCGCAAGACTTTGGAATCAGGAAACCTTGATGACTATCGCTATGTGGTTTATCCCAAGGTCACGGTGGATATCCGCAAATGGCAGCCGATCGATCGTTCCGAGCCCTTCGGCTACGTTAACGAGGCCGGCAAGTACTCGGCGGTAATCTCCAAGCCGCACATCATTCGGGACTACCTGCACGAGCAGCTGACTCGCCTGGCGGGGAATTATCCGTGCGATATCTTTGTTGGCCAATCCGACCAGCGCATTCCACCGGAGTACATCAAGGACACAAGAAAAGCCCCGCAGGAACGCGGGCCCATTCCGCGTCCGACGCTGGATGAGGTCAATGATGCAATCATTGATGGCGAATGGGATGCCTTTCACGGTGCGGAGAAGCCGCTTTTTCATTTTGGCGCCCAGCGCTTTGACATTGCGTGTGCACGCATCGAGCACTACACCGGCATCGAGGTCGATACGGTGCAGAAATACATTTTGTTTACTAACTACGCGATGCACACCACCGAGTTTGTGAAATTCGGTTTGCGCGAGCTGACTAGGGAAGACTCGCGTTATACCGCCTTGGTGCTGCCCAATGGCGAGACCATCCATCCCAATGATGCGGTGGACCTCGATGTGGATGGTCTGACCTTGACCTCCCGGTACCAAATGCCGCGCTTTGATCTTGTTACTGCCGGTGGTGATGGCATCACCATGATCAACATTGGCGTAGGGCCCTCGAATGCCAAGACGATCACGGATTGCTTGGCGGTGCTGCGGCCGGAGGCCTGGATCATGATCGGCCACTGCGCTGGCATGGACGGCCGCATGCGCATCGGAGATTTGATTTTGGGCAATGCCTACCAGCGCAATGACCACATCTTGGACCAAAAGGTTGCGGCGACCTCTCCCATCCCGGCGATTCCAGAGGTACAGCGCATGCTCGAGTCTGCGGTGAAGGCGGTATATGGCGACGATAACTCGCTCATGCGCACCGGTACGGTGCTCTCCACCGATGATCGCAATTGGGAGTGGCGCACTAACCGGGATCTGTGGGAGTGGCTGCGTACCTCCACCGCGGTGGCTGTAGATATGGAATCCTGCACGCTCGCGGCCAATGGCTATCGCTACCGCGTTCCTTATGGAACTCTTCTTTCGGTCTCTGACCTGCCGCTGCACGCGGTGCCGAAGCTGCCGGCCCAGGCGCAAGCCTTCTATTCCAATTCGAAAGAAGCTCACGTGATGTGCGCGGTGCGTGCGATGGAGCATCTAGCCGAAAATCCGGAGCGCCTGCGCACGCGCAAGCTGCGCCGGACTTTGGGCGAGGTTCCATTCCGGTAGGTGCCTTTTCTTTGGCAGGCAATGCTCGTTAAACTACAAAGAAATCCCATGACGCAAAAGGAGCCACACAATCGTGACTGAAAATTGGATCCACCCGGACCGGGAAAACCTCACCTGGGAGGTCTTCGGCGAGGCGAGCCGTAACCTGTCGGAACAGATTGTGGAATCTGGTTGGTTCCCTGACCTCATCGTGGGCGTCGCCCGCGGCGGCCTGATCCCAGCCGGTGCTATTGGTTATGCCATCGGTGTCAAGGCCATGGGTGCTATCAATGTGGAGTTCTATACCGATATCGGACAGACCCTGGAGGAGCCGATCATCTTGTCCCCGCAGCTGGACACGGATTCGCTGAAGGGCAAGAAGGTATTGGTCGTCGATGACGTCGCGGATTCTGGAAAGACCCTGGATCTGGTGGTTAATCTGCTTAAGGAAACCGCAGACGAGGTACGCTCGGCCGTCATTTACACCAAGCCGAAGACCATCTTTGAACCGGACTTTTCGTGGAAGAAGACCGATCAGTGGATCAACTTCGCCTGGTCCGTGCTGCCGGTCATCACTGCGGACGGCTCCTTTAAGGAAGGCTCCTAAAGTCCACTATGATGTGCAGGCGTGATTAAAGAACAGCCTGCCCCAACCGGCGTCATCGCCAGTTTCCGTTATGCATTTTCCTCGCCTGCTCGTCTGCGCAAGGAAGTCTTTGGCGGACTCGCGGTGGCGCTTGCTTTGATCCCGGAGGTCTTAAGCTTTTCCATCCTTGCGGGTTTGGACCCGCGGGTGGGATTGTTTTCCTCCGTCGTGATGGCAATGTCCATTGCCTTTACCGGTGGCCGGCCGGCGATGATTTCCGCAGCGGCCGGCGCGGTGGCGCTCGTGGTCTCTCCGCTCGCACATGAACATGGTCATGACTACGTGGTCGCCGCGGTGCTCTTGGCGGGAATCATGCAGGTGGTGCTGGCCGCGGTGGGCGTCGCCAAGCTCATGCGCTTTATCCCGCGCTCGGTGATGACGGGGTTTGTGAATGCGCTGGGAATCATGATGTTTACTACGCAGCTGCCGCACCTTAGTAATGTGCCGTGGATGGTCTATGTGTTGGTGGCCATCGGCCTAGCCATCATGCTGGGGCTACCACGGCTGACCACGGTGATTCCCGCCCCGCTCGTTACCATTGTGGTGGTCAGCATTATTGCGGTCGCGGCCGGGTGGAAGGTCCCCGATGTGGCGGACCAAGGCGAGCTGCCTACCTCGCTGCCGGGGCTTTTCGTGCCGGATATTCCGTGGAACCTGGATACCGTGCGGCTTATTGCGCCCTATGCCTTCGGTATGGCGCTGGTGGGGCTCATGGAATCGCTGCTAACGGCCAAGCTGGTGGATGACATTACGGATACCCACTCCGATAAAACGCGCGAGTCCTTTGGTCAGGGCGTGGGTAACATCCTCGCCGCGGCCATCGGCGGTATGGGCGTGTGCGCCATGATTGGCCAGACCATGATCGGCGTGAAGGCATCCCAGGCGCGCACGCGCTTGTCGACGTTCCTCGCGGGCGTCTTCCTCCTCATCCTCTGCCTTCTTCTTGGCGAGACCGTCGGCCGCATTCCGATGGCTGCGCTGGTGGCGGTGATGATCATCGTGGCCGCAACTACGGTGGATTGGCATTCGGTTCACCCGCGCACGCTTAAGCTCATGCCGCTATCAGAAACGCTGGTGATGCTGGTGACGGTGGTAGGCACGCTGGCTACGCATAACTTGGCGGTCGGCGTGGTGCTTGGTGTGGTGGCAGCATCCATTGGTTTTGCTCGCCGCGTGGCGCATCTGGTGCAGGTAGAGCAAGTAAGCGATGCCGCGTATGCGGTGCGCGGCCAACTCTTTTTCGCCTCCTCCAATGATTTGGTCTACGCCTTCGACTACACGCTGGATGCCCAGCGCGTGCTGGTGGATATGACCGAGGCCGAGGTATGGGATGCCTCTACGGTGGCGACGCTGGATGCGGTGCAGAAGAAGTACGCCGAGCGAGGCATCGAGGTAGAGTTCCGTGGTCTGGAAGGAGCGAGCGCGCAGCGCCTTAATCGCCTTAGCGGCCGCCTAGGTGATTAAAATCACATTTATGGACTGGGGTGCGGGAGCTTAAGTAGTGGGCGCCGAGCTGACCTTGAGTTCGCGTTGGCGTAAATGCAAAGGATCCGCGATGACCTCGCGTTCTTAGGGGAACTTTGCCTGCGCCCGATGGCTAGCTTTGTCTTGGCTAACTTAGGTTATCCAATCTAAAAAAGCATAATGACGTGCAAGTTTACTTAAGTAGGCCTTGCTGGATTGCGGGAGAATCTTCGGTAGTGTGGTGCTTAGCACTTATTGATTTCCCTGCACAGAAAGGTTTTTACAATGGACGAGAAACTGCAAACCCTCCTGAATAACCAGGTCATTAGCGAGTACGGCGCTTCCATGGTCTATACCCAGCTGGCCTTCGAGATGGACAACCTCTCCTTCCCAGGTATGCGCGATTGGTTCATGGGTCAGGCCGCTGAAGAGCGCGGGCACGCCGAGAAGATTGCGGACCACTTGCTCTCCCGCGGTTACCGCGTAGAGCTCACTGACATCCCGGTTGGTTCCGTGAAGGCCGCTAACCCGCAGGATGCGTTCCAGGCTTCCCTGGAGCACGAGCAGAAGGTCTCCGAGGAAATCCGCACCATCGCTCGCGCGGCGCTGGAGGCACAGGACCTGGAATCCCGCCAGCTCGTTGACTGGTTCTTGAGCGAGCAGGTAGAGGAAGAGGCTACCGTTTCTGAGATTCTGGACCAGATCAAGCTGGTAGGAAATGACGGCTCTGGCCTGCTGCGCATTGATGAGCGCCTGGCTGGTCGTACCGAAGGTGGCGCTGCCTAAGCGCGCCTGGGTGAATAACAAACCCATCAAGATTTAGGTTAATCCTCCCATGGCACTGCAGTGCCATGGGAGGATTGTTTCTATGTCAACACAACGCAAGGCTTTCTGCGCCATGACGCTTTTGATTCTGGCGCTTTTTCTCATCGTGGGAGCGGCGATTATGTCCACCCACGTGGCCTTGGGAGTATTCCTGACCACGGCGGCGCTGATGCTCGGGCCGTTCGCCGGGCTCGCGCTGTTAGTTTACGGTGCCGCGGGCAAGCGCGGTGTGGTTACTCGCTCGCTGTATAGCCTTGGTGGCATGCTGCTTATCAGTGCGATCGGCGGCATTTTCGCCTTGTCTATGGAACAAGTCTCCGCGATGCTGCCCGTCTTTGTCGCTGGTGCGGGCGTGGGAATTGTGGCTGTGCTGACTCAGGCACCGAAACGCGCATAAACTGGCCCTCGTTATGCCCAAACTCCTTTTTGATATGTACGGCGTACTCATGCGCCCGGCCACCCCAGAAAGTCATGCAGCCTTGGAGGGCCTCCTCGCGCCATCAGATGCGGAGGCGATGTGGGAGGCCTACGGGTTCTTCCGCCCAGACTATGATGCCGGCATCTTTAGCGATAGCCATTATTGGAACGAGGTAGCCGCTCGGGCCGGGCTGGGGGAGATACCCGTCGCGGAGGCGGTAGCGCGCGAAAACCGCGGACTATTGGAGGCGGACCCGGAGATGGTGGCTCTGGTCAAGGGGCTTATCGGGGAAGGCTATTGCGTGGGCATCTTGTCCAATATTCCCACCACGCTGGCAGGTCAGGTGCGACAGAAGCATACCTGGCTAGAGGACTGCGCGGCGGTGACCTTCAGCTGCGATATTGGCGTGGCCAAGCCGCACCCAGAGGCCTACCGCGTGGCCGTGGATGCTCTTTCTGCGCAGCCGAAGGATACTCACTTTTTTGATGACCGCATCGACTACGTGGAGGGTGCTAGCTACTGCGGGCTCAATGCCCACCTCTTTCGCGGCATCGACTCGGTACGTGAGGTGCTAAGCACACTGGAGTGAGCGGCCTAGCTCCAGCGGTTGGCGCAGGAGCTGGTCGGTGGCCACGGTGCGGGCTACCGCGCGGACAATCTCCTTATGGCTGGGGATCATGCGCAGCTGCAACTCATCGCCTGCGGTGGCGCGGACGGTGGCGGCGAATTGCTTGGGGGCCTTCGGGTCGTCGGTAAACGCGCCGCCGGCGATGACCACGGTGGCCGGGCAGTGGGCTTTGACCAGTTCCGCGGTGATGGCGCCCAATTGGCGGGCGCGCTCGTCCAAAATGGCGCGGACGGTGGGGTTGGAGTCGGCGATCTGGGCGGCGTCGGCAAGCGTGGCTGCCTCCACGCCCTCGTGGCGTACCTGCTCCAGGACGTGCCGGGTGGCCAGCAGGTGCTCGGAGGCGCCGTGGCCAAGGAGCTCAGAGTGCGTTTGCGGCACGGGAATAATGGGGCTGACCTCGTCCTCTACGGAGAGCGCCGAGCCGATGGAATCATCCGCGAAGAGCACCAGAACGCGCTCGCTGGTGCCAATCTCGGCCGCTTGGGTTTCGGAACCCAAAATAGCTGGGATCGCGGAGGAGACTACTACGGGTACGCCGAACTGGAAGCGCAGGCGTTCGGCGATGTCCACACCGTGCCAGTTGAGGTTTTCCGCGGTGACCAGGCCGTTGTCATCCACGGTGCCGGAGGTGGTCACGCCCAGGGAGACTAAGCGGTGGTTCAGGTTGGTCATCATGCGATTGATGCCGGCCATGATGTGCTCGAGGAAGTCATCCTCGCTGAGGTTTGCTACCGGCGTGGCCAACTCTTCTTCGCTTAAGGTGCGGCCCTTGATGTCATAGAGGCCGATGTAGGTCTGCTTGGTGCCCACGGAGATGCCGCCGAGCGCCCAGTCATTATCGGCCGCCTCAAGCGGCACGGTTGGCCGGCCGCGCCCACGGGACTGGGTGAGGTCGGTGCGTTCCTGGATGAGGCCCGCGTTGAGTAGGGAAGTAGTAGCGCGCGTGATGGTGGGCTGGGAAAGCCCGGTGGCTTCCACCAGCTCGCTTCGGGTGATGATCGGGTTCAGGCGCACCAAATGAAGGCACTTTGCGGCCGGCGTGCGGGGCCGCGTGAACACTGGGCCAGATTTGATCATAAAAAGGAGTATAATCATCCCAGACTGCTTTGTCTAACCTGATAAAAGTTTCATGTACCGAATAGTCTAAAGGTGGTGGTGGGGGCACAGATATCTATGCTGGAGAGCATGCAGTCAGTAGCGGTTTATTGTGGTTCAGCAACAGGAAACTCCCCGGCCTACACTCAAGCGGCACAGGAATTGGGCGCAGAGCTGGCCCGACGCGGCCTGAACCTGGTCTATGGTGGCGGCAATATCGGCTTGATGCGCGAGGTAGCGCAGGCCTGCCTGGCGGCTGGCGGCACCGTCACTGGTGTGATGCCGCAGTCACTGGTGGATCTGGAGATTTCCCACCCCGGCCTGACCACCCTAGAGGTGGTGGGCTCTATGGCCGAGCGCAAGACCCGCATGGAGCAGCTCGCCGATGCCTATATTTGCCTCCCCGGCGGAGTTGGCACCCTCGAGGAACTTACTGAGGTGCTCACCCTGCAGCAGCTGGGCCACCTCCGCGGCCCGGTAGGCCTAGTTAATACCGAGGAATTTTGGCACCCTTTCTACGCCATGTACGCCGCCATGGCCGAATCCGGCTTTATCTTGCCGCGCTTTGTAGACGCGCTGGTAATGAAAGAGAAACCGCAGGACATCCTGGATGAATTCAGCCACTGGAACTATCCCGGCACAAAGTGGGACAACGATTAGTTAACAAGTTCGCAACTTCAGCCTCCCCGGGTGGCCTATAGCCGATACTTAGGGATAGACTTCCTCGTTATGAGTTCTGAGCAGACCGCTAAGCGCCAGCCTTCTCTACTGGACGCTTCGTGCGATAACTTCGTTCACGACCTAGCCGAGCTTTCCCCCACCGATGCCACCGCGTGGGGAATTGACGGCTACGAGGGCGAATTGCAGGATTTCTCCCCCGAATACTTCACCGCCATCGCGGATCGCACCCGTGAGATGGTTGCGGACTTGGACGCCCTGGATGACACCACCGACGAATCCGATGATGAGGATGACTTTGATGAGGTGGACTACGTCACCGCGGCCGTCCTACGCGATCGACTTTGCCTCGATCTAGATTTGCACCACCACAGCGAGGATATGCGCTGCCTGAATAATATCGCCTCACCGGTGCAGACCATTCGCGATACCCTGCTGCTGATGCCGCAGGATACGGAGGAGGACCGCGATGCTATTCGCTCCCGCCTATCCCAGGTGAAGAACTCTTTGGCCGGCTACCGCAGCTCCCTGGAAGAGGCGGCCTCCCACGGCATGGTGGCACCACACCGCCAGATTTCAGAGGTCATTGTGCAGTGCGAGCGGCTTGCGGACGCCGACTCGATGCTCGAGTCCCTCGGCCTCGATGCCGACTCCGCCGAGGTAGAGCAAGCCAAGGAGGCATTTGGCGAATTTTCCGATTGGCTGTCCAATGATCTGCAGCCCCAAGCCCCCACGAAGGATGCCGTGGGCCGCGAGCGCTACGAACGCTTTTCCAAGCTCTTTGTGGGCGATGCCGTCAACCTCGATGAGGCCTATGAATGGGGGCTTGACCAGGTGCGCACCCTGCGCGCGGAGCAGGAAAAGATTGCCCACGAGCTCTATGGTTCCGATTGCTCGGTACGCGCGGCGATGCGCAAGCTCAACCACGAGGAGCGCTATACCCTGCGCGGCACCGATGCCTTGGTGGAGTGGATGCAATCTACCGCCGATGGCGTCATCGCAGAGCTCAACGGCAAAGAATTTGATATTCCGGAAGAAGTAGAAGAGATCGAGTGCTGCATCGATCCGGCCGGTACCGGCGGCATCTTCTATACCCCGCCGAGCGATGACTTCTCCCGCCCGGGCCGCATGTGGTGGTCCGTGCCAGAAGGCCAAGACACCTTCCACACCTGGCAAGAGCTGACCACCGTTCACCACGAGGGCGTGCCAGGCCACCACCTGCAGCTAGGTTCCGCGCTGGTGCAGGAGGATCTCAACCTGTGGCGCCGCGCGGTGACGTGGAACTCTGGTCATGGCGAGGGTTGGGCGCTCTACGCCGAGCAGCTCATGGCCGAGCTGGGCTATATGGATGATCCGGGCTTCCGTATGGGCATGTTGGATGCGCAGCGCCTGCGCGCCGCCCGCGTGGTCGTGGACATCGGATTGCACTTGGGCAAGCAGTTGCCGGATTGCTCGACGTCCGGCGTGTGGGACAAGGCGCACGTGAAGACCTTCATGCGTGAAAACACCGCCATGGATGATGCGAACCTCAATTTTGAGGTCAATCGCTACCTCGGCTGGCCGGGCCAGGCGCCCTCCTATGCTTTGGGCCAGCGCCTGTGGCAGGAGACCCGCGCCGCGGCCGAGAAGCAGGGGATGAGCGCGCGCGAGTTCCACTCCGAGGCCCTCGCCCTTGGCTCCGTGCCGATGTCCGTTCTGCGTGAGTCCGTCTTGGATAACTAGCGGCGCAGCAGTCGCTGGGCCAGGCGTAGCAGCTGTGGCAAGTAGCCCGCTACGACCAGTACCGCGATGAGGCGGGTGAGCTGGACTGCGATGACCGCTGGGCCGGCCCCGCCCTCCGCCGAGAGTGCGAGTACTGTCTCTAGCGCGCCGGGACTGGTGGCCAGGTAGGCCTCGAAGTAAGTGATGTGCAGCCACTTGGTTAGCGGCCAAGCGGTGGCCGCGCAGATGCCGATGATGACCATGATGAAAAGAACTGTGGCGGGCAATTGCTTGGCAAAGGCCTTGAGCGCCGGCAGCGAAAGCCCACCGCCGCAGACCCAACCAATGGACAAAAAGGCCATCACCTTAAAGGCATAGAGCGGTTCGAGCGTGTGGCCCTCCGGCAACACGAAAGAGGCTAGAACCGTCAGCAGCAAGGGCCCGAGTACCGCGGCGGCGGGGAGATGGAGGAACTTGCCTACCTTTTCTCCTATGCAGGCAATGGCAATCACTAGGGCAACTATCCACCAGGTAGTTTCGCCGTCGACCGAAAGATCCGCTCCTTCGCCGGCAGGCGTGTCCAATAAGGCGACCACGGCCGGTAGCGATACCGAGACTACTAACAGGCGCAGGTATTGGGTGAGGGCGACGTAGCGGAAGTCGGCACCGAGTTCGTCGGCAAGCGCGGGCATGAGGGACGCACCGCCCGGCAGCATGGATAAAATGCCGGTTTCGGAGGAGACATCGTGCGGCTGCGCGCGGTGTAAGAGTTGGCCGCCGATAACGCCTACCATCAGTGTCACAAAGGAGATCGTCAGGGCGGCAGGCAGGAAGCCAAGCAATTGGCCCACCGGTACCACGGTCAGCGGGATGGCAGCCATCATGCCGATAAAACCACGCGACATGCTATAAAAACTCCGGTTCACACGCAGATCTTCCCCAGTAAAAAGCGCCATGGCGCCGGAGGAGAGGATCGCTGCCAAGATCCAGGCCGCAGGTACGTGCCACATGCTAAACAGCCAGCCCAATACGACCGATGCCGGAACGACAATGGCCCACCGTGCCACGGTATGGGCACTAAGCCCGGTGCCTTCCTGCTGTGCGGCCATGCGAGCCTCCTAGTTCTGCTGCGACAAAAGTATAATGCCTTCTTTTACTCCACTATGGGGAGGCCGGTAGGCGGGTTATCACCTTACATCATTCAAGATTTATGATCGGGGGCATGGAAATCGATGTGGTGCAGTGGGTAATTCTCTTCTTTGGTACCGCGGCCGCGGGGTGGGTCGATGCGGTCATCGGCGGTGGCGGATTGATCTTGATTCCGATGCTGCTGGCGGTCCTGCCGGGCCTTGCTCCGGCCGCCGCTTTGGGCACTAGTAAGCTCGCCGCGGTGACTGGCACCGGATCCGCTGCCGTGACCCTTGCGCGCAAGGTGAAGCTGGACAAGGCAGAAATGGCGCGCTTCATCCTCATCGCGCTGGTCTGCTCCGGGTTGGGGGCCAGCGTGGCCTCGAGCCTCGATAAAGACGTCATGCGGCCCATCATCATCGTGCTCATGGTTACCGTGGGTATCTTCGTTGCCTTCAAACCGGACTTTGGCAGCAGCGATTCGGCCGGCACCCGTGGCGGTTGGCGGAGTGTCGTGGTCCTGTTACTCTCCGGCATCATTTCCTTTTATGATGGCATCTTTGGCCCTGGTACCGGCATGTTTTTGATCATGGCCTTTACCTCTATTTTTGCGCAGAACTTCTTGACCTCTGCGGCCATGGCCAAGGTAGTCAATACAGCTACCAACCTCGGCGCGCTCATCGTGTTCATTATTGGCGGGCACGTGTGGTGGACGCTTGGCATCGTGCTCGGCGTAGCCAATATCGCCGGCGCACTTCTCGGCGCTCGTACCGTACTCGGCGGCGGTGCCAAATTCATCCGCTACGCGTTACTTACCCTAGTCGTGGTCATGAGCTGCTACCTGGGCTGGCAGCAATGGGGTTAGCTACATCCGATTCTTGGTGCGCGCGGTAGCAATCGCATTCCACGGGTCCTCCGGCCAGGGGTGCTTGGGGTAACGCCCGCGCATATCGGCGCGCACGCCAGCATAGGGTCCGGACCAGAAGCTGGCGAGATCATCGGTCACCGCGAGCGGACGCCCAGCGGGGGAGAGTAGGTGGAATTGCACGCGGTGGCCACAGTATTCGGGGGATTCGGCCAGTCCAAAGCATTCCTGCAGCTTGATATGAACCACGGGGCGATCGCCGGACCAGTCGATTATGGCATCGCGGCCGGAGGGCACCGGAAGGCGCTCGGGGGCGAGCTCGTCCAGGTGGGTGGCTTCCGGCCAGGGAAGGAGGCGTTGCAGCGCGGGGTACATGTCTAGCTTGGCGGCGGGAGTGCCCTCGGCGATGCGATGTAATTCGGGCCCGAGCCACTCGGCGGGATCCGCGGAATCGACGTCGGGCCACGGTTCGCCAAAGTGGGAGTGCAGGTGGCGCAGGCGGTCTTTTAACCTTTGGGCCTTTTCGCTGAAGGTAAAAAGTCCTAGGCCTTCTTCACGGATGCCGGCGGCAAGCGCCTCCTCGGCTGCGGGGCCCGTGACTTTAACCGGGGTCTCAGAAAGGGTGATGGCGCCCGCGGCCTTGACCTTGACGCCGCGCACGCGGCCATCGCGCAGGAAAGCGCGGGTTTCCTCGGTGACGCCGATGGCCGCCAGGGCAGCCGATTCCTCGATGCGAGCGGCCGAGCGGATGATGGCATTGCCCGCATTGGACAAGGAGACCTCCGCGATGGCAAGCCACGGCGCTCCGGCCAAGCCCGAGTTATCGAGCAGGCGCGCGCGGGTGCCGCTGGCCAGCAGGTAATCTTCGCCCATGCGCTTGGCCACCTGCTCGGGAAAGGCGGTGGCTACGACCTCCCCGGGATCAGCCGGGCCGAGATCCTCTACGAGACGTGCAAGCCGCTTGACCTCCCTCTGCGGTGGGTGGTGACGAGTGAGATCGGGGGTTAAGGGGGCGTCAGCAAGCGAGGCGATAATGGGCGCGGCCTGGTTGCCGTGGCGGAGCAAGGAGGCGCCGAGGCGCGGATCGGTGGGCAGGAGGGCGAGTTCTTGCGTGGCGCCAATGCGCTTGAGCGTTGCCTGTGCGGATGCGAGGGCCTGGGCCGGGGGCGGATCGAGCAGCGGGAAGTCCGGGCCTGCGGCCCAGCAGTCCAGAAACAGCGCGGCCTGGGTGAGGTCCGCGGAGAGGATCTCCGGGGTGGTGTGTGGGGAAAAGTGCTGGTAATCGTCCTGCGAATAGCAGCGAATCACGGTGCCTGGTGCCTCACGGCCGGCACGACCAGCGCGCTGATCAGCACTCGACTTTGAGGTAGAAACCGTCACTAGCCCGGACATGCCGCGTTGGGCGTCGCGCCGGGGAATGCGGGAAAGCCCGGCATCTACCACCACGCGCACGCCCGGCACGGTAAGCGAGGACTCCGCGATAGAGGTAGCCACGACGATGCGCTGTTCATCGGTATACAGCGCGGCGTCTTGCTCCGCGGTGGTTTGCTTGCCATGCAGCGGAAACACATTATGGCCTGCTAAGGCATCGCACACGAGGTTGACTTCGCGCACGCCGGGCACAAAGACCAGCGTTGATTCTTGCTGGCGGGCTGCCTGCTTGGCGACGTCCCCATAAAACTCCCTCGTTCCCGCCGCCCTGCCCGGCATGGGGGCGTACTGGATGTCGAGCGGATGGGTGACCGCCTCGGTGACGTGGACGGGGGCGTCCATAAGCTGGGAAAAGCGCTGCGCATCCACGGTGGCGGACATGGCGATGACGCGGAAGTCCTCGCGTAGCTCGGCCAGTTCCAGGCACATGCCCAGCACCAGATCCGTATCGAGCTGGCGCTCGTGGACCTCATCGATGGCAACGGTGGCTACGCCCTCGAGTTCCGGATCCTTTAGCAGGCGCCGCAGCAGCACGCCCGGCGTGACGAACTCGACGTCGCTGCCCCTGCGGGACTCGCCCCGGATGGCGAAACCGACCTTGTCCGGGGTACCGCTGAGGGTACTCAGGCGCTGCGCGGCCGCGCGCACGGCCACACGGCGTGGGGCGGTGACGATGACCTTGCCGCGTCCTGCCGCGTGATTGGCCAGCGCCGGTGGCACGAGCGTGGTTTTACCCGTACCGGGCGGGGCCTGGATGACGACGTTTCCGGTGCTAGGTAGCGAATCGATGGTCTCGGCTACGGGAAGTCCCGCGCCGATGCGAGCGAGATCAAACATTTAGTTGGCGGCTCCAAAACCCTCGACAGGGCCGTTGAGATCCTGGCGCTCCCAGGCTTCCTCATTGTCTTCCAGCTTGCGCACCACGCGGCCGGGGGAACCCAGGACCAGCGAATTATCCGGGATATCGGTGGTAATAAGCGTGCCTGCGCCTATAACGCAGTTCTTTCCAATCGTGATGCCCGGCAGCACGGTGACATTAGCACCGAGCCACGTATTATCACCGATAGTGATGGGCTTGGCTATCTCCCAGCCGCCGGCGCGCATCTCATGATCGTTTACCGGATGCCCCATCGTAATCAGGGAGCAATTGGGGCCGACCATGACGCCATTGCCGAGCGTGACCGCGGCCTGGGCCAAAATGGTAGCGCCAAAATTAATGAAGACGCGCTCGCCGCATACGAGGTTGCAGCCGTACTCAAGGTTGAGCGGCACGTGCAGGCCCGGCACCGAAGATTCTTCCGGCAGTATCTCGCGCAGGATGCCTTCGGCACGCTCTTGGTCCGTATTCTGTAGTTCGTTGAGCTGCTTAACCAATCGAAAAGTGCGCTGGTGCTCTTCCTTCGCCTCCGGCATGCTCGGCAGAAACCACTCCCCACCAGTCATCCGCTCCCATGAGCCGTAGCGTTCCAAGTTCTGCCGCTCCTGTGCATCCATGGGTGTCATTGTAGAGGGTGAGTGGTGCTTAATAAGTATCTGCGAAAATCCCTTAGATTCCGGTAAAACACAAACTCACATGCCGCTTTTGTTGGCTCGATAAAATTTGTAGACGATATTGCCAAAGCGGTTTCTAATTCTCAGAGTTAAGGTTGAGTGTAAGTAGAAGGCCAAGCACAATGAGTGAGCATATGGAAACAGATTCAAGAAAAATCGTCGATAATATTTTGAGCGATATGGCGGAACTCAATGACTGGATCTGTATTGCTGATGCAACTGGGGCGAATGGGAAAAACTCGTTTTATGCTACGTATGACGATGTCGTTACCATCCTTAGCGCAGTCAAAAACTCCTCAGCAGTGACGCTTGGAAAGCTCGGCGCAGGATTTCAAGACCTTCCGGATAGTTGGTCTCCTAGGGAAATAGCGAGCGAAGTGTTTTCCTCCCCGGATCCTAACGGTGAGATGATGAACTTCTGGATAAGGGAATTGGAAGACCCCCAGCGCTAGCTGCCGCAATCTTCACACCGCAAGTATGACGTTATCGATGAGGTGAATTCTGCACCTGGGGAGGAGGGCTATTTCACCTTTCGGTCTGGATGGACTACCGCAGTTTGAACTCTACGACGTCTACTTCGTCATCGTCACCTAAACCGGGATAGTGAGCATCTAGCGCTTTCTGAAGCTCGGTGAGAGAGCCAAAACCGTCATTTCGGGCTTGCTTTTCCGACAATTCACTTCGCCGGGTGGAGGTAACGGCTGTGACCTGTGCAGGAATGGTGACGATCTCTCCAGATTCTTTCTCGAAGACAATGTGGGCATCTCCTTTATGGAAAGGATCATCTACCCGGATGGTTTGTTGCTTTTCTCCGCTACGAATTGATTCCTCGTAGCCTTCCCACATGTAGATGCGCTGCTCTTGTTCCATATCTCGCCAGTTGAATGCGAATGGCAAGAGTTCTTCTACGGTAGGTGCTTCAAGTCCATTGCTTCCGCGCACGATGCACCGAATGGACGGATCAACATCAAAAAGCACCTGGCGGCATTTACCGCAGGGAGGAATAACTTGACCAGTAGGTCCGTATACGGCGACTACTGCTTGGATTGGGTCCTCTGGATAACTAGAAGCATGGTTAGCTAAAGCCGAGACTTCCCCACAAGGACCACCGAGGAAGTGGTGCGCGTTCAAACCGAGTACGTGTTTTCCTGATTTGGTAAGGAGTGCTGCGGCTACAGTGTGATCTCCTCCGTCCTGAAAGCGCCGTGCGTGAGTAGTTGCTTTGGCTAGCAAATTTCGAAGTTCGTTAGTAATCACTCTTTAAGCGTAATAATTGCCAACGCGCTTTATCTATGTGAAGACAGAGATCGGGAACATCGGGGTTTCTTGGATGCATAAAAAATTGCTGGGCTTAACAGACGTCCTCATGAATGCTATGACTACCGCTTTTGTGGGAGCGCGCGTGTGGGCAGATAATGCAGGACGGCAGTCGGAATAAGCGATGTGCCGCAGCAATGACAGAAGCAGTCCTCTTTCTTTGCGCTTTAACAGGTGGGTGGATCCGCCGAAAACCGCGTTAGTGCGTAAGTTGAGCGTTTACCACCCTTCTGCGTACTGGGTGTGCAGATTGTGATCGATTTGCTTGTGTACACACAAATCAAAATTCTGTAAACGATGCCTGTTGCTGCTTTTGAGTCTTTAAAGCGTTGGAGTTCAGCCCCTCACTCCATGGCGGATACACTCTAAATCCTCTCTTTCCTGGGGTTGCTCCGGAGGTAATACCGAGACGTTGTAAATCTTGATTGCTAAATTGAAACACACCTCGGTGATCTCCTTGAATCACAAAGACTAGGAGACCGTCGCCGCAGGAAGAATCTTCAAAAGGCACGGATTCCCCTTCATGGTTGCGTTGCCAGAATGCTACGAAGGCTCCCGGCTTAGAAGGCGTGGTGCGTGCTGTGCGAACATGCCAGGTTTTAGCTCCCAACTCGGCTATTCCCGATTCATAATTCGCATTATCACTTGTTCCGTTGATGGTGCCCTCTAAATTAAAGGACGCCATGAATCGGTAAAAGGATTCAAATTTCATTTTCTACGTGATGTATACAGCTACTTTCGTCCAAATTTCAAGCTTAAGGAAAGCGGCGGAGGGCAACAAATTCCCCACGTTGTTTGAAGTGCCCAGGGTTGGGGCCGATTGGTCTTAAACGCATTCTGGGCCTTGTCGAAGGAAAGTTCTGGATCGATCTATTGGGACGTTGGGTTTAGGGTGAGGTCATGCTTTTTGATTCCCTGCCGCGACCGAGCGTGCGTGTGGCTCCGGGGGTGGGTCATGTGCCGGAGTGGGTGGGCGTCGATAAGCAGAAGGCCTTGGTAGAAGAGATGCGTGGCATTGCGCGCGAGTATGCGAATACGCCGATGGCGATGGTGCGCCCCCGGCTGAAATCCGGCGGGCAAATGAGCGTATTTCAGCTGCATTTGGGCAGGTATTGGCATTATCCCAGCTATCGGTATGTGGACAATATGGACGGTACACGGGTTCCGCCGGTGCCGGAGAGCCTGCGGCGGATTGCTCCGGGGGCACTGCGCGCCGCAGCCGAGGTGGCACCTGAGCTAGAGCCGTGGGTGGAGAACTTCGTGCCGGAGATGGCGCTAGTTAATTACTATCCGCCGGGCTCGGCCATGGGCATGCACGTGGATGATTCGGAGGAGTCACCTGCCCCGGTGATTTCGCTATCCATTGGGGATGAGGCTCTTTTCCGCATGGGCCATACCGAATCGCGCACGCGGCCGTGGGATGATATCACGCTGTGCTCTGGGGATTTGGTGGTCTTTGGTGGGCCAAAGCGTTTTGCCTACCACGGGGTAGTGCGCGTTAACGACGGTACGTTGCCGGAGGGGTGCGGGTTGAGTGAGGGACGTATCAACATCACCATCAGACAAGTATCTGCGCGGGCGGTAAGCTAGGGACGTTACATAAAGCTTGAAGGAAAGAAGGTTCTCTTATGTCTCGTATCGGCATCATCATCGGCACTACCCGCGATAACTCGGCCGGCAAGGTCGTGGGTGAGTGGCTTTATGATCTTGCCCAGGGGCGCCAGGATGGGGTGGAGTACACCTTGCTGGACCTCAAGGAGTTTGATGTTCCGCTGCTGACCACTGACGTCATTCCTGCCACCGCCAATAAGCAGTATGCGGATGAAAAGGTGCAGGCTTGGTCTGATGCAGTGGATGCCTGCGATGGCTTCGTATTTGTTACCCCGGAGTACAACCGCTCGGTGCCGGGTCCGTTCAAGAATGCCTTCGACTGCTTGGCCGGGGAGTGGACCGGCAAGCCAGTCGCGTTCGCCGGTTACGGTCCAGCGGGCGCAATCCGCGGCGTGGAAGCATGGCGCACCATCGTGGTCAACTTCTCCATGCCGCAGCTGCGCAATCAGCTCGACTTCGGTTTCTTTACTGACTGGACCGAAGGCGAATTCCGCCCCGTGGATGCCAAGGTAGAACGCACCAATTCCTTGCTGGCCGAGCTGGAAGATGCCGTTACTGCCTAGTCAGTTCGCACTGCGGCCACGTTCTGGCCCCGCAATAGGTGAACGAGACCGATAACGTGGCCGCACGTTGGTCTCTTACAACAATTCAGCCCCCGCGCTCTTTCCGAGCAGCGGGGGCTGACTATTAGGTGGCCGGCTTAGTTACTGCAGGCCAAATTGATCCCAAGCGGCAGGGGAGAGGTTCTGGTACACGTGTTTGTGCTCCTGGTACTCGGCCAAGCCGGTGGGGCCAAGCTCGCGGCCGTTGCCGGACTGCTTGAAGCCGCCCCACTCTGCCTGCGGCAGGTACGGGTGGAAGTCGTTGATCCAGATGGTGCCGTGGCGCAGGGCGCGGGCTACGCGCTCGGCGCGGCCGGCGTCGGAAGTGTAGACAGCGCCTGCCAAGCCGTACTCGGTGTCATTCGCGATGGCGATGGCCTCCTCCTCGGTGGTGAAGGTCTCGATGGTCACGGTCGGGCCGAAGGCCTCGTCGTGGACGCAGTCCATCTTGCGGGTAGCTCCGTCAATGATGGTCGGCAGGTAGTAGACACCAGCGCCCAAGTCGGTGTTGCCGGTGCCGTGCTGGCCATTGGTGTCCTCGCTGGTGGCGGCGCGGCCACCGGTGAGGATCTTGGCGCCCTGCTCGCGAGCCTTGTCCACGTAGGCAGCAACCTTCTCGCGGTGCTCGGCGGAGATGAGCGGGCCGGTCTCGGCCTTGTCATCGGTCGGGCCGCCGATCTTGATCTTATTGGCGCGCTCTACTAAGGCGTCGACGAACTTATCGTGCAGGGACTCTTCTACGACGATGCGGGAGCCTGCGGAGCAGACCTGGCCGGAGTGGAAGAAGGCGCCATTGAGGGCGTTGTCCACGGCGACGTCGAAATCAGCATCGGCGAAGATGACGTTCGGGTTCTTGCCGCCGAGCTCGAGCGCGGTGCGCTTGACGGTCTCCGCCGCATTCTTGGCGATGATCTTGCCGGTGACCAGGCCACCGGTGAAGGAAACCATGTCTACATCAGGGTGCTGGGAGAGCGGGTTACCGCAGTTAGCGCCGGCGCCGGTAATGAGGTTGCCTACGCCGTCCGGCAGACCGCACTCCTTGAGGGCGGCCATGAGCAGCATCGCGGTGTGCGGGGTGAGCTCTGCCTGCTTGAGGACGAAGGTATTGCCGGCAGCCAGGGCCGGACCGACCTTCCAGGAGACCTGCAGCAGCGGGTAGTTCCATGGCGTAATCAGGCCGCAGACACCGACGGGCTCGGCGTCGATGCGGGAGCGCAGGTTGGGATCCTGCGGGTCGACTACGCGGCCGGCCTGGTGCTGGGCCAGGGTGCCGAAGTACTCGAAGGCGTTGGCAATGTCATCCATATCACCCAAGGACTCCTCGTAGCGCTTGCCGGTATCAGCGGACTCGGCCTGAGCGAAAAGCTCCTTGTGCTCACGGATGAAATCGGCAACGCGGATGACGAGCTTGCCGCGCTCGGCGGACGGGGTATTGGCCCACTCGCCGTTATCGAAGGTTTCCCGGGCAACCTTGATGGCGCGCTCGGTGTCCTCGTCGGATGCCTCGGAAACTAAACCGACGGTGGAACCATCGGCCGGGCAGATGATGGTGCGGGTCTCGCCGCTCTGGGCGGCTTCCCACTTACCGTTGATGAACAGGGACTTCGGGGCGCCATCAGCATGCACGCCCTTCAGCAAATCGGTCTGGGTGGGGTCGAACAAAGTGTTCTGGGTGCTCAAGTGAAAAGCAACCTTTCTCTCATAGAGGTAGTTGTAAGGGCCAGCTTAGCTATCTTCGCGCCAGGTGCGCTCGGGCTCGGCGCCATCGGAGACATCGGAGTCGCCCGGCTGGGTCTGCTGCATGTAGAGGAAGGCCAAGTGACGCTCATAAAGATCCAGCACATTGTTAATGATCTGGTTCTCGGAATAGCCGTAGACGTCATAGCCCAGCGAACCGGTCATATCGTAGACCTCGAGGCGGTAGTACTCGTCGCCTTCGCCCGCGCTGAAGTCGGGGCGCTCGGCCGCTACCGGGAAGAGCTGGTAGCGGAACATGCGCTCATTGTGCAGCTTTACTTCTAGGTCGAGCTGGGGCAGTTCGACGTCGGGAAGCTCGCTGGTGAGCAAGATGGCGTCATAGCCACGGGTACGCATGTGGGTAGCAACCTGCTCCAAAGCGTAGGTGGCGGTATCGCGCAGGTAGGTATCCATCTCCTGCTTGGAGGGGTAGGTATTGGCGCGGTCGAGGCGGTTCTTCCACAGGTTGGAATCCGAAGGCTCGCGCTCAGTACGGGAAGAAATCACGCCGTGTATAGCGGTGGTGCGGGCCTCGCGCTGCACGTTTTCAAGGCGCAGGGACTTCCACAGGGAGAACATGATGAGGTAGACCACGAACGCGAAGGGCAGGCCCATCACGACGGTCGCGGACTGCACGGTGGCAATGCCGTCGATCTGCAGCAGCGCCAAGGTCAGCGCACCTACGGTCACGGACCAGAAGATGCGCAGCCAGCGCGCGCCATCCTGACGGTTATCGGTGATGCGGGAGGTGAAGTTGGACATCACCAGCGCGCCGGAGTCGGCTGAGGTGATATAGAGCAGCAAGCCAATAAAGGTGGTCAAGAAGATGACGATGCCAGAGCCTGGGAACTCGTGCAGCATGTCATAGAAGCCCTGTTCCGGCACGTTGATCGCGTTTTCGGCGAACTCGGGGTAGTCACCGGAGCGGACCATGTCCAGGGCGGTATTACCGAAGAAGGACATCCACATCAGGATGAACAGGAACGGGAAGGTCAGGGTGCCAAAGATGAACTGGCGCAGGGTGCGGCCGCGGGAGATGCGGGCCAGGAAGAGGCCGACGAAGGTAGCCCAGGCAATCCACCATGCCCAGAAGAAGAGGGTCCAGGACTGCATCCAGGTATCCACGTTGGCTTGGTCATCGGCAAAGGCGAAGGTTTCCATGGTCCAAGATGGGAACTTCGAGACATAGTCACCGATATTGGTCACGATGGCATCGAAGAGGTAGGCGGTCTTGCCAAAGACCACGACGTAGATCATCAGTGCAATGGCCAGGTAGACGTTCAGCTCGGAGAGGAAGCGAATACCCTTATCCACGCCGGATACGGCCGAGAGGGTGGCAATAGTGATGGCGATGATGATGAGCGCGGCCTGCAGACCGAAGCCCTGCTCAATGCCGAAGATGAGGTGGAAGCCATAGGACAGCTGCACCACACCGATACCCAGGGAGGCGGTCACACCGAAGACGGTGCCTAGCATGGCGGCGATGTCTACCGCGGAGCCGATAGGGCCGTGCACGCGCTTGCCGATGAGCGGGTAGAGCGCGGAGCGGATAGCTAGCGGCATATTGAGGCGGTAGGCAAAATAACCGAAGGCCATGCCCATCAGGGCGTAAAGAGCCCAGCCAGTCAGGCCATAGTGGAACATGGCGTAGACCACGGCTTCCTTGGCGGCTTCCATGGTCTCGCCGTCACCCACCGGTGGCTGCATGTACATGGTCACCGGCTCGGCCACGGCGAAGAACATGAGGTCCACGCCGATGCCGGCGGCAAAGAGCATGGACGCCCAGGAGAAGGTATTGAATTTCGGCCGCGAGTGGTCCGGTCCGAGGCGGATATTGCCAGCATTGGAAAAGGCAATATAGAGCACGAAGACCACGGCGATGGTGGCGGTAAGGACATAGAACCAGCCGAGGTTGTGGCCGATCCAGCCGGTGACGCTAGCCAGGGTTTCCGCCGCGGAATCACGGCCGAGCCCGGCATAGAGCGCCATGGCGATAATGAGGACGCCGGAGATGATAAATACCGGCCAGTTTGTCTTGGGGGCAGGGACCTGATCCGCGCCTACGGCATCGCCGGTTTCAGCTTTGTAGCTGCCGACGAGGGCACGAACTTGGTAGCGCGGGCTGCGCTTCTTGGGCTCTCCAGATGGGGTTGCGAGAGAGGTGTTTTTACCCCCTTGTTGGGGGTCTTTACTTGAAGTGTGAGACTCCTCAGGATCGTGAGGGGCAAAGTTAGCCATCTACTTCTCCTATTGTTGGTTGTTTTGGGCCGAATCTTTCGCACGGGTGCCCCAAAATGCTCACAAGATCGCAGGGAGAGATAGGTGAGTGAAATGAATCATATTCGGGCGAACTATGCGCAAAGACTTCGGATTTCATCTCCAGAGACATCCATCCGGACAAGGTAAATATACATTAAGATGGGCAAACTTCTAGAGGGATGTGTACTCTGGAGGTAGTGCCCGCACATAAGGCGATGTGAATAAATACAGACTTTTGTATAAATTACAATATTTTCACTTCCGGTGGGGCGATCTTGACGTGTGAAATATTTCACAGAAAGAAGGGGATTTATGGGTTTTATGGACAAGCTGACCAAGAAGCGTTCCGCTAAAAAGGTCACCGATGAAGTAAGCGACGTAGTCGTCGTTGGCGGTGGCTCCGCAGGCTCCGTCATCGCCGCACGCCTGACCGAAGACAAGAACACCCGCGTGCTGGTCCTCGAGGCCGGCCGCCCAGATTCCCTGTGGGATCTGTTCATTCACATGCCATCCGGTTTCTCTTTCCCAATCGGTGCAAAGAACTATGACTGGATGTACGAGTCCGATCCGGAGCCGGAGATGAACGGCCGCCGCGTCTACCATGCCCGCGGCAAGGTTCTCGGCGGATCTTCTTCCATCAACGGCATGATCTACCAGCGCGGTAACCCGATGGACTATGAGAAGTGGGGCCAGAACCCGGGCATGGAGAACTGGGACTTCGCCCACTGCCTGCCGTACTTCAACCGCATGGAAACCGCCGCTGCGGCCGAGCCGAACGATCCGCGCCGTGGCCACGATGGCCCGCTGTACCTCTCCCGCGGTCCGGCTACCTCCGAGCTCTTCCAGGCCCTGTTCAAGTCTGTGCAGGAAGCCGGCTACAACCTGACCAATGACGTCAATGGTTACCGCCAGGAAGGCTTCGCTCCGTTCGACCGTAATATTAAGAACGGCAAGCGCTGGTCCGCTGCCCGCGCTTACCTCTACCCCAACATGGATCGCGAGAACCTCGAGATCCGCACCCGCGCATTTACCACCAAGATCCTCTTCGAGGGACAGAAGGCCGTCGGCGTCGAGTACGAGTGGCAGGGCGGCGTTCACCGCGTTTATGCCGAAAAGATCGTGCTGTCCGCCGGTGCCATTAACACCCCGCAGCTGCTGGAAATCTCCGGCATTGGTGACCGTGAGATTCTGGAGAAGCACGGCATCGACGTCGTCAAGCACCTGCCGGGTGTGGGCGAGAACCTGCAGGACCACCTCGAGGTCTACATCCAGTATGAGACCACCAAGTCCACCGCGTCCTCCCAGCCTTACCTGGATAAGTGGCGCTGGCCGTTCATGGGCCTGCAGTGGCTGCTGACCCACAAGGGCCCGGTTGCTACCTCCCACTTTGAGGGCGGCGGCTTCGTGCGCTCCAATGAGAATGAGGATTACCCGAACCTCATGTTCCACTTCCTGCCGATGGCCGTGCGCTACGACGGCCAGAAGGCGGACGTCAAGCACGGCTTCCAGTGGCACGTGGGCCCGATGTTCTCCGATACCAAGGGCCACGTTCACATCAAGAGCGCCGATATCCACGACAAGCCGTCCATCCTCTTCAACTACCTGAAGACCGACCAGGACCGCCGCGAGTGGGTTGAGGCCGTACGCGTTGCCCGCTCCCTGCTGGATACCAAGGCTATGGAAGAGGTAGGCGCCCGCGAGTTCAGCCCGGGCCCGGATGTCCAGACCGACGAGGAGATCCTGGAGTGGGTCCGCAACGATGGCGAGACCGCGCTGCACCCATCGTGCACCGCCAAGATGGGCGCGGAGTCCGATCCTATGGCCGTAGTTAACCCAGACACCATGGGTGTATGGGGCGTCGAAGGCCTCTACATTGCGGATGCCTCCGTCTTCCCGTCCGTGACCAACGGCAATATCTACGCCCCAACCATGATGGTGGGTGAGAAGGCTGCCGACCTCATCGCCGGCCGTACCCCGCTCGAGCCGAACCACGCTGAGTGGTACAAGGCCAAGCAGGATATGCCGCTCTATGCTGAGGGCGAAGCAGTCCGCGATCACAAGCACTCCATCCAGGGCGCTGACCACTAAGCACCCCCGCGCCGGATGGCTGTAGCGCCGCGTTCCCTTTTCCTGGGGGCGCGGCGCTTTTGCTTGCCGACGTCTCCCTTTCCCACCGCGTACCCCTCCGCCTGACCAGAACCATGATTTAATCGCCTCGCAAGGAACCAGGTCCAATGCAATGGGGCGCCAGAGTAAAGGAAGGCATTAATGCTCAGCATTATCGCTCTAGTCATTAGTATCGTTTTCGCCGTTGCCGTTATTAAAAAGCTCGATGACATCGATGCGCACTTAAAGGAACTACTCGCCTCGCGCGAAGATGGCGAAACACCGCGTTAATCGTGCGGGTGGCTAAGGAGATGGTGAACAAATTTCGAATTAACCAACTGCAAAAGGCCCATACCGCCCGTGAAATGGAATTTTCCTGCGATGTAGCTTGAAGGCTATGGCTTCGTAGACCAAAGTGGTTTCCAAGCAGCAGTTCCAGTACTTCGTACGCAGGGTAGCCAACACTGCCGACTTCAAGGAAGTATCATTCCCGGATACCAGCGAAAAGAGTTAGTCATTTGGCTATTAGAAAGCTTCGCTACGTGTGGTTCGACCCGTACGCAATGTCCGTGAGTGTCTAGCCCTTGATGGAGAACCTGGTGTCAGTGTCGCTGGCCGCACCTACGCCGCCGTCATGTCCGCCGACACCCTGTTCATCACCATCCCCACAGGGGTGGGTGTGGACATCCACGTGAAGATTCTGGAGAATTTCGCCGCCCACGTCGCCCCCGCGTTGAGTTGGCAGCCGAACCGCGAAGGACCAGTCATCGGCTATCCCATCGACTAATTCTTGCAGGTCGCAGGACTTTCGCGTGACTGTTAGTTCAGCCCATTTTAAATAGTTCATCGCACACTGTATAGTTCAGCGCATGCTGACTATTGCTTCGCGCCTCGACGTCATGAACCGGCTCGGCCGGGCCATGGCTGATCCGACGCGCTCCCGAATCCTGCTAACCCTACTAGACGGTCCGAGCTACCCGGCCGTGCTCGCGCAGAGCTTGGATCTGACCCGCTCGAACGTCTCGAATCACCTATCCTGCCTGCGCGATTGTGGCATTGTCGTAGCTGAGCCGGAGGGCCGCAAGACCCGCTACGAAATCGCCGATCCCCACCTCGCGGCAGCGCTCGAAGCGCTGGTCCACGCGACGCTGGTCGTCGACGAGAATGCCCCCTGTATCGACACTGAGTGCTCGGTGCCCGACTGCGGCGAGAAAGGAACGGACGCATGAGTTCAGCATGTGGATGCGAACACGAACCTGCTACGGAGATTGACGAGCTCGATCGGCCATGGTGGAAGGACCCTGAGCTACTGCTGCCGATCTTCTCCGGCGTAGCCCTCATAACAGGACTGGCGCTGGACTGGTCCGACTTGGAGACGCCCGCGACGGTACTTTATTGGGTTGGCCTGCTGTTGGGCGCTTACACGTTCGCGCCTGGAGCGATCCGGAACCTTGTCACGAAGCGCAAGCTCGGCATTGGCTTGCTAATGACGATCAGCGCGGTCGGTGCGGTGATCCTCGGATTCGTCGGAGAGGCCGCGGCGCTAGCGTTCCTGTACTCGATCGCCGAGGCACTGGAAGACAAGGCGATGGACCGGGCCCAAGGCGGACTGCGGGCGCTGTTGAAGCTGGTACCGCAGACCGCGACGGTGCTGCGCGACGGCACAGCGGCCGAGGTCGAAGCGAAGGACCTCGAGGTTGGCGAGCTAATGCTCGTGCGCCCCGGGGAGCGGATCGCCACGGACGGCATCATTCGATCCGGGCGCTCCAGCCTTGACACCTCAGCGATCACCGGAGAATCCATTCCGGAGGAGGTTGCGCCCGGCGACGAAGTGCCTGCGGGAGCGATCAACTCCGCCGGGGTGCTGGAGGTCGAGACGACCGCAGCTGGAACGGACAACTCGCTGACCACACTCGTGGACCTAGTCGAGCAAGCGCAGGCGGAAAAGGGCGACCGCGCCCGGATCGCCGACCGGATTGCCCAACCCCTAGTGCCCGGGGTGATGATCCTGGCGGTGCTGGTCGGCGTTATCGGCTCACTGCTGGGCGACCCTGAGACGTGGATCACCCGTGCGCTGGTAGTCCTGGTCGCAGCGTCGCCGTGCGCGCTGGCAATCTCCGTGCCGCTGACGGTCGTGGCCGCGATCGGCGCGGCCAGCCAGTTCGGAGTGGTCATCAAGTCCGGCGCGGCGTTCGAGCGACTCGGCGGCATCCGTCACCTGGCAGTGGACAAAACCGGAACCCTTACCCGCAACCAGCCTGAGGTTACCGGAGTGGTCCCGGCAGACGGATTCGATCGGACGCAGGTGCTTTCTTTCGCGGCGGCAGTTGAGCAGCAATCGACGCACCCCCTCGCCGCGGCGATCGCGGCAGCGGGGCCCGAAGCGCGCACCGCCTCGGACATCAGCGAGGAAGCTGGGCATGGCATCGGCGGCACCGTCGAAGGCCGACGGGTGCTGGTGGGCAGCCCCCGATGGATCGACGCCGGGCCACTGAAAGCAGACGTTGAGCGCATGGAGTCCGAGGGCCAGACCTGCGTCCTGGTCACCGTCGATGACGCTCTCGCCGGGGCGATCGGGGTCCGCGACGAGTTGCGGCCCGAGGTGCCCGAAGCCGTGCAGGCCCTGCACGCCAACGACGTGGAAGTAAGCATGCTCACCGGCGACAACACTCGCACCGCCCGGGCGCTGGCTGGAATCGCCGGAATCAACGACGTGCGCGCCGAGCTGCGCCCTGAGGACAAGACAAGCATCGTCGCCGAATTCTCCTCCAAGACGTCGACAGCGATGATCGGCGACGGCATCAACGACGCGCCGGCACTGGCGGGCGCGACGGTGGGCATAGCGATGGGAGCGACCGGCTCTGACGCCGCGATCGAGTCCGCTGACGTCGCCTTCACCGGCCACGACCTCCGGCTAATCCCGAAGGCGCTGCAGCACGCCCGCCGAGGAAGCCGGATCATCAACCAGAACATCGTGCTGTCTCTGGCCATCATCATCGTGTTGTTGCCACTGGCGATCAGCGGCGTGCTGGGCCTGGCCGCCGTCGTGTTGGTTCACGAGGTCGCCGAAGTGATCGTGATCTTGAACGGCCTGCGGGCTGCGCAAGCGAAGCACTGAGGCTGTGACCGGCAAGTCTCATAAGGGTTAAACCACACACGCCGAGCGGACACACCTTGGGCCAGGCACGTCATTCGAGTTTACGGTCCGTCTCCGTGGAATCGGGATCGTACTCGGTGATCTGTCCCTTCTCGGTGCGTGTGGGCACGGGGGCTGTGGGCGAGCCACCACCCAGCACGTGCCCCAGCCGGTCAAGGGCCCCGAGCGCGCGGCGTCTCCAGCGCAGATCGTGGAAGGATCGAACTTGCTCAGGGACCAAGCGTCACCGCGAGACTCTTTACGTCCTGCAACTTGAATAGTTCAGCGGCCTTGATACCGCGGACATCCATTCGGAGTGTCGCCGAGTCTCATCGACACAGCCTGCGACTACCTGGGCAGTGTGTTTGACAAAGGACCCCACCCTCATCAGCATTACCGAGCCCTCGCCGTTCCAGTTGCCGTAACCGACTAGATGCAGATTCTTCACCGCGGTTTTCGCGCAGTTTATTCGCCCCGATATCTCGCCCACTTGGACCGTTGCGGTGGCGGCAATCCGCGTGGCGATGCCCGTGGCGTGGTTTTCTACCTTTGCGCTCATTGTGCGCGCGGCATCGCGCTGGATTGCGCATCATTTCGCGACCATCGATATCGTTTCCGGTCTTATCTTTGCGGTGCTGGGACTCGTAATGGCCGTGGAGGGCATCATCGAGCTCTTCAGTTAGTGCAGGTGGCGGATTTCTATAAAAGAGTTGATATAGGAGCCGCCTAAATCACAGAACTTACCTGTTTCGCTGCAGGTGAGAGGGCCCTTATAGTGGCATGCGTTAATCCAATAGCATGCGAGTATGGAGGTGTTAGGTGGCTATTAGCGCCCTCGTGACTCTGATGGGCGTGTGGTTCGCGGCGATGGCCTCGCCGGGTCCAGACGTAGTGCAAATCATTCGCTTAGGTGCGCGTTCTACGCGCGCAGCCGTATGGGCGGCGCTTGGTAGTACCACCGGCCTTACCATTTGGACCGTGGCCTCCTTGGCGGGGCTATCCGCGCTGATTTCCGCGCACCCTGGCATCCTCGTGGCGCTGCAGGTTCTCGGTGGTTGTTACCTGCTGTGGATGGCCTATACCGCCATTACCGGTGGCATCAAGGAGCGCCGCGCGCCCGCAACCGTAGTGGGCACCGAAACCCGCGCCCCGCAGCCGCGCGGGTTTACGCCGGACGGCATTATCAAGGCGGCCACCGCCTATCGCATGGGATTCATCTGCGATCTCTCGAACCCCAAAGTGGTCATCTTCTTTGGCGCCATCTTTGCCAACTTCATCGACCCCGGCATGGGCATCGGTGCCACTCTCATGGTGGGTGCCGTATTGATTTTGGAAAGCCTCGTGCTCTTTGTAGGCGTGGCTTTGAGCACCCGCGCGGTATCGAAGTGGATGGCTAAGAACTCCGCCTGGGTGGATATTGTCAGCGGCGTGGTCTTCCTGCTGCTGGGTGTCATCATCCTTTTTGAAGGAGTGCGTGGCCTTATAGCCATGTAATCTGGGGCCATGATTTTTACCACTACTAATACCGTTGATGGCTATGAAATTACGGACTATATCCGCATCATCGCCGGGGAAACCGTCATCGGTATTAATATGCTGAAGGATTTCGGGGCATCCCTCCGCAATATCACCGGTGGACGCTCCGCTGGATACGAAAGCGAAGCCATCAAGGCGCGCGAGGCGGCACTCGATGAGCTGTGGCGCCGCGGGCAGGAGCTCGGGGCCGATGGTGTGGTGGGCATCGCCTTTGATTATTCGCCCATGGGAACGTCGAATGACATGTTGATGGTTACAGCTACCGGCACGGCGGTGAAGCTGCGCGCTCGTGATTAAAATCGGCAAGAAAACACTGGCCCTGTGTGCTGGGTTATGCGCGGCAGCCGGACTCATGGCGGGGTGCGAGGAAGAACCGCCGCAGCCGGGCAGCGTGCCGAATGAATCGCAAGGCGCGGCCGATGGCTATATCACCACGCTGCCGGACCAGGGCACAACGGCCAATGGCCGCTACCAGATCATTAACCTACAAAATCATCGCAGTTTTGTAGTCCACGTTCCGTTTAATGCGGATAAGCACCACCGCTTGCCCGTGGTGGTGGCGATGCACGGCTATGAGATGGACGCCGGCAATATGTTCAAAGGCACTGACCTTTCCCAAGGCGATGCCATTACCGTCTTTGTCCAAGGCGCGGGCAAGGCATGGGCGCCGGCACCGTATGCGGTAACCAGCTTGGACGATGACCTCACATACGTCGATGACACGATTGATTTCGTCCGCCGCCACTATCCCGCCACGGACACCACCTATGGCGTGGGCTTTTCCAATGGCGGCGGGTTCGCCCGTGCGGTGACCTGCAAGCGGCCGGGCCTATTCGATGCGGTGGCCACGGTCTCGGCGGCAAAATATGACCGCGTGGAAAAAGACTGCGCCAGCGAGCCCACCGATTACCTGGATATCCACGGCACCGAAGACGCGCTGATGAAATATGGCGGTGGGCGCCAACACGGAGCGCACTACCACTCGGCCAAACAATCGCTGCGCGGGATTGCGAAAGAAAATGGGTGCAATCCGTTCCCAAAGAGGCGTCGGAAAGACGCAGTGGAGCACTTTACCTGGCGGGTATGTGATGCGCGCACCGAGCAATACACCATCCACGGGGGCACGCACACGTGGAACGGTGGGGCTACGGACCATTCCGGCCTAGTCAAGGCAGAGTGGACCACTGATACGGTGCTGGATTTCTTCCATATCGACCACCCGTAGTAAGCGCAGCGCGCGGGCTGGGTAAGCTGGGCGGCATGCTAGACATTCCTATCAACGGCGACTCCATTAAATTGGGGCAGTTCATCAAGCTGGCGAGCTTGGTGGCTACCGGCGGCGAGGCCAAGGAACTCATCGCGGCAGGCGTGGTTACGGTCAATGGCGAGCCCGAAACGCGCCGGGGTGCCACACTTCACCCAGGCGATGAAGTGTGCATCGAGGATGCCTGCGCGCGGGTGGGCGAGTCGGACGATGACGATGATTATTTTGACGAGGCCACGGCCGACGATGACTTTGATCCGGAAAAGTGGAGGAATATGTAGATGCCAGCATTCGAAGCTGAAGTGGGCATGCCCTACTGGATTGACCTGACCACCTCGGACCCGCGCAAGTCCGCGCACTTTTACGAGGAGGTACTGGGGTGGGAGATTTCCGCCGAGTCTGCGGAGGAAAAGCCTTATCAGATGGCGCGCTTGCAGGGCCTGCCCATCGCCGGACTTATCCCGCAACCGGAAGAAGCACCCATGCCGGATACTTGGGTGACCTACTTCCTCTCCAAGGACATCGCGGGTGATTGCCAGCGCGCCGAGAGCCTGGGCGGGCGCATCCTGGTGGAGCCGCAGCAAGTGCAGCTAGGGCACATGGCTTTGCTTGCCGACGCCGCCGGCGGCATGTTCGGCCTCATCCAGCCCGCCGGCCCAGAGCACTTCGTCGCCGCCGGCGAACCCGGCACCCCGGTATGGCACGAGCTCACCGCAACCTCGGGTTTCCGGCGCGCAATGGACTTTTATGGAGAGCTTTTCAATTGGGAAATTCGCGCCATGCAGTCCGAGGATGAGAACTTCATTTACGCCACCGCGGAAGAAGACGGTGCGCCCTTTGCCGGCCTGTGGAACGCCGAGGGCCAGTTCCCGCCCCAGGTGCCGAGCTTCTGGCAGACCTACTTGGGTGTGCGCGATATCGACGCTGCTGCGAAGAAGGCCGTGGAACTAGGCGGCGAGGTCATCCGCGAACCATGGGATTCGCCCTTTGGCCGCATGTGCCTCTTGGCCGATTCCACCGGTGCGACCATCACCCTCACCGAGGTCGACGATGCCCCTGAAGAGGAGCCGACCGAATCGGATGACGTGTTGGGCCTTGACCTGCAGTAGTAGCGATGAGTGAGTCGCCACTGGTTAAGCGCGTACTGGCGGTGGTTGCCGTGATTCCACCCGGCAACGTCACCTCCTATGGTGAGGTGGCAAAGGTCGCTGGCTGCGGCGCGCGCAACGTCGGTACCGTGTTAAAGCGCCACGGTGCCGGTACCGCCTGGTGGCGCGTGGTCCGCGCCGATGGCACCTCACACGATCCCGCCCGTGCGGCGGAGTACTGGGACCGCGAGGCCATCGCCCACGCTGGCGGGCGCGTTAAAATGCACGAGCACGGAATCGATGCCCGCGAATTACAGGAGTTGATGGAGTGAGGGCCTGGGTCATTCTTTTCCTCGCGATTGCTAGCGAAGTCGTGGGTACCATCGCGCTGAAATACGCGGTGGACCATTTCTGGATCTACGGTGTGGCCGCTTTTTGTTTCATCCTCGCCTTCGTGCTCCTGCACCGCGTGATGCAAGAAGGCGTCAACGTGGGCGTGGCCTACGGTCTCTGGGCGTCCGGTGGAGTCATTTCCACCGCGCTGCTTTCCGCCGCGCTATTTGGCGAGCCGCTCGGAGCAGTAAAACTCGCTGGCATCGCGCTCATTATGGCCGGCGTATTCTGCGTGGAAGTGGGCGCTAAACCAGACGAGGATGAAGACCGCACGGTGGAGGTGGCACCGCAATGATCTGGTTTTTACTTTTCCTCGCTACCGCCATTGAGGTCACCGGCACGCTGTGCCTGCGCATGTCCGCGGTGACCGGCCGTCGCTTCTGGGTTGTGCTTGTCGCCCTGTGTTATGTCAGCGCCTATGGTTTCTTGGCGCTCGTGCTCAAGGCTGGCATGGACTTGGGCGTGGCTTATGGCATCTGGGCTGCCACTGGTGTCGCGCTTACCGCCGTCGCCTCATATCTCCTCTTCAAGGAGCCATTCACCTGGTTAAAATCCCTCGGAGTGGTTCTGATCGTCGGAGGAGTGCTGCTGGTAGAAGCTGGTGCGTAGCACCTGCGGGGGCGCTACTATATTTTCATGATGAAAAAGTTGGCGGTAGGTTCCCTGGTTACCGCACTCTCCCTCGCAATCGCCCCTGCCGCCCAGGCTGTCACCCTCGATCCGCACGCTGTGCCCGCGCGCACCCAGATCACCGTCCGACATGATTCCGGTGCGACTGTTTCCACCGCTAACGCCCATGAGTCTCGCCCCGCACTGTCTTTGAGCAAGCTCTACTTGGGCTATTGGGTCCTAAAATACGGTGCGCCGGCCGACAAAGCCCGCGTGGAGCACATGATCCGTGTGAGCGATGACAACGTGGCTACCGACTTGGATCGTCGCTACCCGCAGGCCATTCCCAGCATCATCCACGAGTTTGGACTGCGCGAAACGCACTACACCGGGTATTGGGGAACGACCACAACCTCTACTGAAGATGTAGCGCGGTTCACCTCGCGTATCCAGCACGATCCCATTGCCGCACCCATCATGGCCGGTATGGCTAACGCCGCCCCTGTGGCTGCCGATGGCTACCGCCAAGATTTTGGTACCTCACGAATTCCTGGCGTTATCGGTACCAAGTTCGGCTGGTCCGATAATCGCCGCATCCATGCCTCGGTATCCACCGCCCCAGGATTTACCGTAGCCGCCAATACCTACGGTGATGCGGGCACTCATATCGCAGATGTCACCCGGGCCGTACATAATGCCCCAGGCGCACTACCCGCAGCGGGCGGTTCTAGCCAAGCCATCGGCGCGCGCATCGAACGCGATTTGAATCTACAAGGCCCCGCGCGACAGGCCGTCCGCGATGCCACCCGCACGGCAGCGAGCTACGAGCGTCAAGCCTGCGCGAGCGCGAACCAGGCATTGGCGCAGGTAACGCCGATGCGCGTGTGTAACTAGGAGTGGCGGAGGCGGATTTAGCGGATGAAGGCGAGAGCGTCTTCGGCGGTGCTGTGGCTGTAGCTCTCGTCGGTTTTGGCGAGCTTATTGCCGCGCAGGACCAGCCAGATGCTTAGCGGGTAAAGGATAAGCGCTACCACGACGGCTTGGATGATGGAGGCCACCTCGGAATCGTGCAGGTAATTCCAGCAAAAGTGCAGGGTAAATGAGGCGGTTAGGGCACCGAGAAAGACGCCGATGCGCCACGACCAGGGTTTGGCGGCGGCATAGAGTGCCCAGCCGATGCCCCAGCCGGCCAGCGCGGTGAGCAATACGTGCAGGCCAGGGCCGGCGATAAGGCGCAGGCCCCACATTTCAAAAAGTCCCTGAATATCGCTATCGGGGTGCATGGTGGCGCCCATGGCGCCGTAGAGGATATTCTCGCAAGCCTCGAAGCCAAGGCCTACCACTGCGCCCACCATCCAGCCGTGCCATGGGCGGTTGAGTTGGCGGAAGGACATGAGCACGAAGATGACGCCGGTGGCCTTAGAAATCTCTTCCGGATAGGCACCGCTCCACGACATCATGGCGTCGACCCAACCGGTGCCGATAGCGAGCTGCATGACCGGTCCAGCGCTGATAAGCGCCAAGGCAACAGCTACTCCGCCGCCCCAAAGGAAAGCCAGCGTGGCCCACAGGCGCGCCGGGCGGGCCCACATGGGGCTGCGCTGTAGCAAGTAGATGACCAGTGCCACGAGTATGGCGGCGATGAGCAGGCTGAGCAGACCCATTAGAGGAGAGATTAAAAATGTGCTCAGCGTCTGGAAAAAGAAGGCGATGAGGCCGATGCCGGATAGGAGCCACAGCGTGGTGCGAAAGAGCTTAGACATCTAGAACATCAACTCCCCGGAGAAGTCAGCGAATTCTGAATTGGCCGCAGCAGGTAGATCCTTTTGGCCGAAGGCATGCCAAATGCGGGAGGAGGTGGCCCGTGCCTGATCGCCCTTGCCGGTCACGGTGACCACCCAATCCTTGTTTTCGTCCTCGCCGGTGCCGTCGAGGGAGAGGGCGGCGGTGGAGGAGGGGGCGTCGGTAAGCAGGAGTGCTCCGTTAGTGCCGTCGAAGGTAGGGGCATCGGCCGGCAAAGGCGCCATGGCTAGGGCGCGGACCATGCGGCGCAAGGTGGTGGCATCGTCTTTGGCATCTTCGGTAAGGGTGGCTTGTACGCTGACATCGCCGCAGGTCCAGCCAATGCTGGCGAAGGATTCATAATCGCGCTCGCAGTAGAGATCGGGAACGTCGATCTCCCAGTCCTGGCTGGGCTCGGTTAGGGTGACCTGCTCGACGTCCGCGGAGGAATCCGCCAGCGCCGCCTGCACGATCGCGGGCAGTGCGAGAACCACCGCTACGAACGCAATGACGGCGAGAAAAAGGCGCCGCGGATGCGCTGGAGGAAAGCGATAAAATTTCATGAACCACACCTTATCTTGCTGCTTTGCCCTAGAGTGGCAAGCATGAAAGATCTTTATCAACTAGTCAATGGACCCTGGCTGGAAAGCCACGTCATTCCCGATGATCGCGGTGTGGACGGCACCTTCCACGCGCTGCGCGATGAGGCGGAGGAACTCGTTCACGAGATCGTGGAAAAGGACACCGGCCGCCCGGGCAAGCTCTATGCCTCCTTTATGGATACTGAGGGAGTCAACGCGGCCGGCATGGCTCCATTGGATGCGGATCTGGATCGCCTGAGCGCGGCTAACCCGGAGGAGCTTGCGCAGCGCTTGGGTGAACTCGAGCGCACCGGTGTGGGCTCGCCGGTGACCTTCTGGGTATCTAAGGACTCTGGCTCCGAGGACGCCATTGCCTATGTCATTCAATCCGGCCTGGGCCTGCCGGATGAGGCTTATTACCGCGAAGAAGCCCACGCGGAGACGCTGAGCGCTTATGAAAAGCACGTGGCAGAGATGCTGGAGTTCCTCGATCCAGCTCGCCTCTTTGGCTTAGGTGCTGAGGTGGCGGCCCAGCGCATCGTGGGCCTGGAAAAGGAGCTGGCCGCTGGTCATTGGGATGTGGTCTCTACCCGTGATGCGGTCAAGACCTATAACCCGTGTGAATTTAGCGAGCTGCCCTCCATGACCCGCGCCCTGCTTTCCGGCGGCAACCTGCCAGAACACCGCGTGGTCAATATGATGCCGTCCTACCTCGAGCACTTCGAGGGCCTCTTTACCTCCGAACGCATGGCCGATTGGCAGCTATGGGCTACCTGGCACATCCTGCGTTCCCGCGCGGCCATGCTGCCGGAGGAAGTCGGCGCGAAGAATTTTGAGTTCTACGGCACCAAGCTCTCTGGCGCTACCCAGCAGCGTGACCGCTGGAAGCGCGCGGTAGGCTTGGCTGAGTCCCTCGTGGGTGAAGAGATTGGCCAAGTATTCGTGGATGAGCACTTCCCGGACTCCTCCAAGCGCGAGATGGATGAGCTGGTGGGCTACCTCATTGCCGCCTACCGTGAGCGCATCTCTCAGCTGGAGTGGATGACCCCGGCCACCCGTGAGCGTGCCTTGGAGAAACTTTCCCAGTTCAAGGCCAAGATTGGCTTCCCGGATTCCTGGCGCGATTATTCCGGGCTTGAGGTCTCCGGCAAGGGCGCGGACCTGTTGGCTAATGCGCGTGCCGGCTCTGCCTTTTCTCATGACTTCGAGCTGGCCAAGATTGGCAAGCCGGCCGATCGCGATGAATGGGTGACTACCCCGCAAACGGTCAACGCCTTTTATAACCCAGTGGTCAATGACATCACCTTCCCGGCGGCAATCCTGCGCCCGCCGTTCTATAACCCGGAGGCCGATGCCGCAGAAAACTTCGGCGCTATTGGCGCCGTCATTGGCCACGAGATCGGCCACGGTTTTGATGACCAAGGCTCGCAGTTTGATGGTCAGGGCAACCTGAACTCCTGGTGGTCCGATGAGGACCGCGCCGCCTTTGAAAAGCTCACCGCTAAGTTGGTAGAGCAGTTCAATGGCCAGGTGCCGACGGTGCTTAAGGAGGCCGGCATTGAATCTACTGGGGTGAACGGCAGCTTTACCCTAGGCGAGAACATCGGTGACCTGGGTGGCTTGGGTATCGCCGTGGTGGCTTTTAAGAACTACTGCGCCGATAAGGGCATTGACCTGCAGGGCAAGGAGGAAAAGTTCGAGGTAGACGGTGCTGAGCCAGAGCTGGCCGAACATACCTACAACGGCCTACAGCGCTTCTTCCTGGCCTGGGCCCGCGTATGGCGCACCGCCATCCGCCCGGAAATGGCCACCCAGTACCTAGCCATTGACCCGCACTCGCCGGCGGAGTTCCGCTGCAATCTCATTGCGGCCAATATTGCGGAGTTCTACGAGGCCTTTGCCGTGGCGGAAGACTCCGCCATGTACATTGCGCCGGAGGATCGCGTCACCATTTGGTAGACCTTTCTGCCGGTAGGCGGTGCGCGTAGGCTCGGTGGCATGACTAACGCAGATGCTAACCAGGACCCGCACCGCCCGCTGGAGCCCGGCCAGGAGTGGCATATTGGCGGCCAGGATCGCCAGATGGATGAAAAGGAGCAGCTCGAGCAGCTCGTTGCCTATATCGATAGCCACTATGACACCCCGGATTTCCGCCCACCGTGGGCCGGGGGTGGCTCTCCCGAGGCGGATCAGTATTGTGCGCTTTTGCCGGACCGGATTACTCACGCGGCTATGATGGTGCTCGGTACTGCGGTGGATCATGCGTTGCCGGGAACCGCCTATACGGAGGGCATTAGCGTGGAAGAATCCGAGGTGGGCGCCATTTTTCGGCCCACAAAACCCACTGGCCGTTGGGCGGTATCGCTCCATTCGGGCGGCTGGTGGCGCGGCGATGGCCAAGCGCTAGAGATGCAGTGGCGCCCTGAGGTAGCCGCCGCCGCACAGCTATCCGGTACCACCATCATTGATGTGGACTATCCGCTCGCGCCTGCGCACACCGTTGCGGAGATGGTCACTGCCGTAAAACGGGCCATTGACTATGCCCGTGCGCAGGGTGCTTCCAGCGTTGCCACCTGGGGATATTCCTCCGGCGGCGCGCTGGCCGCGCTTGCGCCTGCCGACGCCCTTCTGCTCACCTTCCCCGATTTTGGTGCCCTGGCGAATCTTCCAGAGGACCTGCGCGCCGGCCATGAAATTCCGGCAGATCTATCTGAGCTATGCCCGGATATATTCGTGCAGACCGCGACCGAGGATGAGATTGCTACGCGTGTTTCTGTGCCCAGCGCCGTGACGCGCGATTATGTTTCCACCCACCGCGTGTCTACTCCGGCGGTTGCCCGGCAACGCGTGCGGGATGCGGCCGCGTTCCTGGCAGGAGAGCTGGAAAGATAACAGCTTCCTGACGGTTTCATACTAAAAGGGAACTAGTTTCAACAAGGTTGCGACTAGTTCCGCATGACCATATCCACTCATGGCGCGCTATCGCGCCTGCATAAATTCGCCGGCGTAATCATTGCGCCCTTTCTCATCGTCGCAGCGTTAAGCGGGTTTCTTTATGCCTTGGCGCCCACCTTTGAACCGTGGATTTACCACGATGAGGTGACAGCCACCGCGCAAGGCAGCCCGCGCAGCCTTGATGAACAGATTGCCGCCGCCCAGCGCCAGCACCCGGATGGGACCGTGGTTCGAGTCGAGCCTTCCGAAGACCCGCAGGAGACCACCCGAGTTCTTTTCGACGACCCCACCGCCCCCAACTCCAGCTATACCCACGCCGTCTTTGTAGACCCGGTGGATCTGCACATCACTGGGGAACTACAACAATATGGCGGCTCGCGGGCGCTGCCCTTCCGCACGTGGGCCTCTAATGGCCACCGCACCCTATGGTTGGGCGAGCCTGGCCGTCTCTATGCCGAACTCGCGGCCTCGTGGCTCGGCGCGCTGAGCATCCTCGGCCTCTACCTGTGGCTCAAGCGTAAGCAAAGGAATAAGAAGCAGCCCTCGAAGGTACTGGCGCTGCACGCCCGCGTGGGTGCCTGGTTGTTGCCGGGCTTCCTCTTTCTTACCGTTACCGGCCTGACATGGTCGCTGGTGGCGGGCACAGGTATTGGCAAGGTGCGGGAGGAACTTAATTGGAAGGAACCGTCCGTGGCGACCTCTGTTGCAGAAGCGGGGGCTAGTACTGGGGCGGGGGAGCATTCCGGCCACGCCGGCCATTCGGGCCATGTCGGGCATGCGGGGCACAACGGCGCTGCAGAACTTGCCGGGGCGCAAACCGCGTTATCGACAGCCCGTAGCCAAGGTTTGACCGGAGTCTTGGAAATGACCCCTCCGGAAAAACCAGGCGATGCGTGGGGCGTGCGGGAGGCTCGTGCGGCCTTCAAGCTACGCAGCGATGCCGTGGCAGTGACCCCAAACGGTGAGGTAATCGACCGCATCAATTCCGCCGATTGGCCGCTTGCCGCGCAGCTCACCTCGTGGCTCATCCAGCTGCACATGGGTACGCTCTTTGGAATCTACAGCCAGGTCGCCTTGGCAGCGCTGGCCCTCGGTCTGCTCGTGGTGAGTATCGCGGGTTTGTGGATGTGGTGGATAAAGCCGCGCCGCAGCCTGCCCGAGCTAAAAATTACCCCCGCCGTGCTGGCGGGGGTGGTGGCCTACTCGATCATCGCGCCGCTCTTTGGCGTCTCGCTGTTGATCTTTTTCCTAGGCGATTGGCTCGTGCGACGATTGCGCGCCCCGAAGCGGGGTCGGGGCGCTGCCGCAGGCGAGACTACTCTTCGCCCTCGGGACGAATCTTCATCTCGGAGTCTTGCCACAGACCGGAGCGCGTAATGTCCTCATAATCAATCTCGGCTGGGACTGGGGCGTTGCCTTGTGAATCGGTACGCAGTTCGTACTTTTCAATGGCACCCCAATCGCGCGCCCAATCATTATTGAGGTAGCTCGGGATCTCATAGGAGTAGTTGACCGCCTCCGCGGTGGACATGGCGCCACCGCCAGAGAAGGACTGGAAGTCCGTCAGCGAGGTCTGAGCCGAGGAATCCGGCAGGATGCGGTACTCCGGGATTTCCGTGACGCCGGCAAAGTGGTCAAAGGTGCGCTGGCACGGGAACTGCAGGGCCACTGCCCAGTCCAGCAGCGCCGGGGTGTCCTTGGAAAACTGGTTATTGATGGTATCCAACTCCGGCACGCGCGGCGGGGTAAAGGCCAACCAGTCATCCTCATCGGTGGAATCATCCGTGGCTACCAAGCGCACCACGTTGGCATCCTTTGGCAATTTATCCAGCGGCAGTCGCAGGTTGCGCCACTTTGGCGTGGCGCCGACGGCGGAAAGTTCTTCCTCGCCGGTATTGGTGACCTTGCCGGAGTCATCGATGGTGCCGTACTCGAGGCTAAGTTCCATGCCTTCTTGCTCCACCCCGTTGACGTCGTGGTGGTAAATATTGCCAGCTGCAGCTACGGCGAGCACCGGGGTATTGTCCTTGGCCTCTGGCAGGTTGTACCACTTGGTGGTCACCTCAGAAGTGGAGTCTTGCTCCTCGGAATAGGAACCCAGCACCGGGACCTTGGTGTAATCCAAGTTGAACGGTAGGTGCATGGTGGAACCATTGACGCCCTGGGTGCCGCGCACGCCGCCCTCAGAGGTATTGGTGGTTTCCTTGGATTTCTTGTCGTTCTTTTCCTGCTTATCCTTCGACTCCTGGGAATCGGCAGAATCGCTCGCGCCGCCGGATTCAGCATCCGCGCCGGAGGTAGCGGTATCCGCGTTATCGGAAGAGGAATCGTCGGAGCCATCCCCAATGGCACCCACGGAGGCGGAGTTCTGGTTTTCTGGCTCAATTGATTCGGGGATGAAGTTCGGGTCGAAGCCGGTATGGGTTTCGTCTTCATCCACCAGGGAATCGCCCAAGTCGCCTTCGACAGGGGTCAGGAATGAGTCATTGGTGTTGGTCTCCACCATGGTCTGATCCGCCAGCGCGCAGGTATTGCCGCGCAGGGAGGCCAGGTTGCCCTTGCCCACGGAGTAGGAATCCGCCTGCGAGACGGTGGCCTTGGCAAAGGAAGCACACGATAGCGCCACCACAATGGCACAGGCCAGGGCGATAGGTGCGGACATGATACCGGCGGAGCGCGAAACCTTGGCTGCAGCATTCTTTTCAAATTCTGCAAGCGCTCCGGCCTCTTCTGCCTGGGACTTGCGGTAGCTATGGCGCAGGGACTGCACCACGCCAATAGCGAAGATGATCAGCGCGATGGCGAGCAGCACCTTATTGGCCTCGATGGCCTTGAACTGCACCGTGCGATCCCACCACGGGATGCCAAAGGACGATACGTACCACCAGGCATTCCAGCCGGCGAAAGAGATGGCCAGCAAGAAGACCACCGCGGCGATGGCAAAGGTGCGAGCGCGCGGTGAACGCAGCGCGAACTGGGAGAGCACCACGGCACCGAGCGCCGCGATGACACCGGCCACGCCGGCGTAAATGCCAAAGTGGTGGGTCCACTTGGTTGGGGTGAACATGAGGAAGAACATGGACAGCGCCACGATAATGAGCAGGCGCTGGGTCGGGCCAACGGCAGCACCGACGACGCGACGGTCCTTGATAAAGGCCGCCACAATCAGCACTAGGCAGAAGAGCATGGTGAAGACCGCGAAGCGGCGGGTGAGCGAGCCATCCACGGATTCCTGGAAGAGGGTGGAGTAGCGCGCGTACTCCGCGTACCACGGCAGGGAAGGGCCAACCTCGGAGCGCACGCGGGTGGACTCCAGCACGGTCGATAGTGTCTGGTCACCAAAGGCGGCCACCATGATGGCGGTGCCAGCGCTAAGGAATGGCGCAATGAGCGAGAGCCAGCCCAGGGCGCCACCGCCCATGGACGGCACGCGCTCGGCCATGGCGCGGAAAAGGTGCGGCAGGCTGACCAGGAAGACGCCTACGGCGAAGAGACCGGTGGGGCCGGCGGCCAAGGTGATGGTTGCGGCGATGGTGCCCACAGCCGCTGGGAGCAGCCGGCGGGTGGCGATGGCGCGCTCAAAGGAGGCCCAGGTAAACATCACACCGAGCGCCACGATGGGCTCGGGGCGGGTGCCGTTGTTATAGGGCAGCCAAAAGGCCAGGAACATCAGCGCTGCGGTCCAGTGGGCGACCCGGCGGCCGTCGACAAGCTGGCCAAAGCGCGGCAGCATCTCGCGGGAGAGGATAAACCAGATGATGAGCCCGGATATCAGGCCCGGCAGGCGCACGAAGACCGAGGCGGTAGAAATCTGGGAAAGAACGGCAACCAGGTCATAATAGGGAGAACCGAAGGGCGCCTCCGGCACTCCGTACCAGCGGTAGTAGTTCGCCATGTAGGTCGCGTGATCGAAGACGCGGCTCATGGAGAAGATAAAGCCATCATCGGAGGTATTGGCGCCGAGGATGTACCAGAATCCTAAAATGGTGGCGACCACGCCATCGAGCGGGCGTACCTTCTTCCACGTTTTCGGCATAAAGCCGAAGCGGCGGCCGTCGAGACGATCGATGCGCCACAGGCAAAACAGGGACACGACCACCATAGCGATGCCCAGCCACATTGCAATGGTCTTAAGCAACGTCGGGGAAGAGGTAAAGCGGGAGTTGATATCGACGTGGACATTGAGGCCGTCATCAAGCAAGGCCTGCACGTCTGCCTTATCGTCGATTTCGGTATAGACACCGGTGACCTGCGGGCGCAGATCCTCCTCGGTGGTCTTTTCATGCTCGCCCACGCTTACGGTGGTGCCATCGCCCGTAGCGGAAATCTCAATCTTGGCGTCCTGGGGCAGCTTAGCTACCTCTTTAGCGTTGAGGGTAAGCAGCACCTCGTCCAAGGACACAACGGACAGGCCCTTGTCATTGGCGCGGACGAAAAGGCCACGGTTGGAGGCCTTCTTGGACTCCGGGGGCACGGTGCCGTAGACCATAGACTGGCCCTCGCGCAGCTCATCCACTGCGGAGATAGGAATGGTGGCCTTGAGGTCCTCTGGGGCGACGGAAATGAGTGGCGCGTTGATGGACTGCACGGAATCATGCTGCGGCCAATCATAAGAGGACTGGGTTTGGGTCACCGGCAGCAGCGGGGTCGCTACAAAACACAGGAAACCAATCAGCCCGGCAATGATTGCGGTCCACCGCAGGCCCGCGGGGGCGGCGGTAAAACGGGAGCCGGCAGCGGCAGGTCGCGCTTGGGCGGTATTCGTAGTGAGGCTATCTGACACGGCGATTAGTCTACGTCAGATAACCCTCTCTGCCCGCGGGCACACCCGGCCGCGGGCGGGAAGTGTGGGTGAACTTACTTAGTGCGAACGGCTGTTACAAAGGGGCCGGTTTGCTGCAACTTCCAGCCCTTGTCAAAGACATCGGCGTTAAAGAAGACCGCGCGATAGCGAATATTCGGCTGATTGGGGTAGATATCTTCTGCCAAATGTAGCTTGAAACCATCGTCCTTATTTTCTAAATCACCGCGGAAGATCATGACATCCGGGCTGCGCCACGCAGCGGAATCCAGGGCCTTGCGGAACTCATCCGGCTTCATGTCCCAGGAATCGTTGGCCCAGGTTTCAATCTGCTCATTGCGGGTGCTGAACTCACCCAGTGGATTGGCATAGTGGCTGGTAAAGGCGTTGAATCCCCAGTAAGGGTAATAAGACATGAAAATCTTTTCATCCGTGAGCACCACCGTCTCATCCGGCGTATAGCCCTGGTCCTGAATGAAGTTGTGGATATCCAGGTAATAATGAGCAGAATCGCTAGTGAAGCGGTCGGCGCGCTCGCCATAGCCATCGGTATCGCTATAAGCGTGATCGATAGCGTCCTCGTTGGCCTCCGGAATCTGCTGCGCATAGTAGACGCCTGCGAGGGCCAAGATGATGCCAAAGACTGCGGTGATTTGCTTATTGGTGGTGTGGGAGAAACGCGCCGGGTAGAGGCGGTGTATGCCGAGCAGGCGCACCTCGGCCAGAGCGAGGATGCCGGCGGTGGCAAACAAGAGCACCACGATGACCTCAAGGCGGAAGCTGAGCAACGTGGTACCGGCCAGCGTTGCCACCATAGACACCACGGTCCACAGGTAGGTGCCGACGAGGGAGATACCCAGCGCGCGCACCTCAACGTCATTGAGGCGAATGACGAGATAGACCAGACCCATAAGGCAGAGGAAGCCAACAATGCTAAAGGACAAAAATGGCACCGGAATCTGCGTGCCTTCCTCCGGCAAGTAGTGCTGTGCGGTGGTCTGTAGGGGCTCCGGCGAGTGCATAATCGCCCATAAATAGGGTCCCCAGGCGATGAGCGCGATGGCAATGGAGCCTGCCGCCATTACCGCCAAGCGCACGATGGGGCGCCACGTATGCTCATACAGCGCGGTAAAGAGCGCGATGAGGCTGACCACGGTGAGCGCGGCCGCACCGGTAAAAAGTGTATAGAACGTAGCGGAAATCCCCAGGTAGAGGGCCACACCCAGGGTGGACATCCAGGAGCCATGGAAGGCGCGGGCGCTGAGCACCGCGATGGCGGGCAGCCCCATGGCGATGACCGCGGAGTAGGGCTCTTCGGCTGCGATGGTAAGCGTAATCGCGGTGGTGACTAGGGCGATGGCGGTGGCGACTGGCAGTGAACTGGTGAGGCGCTGCCAAATCGGCACCAAAATGCAGCCGGCTACAGCAATGGAGATAAGCGCCCAGGGCTGGTAGACCTCCCAGCCCGGAATGCCCAGCAGTGCCCCTAAGCGGCCGCCCAGCCAGAACCAGCCAATCGGGTAAAAGGAGGGCATATCCTGGTAGTTCATGTCCGCATAGCCCATCTCATCCACCGAGCGGGTGAGGAACTGGGTGCGGAAGGCCTGGTCCACCTGTACGCCATCAAGCCACAAGCGGGAGGCGGACAGAGGCAGGCCCACGGTGGCGAGGGTCAGCAGCGCGGGGGAGAGGTAGGTGACCGCGTAGGTCAGCCAGACCCGCCAGCGCGGACGGGTAAAGGAGTCCTTGTAGTGGTCATAAAGCCACCACACGCACAGCCCACCGGCTAGGGCCAGTGTGATCACCACACCTACCGTGGTCAGCGCGCGGGTGACCATGGAGGTATTAAAGGACGGCAACGATACCGCCTTGAAAGCAAACCAGCCCAGCAGCGTTAGAGCACCGCCCGCCAGAGTGGCCAGTACAACACCCAGCAGAGTCGCGCGATGGCTCAGCGCATCGGCACGATAGGCCTCGGTGCGTTTATCCTCGCTCACGGGCGTTGACTGGGTGGGTACAGCTGTGCTTGTCATGCCCATTAGTTTCGCATACCCAAGCGCCACAACCCAGATTTGGCGCGGGCAGGAAAGCACTTGCTTTCCGACGCCCCCTTAAACACCACCGCCCCCGCCACCTCCCTGTCGCGGGCGTGCGGCGAGGCGGAGGAGCGGGGGCGGGACGGGGTGGCCAGCAGGCGGCAGCGCGGAAAGCCGCGGCGTTTTAGAACGGCAGCTTGCGGAAGATGGCCTGCGGAATGAACTTGAATGCCAAAGAAACGTACTCAAATAGCGGGTGCACGAAGATGGACTGCTTGCCATCGAGCACGGCCTTTACGGTGGCCTCGGCAACATCGGAGACGTTGACGGTCAACGGGGCTTCGCCAGCCTCGGCGGACATCTTGGTGCGCACCTGGCCTGGGCGGACAACCAGCACGTTGGCACCGGTGCCGCGCAGGGCCTCGCCCAGGTTGATATAGAAGCCGTCTACGCCAGCCTTGGAAGCGCCGTAGACAAAGTTGGAACGGCGCACGCGCATGCCAGCTACGGAGGACATGGCGATGATGGTGCCATGGCCCTGGTGCTTGAACTTCTCGCCCAGAAGCACGCCCACGGAGACCGGGGCGGTGTAGTTGGTCTGCGCGGAGGCGACGGCCTTGTCGTGGTTCTGCCACAGCTCTTCCTGGTCACCCAGGGTGCCGAAGGCAACGATGGCCACGTCTACGTCGCCACGTGCCCAAGCCTTATTGATTACCTCTGGGTGGGAGTCAAAGTCCGTGGCGTCGAAGTCTAGAACCTCTACGTCAGCGCCGCGGGATTCCAGGTCTTCCTTGGCCTGGGCGATGCGCGGGGACTCCGGGCGGGCAGCCAGGGTGACCTTGGCTGGTCCCCGCTGCAGGAACTCGGAGACGACGCCGAGACCGATCTCGGAGGTGCCGCCCAAAAGCAGGATGTGTTGTGCTTGGCCTACTGCATTAAGCATGGTCAGTAAATCTCCTTAAAGGTGTTATTTCCAGTGATTAGTGCAGCTCGAGGCGGCGGGACATATCGGAGGCGAAGACGCCGGTCGGGTCGATTTCGTTGCGTGTCTTTAGCCAGCCCTCCATGCCCGGGTACATCTTGTGGAAGTTCTCCGCGGAAGTGCGGGACTCCTTGGCCAGGTAGAGGCGGCCGCCGAATTCCATCACGCGGCGGTCCAAGTCATCCAGGAAATTGCCCAGGCCCGGACGGATGGGGAAGTCCACGCAGACGTTCCAACCCGGCATCGGGTAGGACAGCGGTGCGCGGTTGCCCTCACCGAAAAGCTTGAACACGTTGAGGGCGGAATAGTGGCCGGAGCGTTGCATATCGCGGATGATCTCCTTGAACGGCTTCACGGCCTCGGTCGGTACCACGAATTGGTACTGCAGGAAGCCCTTGGAACCGTAGCCGCGGTTCCACTCCCCAATGAGGTCCAGCGGCTGGTAGAACTGCGTCAGGTTCTTGACCTGGTTCTTGGCCGGTGCACCCATAGTGTAGTAGGCCAAGCCCACAGCGGAGAGGGAAAGCTTATTCATGGTCCAGGACGGGAAGATATCCGGCACCGTCATCAGCTGCGGCGCATTGAACTTCAAGGGATCCTTAGCCAGTTTCGGGGCTAGCTCTTCCAGCTGCGCCAAGGTGGCCAGCGAACCGCGGGAAATGGTGGAGCGGCCCAGCTTTGGTTCTGGCGAAATGACATCGAACCAGGCGGAAGAATAAGTGTAGTTGTGCTCGGAACCATCGGAGTGGAACGCGATGGTTTCATCCAAGTTATCGGTGCGGTCCGTATCCGCGATGAAGTAGGCAGTTTCCGTCTTGGTCATGCGGATGGTGGCGCGCAGGATGATGCCGGTCAGGCCCATGCCGCCAACGGTGGCCCAGAAGAGGTCGCCGCTCGGGTCATCCTCGGAGCCTTCCGGGGTCAGGTGCAGCACGCGGCCATCAGCCACGAGCAGCTCCATGGAGACCACGTGGTTACCAAAGGAGCCGGCGGAGTGGTGGTTCTTACCGTGAATATCCGGGCCGATTGCGCCACCGATGGTGACCTGGCGGGTACCCGGCAAAACCGGAACCCACAGGCCATAAGGCAAGGCAGCCTTCATCAGCTGGTCTAGGGTGACACCACCATCGACGTCCACTAGAGCAGACTCTGGGTCGATGGAGTGGATCTTATTGAGCTTTTGCATGTCGATGACCAAGCCGCCGCCATTTTGGGCGGGGTCACCGTAGGAGCGGCCCATACCGCGGGCGATGACGCCACGGCGCAGGTGGGCGGGCTTATCCGAGTTATCTTCTGCCACCTGGGCTACGGCCTTCTTGATGACGTCCACGTCTTCGGTGGCGAGGACATGAGCGGTCGTTGGGGCGGTGCGGCCCCAGCCGTGCAGGGACTTTTCAGTGGTATGTAATTCCATCTCTTACTCTTTGCTCGACGGATTTGTATCGCTTCCCTAGCCTACCTAGCTCACACGAGGGTAGACGGAGTGACGCGAGTGATATTCAGAACAAAACGGACGCTTGTACTGCCCGAATGTGCCCGTTTATAGATCCATGAGCGCGCGGATCTCCTCCGGCAGCTCTTCTTGAGATTCAATAATCGGGCCCTCATACTCCCGCAAAAGTTCATAGACGCGAGCGCGCGAGGAGGAATCCAGCATGGGCAATTCCTCCGCCATCAGGCGAGTCATAAAAGGGCTCAACGGCACATCGGTGTGCTCCGTGGCCTCGAAGTGGCCGTGGCGTTTATCGTCCTCTGCGCGCACATCTTGCGCCGCCTGCTGGGCCGGCGTCATATGCTCTGTCTTTTCCGAGTACATGCGCATTAGCTTACCGCCGCTTAAAGTAGTCGCTATGACCAACAACCGCGAGACGCAAGATAAGCACCAAGATAACTACGCCCTCGATGACACTCTGGTTGGCCGTATCACCCAGGCCGCCGCCGTGGGCATTGCGACCTCCTATCCGGATTGGATCACATCCAAGGGCGGCTTGATCACCGCGTATACCTTGTCTTTCTTTGGCTTTGGCGCCCTAGTGGCCTATACCAACGCGCACGCTGAGCAGGACGGCGATGAGCCGCGCTCGCCGCAGGATAGTGCCGATCAAGGCCTCAAGCCCTGGGCTATTTTTGCCGCCGTGGTGCTGCTGCTCATCCTGGGCGGGTGGATGAACGTTGCCCTTTCCCGCCGGATGGTGAAGTTCCTGCGCAAGCGCGGTGCCAAGCGGCCGTGGACCCTCTTGGGCGCCATTGGAGCGGCGCTGACGTTCCTCATTAGTGAGCTGGAAGCGCGCGATATGGCAAAACTAGCTTCCTAAAACTTGCGTATGGTGGAGCTCATGAACGCAGGGGTCACCGATATCGCACAGGCGCGGGCCAAACGCGCCGATAGCGTGGTATCCCTCAAGCGCGAGCCCCTCACCATCATCTGCCAAGCCGCGAATATTCGCGCCGATGGCGAGGTGCACCGCCAGATTGGTTTTAGCGATGCTCTGACCTTTACCGAGCTACACCGCGTTCTGCGTATCTGCTTTGGCTTGCCGGAGGAGGAATCTCCCTGGCACTTTTATGAACACACCGAGGCCCGTGGCCCGCGCATCGATCCGGAGCGCCAGTCCTCCGAATTTCTCTGGCGCGAAGGCGATCAAATCGACTTCGCCTGGGGCCTATGGGACTTCGAGCTGGTAGTAGCTGAGATCTATCCGCGCGATAATGGCACTCCGGAAGCGCTATGCGTGGGCGGCTCGGGCTCGCTCTTTCAACCTTTTGAGCTGACGAGCGTCAACCGCGAATTGACCGGGCAAGAGGTTACCGATGAGGTCTTTTCCGCGGTATCGTCACCCGTGCGCGATTTGATTGAGCGCACCAAACTCTATGATTTCGTTCCACTGCTCCAGGCGATGGACCTAGGCAGGGACACTGACCTATCGCCGCATATTGCCCGCGTGCTTGCCAGCCTGCCGCGCGAGGTTACCCATGAAGGCAAAGATGCCTTTTGGTCTATGGCGCTCGCCCTATCCTGCATGGGCGGCGTAGAGCTTACCGATTCCGTCGTGGAGACCACCATGGATGCGCTCGGCTGGGTCAATGACGACGGCACGGCGCTGACTGCGGCCGAAGTGCGCGAGCTGTGCGCGGCGTCGTTGCAGCAATTGGCCAGGATTGGTGCCTATGGTGCCGAATCCGCCGCGCCGGTGGACCGGTTGGACATGTACCGAGCGCTCCTGCGCGGGTAGGCTACTCACTCGTGACTAATTCCGCTGACGACGCCGTAGAAGTAAAGCCCTCATCCACCTCGCTGCACACCCAGCTGGTGCGCTTTATTTCTGTGGGCGTATTTACCGCCGCCATTGACTATGGTCTCACGCTTTTATTGACCTATCTGGGGCTGCACCGTTCCGCCGCCAAGGCCATCGGTTGGGTCTTTGGCACCATCGCCGCCTACCTGGCCAATGCGCGGTGGACCTTTGGGGCCAAGGTGTCTGGCCGCACAGCCGCGACCGTGGGCATTTTGTACGCCTCTACCTTTGCGGTCCAAAACTTCCTGTACTGGGTGCTCAACGAACCGCTTATGGCTCTCGGCTTTGAGGGCGCGGTAAAAGACACCATCGCCTTCGTCATCGCCCAAGGCGTGGCCACGGTGACCAACTTTGCCATTCAAAGGGCCTTCATTTTTAAAGAAAAATAACCTCACCACGGGAATCGAGCCCGACCAATCTGCGCGCGGGGTGTCAAGCTCTCGGTGGTGGCGGGTATGTGCCGCGCTTATCGACGCCCCCCTTGCCCAGCCCCTGCAGTTCGGCTTCGGCCTAGCTAGGGCGCCGGAAATCTTCCCTGCGCCCGCGGTTGTGAAGCTTGAACCATTCGATAAAGCCGGCCGGATCGTGGCGCTGGATCAGGAAGAACCAGCCAAAGCGGGCGAATTCCTGCGGCAGTAGCTTGCGCATGCCGCGCTGCCACAATAAATAGCCGCGATTGCGGTAAGTGAAAAACCGCTTGAACTCACCCTCTGGGAACTGGGTGTGCATCTTGCCGCCCAAAATGGGCTTGAACTCATCCGATCCATCTGGGTGCAGGTAGCTCGTGGTCAGAGCCGTGCCGAAAGAGAGCCCGGAATTGACCAGCCGGCGGTGGTATTCCACCTCATCGCCGCGGATGAAGAGCCGATAGTCCGGTACACCAATGATCTCCATGGCCGCTGCGGAAATCAGCGCGCCGTTAAATAGCGATGCAATGCCAGGCAGGAAATCGCCCTCCAGCTCATCCATTCGTCGGCGCCACACTAGGCCTTGGCGCAGGGGGAAGGCGAGCTGGTCGGGATCGTTGATATTGCATACCGCTGGCGAGACCTCATGCAAACGGTTGGCCTCGGCCACCCGATACAGCTCCGCAAGGACCGTGTGATCGGCGGGGCGGCCATCGTCATCGGCACACCACACGGCATCCGCGCCCAAAGAAAGGGCGGTGAGAAAGCCTAGCGCAAAGCCACCAGCTCCGCCCAGGTTGGTCTCCGAAGGCACGTAGACGCCGCGGTCGCCCGCCATGGACTCGACAAGTTCACGCACTGCATTTTCCGCACCGTTATCCACCACGATCACCCACTGCACGGGGTGGGTTTGGTGTACCACCTGTTCGAGCGATGCCCGTAGCAGTTCGGCGCGCTGATGGGTAACAATGACGGCGGCGGTAGAACCGGTAGAAGTCAGGGTGGCAGTCATGGGTTCCATCTTGCCACCGGGGCAGGGGACCAGCGCAGAAACACTCCGCATTGGTGGAGCGAAAAGTGGATATAGGCGCCGCTTTGCGGATACTGTGAAACCTATGGAAAACTTCTGGCCGCCTTTTGCGGTGACCATTCGGGCCTGCGATGATACGGGCTGCGGAGTTGACCTGCGTGTCATGCGCGATGAAGACATCGCACAGGTGGCCCAAGTGTGTGCGGCAGATATTTATGGCGCAGACATCCCAGAACATGCATTTCCCTGGCTTTTTGATGAGAAGAAGAATACCCCCGCCGCCATGGCCCAGCACCGGTGGGAGCACCGAGCGACGCTGTGCCCCCAGAATTGGACCCTGGATTTCATCGCTCGCCAGGTAGAAACCCAAGCACTAGTGGGCGTGGTGGACCTGGCGGCAGAAAATTTTGCGGCCGCACGGGAAATAGAAACTGCATCATGGGTGCTGCACCGCTTTCAAGGCCAAGGCTATGGCACGCTTATCCGCCAGGCGATGGCGGCGTTTTCCTTCTTGCACCTCGATGCGGGTTCGCTGTGCACCAGTTGGATAAAAACCAACCGCGCCTCAGCCCGGGTGAGTGAAAAGTTGGGCTACCGCGTTAGCACCGAGGCAAAAGAAGAGCCCGCGGGCCCGGAAAAGATTAACCGGCCGGTAGTTAGCGCTCGCCTCAACGCCGCGGACTATCACCGGCCGGAAGGGGTGCAGGTGGACGTGCAGGGTGTAGGCGACCAGCTGCTGCATATGCTCAATTAATTGCCGGTAGTGTCCTCATTTTCAAAACGCTCGCGCAGGTCGCGGACGTAGTCGCCCACCTCAGGTCCTTCGTACTCACCGACGACCTCGGAAACCTCGCCTACCGAGCGGATCTCACCGTGGTCGATCCACAAGGCGGTATTGCATAGCTGGGCCAAAAAGTCATTGGAGTGGGAGGCAAAGACCAGGATGCCGGAGCGCTTCACCAGCTCCTGCAGGCGCACGCGCGCCTTAGCCATGAAGGCGGCGTCGACCGCGCCAATGCCCTCATCCAGCAGTAGGATTTCTGGCTCAATGGATGTCACCACGCCGAGCGCCAAACGCACGCGCATACCGGTGGAATAGGTGCGCAGCGGCATGGAAAGATAATCGCCGAGCTCAGAAAACTCCGCAATCTCATCCATCTTCTTTTTCATCTGCTTGATGGACTGGCCCAAAAAGAGGCCGCGGATAATGATGTTGTCGTAGCCAGAGACCTCTGGGTCCATGCCTACACCCAAATCAAAAACGGGGGCCACCCGGCCGCGCACATCTGCAGAACCGCGGGTGGGCTCATAGATTCCAGACAAGAGGCGCAGCAAGGTGGATTTACCGGCGCCGTTATGGCCCACCAAACCCACACGGTCGCCCTCGCGCAGGTGCAGGTTAATGTCCTTCAGGGCTTCCACCACGACGGTGTTTTGGGCATTTTTGCCAATGGCGCCACCGGCAGAAGAGAGCATGGCCTTCTTCAGTGAACGAGATTTGGCATCAAAGATGGGAAAGTCCACGCACGCGTTATACGTATCAATCGAGACCATCAGTCAGTATCCTTTCGAGGAATCTCCACAAGTACAGGGCGTGGGCTTAGACCCAGTAGCTGACGCGGAAGCGCCACTTGCGCATGACCAAGCCGGCGATGAGCAGGCCGAGCACGGTGCAGCCGATAACGATCCACCAGTGGTAGGCGGCTACCGGCTCACCGATCATGGGTGCGCGGACGATTTCTAGGTAGTGATAGAGCGGGTTGATCTCCGCGATGCGGGCTCGCCCGGCCACGGCACCGCCCTGATCCTTCAGGGTATTGGTCATCCACACAATCGGGGTGACGTAGAACAAGAGCTGGGTTAAAGCCTCCAGCAGCGGGGCTACGTCACGGAAGCGGGTGGCAATGATGCCAAAGAACATCGTGACCCACACGCCGTTGACCAACAACAACGCCAAGCCTGGGATAAAGAGGAAGAACTCCCAACCCAGACTGCGTGGGAAGATGAGGATAAGCAACAGCCAGATGATGAGGTTATGGCCCAAAAATAATGTTTGGCGCCACACCAGGCGGTAGACGTGCACCGAAAGAGGGGCGGGAAGCTGTTTAATCAAGCCCTCATTATCAATGAAGACGGTGGAGCCTTCCTTGATGCAGCCCGAAATGAAGGTCCACATAATAAGACCCACGGTGACGTGGGGGAGGAACTCCGCGACGGGAATCTGGAAGAGCATGGAGTACAAAAGGCCCAAGGCGAGGGCCATCACGCCAGTGGCGATGGTGATCCAAAACGGGCCCAGGACGGAGCGGCGGTAGCGCTGCTTAATATCTTGAATACCCAGCTTGAACCACAGCTCGCGCTGCTGTGCACCCTGCGCAAGGTCCGCGAAGGCGGCCTTGAGGGTCTCGGACTGGGACGCTGGGGTGGCCTCGCCGTCTGGCTGGGAGGTCATGCGGGCGATATCAGCGCGCAGTTGATTGTTATCTTGCACGCTCAACACCCTAGCGCGCGGGCTGGGCAAACGGGAACTACACGCCGCCAGCCTGCGAAAACAGCGGTATGCAGCAAAAATTCAGATTTGGGAAACTTGGACCAAACGCGTATACAGTAGGGAACCGACCGCCACTGTGTGGCGATGCCTAGCGCGAAAAAGAAGGGACCGTAATGCCAGCAGGAGCTTCGGCACACTACGACGTATTCAGTGTGCGCGGTTTATACACCGGGCTATCTGATGGTTGGACTTACCTCAACGCGCACGCGGTCCCCCAGATCTCTGAGCGCGTCGCCTCCGGCGTGGCTCGCTCCTTCCGGATGTCCACCGCCGTGGCGCCTCAGGAGGGCCCGGGCGGTGCCCATTCCGCTACTCCCGCGCCGGGGCGACTGGAAGGCGATGGCAATTACACGGCCGCACGCATGGCCATAGCGGATCTGACCGGATCCAGGGCAGATCGCGTGGTGCTGGGGCCATCCTTGCCTGTTTTGTACCAGTCCTTGGCGCACGCAGCCCGTCCGCTTTTAGGCAGTAATTCTTCGCTGGTGCTCTCCAAGCTTGATCCGCCGTCTTTGTACTCGGCGTTTTCTGAGGTCAAGGCGGAAACCCGTTGGGCCGAGCCAGACTTGGGCACAGGCGAGTTGCCGGGATTCCAATTCGCCGAGCTCGTCGACGGCTCCACGCGGCTCGTCGCTTTCTCTGCCGCCCACGAACTATTGGGCACGGTTTCTCCCACTGCAGAGATCATAGACACCGTGCATGAACGCTCTCGCGCCTGGACGCTTCTCGACGTCTCCGCGATCGCGCCCTACCGCCCCATCAACTTCGATGAGCTCGGTGCCGATATCTTGGGTCTCGACCTTGGCCTGCTGGGCGGCCCGCAGCTAGCGGCTTTAGTCTTCCGCGATACCCGTATGTTCCGCCGCCTCGATGCCCTCGATCCGGTGCATGCCAGCAAGGGTGCTCGCAAGCTGGAAACGCCCATTTCCTCCGGCTTGGCCGGTGGTGTCGGACCACTGGTGGACCATCTTGCCGCCCTCGCCGGTGGGGAGAGCGGCTCGCGCCGCAAGCGCCTGCGCACCTCCATGGATGCGCTCAGCGCCTACCTCGAGGATCTACGCGCCGACCTTTATTCCTTCTTGAGCACCTTGCCTGCCGTACACATCCTCGGAGTGACGGGAGAGGCGGCCGCCGGCGCATCCGATGATCGCCTGCCGCGCCTTACCTTTGCTGTGAAGGGCGTTCCGGCGGAGACCGTGTACAAGCGTCTCTTTGATAATGGGCTGGTCACCACGCTTGCCCCGCAGACCCCGTTGCTTACGGAGATGGGCGTGGAGGAAATCGGCGGCGCCGTTACCGTTGCGCTTGGCCCCTTCAACACTTATCACGACGTCGAACACCTCACCCGTGTTGTAGCCTCACTGGCTTAAACACTAAGCACGAGGGTGCCGGTGACTTCACCGCTGTCGAGTGCAGCGTGGGCACGGGCGGCGTCGGCAAGCGGATAAGTGGCATGCAGCGCATGCTTTACTCGGCCGTCTGCCAACATGGGCCAGACATTTTCTACCGTGCCGGCCACAATCTGGGCCTTATCGTCTAAGTCGCGGGCGCGCAGCGTCGTACCCTGAATAGTCAGACGCTTGGGCAACATGGCTCCCAAGTTAATTTCTGCTTTGGTGCCGCCCTGCATGCCAATAATGATGAGCTTGCCGTCCTTGGCTAGGCACTTCATATTCTTTTCAAGGTATTTTGCGCCGATGATGTCCAAAATGACATCGCAGCTTCCCTTCAACTCATCTAAGAAGTCCTGCTCCTTATAGTTGATGAGAATGTCGGCGCCCAGCTCGCGGCAGCGATCCAATTTCTCCTGCGAACCGGCCGTGACCGCTACCTCTGCGCCTAATGCCTTGGCGACCTGAATGGCAAAAGTACCGATGCCACCGCTTCCACCATGGATAAGCACACGTTGGCCCTCGTGGAGGTTCGCCTCAATGCCCAAGTTGGACCAGACGGTGCATCCAACCTCGACTACCGCCGCGGTTTCCTCAACGCTATACCCCTGGGGTAGAGGGAGTAGCTGGCCCTGTGGGACCGCAACGTATTCGGCGTAGCCACCACCAGCGAGCAAACAGCCCACTTCGGTGCCCACCTCCCAGTCGGTATCCCCGGCGTCCGTGATGGTGCCCGCTGCTTCCAAGCCCAGGATTTCTGACGCCCCTGGTGGTGGCGGATAAGCTCCCATCGTTTGCAGGATATCGCCGCGGTTAACGCCCGCTGCCTGCACCTTGACGAGCACTTCGCCTGATTGCAGTTGCGGAACGTCGACCTCTTGGAGTTCCAAGGAGCGACGCTCCTGGGGATCGGTCTGCACGATTGCCTTCATCTTTGTTGTAGTCATAGGGCCCAATCTAACGGAGCTCATGTGTCCTGCGCCACGAATGACCTCGGGGGAGTAATCATTTTGAGCACTGAAGGTGGCCTTTTGGGAAACAGGGCCATCTATTTAGTAGACTGACCAAGTTGCTTCTTGGGCAAGGAGATTGCCTTCGATACGCAACTTGGAGACGTGGCAGAGCGGCCGAATGCACCGGTCTTGAAAACCGGCGAGGTAATACCTCCGCGGGTTCAAATCCCGCCGTCTCCGCAGAACGCCTAACCCCTAGTCGTCAATGACTAGGGGTTTGCTTTATTTAGGGTTAAGGGTCAAAATGTGTGTCTGGCTCGGCGTGTCGCGGGGGTTAGATTTGGCCTTTTTGAATGCCGATTGAG
>NZ_JAKOPM010000012.1 GCF_022288805.1 Corynebacterium yonathiae
GATGCAATATCGAAATCAGACCCTTGAAGCCCTAACCGCCTAGAATTAAACCAGTCCAACTTTCGGGGGCCAGTTCAAAAGCGAGAAGCTGGGTGGTCTTAATTTTCCGGTTTACATCGGCTGGCCGGCGCCTGCTGGTGGCGGGTTGTGGCCGTCGTCATCGGAATCGGAGTTGGACTCTAGGTCAGTACCGGCGGCGGTGGAACCGCCGTCGCCTGGGACATCGGGGGTGATGGGGTCAGGCTCACTGGAGTCGGTGGACTCGACGTCGTTGTCGCGTACCTCGGCGTCGTCAAGCTGAGGCTCCTCGGTATCCTCCGGCAGAGGCTTCGGGCGTGGGCTGAAGGTGAACTTCGCACCGGTATTGTCCTTAGACTCGCCGTCCCAGCCCTCGACGTCGACGGTGATGATCTCACCGGCACCAATCTCGCCGTAGAGGATCTTCTCAGAGAGCTGGTCCTCGATCTCGCGCTGAATGGTGCGACGCAGCGGGCGAGCACCCAAGACTGGGTCAAAGCCCCGCTTTGCCAGCAGGTCCTTGGCCTTCTGCGTGAGCTCGATGCCCATGTCCCGCTCGTCCAGCTGCTTGGCCACGCGGCCGATGAGCAGCTCGACCATCTCCACGATCTGCTCCTGGGTGAGCTGGTGGAAGACAACGATGTCATCGATACGGTTCAAGAACTCCGGGCGGAAGTGCTTCTTCAGCTCGTCGTTGACCTTCTGCTTCATCCGGTCGTACTGGGCGTCCGCGTCGTTTTCGGAGGCCCCGGTAAAGCCCAAGCCCACCGGCTTCGAGATATCCTGCGTGCCCAAGTTCGAAGTGAAGATGAGGACGGTGTTTTTGAAGTCAACGACGCGTCCCTGGCCGTCAGTCAGTCGACCGTCTTCCAGCACCTGCAGGAGGGTGTTGTAAATCTCCTTGTGGGCCTTCTCGATCTCATCGAAAAGCACGACGGAGAACGGCTTACGGCGGACCTTCTCGGTCAGCTGGCCGCCCTCTTCGTAGCCCACGTATCCCGGAGGGGCGCCGAAGAGACGAGAAGCGGTGAAGCGGTCGTGGAACTCACCCATATCGATCTGGATGAGGTCATCATCCGAACCGAAGAGGAAGTTAGCCAGAGACTTCGATAGCTCGGTCTTACCCACACCGGACGGGCCGGCGAAGATGAAGGAGCCGGATGGACGGCGCGGGTCCTTGAGACCTGCACGGGTGCGACGGATGGCGCGGGAGACGGACTTGACCGCCTCGTCCTGGCCAATGATGCGCTTGTGCAGTTCTTCTTCCATGTTGAGCAGACGGTTGGATTCCTTCTCCGTCAGCTTCAGCACAGGAATACCGGTCCAGTGCGCCAGAACCTCTGCAATCTGGTCTTCGCCTACCTCGGCGATTTCCTCAAGGTCACCGGAGCGCCACTGCTTTTCCTTTTCCGCGCGCTCCTCGCCCAGCTTGCGTTCCTTATCGCGCAGGCCGGCTGCCTTTTCAAAGTCTTGCGCATCGATGGCCGCTTCCTTTTCCTTGCGGACTTCCGCGATGCGGTCATCAACCTCGCGCAGGCCCTTCGGAGCCGTCAAGCGCTTGATACGCATGCGGGCACCGGCCTCATCAAGAAGGTCGACGGCCTTATCCGGCAAGAAGCGGTCATTGATGTAGCGATCCGAGAGGGAAGCTGCGGCGTGCAGCGCTTCGTCAGTGTAGGACACGCGGTGGTGTGCTTCGTACTTATCGCGTAGGCCCTTCAAAATGAGGAAGGTGTCATCCAGGGAAGGTTCGTCGACCTTCACCGGCTGGAAACGGCGCTCCAAGGCGGCATCCTTCTCGATGTGCTTGCGGTATTCCTCAAGGGTCGTAGCACCAATCGTCTGCAGCTCGCCACGGGCCAGCTTGGGCTTGAGCAGCGAGGCTGCGTCAATGGCGCCTTCGGCCGCACCAGCACCGACTAGGGTATGGATCTCATCGATGAACAAGATGATGTCGCCCCGCTGGTTAATCTCCTTGAGCACCTTCTTCAGGCGCTCCTCAAAGTCACCGCGGTAGCGAGAGCCGGCTACCAACGAGCCCAAGTCCAGCGAGTAAAGCTGTTTATCCTTGAGGGTCTCCGGAACCTTACCGTTGACGATATCGAGCGCCAGGCCCTCGACCACGGCGGTCTTACCAACGCCCGGCTCACCAATGAGGACCGGGTTATTCTTCGTGCGGCGAGACAGCACCTGCATGATGCGCTCCACCTCGGACTCACGGCCAACGACCGGATCCAGCTTGCCATCCTTGGCAGCCTGGGTGAGGTTGCGGCCAAACTGGTCAAGCACCAGGGAATTGGAACGCTCGCCGGAACCGCCGGAGCCACCGCGGCCACCCGCGCCGGCGCCAGCACCAGCGCCCGCACCGACCGGACCGGAGCCCTGACCATTGGAGGAACCGCCCTCCTGCTGGCCACCTTCATAGCCGGATAGCAGCTGGATAACCTGCTGGCGTACGCGTGGCAGATCGGCGCCGAGCTTGGTCAGCACCTGGGCAGCGACGCCGTCCCCCTCGCGAATGAGACCCAGCAGCAAGAACTCAGTACCGATGTACTTGTGTCCCATCTGCAGGCCCTCACGCAGCGAGAGCTCCAAGACCTTCTTGGCGCGTGGGGTAAAGGGGATGTGGCCGGTGTGCGGCTGGCTGCCCTGGCCGATGATTTCCTCGACCTCTCGGCGAACATCCTCCAGGGAGATACCCATGGATTCCAGCGCCTTGGCGGCCACGCCTTCGCCTTCATGGATAAGGCCGAGCAGAATGTGCTCGGTGCCGATGTAATTGTGGTTAAGCATGCGTGCTTCTTCCTGCGCCAAGACGATGACGCGGCGAGCACGATCGGTAAACCTCTCGAACATGATTCCCCTATACTTTCGCTTCTAATGTGGTACCCACTCTAACGCGGCAATCAACCGATAATTTCCGGTTTTGACCCCAGAAGCCCGCAACACCGCCAGAATTCGCCATATTCGCAGCTCACACGGGTGTACGCCGGTAGCGAACAGGGGCATGTGCATGTAATCTAGAATCGTTTTATTGTTCCCTGCCCCTCGTTTGCACTGTTTAAGGAAATCTCCACCGTGCCCCAACTTCCTGAGTTCTTTACCACCCAACACAACCTGCACGAATTGGCAGTAGTGGAGGAAGCTTCTTCCTCCACGCTCTTCGCTGTGGAAGACGGAGCCACGCACCAGACGTTGAGCGTGGAGATTTTCGCCCCAGGAATTACCGGCATGGTGGAAAAGTCCACCGCATTACATGGATTGCACCACCCAGCTATCGCACCGCTGGTAGGCACGGGCACTACCGCAGACGGACAAGAGTTCATTGTGCGCGAAGGGTTTGTCGGCACCCAGCTTTCGCAAGTACCCAATAATCTCAGCCCCGCAGACGCGGCGGAGATCTTCGGCCCCCTGGCCGGTGCGGTGGACTTTTTGGTCTCTCGCAAGCAGGCAGACTTTGCGGTCCATGGGCTGAGGGAGGCCCGGGTAGGCGTCGACAAGCACCGGCAGCTTTCGGTGCTGACCGCAGCCGGCCCGCCCCCCGAGTCGCACGGCAATGCGGTAGAGGCATTCGAGCAACTTGTCGCGCGCAAGTGCCCGGAATATAAAGCCACTGGCACGGCGGACAGCGCCAAGGATGTGGTGGCTCAGCTGCGCCCGCAGCGGGAGTTTGATACCGCGCAGATCCCGCGCGTGCAAGCCCCAGAACCGCGCCCCCAGCAGCAATTCGCCCCGCCACAGCCACAGGCGATGGTCCAGCCGATGGTGCAGCAGCCCATGGCGCCCGAGCAGAAGAAGGGCAAGGGCGGCCTCATTGCGCTGATCACTGTGCTGGCTGTGGTTGCGATTGCTGCTGCCGCCGCGCTGTGGTTCTTCCTGTCTTACCCCAGCTGGAATGACAAGGAGCAAAACCTCGCGGATGCGTATCCGGACTTAGTGGGGTCCCGCAGCGGCCAGGACGGCTTCGATGGGGCGGAATGTTCCTCGCGCGAGCCGGAGTCTGGCCAGGAGGCCAAAATTACCTGCGCGGGCGATGGGTTCAGCTATATCGTGACCTACTACCCCAGCGTGGAGGAGCGCGATGCCATGCTTCCCGACGCCGAACCGGTCGAGCTTTCCAATGACCAGTGCACCATCCAAAGCTATGAGACCACCGCGGATGTTCCTACCTACGTCATGGCCGTAGAAGGAACGCAATCGGCATTTTTGGTGTGGGGCGATAAGGCTGAAGAAGGGCGGCTGAACCTGCCGCTGTGTGCCTCCTAAATCGCACCCTAAAATCTAAGGCCCGCAGGCTTTGCGCTGCGGGCCTTTCTTCTGCTCCGGAATCTAGTCCGCGGATGGCACGCGCTTGAGGAATGGGGCAAGCACGACAACCACCAGCGACAGCGCGCCGGCGAAAAGGAAGGCCCAATGTGCACCGTGGGCGGTAGCGGTGGCTTCATTCATACCTTGAGTCACACCGGACTTGGTCCCGCGGGCTAGGAAGGTCATCAAAATGGCGGTACCGGCCGCACCCGCCAGCTGCTGCAAAGTATTAAGGATGGCGGAGCCGTGCGAGTAGAGCTCGTCTGGCAGGGAGGCTAGGGACGTCGTCATCAGCGGCGTCATCATGAGCGCAATGCCGAGGGCAAAGAGGATGTGCATGCCAATGACCATCCATACCGCGCTCTCTTCACTGAGGAGAGTCATCAACCACGTGCCTGCAGCAAGGAGCAGGGCACCGGGGATCATGAGAGGACGGGGCCCATGGATGTCATAGAGGCGGCCGACCAGCGGCGAAATGCCACCTTGGAGCAAACCGCCGGGCATGACGACGAGCCCGGTAACCAGGGAACTTACCGCCAGCGAGGTCTGCAGGTAGATGGGCAGGATATTGACCACGCCGAGCAAAAGCCCGAACATGAGCAGCATGCCAAGTACCGCCACGGTGAAGTTGGGAACTGTAAACGGGCGCATATCCAATAGGGCGCGGTTGTCTTTGGCTAGGCGCAGCTGGCGGCGGGTAAAGATGACCAAAGCCACGAGGCCTGCCACGAGAACGATGATGTCTATGAGGCCATCGCCCTCCAGCATGTTTTCTAGGGACGATACAGCATAGACCAACCCGCCGAAAGCGATGACGGACAAGATAACGGAAGGGAAATCCAGCGGGGTATCGCGCTTATCTCCCACATTGACCAGACGGAAGTAGCCGGCGGCGCAGATGCCGCCAAGCATCGGCACCATAGTCCAAAAGATGACGTGCCAGCTGGACATGCTCAAAACGAGACCACCCACCGTAGGGCCGAGCGCTGGGGCCACGGAAATGACCACGGAGATAATTCCCATGACACTGCCGCGACGCTGCGGCGGGACGAGAGTCATCGCCACCGTCATCAGGGTGGGGATCATCAGTGCGGTGCCGGCAGCCTGGAACACGCGTCCCGCCAGCAGCACGCCGAAGGCAGGGGCGAGTGCCGCTAGCACCGTGCCGGCAAGGAATACGCCCGAAGAGGCCAGGAAGATCTGCCGGGTGGTGAACTTATCCATGAGAAAGCCAGTGGTCGGGATGACCACGCCCATGGTGAGCAAGAAACCGGTAAGCAGCCACTGGGCAGAGGTAGCGGGGATGCCAAAATCCGCCATGATGGTAGGCAGCGCCACCGAAAGGGCGGTTTCGTTCAAGATCATCACCATCGCGCCAAGGACGAGAATGGTGAGGTTGATCTTTACCTCTGCGGAAATGCGGGAATCTGGGTTCTGAGACACCCAGACAGGATACTGAGTTCGCGGGTACGGAGAAAGTCGAGGAGTATAATCTTAGTGTCTTCTTCCGCGCGGTGAGCCCGCGCTACCCGAGTACGAAGTGAGGTAAACCCCCAGTGCGTTTTCTCAATGATTCCCGCCCGCCGTACGAATTGACCTACTCCGATGTTTTCATGGTGCCCAGCCACTCCGAGGTGGGATCGCGCCAGTCGGTGGATCTCACTACTGAGGACGGCACTGGAAATACCATCCCGATCATCGTGTCCAATATGACCGCCGTCGCCGGTCGCCGCATGGCCGAAACCATAGCCCGGCGCGGCGGGCTGACCATCCTGCCACAGGATCTCTCCCTGGAAGCGGCCGCAGAGACCATTGCCTCTGTGAAGGCAGCGGACTTGGTCTATGACACCCCAATTACCGTGAAGCCGCACCACACCGTGGGCTATACCAACAACCTTTTGCATAAGCGTGCCCACGGCGCCGCCATCGTGGTCGACGGGGACATGCCCATCGGCATCATCACGCCGAAGGATCTGCGCGGGCAGGATAATTTCACCGCCGTTGGACAATTAATGACCACGGATCTGGTGACGTTGCCGGTGGGCATTGACCCGCAGGAGGCCTTCACCAAGCTGCGCAAGACCTCCCGCAAACTAGCCCCGGTGGTCAACGCGGATGGCACCCTGGCCGGAATCCTCACCAGGAAGGGGGCGGTAAGGGCGAAGATGTATAAGCCGGGCGTCGACAAGCAGGGCCGGCTGCACATTGGTGCTGCGGTGGGGATCAACGGCGATGTGGAAGGCCGCGCCCGCGCCCTGGCGGAAGCCGGTGCTGACGTCCTGGTCATCGATACCGCGCACGGCCACCAAGCCAGCATGCTCACCGCGCTGCGCAAGGTAAAAGCACTGGATCTGGGGCTTCCCATTGCTGCCGGCAATATCGTCACGGCCGAGGGTGTACGTGAGCTGGCGGCGGCCGGCGCGGACATCATCAAAGTCGGTGTGGGCCCAGGCGCTATGTGCACCACCCGCATGCAAACCGGTGTGGGCCGCCCGCAATTCTCAGCCGTCCTGGAGTGCGCTGCGGCAGCCCGCGAGGTTGGCGCCCACGTCTGGGCCGATGGCGGCGTGCGAGACCCGCGCGATGTCGCCCTTGCACTGGCCGCAGGTGCCTCCAATGTCATGATCGGCTCCTGGTTCGCCGGCACGTTTGAATCTCCAGGTGACCTGCACAAGGGCGCCGATGGCGCGTTTTATAAGGAATCGTTCGGTATGGCCTCGCGCCGGGCGGTGCGCGGCCGCAACTCCGATACCGAGGCATTTGAGCGCGCCCGCCGCGAGATGTTTGAAGAAGGTATTTCTACCTCTCGCATCTACCTCGACCCCGAGCACGGCGGAGTAGAGCACTTGGTAGACCGGATTGTCTCTGGTGTGCGTTCCTCATGTACTTACGCCGGCGCGGATTCCTTGGCGACGTTCCACGAGCGCGCCACCGTAGGAGTGCAGTCCGCTGCGGGCTTTGCTGAGGGGCAGCCACACGCCACGAATCGTTAATAGGCTGCATGCTACGTTGACAGATATGTTGACTCGCTATGACCAAGCGGCCTCCCGCGCGGCCGCGCAGGTTATGGGGCAGTACTCCACCAGCTTCTCCCTGGCCACGCGGCTTTTGCGCGGACGGGTGCGCGCCGATATCCGCCACCTGTACGCGGTGGTGCGCATTGCTGATGAGCTTGTCGACGGCGCCGCCGCCCAAGCCCACACCAATCCCGCCACCGCGCTGGATGCCTACGAGCAAACTATCCTGGCCGCACCGCAGCAGCGCCTGCACACTGATCCTGTGGTACATGCTTATGCCATCACTGCTCGTCGCTGTGACTTCCAGCGCGAGCACCTTGCTGCTTTCTTTAACTCTATGCGCGCGGACCTTAACCATCGCGCATATTCCCCGTCGGAGCTGCAGGACTATATCTACGGCTCAGCGGAAGTTATCGGGCTTTTGTGTCTACAGATTTTCTTAGCTGAGGAAAACGTCTCCGCTACCGACCGCACAGCCATGGAACGCGGTGCCCGCGCGCTGGGTTCGGCATTCCAGAAGATAAACTTCCTGCGTGACTTGGGCGAGGATAGCTCCATTTTAGGCCGCACCTATTTTCAGCAGGCCCCATCCGGCCGGATTGATGAAGCCACCAAATCCGCGCTCATTGCGGAGATCCGCCAGGAGCTCGCAACCGCCGCGCTCACCATCGACTTGCTGCCGGCCTCCACGCGGGTGGGCGTGAGCGCGGCGGCGGATATCTTTGCCGAGCTCACCAATCGCCTCGCTGCGACGCCAGCTACGGACCTAGCTACCGCACGGGTATCCGTACCGAATCACACCAAGGCTTGGCTTGCGGCCCGCGCCGCGCGCCGCCGCGGCCGCACCCCGCACCCAAACTGGGATTAAGGAGAACCCCATGCACGCCGTTGTCATTGGAGCCGGCATCGCCGGTCTCGCCACCGCCGCCTTGCTTGGCCGCGAGGGTTACTCGGTCACCGTTGTGGACTCGCTGGATGAGGTGGGCGGGCGCGCCGGCAGCTATGAGGAAGCCGGCTTCCGCTGGGATACTGGCCCGTCCTGGTACCTCATGCCCGAAGCTTTCGACCATTTCTTTGCGCTGTGCGGCACCTCCACTGAGGTGGAGTTGGACCTAGTGGACCTCTCCCCCGCCTACCGCGTGTTCCACGGCGACTCCCTAATAAACGTGCACTCCGGTATCGAGGAAGTCACCGCGCTATTCGAGTCCGTGGAGCCCGGCGCGGGAGAAAAGGTTCGCCAATACTTGGCGCAAGCCAGCGATACCTATGACATGGCGCTCAAGCACTTCCTCTACACCACCTTCTCCGCGCCGCTCAACCTGGTCCACCGCGATATTCGCACCCGGATTTCTCGCCTCGTAGCACTGCTTATGACGAGCCTGAAGCAGCATGTGGGCCGGACCTTTTCCGATGCCCGCCTGTGCCAGATTCTGAGTTACCCGGCGGTCTTTTTATCCTCCGAGCCGGCCGCAGCTCCGGCGCTGTATTCCCTGATGAGCCACACCGACCTGGTGGAGGGAGTGCGCTACCCGCAGGGTGGTTTCGCCGCCGTGGTCCAGGCCATTTACCGGCAAGCGAAGAAATTTGGCGCCACCTTCCGTTTGGGCGAGGAGGTTACCTCCATCAAGGTCTCTAATCGGCAGGTAACGGGCGTGCGCACGAGCAAAGGCGCCATCCACGCCGATATCGTGGTCTCCGCGGCGGACTTGCACCACACCGAGACCCAGCTTTTGCCGCCGCAGCTGCGCACCTACCCGGAGCGCTACTGGGGCCGACGCAATCCGGGCCTGGGTACCGTGCTCATCTTGGCCGGGGTGAAGGGCGAGCTGCCCGAGCTGGCACACCATACGTTGCTCTTTAGCAAGGACTGGGATCCGGATTTCCGCGCCGTTTATTCCGGCCCAGAGTCCTCTCGGCCGTTGGGAGCCTCCGAGTCCATCTATGTGTCCAAGACCTCCGCCACCGACCCGAACGTAGCCCCCGCGGGCCACGAAAATCTCTTCATTCTGGTGCCGGTGCCGGCCGCGGAGGCACCAGGGTTTGGCAATGCCTATCACGCAGAGGAGTCCGATCGCGTTGCTGCGATTGCCGACGCCGCCCTCAACCGCATCGCAGCCGCGGCCGGGGTGCCGGATTTGCGAGAGAGGGTCGTCGTCAAGCGCACGCTCGGCCCGGCCGATTTTGCCGAGCGCTACCATGCCTGGTCGGCCGGCTCCATCGGCCCGGCGCACACGCTGCGGCAGTCGGCGTTTTTGCGCGGGCGCAATGCCTCGCGCAAGGTAGCAGGTCTCTACTATGCGGGGGCTACCACCGTGCCGGGCGTCGGCGTGCCAATGTGCCTGATTTCGGCCGAGAACATCATTAAGCGCCTGCGAGGTGATAAATCCGCCGGCCCACTGAGCCGTTGAACTACTGCTCCGCTGAGCCGCACAGAAAACGGCAAGCCGCCAGCCTCGCGCGCTGACGGCCAAGCGAGAGGACGCTAGGTGCTACTTCTGCTCAGGTTTGACCAACGGGAAGAGCACGGTCTCACGGATGCCTAAGCCGGTCAAGGCCATAAGCAGACGGTCCATGCCCATGCCCGTACCGGCTGTAGGCGGCATGCCCTGCTCCATAGCGGCGAGGAAGTCCTCATCCAGCACCATGGCCTCGTCATCGCCACCGGCGGCTAGGCGAGCCTGGTCCTCAAAACGCTCGCGCTGAATAACTGGGTCCACCAGCTCGGAATAACCGGTAGCCAGCTCGAAACCGCGCACGTAGAGGTCCCACTTCTCAGTCACGCCCGGCTCGGACCGGTGCTGGCGGGTCAACGGGGAGGTCTCAACTGGGAAGTTCTTGACAAAGATAGGGCCTTCCAGCTGGTCCTCGCACAGGACCTCCCAGATTTCCTCCACCAGCTTGCCGTGGCCCCAGCCACCGTCCTTCGGGACATCAAGGCCGATGACGTCTGCAATGCCCTTGAGCGTCTCGACGTCGGTATCGATGGTGACCTCCGGCTGGCCCGGGAACTTGCGCTGCAGGGCCTCATTCAGGGAGGGGTACATCTCGATCTCCGGCCATTCTTCGCCGCCGAAGTCAAACTCAGTGCCATCGGCAAGGGTGACGGTGGTCGAGCCGAAGACATCGCGGGCAACAGCCTGGATGGACTCGCGCGTCATGCGGGCACAATCATTGTAGTCGCCCCACGCTGCGTAGGTCTCCAGCATGGCAAACTCTGGCGAGTGGGAGCGGTCAACACCCTCATTGCGGAAGTTGCGGTTGATTTCAAAGACACGGTCAATGCCGCCCACGACGGCGCGCTTCAAATACAGCTCTGGAGCAATGCGCAGGTAAAGGTCAATATCCAGCGCATTGGAATGGGTAATAAACGGGCGAGCGGCTGCACCACCGTGCAAGGTTTGCAGCATCGGGGTCTCAATCTCTACGAAATCCTGGCTTTCCAGGTAGTTGCGTAGCGCGCGCATGACCTTGACGCGGACCATGGCGTTCTTGCGGGCATCTTCGCGGATAATGAGGTCGTTATATCGCTGGCGCACGCGAGTATCTTCTGCCATATCGGCAAAGGACACCGGCAGAGGGCGCAGGGACTTAGCGGCCATGGTCCACTCGGAGACCATGATGGACAGCTCGCCGCGGCGCGAGGAAATCACGCGGCCGCGCACGGAGATGAAATCGCCCAAGTCAACGTCGGACTTCCAGGCGTCGAGGCGCTCCTTGCCCACCTCCGCGAGGGACAGCATGGCCTGCACCTGGGTTCCGTCACCATCCTGCAAGGTGGCAAAGCACAGCTTGCCGGTATTGCGCATAAAAATAAGGCGACCGGCAATGGCGTGGGTGACCTCGGTTTCCTCACCAGCGGCCAGGTAGGTTACGCCTTCTTCGTTGCCTGGCTCTTCGCCTTCCGCCACTACGCGGAAATCATGGCGCAGATCCTTTAAGGAGATGGTGCGCTCAACGGTTACCGGGTAGGCCTCTACGCCGGATTCCAGCAGGCGATCGCGCTTCTCGCGACGGATGCGCAGCTGCTCAGGGACATCGTTTACTTCATTATTCTTCTGCTCGCTCACGTTAGCCTAGGGTAGTCGATCCCCACCGCAGCACGCGATTTAGCCCACGCCACCCTGACCCGGGAAAAGTTTTACTCATAATTCACTTCACTGTCACCTCGGGGTCAACGCACAGTTACAAAGATTGTCTTTTATATATGGCTGTCCCCGTGTCTAAACAATTTCTTCGACTATCTTTGGAGCAGTACTAATGGCGCTTAAAGGCCGCAACCTTCTCTCTAGTCTCTTTGCATCTTCCCGTTCTAGCCTTACCTGCACCTACAAGTGCGGTAATGCTTGCTTTGGTGAGTGTGAGAACAAGTCCGATAACCCGTACTTTGGTGACCAGCTCTCCCGCCGTACCGCCCTGCGTGCGGGCAGCCTGTCCGTCGTAACCGTCGGCGGTGGCGCCGCCCTAGCGGCCTGCTCCAACCCGGATGATGCCTCCAACGAGGCTTCTTCTTCCGAGGGCAAGGGCGGCAAGACCTCTGAGGCGAACGTTGAGCTTACTTCTGCAGAGGGCATGAAGTTCGACCCAGTGCAGCCAAACGAAAAGGACGAAGTAGTCATCCCGGATGGCTACGAGCAGTCCGTGCTCATCGCTTGGGGTGACCCGCTGTTTAAGGACGCACCGGAATTCGATGACAAGAATCAGACCGCCGAGGCGGCTGAGAAGCAGTTCGGCTTCAACAATGACTTTGCGGGCCTTATCGAGCACCCGGACGATGACAACCGCCTTATCTACGTCTGCTCCCACGAGTACACCACCGAGCCGCAGATGTTCCCCAACTACGATGCGGATAACCCGACCGAAGAGCAGGCCAAGATTGGCTGGGCTGGTCACGGTCACTCCATCGTGGAAGTATCCAAGGTTGGCAACACCGGTGAGCTCAAGCGCGAGTTCGGTCCGCTCAATCGTCGCATCACTGCCACCACCGAATTCACCCTGGTCGGCCCCGCAGCCGGCTCCGACTATGTCAAGACCTCCGCCGATAAGACCGGCAAGAAGGTCAAGGGCACCCTGAATAACTGCTCCGGCGGTATCACCCCGTGGAACACCATGCTCTCTGGCGAAGAGAACTTTGACCAGTACTTTGCACACGCCAAGCTGGATGACAAGAAGGCACAGGAGTCTCTGGAGCGCTTCGGCATGGAAGACGGCGAGTCCCAGCGCAAGTGGGAGCGCTTTGATAAGCGTTTCGACGTCTCCAAGGAGCCGAACGAGCCGAACCGCTTCGGCTGGATCGTAGAAATCAACCCGCTGGATCCGAAGTCCACTCCGGTCAAGCACACCGCACTGGGCCGCTTCAAGCACGAAGCAGGCAATATTCACATCGCTTCTGATGGCACCGTTGTGTGCTATTCCGGTGATGACTCCCGCTTCGAGTACATCTACAAGTTCATCTCCACCAAGAAGTACAAAGAGGGAGATATCGAGCACAACCTCACCATCTTGGACCACGGCACCCTGTACGTGGCCAAGGTAGAGGGCAACTCCCCAGCCGACGAGATTGACGGCTCCGGCGTACTGCCAGAAGATGGCGCTTTTGATGGCAAGGGTGAATGGATCAAGCTGCTGACCTCCGATACGGAAAACAATAAGTTTGAGTCCCATGTCGATGGCATGTCCGCGGAAGAGGTTGCTGTCTACACCCGTGAGGCCGCCGATAAGGTGGGCGCGACCAAGATGGACCGCCCTGAGGATATGCAGGTTCACCCAGACTCCGAAAAGGTCTACGTGTCCCTGACCAACAATAAATACCGCGGCGCTACCGGAGAGAACGCCAAGAAGAACAAGGAAGAGCCGATGGAGTGGGCTCCTATCAAGGAGAACAAGAACGGCCTGGTCATGGAAATTGAAGATGACCACGCTGGCGAGAAGTTCACCTGGAACCTCTTCCTGGTCTGTGGTGACCCGAAGGAGGCTAATACCTACTTCGGTGGCTTTGACAAGGAGAAGGTATCCCCGATTTCCTGCCCGGATAACCTGGCCTTCGATAACCACGGCAACCTATGGATCTCCACGGACGGCAACGCCCTTGAGTCCAACGATGGACTCTACGCCGTGACCACTGAGGGCGATACCCGCGGTGAGCTCAAGTGCTTCCTTACCGTTCCGGCAGGCGCCGAAACCTGTGGCCCCATCGTCACCGATGAGCGCGTCATGGTCAACGTCCAGCACCCAGGTGAAACTGATGACGCCACCTTTGAAAAGCAAACCTCCCACTGGCCAGAGGGCGGCAAGTCCACCCCTCGCCCGGCAGTGGTTGTGGTGTGGAAGAAGGACGGCAATATCGGCGTCGATAAGAAGTAAGCACTGCAGAGTTTAAGCCCCTAACGCGCGGCCCTTGTTTCTACTCGAGCAAGGGTCGCGCTTTCGTCTCTCCACGGCGGGCTGCTCTATTAGCTGTGCTGCAAGCAGCTTTAAATATAAATCCACCCACAGCTCTCCCCCGCGGGCAAATTCATATGTGAGTTATGGCATACTATTCGCACCTGTGATACACGCCACCCACTCGCCTCCGAGGAGACGCACACCATGAACTCTCTTGCCCTCGCCATCATCGGCATTGCGATGATGGGTGCCGGCTACCTGCTCTACTCCAAGTTCCTGGGAAAGAGCATTTTCCGGCTATCTCCGAACTACTCCACCCCGGCCCACACCATGGAAGACGGCGTGGACTATGTTCCCACCAATAAATACGTCTTGTGGGGACACCACTTCACCTCCGTGGCGGGCGCCGCTCCCATCATTGGTCCGGCTGTAGCCGTCATCTGGGGTTGGGTACCGGCTTTCCTTTGGGTAACCATCGGCACCGTCTTCTTTGCTGGCATGCACGATCTCGGTGCACTGTGGGCCTCGCAGCGTCACAGGGGCCAATCCATCGGCACCTTGTCTGGGCGCTACATAGGCAAGCGCGGCCGCAACCTCTTTCTCATCGTCATCTTCCTGCTGCTTTTGATGGTAAACACCGCCTTCGCCGTGGTAATTTCAAACCTGCTGGTATCCACTCCCACGGCCGTAATCCCCACGTGGGGAGCCATCGTTGTCGCACTGCTCATCGGTCAGGCCATCTACCGCTTCAACTGGAACCTGCCGCTAGTCTCCATCGTCGGCGTTGTCGCGCTCTACGCGCTAATGATCCTCGGCGATCGCGTCCCTGTCGTCCTGCCGGACACCGTCCTGGGCATCCCCGCAAATGGCGTATGGATAATCTTGCTATTCATCTACGCCTTTATCGCATCTATGCTGCCCGTGTGGGTGCTACTGCAGCCGCGCGATTACATCAACGGCCTACAGCTTTTTGTGGGCCTGGGCATCTTGTACTGTTCCTTCCTCATTACCCGGCCGGATATTGCGGCACCGGCGCTGCGCGATACCGTGCCGGAGGGCACCCCAGGTATTTTCCCGTTGCTCTTTGTCACCATCGCCTGCGGCGCTATCTCCGGCTTCCACGGTGTGGTGGCCTCCGGTACCTCCTCCAAGCAGATTGATAAGGAAACCGATGTACGCTTTGTCGGCTACTTCGGCGCTGTGGGCGAGGGTTTGCTCGCGCTGGGCACCATCATCGCTACTACCGCCGGCTTCAAGACCGCCGCGCAGTGGGAAGAGATCTATTCCGAATGGAATGCCGGCGGCGTGGAGGCCTTTGTGCAAGGCGGCGGCGCACTCATGAATGAGGGCATGGGGATTCCCACTTCCCTCTCCGGCACCATCTTGGCCACCATGGCCGTTCTCTTTGCCGCGACCACCATGGACTCGGGCGTGCGCCTGCAGCGCCTCGTGGTGCAAGAAATTGGAGAAATCATGGGAGTACGCATCAAGGCCATAGTGTCCACCATCATTGCGGTGGGCCTAGCCTTCGGCCTAACCTTCTCCGCCGGTGCGGATGGCTCGGGCGGCATGACCATTTGGCCACTATTTGGCACCACCAACCAGCTCATGGCGGGTCTTGCTTTGGCCATCGTGGTAGTCATCCTTACCCACCTGCGCCGGCCGACGTGGCCGGTTATCATCCCGCTCATCTTCGTTACCGCCATGTCCCTCTGGGCTGCGCTACTGCAGCTAAAGTCCCTGTTCATCAACCAGAACTGGCTACTATTCTGCATGGACGTCATCATCGTAGTAGCTGCCATCTGGGTGATTGTAGAAGCCGTTGGCGCTATCTCCCGCGCCCGCAAGCAGGCCCCGCTGGAGTGGTCTGATGAAGACGTTGACGCCCCGCTGCCTGAACATGCTCGATAAGCTAAGAGCCCTCGCGACTGGGCTCAACGAGTTCTACCAGGCCCCGTACCGCGCCAGCTTCGCCAAGGCCCAGCAGCAGGAAGACGATCTCTTCCTGATGCTGGTTGCCTCGGAGGCACTTGGCATCCCCAACCCAGCCAGCTACTACACTCTGGAGCTTTTACCGCTGGTCTATGAGGATTTCCACGCCTGGCATACCCGCATGGGAATGGATCGATCCCCGCTGGAGAATTTCCAATGTTGCTAGAGACCGCCCCCATCATGTTCTTCGGTGGCAAGGGCGGGGTGGGTAAAACCACCTTGGCTACTGCTACCGCACTGCGCCTATCTCATGCCCACCGCGTCTGCCTGGTCTCTACGGATCCGGCGCATAACCTGGGGCATATCTTTGGCACTTCGCTTGGCGACGCCCCTACTTCCCTCACCCCTACCCTCTCCGCCATCGAAATTGACCCGGCGCGCACCACGGAGCAGCACCTAGCGCAGGTGGGAAAATCAATGCGCCGCTTCATGCCCGAGCATTTACACGGCGAGGTCACCAAGCACCTCGACTTGGCCAGGCAGTCGCCGGGCACGCAAGAGGCGGCGCTGCTGGAGCGCATCGCAGCACTCGTCGTGGAAGAACCTGACTTCGATTATCTCATCTTCGATACCGCCCCTTCCGGGCACACTTCACGGCTCATGGCCCTGCCAGAAATCATGGCGGCCTACACCGATGGGTTACTCTTTCGGCGCGAAAAATCCGATAAATTCGGCTCGCTGGTGCGCGGGATGTCACAAGGCAGCGGCGCAGAGAATGATCCTGTTGACCGGCGTAACCAAGAAATTCGCGCGACCTTATTCCAGCGTCGCGAACGCTTTGCTCAACTGCGCGCCGCACTCACCTCCCCGCGCACGGTCTTCCATATCGTGCTCACCGCCGAACGCCTGCCCGTGCTGGAATCGGCGGAATTTCACGCAGACCTCACCGAAAATGGCGTGCACGTGGGTTCCATGCTGGTTAACCGGCGCACCCCTGCGAACCAAGGAGAGTTCCTTGCCGCCCGGCGCGCTGCTGAAGATGAGGCACTCGCGCTTTTGCGCGCCAAGCTCCCAGATACCCCGGTGCGCGAGGTTCCGTGGCTGCCGGAGGAAGTAGGGATTCCGGGGGTCGTCGGCAAGCTGGCGGCACATCTCTAGCTCCACCCGCCCGCGCTGCTGTGGGCCCGGGTCTGCTAAAACCGAAACTATGACTTTGCTCACCACAGAATTTCTATCCCACTTGCGCACGGAGGCTGCGGCCGATTCACGGCTGCGCATCGCGCGCAACGCCATCACCAATGTCGGGGCTGCCAAGGCAGCCTTGGACCGCGACCGCATTACCGCCCTGTACCCCACCACCGAGGTCAAGCTGGATAGCTTGGATGTCTCGGACCAGAAACGCTCGGGCCGTTGCTGGATGTTTGCGGCATTGAACGTTTTCCGCCACCGTGCAGCCAAGGCGCTCAACGTAGATAGCTTCGAGTTTTCCTTTACCTACCTGCAATACTTTGACAAGCTGGAGCGCGCCAACCTGGTGCTTAACCAGTTACTGGATAAAAAGGACGCCGGCTGGGATGACCGCACCGTCGCCGCAGTCTTAGACCACGCCGGGGCCGATGGCGGCTGGTGGTGCTTCTTTAGCAACCTAGTGTCCAAGTACGGCGTGGTGCCTGCCGAGGTCATGCCGGAGGTACGTTCTTCTGGCAATACCGCGGAAATGAACCGCGATCTTGCCACGGTGGTGCGTCGCGCCGCCGCGCTAGATGGCCCGCGCGAGGACATCCTTGCTCAGGCGCGCAAGGATTTCCACCGCATCCTCGCCATCCACCTAGGCACCCCGCCGGAAGAATTTACCTGGGCGTATCGCACCAAGGACGAGCAATTCGTGCGCCTGCACTCTACTCCGCGCGAATTTGCAGATAAGTACCTGCCGAAGCTGGACGAGTACGTGGTGCTGGCCGATGACCCCCGCTCCGCCAACCCCAAGCATCGCGTATTTAGCAGCGCCGAAGAGACCAATGTACTGGGCGGCGCACCGCAGGAGTACCTCAACGTCAGCGCGGCCGAATTGAAAGAGACCGCCCAGCGCAGCTTGGCCGCCGGTGAGCCGGTGTGGTTTAGCTGCGATGTTAACCGCCAATTCTCATTCCTTAACGGCGTATGGGACGAAGGCTTAGTGGATACCGATGGCCTCTACGGCATTGATTCCACCATGACTAAGGAGGAGCGTTTTACCTCCGGCGAGACCGCACCTACCCACGCGATGGTGCTCACCGGTGTTGATGGGGACCGAGCTTGGCGCGTCGAGAACTCCTGGGGCTCCAAGCCACCACGCAAGGAAGACGGCGAGGATGTGCCGGGCAAAGGGTTTGCCACGATGGCCGATGCCTGGTTTGACCAGAACATCTTCCATATCGCCGTGCGCAAGGAGCACCTGAGCGAGGAGCTCGCCCAGGCGCTAACCACCGAACCGATTGAGCTTCCCCTTTGGGACCGGATGAACTAAGGAGAATCGAGAAATGACCGAGATTAAACCGAACGAGGTTCATGCCGCCAATACTGAGCTCGCCGGCGATGCCACGCTACGTATGCTGCGCAATGGGGTGGCTCAAGAAGGCGTCGACAAGCTCAGCCTCGACCGCGAGGTACTGCACTCCCTTAACCGGGTAACCAGTCATAAGCTAGATTCCTGGGGTGTGGCCGACCAGAAGGCTTCTGGCCGCTGCTGGATTTTTGCCGGCCTGAATTCCCTGCGCGGTGGGTTGATGGACAAGGCCAAGCTTAAAGATTTTGAGCTTTCCCAGACCTATATTTACTTCTTTGACAAGCTCGAGAAGGCCAACTGGTTCCTCACTGCCATGGCTGAGCTGAAGGACCGCGATCTTACGGACCGCACGGTGACCAAGCTCATGGATGACCCCATCGATGACGGCGGCCAGTGGTCCATGTTCGTTGCCCTGGTGGAAAAGTACGGCGTGGTACCGCAGTACGCCATGCCGGAGACTGCGTCCTCCGAGGCCACGGCGATGCTCAACCGCAACCTACAGACCGTGCTGCGCCGCGCCGCACATCGTATCCGCAGCGGCGAAGAGGGCGCGCATGAGCAGGCGCTTGCCGACGTCTACCGTATCCTCACCGCCAACCTTGGCCTGCCGCCCGAGGACTTCGTGTGGCAGTACCGCGATAAGGACGATGAATTCCACCGCGCAGGCACCTATACCCCGCAGGAGTTTGCTAAGGAATACCTGCCGGCGGATCTCAGCGAGTACGTGTGCGTGGTCAATGATCCGCGCAATGCCTATGGTGAGCTCTACACCGTGGATTATCTGGGCAATGTGGCCGGTAAACGCGTGACCTACCTCAACGCCCCAATCGAGGTGCTGCGCGATGCCGCCCGTGCCTCCATCGAAGATGGTCAGCCGGTATGGTTCGGCTGCGATACCGACCAGCAATCCGATGATGAGCACGGCGTATGGGCCAAGCACCTGCACGATTATGAGGCCTTCTACGGCGTGCAGATGGATGTGGACAAGGCGCAGCGTCTACGCCTGCACGAGTCCTTGATGACGCATGCGATGGTCTTAACTGGCGCCGATATCGCTGAAGACGGCACCGTTAACCGCTGGCGCGTGGAAAATTCCTGGGGCTCGAAGAAGGCCGATAAGGGATTTTGGACCATGGCGGATGATTGGTTCGACGAATTCGTCTTCGAAATCGCCGTGCACCCCTCCCGCCTGCCGGAGCAATACCAAGCGGCGCTGCAGTCCGAGTCTGTGACCGCCCTGCCGGCCTGGGACCCGATGGGGGCGTTGGCGCGCTAGGTCTGCGGTGCACCCAAGCGGCGCACATAGAGCATGCACACCAAGTCGCGGTCCTCATTGACCGCGATGGTGCGCTCGTCCACCTGAGTAAAACCGCGGCTGTCGTAGAACTGATAAGTACAGCCATCATCGGTAAATAGGTAGATATTCTTTCCCGCGTGGCGGGCTTCGAAGGCCTCAAGCAGCGCGGTGCCCACGCCGCTCACGCCGGAGTTAGGGTCAGCTACCAGGAAGCCGATTTCGCCGTCAATGGGATGCTCGCCCAAGTACTTGAGCAGCATGTCCTTATTGGCAGAGTCATAGTCATCACGGTGCCCGCCGGGGCGCAGATTATTGAAAATTTCCACCGCGTGGACATAAGCCTTTCGCCACCATGGATACGGCAGAGCGGGCTTGCCCTTCATGGAGGCCAAAAGCACGCCAAGAAAGCGGTCTCCATCATAAGCGGCCAGAATATCGGTGGCCTTGGCGCACTCTAAATCCCAAAAATAACGGCCATAGGCCCGCTCGAAGCGCCGGCTTTTTACAAACCAATGCAGATGCATACCTTCGATGGCAAAAGAAATGGCCGCGGGTTCATCGCGCGGGTCAAGGTCGCGGATCTGGATATCGGTCATTAGTCCTCCGATAGCTGCTGAAAAGCGGCATCTTGTGCGCGCTGTTGCTCGCGTTGCTGTTCGCGCTCGAGCTCTGCCTTGGCTTCGTGTTCTTCAATATTATTAAAGCCGATGCCCAGCGGCAGGCCCACATTATCGATGAGCCGGACGCCGCCGATGGTAGCCGCAACAAGCAGGCGGGCATCGCCCTCCTCGGGAGGGGTTCCTAAGTCGCGGCCGCGCACCTCGAGGTACTCGGGCTCAACACCCGCTGCGCGCAGCACCTCCGCGGCGACCTCACGGACCTTGTCTGCCCCTGCCTCGGCTGCATGAGCGCCGGCGGTCAGCGCTGCCGATAGGGCCGCTACTTGATCGCGGGATTCGGCGGGCACGTTGGTATTGCGCAGGCTCATTACCACGCCATCGGGCATACGCACGGCCGGAACGCCTTGCACGCGAACCCCCAGGTGGAAGTCCTGGGCTGCGTGGTGGAGGGCAAGGAGGAGCTCGTAGTCTTTCTCGCCGAACAGGACGTCGGTAGGCGAAAGCGTCAGAATGAGCGCAAGGTAGAGCGTGAGATCCTTGCTGAGATGTGGCTCCAAGGTGGTCGCGGCGTTGGCTGGGGTCACGGCAATGCGGCGGCCATGCGGCCACAAGGATTCGGGCGAGTAGTCCCACACGATGTCCACGCCCTCAGCCCGCAGGAGCTCAAGGCCCTCCTCGCGCGGGGACTGCAGGGCCACGACGGTGACCGCACCGCGGATATGCTTGGCCGCGCGCACCAGCGCAATATGGCCAGCGTGCACGCCCGTAGTCAGCGGCACTAACGCCACTGGACGGCCGGTCTTATGAAAAGCGCTGCCGACCATGCGGATGCGCTCAATCTCGCTTATGACGGTGGCGTTTCCTAGCTCTAGGCTCATCGGCTCTCCTCTTGTAGGGCCCACATTTCTAGCTCTTCGCGGCCATCCACCTCGCCTAAGCGGCGGGCAACCTCCACGTAGCTGCGCCGTAGGCCGGGATCGGTGGCGCCGCGATAGGCGGCGATGATTTCTTCGGTGTCCATGTCCTCCCCCACCAGGGGCGGCTCTTCTGAAGGCGAGAGGAAATGGGCATCAACCGCTGCAGAGATATGCAAGTGCCGAAGCATTTCGGCGTAGTAGGCGCGGGCGGCAAAGGGGGCACGTTCGGCGTCGGAAAGTGCCACGGTCTCTGCGCGAAACTCGGCGATATTAAGTTCCACCACGGTCTCGCCCAACTCATCCAGGGTGGTCACTGCCCAACGCTTAAGTGTAAATGGGGCGAGCGCCGCGACAACACAGCCGTGAGTTTCTAGCGGATCCAATACCTGCACCCCACGTGAAAGGCAGGTGTGGAAGACGATTAGCCCACGATGAACATGGGGTTCGAGCAGCTCCACGGTGGCTTCCAGGCGGGCATCGCCCACGGCGATAATGAGAGTCTCGAAGGAAGCAAGCTCGGCTGGGTCCGAGAGCATCTGCACTTCATGGCCGGCGCGTTCCATGGCATTGGCCAAGGTAAAGCCGGCCAGACTGCGGCCGAAGAGAGCTACCCGCATGCGTGGCGGGCGCATTTATTTATCCTTCTTTTTCTTCGCCTGGGCTAAAAGCTCGGCCACGGATACCGCGCCCTCGCGCTTATCATCGCTGCGGCGGCGACCGCGGGAATCGGGCTCTTCGGTGGCCGCGCGATGGTGCGATCGGGCCGCCTTCTGGCGTACCGGCTCGAACTTCTCTGCGGCCACGTGCTGGCCAGAGCCCGGGTACTCCGCGCGCTCATCGTGCTGCGACGCCGGCTGCTGCGGGATGTCCTGGGTCTCATCAGTGGCTGTGGTCGCAGCCTCCGGCTTGCGGTGGCTACCGTGGTGTTCGCTGGAGGCGGAAGCGTGGGTGGTCTTCAAGGAGTCATCTCCGCCGGTATCCCAGCGCACCGCCTGGAAACCGCCGGTATCAAAGGTGGAGGCGCCAGAAGCCTTGCCGGAGGTGCTCTGCGCGCGGGTCTTTTCGCTAATGATGTCATTGAGCGGGTTGGACTCGGCATGCGCCGCGGACGGCTGGTTGCCTAGACGGCCGGCGATAGCATCGGCAGACGGAGCACCGGAAGAGGACTGGGTGAAATCCACATTGCCATCGTCCGCACTCGGACGCGCGGCGGCTGCGGTCTGGGCCTCCAGCTGCATGATGCGGCGGGCCTCAGCATGCAGGGCGGCTGGTTCATAGGTGAACTCGTGGCCGGAGAGGTCCTCAATCTGCTTGCGGATGGAGGAGAGCTCGGTACGGATCTCATCGAGCAATTCCTGGTCCGGCAGAGGCTGCCCATCGGCGGCGCGGGCTTGCTTCAGCTCGGCTCGGTGGGCACGCTCCTGCAGTTCTAGCTTGGTGACAGACTCCTGGGCCTGGCGGCGATAGCGCATCACCAGGAAAAATCCGAGCACGGCGGCCCACAGGGCGGCAATGAGCGCGATCTTAAGCGCTGCGGCAGAACCGGAAATCAGCATAACGATGCTGGCGAGTACAGCCAGCACCACAAGGACGATGAGCCCAATCTGGCCCAGATCCGGCTTGGTCGTCTTGGCGGGAGTATTGCTAGAAGAAGAGCGCGGCTCAGTCATGCTCACTAATGTACCGCCTGTACCCCATCAGGTGGGGGCGGGGTCTCGCAGTGTCGCTCCAGACGCAGGCCAGCAGCGGCCATCGCAAGGCCACCGAGCGCAGAGGCGATGACCCCCACCAGGTCATCGGAGGCAGCCGCGAGGGTGCCGGCGTTGGGGATGACGTAGACGGCAATGCCGACATAGATACCACCTACTATTGCGCCGGTCCACGCCGAGGCTTTGCCCACCAGCATGAACTGCGTGATGGTCATGGGGTTGAGCTGCGAATTATCCAGGCCAATGCCGTGTTCGTCCGCGGTGGCTTGGTCCACCTTCCAGGTCAGCACTAAGCAGATGACGGCCATGAGCCACAACGTGGCTGACACCGTTACCGGGATTTGCACCATGGAGCCATAAAACCGCGTGGTGAGGATTGCCGCTGCGGCGGCAAAGAAGACCCCGGTGCCAATGAGGGCACCCAACGAGGTCCGTTTCATAGCTCCTCCATCATGCCCAGCCGGCGAATATCTGCGCGCTCCTTCGGGTCGAGTGCTGCTACCCGCTTGGCGACGCCCTCCCCACTCAACCTAGCACCGCCATCGGCCGCCAACCACGGAATCAGTACGAAGGCGCGCTCATGGGCATAAGGATGCGGGACGGTGAGCTCCGAGTCGTCGGAGGTGTATCCCTCGATATCGACGATATCTACGTCCAGCGTGCGCGGTCCCCAGTGGCGCACGCGCACCCGCTCGGCGGCCTCTTCGAGCTTCTGCCCGCGGCGCAGGAGTTCTTTGGGTGACTCGTCGACATCCACGATGAGTACGGCGTTGAGGAATTCATCTTGGTCCGTTACTCCCCACGGCGGGGTGGCATAGACCGGCGAGGCGGCGACAATGTCGCCGGCGAATTCCTCGAATACCGTACGCAATAGCTCCACGCGGTCATCCATATTGGATCCGATGGACAGCACCGCACGCATTAGAGCGTCCTCGCGTGCTTGCGGGAGCGGCGGGCGACCACGGCGACATCGGCAAAAGTGCGCGGAATCGGTGCCTTCGGCTTGTGGAGCGTGACCTCAACGGCGTGCAGGCCTTCGAAGGTATCCATGACAGTTTCGGCAACCTCGCTGGCCACGGTCTCGATGAGATCGCGGGCGGGGCCCTCGATGATATTTGCGGCGACGTCGGCAAGCTCGGCGTAATTGATGGTCTTGGTCAGATCATCGGTTGCGGCGGCCTCGGCGAACTCGGACCAGCAGGTGATATCCACGATGAACGGCTGGCCGGTACGCTTTTCTTCCTCGAAGACGCCGTGGTAGCCAAAGCATTCCAGGCCGGTGAGCTCGATGCGGTCTGCCATGATTTACTCCTCAGGGTTGCGCGGTAGGGCGGTAGATTTCATGGTGCCGTTTCCATCGGCACCATTGTTATAACTGCCACTGGCATTGCCTCCGCCTGTATAGCCCTCGCCGGCGTTCCATGCTGCCGCTACATCTACGGCGTCGCGGGAAACGGCGACCTCATGCACGCGCACGCCCCACGCGCCCATTTGGGAAGAAATGGCGGTTACGGCCGCGGTAGCAGGGTCGGCCAGCAGCGGGCTGGATTCCACGCCACGATCCTCCCGAATGGCGGCGAGGAAGCGCTTTCGCGAAGCACCTACCAGCATGGGGAATTCAGCGTCGAGGAATTCCGGCAGCGCCTTGAGCAGCGCCCAGTTATCCTGCGGGGTTTTGGCAAAGCCTAGGCCCGGATCGAGCACAATATTATCGCGGCGCACGCCAGCCTCGAGCGCGTTATTCGCCAGGCGCTCGAGGGTCTCGTGCACATCGCGCACCACATCACCTCCGTGGTCGGCTTTGCCGGCTGCGGAGCCAAACGCGCCTTCTTGCAGCGTGCGCCAGTGCATGAGGCACACGGGCACACCGGCCTCGGCCATGGCGCGATACATCTCTGGATCGGCCAAGCCGCCGGAGACATCATTAATCATGTCTACACCGGCTGTTGCCGCCGCACGCGCTACCGAAGCGCGCATCGTATCCACGGAGGTGCGGATGCCCATCTCACTCAGAGCCTTAATGACGGGAACTACGCGGCGCTCCTCGACGTCCGCCTCCACGCGGACCGCACCCGGGCGGGTGGACTCGCCGCCGACGTCGATCATGTCCGCGCCGTGGTTCACAAGCTCGCGGGCGTGGTTAATGGCGGCATCGAAGTCCAACCACCGGCCGCCATCGGAGAAGGAATCCTCCGTGACGTTGACGATGCCCATCACGAGCGTGCGGTTGGCGATGCTCAGATCCGAAACCGAAGTTGCCTGCTGCATGGCGTGCTCCTTATCGCTGGAAGTGGTGAACCGGGGGTTTAGCTGCGAATCAGGCTGAGCACCTCAGCGCGGGAGGCGGCGTTATTTTTGAATCCGCCACGCACCGCGGAGGTAGTCGTCGTCGCGCCGGGCTTGCGGATGCCACGCATGGCCATGCACAAGTGTTCGCACTCGATGACCACAATGACGGACTGCGCGCCAAGGACCTCCACGAGCGCATCGGCCACCTGCTGGGTCAGGCGCTCTTGCACCTGCGGGCGCTTGGCGTACATATCTGCCAGGCGGGCGAGCTTGCTCAACCCGGTGACATGGCCGTCCTTACCCGGAATGTAGCCAATATGCGCCACCCCGTAAAAGGGCACCAGATGATGCTCGCAGGTGGAATAAATGGGAATATCGCGCACTAGGACCAGTTCTTGGTGATCCTCGGCAAAGGTCTTGTGCAAGACCTCAGTTGGGTCTTCGTGCAGGCCGGCGAAGACCTCACGGTAGGCGCGGGCCACGCGGGCCGGGGTTTCGCGCAAGCCCTCCCGGTCGGGGTCTTCGCCCACCGCAAGGAGGAGCTCGCGCACCGCCGCCTCTGCCCGATCCTGGTCGAAGGGGGCGCGGGCGGGAATGTGATTATCAGGCATTAGTTTTCTTCTTGCTTGTCGTCCTCGCGCGCATAGGGGTTCTTGCGGCGATCCTTCTCATCCCAGCCAGGGGTAAACCACTGGCGGGTCTCAGCCTCAGTATCTCGGTCGGCATCCGGCTTGTGGTGCTTACCCCCGCCGGTGGCGGGACGCGCCGTCGGACGCACCGCCGGACGGTCGGCAGCTTCGGCAGCCTGAGCGGACTGGGTGTCACGGGCCGACTGTGTCGGCTGGTCGGGCTGGGTGGGCTGGCTTGACTTGGTGTCTTTGCTTTCCTTGGTGGGGCGGCTGCCTAGCTCGCGGGCAGTATCCGGATCGACATAATCGCCGGCGTGCTGGCCAAAGTTGAAGCCCACCTCGCCCTTCGGCTCTTCGCCGGCGAGGCGACGCTCGCGGGCAGCCCGGGAGGCATCGAGAAGCGTCATGCGCTTAGGCAGCTCCTCGCCGCGCTCCTTGGCCAACTCGACCGGCGTCTTCACTGGGGCATAACCAATCTGGCGCGGGAAGCGATCATCTTCACCTGGGAAGACGTCAAAGGCCTCGCGCGGCTCAATACCATCGAAGATGCGCTCCAGGTCGGGGCGGCGCAGGGTTTCCTTCTCCAGCAGAGCCTCGGCCAGCTTATCCAGGTAGTAGCGGTTATTGCGCAGGATGTCATAGGCCTGCTCGTGCGCGCGCTCGAGCAGGTAGCGCATCTGCTCATCAATCTTGGAGGCAACTTCATCTGAGTAATCGATGGAGCCGCCGCCACCCATCTGGCTGAAGGGATCGCCTTGCTCCTTGCCGTACTTCACGGTGCCGAGCTCCGGCGAGAAGCCGTACTCGGTGAGCATGGAACGAGCAATCTTGGTGGCGTTTTCGATATCGGAGGACGCACCGGTAGTCGGCGCGCCAAAGACCAGCTCCTCGGCCGCACGGCCGCCCATGGCAAAAACCAAGCGGGAGAAGAGCTCGTCGCGGGTGTACATGCCCTTATCATCTTCCTGCGAGGTCATGGCGTGGCCGCCGGTACGACCGCGGGCCAGAATGGTGACCTTGTAGACGCGCTCGATGTCCTTGAGCGCCCACGCAGAAAGGGTGTGTCCACCCTCGTGATAAGCGGTGACCTTCTTCTCGTGCTCGGAGATGATCTTGCCCTGGCGGCGCGGGCCGCCCACCACGCGGTCGGTAGCCTCTTCCAAGGCGTCATAGGTAATGACGTTGCCGCCGATGCGAGCGGTAAGCAGCGCGGCCTCGTTGAGTACATTGGCCAGGTCCGCGCCAGACATGCCGGCGGTGCGCTTTGCCAGCTGCGCTACGTCCACCTCTTCTGCCAGCGGCTTATTCTTCGCATGCACGCGCAAGATCTGCTCGCGGCCGGCCAGGTCCGGGTTAGTGACCGGGATTTGGCGGTCGAAGCGGCCCGGTCGCAGCAACGCCGGATCAAGGATGTCCGGGCGGTTGGTAGCGGCGATAAGAATAACGCCCTCGCGGTCACCAAAGCCGTCCATTTCTACTAGGAGCTGGTTAAGCGTCTGTTCGCGCTCATCGTGGCCGCCGCCGGTGCCGGAACCGCGCTGGCGGCCGACGGCATCAATCTCGTCCACGAAAATGATGCAGGGGCTATTTTCCTTCGCCTGTTTGAATAGGTCGCGCACGCGGGAGGCGCCTACGCCGACGAACATCTCCACGAAGTCGGAACCGGAGATGGAATAAAAGGGCACACCAGCCTCGCCTGCCACGGCGCGGGCGAGCAAGGTCTTACCGGTGCCCGGAGGACCATAAAGCAGCACGCCACGCGGGATCTTAGCGCCCAGCTCGTGGTAGCGGGTCGGGTCTTCCAAGAAGTCCTTGATCTCCTGCAGCTCGTCCACGGCCTCGTCTGCGCCGGCCACATCCTCAAAGGTATTGGTCGGCATATCCTTGGTCAGTTCCTTGGCCTTGGAACCGCCGATACCAAACATGCCGCCGGCACCTTGCTGCATGCGGGACATGAGCCAGAAGAGCACACCGAAGAGAATGATCATCGGCAGCAGCATGCTCAGCATGGAGCCTAAGAAGGATTCCTGCGTGACATTGGTCTGGTACTTCTCGGCACCGGAATCCTTGACGGCGTTAAAGACCTGCTCGGAGGCGCGAGCCGGGTACTTGGCCACGATCTCCTGCACGCCGTCGCGCTCGTCTACCGTGATTTCGTCCTTGAGCTTGATGCGCAGGCGTTGCTCGCGGTCATCGATTTCCACCTCATCGACGTTTTTGTCTTTGAGCTGGGTCAGCGCAACGGAGGTATCCGCTTGCACGTAACCGCGGGCATCATTGCTAAAGAAGGTGAAGGCATACAGCGCGATAAGGATTAAAGCCGCAATCCCGCCGTAGCGAAGAATCTTGTTGTTTTTCATTACTGCGCGATTTTAGTTGGTGGTATAGACATCGGGATGGAGGGTGCCCACGTAAGGGAGATCGCGGTAGCGTTCCGCATAGTCCAGCCCATAGCCGATAACGAATTCATTCGGGATATCAAACCCCACGTCCAGCAAATCGATTTGGGCCTTGACTACTTCCGGCTTGCGCAGCAGGGTAACCACATTCAGCGAAGCGGGGTTTCGCCCCTTTAGGTTCCGGATAAGCCATGACAGGGTGAGGCCGGAATCAATGATGTCCTCCACGATGAGCACGTTGCGCCCAGCAATATCGCGGTCCAAATCCTTCAAAATGCGCACCACACCGGATGACGAGGTGGAGGCTCCGTAGGAGGACACGGCCATAAACTCCAACTCGGAGGGAATGGAAAGCTTGCGCGCAAAGTCTGTAAGGAAGAATGCTGCGCCTTTGAGCACACAGACCAAAAGCAGGTCTTGCTCAGAGTCGGCATACTTTTTAGAGACCATATCCGCGAGTTCTTGGACGCGGCTTTGTAGTTCCTCTTCGCCAATGAGGATTGCTTCTACATCGTCACCGTAGCGGTTTGCGGGAACGGCGAAGTCTTTCTTGTCGTGCACGTGTGCGCTCCTTTAATGACCAGACAATAGTGCCAGTTTGCCACCTATACGGGCTACTTCCAACCTCTGCCCCACCTGCTGCGCCGATCGCACGGCCACCGGCCCTTGCCCGTGCCAGTGGGTACACAGCTTAGCGACGTCCCCCACTCCCCTCCGCGTAACCTCTACTCCCTCGCTGACCAGCCATGCCGCGATCGCTCTCCGCCGCCGCGGTTCCGCCATCGCAGCCAGTGCCGCGCAGTCCGTGGTGGGTGGGGTGTGCAGGGCGGCGTCGTCAAGCGCGGCGTCGCTTGCCGCTTGCGCCAGCGCTGGCACCGCATCCCCGCCGATGATGTGGCTCAGCTGCGGGATAACCTCGCGGCGCAGCGCCACCCGGCGGAAATTTGTATCCGCATTCTGTGGGTCCTGCCATACCGAAAGGCCCAGCTCTGCGCAGGCGCCCTCGGTATCGGCGCGGCGCACGTTCAGCAGCGGCCGCACCACGTGGACGCCCTCCACCTCGCTGCGCTCACTCATGCCGGCCACTCGCCCACGCAGCGCGCCCAGCAGCAGCGTTTCGGCCTGATCATCGGCCGTGTGCGCCACGGCTACCTCTAGCCCTTCGGCCGCACAGGCGGCGGCTAGGGCCCGATAACGCGCCACCCGCGCGGCCGCCTCCATCGACTCCGGGCCCGCCCCCGCGCCGGCCTTAACGCTGAGCACCTGCGCCCGCGCACCTAGCTGTCGTGCCTGCTCGGCCGCGCGCTCGGCCTGCGCCCTCGATCCGTCCTGCAGTCCGTGATCCACACACAGCGCAAGCACGTCATGTCCCTCCGCCACGAGCGCCGCCGTGAGCGCCAGCGAGTCCGCGCCTCCAGAAAGCCCCACCGCCACGGCGGGGTTGAGGGCTGCAGTGCGCACGCCGCGTCGACAAGCCAAAAAGTGCGGAGAAACCCGCGGCCAGAAGGGCTTTTTAGAACTCATGCAGAACAGAAGCCAACGCGTCCTGGGCCTTGCGGGCGGCCAAGATATCGCCGTCATTGACCAGGAAAGCAAAGGCATAAACGCGACCCGAATTGCCCTGTGCGGTGCCGGCCAGGGCCGAAACCCCAGTCAGCGTGCCGGTCTTGGCGCGCACATAGCCCCTGGCCGCGGAATCCCCGTAGCGCTCGTACAAGGTGCCATCACCGCCGGCCACTGGGAGGTAGGAGACCAACGGGCGCTGGCGCGGATCCTCAACCGCCCCATCAATAAGCTGCGCCAAGAGCCCGGCCGTGAGCCGATTGTCCACCGAGAGCCCGGAATTGTCCTTAATATCCACACCCTCGACATCGAACCCCTGCTCCCGCAGAACCGCGAGCGTAGCCTGCGTGGCACCTTCAAAGCTCGCCTCCTTACCGCGGGACACGGCCAACTCGCGCGCAATGGCCTCGGCCATGACATTATCCGAGTGCCGCACCATCTCTCGGGCGCGGTCCGACAGCGGCGCTGAGTCCACACTCGCTACTTCCTGCGCATTCTCGGCCACGGAGCCCATGCCCACCTTGCCTGCGCCAAGGCGCTCGCCCAGTTGCTTAGCGACGTCCAAAGCCGGCGTGTGGCTACGCGGCACATCCCCCGTCGTCGCACCCAAGCGCCCGCCGTAGAGCATGGCCGGCTCCATCGGCGCGACGAAGCCGCCATCCACGTTTTCCGGGTCCCAGCCCGGGGCCTGCAGCTCGCCTTTCCACGCAGAAGTATCAATAAACACACCATCGACGTGATCGATGTTCTGAGAAATCTGCTCAGCTAAGTCATCGAGCTGTTCGTGCGTCATCCAAACATCGCCCGCAGCCTTGATGACCACGTTCTTCTTATTCGCACCGCGGTAGACCTTAGTGGTGATTTTCTCGTTCTCATCCAGCGCCAGCGTCGCCGCCGCGGTAGTAAGCACCTTCGTGGACGAGGCCGGGGTCAGCCTCTTATCCGCGCCCCGCTGCCACACCACGTCCCCGGTCTCGGTATCGATTACCTCACCGCCGAATGTGGCGAGGTCCTTATTCTTAGAGAGCCCATCCAGCTTCGCACGGAGCGCGTCGAGGTCCGTCTCTCCCGGCTCAGCAGCGCGCAACGGCTCCTCCGGAGCCTGCACCGTCTGTGCTTCTCCGTGTGAGAGATCGCCGTATTCGCGCTGGAGGGTAACGCCCAGCGCAGCCGTACCTCCGACCGCTGCCGCTACCACGAGCGCAGTCGCTGACCACCAAACATGCTTTGCTTTCATTGCCTTTAACCCTAGCGCGAATCCACAACGCGCTAGACTATGGGCAGTAATTGATACCCAATCCCCCATGGAGGACATCGCTGTGAGCGTTGAAGTAACCATTGAAATCCCGAAGGGCTCCCGTAACAAGTACGAGGTTGACCACGAGTCCGGCAAGGTCTACCTCGACCGTTACCTGTTCACCCCGATGGCCTACCCCGCTGACTACGGCTTCATCGACCACACCCTGGGCGAAGACGGCGATCCACTCGACGCTCTGGTCATCCTCCCGGAGCCGGTCTTTCCAGGCGTTGTCGTCGAGGCCCGCATCGTCGGTGTCTTCAAGATGACCGACGAGGCCGGTGGCGATGACAAGCTGCTCGCCGTCATCGATGATCCGCGCTGGGAGCGCTACCAGGACATCAACGATGTGGAGCAGCACATCAAGGACGAAATCGAGCACTTCTTCGTCCACTACAAGGACCTAGAGCCGAACAAGGAGGTTACCGGCTCCGGCTGGGGCGACAAGGCCGAGGCAGAGAAAATCCTCGAAGAGGCAAAGGCTCGCTTCAAGTAAGCTTTCTGGGCTTGGCGCTGGCACTGGGCTAGGCCTGGGGCGTTTCCTAGGGCGTCTCCCCGGGCGTTTCGATCAAATAGCACCGCGAAAGCGGCGGTTTCCAAAGCCATATTTGATCGAAATGCCCCTTTTTTATCCCTTTTCCCGCCCACTCGGCACTCGTCGCGACATCACCCCGCCCCGCAGTAGAATTCGATCACATAGCAGGCCGAAACCACCGGCCTCGGGGGACTTAAATGATCGAAATGAATGCCTAGGGGTGGGCACATGAGAATTTTCGCCACGCGCACGGCCGCGCGCCGCGCTACCTGCAATCAAGCCGTGAAGATCTGCCACGGTCTCTACACCGATAGGAAGCCTTCGCCGCAGGAACTCGCGGAAATCGTCTCCCGCCGTTGGCCCGATTCAGCGCTCGACGGCTACTCGTGCGCCCGTCACTACCTTGGCCACGCTTTAGGATTTCCCCTCTATTTTCTGCGCGCGGGAACAATGGCCTCCAGTCCGTACTTTCGCACCCGGCGCGCTCGGCCGAAGGCACTTGGCCAGCTCAACGGCATTAACGTATGCAATCCGCTGCAGGCCACAGAGGTAATGGCGGAAGAAGATGCCGTCGCCTTCCTTGAGGCTTACTTCGCCGGCCAGTACGGCGCTTCCCAGATGGAGGGCCACATGCTCGACTTCCAGCGCTTCCCGCAGCGCACCCGGCGAGTGCTTGAAAGCACAATCCTCGGCGCCGATAGCGTTCCGGAGCGAAGCCTCACTCGCGGGCTCCGGCCCCATGTCACTGTCCACAATAACCGGTACATAGGCCCGTACCGGTGGGATTTACTCTTGGAGGAGCACAAGGTGGCTATTGAGGTCGACGGCTACTCCTACCACCAGGGCGAGAACCGGCAACGCTTCGAAATTGACCGCCAGAAGCTTAACGACGCCGTCCAAAGGGGCTACAAGCCCCTCCACTTCACCGCTGCCACAATCGAGCACCACCTCGACGTAGCCATAAGCCAGGTACTCGCAATAGCTCACGGGAGGGGCGACGTTGTTCCTCCTCCATGGCGGTGGCACCACTATTGGCGTTTCCAACACTGACGCAGGGGCATCGCTCGGCTGACCCAAATCACGCGAGTTACTAAGGTAAGTGGCATGAAAAACGTTCAACCAACTGAAGTACCAGAAGGCGCACAACTCATTGACGTCCGCGAGAACGATGAGTGGGCGGTAGAGCACGCGAAGGGCGCAACCCATATCCCGATGAGCGAGATTACGGGTCGTATCCAGGAAATTGACCCGGATAAGGATATTTACGTCATCTGTCACGCGGGCGGCCGCAGCATGCAGGTATGTCAGTATCTAGAGCATGCGCTGGGCTGGGACACTATCAACGTCGAGGGTGGCACGGATAATTGGAAGGCGACCGGACTCCCCCTCGAGACGGATTAATTGGCCTTAACCAATCTTTTGGGATTATGATGATGGTATGTCTTCCACGAATAATTCTGTAATCCCAACCGCCCTGCTCGAATCCCCGTCTTTCCAGCTGGAGCGCCTCCGTCGCCGCACCCGCGATGGCGTTGAGGGCGCCCTGCAGACCAAGCAGACAACGCTGCGCGAGTACTGGGTCCTCACCTGCCTGGTGGACGCGGATGCCGCCTCCCAGTCCTACCTTTCCGAAACCCTAGCCATCGACGCCTCTGACATGGTGCGTCTTATCGACGCCCTCGAGGACCGCGGCTGGGCCAAGCGCGAGCGCGATCCGAAGGATCGCCGCCGCCAGATCGTCGCGTCCACCAAAAAGGGCGCGAAGGTCCATAAGGACTTAGCAGAGCTCGTTTCCGCCGCCGAAGACGAGGCCTTGGATGAGTCCACCAATAAGCAGCTCAAGCACCTGCGCAAGTTGGCTAAGTCCATCATTGCCGCAGACGAAGACGAGGCTTAAATGGCGGGCCCCGAATCGCTCGTCCCGCAGCAGTACCTCCTAGGTAGCGCGGCTCCGCGGCCGCGCACGCTGTGGGACATCATCACCACGACCGCGGAGATAAACCCAGACGCCGCCGCGCTTGATGACGGCGAAATCATCACCTACTCCGAGCTCATCCACGAGGTCGAGCTGTGGGCCACCGAGCTGCACGCCAATGGCGTGCGGCGAGGCGATCGCATCGGCATCCGGATGACCTCTGGCAAGCGCGAGCTCTACCTCGCTATCTTGGCGACCTTGGCGGCGGGCGCGGCCTACGTGCCTGTTGATGCCGATGATCCAGACGAGCGCGCCGAGATGGTCTTCGGCGAGGCGGATATCGATGGCGTTTTCACAGATGACGGCTTCCGCTTCCTGCGCGATTCCGCGCGCCCTGACGCCCCAGCCGAGGAGCCGGCCGCTCCGCGCCCAGAGGACACCGCGTGGATCATCTTTACCTCCGGTTCTACCGGCAAGCCCAAGGGCGTGGCCGTAAGCCACCGTTCTGCGGCCGCCTTCGTGGACGCGGAGGCGAGCCTCTTTTTGGTCAACCACCCGCACGGGCCGCTGGGCCCGGAGGATCGCGTGCTTGCCGGCTTGTCCGTCGCCTTCGACGCCTCCTGCGAGGAAATGTGGCTGGCCTGGGGCCACGGCGGCTGTCTAGTCCCAGCCCCGCGGTCGCTGGTGCGATCCGGCATGGACCTCGGCCCATGGCTCATCCGTCGCGATATCACCGTCGTGTCCACCGTGCCTACCCTGGCGGGTCTGTGGCCGGCCGAGGCGCTGGATAATATCCGCCTGCTCATCGTCGGCGGCGAAGCCTGCTCGCAGGAGCTGGTGGACCGCTTGGCCACCGAGGACCGCGAAATGTGGAATACCTACGGGCCCACCGAGGCCACCGTCGTCGCCTGTGCGCAGCAGATGCTGCCGGGCCGGCCGGTGTCTATTGGACTGCCGCTTAACGGTTGGGATTTGGTGGTCGTCGATAAGCAAGGCATGCCTGTGGAAATGGGCGGCGTCGGCGAGCTAGTGATCGGCGGCGTGGGGCTGGCCTCCTACCTGGATCCGGCCAAGGACGCGGAAAAATACGCACCGCTGGAGTCCATGGGCTGGCAGCGCGCGTATCGTACCGGTGACCATGTGCGTCTGGAAGAAGACGGGCTGTACTTCGTCGGCCGCGTGGATGACCAGGTGAAAATTGGCGGACGCCGCATTGAGCTCGGCGAGGTCGAAGCTAATGTCGCGGCCCTGGATAATGTCTACAACTCAGCCGTGGCCGTGCAAAAGACCCCGGGCGGCGAATCCGTCCTGGTGGGTTATGTCTCCCTCGACGATGAGGCCAAAGGCTTCGACCACGAGGCCGCACACGCGCGTCTGGCCGATACCATGCCAGCCGCCCTCGTCCCGCGCATCTGCGTGATGGAGGAGCTACCGGTGCGCACCTCCGGCAAGGTAGATAAGAAGGCCCTGCCGTGGCCGCTGCCTGGAGTGGGCGTGGAATCGACCACGCTGACCGAGACCGAAAAATGGCTCGCGGAGCTGTGGGTAGAAACCCTTGGTGTGTCTGTGGAGGATGAGAACGCTGACTTCTTCTCTCTCGGAGGCACGTCGCTGGCGGCTGCAACCCTGGTGGGACATATCAGGGAGCGCTACCCCACCGTGGCCGTGCGCGACCTCTACGACCACCCGCGCCTGGGCTCACTGGCCGAGCTCATCGCCGGTGCCGAGCCGCGCCCCGCGGCTGCCGACGTCCCCATGCGCGAGGTCACCAAGGTCGGCTTTGGCACCCGCCTCGCCCAGACCTTGATTCAGGTTCCGGTCATGACGCTGGCCGCATCCAGCTGGCTGGCTTGGCTCATGTTGGGCTCCACCGTAGCGGCATCACTAGGCTTCGAGTGGGCCACGGCTTTCCCGTGGTGGCTGGTTATCGCCATGCTCATTGTCTTTGTCACCCCAGTGGGACGCATCCCCCTCGGCGGCTACGGTGCGCGGCTTATTACGGCCGGCATTCAGCCGGGCGATTACCCACGCGGCGGTTCGACGCACCTACGCATCTGGGCGGCTGAGCGCTGGGCTAATGCCTCCGGCGCAAGCTCCCTGGCGGGCGCCACGCGCGTGAATAACTACGCCCGCGCGCTGGGCGTCAAGGTCAAGCGCGGCGTGGACCTGCACTCCCTGCCGCCGGTTACCGGCCTGCTCACCTTGGGCAAACACGCCGCCATCGAGCCCGAGGTGGACTTATCCGGTTACTGGTTGGATGGCGATATCCTGCACGTGGGAGCCATCGACATCAAGGAAGGCGCCCGCGTGGGCGCACGCTCTACACTGTTGCCCGGCGCCGTGGTGGGCAAATATGCCCACGTGGAGGCCGGTTCCACCGTCACCGGCCGAAAGAAGATCAAGGACGGCCAGCGCTGGTCCGGCTCACCCGCCCAAAAGGTGGGCCGCTCCAAGCACCGCTTCCCGTCCCATACGCCGAAGCGTCGGCCGTGGTGGGTGGCCATTTATGATGCCACCTCCGTCCTGCTAGCCATCCAGCCCATCGTGGCGCTAGCGGTAGGCGCGGCCGTCGTCCTCGCCCTCGTGCATTCCACCGGCGGCGATAGCTTCGTCGGCGCGATTTTCTTCGCGCCCGTAGGTGCGCTGGCAGCCTTTGCCACCTATATGCTGCAGACCTGGCTGGGTGTGCGAATACTCTCGCTCGGCATTAGCCCGGGCGTGGCGCCCGTGCGTTCAGCCAAAGGTTGGCGCCTGTGGGCCATTGAACGACTCATGGATGAGGCGCGCACCAAGCTCTTCCCTCTCTATGCTTCACAACTGACCCCAGCATGGCTGCGTTCGCTCGGCGCGCAGATCGGTGCCAATGTGGAAATCTCTACTGCAGTGATGATTCCCAAGCTCACCGAGGTCAAAGAGGGTGCCTTCTTGGCCGATGACACCATGATCGGTGGCTATGAACTCGGCGGCGGCTGGATGCGCACCGGCGAGACCAAGGTGGGCAAGCGATCCTTCGTCGGCAACTCCGGCATCACCGCGCCTGGCCGCAAGCTATCGAAGAACTCGCTGGTTGCTGTGCTTTCTTCTACTCCGAAAAAGACGAAGACCGGCGCCAACTGGTGGGGTGCTCCGCCAGAGCGCATGCGCCGCGTGACCGTAGAGGTGGATTCTCCCGCAAACTCGGGTGAGGCACTGACCTATAACCCGGGCTTTGCAGTCAAGGCTGCCCGCGGCGTGGTGGAAACCATGCGCCTTCTGGCACCGATGTTTTCTGCCATGCTGCTCGCGGCGACTCTCGGTGTGTATGCATCGCTTCTCGACGCCTGCGGTTTCCCCCTCACCTGGCTGCTCTCCGGCCTCGTCCTCATGGGCATGGGTGCTGTGGCCATGGCCGTAACCGTCGCAGTGAAGTGGATCTGCGTGGGCAAGCACCGCGCGGCCGACCACCCGCTGTGGTCCGCCTTTGTCTGGCTCAACGAGCTGCAGGACACCTTCGTAGAGGTCGTCGCCGCGCCGTGGTTCTTCCAGCACACTTATGGCTCCGGTGAGATCAACTTGGGCTTGCGAGCCCTCGGCGTGGAAATCGGACGCGGCGCGTGGATCGACTCCTATTGGTTCCCGGAAACGGACCTCATCCGCGTCGGTAAGGCCGCTACCGTGGGCCCCGGCACTGTGGTGCAAACCCACCTTTTCCAGGACCGAGTGATGAGCTTGGATACCGTTACCATCCAGGATGGCTCTACTCTGGCCGCGCATTCGGTGGCACTGCCGGCCTCGCTCATTGGCAAGGCCTCTACCGTGGGTCCAGGCTCACTGGTCATGCGTGGCGACCGGGTTCCCACCAACGCCGTATGGCAGGGCAACCCCATCGAGCCGTGGCAGCGATAGGTCCCCAGCAGGTACCTGCAACCTATCGAGCGAAGTCCTGATACTTAATCATTTCGCCGGACTTGAAGTCCCAGGCCTCCACCCGGACGCGGTCAGCATAAACCTTGACCCGCAATCCGGTGGAGGCCTCTTCCTTTTCCTTGACAATTGTCTCGTCATTATCGCCATCCGGTAGGTACTCATTGAGGATGGCGCCGGTGTTGACCACGGGGAAGCCGGTGCGCCCAGCTTCGCCGGTACCGTCGTAGCGGCGGGTCCCCCACCAATTATTTTGGCGCAGTGAAGAGTGGCTATGGCTGCTAAACCACACGATATTGTTGTACTTATTGACCACGTTGGAGAGCGCCTCAAGGTTCTCAAAGTCATTCTGGTACCACGCCGAATGGGACATAGATACAGTCTGCGGGAGCAGCGGATGGCTAAAGACCAGTGCCGGTGTGCCTTTGGCATCCCAATATGCAAGGCGCTCATCTAGCCAATCGAGTTGCTCCTTACTGAGGCGTTGGAATGGCTCCTTGCCGTGGCGCAGGATATCGGAATAGAACTCAGTATTTACCGAGATCAGCGGTACTCCATCCACCACTTCTTCCTTCCACGGCTTTTCTTGTCCGGAGTACTTGAGGAAGCGGCTCAGGTAAGTCTCGGAGCCCTCTTTGCCATACATTTCGTGGTTGCCGATGGTCCACAATTCCTTACCAGAATCGTGCGGGACCTCGTCATGCGCGGCGAGGAAATCATCCCACTGTTGCTGCGAACCATCGTCTACTAAGTCGCCGTTGAGCACGAGCGCCCCAGCCTTATTATCCATGGCGTTCAACTGGCGCACCGCGTCTTTGTAGTCTTGGGGGTCGCCCTGGACGTCGGAAAGCACGTCTACTGTGGCTTGCGGCGAGCCTTTAAGCTCACCGAGCGGCTTGACGACGCCCACGTTATCCACCGCCCACCACCAGTCATCATTGCCGTTGTTGTAGCTGAAACTGACCTGCATGTTCCTCGCGCCAGCCGGCACATCGACGCCGATGGACTCGTGCTTGGAAAACACGTCCTTATCAAAGGCGGCGATTTCCTGTGCTTCCCCACCATCAAAGGACACCGTCACCGTGGCATTCTGCTCATTTTTGCCTTGGCGGTAATGGTGATCGAATTCCACGTTCACGCGGTTTTGCCCCGCCACCGCAATAGCCGGACTTTTCAGTCCCGCGGTCATAGAATCGCCCTCAGCCAGGCGCTGTTGTTTGTTGTCAATGATTGCGAAGGTGTCATGCGCTTGGGTGAAATAGTGACGCATATCGGTGCCGGCAGCCCAGGTCCAGTGGCGCATATCGCCAAAGGTCCAGCCCTTCCAGCGGGCCTCGCCCGAATCTACGCCTTGTACGTTCGAGCTCCACCCCTCCGGAGCTTGGTGCGTGAACCAGGCTGGGGTGTCCACCCCGTCGAAGCTTTCCTGCCACAGGACCCGAGACTCAGTGGCTTCCGCATCGTCTCCTGCGGAGGATCCGTGAGAGGAGCCGAATGACGACCCCAATGAAGAACCAAAGGACGAACCTGGAAGCGAGGACTGGGCCGCAGCTCCAGGCGCGCCAACTATTGCGGTAAGCGCCAGGACAGAAGAGAAAGCATAGAGTTTATTTTTCATAATTCACTTTCTATCTGCCCTGGGCAACGCGGCGGTTACATATACGTAAACTCTTGGCAAGCACTAAATGCCTACCAAGAGTTCTAGCCTTAAGTTCCAGGCACCCTATGCGTGGCGGTCCAACCAATCCACGACGGTATCGAGGGCTTGGTCGGCCGCCGGCTCATTAAAGACCTCATGCTTCTGGCCCTCCCAGGTCACGTACTCCACGTCCTCGGAGGAGATGGAGTTATACCAATCCTGGGAGAAGTAGGGTGGCACAATACCATCCTTGGTGCCGTGCATGATTAGCGTCGGAGCGGTGAAGAGGTCTGCATTGACGGCGTCGTAGTTCGCAATTGCCGCCAGCTGCAGGGCAGTTCCTGCGCTGGTCTTCTGCGCAATGAGCGGGCTCGAAGCATACTCGTCCTTTACGGCCTGGCTGGTAGAGATTCCATCGGTAAATGGATTAGAGAACATGATGTCCTTACTCCACTCCGGGGATTGCGCGCCGATTTTAGTACGGTGCGGAATTAGGTTCTGCGCGTAGTGGGCATTGAAACTGGTGAGCTGGGCCAACGGCAGACGCTCGAAGATAGTGGGATCCAGCTCCTTCTGGGTCTGAGAAATATCATCCGGGGTGATATTCTTTCCGGCCACGTTCTTGCCCGAAAGGTTCAGCGGCGCGCCTCCACCGTTGGTGATGATGCCATCTACCTTGCCAGGCTCACGAATTCCATAGGCCTCCACTGTCAGCGAGCCCATCGAGTGGCCCAGCAGGAAGGTCTTCCCGCCTTGGTTTTCTTCCTTGGCCATGTCCACCACACGGTCAAAGTCATCCAAGATGTACTGGAAATTATCAATGTGTCCCAGCGGTACGCTGCCGCCAGCGGACTTACCGTGCCCGCGGTGGTCTACACGGTAGACGTTGTAGCCAGCATCCAGCAGGCGTTTGGCGACGTAGTCGTAACGCCCCGAGTGCTCAGACACACCGTGCGCCAAGACCACCGCACCACGCGGGTTGGCCACCTTTTGAGTGCGGTAGTAAATCTTGACGCCGTGGCCGTGTGCGCTGTCGAAGTAACCATCTTCATCAGATACCTGCTTCTCTGAGACAGTCGGGCGTCCCAACACATCTGGCTTTTGGTCCGCCGCTGACGCAGGTGCTGGGGTTTCCTGTGCAATTGCTCCTGCTGTAAGTGTGCCGGGTACTGCCACTGGTGCCGCCAATACTGCCGCTGCCGTTAGGCAAGCGGTTAGGTGCTTCTTCATCATCACTGTCTCCTTGAAGTGTGTTAGCTCATAGCAGTTTGCCATATGAGATTGAGATAACATCGATACTAAATGTCGGACAACAAAGGGTACAAATAGTTTTCAGTAATGCCACCTACGATTGCGTAACATAACCGCACGGAAAGAAGCCTTTAGAAATCAACAATTCCCCGAAACCTTTTGCCCGCATTCACCCCCTTTTAGTACCCCTAAAGCAAAAAGCGGGAAACTCGGAGTTACCAAGTTTCCCGCCTATATTGCGGCCAATCTAAACCAACCTAGTCACCAATCTGGTCACGACCCCGCTTGACGATATTCTCATCAACCTCGCCCACCAACTCGTGGTCCTTGTTCGTGTACTCGAACTTGGAAAGGACATAGCGCATGGCATTGATACGGGCACGCTTCTTATCATTGGACTTAATGGTAATCCACGGCGATTCTTCCGTATCCGTGTAGCGGAACTGCTCTTCCTTCGCACGGGTATAGTCATCCCACTTATCCAGCGAAGCCAAGTCCATAGGCGAAAGCTTCCACTGACGCACCGGGTCAATCTGGCGAATGGCGAAGCGGGTGCGCTGCTCCTTTCGAGTAACCGAGAACCACAGCTTAGTCAGGGAGATACCCGAGCCAAGGATCATATTTTCCAGCATCGGAACCTCGCGGAGGAATTCCGCATGCTGACTTTCGGTACAAAAGCCCATAACGCGTTCCACACCGGAGCGGTTATACCAAGAGCGATCAAAGAAGACGATCTCACCACCGGCGGGGAAATGTTCGATATAGCGCTGGAAATACCACGAGGTGGACTCACGCGGCGACGGCTTTTCCAAGGCCACAGTGCGAGCACCACGCGGGTTCAGGTGCTCGTTAAAGCGCTTGATAGTGCCGCCCTTGCCTGCCGCGTCGCGGCCCTCAAAGAGGATAATGTGGCGCTGGCCAGTTTCCTTGGTCCAGTTCTGCCACTTCAGTAGCTCAATCTGCAGGGCGCGCTTCACAGACTCGTACTCATCGCGAGTCATCCGCTCATCATAGGGATAATTTTCCCGCCAAGTCTGAACCGGGGAACCGTCCGGCATAATCAGAGAGGGATCATCCTCATCGGTTCCGTCGACGACGTAGCCGTCAGTTTCTGCCAGGTCGATCTCGGGAAGGTCGTCGTCTTTAATATCAGCCATGCATTAAGTGTAACCCGAATATAGACATCAAGCGCGCTAAATTTTCGCAGTTACCCCTACCCAGAATGAGTCACAAAACCAAAAGAAGGCCTACCGATTCGGTAGGCCTTCTTGCTTCAGTGAGCGTTGAAGCTCAGAGCTGAAGGGAGTTCTTATGCGAACATGCCGAGCAGGTCGGAAGCGCCCTCAGCAACCTTAGTCAGCGGCTCAATAAACTTGAAAATCTCGTTGAACACGAAGGTGATCGGCTGAATGAAGTCCTCGGAAGAAGCAGTGATGAAGTCAGACATTTTGTCACCTTAAATTTTTAGGGAAGGTGTTTTTACTTGGAGGACAGGTCGGAAAGACCCTCAAAGGAAGCGATGGACTTGCCGAACTGTGCATCATCGCCACCCAGGAACAAGTTCAGGAAGTTGGAAACACCGTTGATGATGTCGTTCCAGCCATTCCAGGTGTCAACGAAGTTGTCCAGGTGGGTGATAACGTCAGAGAGATCTATGCTTGAACTCCTAAAATAGATCCGAAGCTATCTTGCCCCGGAGGGGTTTGCAGTTTACAGACACCCTCAGTGGACGTCACACGAATTATTTCGACACAAGTTCGAACGAAAGCAAGTCAAATTCGCATAAAAATTACGGCGCGCAGGCAACTTGATAAGGGTGGGTCATATTCTATAGGAGCTATTAAAAACACCTTTTACCCCAGATCAAGGCCTGCTGAACTGGGTTTTCCACCACACACCAAATAGTTAGATGAATTAAAACTTAACACTGTAATACTTTTCGGTGTAACCAACGATAGATAGTCCTGAAACCCACCTCGGAAGCGGAAGATTTTTACAAATCTCTACTCTTCAGCTACCCCTATACGGGGTCTCTGGGACGTATGATTTAGGTATTAAAAGCTGTGGCGGTAATTATTACGCCATCCACCGCAGTAAAGTTCCAAGGCATCCATTAACCTGCAGCCCAAATCGAAACCAGCTATGACAAGCATTTTCGGACAGCTTTCTCGCCTGGACGAGGCGTCGCTTTATCGCACCACTCAAGCAAAATTGTGCAGACACGCCGGAGCGCCCCGCATCATGCGCTCTAAAGCACACAAGCGGGGCGCTTAGAAGGGACTAGGAGGCCCTGAGGGCCGTGTCCTAGATCTTATCGGGTCTTTCCCTAGAAGCCCATGCCACCCATAGCGTCAGCATCCGGCATAGCATTGTTGGCGCCAGCCGGCTCAGGCTTGTCAGCAACAACAGCCTCGGTGGTCAGGAACAGAGCTGCAATGGAGGCAGCGTTCTGCAGGGCGGAGCGGGTGACCTTAACTGGGTCATTAATTCCTGCTTCCATGAGGTTGACGTACTCACCGGTAGCAGCGTTCAGGCCTTCGCCTGCTGGCAGGGAGGCAACCTTGTCAGCAACAACGCCAGGCTCCAGGCCAGCATTGTGTGCAATCTGCTTCAGCGGTGCGGACAGGGCCTCGCGGACAATCTTGACGCCGGTAGCCTCGTCGCCCTTCAGGTCATCCAGGGAGTCCAGAACGGAAGCGGCCTGCAGCAGGGCTACACCGCCGCCAGCGACGATGCCTTCTTCCACGGCAGCCTTGGCATTGCGGACTGCGTCCTCGATGCGGTGCTTGCGCTCCTTGAGTTCAACCTCGGTAGCGGCACCAACCTTAAGGACAGCAACGCCGCCGGAGAGCTTAGCCAGGCGCTCCTGCAGCTTCTCGCGGTCGTAGTCGGAATCGGAGCTTTCAATCTCGGCACGGATCTGCTTAATGCGGCCGTCGATCTGCTCCTGAGAGCCTGCGCCCTGGACAATGGTGGTCTCGTCCTTGGTGACGACAACCTTGCGGGCCTGGCCCAGGTACTCGAGCTCAGCGGTCTCAAGGGAGAGGCCGACCTCTTCGGAGATAACCTGGCCGCCGGTAAGGATGGCCATATCCTGCAGAGTAGCCTTGCGGCGGTCGCCGAAGCCCGGTGCCTTAACGGCAACAGACTTGAAGGTGCCGCGGATCTTGTTCACCACGAGGGTGGACAGGGCCTCGCCCTCGACGTCCTCGGCGATGATCAGCAGCGGCTTGCCAGACTGCATGACCTTCTCCAGCAGCGGTACGAGATCCTTAATATTGGAGATCTTGGAAGAGACCAGCAGGATGTACGGATCCTCGAGGACTGCCTCCTGACGCTCCATATCGGTAGCGAAGTAGCCGGAGATGTAGCCCTTATCAAAGCGCATGCCCTCGGTTACCTCGAGGTCAACGCCGAAGGTATTGGACTCTTCAACGGTGATAACGGAGTCCTTGTTTACGGAGCCGTTGCCCACGGTGTACATAGCCTCAGCGATCTTCTCGCCGATGGCGGGGTCAGCAGCGGAGATGCCTGCGGTGGTAGCGATCTGCTCCTGGGTTTCTACTTCCTTAGCAGAAGACAGCAGGGAGTCTACAACCTTCTTGGTCGCGGTCTCGATGCCGCGCTTGATGCCCATGGGGTTGGAGCCTGCGGCTACGTTGCGCAGACCTTCGCGTACCAGTGCCTGTGCCAGCACGGTTGCGGTGGTGGTGCCGTCGCCTGCGACGTCATCAGTCTTCTTGGCAACCTCCTTAACCAGCTCGGCACCGATCTTTTCATAAGCATCCTCGAGCTCGATTTCGCGAGCGATGGAAACACCGTCGTTGGTAATGGTTGGAGCGCCCCAGGACTTTTCTAGGACGACGTTGCGGCCCTTGGGGCCGAGGGTGACCTTGACGGCGTCGGCAAGCGTGTTCAGGCCGCGCTCAAGGCCGCGGCGGGCCTCTTCATCAAAAGCGATAATCTTTGCCATTGTGTTTGTGCTCCTTGGTTTATTGAGGACGACACTCACGTCTTTCTCGCTGCGGACGCCCGCGACGGCATGGCTGGTGAGTGTGAACCAACCTCAACCACAACGATGTAGATATATCTGGCACTCGTACTGTGCGAGTGCTAACGACCATTCTGGCACTCTCCTACCGCGACTGCAAGAAAAAATGGCGCCCCCGCGAAGGGACGCCACTAGATAAGGAATGGATCAGAAGCTAGGAGCTCTTCACTGTGCGCTTGGTCCAGCGGTAGATAAAGGTCAGCGCGACAATAAAGAGAATCAGGCCAACGACGGTGGCAGAGGCCCCACCTTCAAAGATCTCGAGTGGACTCTCGCCGCCAGCGGCGGCGATAATACCGGCGTTGACCACGCCAAAGAGGGACTCACCCACGATCAGGCCAGTGGCCAGCAAGGTGCCCATACGCTTGGCAAACTCGGGGCGGACCTGCTTCGCGGCCCACTTATCGTAGAAGGTTCCCAAGATAGCGCCGATGGGGATAACGATGGTCAGTGCGGCCGGTAGGTACATACCCATGCCAGCGGCCAGCGGGGACAACGAGTACTTATTGGTGAACTTGCGCAGGAGTTCGTCAATAATAATAAGGACAGCACCAATCGCCATGCCGATAAAGATGAGGTTCCAATCCAGCGAACTGTCAAAGATGCCGGAAGCAACCGAAGACATCAGGGCGGCCTGCGGGGCGGCCAAGGCATCTTCGCCGGCGCCTTCCATTCCTTGAAAACCAAAGCCATGGAGCATGACCTGCAGAATCGGCGGAATAACTAGGGAGCCGAAAACGACGCCGATAATGAGCGCCACCTGCTGTTTCCACGGAGTTGCACCGACGAGCTGACCGGTCTTGAGATCCTGCAGGTTGTCATTGGAAATGGTGGCGATGCCAAAGACAATGGCCGCGGTAAAGAGCGTGTAGGCCACCAAGGACAAAGGATCAGCGCTGGTGCCGCGGGTAACGGCGGCAATGATCAAAGAGGCCGCAAGCACGGCGATGATGCCGATGGAAGAAATCGGCGAGTTAGATGCACCAATCAGGCCGGCCATGTAGCCGCAGACGGAGGCGATAATGAGGCCCACCAAGAGGGTAAAGAGGACGGAGACGGTAATGAGCGCGGCCATGTGGTCGTGAATATCGGTACCGCGGACGAAGTCCCATAAAAGCAGCGCGATGGGCACCATGAGCGCCACGATGGTGGTGGCGACATAGGGGAAAGGAATATCGCGTTCGGTGACATCCACTGCGGAGCCGGACTTGCGGGCGCGGGAAGAAGCTAGGGACTGGCGGATGCCCACAGCAATGGGCCCGGCAATTTTCAGCAAGGTCCAAATAGCGGCAATGGCCATGGTGCCTACGCCGATGAAGCGGATGTCATCGGAGAAGGTGGTATCGACGACGTCGGCAAGCGCGGTGGCGCCCGTGACATCACCGGCGGTGAAAATAGGCAGCAAAATGAAGTAGGAAATCACAACGCCAACCAGCATGGCAATGCCCACCGGCAGGCCTACTAGGTGGCCCACGCCAATGAGGGCGGTAGACAGGCTCGTGCCCAGGGTGGTCGCACCGGCACCGAGCTTGAAATAGGCGGTGGCCTCGGAGGCTGCGGCCTTCATTGCGGTCAGCAGCGCCATCACGGCCGAGGTAATGCCGCCGGCGACGATAACCCGCAAGCCCTTGGCATTTTCTTCCTGGCTGTTATCGGAAGCATTTTCATCGCCGACCTTGAGGACCTCAGCCGCGGCCACGCCCTCCGGGTAGGGCAGATCGGAACCGGTGACCAAGGCACGACGCAACGGGATGGAATACATCACGCCCAGCACGCCGCCGATGATGCACACGCCGGCCGTCTGCAGGAAGCCAAAGCCCTGCCAGTACCCCACCATAACCAAACCGGGAAGGACGAAAATGATGGCGGATAAGGTGCCCGCGGCAGAGGCAATAGTCTGCACAATGTTGTTTTCTTTAATGTTGTGGCCCTTGAACCGGCGCAGCACCGCCATGGAAATCACGGCGGCCGGGATGGAGGTAGCAAAGGTCAAGCCCACCTTCAGGCCTAGGTAAACGTTGGCAGCGGTGAAGATGAGGGTAATCAGGCCACCGACGAGGATGCCGCGCAGAGTCAGCTCGGGCAGGGAGGCCTTGGAACCTGCGGCGGAAGTTACGTTCGCCATGCCAGGTCCTTTCTATTCTCGGCTATGAAAGTTTCTTGTTTCACCCACGCAGCGGGCCGCAGCCAGCCAGGTCCGTTTCTGCCTGTTTGGCGCCGGTTTCATTCCCGGATTGGGTTCGAACGGACAGAATCCGCACAGGGTGGAATGAATAAATTTTAGTTCACCACCCCAGCGTTTTCCTATTCCGGTTGCTCTATAGCTTGGGGCGGGCGGGTACCGTAGAGACCATGACTGCACTTACTGAAAGCATCCGCAACGACCGCGAGACCATTTTCCGCCAGCTCAGCGAGCTCGTGGCCTTCAACTCCGTCCACGACGAGGAGAGCTTGGAGGAGCAGACCAAAGGCGCAAGCCAGTGGGTTAAATCCGCTTTGGAAGAGGCCGGGGTTAGCGTCGAGACCATCACCACCGCCGATGGCTCCACCGCCATCTTGGGCGAGCGCAAGGGTGATGAGGGTGCCAAGACGGTTCTACTTTACTCCCACTATGACGTGGTGCCGGCCGGCAACCGCGAGGCTTGGGAGTCCGATCCATTTACCCTTACCGAGCGCGAGGCCGCCGATGGCTCCACCCGCTGGTATGGCCGCGGCGCCGCAGATTGCAAGGGCAATGTGGCCATGCACCTGGCCGCCCTGCGCGCAGTGGACCATAACGGCGGCACCAAGGTCAATCTGAAGTACCTCATCGAGGGCTCTGAGGAGCGCGGCGGCGAGGGCCTGTCCCAGCTGATCAAGGACCGCCCGGAGCTTTTTGCTGCCGACGCCATCCTCATCGCCGATGCCGGCAACGCCGCCGTGGGCCAGCCCACCTTGACCACTTCTCTTCGCGGCGGCGCGCAGATTGGCGTGCAGGTTGATACCTTGGCTTCCGCTGTTCACTCCGGTCAGTTCGGCGGCGCGGCCCCGGACGCCGCCAAGGCCCTGATGCGCGCCATCGACTCCCTGTCCGATGAGTATGGCCGCACCGTTATTGACGGCGTAGAGACCACCGCCGAGTGGTCCGGCCAGGAATACTCGGCCGAGGCTTTCCGCGCCGATGCACAGCTTCTGGAAGGCACCAAGATCATGGGCGAGGATGACCCAGCCGGCCCCACCCCGGTGGCCAATATGGTCTGGTCCCGCCCAGCCATTACCGTGACCGGCTTTACCTCTACCCCGGTTGCAGAAGCAGTCAACGCCGTGCCCGCCACAGCTTTAGCGCAGCTCAATCTGCGCGTGCCGGCCGGTGCCGATGCCGCTGCGATTGCCGACGCCGTGTGTGAGCACCTCCGCTCCCACACCCCATGGGGTGCCCAGGTCAAGGCCGAAGTGCTCGAGTCCAATGCCGGCTTTGCCACCGATCCGAAAAAGCCCGCCGCTGCCTTGCTGGGCGAGTGCCTTTCCGAGGCCTACGGCTCGGAAACCGCCGCACAGGGTATGGGTGGCTCTATCCCGCTGACCACCGAGCTACAAGAAGCTCACCCGAGCGCAGAGATCGCCCTTTATGGCGTGGAGGAGCCAAAGTGCACCATCCACTCTGCTAATGAGTCCGTCGACCCCACCGAGATTGAAAACATCGCCGCCGCGGAAGCACTCTTCTTGCAGCGCTACGCCTAAAGGCTCGCTTCTGCTAGCTGCCGCGGCCACTATGATCTAGTGGCTCACCCCAACCCCGCATCCCACGCCACTGGGATGCGGGGTTTCCTTCTGCCCTAAAATACTGCAAACTAGCGGCATATAATACAGCGCATAAAATTATTCCTTTCGATGCCGTGGAAAAACCGGTAAAGTGGCAAAAAGTTAGCCCCGCGCTCGGCCATGTTGCTTGCACTGTGCCGCCGCGGTGTACTCAGCGGCGCGCGGCCTGTGAATGTTCTCGCCTCTCATCAGTTGTGGCGCTCGTGGTATTCGCGGCAGCGGGGCACGGGAACGCGACACAACCATAAGGAGCGCAGTAACCAACGTGCTAATACTTTTGGGTGCCCTCATCGCCGCGACCGTGACCGCACCGCTACTAATCATGCGGATGGGGCGCCCGGCTTTTGGAATTTTGGCACTGGTCCCCGGCGCAGGGTTTGTGTGGACGCTCATTCACTTCCTGCGCGGCACTTTCAATGACAACGGTGAGATCCAGCACACCGTGGAATGGATGCCGTCTGCCAACCTCAGCTTTGATCTCCGCTTAGACGGATTAGGCGCGCTGTTTAGCCTCATCATCCTGGGCATGGGCGCGCTGGTGTTGGTGTATTGCTGGGGCTATTTCGACGGCACTCGGCGCCGCCTAGCCATGTTCGCCGCGCAGATGGTGGGCTTTGCCACCGCCATGTTTGGCTTGGTGGCCGCGGATAATTTCCTGCTGATGTACGTGTTCTGGGAGATTACCTCCCTGCTGTCTTATCTCTTGGTCAGCTACTACGCAGAGCGCGCCTCTTCTCGCCGCGCCGCGCAGCAGGCGCTTATGGTCACCGTCTTGGGCGGGCTTTCTATGCTCATGGGCATTATTTTGCTGGGACGCCAAACCGGCGCGTGGACCTTTAGCGATATCGCAGCCTATGAGAATTTTGCGCAAACCCCCTATGTCACGGTAGCCATCGTGCTCATTTTGGCGGGCGCGCTGACTAAATCCGCAATCGCTCCGGCGCACTTCTGGCTACCTGGTGCCATGGCGGCGCCGACACCGGTCTCTGCCTACCTGCACTCCGCTGCGATGGTTAAGGCAGGTATTTATCTAGTCGCGCGGCTGGCGCCGTCCATGTATGAAGTCGCCACCTGGCACGTGGTGGTTATCTCCCTCGGCGCATTTACCATGCTGCTCGGCGGTTGGATGGCGCTCAAGCAGCGCGACCTCAAGCTGGTTTTGGCCTATGGCACCGTCTCCCAATTGGGCTTTATCACCTCCATTGCAGCCGTGGGGTCGCGAGAGGCCATGCAAGCCGGCCTCGCGCTAACCTTTGCGCACTCCCTGTTTAAGGCGGCGCTGTTTATGGTCGTCGGCGCTATCGACCACTGCTCGGGAACAAGAGACATCAGCAAGCTTTCCGGCTTGGGGCGCAAAGAGCCTTTCCTTTTTGGTATTGCCATCATCTCCGGCCTATCTATGGCCGGCGTCCCACCGCTGTTCGGCTTCGTGGCCAAGGAAGCCGTGCTGGAAGCCACCATGCACGAAGAGCTCCTGGCCGGAATGCCGCGCAATATGATGCTCGTGGCCTATGTCCTCGGTTCCATCCTCACCATGGCCTATACCCTGCGCTTTTTGTGGGGCGCCTTCGCCACCAAGCAGGAAATTAATGGTGCGGAGCCAGCAGAGGCCGTCGCCAAGATGCATCCCGTCACGATAGGATTGTGGCTCTCCCCTGCCCTGCTCACCGCCCTAACCGTGGCACTTGGCGTGTTCCCCAAGCCACTCTCCGCGGCCATTGACCAGCACCTCAACTCCACTTTCGGCCCAAAGGAGCATAGCGAGCTAGCCCTGTGGCATGGACTTACCGTGGCACTTGGTCTCTCGGTACTCATCATTGTGGGCGGTATCGTGCTGCACTGGCAACGCCAGACCTTGGTCAAGTGGCAATTCGCCTATCCCGCGCTGGGCAATGCGGATGATGCCTATGATTCGGTCATCGCTCATCTGCGCCAGCTCTCTCTGCGCACGACGGCAAGCACGCAGCGTGGCTCCCTGCAGCTGAACTTGACCGTCATCTTTGCAACGCTGATGCTGCTGCCGCTAGCTATGCTCATCAAGGGCGATCTCACCGATATCCGGATGATTGTGGCGGAAAATCCCTGGCAGATAGTGGCCGCCTTCATCATCATGGTGGCCGCGGTGGCCGCCACGGTCACCGATAACCGCCTGTCCGCCGTCATCATCGTTGGTGTAACAGGCTATACGCTCGCGTTTATCTTTGCGCTACACGGTGCACCAGACCTAGCACTGACCCAGCTGCTCACTGAGACCATCGTGATGGTTCTTTTCATGCTGGTCTTGCGCCGCATGCCGGCCTCCACCGAGTGGAAGCAAGATCCCAAGATGGGGCGCCTGCGCGCCTGGCTTTCCGTGGGCGCCGGCCTCACAGTCACCGTGGTAGCGATGTTTGCTATTAACGCGCGCCAATCTAAACCCATCTCCGTGTTCATGCCGGATCTGGCCAAGGAGATCGGACACGGCGCCAATACCGTCAACGTCTTGCTAGTGGATCTGCGCGCGTGGGATACCTTCGGCGAAATTACGGTCATCATCGTTGCCGCACTGGGCGTGGTCTCGCTGATTTACCGCACCCAATCCTTCGGCCGCCAAAGCCGGCGCCCCACCCTGCGGGTTACCGGCCGGCGCTGGCTGGCCGCCGGGGTGGAATCTGAGAAGGCCCTCAACCGCTCGCTGATGATTGACGTTTCCACCCGCGTGCTCTTCCCGTCCATGGTCGCGCTGTCCTTCTACTTTTTCTTCGCCGGCCACAACGCCCCGGGTGGCGGCTTTGCCGGCGGTCTCGTCGCTGCGCTGGCGCTCATTCTGCGCTACCTAGCCGGCGGGCGCGCGGAGCTGGAAGAGACCCTGCCCATCGACGCCGGCCGCACCATGGGTACCGGCCTCTTCCTGTCCGCTCTGGCCGCGGTGACCCCCATGTTCTTTGGGCACCCGCCGCTTACCAGCGGATACACCTCGCCGGAGATACCGCTCATCGGCAAGGTATCCCTACCTTCGGCTTTGGTCTTTGACGCCGGCGTCTACCTCATCGTCGTGGGGCTTACGCTCTATATCCTGAATTCCTTGGGTGCCAAGCTGGACGAGGAAGAGGATATGCGTAAGCAACGCGCCCGCGACCGCGCCCGCTCGCTGGCCCGGCAGCAACGCCAACGCACCGCCAAACAGAAGGCACAACGGGCCCAACGCAAAGAAAAGAAACAAGCCGCCACCACAAGCACAGCTACTACGACCGGAGAGGAGAAATAAATGGAAGCCAACCTCTTCCTCCTTCTGGCCGCCGGCGTGCTCGTCGCAGCAGGCGTCTACCTGCTGCTCGACCGCGCCATGACCAAGATGCTGCTGGGCTTGTTGCTTCTAGGCAATGGAGCCAACCTCTTTCTGCTGCAGTCCGGCGGCTCGGCCGGTTCCCCTCCCATCGATGGCCGCGAGTCGGAGCCTTTCGGCGCCGAAATTGCAGATCCACTGGCACAGGCGATGATCCTTACCGCCATCGTCATCTCCATGGCGCTAACGGCCTTCATCCTTACCCTGGCCTACCGCCAGTACCGCTACCGTACGGACGATGTCATTGAAGATGACGCGGAAGATACCGCTATTGCCGCCAAGGCTGCGCGCCCCGGTAATGCGGCCGCTAGCCCGGACCACGATGCCTCCAATGATCCAACTACGGGCCGCGCCACCAAGCAAGGCGATAACTTCGGCCCCGCATCCTTCGAGGAACCGGTAAAGGGGGCCCACGATGAGTGAGACCGTACAGCCGCTTGTCGATGTCCTCTTTCCCTACATCGGCTACCTCATTCCGCTGCCGATTATCATCCCCGCGGTGGCCGCAGCCCTCGCATTGATCTTTTGCCGCACTCCCAATGCGCAGCGCCAGATCGTGTTTTTCTCGCTGCTCATTACCGCAGTGGTCAATGCCCTTCTCATCCTCATCGCGGATTTTGAGGGCATCCAAACCCTGCAAATAGGTGGCTGGGATGCCCCAGTCGGCATCACACTGGTGGCAGACCGCCTCTCCGCGGTGATGCTTTTTACCTCCTCCGTGGTGCTGTTTTCTGTCATTTGGTACGCCATTTCCCAGGGCGTACGCGATGGCACCAAGGACGAGCCAGTGGCCGTATTCTTGCCCACCTACATGCTGCTGACCATGGGCGTTAATATCTCCTTTTTGGCCGGCGACCTCTTCAACCTTTACGTGGGCTTCGAGGTCTTCCTCGTAGCGTCTTATGTGCTGTTGACCTTGGGCGCCTCGGCTGGCCGTGTGCGGGCCGGCGTGGGCTACGTGATGGTGTCTATGGCCTCATCCATGATCTTCTTGCTCGCTTTGGGATTTGTGTATTCCTCCGTGGGCACGATGAACATGGCCCAGATTGGCCAGCGCATGCAGGACATCCCGGAGGGAACTCGTACCGCCATCTTCGCCACATTGCTAGTCGCATTTGGCATTAAGGCGGCCGTGGTCCCACTGGACGCCTGGCTGCCGGATTCGTACCCCACGGCGCCGTCGCTAGTCACGGCCGTCTTCGCCGGCCTATTGACCAAGGTGGGCGTTTACGCCATCATTCGCGCCCGCACCTCCGTTTTTACCGCGGGCGGGCTTGATACCGTGCTCATGTGGGTCGCTCTAGCCACCATGCTGGTGGGTATTTTAGGCGCGATCGCGCAGTCCGATGTTAAGCGCCTATTGTCCTTTACCCTGGTCAGCCACATCGGCTACATGATTTTCGGCGTCTCCCTCGGCACCGCACAGGGCCTATCCGGCGCCATCTTCTACGCCGTGCACCACATTCTGGTCCAAACTGCGCTGTTCCTGGTGGTTGGACTGGTCGAGCGTCAGGCCGGTACCTCATCGCTGCGCCGCTTGGGTTCGCTAATGTATTCCGCTCCGCTGATCGGAATTTTGTACTTCATCCCTGCTATTAACCTGGGCGGCATCCCGCCGTTCTCCGGTTTCTTGGGAAAGATCATCCTTCTGCAAGCGGGTGCGAATAAAGGCTCCTGGATGGCGTGGGTACTCATCGCCGGTGCCGTAGTCACCTCGCTGCTTACGCTCTACGTCATGATGTTGGTATGGGCCAAGGGCTTTCAACGCGACCGTGCTGATGCCCCTGAAGGCAACGTGGCGCTCGCCCGCCCGGCCCCGCTTTCTGATATCACCGATGAGGTGGAGTTTTCCTCCCGCCAGGATGTGGGCAGGGTGCCCTTTGGCATGATCGCCTCTACTACCCTGCTGGTAGCCGCGTCGACCTCCATTACCTTCCTGGCCGGCCCAATATCTGGTGTAACCTCGCGCGCTGCCGAATCCGCACAGGATACGTCCATCTATCAGTACGCGGTACTGGGCGACCGCGCGGATGTTCCCACTCGCCACCTCAACCAGAAGGAGCGCTACACCGGCGGCGCGGATTCCTATAAGAATCGCCGCAGCCTTTCCCCGGACGCGGAGTCCTCGGCCTCGCCGGGCCTGGATTCCCGCACCGATCCGGAAGCCGGTGGCCGTGATTCGCATTCCACCACCGTAAAATCTCCGGACGCCGCCAAGAGGAAGGATATTAGCGATGACTAACACGCGCTTTTCCGGCCTGCGCCACCGCTTCCGTCCGTGGTTCATCGTCTGGCTCATCATCATGTGGTGCATGCTGATGGGCGAGGTTACCGTGGGAAACTTGGTGGCGGGACTCATCATCGGCGTCGTTATTGTCTTTGCCCTGCCGCTGCCGGCCATGCCGATTACCGGCATCGACGTTTCCTGGGGCAAGCTCATTGCTTTTATGCTCCGCTGGTTCTGGGAGTTGTTCTACGCCTCGCTCAAGGTGGGCTGGTTGGCCGTGCGCCCACAGCCAGTGCCCAAGACCGCCATCTTAGAGCTGCCCATGCGCCTGGATAACGAGTTCGTGCTTTCACTAGCCGTGACGCTGTATAACCTGCAGCCGGGCGGCACGGTAACCGATATCGATATTGCTAACCGCATGATTACCGTCCATATCTTGGATGCCCGCGATGAGGCCCAAATACAGCGCGAAATCGGCGCCGTGGCCCACCTTGAGGCCTCCTTCATCGACATCTTTGAAAGGAGCCACCCCTAAATGGATCCGCAGATCTATAACGCGATTTTGCTGGTGGCCGCCGCGCTGCTGGTGGTCTCCTTCCTCATCACCCTCTGGCGCATTGTCACCGGCCCCAACTCGCTGGATCGCTTGATAGGCATGGACGGCTTTACCGCCATGTTCCAATGCGCTCTGGCTACCTACATGTGCTGGTCCCTCAATACCACCGTGGTCTCGGCCATGCTGGTCATCGCCCTCTTAGGCTTTATCTCCACCGTGTCCGTCACTAGGTTTAGGAAGAGGGATAACCAATGAGTTGGTCCTTTATCGCAGATGTACTCTCGCTCATCCTCATCATTGGCGGCAGCGTCCTGACCTTGGCCGCGGCCATCGGTATCGCCCGCTTCAAAGACACCATGTCGCGCGTGCACGCGGTGAGCAAGCCACAGACCACCGGCCTAATCCTCACCATCCTTGGCGCGATCATCCGCATCACGGGCGCGGAATCCTTCAGCGTGGCCGAGCGCGGGGATTTAGGTATGCTCATTTTGCTGGTACTGTTTGCCATGTTCACTAGCCCGGTAACCGCGCAGCGCACCTCACGTATTGCACGCCGTGAGGGCCTGTACGGCACCGAGGAAACCATGTCCCGCAACGACCGACCCGCCGCGAAGTCGCTGCGCCGCAAGTAGGAGACGCTTTTCACCGTGAAAAAGCTTTATGGGCTTCCCACTATGGTGACTTTGCTCGCCGCTCTCGTCGGCGCCATCGTCTACCGCTTCAGCATCTATGACGGCAATAGCGCCTTTGTGTGGCGCGTTCCTTTGGATCTGAAGATTTATTGGCTCGCCGGCGGTGAGGTGGCCCAAGGCGCAGACCTCTACGATAACGCCTATATTGGCGACCTTCCTTTTACCTATCCGCCCTTTTCCGGCACCCTTTTCAAATGGCTCTCGCCGCTTGCCGACGACCCCCTGATCCTCCTCTGGCAGGGTGGCACTGCTCTCGCTTTGTTTACGGTTATCATGCTGGTCCTGCGCGAGCGCGGGCTCAAGCTCTCCCCTGCTATCTGGCTGCTAGGCATCCTGCTACTGTGCTGCACCCCGGCGAATGAGCCGGTGCACGGCACCTTATTCTTTGGCCAGATCAACATCTTTTTGATGCTGCTGGTGGCCCTAGACATTCTGCCGCGCAAGCGCGCCTTGCCGGGCATCGGTATCGGTTTGGCCGCGGGCATGAAGCTCACCCCGGCTTATATGGGGTTGGTCTTGTTATTTCAGAAGCGTTGGTGGCAAGCAATCATCGCCATCCTCACCTTCGCGGTAACCGTGGCCATTGGTTTTGTAACCATCCCAGACGCCGCAAATTTCTGGACCGATGCCATTTTCAACTCCTCTCGCGTGGGCGAGCACACCAATCCTGGTGCGCAGTCCATTCGCTCCGTGATGGTTCGCGCGTGGGGAATCGACGGCGGCTTGCTCTGGCTCGTCGCCGTAGTCGTGGTCTTCATTCTGACCTGCCTGGCGCTACGCACCGCAATGAAGCACCGCAATAATTCCGCTGCACTCGCGCTTGCCGGCATTAGTTCTTGCTTGGTCTCGCCCTTTTCCTGGTACCACCACTGGGTGTGGACGGTGCCGCTGGCCGTCGTCGTGTTGGTCTCTGTCAACCAGGCGCTGGGCAAGCGCATGACCGGTTTCCTCGGTGCGCAGTTTTCAGGGCTAATTTCTGTACTCGCAATGTGCGCCGTAACGATGCCGTTTATTTCTGCAGCCGTGTGGCTTTCTGCGGCCAGCCGCTCGCTCAATCACTGGGATTTGCAGCCGTGGGGCATGCTGGCTTTTACCGGCGCCGGTGTCCTGTATATCGCCTTCTACGCAGTGTGGGGCTTTATCCCTGGCACCCAACCGGCCGAGGAAACGACCGCCCCTGGTAACCCCCAGCAGCTCGCGCAACCTTCTGTCGCGCAACCCGCTGCCGCCGCGACCGCGGCCCGACGAGCGCGCTCCTTGAGCACCGAGTCTACGACCCGGGGCGGTCATTCACAGGCAACGCACACTATCAGCGATGAGACAGCAGAAATGCCCGCGGTGGGCCCCGAAACGCGTGCTTTTCCTGCGTCCCAGGACATCACCGACATCCCCGATACCCCGGCCTACGGGCGTCACTCTCGCCCCGAGGACTAACCCCGGGCCAGCAGCTTGTCCGCCGATTTAAAGCGGGCGGAAAGTACGCAACTCGCTGCAGGTCTGCTCGACCACCTCGCGCCAGCTGCCGGTTTCTCTAAACAGCCGGCGCTGCCGCTCATAGCCGGCGCCGCCCTCAATAATCTCGTAGATGAGGCGCAGTTCATTGACGCATCCCAGCTCGCGGGCGATGGGAGTAAGTTCCTCAACCATCTCCGCCAGCTCATCCTTCACCCAGGCCTCATCGGTCTCGCGGGAGGTAATTACCAGCGCATCCATGCCGTAGCGGGCGCCGCGCCATTTATTTTCTGCCACATGCCAGGGCTGGAGGATGGGGAGGGGCTCCGCGGCGTCGATAAGCCGGTCGAAGTAGACCACCAAGCAGTGGGTCAGCGCCACGATGGCGGAAAGCTCGCGCAGATTCGATGTCGCATCGGATACTCGGACCTCCACCGTGCCCCACTTGGACGCCGGCCGAATATCGAAGTGCATGGAGCCGGTGTGATTAATAACGCCGGAGATTGCCTGATCGCGCATATAGGACTGCCACTCGGCCCAATCGCGGAATTGATACGGCATGCCTGCAGTGGGCAGCTGCTGATACAGCATGGTGCGATTAGAGGCATAGCCGGTATCTAAGCCCTCCCACCCCGGCGAGCACGCGGAAATGGCCAGCAGGTGGGGGTACTTGGTCATCAGCGCATTAATGATAGGCCACACGCGATCTTCATGGCTGATACCGACGTGCACGTGCGTGCCCCAGAGCAGCATCTGCTTGCCCCAGTACTGGGTGCGCGCGATGATTTCTTGGTAGCTGGGTTTATCTGATAGCGGGTTCTCACGGAAATCCGTAAACGGATGACCGCCGGACGCCCAGATATCCACGCCCAGCTTATCGGCAGCTTCTTCCACCACCTGCAGAGAATTGCTCAGGTCAGCGATAGCTTCCGGCACGGTGTGGCAGATTCCAGTGACCAGCTCCACCGTGTTTTGGAGGAATTCCTTTTCTAGGTGGATCTCAGGGTGGGCTGCAGTGGCGAGGTCAATCAATTCCGCACCGCGCGGAACGAGGTCTCGCGTTGCGCGGTCCACGAGCGCCACCTCCCATTCCACGCCAAGCGTTGGTTCGGGAGAGCGGGCGAATTGTTCTGCCGGGATCTTCACCCATTCAGCTTAACGGGTGACAGGTATTAACACGTGAATTTTATTTACCCTATCTACTTCGGCGAAGGTAGAGGCATTCACTGGTTTAGATCAACAAAGTCCAAGGACATCCGGCGGGAGAATAATGGTGCTCCTCTTCGGCCGGACGGCCTTGGACTTTAAGTCAGGTGCGCAGCAGGCTTAGGCCTGCGGCACTGCTAGAGCAACGACGACGGCGCCATCATCGGTTGCTTCCTTAGGCAGGTCGCGGTTCATTGGGGCGACATCGGCCTGGTAGCGGGCGGCTACCTCCTTTGCCAGTGCCTCAGCGGAGGTATCGCCTTCTGGGAAGAAGACGGTGGTCTTCGGAACTGTGAGGACATCGCCAGGCAGGTTGCCAACATAGCCCACCTTGAAGCCGCCGCTCTTGAGGGAATCGGCTTCCTTCTTGGCCTTGTCTACCTCACCGGAGTTATTAAGGACGCTGACCTTAATATCGTTGCGGTCGCGTGCGGCGGAGTGAGCGTTCTCCTCGCCTGCGTCGGCATTCCCCTCGGCTGCGGCTTTCTCCTCGGCAGCGCCGGAAGCAGCCGGGTCGCGTGGGGCATCGCCCTCACCCGAGGCCGGTGCCGGTGCAGGCGCGCTTGCGTCCTCGGAAGCACCCGGGGCGCCAGGGGCACGGGAACCCGCAGCGTCGGGACCAGCGGAACCTTCGGGAGCGGCACCGATGGTGGAACCGGTGGAGTTTTCCTGCTTGCTCTCCGACGCCACGGTGGAATCATCGTCGCCCGAAGTCATGGAGTACAAAGCCCAGAGCCCAAGCATGACGGCCACGGCGATGAGAACCATTGCCAAACCGCGCAGCGGGAGGCCGCCTTTCTTTGCGTGGGCGCCGCCACCAGCGGGGCGCTGCTTGCCAGCACGGGAAGCGGAGGTGCCGGCAGCAGAGCCGGCGCGGGTTTCGTCGGATACCTTGTCGGTCGAATTTTCCGGATTCACATTAGTCACATACGCAACACTAGTACTCAGGATTAACTGGATGGGGGATTTCCCCGCGCGGCGCGCCGTGTGTTTTCTCGCTCCTCGCGCAGGCGGCGCAGCCGAGCGACAAGGAGGGGATGGGATTGGGCGGCCACGGGGGCGTCGAGAAGCAGGTTAAGGCGCTGGTGGTAGCGCACTGGGGAGATATCCAGTTGCGCACGGATGGCCTCTTCCTTGCGGCCAATGCTGCGCGGCGCGGTTTCCTCGAAGTCCAAAATGGCGGCGTCTAGGTCAGACAAGGGGTTCATGCCTAAACTGTAAGGCATGACTATTCGCCCCATCGTTATCCACGGCGAGCCCGTGTTACACGAACCCACCCAACCAGTGGAAGAATCTGAGATTTCCACCCCGGAAATGCAGCAGCTCATCGCGGACATGTATGAAACCATGGACGCCGCCAATGGCGTGGGCTTGGCCGCAAACCAGGTAGGAATTGGCAAACGCCTCTTTGTCTACCACTGCCCCGATACGGACGGACCTAATGGCACCGAGCTGCCGTCCGAGAAAGCCGGCATGCGCAAGGGCTGCGTTATTAACCCGGTCTTGGAAACCTCCGAAATTCCGGAAACCATGCCTGCCGACGACGGCTCCGATGACGAGGGCTGTCTCTCCGTGCCGGGTGAAGGGTTTCCCACCGGCCGCGCAGACTGGGCGCGCGTGACCGGCAAGGACGAAAACGGCAACGATGTCTCCATCGAAGGCTATGGCTTCTTCGCCCGCTGCCTGCAGCATGAGACCGGCCACCTTGATGGCTTCTTGTACACCGATACTCTCATCGGCCGCTATAAGCGCCAAGCTAAAAAGGCCATCAAGCGCAATGGATGGACCGAACCGGGATACTCCTGGATACCGGGCGAGGATGCCGATCCCTTCGGACACGACGACTAATGCCACGCATCTTCCGCTCCGATGCCGCCCAGGTGGGCGAGCGCGTGGTAGCCCGGCGCGACTTCGGCGGCGTACACAGCGATGTGATAGGGCACGTGCTTAGCCTCAATCCGCTGGTCATCCGCCCGCAAGAGGTAGGCGGTTACCCCTCCGACTTAGATGCGGTAGAAATCCCGCCGGAGCAGCTGAAGATCATCAAGCGGCTCTCCCCGCGCATGGTCCGCAATTCCGATATCCGCGCCGTGGAGGTTGCCGCAGCCGCGGCTTTCCCTGGCGGGGAGCACGCGTGGACCAGCGATGGTTCTTGGCTCATGCGCGCCGGCGAGGGCGATACCAGCCACTCTAACTCGGCCGTACCCGTGGGTCCTTCGGCTGGCTTTACCCCGGTGCCGCTGGAGGAGATTAAGGCTTTTTACGCTAGACACGGCCTGCCGGTGCGCCTTTTGGTCCCAGAGCGCATTGGCAAACCGGCCGAGCGCCTGCTTGCCGACGCCGCTTGGGAGACCGAGCCAGAAACGCTCGCTATGGTTCTGCGTGATCTACCGACATTTGCCGGCGCCGCCGCCTCCCCTACCTTTCACATCGAAGACCATCCCGATAAAGAGTGGCTGGCGATGTACGAATCGCGTAAGGAGACCCTTCCGCCTAAGGCACTGAAGCACCTGAGCACCTCAATCGAGGGCACACTTGGCTTTGGCCGCCTGACATTAGAAGGCGAAACCATCGCCATTGCCCGCGGCGCTATTAGCGAATCCGGCGATGGCACGAAGTGGCTGGGACTGTCTTCCGTCGAGGTAGCAGAAGACTTCCGCCGCCGCGGACTCGGCACCCTGCTGCTTCAATCCCTGCTGCAGTGGGGTCACGACAACGGCGCCGAGCACGCCTACCTCGCCGTGCAAGCCTCCAATACCGCCGGCGTGCGGCTATCTGAAAAGCTCGGCTTCATTGAACAACACCGCCGCATCTACGCTCGCCTGCGTGACTAGCTTTCCGCGCCTGTTCCTTTCGGGCTAGGTGGTGAGCCTTATGGGACTGCCCGCTGACCTCGCTGCAGCGGGCAGGTACTGTATGTGGCATGCGCATCGCCACGTGGAATATTAACTCCGTTCGTACCCGCACACAGCGGGCGCTGGACCTTATCTCCAAGCACGACATCGACGTCTTATGTCTGCAGGAAACTAAGGTAAATGACGATAAATTTCCACGCGAGACCTTTGAGGAAGCGGGCCTGCATGTCACCTGCCACGGGCTCAACCAGTGGAATGGTGTAGCCATCGTGTCTACAGATGCGCCCGAGGAGGTCTTGGTAGGCTTCCCAGACCAACCCGGCTTTGCCAAAGATCCAGATAAGCCACAGGACCGTGAGGCCCGAGCGCTAGGGGTCCGCATCCGTGGCGTAGAAATTTGGTCCCTCTACGTGCCCAACGGCCGCGAGATTACTGACCGCCACTACGACTACAAGCTGGACTTTCTCTACCACTTGGCACGCTATGCGGAAAATAATGCACAGTCTAAGCTGCTTTTGACCGGTGATTTCAATATTGCTCCGCGCGATGAAGATGTGTGGGATATTGAGGCATTCCGGGGCAAGACGCATGTCACCGAACCAGAGCGCGCCGCATTCCAAATGCTGGAAGAAGCCGGGCTCGAGGAGGTCACCCGTCGGTTCACGGAAGACCAACGCTATACCTACTTTGATTACAAGAGCATGCGTTTCCAGAAAAACGAAGGCATGCGCATTGACTTCCAATTGGCTTCTGCCCCGCTTGCCCAACACGTGACCGGCGCGCAGGTAGACATGGTTGAGCGCGCAGGCGATAAGACCTCTGATCATTGCCCGCTTCTCGCAGATTTTGATCTGCCCGATTTCGATTCCGTGCGATAGATGTCTTGGTCGCTTGATCTCAGCTTCTGGCAACTTCTATTCCTGATCCTGGATTACGGAATCAAGATCATTGCCGTCGGCTTCGTACCCGAGGGCCGCCGTCCTTCCAGTTCCACCGCGTGGCTCTTGGCTATTTTGGTGCTACCGTTTATCGGTCTGCCGCTGTTTTTGCTCATGGGCTCGCCGTATATCAACCGGCGCCGCCACCGCATCCAGCAAGAGGCCAATGAAAAGATTGAAAACGTCACGGCCCGCACCCCTGACCACCCCCAGGGGCTCCTTTCGCCGGAAATAGAATCGGTCATCCGGCTCAACCGTGAGCTGACCGGATTCCCAGCGTTGGTGGGCCATAACCTTGGCCTGCACGCAGATTATGACGAATCTATCCGCACTATCGCCGCCGCCATTGATCGCGCCGAGAAGTACGTGTCCATTGAGATCTACATCCAGTCCTGGGATGAGGTCACGGACGTCTTCTTCGAGTCGCTGCGCAGGGCTACCGCCCGCGGCGTGAAGGTACGATTGCTGCTGGATCAGATCGGCAGCTTCAAATATAAGGGCTATTTCAAGCTAGGCAAGCAGCTGACAGAGATAGGCGTGGATTGGCATCTCATGCTGCCTATTCAACTACACAAAGGCCGTTTCCGCCGTCCAGACCTGCGCAATCACCGCAAGCTGGTAATCATCGATGGCAAGGTGGGCTTTATCGGCTCGCTAAATATGATTAAGCGCCAGTACAAAACCAAGGACCGCTACTGGATCGACTACATGGTGGAGCTCTCCGGGCCGATTGTGACTTCCATGTCCGCGGTCTTCGCCGTGGATTGGTACCTCGAGGCAGACGAGAATCTTCCGCTCGATGAGCTGCCTTATGACGACGCCCAAACTGCCGACGCCAACCACCTCCAAATAATCCCCTCCGGCCCTGGTTATACCACTGAACCAAACCTGCGGATGTTCAACTCCTTGGTGCACCACGCCAAAGACCGGCTGGTTTTGTGCTCGCCCTACTTCGTTCCGGACGAGTCCCTATTGGAGGCCGTGACCACCGCCTGCTACCGCGGCGTGAAAGTGGAGCTCTACGTGTCAGCAAAGGCGGACCAGATTATGGTCAACCATGCCCAGTCCTCCTACTATCAGGCACTGCTAGAGGCAGGTGTACACATCTACCAATTCCCCTACCCTTTTGTGCTTCATTCCAAGTTCATTATCACCGACCCGGATGATCCAGGCCGCGATCCGCTGTGTATGTTCGGCTCCTCCAATATGGACCCGCGTTCCTTTGGCCTGAACTATGAGTCCACCATGTTGGTGGCCAAGGGAGACCTCATTGACCAGTTCAACCAGCTCGTAGCCAATTACCGCGCCGTGTGCCATGAGCTAACTTTGGAGGAATGGAATAAGCGCGGCTTTATCCGCCGCTACGTGGATAATGTCATGCGACTTACCTCTGCGCTGCAGTAGAGCGAACACGGACCACCTCGGTTGCAGCGAAGATAGTCCGAGAACAAGAAACCGCCCCGGCGGGCAGCGAATGAACTGCTCCCCATTAGTTGGACTGAGAAATCAGTTGCCAACAACTAGTGGGGAGCATTTTCTTTGAGAGCACGTAGTTCGCTGAGTGAAGTTCAGCGTGAGCAGTTAGTGGAGCTTTTCGAGCAGGGAAT
>NZ_JAKOPM010000013.1 GCF_022288805.1 Corynebacterium yonathiae
CGCATTCGTGTATCGAATATTAGACATGCGGAAAATCCTCCAAGATTTCGTCCGCATCCCCTTTTGACCCTTAACCCACATATGAGACAATTGAGCTCGTGACTCCACTTCTCGTAGTAGGCCTTGGCAACCCTGGCCCCAAGTACGCAGGAACCCGTCACAATATTGGCTTCGATGTAGCTGATGAACTCGTTGGCGAGCTCATGAGCAGCTTTTCGGTACATAAAAAGACCAATACCGAGGTCGCCGAGGCCATGGCGGGCGGCCGCAAGATTATCTGTGCCAAGCCACGGTCGTTCATGAACCTCTCCGGCGGGCCAATCAAAGCCCTAAGCCAATATTTTCATCTCTCCGCCGCCGATATCATCGTTATTCACGATGAGCTGGAGCTTGATTTCGGCACCATTAAACTGCGTCAAGGCGGGGGCGACCACGGCCACAATGGCCTGCGTTCTACCACAAAGTCCCTGGGAACCAAGGACTATCAGCGGCTTTCGGTAGGAATCGGACGCCCGCCTGGACGCATGGATCCAGCATCGTTTGTACTCAAACCATGGACAAAGCAGGAACGGGCGGAAATACCCATCATTTGCGCATACGCGGTTGATGAAATCCTGCGCGTAATATAGTCGCCATGAAACTGGCTACCCTACGCACCGGCTTTGGCACCTCCGCTATCCGCATCGACGGCGATAATGTAGGCGTCGAGTTGGATTATGAGGATGTGGGCCAGCTGCTACGCAGCGAAGATTGGCAGAAGGCCGCACAGCTTTCCGGCGAACCCGTAGTCTTCAATCACGCTGACTTGGAGGCCGTAGTACCGAATCCCGGCAAGATTATCTGCGTCGGGCTCAATTACGCCAAGCACATACGCGAGATGGGACGCGAATTCCCCGAACACCCCACCTTGTTCATCAAGTTCGCCGATGCCCTTACCGGCCCCTATGATGATGTCTTCATTCCAGAATATGCCACACAGAAGCTGGATTATGAAGGCGAGCTGGCGGTCATCATCGGCGAGCGCGCCCACCGCGTCAGCCAAGATGAAGCCCTAAAACACGTGGCCGGCTACGCCATTATGAATGACTACACGCTGCGCGATTTCCAACGCCAGACTAGCCAATTCCATGCCGGTAAATCTTTTTATCGCACCGCCGGCTTCGGCCCCTGGTTAACCACCGCGGATGAGTGGTCACCCGGGTCCGGTGCCCTACTTACCACTTCCGTAGACGGGGAGGAAAGGCAGCGCGATAATACCGATGACCTTATCTTTTCCGTCGCTGAGCTCATCCAATTTTGCTCGCAGCTCTATCCGCTTAATCCAGGCGATGTCATCGTTACCGGCACACCGGAAGGCGTGGGCTTTGCCCGCACTCCACAGCAATTTATCGAGGATGGACAGAACGTCACCATCGCCATCGAAGGCTTGGGGCATATTTCCAATACAACTTATTTCGGCGAACCAGGCTGCGGTCCAGGCTGCACCTGTTCTTAAGCTGTGCCCAGGTTCTCACTCCAAAGAGGGCGGTGCAGTTTTCTCCCCTGCTAGCAACGGCAGTTAAGCTGGGGTAATGAGCACTAAGAGCAGTAAAGCCCCTAAGAAACTCAACAAGAAGGCCTACGAGAAGGAACTCGAGCGCCTTCAGGCAGAACTCGTGGACATGCAGCAGTGGGTCGTTGAAACTGGAGCCCGCGTCGTCATCATCATGGAAGGCCGCGACGCCGCCGGCAAGGGCTCCGCGATTAAGCGCATCACCCAGTACCTCAACCCACGTACCTGCCGTGTCGAGGCGCTGCCCGCCCCGAACTCCCGCGAGCAGGGCCAGTGGTACTTCCAGCGCTATGTGGAAAAGTTGCCAACCAAGGGCGAGATCGTCATCTTTGACCGCTCTTGGTACAACCGCGCCGGTGTCGAACGTGTCATGGGCTTTTGCACCGATCAGGAATACGTCCGCTTCTTGCACCAGGCACCTACCTTTGAGCAGATGCTGGTAGAAGACGGCATCATGCTGCGCAAGTACTGGTTCTCTGTCTCCGATGAGGAGCAGATTAAGCGCTTTGAGTCCCGCCGCAATGATCCGCTGCGCCGGTGGAAGCTCTCCCCTATGGATCTGCAGTCCATTACCCGCTGGGAGGACTACTCCCGTGCCAAGGATGCGATGTTCATCCACACCGATACCCCAACCGCGCCGTGGTACACCGTGGAATCAGAAGACAAGAAGCGCTCCCGCATTAACGTCATTTCGCACCTTCTGAGCACCATTCCGTACGAGAAGCTCGAGCGCGAGATGCCGGAAATTCCGCAGCGCCCGGATTCCGATGGCGAAACCTATGAACGCCCTGCCCGCGAAGAGTTCCGCTACGTGCCGGACGTCGCCGCCAAGCTAGAGCGCAAGTCCGAGCAGAAGACGGCAAAGAAGACGTCCAAGAAGGGCAAGAAGAAGGATAAGAAGAAGTAGCAGCACCGGCTGTATTACTATCTTCTTTTATGAGCACTGACACCGTCGCGCAAGCGCGTTTAGGAGATAAAATCCTCACTGCGGTGGCGGTGCTCATTGCGCTATTTTATGTCATTTCTGCCGCGAAGAATCCCAGCATAATTGAGATTATTCAGGCAGGTCTATCGTTGCTATTCCTGCCATTTATGTGGGTCTGGCGGAGCCGTCCCGTGCTCAGCGCCACGGGCTTTATTGTGCTGCTCGCGGCATGGGCCGTAGCTTGGATGAGCCAGCTGCCCACCAATCTAGGGCTTACCCCCTGGGCCCTGACGGCACCCATGGCGGTGTATGCCACCTCCCGCTATGTCACGCGCCGCGTTATTCCCCGAACGGTACTGGCGCTGGCGATTCTTGGCTCCTTCATCTCGCCATTCATGTGGCGCATTGATCCGGAGTCATTCCTGCTGCACTACCAGCTAGACCGCCGCTTCTTGGCCATGCTGGTGGTGCACTGGGCAGTTTTGGGCAGCACCTATTTCATAGCCGCGCGCTACTTTGACTTGGCGCGCCAACACGAGCGGCTAGCCCAGGAGCGTTTCCACCAAGCCCAAGAAGAAGAACGCCTGCTCATTGCTAGGGAATTGCACGATGTACTCGCTCATTCTCTTACTTTGATCAAAGTTCAGGCGAATGCCGGGATCATTGCCGGGCGTGTAAATAGTGACGCTGCCCAGGATGCTCTTGCCACTATTCGTGAGGGCGCGGATTCTGCATTGGAAGAGGTCCGCGGCATTGTCACGGCACTGCGGAGCACCGGCCCCTCCGCTCTCAAACCGACAGAGCAGCTAGAGCACCTCGAGGGCATCATCGACGGTTTCCGCGCGGCGGGCTTAGAGATTGCAGCGGACTTACCGGTGACCTATGAGGCGCCTGCACTTACGCAATTGGCCTTGGTACGTATCATTTCTGAAGGCCTGACCAATGCTCTGCGCCACCAAGGCCCCGGCACGCACGTCGAAGTAGAGCTCGCGCTTGCCGACGCCGCCCGGATCACCCTAACCTCTACCAATCCCTCCCCGACTCCCAGCGAAGTCCCAGGTAGCGGCGTGGGCCTAATCGGTGTGGAAGAACGTGCCCTCGCATTGGGTGGAAAGCTGGAGAGCTGGGGCGATGCCACAAATTTCACCCTGCTCGCCGAGCTTCCGTTGCAGAAGGAAAACCGTGTCTAAGATTCGTGTACTGCTTGCCGATGACCAAGCGCTGCTCGTCGCCGCTTTGTCCACGATCCTCAATGCTCAGGATGATATTGAGGTCGTTACCACCGCGCACACCGGCAACGAAGCCGTTACCGCGGCGATAAGCCACCGCATTGACGTCGCCATTTTGGATATCCGAATGCCTGGGATGGACGGTATTGCCGCGGCTCAAGCCATCCTTTCTCGGGTGCCTGACTGCCGAATCATCATGCTCACTACGTTTAATGAAGATGATTTGGTGGCTCAATCTATCACCGCTGGCGCGCATGGGTTCCTCCTCAAAGACGCGGAACCGGAAGTATTGGCGGGGGCTGTTCGGGACGTCGCCAAGGGCGAATCGGTCCTAGCCGCTAAGGTAACCGGCCCAGTCTTGCAGACCTACCGCGCCGCAATTGCGCGCGGGCAGCTGAGCGCGCAAGAGCGCCAAGGCTTAAGCCTTGTCACCCGTCGCGAGCGAGAAGTCTTAACCCTCATCGCCCGCGGTGCCACCAACGCGGAAATTGCCCGTGAAATGGTCATCGCGGATACGACTGTCAAGACACATATTTCCTCTCTGCTTTCCAAACTGGCTGCACGCGACCGCGTAGCTCTAGTGCTCTTGGCGCAAAAGGCTGGCATCGCCTAAGCCTCCTACCGTGGTAGGAGAACTTCGCGCTAAGGTCCACAGCCTGGGCGGAGGTTATTGCGGCGCTGTGCTGCAAGACTAGGCGGTATGAGTTTTGAGATCTCCTTTGAACGCGTCAACAAATCCTTTGGCTCCCACGCGGTACTGCGGGATGTGGATTTTCGTATCACCCCTGGCCGAGTCCACGCCCTGCTAGGACGCAACGGGGCCGGAAAATCCACCCTCTTTTCCATCTTCCTTGGCCTGCTGCCGGCAGATTCCGGAATAGTACGCGTGGCTGGTGCTCCTTGGTCACGTGAAGTACTCGACCATGTGGGTGCATCCGTGAACGGGCCCGCCTTCTACGGGCATCTTTCCGCCGCTGCCAACCTGCGCGTACATACCCGCTTGCTAGGCCTGCCGGAGTCTGAGGTAGAGCGTGTTTTAGCCATTGCGGGGCTCACCGAGGTCGGTTCCAAGAAGGCCAAGTCCTTTTCCACTGGTATGAAGGCCCGCTTGGCATTGGCGCAGGCCTTATTAGGTGATCCAGAAATCTTGCTACTGGATGAACCTCAAAATGGTCTTGATCCACAGGGCATAGTGGAGCTGCGTACTTTGCTGCGAGACTTGGCAGCAGCCGGCCATACTGTTGTAGTCAGCTCTCATCAGCTTGGCGAGGTCCTTCATTTGGCCGACGACATCACCATTTTGTCTCAGGGCACCATTCGCTACTCCGGGTCCTTGCAGGAGCTTGCCCCCAGCGGCCAATTGGAGTCCGCGTTCTTCCGCCTCACCTCCCTGGGTGGTGAGGCCGATGTTTAAGCGCTACCTTTCGGCAGAGCTGCTGCGCAGTCGCGGCAGCGCTGTGCAGTGGCTACCTCTTCTCGCCTTACCGCTTGCGCTAATGACCATAGTCTTTTCTGCTATCGCTTCCCCGGCTAAGGATGCTACCGGTGTTCTCGGCTGGCAATCTATGTTTGTCACCGGCATGTACGCCCCACTCGTTGCGGTATTTGCCGCGGTTACAGAGCGCCGAGAGGTTCTCGCCCGCGGCGGCGGCACCTGGTGGCGCCGTCTCACTACTCGCTACGAACACACTGCACGCTTGGTGGTAGTGCTCGCCAGCTTGGCCGCGTTCCATCTCCTCAACTTTGGGGTGTCCTGGGCAGTAGTGTTCGCACAAGGCCGCGAACAGCACAACCTCGTGGCACTCGCCGGGCTATATTCTTTCCTCGGTGCTATTGGCATTGCTGGCCTTGCCTCTGCCTGCTCGCGACGCTATGGCCTTGGCGCGACACTAATACTCAGCGTTATCTGGCAGGTTTTAAGCGTGACTTCCAAGGTCGTCGAAGGCCCTATGTGGTGGGTTTTTCCACCAGCTTGGCCCATGCGACTCTTGCTTCATTCACTGCGCATTCATCAAAATTCCGTGCCCTTGGATCCAGGCGATCCGCTCCTGCAAGAAAATCCGCTGCCGGCCCTCGCTCTGACGCTACTTCTCGCAGTAATGGGCATCTATGCGGCCATCGTCACTCCGCGCCGCCTGCGCCGCCTCGCCTTACCTCGCCGCGGCCAGACGACCCCTGCCTTTAGCGGCGCCACTGCCACGTGGCGCCCGGCCACAGCACCGCGTGCCACCGCCCGCCCCCGCTTTGCAGGCGCGCTAGTTGGTCTCCACCGGGCGGCGTGCAGCCCAGCGGTTATCGCCTGCTTGGCGTTAAGTGCCTTGGCATTGCTATTTCTTACCCTTTTCTATCCTCCGACTTACGTCCAGGGCTTCTTTGTTTTTCTGCTTCTCCCCGTAGGGGCAGGTGTGCTACCGGTTATGGTGTGGCCATTACTCGCGCCGGTATGGCCGCTCAGCCACATGGAATCCCGCCATTGTTCCAGCGCCCTCCTCTGGTGGTTTTTCGGGATAGTATCCGCAGTATGCATGGGCGCTTCGCTCGCGCTTATTGCTTCTGGCAGCCCGGCTTCGACGTCGATCATCCAACTGCCCCTAGCCATTGGGGTGGGATATGTGATTTCGGTATTCTCTCTTCTCATCGTGATTCGTCTGGGCATCATGAGTGGCCTGGCACTGTGCATCGTCTGCACTATCGTCTCCGTGACCTTGGGTGGAGACGTCCTCGCTAGAACCCCGCTGTGGTTGATCGCCTTCCCCGCATGGCCCATGAACGCAGATTCCCCTGCCCGCTATATTCTGGCAGTGGTGTTGACAGGAATCTTCGCCACGGCTGGCACGTGGATGGTCATCCGGCTGCTTAAGACTAAAGCGCTGCGACCGGCAAACTAAGCCGAGTGGTGCTCGGTGCTCAAACCTTTTACGCCTTGCTGAAAATACCCCGGAAAACGACTATAGCCCGCGGGTAACCGCGGGCTATAGTTCATTGAGCTTTATAGCTCAGCAGGAGATACGCGCTTCGGCAGAACAACCGGGCGGGTACCCGCCAGCTCTTCTACGATGCGTACTACCTGGTTGGAGTAGCCGAACTCGTTGTCGTACCACACATAAAGCACGAGGTGCTTGCCGGAGGCGATGGTGGCAACACCATCGACAATGCCAGCGTGGGTATTGCCGATGAAGTCAGAGGAAACAACCTCTGGGGAGGCAATGTAGGAAATCTGCTGACGCAGGTCAGAGTGCAGCGAAACGTTGCGCAGGAAGTCGTTGACCTCTTCGCGGTCTACTTCCTTCTCCAGTTCAAGGTTGAGCACGGCCATGGACACGTCCGGGGTAGGAACGCGGATGGCGTTGCCGGTGAGCTTACCCTCAAATTCCGGCAGGGCCTTAGACACAGCCTTAGCAGCACCGGTAGCGGTGAGCACCATGTTCAGGCCCGCAGCGCGGCCTCGGCGATCGCCCTTGTGATAGTTATCAATGAGGTTTTGGTCATTGGTAAACGAGTGCGCGGTCTCCACGTGGCCGTGGGTTACGCCGTAGCGGTCATTGATGACCTTGAGCACTGGGGTAATGCCGTTGGTGGTGCAAGATGCAGCGGAGAGGATCTGGTCCTCATCGGTGATTTTTTCGTTATTGATGCCGTAGACGATGTTCTTGATATCGCCCTTGCCCGGTGCAGTCAAAAGCACACGAGAGATACCCTTGGCCTGGAGGTGCTGGGACAAGCCCTCACGGTCGCGCCACGCGCCGGTGTTATCTACCAGGATGGCGTTGTTGATGCCATAAGAGGTGTAGTCGATTTCAGCGGGATCGTTGGCATAAATCATCTGGATCTTGGTGCCATTGGCCCAGATCACCTCGTTTTCCTCATCCACAGAGATGGTGCCGTTGAAAGCGCCGTGGACGGAATCGCGGCGCAGCAAGGAGGCGCGCTTGAGGATATCCCCATCGCCCTTCTTACGCAGGACAATGCCGCGCAGGCGGACTCCACCATAGGCTGCCTCGCGGGCGACGAGCAGGCGGGCCAGCAGTCGGCCAATGCGGCCGAATCCGTAGAGAACGACGTCGGTGGTTTCCAGATCCACGCCAGCACCGACGATCTCGCACAGCTCGCCTTCCAGGTACATACGGAGGTTTTCCTCATTGGACTCCTCCCAGCCCAGAACCAAGCGGCCTAGATCCACGCTGGCGGCGCCTAGGTTCATGTCCGCCAATTCCACCAGGATTGGCAGGGTCTCCGCCGTGGACAGGTGGCGCTGCGCAATGCGGCGACCGTAACGGTGAGACTTGATGATGTCGATATCCGTCTGGCCCACCAGCGGGCGGCCGAAGATGGTGGTGACAACGTTATTGTTGCGGTGCAGCTGGTGGATGAGTGGAATCATCTGCTGCGCTAGCTCAAGGCGCTCGTTCCAATCATCATGGCCAACATGTGCGTTCGCGGTCACGTAATTCATTCCTTTTCTGTCACGGGGGTGGCATTGAATCTACAAACATAAATATTAGCGCCTACTAGTGTGGGTTTTGGCATAGTCGGTTAAGGATGTCGGCCACAGTACCCCCGTTTATTTTCTCCACTTCGGTTCCTACGAGGCAATAAGCTACGACATCATCGTGCTGCGCACGGCGTTCCTTGAGCACGGGATTCAAAAGCGGATACACCGGTGGAAGATCGGGATGTCTACGGGTGTAATCGCTCTCCAAACCGCGGGCGAACCGGCCAGAAAAGGCACGGGTGGAGACGGTCTTCCCACCACGGCGAAGAAGCTGCCGGTTATAGTCGCTCGTGCCGGCCTCGGCAGCCAACAAAAAGGCGGACCCGCAAGAGCAGGCGGCAACTCCGCTCCAGGACATAGCGTTGGCTACATCAGCCGCGGTGCGCAGGCCACCGGCTGCGATAAGGGGAAGTTCTGGCGCCGCAGCGCGCACATCAGCCACTAGCTCTTTTAAGTCCCGGGAGTCTGGGGTTGCGGAAAGCTCCCAGGTTCCACGGTGTCCACCAGCCGCCGGACCTTGGACGCAGAGCGCGTCGACGCCGCCACGTGCGGCCGCAATTGCCTCCTTAGGGGTAGTAACGGTGGCCCACGCCTCTGCTCCTGCGGCATGAATTTGCTCTACCTGATAAGCGTTAAAGGTTCCAAACATGGACCACACCACTCGGGCGCCGCCGCGCAGGGCTAGCTCCAGCTTTTCTTCAAAGCCAAAGGAGTAGTCGGGCTCGGGTAGCGGCTGGCTTTCTGCTTGAGCAAGCTCGCGTGCGGCTGCCAAGTACGGCTCGGGAAGTGGATCTTGGGGGCAAAAGAGGTTCACCCCGAAAGGAATGCCGGCGCACTGTTCTATCTGTGTGCGAGCAGAGTCGATACTGGCAGAGCCCAAACCTAGGGTGCCGAAAGAGCCGGCCGCAAATGCTGCGTGCACCAGTTCCGGGGTGGTGGGACCACCGGCCATTGGCGCGGGAATTACGTTACGGGAAAGGGAGCTAATAACCTGACTCATACCACCCCACACTACCGAGAGAGGAAGCTAGCGCAGTGGCAGCTTTAGGAGATTTTTTCGCGCGGATCTTTGGCGCAGAAAAGAAGACGCAATCGGAGCTTAATCCGAACGATCTGGAGGCGGGCTGGCTTATCGTGGGCTTGGGCAACCCCGGCGCGAAGTATGCCGCTACCCGCCACAATGTGGGCTATATGGCCATCGATGATCTCCTCGCAGCTGGTGGAGATGTCCTCGTGCCGGTGCGCGGGATGGATGTCCAGGCAGCTCCGCTTATTTGGGAGGGCCATAAAGTACTTGCCGTGCGTTCGGGCACCTTTATGAACCTGTCGGGGGATCCTGTGGCACCGCTAGCGCAGCAATTAGGAATCGCTCCAGACCATGTGATTGTCCTCCACGATGAGCTCGATCTGCCGGCCAATAAGGTCCGGCTCAAGCAGGGTGGCAATGAAAACGGGCACAACGGGCTCAAATCCCTCACCGAGCGCTTAGGCACGCGCGACTACTTGCGTGTACGAATTGGCATTGCACGGCCGCCCAAGGGCTCGTCGATTCCAGACTATGTATTAGGCCCGGTGGATACCGGCGCGGACTTTGACGACGCCATTGCCACTGCAGCTAAGGCAGCTCGGCTCATCGTGACCGAAGGGCTAAGCAAAGCCCAAAACCAGATCCACTCGCGTTAACCACTCGCGTTAACACTGAGAGAATTTCTCTAGGGCCTGGGGGCTGCCGGCGGCGACGATGAAATCGGTGGGGGCGAGCTCGGTGGCGTCGGCAAGCGGGGCCCACTGCCCTTCCGCACAACGCACCGAAACCAATTGCACGCGGTGGGTGCGCCAGATGGCGGAAAGGTCGAGCGGTCGGCCCACCAATGAGCTAGGAACGGCCATTTGGGTCACGCCGTAATCGGTAGCGATTTCTGCGAAATCACGAAAGCGCCCGCCCAAAAGGTAGGCCACACGGCGGCCGGTATCGCGCTCTGGCCGGATGACGTGGTGGGTGCCTATCTGGCTCAAAATGCGCGCATGCGCCTCCGAATCTGCCTTGGCCCAGATATCTTTCACCCCCAGCTCCACCAGGTTAGATGCGGTAAGAATGGAATCTTCCAGGTGGGAGCCGATAGCGACGATGACGCGCTCGACCTCCTCCACGCCCAGCTGACGCAAGGCCTCTGGGTCAGTGGTGTCTGCCGCAATGGTCTCAGTGAGGTAAGGCGCTTCTTCGCGCACTCTCTTTTCGCTGGAGTCAATGCCAAGGACCTCTACACCATTGGCCATTAACTCATGGGCTAGCGAGGAGCCAAAGCGTCCCAAGCCGATGACGACGACGGGTGGAATATCGATGCCGGCGCGGGTGCGGCCCAGCGCCTTGAGAATATTAGCCAAGGAACGGCCTTTCTTCGGGATAGCTAAAACGCCGACTTACGGTTTTTGCCGCCAGCGCCGCTACCAAGGTGGTTGGGCCAACTCGGCCCAGGTACATGATGAGGCACAGCACTATCTGCGAAGGAGCAGATAGGCTCGCGGTAATTCCGGTGGACAAGCCCACCGTAGCGAATGCGGAGAGCACTTCGAAAGAGACTTGGTCACCGCTGAATTCCGGATCGAAAAAGCGCAGGGCCGCCACGCCCAGCGTGACCACCATGACTCCGGTAAAGCTCAAGGCCAGGGCCTGCCGCGTGACTGAGCGCGGAAGGCTGCGGTGCCCAATGGTGGTCGTCTCTCGGCCCATAAATTCAGCTGCCATGGCTGCCAGGAGCACGCACGCGGTGGTGACCTTGATGCCGCCGGCAGTACCGGCAGAACCGCCGCCGATAAACATCAAAATATCGGTGCCCATCAGGGTAATGGGATGAGCCTGCCCGTAGTCGATGGCATTAAAGCCGGCCGTGCGCGGAGATGCACTGGCAAAGAAAGAGTTGAGCAGTTTTTCTCCCAGCGACATGGACGACATCAGCCCGGTCCATTCCATGCAGGCGAAAAAGACCGCACCAGAAACCAAGAGCACAGCCGTAGCAACCAAAGTCATGCGCGCGGTAATGGAGATGCGGTGGACCACGGGACGGTTGCGGCGCACGAGGCGTACCAGCTCGGCCCATACCGGAAATCCCAAGCCGCCACCGATCAGCGCGGCGGCTAAGGGCAGCAGAATCCAGGCATCTGCAACAAAGGGCACCAGGTTATCGCTATTGGTGCTAAATCCCGCGTTATTGAATGCAGAAATGGCGTGAAAGATGCCTTCCCATACCGCGCGCGGAAAGGAATGACCATAGCCAATCATCAACCGCGCAGCCACGATGACAGCGATGATGATCTCTGCTACAGCGGTAAAGGCAAAGGTAAAAATCAGCGTCTTGCGAATTCCGCCAGGAGCAATGGGGCGCCCTTCATAGGCACCCGTTTTGCGTGCTTTGAAGCTAATCCGGCCGGTAAAAAGCAGGCCGGAAAGCGAGGCTAAGGACATGATGCCCAAGCCACCCAGTTGGATGAGTGCCAAGATGACCACTTGGCCGGCCGGGCTCCAGAAACTGCCGGTATCGACCACGATAAGCCCAGTCAGCGAGACTGCGGACGTGGCGGTGAATAGCGCAGATAAAAAAGAAGCGCGGGCGGTGCCGGCCTCGGCGAACGGCAGCATGAGCAAAACCGTTCCCAGTAAAATGAGCAAAAGAAATCCGGCTGCGGTTAAGCGCGCCGGTCCCCACTGCCGTATGGAAAGCAGATGTTTCACGAGCGGAAGTATAGACCTGCTTGGGGTACAAGGAAACTGCTAGCGGGCACCACCCCCGCCTCGAAGTTAAGATTGGGGCTATGACTTCGCCACATAGCACTGCCAAGACGATTGTGATTACGGGCGCATCGGGCGGGCTGGGTGCCGCGGCCGCACGACAGTTGCATCGCACCTGCCCGCAAGACAACCTGGTTATCATCGGCCGCAATCCGGAGAAGACGCGCGCGGTGGCAGAGGAAGTAGGAGGCCAGTACTTCCTTGCCGATTTCGAGTCATTGGGGCAGGTGCGCCGCCTGGCCGGAGAGTTGAGCGAGCTGGAGCATATTCATGCGCTAGGCAATAATGCTGGCGGCATTTTCGATGGTCCCTCCACCACTGCTGATGGATTTGAGCGCACCTGGCAGGTCAACGTGGTTGCACCTTTCCTGTTGACCTCTTTGCTGCGCGAGAAGCTGCGCGCAGATTCTGCCAACGTGGTCCAGACCGCTTCGTTGGCCAATTTCCTCATGTCTAACTTTGACCCAAACGATCCCAATACTGTGGAGCACTTTAGCCCCGAGCGTGCTTATGGCAACGCGAAGCTGGGAGATATCCTACTTACCCGCTATTTCGATGCCCACGGGCTTAATGCAGTCTCTTTCCACCCGGGAGTGCTGGCCACGGACTTTTCCAAATCCTCGACTGGCATGATGTCCAGGATTTATTCGGGGTTTCTTAGCAAAACCTTTGGCAAGCCTGCAGATGGCGCCGATAGCCTCGCCTACTACCTGACCGGCACGGAAGGCATCCACTTCGAATCCGGCGAATACTATAACGACAAGCGCAAACCCGGGCTGCAGCGTCCCATTGCGAAGAAGCTATCGGTAGCCCGCCGCATCTTTGATGATTTGGGGCGCCGCCTCAATGTGGAGTGGTAGCGCGAACCCACTAGACTATGCCGCATGAGTTCTGTCGTTTCTGAGGCCTCACGCCGCCGCACGTTTGCCGTCATCGCCCACCCGGATGCTGGTAAGTCCACGCTGACGGAGGCGCTGGCGCTGCACGCACACGTTATTAATGAGGCCGGCGCGGTCCACGGCAAGGGCAACCGCAAGTCCACAGTGTCTGACTGGATGGACATGGAAAAGGACCGCGGTATTTCCGTGGCTTCCTCAGCGCTGCAGTTCGAGTATGCGCCCGAGGGACACGAGGGCGAGCCCTACATGATCAACCTGGTTGATACCCCAGGCCACGCAGACTTTTCTGAAGATACCTACCGCGTACTCACCGCGGTAGATGCGGCAGTCATGCTTATCGACGCCGCCAAGGGCCTCGAGCCCCAGACCCTCAAGCTCTTCCGCGTCTGCAAGGCCCGCGGCTTGCCGATCGTCACTGTGATCAATAAGTGGGACCGCGTGGGCCGCGAGCCCTTGGAGCTCGTTGATGAGATCGTCAACGAAATCCAGCTGCAGCCCACCCCGCTGTACTGGCCGGTGGGCATCGCCGGTGATTTCCGCGGTCTGGCGCATATCAATGACGACGGCGAGGCCGATGAGTATATCCACTTCATCCGCACCGCAGGTGGCTCCACCATCGCACCGGAGGAACACTTCGATCCGGAGGCCGCCGGTGAGAAGGAAGCAGATGTATGGGAAACCGCGGTCGAAGAGGCCGAGCTCCTCGCCGCCGATGGTGCCCTGCATGATCAGGAGCTTTTCGAGCAGTGCGTGACTTCCCCACTCATTTTTGCCTCTGCGATGCTGAACTTCGGTGTACACCAAATCCTGGATACGCTGTGTGCCATTGCCCCGGCCCCGCATTCGCGCGAATCTGATCCTAAGGCGGTTGAGGCTGCCACCAGTGCTATCGATGAGGTCCGCGAAGTAAGCGATGATTTCTCCGGCGTCGTCTTTAAGGTTCAGGCAGGTATGGACCAAAAGCATCGCGATAATTTGGCCTTCATGCGCGTGGTCTCTGGCGAATTTGAGCGCGGCATGCAGGTCAACCACGCCCAGTCTGGCCGCAGCTTTTCCACCAAGTATGCGCTGACCGTCTTCGGCCGCACGCGCGATACCGTGGATACCGCCTATCCCGGCGATATCGTGGGTCTGGTCAACGCCGGATCGCTCGCCCCTGGTGACACCATCTATTCCGGCAAAAAGGTCCAGTTCAAGCCGATGCCACAATTCGCCCCGGAGGCTTTCCAGATTCTGCGCGCGAAGTCGCTGGGCAAGTACAAGGCCTTCCGCAAGGGCCTGGATCAGCTAGCAGCCGAGGGCGTGGTTCAGATTCTCAAGAACGAGACCCGTGGCGATGCCTCACCGGTCATGGCGGCGGTTGGCCCCATGCAGTTCGAGGTCATGCAGGCCCGCATGGAGTTCGAATACAACGTAGAAACCGTCACCGAACCCATCCCCTATTCCGTGGCCCGGCGCACCGATGCCGAATCTGCCCCGGAACTGGGCCGCCAGCGCGGAGTGGAGATCTTTACCCGCCAAGACGGCGAGCTCATCGCGCTCTTTGGAGATAAGTGGAAGCTCGCCTTCATTGAGAAAGAACACCCAGAGCTGACCATGGAAACGCTGGTGGCGGATTAAAGCGGCACAGCTTTCTCAATCTCTATAAAACATGGGAAAAGGCCGCTTCCCATTCTGGGGAGCGGCCTTTTCGGTTGCCGGTTAAACCATCAGCATCACTGGGACTACGGCGATTTTGACGACCTGCGCCACCACAATGGTGGCTGCATAACCGATCATAATCCGCGAGTCCGAGCTCAGCCCCGTGGCGTAGTTGACTACGGCTGGCTGGGCAAAGATGCCGGAGTGTCCGCCGGCGGTGCGAGTTTCAGATTGTCCCATGAAGCGATTCGCCACGGCGAACAACACAGCAGTGACCGAGGTGACGATCGCGGCGAGGATCATGCACTTCAGCCCCATCCAGGAGAATGCGGTGGACAGGAATGCCTCACCAGAAGATAGGCCCACGGATGCCAAGAAGATGACGAGGCCCCACTGCTGGAAGGCGGTGTTAATGGAGGCCGGAACCTGCCATGGGATGCGGCGGGTGCGGTGCAGCGCGCCGAGAATTAGGCCCGTAATCAGCGGTCCGAGTGCAAAGCCCAGTTCGAAGGAGGCACCACCGGGCATCGGTACCACGACTTGGCCGAGCAGGTAGCCCAAGAATAGGCCGCCGCCTAGTGCCACCCAGTTCAACTCGGAGTAGGACTTAACGGAGTCACCGAAGTAATCCCGGATATCGCCCAAACGGTCAAACTTCACGATGAGTTCAAGCGTATCGCCAGAGGCCAAATGAGTTTCATTATTGGCCAGGAACTCCTCATCGCCACGCTGCACGCGCACGATGCGCCCGCCATAGCGAGAAAACAGGTTCAACTCCCCTACGGTGCGACCGGCAATATCCTGGTTAGATACAGCCACGGTTTCAATAACTAGGCGCTTATCCACGAACGGAGTCTGCGGCTGGCGCTTGCCCAGCATTTGGGTGAGCTCACGGGCCTTAGCCTTGGTGACCATCACGCGCAGAATATCGCCTTTGCGCAGTTCTGGACGGTCACCAGCCACGCGCACCTTATTGCCGCGGCGGATGGTGGCGATCACAAAGTGATCCTTGAACTTTTCTTCCAGATCATCGTAGTTCACGTCTTTGGTGACGCGGATAGTGCGGGAACGGAAGATCTTGGAGGCAGAATTGTCCTTATCCCGCTTGGCAGGCCAGTTTTGCTTGAGCAGGAAGGCCACCACCAGGATGGCCACTGCCACACCCACGGGATAGCCCAGCGAGTACCCCACGGCAGGTAGCTCTTCACCCGTTTGCTGTTGGGCCACAGCCAGCGACGGTGTCGAGGTGGTGGCGCCGGCGAATACGCCAACGGAAGCTAGGGTGTCTAGTCCCAGCATGCCACCAAAGAATAGGGCTGCACCTGCAGCCACAATAATCGCAATTGTAGCAGTGAGCATGTGCTTCATCTGCTTAGAAAAGCCCTTGAAGAAGCGCTCGCCGGCGGAGAGCCCCTGCATATAAATAAAGAGACCCAAGCCCATCTCTTGCAGGGAGCTTAGAATGTCTTTGTCCAGGTCAATAAACGAGCCGAGGGCCAAACCCACAAAAAGCGTGCCGGCCGCGCCAAAGCGCAACGGCCCGAAAGGAATCATGCCAAATAACGTGCCGAGCAGCACTATGAAAAAGATGCTCAGCCATATATTTCCATCAAAAATTGCTAACACGCTGGAATAGTTTAGGCATTTTCCAGCAAAGTGCCACGTGAAAGGCACTTTCTTCAAAGCCCACACTCGGCATCGCTACTGCTTAGACCAGTTTCACCGTCGACCGACCACCCCCAGCAGCGGTACATCTCACAACAACTATCCAAAGTGAACTAGTCGAGGAGGAATTCCTTCCACCGCGGCCACTCCGTATAGGTCTGGGCTTTACCCGCCTGATAGTTCGCGCTCAGCTTGTGTACATTGCGCTCAGTAGAGGCGACCTGCATATCCTCGGGGAAAAATAGTTGGGCCCTACCTTGGCGTTCCAATTCCAAAAGGCGGTCCTTGGCGGCATTGTAGATAGCAGGGCGGGCTATCAGGGAGTCGGCAATAGCGGGGTACCTGCGGAAGATGCGGCGGATGAAGGCCGGGCGCGCCACCTCAGGACGTACATACCCACGCGGCTTAGTACCGATGAAAAGGAACTTCTCATAGCCGGCCTCCTCCGCTTGCGCGATGGTGATGCCGCCGGAAGAGCCCAATGCGCCATCTACATATGGTGCGCCGTCGATAAAGCGCATCGGCATAATCAGTGGCAGCGTGGACGAGGCTCGCACTCGCACAAAAAGATCCTCTGGGGTGTGAACATCCTCGCGCGTCCAATAAACGGACTCGCCGGTATCCGCTCGTGCTGCCGCCAGCACCATATCGGCCGGGTGCTCGCGGTAAGCCTTCCAGTCAAAGGGCAGATCTTTATCGGCGGCTCGCTCATAGATATATTCCGCATTAAAATAGCCCGTTCCACGCACCAGCGAACCCACGCCGCCAAAGCTGGGATTCTTGGCAAAGTCCGTAAACGACTCTTCCGCACGCCGAGCATCGCGCGATAAATAATTAACGGTGTGGGATGCCCCGGCTGAAACACCGCCTACCCAACCAAAGTCTACTCCTTCTTCGATGAGCTTAACCATGCAGGCGGCGGTATAAGAATTACGCATGCCGCCGCCTTCAATAACGAGTGCGGTGTTGCTGGCGTCAATCATGGTGCCCCATACTACGCTGGGCCCAATGAAGCGCATTTTCCGGCAACTGCTCGCGGACGAGGAAGGAACTTTCGACGTCGAAACCGGCCAGCAGCCCCGCACCGGGTTTGCCTATACCCCCACCGGGAAGGCACTGCTGAAAGCAGATGAGCCCACTCCGGACGTGATACGCACAGCCCTCGCACTAGCCAGGCAAGAAGGCGCACGCTATCTCAGTACCTATCGCCGCCCAGGCGGCCCTTTAGTATTTTTCGCTACGTCGGTTACCCAAGACGAATCTCTAGCTCACAAGCACGTTGCCGCCACGGGGCAACGCACCTACTTCGATCTAGAGCGCGGCCGCACCGTTACGGTGCGCGCTCACTAGACTAGGGGCTTATGGGATTAAAAGATGCACTTGCTCGGCTCACCGGCACGCAGTCCCCGCGCTTAGCGCGCCCCGATTCCGCCGCTCCCATAGCCCAAGTGGAAAAACTGGAAATCCACACCGCCGGCTCAATGATCATAATGGTCACCAATCAGCCCGGCGCGGAGGTTCTGCGCGAGGTAGCACGCTCCCGCGAATCGGCCACACTGGTTTCTCCCACCGCAACGGCTCATTTCCCGGCTGTAAAGAAGGATGCACTGCCCATCAAGGATCCCAAGCGCGGCTGGGTTATTCCGCTTACGCCCGCGCTTGCCGACGCCCTCTTAGACCACCTTCCCCGCCCCGGCGAATATGAGCTCTCCCCCGCCTTGGCTTTAGTAGTCGAATAACTTTTGAAAGGAATCCGCACATGCTCCTTTTACCCTTTGCTGGAAAGAAGCCACGCATCCATCGCAGCGCGTGGATTGCCCCTAATGCCACCATCATTGGAGACGTAAAAATCGGCCCAGACTCCTCCGTATTTTATGGCAGCGTGCTGCGCGGTGATGTAGGCAAAATTCGGATCGGTGCGCGATGCAATATTCAGGACAACTGTGTCTTCCACGTGGAAGAAGATACCCCCTGCGTACTGGAAGATGATGTCACCGTGGGACACATGGCTATGGTCCACGCCGCACACGTGGAGGCAGGTTCTTTAGTCGGGATGTCGTCCTCGCTACTTTCGCGCTGCACGATCGGTGCGGGTTCGCTGATCGCCGCCGGTGCCGTGGTACTGGAGGGCACAGACATTCCGCCGCGCAGCCTCGCCGCCGGCGTGCCGGCCAAGGTCCGCCGCGAACTCAGCGCAGAAGAATCGGAAGCCTTCATCCCACACGCGGCGCGCTACGTGGAGTGCGCCCAGCGCCAATCCAATGAGGCATTAAGCCTGGATGAAGTCCTCTTTGATTAAAGCGACAATGCGCCCATGAGGATGAGAAAGATCGCCACGAGGTAACCGCCAAAGAGCGCCACTTGGGTGCTATTGGCACGGGCGGCGGCAAAAAGCCTGCCCGCCGCCGAATCGGGATGCGCGCGCACCACAGCGATAAATACGCCGCAGATGGTGGGCAAGGATAGGGCTAGGCTGGCGTACCACACTAGGCCTCCATATTGTGCTGCTGGAGCAATCTTTTCTGTGGCCAAGTGCATTAGCCCGTAATAAAAAGGCACCGAAGTCAGTGATTGCACGACACCCATCACAAAGCCGATGAGTGCAGTAATCAGCGACGGCGTGCGCAATGGTTCTAGTAGCCGGTTGACCAAGGCATTGGGTTGCCCTTTGGAGCGCCACGAGCCGATGGCCACTGCGATGCCAACTGCGACAAGCACCCAGCCGGCAATGGGCGAGCTCAAAATGGCCTCAATTTGATCTTTTACCCCAAGCAGCAAAAACATAACCACGGCCGCTGCGACGAGCACCCCGACCCAATCCCCTATCACCACCAATGCGGCGATGCGCCGGTACTTACCGCGGGGCAAAATGATGCCGATGGCCACAAGGATGCCAATAAGCAAGGCATTGACGGAATCCAAAAGGGCGAAACTAACGGCATGGAGCATGCCGGATAGTCTACCGCTCCACGCTGTAATCTCCGATGCCGAAGAAGATGAATGTTTCATCTCTCGATAGCGCTAACTTATGACACGACACACAGATCTTTGCACACACTAAGCAATCTTGCATAGACTGTGCAATGTTTCTCATGAAATGCAATCTTTGCTCGCGGATCGCATATCCGCGCTTATCCGCGCGCATAACATTGCCCGTTCACTCGACTAGAAAGCACGAATATGTCTAAATTTCTCTACCGGCTAGGCAGCTGGGCATACCGCAAGGTATGGCCCTTCCTGGCCTTTTGGCTTATCGTCTTGGTGGCCATGGTGGGTCTAACCGCCGGCTTTGCCAAGTCACCGAACCCCAACTTCTCCATGCCGGAGATGGACTCGACCACCACCCAAGACAAGATGATGGAACGCTTCGGCCAAGACACCGATGCCATGAGCGCCCCCGAAGGCACAGTGGTTATCCAAGCGCCGGAGGGCAAAAACCTCACCGATAAGCAAGTAGCCGGCGAGGTGGATAACCTCCTCGGTGACCTCAAAGACACTGGTGCGCTCAAGGAGCAAGACAAGCTGGTCAGTCCGGTTATGGCCGCCGCTGGCATGGAAAAGCAAATGGGCGAAAAGATGAAAGCCCAGCACATGCCGGAGGAGCAGGTGAAGAAAAACCTGCAACAGCTCTCCCCTCTCAGCGAGGATAAAACTACCGGTACCGTCACTATTGCCTTCAACGCCGACGATGTCATGGACATCCCGGAAGAGGATATGACTGCGGTAACGGATGTGTTGAACAAGTACGACGAGGGCGAGCTCACGGTCAAATACCAGGGCAATGCTTTTAACTCCGCTGGCCAAGAGATGGGTGGCAGCGCCGAAATCATCGGCCTTATCGTCGCCGCAATCGTGCTGCTGATTACCTTCGGTTCCTTCGTCGCCGCCGGCATGCCGCTTATTTCCGCCATCATTGGTGTGGGCATCGGCATTCTTGGTGTGCAGGTATGCACCGTATTCACGGATACTATCTCCGATATGACCCCGACCTTGGCTTCCATGATCGGCCTGGCGGTCGGTATCGATTACGCACTATTTATTGTTAATCGTTTCCGCAATGAGCTCATTACCTCTTCTGGCCTCAATGATCTTTCGCCTAAGGAGCTAGCCGCAGAGCTCAAGAAGATGGATAAGGCCACCCGAGCTCACGCCATGGGCATGGCGCTGGGTACCGCGGGCGGTTCCGTCGTCTTCGCCGGCACCACCGTGGTCATTGCCTTGGCCGCTCTGACCATCATCGGCATTCCTTTCTTGGGCACCATGGCCATCGCCGCCGCAGCAACGGTCATCATCGCTGTGCTGGTTGCCAATACCTTTATCCCTGCCCTACTTGGCCTTTTGGGCACCAAGATTTTTGCCGGCCGGGTCCCCGGCCCCAAGGTTCCGGACCCAGAAGACGAAAAGCCCACCATGGGCCTGCGCTGGGTGCGCCGCGTGCGCGCCCATCCGTGGCTACACCTTATCGCCGGCGTCGTCTTGCTGGGCATCCTGGCTGTACCATTCGCCCAGCTGCGCTTGGCCATGCCCACTGATGGCACCGCGAAGCCCGGTACCCCGCAGCGCGAGGCCTGTGAGATTACGGCAGATGCCTTTGGTCCAGGCCGCAATGCGCCAATGATCGCTTTCGTTGACGTAGCTAACGTGTCCGAACAGGATCGCATGCCGGCGTTCCAGGATCTGCTGCAGAAATTCAATGGTACTTCGGGTGTGGAAAACGCCCAGATCGTGCAAACCACTGACAACGGTGATGCTGCACAGATCATGATCACGCCAACCACCGGCGCCACCGATGAAGAAACCACCGAGACCCTCAACCACCTGCGCGATCACCAGGGTGAGTTTGAAAAGACCGGCGGCTCTTATGGCATCACCGGCATCACCCCGATCTTCGATGACATTTCTGAGCGCCTCAATAACGTGCTCATTCCTTATGTAGCCATCGTGCTGGGCTTGGCCTTCATCGTCTTGATGCTGGTCTTCCGTTCCATCTGGGTACCGCTTATCGCCGCGGCCGGCTTCGCACTCTCGATGGCCGCTACCTTCGGCATCACGGTAGCCATTTGGCAGGAGGGTATGTTCGGCATCGTCGATGACCCGCAGCCGCTTCTTTCCTTCCTGCCTATCATGCTCATCGGCCTTACCTTCGGCCTGGCCATGGACTATCAGGTTTTCTTGGTCACCCGCATGCGCGAGGGCTTTGTCAATGGCAAGACGGCTGGCAACGCTACCTCCAATGGCTTTAAGCATGGCGCCCGCGTGGTGACGGCTGCAGCCCTGATTATGATTTCGGTCTTCGCCGCCTTCATTTTGATGGATGAGCTGTTTATCAAGACCATGGGCTTTGCTCTGGCCGCCGGCGTGCTTATCGATGCCTTCGTGGTCCGCATGATGATCATCCCGGCCACCATGTTCGTACTGGATAAGAAGGCATGGTGGTTCCCACATTGGTTGGATAAGATCACCCCAAACATGGATATCGAGGGAGAGGCCTTGCACTCAGAGCGCGAGGAGCTCTTGCGCACCCAACGAGAGAAGGTAGGCGAAACACACCGTGACTAGTCTGCGCGAAGAAAAGAAGCGAGCTACTCGTCAGGCCATGGCCGATGCGGCAGCGCGCCTCGTCCTCGACGGTGGCGCTGAAGCTGCCACGGTTTCAGGCATAACTGCCGCCGTCGGGGTTTCCCCGCGCACCTTCCATAACTACTTCTCCTCGGTTTCTGATGCGCTACTGTCCTTTGGCACCAATGTGCTTGCCGAGTTTTCTAAGGAAGTGCCCACTGTCTTTCCTAACTCATCCATTTCTGAATTCTTCGAACAGGTAACGCTCGATGCCACCGAAAATGAAGGAAAAGAGTTACATTCCATCACCTCTCTTTTCACTATCGGCGAGGCTTTAGAAAACTTGAGCCATACCACAGAAGAGCGCCAACAATTCCAGGTCGTATCCGAGCAAGTTTTGGAAGCTTTCCACCAACGCGTTCCGGATAAATCGCGCTTTGAGGTCGCGGTCATCCTCCAGGCCTGTGCGGGCGCCGCCGCGGTGAGCATGAAAGAAATCCACCGCCGCTCCCAGGCCGAAGAATCACTGACCGCTCACACACAACATGAGATAGTGCGTACAGCCTTTGCTACCGTGCGCGCCATCGACTAGCTAGCCTAATGGGCGCTTTAATCCGTATGCTCGGCAGTAGTTATGGATAAGAAAGCCCCTATATCGAGCACCGCGCATAACGCCCGCTTCATTCAGGCGGGCGTTAATGCCACATTTCAAGACCACATTGGTAAGGCAACCGACGTGGAATTTAATTTCCTCGGCCCCTCCACTAACGGTAAAGGCAATTTTGTCACCGATCAGTTAGTGGAGACGAGGATAAGTTCCGCGCAGCAGGTTTCTGATTTCCGTGGCGTGCGGCTAGCCGTCATTTCTGCCAACACGTGGCACTGGACCACCACAGCCACCGAATATAGTGCTGATTTACCACAGGACAGCCCGGTGACAACAGACCCAGAAAGCATGATTGCTTTAGCTTCCCTCATCGTGGGCAATATGCCGATACTTCGCGCCCAGCAGGGTGAGCACGTGGCTATCGTTGCGGTAGATTTTCACCCCCACCTAGAGTTTCGCCAGGCTCTGCTATGCGGCCTGCGACAGAGCAGAGCGGACGAGGATGAAAAGGGGCCGGCCCTCACCCTTGCTCGTTATGTGGACATAGACTCCACCGAGGAAGAGCCGTACGTGCACTTTTCCGATGGCACCACGGTGCGCTTTGAACAAGCCGAGCACGGCGTTCACAAGATTTCCAGCATCACCCCGGGTTTTCCCGCCACCAGCATCCTCGAGGATGCTTTTTATCTCGGGGTGGAGAGCCAACTATATTTTCAGGGCCGTTTCCCCGCTGCCACAATAGAACTCGATACAGACAAAGCCACCGCTAGCGTGTCCTATCGCGATGGACAATTTGTGGCGAGAGCGGTGCTTATAGCCACCATATCGGCGGAGGAATTCACCTGGGCTTGGGCCGATCCCTCGCTCAAGAACTCTGCGGCCGCCAAGTGGGCAGGTAGCCTGGCCCGCTTTGGCATGAACGAGGTCGTTCCCGAGCTGGTTCGTCCGCACCTTCCGCTCCAGCTGGCGCGCAGGCAGCAACTGCCCCACTTGGCCTTACCCATCCTCGGCATCTGGACGCTGGCTGGCACTACGCTTTCCGACGGCCGCATCGCCCTCGTCCTCCTCGATGCGCCGGAGCTGCATCTGCCCGAGCCTACGCCCGCAGCTACAGAGGCAACTTTGGACGTTCAACCTCCGGAATGGATCGATGCCGATCGTGCCCGCACCGCCTATGGATCATTTCGCGGGGTGGACGTGTAGGGCGCTGCGGATGGCGTCCACGTCGACGTCGTCAAGCACAGCTGGCTCAAACGCTGCATCATTAGTCTTATCCACCAAGACCGCACACACTCCCTCGGCGAAGTCCGCGCGTCGGTACATGAAGGCGCCCAAATTGGTCTCCATCTCCAAGGCCTCGCGCACGCTGCTGCACTCCTGCTCGGCACGGAAGAGCTCCATCGCCGCGACAATAGAGGTAGGGCACGCCTGTGCAGTCAACTTCTCTACCTGCTGCTTAAGCTCAGGGTAGTTATCCAAAGCCGCGGTGACGTCCTGCCAGGTGTCGTGGGAAAAGGCGTCTTCGATGGAATCAATAAGCCCAGCCAAAGCAGGCTCATCCGCGGGTTCCGTGGCGTGCTGGGAAAGCGCCGCGGCCAACCCCTCCTCGATAACCGCGCTAGCAAAGGCCTCTGCGTCCGCCACATAGTGAGTGGCCAACCCACTCCACACAAGGTCTGCGGCATACATGCGATACCCGGTGATACCCCAGAACTTTGCCAACTCAGGCGAGGCCTTCCCGCGCGTTCCCACCACACGCTGGGCGGCATAAGCTATGCCTACGTCCGTGACATAGCCAATATTCATCTCCGGCATAGAGGCAAAAGTCTTATCCGTAACTACGCGGTGGGTGCCATGGGCGGCAATGCCCAGACCACCGCCCATAGCGATGCCATCGATGAGCGCGATGACCGGCTTCGGATACTCCGCAATATCGCCGTTTAAGGTGTATTCCTCCGCAAAGAACTTGTCGACATCGCCTAGTTTTCCTTCTTGGACGCCTTCGCGGGCAAAGCGGACGTCACCACCGGCGCAATATGCCTTAGAACTGGTCGAGAGAAAAAGCACCTGCTCCACCGCATCGTTATCACGCCACTGCGCTAACGATGCCGCGATGAGGTCAATCATTTCCGGGGTGAGGGAATTGAGAGCCTTCGGGCGGTTGAGCTCAATGACTCCGGTATGGTTACGGATTGAGGACACGATAGGTGCAGTAATAGCCATAACCCCTAGTGTGACACAGAACTCATGCTCCTATCCACCAATAGTCAATTCACAGATAGGTTTGGAATTTTGCTCCCACAGCTCATCGCCCTGGATATGGACGGCACCCTACTGGACGGCAACGGCCAGCTTCCACCAGATTTTGCAGCGATCAGCACCCGTGCCCACCAGCTCGGAGTCACGCTCGTCCCCGCCTCGGGCCGCCAGCTTGCCACTCTGCAAGAGATGTTTCCGCAGGAAGACACCTTCATTGCCGAAAATGGCTCCGTCGTCGTGCACGATAATCGCGTTATCAGCGCCACTACCCTGCCCACCGCAGCGGTGCGCGCCGCCGTTGCTACCCTCCGCACTGTCGATGCCGCACATACCGTAGTGCTGTGTACTCCGGATACCGCCTATGTACATAAAGGCGCCGATGAGCAGGCCCGCGCAGAGATTTCCAAGTACTACAAGGCAGTGCAATGGGTAGATGACCTCGATGCCCTACTCGATGCGGACATAATCAAGATCGCGGTTTACTGCGCCGACGGCAGCGAAAAGCACCTCCACCAGCCTCTCCTCGCGGCCGTTCCGGAGCACAATATCGCCATTTCCGGCGCCGTCTGGCTCGACGTTATGGCCGCGGGCGTCAATAAAGGCGAAGCGCTACACACCATGGCCGAGCTCCTCGCGGTTCCCATCTCTCGCACCGCCGCCTTTGGCGATTTCCTCAATGACTACGAGCTTCTCCGCGAGGCCGGCACCGCCATCGCGATGGAGAATGCACACCCAAAGCTAAAGGAGATGGCCGATCGCATCGCCCCACCCAATACCGAATATGGGGTCATGACAGTTCTGCGTCAGCTTTTTGACAGCGAAGAGTCTTAGACTCGAATTTTCGCCTCCAGCCGGCGCCGCACCCTTGCTCCCCTCTTGGGGGCAAAGTGCTTGTGTGCAGGCTAAAATAATCCGTTTAGAAAATATACGTAGTGCTTTGGGAGTTTTTGTGAAGCAGATTTTGCGCTCACTGCTGGGAAAGAAGAAACCTGGGCGTTCAGATGAACCACGCACACCGGTCTATCAGCCAGTAAAGCCCAAAGCTGGCTCTGCCAGTGCGCCCCAGGCCCCAAATAAAAAAGATTCCGCGCCCCAAGAATCGGACAACACCAAGTCCACCACGAGTGCACGATCCACCACACCGCAAGGAAAACCACAGGACCGCTCTGCGCAGGAGGGCCAGTCTAAGGACCAAGCTAAGAAGACACCTGCAGGAAAGCCCGCGAAGGCTACCGAGCCCAAGCCTGCTGCCGCCAAAGACGCCTCTCGTCCCGAGGCCGCGCAGCCACACTCCAGCGCGGCAAATTCCGCTAAACCGCAGCGGGCAAAGGCAGCCTCGCAGTCGCCCGCAAACAAAGCAGCGACAAACAAGCCAGCTTCCCAAAATTCCGAATCTAAACCCGCCGCCACTAAGCAGAGCAAGCCAGCAGCCTCTCCTAAGTCAGCAGCGGTAGAGAAACAGCCGCAATCGAACGCGCAGGAGAAGAAGCCCCAACGCAAGGCGCACGAACCGGTTCAGCGACCGCGCCGCGGTGCCAGCTTTAGCTCCACGACCTCGCCGAGCTCCCCGAAGGCCGATTCTGCCCGCGATACCTCCCCGAAGCCGGCGGGAAAGCCCGGCAAAAAGCCGTCTCAGCAAGGCGCTGCAAAGCCATCGCAGCAGACTCGACCTGCAGCCCAACAACCAAAGAAGGCACCCAAGTCATCCACCTCTCCCAACCCGAAGAAGCCTTCCCCGAAGCCGGCGTCGCCGCGCCCGTCTGCTGCACAAGCACAGGCACCTTCTAAGCCAGCTAAACAACAAAAGGCTAAGCCGAAGCAGACTAACCCTGCCACCGCTAAACCTGCCACAGCCAAGCCGGCCGCAGACAAGCAGCAGCAAACACAGAAGCCACGCCCCCAAAAGCGCAGGCAGGAAGACACCGCAAAGGAGACGACTCAGCCACGCCCAGCATCGAAAGAAAAAAAACAGCCTTCTAAGAGCAAGGGCGAAACATGCACGCCTAGTACCGCAAACCAAAAGGCTGCCCCGCAGGCATCAGCACCGAAAACTGCTACACAAAAGAAGAACACTACTGCCCCCACGCCGAAGGCAACCGCACCAAGGACTGGGGCTGCCCCTTCCCAGCAGCCCACTAGGTCGGCTCAGAATAAGACTGCCCACAATAGGGATAAGGTAGCCCAGCCGAAGAAGGACCAAAGCGGATCCTCACAGGGCAGTCTTGATAAGCAGCAGGAGCAAAGGCCACAGCCACAGTCGAAGGCGTCGACGCCTCAGGACAAGGCTAGGAAGACGACAAAGCGCCGCCCAGAGGTAAAACCATCTGATATCAGCCGCGGGCTGGCCCGTAAATCTCAGCAGGTAGGCACCCCTACCTCGGCTCAGCAAAATCCACCGCGCGCTGTACCAAAGCCTAAAGCGAAGCAGCAGTCTGGACAGCCCCGGCCGAAGAAGGCAGAGCCCCAAGCAGCCCCAAAGACGGCTTCGGCAAAAACCAGCACGCCCGCAGCGACGGGTGGTATAGCTGGAGCAGGGGCGGCCACCGCCGCCGCTGCCGCCGCGGCTAAAGAGAGGCAACGAGACAAGGCACAGCCAGCAAAGGCACCACAGCCAGCTCCGAATAAGCCAAAGGCACCAGTAGCGCCGGACCAAGCGCAACCAGCTGCCCAGAAACCAGCAACACAGAAAGCGACAGCTCCGCAGGGGGATGCTAAATCCAAGTATCCGCTGCAAAAGCAGGCCAATGACCCTGAAGCGCTGGCGACACCGCCGGAGAGCAAGGTAGTCAAGAAAAAGCGTCACGCCCGTCTGCGCCAGGTCAAGGGTCTTGACGGCCTGCGCGGCCTCGCAGTCATTGCCGTGGTGCTCTATCACTTCTTCCCTTCCCTTCTACCCGGAGGCTACTTAGGCGTTGACCTCTTCTTCGTTCTTTCCGGATTCCTCATTACCTCGTTGCTGGTACGAGAATTCCGCACCTCCGGCACGATTAGCTTGAAAGATTTCTGGGTGCGGCGATTCCGGCGCATTCTCCCGGCCGCAGTATCCGTTCTGGTCATGTGCACCGCGCTGGTGGCATGGATCGGAGACGACCTAGCGATTGGCTTGCGCCAGCAGTTCTTGGGCACCCTGTTCTTTGTCAATAACTGGACCCAAATCGCGACCTCCCAGTCCTACTTCGCGGACAATGAGATTCAGGTTTTCGCCCATTATTGGTCGCTGGCCGTAGAGGAGCAGTTCTATGTCATTTGGCCACTTCTTATCACCGGCGTTTTCCTGATCTCTCGCCGCAAGCCGCGCCGGCTTCCTATCCTCGTAGCGACGGTCTTGGCCATAGGCTCTGCCGTGGCCATGGCGCTTCTTTTCGTGCCGGGAGAGGACCCAACACGCGTCTACTACGGCACTGATACCCACGCTTTCGGCCTGCTCACCGGTGCCGTGCTGTCTTTGCTGATGACATCTACTAAGTCTGACCCAAAGGCGGATTCTTGGGCCGCGGCCGGCAAGTCTGAATCCCGTATAGCAGGGGTCATCGGCGCCCTAGCTCTCCTCGGCTACGGTGCACAGCTATTCCTCATGCCGGATGATGCGGAAATCACCTACCGGGGCGGGCTCCTCCTCACCAGCGTGCTCGGTGTCCTTATGGTCTGGGGCGTGGTCCGCGAATACGGCCCTATGACCTCGCTATTTAGGACCAAGGTCATGCGCTGGTTTGGCCAGCGTTCCTTCTCGCTGTATCTCTGGCACTGGCCAGTCATCATGATTCTCAAGGCGCTTTTCGAGGGCAACCAGAATTCCGATAAATCCTGGATTCTGGGCCTGGTAGCCGTGCCAATTTCGTTGCTTCTATCCGAGATTTCTTATCAGTTCATTGAAAATCCGTTCCGCCGCGGCGGATATAAGAAGACGTGGAAGACCTACTGGTCATCCCGCCCAGGATTTAGCGAATTGCGCGATGGCTTTGGCAAGACCATGTGGCCGGTAGTCCCATTCCTCGTCATTGCCTCTGTAGCGGGCGTAGTCTACGGCGTTATTAACTCCAGCGATAAAACTGAGTTGGAGCAGCAATTGGAACAGCTCCAGCAGCAGAACCAGAGCAGCAACAATGCCCCAGTTCAGCCGAATAATGCTGCACCACAGCCACCTGCCGAGGACGAGGATCAGACTTCTTCGAAGGACAAGAAGACCCGCCCCATGCCACAGGGTAAGGACATTACCGCTGTGGGTGACTCTGTGATGCTGGCTTCTAGCGGCGCCCTCAAGCAGCGCTTCCCGCAGATTTATGTCGATGCAGACGTATCCCGCCACTACACCGCGGGAATTCAAGTTCTCCAGCAGCTGAAGGATTCCGGCCAGCTGCGCGATACCGTTTTCCTCGGGTTCGGCACTAACGGACCTGCCTTCCCGGATCAGATCAAGGAAGCTCTAGATATCATCGGCAAAGACCGCACCGTTGTTATGGCGGTTCCCTATGGCGACCGTGAATGGATGTCCCAGTCCCAACAGGATGTCATTGATGCAGCCAAGGAATACGACAATGTCTACATCGCTGACTGGTGCGGACACGCTCAGAGCGACCCCGCAATCCTCTATTCCGATGGTGTTCACCCAATGCCGGAGCGCACCGGCGAGTATTCGGATGCCTTCTACGATGCCCTGAAGCAGTACTCGAAATACGACAAGACTGTGTCCTCGCAGTGCGCGCCGCAGTAGAGGCGTAGTAAGTGCCGGAGTGCGGCGTCGGCAAGCGCCTAGGCTCCCCCTGCCCGCCCTTCGCGCTCACCGGAAGCTCATGCACCACTAGCATTAGCATTCGCCGTGAGCGCGGAGGGCGTTATGCTATACGGGCCTAGACATGGATAAAGCTCGCCCTCTACAGCGCGGTAGAGGGCGAGCTTTATTCGTTGGGATTAGTCGACGGAGAATTCTCCCATCTTGTCCCAACCGGTGCGGCCGTCGATGTGGACGTTAATGATGTCCGGAGTCTCCACGAGGTACTTCGGGAACTCCTCGGTCGAGCGCTGGAAGTGCTCGCTCTGGACGTGCTCTACGTCCTTGCCGTCTACGTAGGACTCCAGCAGCAGGAAGCGCTGGCGATCTTCCGGATCACGGAACCACTTAAAGTCGATGCAGCCCGGCTCTGCATTGCAGGCCTCGGTGTACCAGTTAATTTCATCGAGGAAGGTCTCTGCATATTCAGGCTTGACGTGGAATTGTACGTTAATCAGAATCATGCCTCGATTCTACCGGTGCCTTGCGGCTTCGTCATCGTTGCAGATGAATGCTAGGAACGCGGCGGAATCGAGGCTTGCGATAAGAAATTTAGTTGAGGAAGAACTCCGCAACATAGATGTAGATCCCATCGTAGGCGGTTGCCACGCCAAAGCCGTGCTGGGGAGCAGCGTTGACTGGGACGTCGCGGTTGAACCAGTTCAGGCGGTCTTGCGCCTGTTGTTCATTAAGGCGACGAACCGTGCCCTGGCCCTCGTCCTTGTGATTCAACCCGTGGGCTATGCCATCCTTGTACTCAAGCTTGCCGGCGGCACCTTGGTTGGCCCATTCCTGGGCGATAGCCGCTGCACGCGCATCTTTACGGTGCCCGGCCTCTTCAAGGTGGGCGGTGGTGGCGGCGCCTAGCTGGCCGGCAACCTTGGGCGCCTGGCCCACCGGCTTGGCGAGGAATTCTGGCAGCGGGATATTGTACTTCTCGGCCAGCTCATAGGCCTGCGGCGGCAGGGTGAGGCGGAAATCTTCTAAAGCGGCGAAAGGATCAGAAGAAAGCTGCTGAGCCTGCGAAGAAGCCTGCTGAATCTGCGGCGGCAAGGCCGGCTGAGCAGAGGCCACGGTAGACGTTCCGGAGATCACGAGGACGGTGGATAGGGCGGCTACGGTTGCGCGGTGAGAAAGCTTCATGCCCTCCACCGTGCCACAAAGCGCCAGCAAAAAGGAAGGCGTTTCGGAGCTACATAGGCAATTCGATACAACTTTGTTATGTCCCCGAATTCTGAGGCCACCACGGGTAATGGGACAATGACCCCACGGCGCATTTGGCTGGACTAGTGCGAAAGGTTATTGGCTGTTGCTGGACGTATTGACTGGGTTTGCAATCATTTTCGTAGTCATCGGTGTGGGATTTGTGCTGGCGCACAGGGGCATCATTGGCAAGGGCGAGGCGCGATTGCAATTCAACCGCACCGCCTTTTGGGCGGCAACGCCGGCTCTTATTTTCTCCAGCGTGGCTAAATCCGATACCTCTGCGTTCGTATCTCCCGTGGTGGCTGTTATCGCGGTTGCGTCCATAGCCACCATGGCTGTGTACTGGCTGTGCAGCCGGCTACTCTTTCCGCGCAGTGGTGGCGAAACCATGGCAGGTGCCGCAGCGGCGAGCTATTACAACTCGGTCAATATTGGCCTGCCGATTGCCACCTATGTCATAGGTGATGCCACCTACGTCATCCCTGCTTTGGTCCTCCAGATGGCGGTGCTCTCGCCGTTTATCATTGCGGGACTCAATGCGCGGGGCACCAGCATGCGATCAATATGGAGCTCCGTGGTCTCCGGAATTACCGCGCCTGTAGTGCTAGCTGCGGTGGCGGGATTTATCGTCTCCGCAGCAGAGTGGCAGCTACCGGATGTGGTGATGAAGCCATTAGAGATTCTGGGTGGCGCATCTATTCCCATGATCCTCATGAGCTTTGGCGCCTCTTTAAAAGGCGATGCACTGTTGGAAGAAGACCGTCTACCCACCGTTACCGCGACGGTTTTGAAGTTGGTAGGAATGCCCGCTATCGCGCTGACTGTAGGTACCGCCTTGGGTTTGGGCGGCGCGCAGTTATACGCGGCGCTAATTTTGGCAGCCTTGCCCACGGCGCAAAACGTGTATAACTATGCCGCCACCTATGAGGTGGGAGAAACCGTGGCCCGGGATACAGTTTTTCTCACTACTTTCCTCTCGCTGCCGGCGATGCTGGCCATCGCAGCCCTATTTGGCTAAAAGACCTAGTAAACGCCGACGTCGAGTGCGGCAAATTCGCGCTGCAGCTCATCGGGATCGATGTCTCCTGCCACGTCTGGCCCGGCGATGGCGGCGAAGCCGTCGAGCACCGAAGCCCCATAATTATGTCCGTGTCCATCGGAAACGTCCTTTGCGCCGGGCAGATCGGCGGCTACCTGCAGGGAAGAGATGATGGGCATCCATCGCATTACGCGCTCGGCAGAGTACGGTGTCCGCTCACGCATCCAATCCGGTTCTGTGAAGGCCGTCTGAGGCGACCACCAAGCCACGGGATCCGAGGGGTGCTGAATATAGAGCATGCGGGTGCGCCCCCACTCTTGTTCCGGCACCGTACCCCACTGGCGCACCTGTGCATCATCATTGGCAAAGCGCACCACGAGGCCCCCGGCATATTCGGGGGAGATCTCAGAGGATCCGGGGTCGCGGCGCTCTACAAACTGGGTACGCAAGCGGTTAAAGTGCGGCGGTCCGGTCAGCAGAATGCCATCGACGGAGTTGGCAATGTCGCGCACCCCAGAAAAAGCCGCTTCAATGCCGGTGGTGCCCAAGGATTCACCATATAGGTAGAGCTTCGGGCGCTTGTCCTCCGGCAGCCCGTTCCACCAGTCCACAATAGGGTTGATGAACTCCTCCCCGGCGCGCTCTACCTGGGCGCCGCCTGATAGAAAGTGCAGTGCAGAAGGCATAGCGGAGTATTGGGCGGCCGCAATGGCGGTATCGCCGCCGTAGAGGAGTTCGAAGGCTTGGGCAGAATAGGACGACACCCATCCTGTGCCGGTGGTCATAATCAGCAGCAGGGCTTTGCGGTCTTGGGCGTGGGTGCGCTCTAGTTCGTCGATAAGCAACTGCGCTCGTTCCTCATTGGAGTCACGATTGCCCAGGCCAGCATAGGCGCGGATGGGTTCTTTGGCGGGTTTTCCGGTCACCTTCTCCAATTCCGCACGGTGCGCACCGGAAGAAAGGAAGCGCGAGCCCTGCAGGCCCACGCCGTTCCAATCCACACGGGACGTCGGGGAACCACTACGTTCGGCGGTGGAGGGCCGCTGGGTGGCGGGATCAGGCTCGGCGTTTTGGGCGGTAAAAAAGCGCTCTCCCACCCCCACGATGGCACCAGGGATGAGGTTTTCCACGGTATACGTGCCCACCAGCGCCACGATGACCACCGCGCCTACGACGCGGTAGGCAGCGCGGAAGCGCTGGGGAAAGTGGCTAGAAAGCCAACGCACGCAAAAGCGCAGGACACGCAATATGAACAAGAAGGCAGTAAATACCGCTAGGGCGAGGGGAACCACAAGAACATAGCTGGCAATGGTCGGCGCCGGGGCAGCTAAGGCATCTGCAAGTTGACGCTGCCAACGCACGGCGAAGACAGCAAAGCCCACCATCCACAGCACAAAGACGCCGGTAGCGATGCGAGAGGCAACGCGGTAGCGCCTAGGCGGCCACGTGGTGGCATCGAGCCAGGAATATCGGGGCGCCACATAGCGCACCACGAGCCGGTACCACACGTGCTTGAGAGCAATGCCCAGCGTATAACCAAGTCCGGCGGCGATGCCGGAGACCAGCCCTTGGTAGAGCCAGTCCCGCGGCAGGAGGGATGGGGTAAGGCCTAGGGTAAAAAGGACTGCTGCGCCGATAATGCCCCACAGATCGAGGTGACCGACGATATCGGCGATGCGAGCCTCTACCCTTCGAGCTTCTCCCCCAACTCCAGCCATTCCATCTCCAGTTCCTCGTAGGCGCTACGGTTGTCTTTTAGTTCTCCGTCCAGTTCGGTCAAGGCTTGACTGTCGACCTTTTCCGCAGCAGTTGCCATTTTCTCATTAATCTGCGCGGCCGCCTTCTCGAGCTTTTGCATCTTGCGCTCGAGCGCGTTCATTTTCTTGGTGATTTCGCGCTCCTGCTGGGATGAGAGCTTCTTTTCCGGCTTCGGTGTAGAACTGTCTGGTTTCTTCTCTCCCAGATTGAGTACACCGGAGCTCTGCTGTGCCTCAAGTGCGGCGCGCTTGCGCAGATACTCATCGATACCGCCGGGCAGGTTGGTGAGCTTGCTATCTCCAAAGAGCGCATAAGTATTGTCCGCGATGCGCTCGATAAGGTAGCGATCGTGCGAAATGACCACCATAGTTCCTGGCCAAGAATCCAAGAGAGACTCCAGTTCCTGCAGGGTATCAATATCGAGGTCGTTGGTGGGCTCGTCTAGCAGCAACACATTAGGCTCGGCCATGAGCACGCGAGTAAGCTGCAGGCGGCGGCGCTCGCCGCCAGAGAGATCTCCTACCGGGGTGCGCTGTCGCTTGGCAGAAAAACCTAGACGCTCGGCCAGCTGAGAGGCGGAAAGCTCCTTTTTACCAAGCTGGACATAGGTGGCGACGTCTTCGACGGCGTCGATAAGCCGGCGTTGCGGATCCAGGTCATCGAGCTCTTGTCGCAACCAGCCAAGGCGCACCGTTTGGCCCTCGATGCGCTTGCCCGCGGCCAGCTCGTACTCGCCGGCCAGGGTGCGCAATAAGGTGGTCTTGCCAGAACCATTGACGCCTACCAAACCAATGCGCTCGCCAGGGGCTAGGCGCCAAGTAAGGTGATCGACCAAGGTGCGGCCGTCTGGGGACTTGACGGTGGCATCCTCAAGCTCGATGACCACGCGGCCCTGGCGCTGCTTGGAAAAGGCCATGAGCTCGACCTTATTGCGCGGCTCCGGTACGTCTGCGATGAGCGCCTCGGCAGCTTCAATGCGGTAGCGCGGCTTGGAAGTACGCGCGGGCGCGCCACGGCGCAGCCACGCCAGCTCCTTGCGGGCAAGATTCTTGCGGCGCTGTTCCATGGCATCGGCCTGACGGGCGCGTTCGGCGCGGGCGAAGGTCCAGTCGTTGTAGCCGCCCTCGTAGGTATCAACCACGCCATCGTGCACCTCCCAGGTCCACGTGGCCACGGTATCGAGGAACCAGCGATCGTGGGTGACCACGACCACGGCTAGATTGCGCTTGAGCAGGTGATCTGCGATCCACTGCACGCCCTCCACATCGAGGTGGTTGGTGGGCTCATCGAGCACCACGAGGTCCAGATCCTGCACCAGCGCCGCGGCTAGGTTCACGCGGCGGCGCTCTCCACCAGAAAGCGAACCTACTGGGGTATCTAGCCCAAGATCCACAATACCCAGGCCGCCCAAGACATCGCGCACCTTGGCATTGGATGCCCACTCATAGGTCTCCAGTTCTAGGGGCTCGATAATGACTTGGGCGATGGTTAGCTCATCGGGGAGGTCGAAGCGCTGGGTAACCACCGCCATGCGCAGGTCCGAAGTATGGGATACACGACCAGCATCGGGCGGTTCGATGCCGGTAAGCACCTCCAGCAGGGTGGTTTTTCCGCCGCCATTAACGCCGACGATGCCAATCCGATCGCCGCTTTGCACACCTAGGGACACCCCGTCTAAAAGGGTTTTTAATCCATAAGTTTTGCTGACTTGCTCGAGGTTGATCAGGTTTGCCATAACGAGTGTCCATCTTAATACTTCCCTGCGCGTACCCCCGCATTTCTGCTACCTATTGCTATTGATTTTCAGGTCCAATATTGTTTCTACGTATGAAGAATTACACACTTTCCCTCTGCACAGTCCTGTCCGCTGCCGCAGTAGCCATCGCCTCCTGCTCCGCCCCCACCGAGGAGGAAAAGGACTCACTACACTCCCACAACCATGCACATAGTGAGGCCGACCATGCCCATGAACACGACCATGAGCACGCGCATGACCACGAGCACGGCCATGAACACGCTGGGCACTCACACGAAGGCTTCGAAGCCGAAGAGGGTGAGACCGAGGTAGCCCAGCTGCCCACCCGCATCGTTATCTCTCATGCGGACGGCTTGAGCGCTTATGACGCCAAAACGGGCAAAGTAATCGGCGAGGACAAGATGAATGCCTTCCTTCGCCTCAGCGATGCCGGAGATAATCGCCACGTCATGGTGACTAAGGGCGATAGCTTCCTCACCTACGACACTGGGCGCATTACCAAGGGCCATGGTGATCACAACCACTACTACACCGCAGAGCCCGCGCTTGGCGACGCCCCCATTAAGGCACCGCATGCCGGCCACGTGGTCCACCACGACGGCTTTACCGCGCTATTTTCAGATGGCGATGGCGTAGCAAAAATTTATAAAACCGAAGACATTGGCAAAAAGGACGCCCAGCCAGTCAATACCGTTGATACTGGGGCCGCACACCACGGTGTGGCCGTACCGCTCAAGGATGGCTCGGTAGTTATCACTAAGGGCACCGAGGACGAACGCCACACCATCCAGCATCTGGACAAGGAGGGCAAGCTCCTTACTGAGACCACCAAATGCCCTGGTGTGCATGGCGAGGCTGCCGCTGGTAACGGCAATATTTTCTTTGGCTGCGAGGACGGCCCTGTGGTTTTTGATGGCAAGAAGTTCCACAAGGTAGACGCTTCTGCTTATGCCGGTGCAGGAGGCTACCAGCGCTCCGGAAATGCCGCAGGCTCGGAAGAATCCGATGTTATTCTGGCCGATAATAAAACTGACAAGGACGCAGAGCTCGAGCGCCCTACCTCCGTAACCTTGGTAGATACCAAGAATTTTTCGGCCAAGAAGGTAGACCTCGATGCTTCTTATTGGTTCCGCTCCCTAGCCCGCGGCCCGCTGGGCGAGGCGCTAGTACTCACCACCGACGGAAAGCTTAACGTCATCGATCCAGACTCCGGTGAGATCACCAAGCAGATTGATGCCATTACCCCGTGGAAGGAAAATAAGGAATGGCAGCAGCCGGGCCCCATTCTGCAGGCTGCTGATGGCTATGCGTTCATTACTGACGCGCAAAAGAAGCAACTCGTGGTGATCGACCTCCTCCAGGAAAAGGAAGTCAACCGCTTCGATCTCGACATCGAGCCCACCGAGATGACGGTGCTCTAACTACAGCACCACGGCGCCATCAGCTGGCCCCTGGGTAGCCACTCCCTTGGTGCCGGGAATCTCCACCGTCACTTGGGCCACCACTTCCCGAGCTTCCGCTGCTCCCGCACAGAGGAAGGCACAGGTCGGCCCGCTGCCGGAGACAATGCCCGCGAGGGCTCCGGCAGCCACACCGGCCTCCAAAGTTTTACGCAGATCGGGGCGCAGCGAAAGGGCCGCCGGCTGCAAATCATTATGCAAGTGCTGCGCCACTCGGTGCGGATCGCCCGAGATGAGCGCCTGCGATACCGCGGCGGTGTCCATGTGTGGCTCACCGCCGCGGCCCTTCTCCCGCATCTCATCGAGCTTATGAAAGACCTGCGGGGTAGAAAGCCCCCGGTCCGAGGCGATGAGCGCCCAATGGTAGGTACCGCGCGCCATCATCGGGGTCAGCTGCTCGCCGCGCCCCGTGCCGAGCGCGGTGCCGCCCAGCAGCGTAAAGGGAACATCCGAGCCCAATGCCGCACCCAGCGCATCCAAGATCGGCTCACCCACCGAATCGATGCCGTAATAGCCGCCATAGCAGCGCTCAGCCAGTCGCAGCGCGGCCGCCGCATCCGCTGATCCACCCGCCATGCCACCAGCGGTAGGGATGGCCTTATGGATTTCCAGCGCCACCTCCGGCAACGCCTTCGGCCCATGGGTGGTGTACAAGTACTGCATTATGCGGTTTACCGCGGTCCACGCCAAGTTCGTATAGTCCCCCGGCACACCTTGTGCGTGAGGGCCCGTGACTGTTAATCCTTGAATGCGTGGCTTATCCACCTCGAGGTTGCCGAGGTCCGTCAATGTCACGGTGTCGTGCAATTCCAAAGACTGAAAGACGCTGGCGAGCTCATGAAAGCCATCCTCGCGTGGCTCATCCACGCCAAGGTGAATATTGATCTTGGAGTGAGCCCGAGCCGTGTAGACGAATGGTTCGTTATCGATGGGGGCGGTCATTAGATTCCTGCCAATCGTACAAAGTCTTCTACGCTAAGCTTTTCGCCGCGCTGCTTCGGATCAATGTCTGCCGCTCGCAGCGCCTCCTCGGCATCGGCTCCCGAACCAAAGTGACCCGATAATGCCGCGCGCAAAGTCTTGCGGCGTTGGGCAAAGGCGGCGTCGATAACCGGCCAGACCTTAGCACGCGACTCGTCAGTGACGGGCCAAGGAGCAGAGTCGAAGACGTCTATGCGTACCAGCCCGGATTCAATATTGGGCGCCGGCCAAAAGACATTCTTACCAATCGTGCCGGCTTTGGAGACCTTGCCATAAAAGCCCGCCTTGACCGAGGGCACGCCGTAGACCTTGCTGCCCGGCTTTGCAGCGAGACGATCCGCTACCTCTAGCTGAACCATAACCAGCACGCGGCGAATGGAAGGGAATGTCTCCAATAGGTGCAGCAGCACCGGAACGGCCACGTTATAAGGCAAGTTGGCCACCAGAGCGGTTGGCTCTGTGACATCAGTTTTTGTCACCCGCAGTGCATCCTTTTCCACCACCCGAAGGCGCTGGGCACGCCTAGGTGCCCGCTCGGCCACGGTATCGGGCAGTTGCGCGGCTAGGCGCGAATCGATTTCTACCGCGGTAACCTCACCCACGGCTTCAACCAGGCCAAGGGTCAGCGAGCCCAATCCGGGGCCTACCTCGAGTACGCGATCTGCGGGATCCAGCTCAGCGGCGGCGACGATGCGCCGGATGGTATTCGGATCGTGCAGAAAGTTCTGCCCCAGCTTCTTCGTGGGCACAATATCGAGCTTCTCCGCGAGGGCGCGGATCTCTACGGGCCCCAAAAGCGCGGCGCCGGTGGAATCAGTCATGCCCTCTAATTTAGTAGAAGAGGTGAAAAAGCCGCACACCACAGTGTGGCGTGCGGCGATAAGGCGCTTCAGTTTAGCGCAGGCCCAGCTTGGAAGTACATGCTGGCCAAGCGCCCCAACCCTGCGCGGCCTGCACCTTTTCCGCTACGGCAATCTGCTGCTCGCGGGAAGCCTGCCATGCTTCCGGTGCGTACTCAGTGCCACCGAATGCGGCCCAAGTCGATGGAGTAAACTGCAGGCCGCCGGAGAAACCATTGCCGGTATTGATAGACCAATTGCCGGTGGCCTCACATTGTGCAATGGAATCCCAGACGGAGCCATCGGCGACTGCCGGAGCAGCAGCACCAGAGTTGCCGCCCTCCTCTGGCTTAGCTTCCTCGGCCTTCTTGGTGCCGCGGGCGATGGTGGCAGCCTTAGGCTCTACGGTCACCTTTTCCTTGATGACGTCATTAGATTCCTTGGCGCCGTCCTTCATTACCAGCTTGTGGGTAATAACGCGCTTGCCCTTAACGCCTTCCTCGCGGACCTCCTCGGTGCCCTCTTCAAGCTCTGGGTCATCGACGAAGTTTGGCTCGGCATCAAACTCTTCTTCCGAGTCATAGACGGTGGTAGAAACCTGATCTACCTTGATGGACATACCGTCGGTAACCTTGGTGTCCTTGGATGGGAAGACTCGATCATCATCGTCAACGTCAATATTGCGAGCCTTAAGAACGTCCTCGACGGTCTTGGCAGCAATCTTGGTGTAGGTTACCTTGCCACCGTCATTAATCTTGACGATCTTCGGGGAAACAACCTCAAGGTTCATGCCCTCTTCTAGCTGGGCATCCTCGTCCACGTCAGAGTCGCCAGACTTAATAGAAGCACCCTTGGCCACCCCACTTAGGTTGCCCAATAGGTCAGAGACGGTGAGATCGGTGGTGGACAGCTGTTGCTGCACGCCATCGATAGTCACAGCCACCGGCTTTGCGGTACGCACGGAAATCTCATCGCCATCGCCCACAGATTCGGAGGGGGCGGGGTAGACAATGTCTTCCTCCCCTACCTGGACGCCAGCTGCTTCCAGCGCACCGTCGACGTCCTTAGCAAAAGTAGCCAGCTCCACCTTGTCGCCGTTGATGTCCACGGTGACATCCTTTTGTGACGCTACGGCAACCACACCGCCAACGGCCAGGGTGCCCAGTACGCCACCCGTTGCCAGGCGCAGTGGCAGCGAGCGGGAGTTATTGATGCGCTTGATCTGATGAGGTGACATGCTGGATAAATCTCCGGTAGTGCAGGTTTCAACAATTACAAGAGTTTAGGCCAGCAAAGTTGTCCTCGCAGGCAATTGCTGTGCTCAGATCCGCTGCTGCCGCACCAAAGGCGGCGCTGCGGGATACTAAAACCTAAACGAACGTTTAATAACGATACGATAACAGCAACATAAAGTCGAGGACTAATCCGCCACACGTCTCACTGAGCACACAGCCGTCACAACAAACACCCACGCCACCCCTGACCAGCGGGTTTTATTTTTGTGAAAACCATCACCCAGGCATTAGTTCAGGCCGTAGACGCGATCAAAGGTGTCGTTTACCTCCGCCACAAGCGCCTGCACCGTCTGATGGCGCGCGCGGGCGATACATTCATATGTGTGGCCGATAAGAGCGGGCTCATTGCGTTGCCCACGGTAGGGCTCTGGAGTCATATACGGCGCATCAGTTTCTACCAACAATTGGCCGGCCGGCGCCTTCGCCGCCGCCTGCCGCAGCTCGGCGTTGCGCTTGAAGGTTACGTTGCCAGCGAAGGACAATACGTAGCCCCGCTCCAGGGCCTCCTCTGCCACCTTCAGCGGCGAAGAAAAACAGTGCAGCATAACGGTAGCGGGAGCGGGGGCGTCGGCAAGAATGCGCATTAAATCCGCGTCCGCCTCGCGGTTGTGGATCATTAGCGTCTTGCCTTGGCGCACCGAAAGATCAATATGCCACCGCAAGGATTCCTCTTGCTGGGCCATGGTCGCAGTAGTCTCCGGCTCGTGATGCACCCAGTACGCATCCAGGCCAGTCTCCCCTATCGCTACGCAACGCGGATCCGCCACCATCTCCTCGAGCGCTTTCTTAGTTGGTGCATCCAGCTCATTGGCGCGCACTGGATGGATGGCACAAGCAGCATAAACATCCGGGAAGGCATGAGCAGTAGCCAGTGCAGCCTCCGACTCGCGGCGGTCATCGCCTACCGTGACCATGCGGCCAACGCCGGCGGTGCGCGCGCGATTGACCAGCACCTCATCGGTGTCCTTATGAGAAAACAGGTGCGTGTGTGCATCAGTAAGGCCGCTTAAGCCCGGTGCCGGAACGGGAGTGCGACGTCGCTTCTTTTTAGCCATGTTCGCAATTGTAATATTGGCTGCCATGTTGATCAGACCCGTCGGTCTTGCGGATGTGCCCGCTATGACCGAAACCCTCAACTGGGCTATCGAGCACACCGACGTTATTTTCCGCACTAACCCGGCCAGCATCGCCGAACGCGAGGACTACCTGCGCCATATCTGGGAAGAAGATTGCCCTTGCTTCATTGCGGAGTCCGATTCTGGCGACTACCTGGGGTGGGCGCTCTACCATCCCTACCGCGATCCACAGGTGTGGACTGGTTGTTATGAGACCACCATCTATCTTTCCCCGACTGCCCGGGGCAAGGGCGTGGGCACCGCCCTCCTGAGCGCCTTGATTGAGGAGGCCCGTACCGATAAGAAGGTACATTCACTGCTCGCCCTCATCGTCTCCACCAATGCGGCATCGCTTAAGTTGCATGAGAAGTTCGGTTTTGAAAACGTGGGTACTCTTAAAGAGGTTTGCTACAAGTTCGATCATTGGCTGAACCTCGCCCACCTACAACTTCTGGTGTAAAGGAATTTCTATGCATATCCGCCCTGCTGAGCTTGCCGACGCCCCCGCGCTCACCGCTATCTACAACGCCGGCTCCGCAGCGAAACCCGCCGCCAACCTGGTCACCTGGCAAGAAGATGTGGCCGACCGCGAAGAGTGGCTCAAGGAGATGTTTGAGGCTGGCTCCCCGGTCTTCGTCGCCGTACACGACGATGAAATCATTGGCTGGGCGGCCTACTTCCAATTTGTAACCCCCGCCATCTATTACGGCACCGTAGAAGATTCCGTCTATATTGCCCCCTCCGCCCAGGGCAAGGGCGTGGGCTCCGAGCTTCTCGACGCCCTCATGGACCATGCAGCCGATGACGACTACGTGCAGACGATGATCACCTATATCGTCGATACCAACAAGGGCTCTATTGCCCTGCACAAGAAGTTCGGCTTTACCGAGACCGGCCGCATGCCGAATATCCATACTAAGGATGGCGTCCGCCTCGGCCTGGTGCACCTACAGCGCGATTTCCAGCACTAACCGCCAAGTTTTCCTAGCCGCTCCACGACAAAGCGCCGGAGCACACAAATAGCCGCGTTATGCCCTTAATTTCGTAAAAAGAGGGCAATAACGCGGCTATTTATATGGTGCTACTGGGAGACAGGAGCCCACTCTGGGCCAGTCTCACCCAGCTCTGGGTCCAGCTTGGAGATGAGCGGCTTCGGCTTCGCCAGCGTGACTCCTGGCTCTACCTGAATGCGCTCCCACTTTGCCTGCTGCTGGGTATAGTCTCCCATGATGACCGGATATTCGTGGCCCTCTGGCGGCAGACCAGCGCCCACGAGTTCTACTGGAATATCGTCCTTAACGTCGCGTACCTCTGGCTGGGCCGCCCACACGCCGCTGCGGCCTAGGGTTTCGTGCACCTTCTGCGCGGTAAACGGCAGGTACGGCGTGAGCATGACATTGCAGTCAGAAACGACCTGGAGGGCGGTCCACAGCACAGTGGCTAGGCGCTCGCGCTGGGTTTCATCCTTAGCCAGCTTCCAGGGCTCTTGGTCTGCAATATACGCGTTGGCCTCGCCCACAACGTGCATGATCGCGGTAATCGCCTGCTTGAACTTGGACTGCTCCAGCAAGGCTCCGGCGGTATCGAAGGTCTCCTCCGCTAGCTGCAGGATTTCCTTATCTTTTTCTTCCAGCCCCGCCGGTGCAGGAACCTCGCCGAAATTCTTAAAGGCCATGGATACGGTGCGGTTGACCAAGTTTCCCCACCCATTGGCCAGTTCGTTGTTGATACGGCGCACGAACTCATCCCAGGTAAAGTCCGTGTCGTTATTTTCTGGCCCAGCCACGGCGATGAAGTAACGCAAAGCATCAGGGCCAAACTCCGCCAAAAAGTCTTTGACGTAGATGACAACGCCCTTGGACGAGGAGAACTTGGAGCCCGACATGGTCAAGTACTCGGAGGAGACGATTTCCGTAGGCAAGTTCAGCTCGCCGTACTGGTGGAGTTCGCCGCCCTTGCTGCCCTTGCCGGCATAGCCCAAAAGCTCGGCCGGCCAAATCTGGGAGTGGAAGGTGATGTTGTCCTTGCCCTGGAAATAATAGTGGCGAGCCTCTGGGTTCTGCCAAAAATCCTTCCACGCCTCAGGCTGTCCGGTTCGATATGCCCACTCGATGGAAGAAGACAGGTAGCCGATGACCGCGTCGAACCACACGTAGAGTTTCTTCGCATTATTGTCCTGCCAACCCTCGACCGGAATCGGAATACCCCAGTCAATATCGCGCGTCATGGTACGCGGGCGCATATCTTCTAGCAGGTTCAAGGAGAACTTCAGGACGTTCGGGCGCCAATCTTCGCGGGTAGAAAGCCACTTTTGCAGCTCATCCTTGATGGATGGCAGATCCAGCAGGAAATGCTCGGTTTCAATAAACTTCGGGGTCTCGCCGTTGATCTTGGAAACGGGATTGATCAGGTCCACAGGGTCAAGCTGATTGCCGCACTCATCGCACTGGTCGCCGCGGGCACCATCCGCACCGCAGATGGGGCAGGTGCCTTCGATATAGCGGTCCGGCAGGGTGCGCCCAGTAGACGGCGAAATAGCGCCCTGAGTGGTCTCCTTGAGCATGTAGCCGTTGGCATAAAGGCCCTTGAATAGCTCCTGCACTACGGAGTAGTGATTACGGGTGGTAGTGCGAGTAAAGAGATCGTAGGACAAGCCCAAGTTGGCTAAGTCGGTAACGATCTGACGGTTGTAGCGGTCTGCAAGTTCCCGAACAGAGACGCCTTCCTTGTCCGCCTGAACCAATAGCGGAGTACCGTGCTCGTCGGTGCCAGAGACCATGAGAACGTTGCGGCCACGCATTCGCTGGAAACGTGCAAAGACGTCGGAAGGTACACCGAAGCCGGCCACGTGGCCGATGTGGCGCGGGCCGTTGGCGTAGGGCCAAGCAACATTAACTACTACAGACTCAGTCATGGGTTCTACTCTATCGAAGCCGACTCCTGCCCACACGATTAGGGCGAATATTTGCCTCGCAGGTGAACCGCATTTTCAGCAGAAAGCGCCCACCGCTTCCCCACTGCTGTGGAAACGATGGGCGCTATCTAGGCAACCGAGCAAGGCGCGTTTTACTTGCGCTTCATCGGGTGCTTCAAACGCTCATTGCGGCGCTTCTTGAGAACCTGCGTGCGCTGGTACTCGCGGTGCAGGCGACGCTCGCGGGCCATCCTGCGCTGGAACTGCTGTGCCTCGCGGTACTCAAGGTAGATAATATCCTCGCTCAACGCCTTGTAGATGGCGAACATCAGGCCGATAACGATGAACAGGAATGGCAATGCGGCAACGATGGTGACGTTCTGCAGGTTAGACAGTGCGTCCTCATTAGCCAAAAGCAGGGTCAGGCCTACCAAGGCAGTCAGTGCACCCCATGCGGCAGATAGCCATGGTTTAGCGGTGGAAGCACCATTTTGGGACATGGAGCCCATCACCGTGGAAGCGGAGTCCGCAGAGGTGATGAAGAAGGTAGCCAGAAGGATTGCCGCGACGATGCCGGCAACGAAGCCACCAGGCATGGACTGCAGGAGGTTAAACAGCTCTTCCTCGGCAGACTCACCGGTAATAGATTCGCCGTTTTGCTCCATGTGGATAGCAGTGCCGCCGAAGATAGCGAACCACAGGGTAGATACACCAGCTGGGATAAGCAGTACGCCCAAGCAGAACTCGCGAACGGAACGGCCGCGGGAAATGCGTGCAAGGAACATGCCCACGAACGGAGACCAGGAAACCCACCATGCCCAGTAGAAGATGGTGTAGCCGGATAGCCACTCAGCGGCGGCGCCGTTTTCGGACTCGGCGGTGCGGCCGATCATCTCGGTGAAGTAGTTCAGGTAGTTACCAATGGAGCCAGGAATCTGGTTCAGGATGGTAACGGTCGGGCCCAAGATGAACACGAAGATAGCCAACACTGCGGCGAGGACCATATTCGCATTAGAGATGTACTGAATACCCTTGCCCACGCCGGACATCGCAGACAGCATAAACGCAAGGGTCAGAACCAACACAATACCGATAACCACGGAGTTGGTGGGGTTATCGATGATTCCGGAAGCCTTCAGGCCGGCCTGAATCTGCAGGGCACCCAGGCCCAAGGAGCAGGCGGTACCGAAGACGGTGGCGAAAATGGACAGGATGTCGATGAACTTGCCCACCGCACCATTAGCATTACGCTCGCCGATAAGCGGCACGAAGGCTTGGCTCAATAGCTGCTTGCGGCCAATGCGGAACGTGGAGTAGGCAATAGCCAGGCCAACGATGGCGTAGACGGCCCACGGGTGCAGCGTCCAGTGGAACATGGCATAGGCCATGGACGAACCGACGTTGCCAGTGCCCTGGCCCGGAGTTCCGTCACGGTAGTTAGCCAGCGGCTCAGAGGCGCCGTAGAACATCAGGCCGATGCCCATACCAGCGGCAAACATCATGGCGATCCACGATGGCGTGGAAAATTCCGGCTCCTCATTAATGCGGCCCAACTTGATGGAGCCAAACTTGGAGGCAGCAATAAAGACAACGAACACCACAAAGACGGTGCCGAAGAGAATATAAGCCCATCCAAAGTTGTCTACGACCCAGGTCAGAGCCGAAGAGGAGAAGTTTGCAAAGTTATCCGGAGCGGCCAGGCCCCAGACGACGATCGCGGCAATCAGCACGCCCGCGATGCCAACGATGGACCAATCGATTGGCATATTGTCACGATCGGCCGCAATTTCCACCTCAGGATCGTCGTAGCGCTCCGGGTGGAAACCATCGGAGTGAATCATATCCTGCAGCTGGCCGGTGGCAGATTGTGCGTCCAGCTGCTCATCTACAGTCTGATAATTCTCAATAGGCTGCTCGCTCGAAGAAGCAGAAGCCGGCTGCGCCTGTGCGCCGACCGGTTCCTTTCCCTCTTCTGGCACGCCTGTGCCCATGTTATCCGAGTTTGTCATGAACTATACAGTGGTGCCGGACTGCCCAATTATCAAACGATTTACGCATAAACTTCGCTGCTCAACGCCGTTTGCCAGGGATTTTCCACGATTATCTGAAGGATTTTTACGCTTCATTTCCCCATGTAGATAGCGCTTTAAGCCGCTCACACGCCCGAAAACTATAACAATTCAATTACAAAGGGACCATTAGTGAAGCTGTCTACGGGTGCTGCAAGGTGGGACGTAGTCGAAAAACAATGCTGTCTAAGACTTGCGGGCTTGCAAAGCGGCGTCGTAAAGCTCGCGGTTGGAAACTTCGGTACTCTTCGCTACCTGCTTACAGGCGTCCTTTAGCCGCATTCCCGCTGCCGCCAATTCGAGCGCCTGGGGAACCAAATCTGCGGCGGTGGCGGCCGCGGCAGTACCGCCTTCAATTACCACGGTGATCTCTCCCCGGGCTCCTTCTGCCGCCCACTCGGCCAACTCACGCAAGCTGCCGCGGCGTACTTCTTCATAAGTCTTGGTCAGCTCCCGACACACCGCGGCCGGGCGATCGGCGCCGAGAACCTCCGCTGCCTCTGCCAGTGTTTCGGCCACGCGGTGGGGCGATTCGAAGAAGACAATGGCGCGCTTTTCATTCTGTAATGACTCCAGCCAGGCTCTGCGGGGCCCGGGCTTGCGGGGAGGAAAGGCGTCGAAGAGGAAATGCCCCACGCCTAGGCCAGACAGTGCCAGGGCTGTCGGCACGGCAGAAGGTCCGGGAAAGCAGGTCACGGGGATATCGCGCTCGGCCGCCGCAGCCACAATGGACAGGCCCGGATCAGAAATAATCGGCATTCCGGCATCGGTAACAACAAGGACAGTGCCGGCCGCGGCGGCGTCGATAAGCTGCTGGGCACGGTCTTTTTCATTGTGATCAAAATTGGACACCACGCGCCCGGAAATCTCGATCCCCAAAGCCTGGGCCAAATTGCGCACGCGCCGTGTGTCTTCGGCCGCGATGACGTCCGCATGCTGCAAGGCATGCATTAAACGCGCGGAGGCGTCCCCCACGTTTCCCAGCGGCGTGGCGGCGAGGATAACCCCGCGCGGTAATGGATCCAGACCTAAATCAGACATGTCTCTAGCATTCCATACTCTCTAATGCGCGGTCGCGGTAGCTTGTCGCCTAGACTCAACCAAGTGACTATTGCTACCGCTGCCCCATCGCGCACCACGCACGACACCGTGGCCCCGCCAGCACCCCGCGCCTATCAGTGGGGCAAGGCTGACTGGATAAGCACTAGCGTCGTCGGCGTGCTCGCGCTCCTTACCCGATTTGTCGGACTGACCGCGCCCGTATCAAAAGGCACGCCCGTCTTTGATGAAAAGCACTACGTTCCGCAGGCCTGGGACATGGTGCGAAGCTGGGATAACCTTTTCATCGGCGGCATTGAAACCAACCCCGGGTACGGCTTGGTGGTTCACCCACCGCTAGGCAAGCAGATCGTGGCACTATCCGAATGGGTCTTTGGCTATTCCCCTCTGGGGTGGCGCTTTATGACGGCCCTCTTCGGTGCAGCCACCGTATTGTTGACCATGTCACTCGCGCGCCGCGTCTCTTTATCCTGGCAGGTAGCAACACTGGCTGGCCTTATCGCCGTCTTTGATGGCGTGCTCTTGGTCTCCTCCAAGTTCGGCATGCTGGATATTTTCCAAGTCTTTTTCGTCGTAGCCGCCGCCTGGGCGCTCGCCCGCGATCACAATCAGATGCGCGAGCGCCTCCACGCCGCTTTTCTACAAGGCCGGATGGGCTCTTCGGCCTTCGGCCCGCGTTTTGGATTTCGCTGGTGGCGTCTCCTCGCTGGTGTCTTCCTCGGTCTTTCCTTGGGCGTAAAGTGGTCCGGCCTGTACTTCATCATGTTCTTCGGCCTGATGTCCGTCTTTAGCGACCTTGCCCTGCGCAAGCGCTACGGGGTGCGCCGCTATATCCTAGGCACCCTAGTGCGCGATACCCCCGCTGCCTTGGCCTCCATCGTCCTCGTTCCAGTGCTGCTCTACGCCTGGACCTGGCGCGCCTGGTTCTCTTCAGAGACTGCCGTATACCGCCACGCCAAGGTTGACGGCACCATAGAGAATGGATCGTGGCTGATGCACCTGCCCGATTCCCTGGCCGGCTGGTTCTACTACCACTCCTCTGTACTAGAGTTTCACGCCAGCCTGACCTCTTCCGGTGGCCACCACCACCCATGGGATTCCAAGCCATGGGCTTGGCTCGTAGCTGCCCGCCCCATCTTGTACTACTCCTCCACCGACTTGCAGTGCGGCGACGGCAGCAACGAATGCCGCAAGATGCTCTACCTCTTTGGCACCCCGGCCATCTGGTGGCTGGTCATCCCGGCCGTGTTGTGGGGACTGTGGTCCCTCATCATTCGCCGCAACCGCGCCTTTCTTATCCCCTTGGTGGGCTTTGCAGCAGGTTTTGTGCCATGGCTTGCAGCCTTTGACCGCCAGATGTATTTCTTCTACGCCACCGCCTTTATCCCCTTTGTCATCGTGCTCATTGCCTTGGCACTCGGCCAACTCATCGGCCATGGCAGGCCGGTGCGCTGGGGGTGGCTGGAAAGTCTAGCGGGCGGGCCCGTGCGCTGGGGAACTATCGCCGCCGTATTCTACCTAGCGCTGGTAGTAGCGATGTTCTTCTATTTCTCTCCCATTTTGTACGGATACAAGATTCCAGATTCCTGGTACCACTCCATGATGTGGCTGCCTAGCTGGACTTAGCCGCACGACAACGGGGTTTATTGCGGTTGCGCGTTGAGGGACTTCCACCAAGCGCGCACCAAGTAGCCCTTTTCTGCTGCCCAAGCCCACCCCAGGCTCAGAGTTGCCAGCGCGGTAGCAATAAGGAAATACACCTGCTCAATGGTCACGGTGCCCAACGCTATGTCCCGCATGCCAAAGCCGAAGAGAAAGGCAAACATCGTGGCCGAAACGGGGAGCAGGCCGGTCACCGCCGCGGGGCGCCAAGCGCTGAACAATAGGCCACAGGCCATGCCAAAACGCACCGCTGCGCCCTCCATTAACAGGTTGGCTCGCCCTGGATCCGCAGTAGGATCAAGCACCTTTGCATCCTCCCCCAACGGCACAAGCCCGGAGGCATGCACGATAAGCACCACAGCCCAGACCGCAAAGACGGCGCCCATAGCCACCATGGCGGCGCGCGCGACCGTGAGGTTGGCTTGGCGAGCGCTCGAGGTGCGCCGCCATTCCGGCTCCACACCGGCCAAAATGACCTCAGAAAGGTCCGTTGGCGGCGCCATGCCGGAATCCGCGGGCTCTACAAAGCTCAATGAGCGCGATAACGCGGCCGCTTTATCCCGGAAAGCGCGGCACTCGGCGCAGCTTTCCAGGTGAGCATCAATGACGTCCTTAGGCAGATCCGAGTGCTCACCGTCCAATTGGGCAGAGATCGCCGCTTGGACTTGACTATGCGTCAACATTGCTGAGCACCCCATCCATGCTGGCTCGACCGGAGCCAAAAATTACGATCATCAGCAAAGATAGCAGTAAGACCAGTGGGTATTCGATTCCACCATCGGCGGCAAAAAAGCCGTGGCCCAGGTGCACGAAATACAAGGCACACCCCATGAGCAAGGCAAGAGCACCGGCGACAAAGGTGGTGAGCAGCCCGACGACGAGGAAGGCTCCGCCCGCCATCTCCCCGATGGCGGCTATATAGCCAGAAAGTTGTGGCTGCGGCACCCCGAGGGCGGAAAATTGCCCCACGGTTTCATCCATGCCAGTCATAAACATCTTGTCCACGCCGTGTGCGATAAAGATTAATCCGAGGACCGCTCGAAAAATTAGCAGTGCAGCATCGCGTACGGCAGGTCTATTCATGCTGAACAGATTACCCTGAACCACTCTCCCGATGCGAAGGCAGTGGGCTAGACCCGTACTCCTGGGAAATTCGCCCTTTGGCGGGGGGAAGGAGCAGCTCTGCGGGGAACGAGCTGTTTCAATGGGTACCACGCACAGAAGAATTAAAGGAGAACACCTTGAGCGAATCAACTACGCAGTCCGAAGATCGCACCACCTTGGTCTACGACGATGATGGTTTGGGCCGCCCGCCCTGGGCCATGTCCTCGCCGATGTTGAAGGAGTACTACGACACCGAATGGGGTCTGCCCATTTTCGATGAAGCTGCGCTCTACGAGCGTTTGAGCCTGGAGTCTTTCCAGTCCGGCCTCTCCTGGGCAGTGGTTTTAAAGAAGCGCGAGGCCTTCCGCGCGGCCTTTTGTCACTTCGACCCGGACAAGGTTGCCCAGTTCGGTGAAGCAGATATTGAGCGTTTGCTTGGCGACGCCTCCATTATCCGCAACGAAACCAAAATCCGCGCCGCAATTAATAACGCCAAAGCAACCATTGCTCTGCGCGAAGAAGGCGGGCTAGCGGAGTTCATTTGGGCCTTCCAACCTCCAGAGAACCTCTACCCCACCGTGATGGAAGATATTCCGAAAAAGAGCTACGAGTCCAAGCTCATGTCGCGCGAGCTAAAGAAGAAGGGATTCCGCTTCGTCGGCCCAGTTACCTGTTTCGCCCTCATGGAGGCTATCGGCATGATTGATACTCACCTCATCGGCTCTCACCGCCGCGGCACCTCCGGGGTATGGCACGACAGCGGCGTACCGAATTACGGCCTAGCCCAGGAATATAACGCGCTCACGCACTCCCAGCCAGCCTCTTCCGCCGGGCCCCAAAGCGCCGCTAGCTAAGCCATCATCAATTCCTATCCAGCGCGGCGGGCTGCTAAGTCATCGCGGCGGCCATAGCCGTCGGGCCCGGCATGCGGGCCGTCAAAGTCGCCGTCTTCACCATCGCTATAGCTCAGCGGAAGGTGCACGAAGTCGGGACTTTCATCATCGATTTCCACGACCACAGCGCCCGGGCGGCGCAAGTTGCGCGGGATCTTCAATGCTTCATCGTCCGCGTTGCGCACGCCTAAACGGGCGCGGCGCAAGTGACGTACTCGGCGACGCATGAGTGCTTGTTCTTGGCGAACCTGGGCGCGAAGCGCTATCAGGTAGACCACGGTAAGTACTCCGGCGACCGCAGCCAACCACCAGGTCCAGCCGCCCACCACGATGCCCAGGGCCACTGTGAGGACCACGGCCACCGCTAGGCCCAGCAGTGTGCGCTGGCGGCGCTGGTAGCGAGTAGCAGATTTTTCCTTTTCTGCTACCGGATCCCAGCCACCCCGGCCCAAGCGGCGCTGCGCAAATTCCACCTCGTCCTCGGATAGATCGGTGTCCATGCCGGCATCGTCTACTTCAGCGGCATTGGCCGGCTCTTCAGCGAGCTCGGCATCAGCCGCATTCGCAGAGTGAGGCTCGGAATCCTCCGCGGCATCAGAACCCGCAGCGTCATTTTCACTGACTTCGGCCTTATCTACAGCGCCCGGATACATAAGATCTACCGGGGAGGTATAGGTCTCGTCGTAAGCATAAGCATCGCTCGCCACGGAAGAAACTGCCGGAGCGCTAAAGACCTCTGCCTCGGCGGCGTCAACAGTGGAAGAATCATCCTTTGCGGCGTTGTCCGCGGCATCCTCCTCGTCTTCAAGAAGAACATCATCAGCATCGTCTGCATCGCCGGTATCAGCGGCCTGGTCCGCATCAGGCTGTCGAGAGGCCGGAACCGCATCTGCCTGTGGCTTAGCAGCAGAATCGCCTTCTTCCGCGAGGCCCTCCTCCACCACTTCGCCGTCGACAGTGTCCGCCTCTGCTGGGGATTCCTCATCAGTGGTAGACGCCGCCGTTGTAGTAAACGCACGGCTACCGGTGCCAAAAGGCTGAGACTTAGCGCGGCGGGCGGCGCCGGCAATAGTCACCGAGCGCGAGGAATTTTTAATGGACTCGACATCCGGTTCATCCTCGGCAGCGTCTGCGGCCTCTACCACTTCATAGTCCGCCTCATCCTGGTCATCGCGGAGGTGGACATCATCAGCGCGCAAACGTGGGCGTCGGCGGCCGGCAACCTTGCCGGAATCTCCCTCGAAAAGGACACGAGTATCCTCAAAGGCCTCACCGGTATGGCTCATAGGGCGATTATTCCTCCCCAATAGCCACGGTGCGAGTACGAAGAGCCACACCACGATGATCGCGATAATCGGCACAGCTGTCGACACGAATAGGACCTTCCCCTAGGATGCAGATGATTACTCCACCTTAAACGGTAAAAGCGCACTGTAGCACCCTAAATACACATAAATTACAATGTTGTGACTTATGTGAAAATTGAGGTTGTTAACTCAGTGAATGGGAAGCTGATTCATACCAATCGACCAGCCTGGCGGAGGCGATCTACAGCAGTAAAGGCGTAGTCCTCTCTTACCAACGCCACGTAGTGGTGGTCCTGCCACGCGCCGTCGATATGCAGGTTGCGCCGCAAGTACCCCTCGTGCCGGAACCCATTGGCGGCCAAAACCCGACCGGAAGCAGGATTGTGCTCCAAATAGGTGGCTGTCACTCGGTGTAGGCCCACCCGCCCAAAGGCATGGTCCACTCCCAAGGCGGTTGCGGCCGTAGCTACTCCAGCACCGTGGACCGCGGAATATACCCAGTAGCCGATCCAGCAATCGCGAATGCTGCCATGCTGGATATTTCCCAAAGTCATCTGGCCTACAAACTGGCCCTCGACCTCAATGACCAGTGGGACCACCAGCCCCTCGCGCGCGGCGTTGCGCAGGTACATCAGGTGATTCCACCACGCCTGCTGGCTATGCGCCGCCGCCCAAGGAGCGGTTTGGGTCGGCTCAACGGGGCGAAGGAACATTTCATCTTCGATGCGTTGCCGCCGCCATTCGTGGCCATCGGAACGCAGCAGCGGCCGCAAACGCAGCCGCGCCCCAGAAGGGAAGACAGAAGAAGAGGGCAGCCGCACAAAGGGAGTAGATTCCGGCCACCCCGGATGCACGTCATCGGTAGGGCCGCTAGCAGGATGGCGGAATCTATCCGCTGCGTTGCCAAAGGGATCAAGCATTAGCTGCGCTGGGTCAAAAACAACACATCAACCACATCGCCAGGGCGAATTTCCGTTACCTCTTCTGGTACGCGAACCATGGCATTGGCCTCTGATAAGCCAGCCAAAAGGTGCGCCGGAGCGCCTGCAGCACCGCCGAGGCCTTCCACCAGATAGTCTGCGGTTTCCGCATCACGCATCAAGCGCGCGCGGATGAATCCGCGCCGGCCAGGACGCGAATCAATGTGGTTCAACGCGCGGGCACGCACCACGCGGCGGTGTGCATTGCGCTTGCCTAGTGCCAAACGGATGAGCGGGCGGATATATACCTCGAAGACCACGAGCGCGGACACCGGATTAGACGGCAGCAAAAAGGTCGGGATGCGCTCCTCGCCTACCAAGCCAAACCCCTGGACAGAGCCGGGATGCATGGCCACACGGGAGGTATCGACATCACCAAGGTCATCCAGAATCTCACGGATGGCCTCGGCACCTGCGCCGCCAACCGCGCCTGAGATCACCAGCACCTCACTGCGGGCAATATGCTTTTCCAGCGCCTCGCGGATGCGGCGCGGCTCGCCCTCGGCAATGCCAACGCGATGTACCTCTGCCCCAGCCTCGCGGGCCGCGGCGGCAAGAGAATAAGAATTGACGTCAAAGACTTGGCCCAGTGCTGGCTCTTGGTCCAAATCAACCAGTTCGCGGCCAAAGGAAATGATGGTGATGCGCGGGCGAGGATAAACCAGCACCTTAGAGCGGCCGACAGCGGCCAGAAGTCCGATCTGGGCGGGGCCCAACACGGTTCCAGAAGATACGGCGACATCACCAGGCTGGATATCATCGCCTACTCGGCGCACAAAGTCACCGGAGCGCACTGGGCGATGAGCGGTGACACGCTTGCGGCCGCGATCGGTCCACTCGAGGGGGAGGACGGCGTCGGCAAGCGTAGGCAAAGGCGCACCCGTATACACGCGCACCGCCTGCTTAGGCTGCAGGCGCAGCGGCTGCTTGGAACCGGCCGGAACCTCACCCACCACAGGTAAGGAACGCTCTACCTCTGGCTGCTGGGGCTCTGACTCCTCTTCGCCCTGCGCAGGCTGTTCTTCCTGCCCTTTGGGACGGCGTACCCTCAAGCCACGCTCGCCTCCAATATCTACGGCGCGCACCGCATAGCCATCGATGGCTGCCTGCGGAAAGCCCGGCAGGGGCTGGTTAGCCTGCACTTCCTCTGCGCACATTAAGCCCAGCGCGTTGGAAATACCGATGCGTACCGGCTCCGGTGTCGTCGCCGCATCCGTTACCAGCGCCAACTGGTCATCCACTGAACGCATAAGGTCTCTGCCCGCCCTTTCTTCGCTTCCGCGTCCTCGGCCCCTGGGAAACCTCCCTAGGCTAGGCCGTGCTCTTCCTCATACTCGGCCATAATCTGCTTAATCGCTTTATACAGCGCGGGACCATATTTTTCATCGCGCAGGCCGAAGTCCACATTAGCGGGAATATAGCCGCCGGGATTACCCAAGTCATGGCGCTTTCCTTGGTGGACTACTACGTGGACGGGCTCACCTTCCTCAATGAGGAGCTCAATGGCATCGGTCAACTGCAGCTCGCCACCTTTGCCTGGCTTAATGCGGCGCAGGGCATCAAAGATCTTGCGATCCAATAGGTAGCGACCGGTGGCCACAAGATTAGACGGGGCATCTTCTACCGCCGGCTTTTCCACCATGCCCACGACCTTCTTAACGCCGGGGGCATTTGTATCTTCTACGTCGAAGACGCCGTAGTTATAGGTCTGCTCGCGCGGGACTTCGAAGGCGCACAGCACGCTACCGCCCAAAGCAGCGCGCACTCGAGCCATGTCCGCCATGACAGTGGCGGGCAGCACGATGTCATCTGGGAGCATGACAGCGAAGGAATCCTCATCCTCGCCGAGCACCTCTTCTGCCAGCCCTACCGCGTGGCCCAAACCCAGGGGCTTTTTCTGCTCCACCGCAACGGGGTGGATGAGCTGGTTGGCGCGCTTGACCTTGACTACTTGCTCATCCTTGCCACGGGATTCAAGGGTATCCACCAACTCTGGGAAAGCCTCAAAGTGGCGCATGACTTCTTGCTTATCAGGCGCGGTAATCACCGCTAGGCGGCGCGCTCCCACAGAGGCCGCCTCCTCTGCGATGAGCTCAATGCCGGGAGTATCAACAACGGGCAGCAGTTCCTTCGGAACCGTCTTGGTGGCGGGCAAAAATCGCGTGCCCATACCTGCCGCTGGAACTACAACCGTGGTGATTCCGCGTGCGGAATCTTCGCGTTCTATAGCCATGCGTAATAGCGTACAACGCCACATTATTTTTCCCGTGCACCGCTACGCCGCGGGGCTATGATTTATTTATGACGTCTCCCAACACTGCTAAAAACGAGCTGCGCGCCCGCTTGGTCCAGGCCCGCCGCGAACTTTCCACCGAGGACCGCGCTGCCTTTACCGCCGCCGTGCGCAAGCACCTTGAATCCGAACTCACTGCGTCCATGACCGTGGCCGCATATTGGCCACTAGACTCCGAGCCCGGTGGCGCCGACTTTGTGCCTTGGCTCAAGGAACATGTCTCCCGCGTCCTTTTGCCAATTTCCGGCAAGAATGGCACGTTGACCTTTGCCGAATACCGCGGCAAAGAGGCCATGCACGAAAGCCCACTGGGCTTGAATGAGCCGCAGGGTCCGACCTTTGATAGCAGCGTGCTGGCCGAGTGCGATCTGGTGCTCGCCCCTGCCATGGCGGTAGATGCCAAGGGCAACCGCATGGGCAAAGGCGGTGGCTACTATGACCGCGCATTAGAGCCGCTTCCCCACGGCAAGCCACCGGTCTTCGCCATGGTCTACCCCGCCGAGTTGGTAGATGAACTGCCTACCGAAGACCATGACCGCAAGGTCGATGCCGCCGTTACTGCTGAGGGCATCACCTGCTTCTAATTTCCAGGGCGTGGGAACCATGCGTGGCTTCGGGCAGTCTAAAAGAGTATGTCCACTTCGCGTTTACCCCGCCTCTTTTCCACCCTTCGCACCCCTGGCCACCGCCGCGGCGTATTAGTACGCCGCGCCATTGCAGTGGCCCTGCTTATTGCCGCGCTTGTCTCGGCCCTGTCCGCAGCCAAGGAGCTACCGCGCGTGCCCGTCTTTAGCCGCGATCTGCCGGCGGGAGCAGAGCTTGCGCTTGCCGACGTCGAGTTGGCCCGACTTCCGGCTTCCTCTATCCCCGAATCCGCGGTAGCTGCACAGCCAGAAGAACTTCGCGGCCGCATTATCACCGCCGCAGCCGGCAAGGGCGAGGTAGTAACCGATGCCCGGCTTCTGGGAGAAGATCTAGTCTCCACCCTGGTCGGCGGCCCCAAAGCCACGGCAGGACGGATGATTCCGGTCAAACTAGCCGAGCCCGATATTATTCCGCATTTACATCACGGCGATGCCGTGGACGTGGTGACCGCGGTGGACGCCGGGTCTGCCCCAGCCGAGGAGGGTGCGGATCCTGCGATGCCCACCACGCGCGTTATCGCCACCGGCGGACGCGTGGTGTCCACCTCTAACGCTGAAGGCAAGGCTTCTTCGTCTACTGTTTTGCTCGCGCTGCCCCATGACCATGCCAATGATGTTGCCGCGGCGTCATTAAGCCAGCCACTCACCGTCGTCATAGTTGGTGACCGCGCTCACCCTCAACAACACTAGACCTTTTCAGACACAACAGTTGTGGTTGGTTACCGGCTCCACTAAGGTTTCGCACTGTCCTTGGTTTTAGCAACCGTTAGTTATTCCCAGAAAGGTTAGTGCATTTCACCATGCTCAAGGGATTTAAAGACTTCATCATGCGCGGCAACGTTATCGAACTTGCCACCGCGGTCATCATCGGCTCTGCCTTCACCGCAATCGTCAAATCCATTACGGATTCTATTATCCAGCCGCTCATTAACTCCCTTGGATCCGCCGAGGTGGGAGCCGTTGGCTTCCAGATCACGGATGCAGAAAACACCTTTGTAGACTTTGGCGCCGTCATCTCTGCGGCGATCAACTTCCTCATTATCGCCGCAGTAGTCTACTTCCTCATCGTGATGCCAATCAATAAGCTCACCGAGGCCGCTAAGCGCCGCCACGGTGTCGACCCTGAGGCGCCCGCCCCAACCTCCGAGGAGCTGCTTGCCGAAATCCGCGACCTGCTTGAGGCCCAGAGCGTTTCCGCTAAGGAGATCCCGGGCACCGGGATCAACGGTTCCGCCGACGCCGCGACCGACACTGACTACGGTTCCACCGGCGGCGGCCGCCACCAGGCCAAGTAACCCCTTCCTGCGCGGGCTTTTGCATACCTTTTATTAGCTACGTGGCCGCAGATTTCCCTGTGCACTAACCGCCATAGTGCGGGGGCCGGTTCTCCCGATAGAACTGCTCATCACGCTGGCCAGACTCGCTTTCTGCTTCGGCGGCTGAGCCTGCGTCATCTACGGTGACGATTCGCCCTTCATCGGACCCATGTGTCACCGATACACCGGGCTGATCGGCGCTGCGATCATAATCGGCCGCATCCGATTGGCGGAATGCGCGCCGGCGATACTTCCGAGACGTCATAGAAAATGCCTTGAGATTACTGGACGCTGGACTGCTGCAGCTGATCAATGAGGTGATGTACCAGCGGCGCCAATGTAGCCATGCCATCGCGCACCGCAGCGCGCGAAGAGGCAAGGTTGACCACGACAGTAGAGCCAGAAACGCCCGACAGGCCACGAGATGTGCAGGCATCCACCGCACCGCAGGCTTGTCCAGAAGACCGCAGCGCCTGGGCTACGCCCGGAACCATCTTGTCGATCACCGAGCGCGTAGCCTCCGGAGTCTTATCGCGCGGGCCTACACCGGTGCCGCCAACGGTCAGTACCAAGTCCACGCCACCGACCACGGCGGTCTCAATAGCCTGGCGGATCTTGGACTTCTTGGAACGGACCACAATGGCGCCATCAACCCGGAAGTTAGCCTCTGCAAGCAACTCACTTACCAACTGAGAGGTGCTATCAGATTGCTCGCCAGGATGATCGGTGACAATAACGATGAGAGCGCGGCGCGGGGCAGCTACGCTATCCTCCTGCTCACTGGCGAGCAGAAAGGCATCATCTGGTTCGGCGACATCCATCAAAGAATCGTGCTTGTCTTCGCCCTCCAGCTGCGCGGAGTCGGTCAAGTCGTGCTGCGAATCTGGCATATTTCTCCTTAGTTTAGGGCGGTATGGCCTTTCGGCGGGGTGAGGTACGGCGCATTCAGCACCTAACAGTGCTCTTGCACAGTAATTTACTCGCCAGAGAGGGTTACCTCTACCTGACGGGATTCATCCGAGTCTTCGCGGGTAGCCTCCAAGGTCACCGTCGCACCAAAGTCTTGCGAACGCGCCGCTGCAATAAGTGCATCGGCATTCTCGATCAAGCGATCATTGACGCGGGTAACAATGTCGCCATCCTTCAGACCCGCCTTATCCGCTGGGCCGCCCGGCTCGACCTCGGCGATGCGAGCACCATTGCCGTCGTCACGCGCCAGCACCTTCACGCCAAGGGTCGGGTGGGTAACCTTGCCGTTGTTGATCAGCTCATCTGCCATGCGCTTAGCAAAGTTGGACGGGATAGCAAAGCCGAGTCCAATGGAGCCACCCTCACCGGTGGAATTACTCGATAGCGAAGCAATCATGGAATTCATGCCCACGATATTGCCGTCGCGGTCCACCAACGGACCGCCGGAGTTGCCAGGATTAACCGCGGCGTCGGTCTGAATGGCGTCAATCAAGGAGGATTCGCCACCTTCTTGGGACGCACGGACAGGACGGTTCTTAGCAGAAACGATACCGGAGGTTACGGTTGCATTGAGCCCCAAAGGAGAGCCCACTGCGACTACTTCTTGCCCCACAGCGACGGAATCAGAATCACCGAACTGCAGGAACGGCAAATCCTTAACATCCTTGATTTTCACAATGGCCACGTCAGTATTCACATCGGAGGCGACTACGTCAGCATCATGCTTGCTACCATCATTCATGGTCACCTGCAGTATGCCGCCCTGTTCGGCGCCGGCCACCACGTGGTGATTGGTCAACACGTAGCCGTCCGGGGAGATAACGGAACCGGAGCCTTCTGCCCCGCCCGTCCGAGTCATCGTCTGGATAGAAACCACCGCCGGCAAAACCTTGGAGGCCACCTCTTCAACGGAGCCCTTTTCTGGTTCCTTGCCAGTGCTATTGTTGGCCGGCTCGGCCTTGAGCGCCTCATTGACCACTGACGTATCGTTATTTCCTCCCCCGGAGTTCATTCCAACAACAGCTCCGGCGATAGAACCCGCAGCGATGGCAGTTACGGCCGCCAAGGCAGTGGCAGCGCCGAGGCCGATCTTCTTCTTTTGCTCCGGCTGTGGGGGCAGCGGGGTAACCATCGGACCTTCCTGCCCCTGAGTGTTAAAACTTTGGGTCTGCGGTCCATTCGGGTACGGACCCAGCGCTTCTGCTGTGTGCGGATCAGCGCTTTCCGCGCCGCCGCGCGGCTGGTTCCAGCCTTGCGAGTAGGAGCCAGTCTCATATGCTTGCGCGCCGGCGCCGTTGCTATAGGGACCAGCATTGCCAGCGTCTGCGCTCGGCTGGCCGCCTTCTCCAAAGTTCGGACCACCGTGTACCGGCTCGGCCCGACTAGAGCCTTCTTGGGACTCCCCCTCCGGGGAGGTTCCTTCAAAGCCGCGGTAATCGTCATTCCTCATGTTCATGAGAAAACTATGCCTCACTTCGCTTGGTCAAGACTGATACTGATCTGTCAACCTACTAGGAGTTCCTGAAAGGTAACTGTGTGACATCACCAGTATAAAGGCTCTTGCTCACCCCTGGTTAAACCAGCGTTGTGCAAAGATTTCACCGCGATCACGCGGGTCTTCTTTGCCACCCGGCAGCCCCTCCTGCGGATCCGCCAAACCATCTACAAAGATCTCACCCGGCACGGGCTGGCCCGGCAATATCACTTCCATACGGGTGCCGCCATCATTGGACTCACGGATTTTAATGGTGCCGTCGTGACGCTCAATCACCGATTTAACGATGGCCAAGCCCAAGCCAGAACCCGGCATTGAGCGAGCCTCTGCAGAACGGTAGAAGCGCTCAAAAACCTTTTCCCGCTCTTCGGGTGCAATGCCCGGCCCGGAGTCATCGAAGCGCAACCGCACCTCGTGGGAGGATAGTTGTTCCATAGAAACGCGAACCGTGCCAGTAGCCGGCGACCACTTAGCCGCATTGTCCATCAGGTTAAGCGTGGCACGACCCAACGCGAAAGGATCGCCATCTAGCTCCCACGGAATAAAGCGCACCAAGAATTCCACATCGGGACGACGGCGCCTAGCACGTTCCAGGGAAGACATCATGACTTCACAAAGATCCACCGGTTCCGGCTCGCGTTCGTTGCCGTCTTCGCGTGCCAGATCAACGAGATCCCCAATCAAAGTGGATAGTTCGTTCATTTGGGACATGACGTCGTCTTCCAGGTCCTTACGGTCCTCATCACTCATGCCAAAGCCACCACCAGCGCGGTTGAGCATCATCAGCAACTCAATATTGGTACGCATTGAGGTCAGCGGTGTCTTCAACTCGTGTCCGGCATCGGCCACGAATTGAGACTGCTGCGAACGAGATTCCTGCAGCGCCTCTAGCATCTGGTTAAAGGAGGTAGTCAGTTGGGCCATCTCGTCATTACTAGAGACCTCAATGGGGCGCAGATCATTTGTCTGCGTCACGTAATCCACTGCGCGCTTCAACCTAGCAATGGGCTGCATACCGGTCTTAGAGACGATGAGTCCGGCAAAGATGGCGAGCACAATGCCAATGGCAACAATGATCAGGAGAACCGTACCCAGGATGGCGATGAGCTCTTGGGTAGGAGCTAGGGACTGCGCGACGACAACTGTTGAGCCAAGGTCGTGACGCTTAGCTAATACGCGCTCGCCCCCGACGGTACGCACGGAGGTTTCCGTATAGTCTTCGGTCCGGTGAAAGTCCCCGCCCACGGGAATAGTATCGCCATAGGAAAAGCTCATAGAGGGCGGAGATAGGGCCACCCGGGTACCGGGGTTATAGGACTTGAAGTCCTCAATTTCCTGGTCCACGTGGTCCATGAACCGGGGGTCTTGGCTTTGCCGCAACAAAACATCAGCCTTGGCCTCCAGGCGGTCATCTACGGAGGCGGTCAAGGACATAGAAACCACCCAGTAGGTTGCCAAGGTCATCAAGGCTACAGCTACCGCCACTACAAGGCCGGTTACAGTAGCTAGGCGCCACCGCAGTGGCGCCCGTGAGGCCCAGCTGCCCTGACTATCGGAGAACTCAGAAACGGGCGTGGACTGTTCATTCCCGGAAGCCACCGCGGGGGAAGCGGGCTTCCTTAAAATCACGGATTAGACTCCCTCAAGACATAGCCCACACCACGCACAGTGTGGATGAGGCGGGAGTCACTATCCGCCTCTGTCTTCTTGCGCAGGTAGCCAATGTAGACCTCGAGCGCATTGCCAGAGGTAGGGAAATCGTAGCCCCAAACCTCTTCCAAGATCTTGCTACGAGAGAGAACCTTGCGGGGATTTTCCATAAGCAACTGCAACAGGGCAAACTCAGTGCGCGTCAAAGAAATTGCGCGGCCACCGCGGCTTACTTCGCGGGTATCTGCATCCAGTTCAAGGTCCGCGAAGCTGAGTTTGCTCTCCACGGGAGCTTCAGTAGCAATGGAGTCTGCAGAGGCGCGACGAACCAAAGAACGAACGCGAGCTAAAAGCTCTTCCAATGCAAACGGCTTTGGTAGGTAATCATCCGCGCCGGCATCAAGGCCAGCAACGCGGTCCGAAACACCATCGCGTGCGGTCAGCACGAGAATAGGGCGGTCCCAGCCTTCGCTGCGCAGAGTGCGGCACACCTCAAGGCCATCCATGTTAGGCATCATGACGTCCAAAATGAGCAATTCTGGATTCTCAGTACGCACCGCCTCCACGGCCTCCAAGCCGTCATTAGCGGTCAGAACATCGTAGCCGTTGAAACGTAGGGAACGGCGTAGCGATTCGCGGACAGCTTGTTCATCATCCACCACAAGGATTTTCATAGTCCTAATTATTACTTATGGCAGTCAACTTCATGAAGTTAAGGGAAATATTTACCCCCATGGTCCCCCAAATACGGTGAGAACGGGTTAAGGGTCAAAAAGTGTGTCCGGAATCGCGGATTTTCACGGATTGACCTGTAGGTTTCCGGAAAGTATATGCT
>NZ_JAKOPM010000014.1 GCF_022288805.1 Corynebacterium yonathiae
TTCAATCGCATCAATCTTGGCCTTATCAGCCGGATCTCGTCTCGCCACAGTAGTCATTCTGGTCCATCTCCTCATGCCGGTTAGGAACCCGTACACAAACGATCAGACGCTCTCTGGTGGAACGAGATTCGGCTCCGTCAGGGCTTGGGATAGCGAACCCCAGCCGAGATGGAAACCGAATTGTGGAAGCAGAACCTGCTACAGGGAATAATGGATTTTAAGGCAAATGTCTAGGAACAAAATTCGGGGCACTTCAATCCCATCCTACCGTAGGAAAACATAGCAGTTTAAACACCAAAATGAAACAGCCAACAGGGTAAACCCCAGCTAATCCACCCGCGAGGTTGACAAGCTATATAGGAAGACCCCACTCCAAAATCGTGTAAAAACGGTTTGATCTGCGGGTAATCGCTTGAGGTGTCACTGCAAATCCGTTTGTTATTGTTCTGTGATAGGGAAAATAGAATGCTAATTACGGGTCTAGAGCTAACGGGCTTAGCATTATCCCAGTAAGTGACATTAAAATAGGTTCTTCGGCTGTGGTTCTCCATGCCACCAAGTTCGGAGTTAAAGTTATTCTGCGCCGCTCACGTGCGACTTTTTGCCGCCAGTAGTGAGAGTGTCGTAGCTGGGCTGGCGTCTTGGTATGCCGGTTTAGTTGGGTTTCACGTTCATTACTTATAGGTGCAGTATATCACTGCAATAAGCTAAGACCGCTGACTGCGAGGTCACCGGATTTGATATGGGCCAGGATCTTGTCTTCGTCAAGGTAGATTTGGTGCCCATAGCTATCGTACTTCTCGTCCGACGCCACGCTGACCATGCAGCCGATCTCATCATCGTCGTCCATGGCGAGGTACACAACCTGGCTATGACCATCAGTGTTCCTTCCGGTGGTGAGCACAGCCTGCTCAATGATGATCTCCAACTGCCATATGCGCACAGAATCGGGTACGTCATGGCCCTCTAGTGCCAGTAGATCACGGATATACCGCACTGCCACCTCTGTGAAACGCTTGGACACGGTAAGCAAATCGTCTGCGGCGTCGGTGCGGGTTTTGGCGAAGAGGTCAAACATTTTGCTCCTAGTTTTGGTCGTTGAGCGGGTCGGATGTTATGATCCCACATCCTGATCCGGAAAACAACTAAAGTTCTTATTGTGTCCGTCTATCAGTGTGATATACTGGGTCTCGTAGCAGTAATGATGACATTGCAGCATAACTCTCCAATTTGGTTTAACCCCCTAGGCCGGTGTGACCTAGGGGGTTTCTTCTATGTGCAAGCGCGTCTACATTGCCAGGGCCCGAATTCCTTGAATCACATCTTCTTCACGGGGCTGCATGATTGCTGCCATAAAAATTTGTCGACTAAACTCGCTCACAAAACGATCACCCGCACGCACTGCAAACGGGTTTCTCCTCCGGTCAGCATGCGGGTCTGTGACCCACGGATCGTCATAATAATGTGCCTCTGGAGCTGACCCCAGCCAGCCCGGCATCCAGTCGAGGCCGTACTCATATGCACTGCTCAGGAAGGACCTTAGTCCCTAGTTTTTGTAGAGGTCCCTGTGCTCATACCTGTACGACCTGGCTTCCACCGGAAGATTCTTATTGCACAAAGGATTCTCCGCCAGAATAGCCGACTTCTCAAAGACCTCTGGCTTCTCCCGAAATGTTGGGACGACCATGACCGTTGTAACATCCACTGCCCACGGTTCCTGCGTTTTTCGAGCCGCCCAGTGATGGTGCCACCTATCGCGGCCTCCGTCGCCCTGTATCGTGACCCCTATGTACAGTAAATCTCCCGCGGAGTCGTAGTAGCGGTACAGCCACCCGGTGTGCTGGTCTGCGAGAATACTGGGCACGGGGCTGGTGCAAATGTAAGGCTTACCAGGCCTGATGTTGCTACTGCTCATCAAGATCAGCCTCCACAGCCTCCAGCTTCTCTCCGCCCTCTAGCCACTGCAGCTGCTGCGGTCCGAATTTGTCGAGAATCTTCTGTCGAGCTGCTTCTTTAGCCTCATCGTCAGCAGCACCGAGCCACAACTCCCGGCCCTCAGCCCACTGGTCGACTAGGTCTTCGTCGATGTTTTGTCCGGGGAATCCGCCAACACCGAAACGGCTGTACCCAAGCTGTGCGTCGACCGTGACCTCGCCTTCCACACCGCCGCGGTTTTTGCCCACTTTGATGTGGAGGGACGAATCACTGTCTTCTGGGTCTCGTGAACGCCAGCACAGCAAGGCGACGTTGGCGTCTTGCTCCAGGGATGCTGAGCCGCGGAAACCGAAGATGCTGGGAGTCCCGGCTTTGTTGGTGTCTCGGTTCATCTGTGAGAGCAAAATCACAACAATGCCCAGGCTTCTGGCGAGTTTTTTGAGCTCACGCGTCACGCGGCTGAGAGTCTCTAGCTCCGTGAGTCGTGACCCTCCGGCTACTGGGACCAACCCGGCATAATCCACAATGATGTATTTTATGCCTTCTTTGCGCTGGTAGATGCGGCTCACAGCCATGACCTGCTCCAAGGTGAGCGTTTCGTCGAAAATCCAGAACGGCTGCTGGCCCAGTTTATCGGCGACAGCCTTTGCGCCTTTGCGTTCCTGCATGCTGAGCTGCTTTTTTCGGAGCTTGGAGTACGGAATATTGCCCGTCGCGGAGATCATTTTTTCCGTGAGCTCTGTGACTCCCATCTCATACGAGAAGAAGCATCCGGGGACGTCACGAGCAGCATTTCGTCGAAGGAAGTCCAGAGCAAGGGTCGTCTTACCGGCACCCGGCGCGGCACCAATCACGACTAAATTCCCTGGCTGTAGGCCACCGAAAAACAACTCGTCCAGTGGGGGAATGTGGAATTTAAGTCCAGGTGTGTCGTCCTCGTATGCCTCTGACCACGCGTCCATGGCCTGCGAGGCGGTGTATCCGGATTTTTGTTGGTCGCCCTCTGTTTCTTCAATGTCGGATAGCAGTGAGGCTAGGGTGTCATCGACTTCTCTGGTGGGGTCTAGCAAATCCTCGCGTGCCTGTTCGATCGTTTTTGCGTAGCGCCGTCTTTTGCCCTCGGTGGCTACGATGTCGCAGAGTGTCTGTAGTGTGCCGAGGCCCGCGGCTTGTGTGGCGTAGTCTCGTAGGTGGGCGGGTAGGTGCGGGTGGACGTCACCATAGAGACGAACAACCTGGTCTTCTACGATTTCCGGGCTCGGAGTTACGCCTTCTGTGTGCAGTTTTTGTATGGCGGTGTAGATGTGGCGGTGCAAACCGGGGCTGAGCATCCACGGTTCGAGTTCTTCGACGATGGTGTCGAGTGCATCAGGTGTGGTAAGTGCGGCTCCGAGTAGGCGCGTTTCTGCGGTGGTGGTGCTGCTGGTTTCTGGGCCGGATTTTTTTAGGACGGTGGTGGCGTATAGGGAATCGGAGGTGGTGCCGAAAATGTCTGGGGTGGGGTTGTCCCATGTGTCGTAGAAGTCTTCCATTTTAATTCTCCAATTCAATGTTGCATTTTTAATGCAGGTGTCATATGATGGAGCCGTAGCCAAGGTTGTGTGGTGTGACTAGCTACGACTCCAAAACTCAACTAAGCCCAGGGGTTCTTCTCAGGTTCTGATGTTTCCTTCCTGTCGCTAGGATCCTGCTCCTTCTGGGCCTGATCCCACGGATCGTTATCATGTGGTGTAGATCTCTCCGGTGGTGTGGACGGATCAATGCTGGTGGCGGTCTTCGGGTCGCCAGTAGTGGTGTACAGAGACTCCGAAGTTGCGGTTGTGGTGGCCTCAGACTTAGGGCGAGTCTCAACTGCAGGCAGGGGTTTCCCCTGCTCTTTGGACGCCTTGACCATGGCTGCATTCACGACACTGACCCCAGGGTTTTTCAAGCTCACGCTGATGTCGTCAGCATTTACGGTGATAGAAGTGCGTGGTGTGCGGTACTGATCACGCACTTTCTCGTCCGTCCATTGGTCAAAATGCCAGCTACCGGACACGGTCACAAGATCGCCTTTACGCAGTGCGGACACAACGTTTTGTGCCCAGTTTCCGCGAGCAAAAGCTGTGACTGCGACACTAGCCGTCTCCTCCCACGACGTGATAGCCCCGGCTGAGTCCTTGACTGGGCGGTTTTCGGTGTAGAAAAAGGTGACTTTGGCGAGCGGGCGGTCGTCGTCCTTTTTAGGTGTGATCAGCTCCGGATCTTTAATCAGGAATCCTGTAAACGAGCTTGCTTGACGATTAGACATGGTGTGAATTCTCCTCACAAATAAATGGTGGTGGTGAAAAATGTGGTGTTCTTGGTGGTGATTATAGCGTCACTGTGACAAAATCTGAGCTCCAATCAGGTCGAACATCTCACGGTCGTCTCGGTCATGTGGATCGACCCAAAACCCGTCATTCTTCTCCGCATACCCCTGTGCATAATATGCATCCGGTGGTGCGAGGTCGAGCCCGGCGCGGTGGGGGAGTGAGGACCAGGCAGGTTTCCATTCCCCGTCCTCCCAAACGTCCACGGCGGTGATGGTGGCTCGGTGTCGATAGGCCTGCATTGGAAAATCTGTTCGATTGGTATCGACTGGGATCGCCAGGCTTAGTGGTCTCACCATCTGCTGCCATGTGGGGGCCTCTCCGCACGGGTAGTGGTGATCGTAGAAACCGCGCTTTGGGCTGATCAGACCCCGTGTAGCATTGCAGCCCAGGAACGCTGGGATTGTCGGCATGAGGTCTTCCTCCCACACATCGTCGAGGTACAGTCGCACGGGGCGTAGCAGGCATTTTTTCTGGATGATCCAGAGGCGTTTCTGCAGGTCCTCGTCGTTTTCGAAAAGCAGGAGTCCGGTCATCCACTGGCCTGAATCCAGCCGGATATGCCACTCCGCGGTTCGGTACTTGTCCCCGGCTGTGTGTTCAAAATCCCAGGGTGCGGTGCATTTTCCGGCGTTGAGTGCCATGGCGTAGAAACCTTGGCCTTCGACAACGTGTTTGCGTGCCATACGCAGCTGAGACGCTGTTAGCATAGTCTATTCTCCATTCTGATTGATTTGACCCCCTTGTCTGGTACCCATGTCCACAAGAGTCCTGAAACTCCGTCAGGCGGGACGCTGGGGGTTGATTTTAGACTCTATATCCGAGTTGCTCGGACTTACGATCCTTATGCCACTTGAGTAACTCCTGCCTCCGCGGATACTTTGGGTCCCTCAAAAAACTCGAAACCTTTTCCCGCACGTCACCAAAACGAGGTGCCTTACCGTGACCTGTACCCTCCACCACCAGGGCCTTCAAAGCCTCCTGCCATGCCCACACCGGGTTCGTATCACGCCACACAGCCTCCACCAAAGCCTCGCGCTGCAGCTTCTCCGCAGGACCATCGCCCTCGGGAAGAATTTGCCTGCCCCACTGGGTCTCAATAACCTGCGCAATAAGGGCCACTAGCAGCTCAGACTCTTCCTTGCTCTTCTTAAATTTCGACATTAGTCTTCCTTTCCTGCCTGACGACGAATCGCCCGCTCGATACCGGCCATAAGATCAACCATTTCCTGATCCTTAGCCTCCTTTTTCTTAGCCTTGACCAGCTCTTTCTCCCACTGACCTGTTTTCAAAACACGTTCCAAGCCAGGCCGGAATTTCTCATCACCCTCGAAGTTCTCGGCCACTGCAGCCACGCCTTTCGCGATTTTCTCTGAGTCGTTACCCTCGCTGACCAGCTGAGAATAAATCTCTTTGCAGGTAGAGAGCTTGCCAATGCGGGGATAATCCGATAGGGAGTCCCATGCGGTGTGAAAATTCTCGTCGGAGGTGGTGTCAGGTCGAGAGGATTCCGAAGTTCCAGAATTTTCAGAAGACGAAGAAGAAGACTGGTCTTTATTAGTCTTTAACTTAGTCTTATAGTCTTTATATACATGCACAGAATTTGACCCCATTTGCGCGCAATTTTTGACCGTAGGTGCGTGCAAATTTTGATCGTAGTTACGGTCAGAATCTGTGCGTACAAAATCTGCACGTTCAGAATCTGCACGCATCCACTTATCAGGATCAGCCTCCACCGTGTATACGGAGATGTACGCATGACCGGATTTCCCACCAGAATGCGCGTACCGAATGACCCCCTTTTTTCTCATGGCATTAGCGTAGCTGCGAACAGTATTGCGGCTGACCTGCAGCGCATTAGCAATATCGTCGTGACTAGCACTAGCCCCAGAGGGGAGGCTGGCTAAGTACAGGAAAACTGCTTTTTCACCGGGGGTCAAGAATCCATCCTGGGCCACAGAGTTGTGGATTTTTACGTAGTTACCTGCTGGAACGTCCTTTACGATTACCTTAGCCACGGTGGGCACCGCCCTTCTTGGCCTGAGCTTCGTGATACTCAGCGATCGGGTACATAGGCCTGCCTGCGTCTTCGTCGTCCTGCACGTACGGGTACAGAGCTCGCCCCAGGGCCTTGATTGCGGCCTCCTCACGTTCGAACATTCTTGTCAATGTGTTCGATTGGGTGACGGATTTTTGACGAAACTCGCGGGCGTGAGTCAGTGCGTCTTGCAGACACTCATGCATCTGGTGGCGCATAAACGGCGTGACGGCCTTGAAAACGTCGTCAATTGTGTCGAATTGTGGGATTGGTGTGGCGTTCGGGTCTGGAATATCACTCAACCGAGTGAATTTTATAGGTGTAGACATTATGATCCTTCCTATGTGGTGTGGTGTGATTTAGAAGATGGGGGTGCCGAAGCTATCGACCAGGGGCTGGAAGGCGGCGGCGTCGCCTCGTGCCTCTAGTTCTCCAAGCTCGTCAACCATGCTGACGGTGGTAGGCACGGCCCCGACCAATTTTGATTTTGGAGACTGCGGCCAGCTGATGGGCCTGAGACCTAGTTGTTCCTTGAAAACCTTCTCTAGCTGGTTCTTCCAGCCGGGTTTTCCCATTTTGATCCGCGGATACACTTTGACGTGTACCTGCAGGACGAGGCCCGGATTTAGCGTTAGGCCTGTGATGCAGTTGTGGTAGTCATAGTGGAGCTGCACGGGGCGGAGGCCGACTTTCTGGGCCCTGGCCCTCCACGCCCTGGCGTCTGACTCGATCGTCATGCTGCGTCCCCCAAGGGTGTGATCCACTCGTCTACTGCGTGCGGTTCTACGAGGATGATTTTCCCAGCTTCGAAGGCCGGGAGTTTTCCTTCTCGTACTGCGCGGCGGATGGTGGTGGTGGAGATTCCGGTGGCGGCGGAGATCTGGGCTGTGGTGAGCAAAACTGAATCTGGGTATTTTTGCTGCATTAGCTGTGATACTGCCATTGTTTTTCCTTTACTTTTGTCCCGGCAGGACCTCGGCTTGGAGCATATCCAGGAACGGGTTCTGGAGCTGCGGGGCGGGATTGTCCTGCGGGTCGGAGTCTTCTTCGTCCTCGTCCTGGGTGTCGATGTGGTGCTCCTCGACCATGGCCCAGTAAGCGTCGAAGCCGGTGTCCTCGTCGGCGTACTTGTCTTTCATGCGGAAGCCCTCTTTCACAATCCAGCGATCTCCGTCGCGGTCGTCTGTGACGCACTCCCATTCGTAGGCCTCTGCGACGATTGCGTCCACGTCGTATTCGTCTGCCCATTCTCCGAGGCCCTCGCGGGTGGACCCTGCGATTTCTTCAAGAGATCCGTAGTAGGTGGTGTTGCTCATTTTCCTTTTCCTTTCTGAGCAGTGGTGGATGTGTGGTGTACCGATTCTGGAATGTTTCCTTCCTGATCGGTATGACTCCATAGTACCAAATATTTGTCGTAGTGCAATACCAGAATCACAAAATGTTGACCTTTATTTTTCAGTATGTGTACACTCAATTAATGTGTCGCCCGGTAAGGGTTGATTTTTACACAAATAAAGTATCGCCATATGTGAGGAGTATCACAAATAACTCATGGAAAAACACGTCGGAAACTCACGCCGTCTGGTAAACGGAAGCCGCGAGGTCACGCTGTTACACATCAGACAATTCTGTTACCCCTATCGAGCTGTTACCCAAGAAGATATAGCTTCTGACCTGCACATATCCAGGGCACAGCTCATTAATCGACTCCGCTCAGGGTTCACTGCGGGAGAGGTCATTGAGCTTGCAGAGGTGACCGAGTCGGACCCGGTATCACACCTTGTGTCTTTTGGCTTTATTACAGAAGAGCAGGTCAGCGGGTATGCTAAGAGGAAACTTACCCCCGAACAGGGGGTAGATATTCGTCTGGCCGATGCCTACGCCTCAAAAATCACTACCGTCGCGGTGAAACTCTCCAATGTTTTGCGTGGCTTGGACCCCGACGCTGACCATTTTGACGAACCGTTCTAAGGGCGACAATTGGCTTCTATCAGCGAATACAAAACCAAAAATGGACTCCGGTACCGCGTGTTGTGGCGTGATCCGGAGACTCAGAAACAGCGTACAAAGCGGGGTTTTTCTAGCGCACGATCCGCACAAGTGTGGGCCGCGAAAATGCTTGTTGACCAGGTGGAAGGCTCGTGGGTGGACCCGCAGAGGGGCAGGACTCCTATGTCTACCATCATTGCTGCGTGGCACGAGGCCAAGTCCTTATCTTGGGCTGAGTCTTCTGCTCGTAGCAACGGCACGTACATCCGACACCGGATCACCCCGCGGTGGGGGAACTCGGCTGTGGGGAAAATCAGCAGGTCAGGTGTGCAGGAGTGGGTGAATTCCCTGTATGCGGAGGACGGGTTATCCGGAAAAACTGTACGGATTATTTATGGATTATTTTCCGCGATCCTGGAGTACGCCGTTCAAGAAGGGTATATCCCCAAATCACCCTGCCAGGGGATTGTGCTGCCCAAGAAAAACCCTCCCCGAAAAGTGTATTTGACCGTTTCCCAGGTTAAACGGCTCGCTGACGAGTGTTCTCGGCACGGGGATGCGGTTCGAGTATTAGCCACCACAGGGCTGCGTTTCGGTGAGCTGGCTGGCCTTACCCCTGAGGACGTCAGCTTTAATACTCGCAGGCTGGTTGTCCGGCGTTCTGCCACTACCGTGGGTGGGAAAATCGTCGTCGGTCCACCAAAAACACGCAAAACCCGTACTGTGGCGTTTTCTGATGTGGTGGCCGACGATCTTAGGGCACGTGTAGCAGCTGTGGGACCAGGGGAGTATCTTTTCCACAGCCCTGGAGACCCGACTACTCCCATGCGTCTTCCGAGCTCAGGATCATGGTTCACGGAGGCTGTGGCGCGTCTACAGGCCGAAGACCCGTCGTTCCCACACATCACCCCACATGGACTCCGGCACACCGCGGCGTCTCTACTGATTAGTGCGGGGGCAACCGTTTTGGTGGTGAGCCGTCAGTTGGGGCACGAGGACGCGGCTATGACACTAAATACTTATGCTGACCTCTTTGACGATGATTTAGGGTCTGTGTCTGCGAAAATGTCTGATTTGTGGGCCTGATTCCGTGACAACATCTGACAACATTTTCTGATCGCAATGATCGTTATGATCGCAATGACTGCTGTTTCGTAACAAGAAAAAACAACCCTCTACCAGGAGGTTCCCGGTCAGAGGGTTGTTACGAAAAGTGCCCCTGGTGAGACTCGAACTCACACTGGACGGGTTTTGAATCCGTTGCCTCTGCCAATTGGGCTACAGGGGCGCACAGTGTCAAGGCTGGCTGCCTTCGACTGTGAAAATAGTAGCGCAGGGCACCGGCGAATTCCTAATTGGGTAAGGGGTAGTGGGGGAATCCCCACGTCATCCGGTAAATGTGCACCAAGGTGTTCGGATATCGGCTCGCTTCTCTAGTATGGGGCAAGTGACTACTAAACAGCCTCGACTTCTGCTCATTGACGGCCATTCTATGGCGTTTCGTGCGTTCTATGCCTTGCCGGTAGATAACTTTTCTACCTCGGGTGGCCAGCACACCAATGCCGTATATGGCTTTTTATCGATGCTTTCCAATATCGTGGCGGAGGAGAAGCCCGATGCCATTGCGGTGGCATTCGATGTTGGGCGCAAGACCTTCCGCACCGAATTGTTCCCAGACTACAAGGCGCAGCGTGAAGCCGCGCCGGAGGAATTTAAGGGCCAAGTCGACATCATCCGTGAGGTGCTCGAGGTGCTGGGGATTACCACCCTATCCCGCGAGAACTTTGAAGCCGACGATATTCTGGCTACTCTCGCGACTGAGGCGCAGGACTATGAGACCCTCATCGTCACCGGTGACCGCGATTACCTGCAGTTGGTAAACGAATCTACGACGGTGCTCTATCCCATGAAGGGCGTATCCACGCTTCATCGCTTTACCCCCGCCGCAGTGGAGGAAAAGTATGGGCTCACGCCTGCGCAGTACCCAGACTTTGCCGCACTGCGCGGTGATCCTTCCGATAATTTGCCGGGCATCCCCAAGGTGGGCGAGAAGACGGCTACTAAGTGGATTGTCAAGTATGGGGACTTGGCATCACTGGTTGAGCACGCTGAAGAGATCAAAGGCGTGGTGGGAAATAACTTCCGCGAGCGCATCGATCAGGTGCAGATGAATCGCAAGCTCACCCAGATGATCACGGATATGGACCTGGATGTCGACCCAGACGATCTAGCTTTCAAGGAGGCTAAGGTCGCCGACGTTGCTGCTAAGTTCGATGACCTCGAGTTTGGCACCAACCTGCGCGATCGCGTACTGGCCGCCATTCCCAATGACGGCGCTGAGGCAACGGAGCAGACCGAGGAGGTCCAAGAGCTAGAGACGGTCATCGACGATGAGCCTTTGTCCCAGTGGCTGCCAGGCCGAGAGCACGTTGCGGTTTATGTCCAAGGCGAGGGAAGCCCAGGACAGGGTGATGCATCGGCGATTGCTTTCGTAGACCAGGAACGCCACGGGCTGCAAGTGGAGTTGGGCGATCTTTCTGCCGCGGATGATAAGGCCTTAGCGCAGTGGCTGGCCTCCGATGCGCCGAAGTATTTCCACGAGGCGAAGGCGGCCTTCCATATGCTTGCAGGCCGGGGCATTGAGCTAGCCGGCATTGCCCACGACACGGCTATTGCCGCCTACTTGCTGCGGCCCGGTCAGCGCACTTACGCGCTTGCCGACGTCTACCAACGCCACCTCCAAAAGACCCTCGGCGCCGCCACGGAGCAGCTTTCCTTGCTGGATGATTCCACCTTGGTAGATCAAGCCGCAGCCATTATGGAGCTGGCGGAAAGGCTGACCGCGGAGCTGCAGGAAATTGATTCTTTCGAGCTTTATACCGATTTAGAGCTGCCCTTGGTGACCATCCTGGCGCGCATGGAAGCTACCGGCATTGCCGTCGACGTGGACATTCTCGAAACGCAGAAGGATGCCTTCGTAGAGCAGGTCGCCGAACAAGAGCGCGCCGCCCGTGAGCTTGCCGGTGACGATAAGCTCAACCTCAACTCACCCAAGCAGCTACAAACCGTACTCTTTGAGACTTTTGATCTGCCCAAGACCAAGAAGACCAAGACCGGCTATTCCACCGCGGCCAAGGAGATTGAGCAGCTTGCGGCTAAGAATCCCCACCCGTTCTTAGACCACCTTTTGGCTCACCGTGAGTACCAAAAGATGAAAACCACCCTCGAAGGTCTAATCAAGACCGTGCAGCCGGACGGTCGCATCCACACCACGTTTAATCAGACGGTGACGTCGACTGGCCGCTTGTCCTCGACGGAACCAAATCTGCAGAATATTCCGGTGCGGACCGAAGCTGGGCGACAGATTCGCTCTGCGTTTGTCGTAGGCGAGGGCTACGAAGAGCTCATGACCGCGGACTATTCGCAGATTGAGATGCGGGTGATGGCGCACCTCTCGGCAGATCCCGGGCTTATCGAGGCCTATAAGGACGGCGAAGACCTGCATAACTACGTCGGCTCCCGAGTCTTCGATGTGCCCGTCAACCAAGTCACGCCGGAGCTGCGCCGCCGCGTTAAGGCAATGTCTTATGGTTTGGTGTATGGCCTGTCGGCATTCGGCCTATCCCAGCAATTGGGCATCCCGGCTGGGGAAGCGAAGTCCATCATGGAAAGCTACTTTGAGCGTTTTGGTGGGGTAAAGAAATACCTCGATGAAGTAGTGGTCCAGGCACGTAAAGATGGGTATACAGCCACCCTCTTTGGTCGCCGCCGCTACTTGCCAGAGCTCAACTCCGATAACCGCCTAGCGCGCGAGAACGCAGAGCGAGCTGCACTTAATGCGCCGATCCAAGGCACTGCTGCAGACATTATCAAGGTGGCAATGATTAGGGTTGACCGTGCATTGCAGGACATGAAGTCCCGCGTGTTGCTACAGGTTCACGATGAATTGGTAGTTGAGGTCGCTCCTGGCGAGGCTGACCAGGTCCGTGAAATTCTCGAGCGGGAGATGGACTCTGCTATCGAGCTCAACGTGCCGCTGGAGGTCTCGGCTGGTGCCGGCAAGGATTGGGATGCCGCAGCCCACTAGCGCGGCATCTTTCTCTCGCCGAGAAAAGGCGCGCCTTAGGCTCGCCTCGCAAGGCTTAACCGTTCAGCAGTGGGACAGCACGGAGGAAGTGGTCCAGGCTTTCGGTGTTATGCAAGGCCAAGACCTGCACTCCGTGCGCCGATCCTTGGCCTTGCGGGCAGGAGACCACTCAGATGCCGGAAATATTGTGCGTGGGTATCCCATGCGCCATACGCTTTTTGCGGCTTCTATCAAGGACATAGGCTGGATAACCGAACTGTGCGCAAAAGAGCGCAGGGGAGACGCTGAACTGCGCAGCGCTATTAATCAGCTTATTGATACACCCCTTTCACGAGCCGAGCTCAAGCAACGGGCTGCAGCGGTCCTGCCGGAAGTGCCCTTTTGGCATATTGTGCGTGTAGCAATGGAAAGCGGTCACGCCGTCTACTCCGGAGCGGACCAGCTGATTACACCGATGGAGTTGCCGGGATTGGACAAGGTCTTCAATGGAGACCAGGTCGCAGCTACCGCTGACCTAATGGTCCGGTATTTCCGCACTCACGGCCCAGCGACGCTGCGGGACTTTGCGTGGTGGACAAAGCTACCGCAAAGACTAATTAGGCCAGCAGCTGAAAACCTTCCGCCGGACATTGTGCGGTGTGGAGAAGAATCCGAGGACTTTGTCTCGATAGAGGTAATTGATATGGCCGAGGCGCGAAGAAAGCGTTCGGTGCTCTTATTGGGAGCTTTCGACGAGTACATCCTGGGATACCGAGATCGGTTATTTGCGATGACTTCAGAAGTTCACGAGATACTTGCCCCTGGAAACCGCGGTGTCTTCCGCCGCCCCATTGTGGTGGACGGCCAGGTTCGTGGGACGTGGAATAAGCAAGCTATTGAGGATTTGGGTATTCCCGGCTACGCAGAGCGCAAAATTCAGAAGTTGTGGCGGACTGCGCAATAAGTTTTTTTAGGTAGCCTTTTCTGTGCGGAAAGAATTATGCGTGCACATGGAGAAACTAGGAAGGGAAATACTGCGCAGTGACTCTGGAAGAGAAAGTAAATAAATGGAATCTCCGCTTTTTTGAAAGTTTGTGGGCCATTCAAGTGAATCTTCTTGCAGCCGATATTAATGACCTCGGGCTAGACCAATTCCTTGAAGACTATAAGGGTTCTGCAATTTCGTACCCGGTTTTAGCCGGGTCTTATTTTTTGATGGCCATGATCGTAGCGCGCGTGGCGCCAAACCCTAAGGTCAGGAGATTGACGGCCGCTGGGGTGATGGTCGCTTCCACGGCCCTTGCGTTCCTCTTTCCGTCCGCGTGGATGTTTGCTGCGTTGGTTATTTTCGCCCTTGCTTATTACCTCTGGCCACGAAAAGAAGGCGTGTCTATCTGAGGTCGGCGCTCCACTAGGCAATTGGCCAGCATATCGAAGGGAGTTTGGCCAAAAGCGAGCATGCTTATGCTGAGAATTGCTAAAAATAGCGGCATTACTCCGGGCCAGCCTGTCAGCGTAAGCATTGTGAGCAATAGCCAGGAATTACGCAGGCAGGCGGTGAAAAATCCTGGGTGGGTAGCAATGACTTCCAGCTGCAGGGACCACTTACCTAACGAGGTGGATTTCGTGGCTTCCACCCATACTCGATAGGCGTAAAAGACCATGGCGGCGGCAATGGCATTATAGAGTTCTAAGGTCTCTCCAGTAAGAGGATGGCCGGCTACCGCATTCACTACCCATTGCACCACCATAACGATGGCAGCGGCTAGGAAGCTATCAATCCACCAGGCAATGCCACGTCGTATCAATAATCCAATCCGGTCCAAAACCATGTCCATAGGTTAGCGGGAATTGCGGCAGACGAAAATAATCGTGCCGGGAAACATTTCTCCTCGCTCCGGAGACCATTGGCCCCAGGTGGTGCTAAGGCCCTGTGGCCACTCGGGTTCAATGATGTCCTCGATAAGGAACGGGCCCTTGCCTTGTAAGGCTTGGAACCAGTCGGCGATGGTGCGATGGAACTCCGCATATGTGAGATTGCCATCGCGGTCTTGTTCCAGATAGGCGCGATCGAAATAGCTAATATCGGCCGTTAGATTGGTGGGATCATCGGGGAAGATCCAGCGCATTGGATGGGTGACTGAGAGGACGAAACGACCGCCTGGTTTAAGAACTCGGGAGACCTCCTGCAGGGCTACGTCGATATTAGCGAGGAACGGAAAAGCGCCGAACGCAGAGAAGGCAGCATCGAAGGATTCAGTGGCATAGGGGAGCGAAAGCGCATCTGCTTGGGTCAGGGGAAGTGCCCCGGCAGCGTGGTTGAGCATGCCGCGGGAGATATCGACGCCGGTGGCAAAGCGGGCACGCGTTAGGAGCCACTCGGTACACGGTGCGGACCCGCAACCAATTTCCAGGACGGAAGAATCTGAGACGTCGCCAAGCAGGTGTGCTTGGTCCTCGTGGAGCATTTCTGGGCACCAATAAAAGGAAGAAAGATAGTCAGGGTGCTCGGCGTGGTAGCTGGCGGCGTCGCCATCCCAGTAGGCCTGATTTGCTTGCGATGGGGAAGTCACAGTGAGGAAAATTCCTTGGAGAAAAAGTTGGGCCGTGTATTTGCCCTTTAAGCTGGACAGATGTAGTGTTGGTTGGGCGTGTCTATGCCACGGGTTGTTCTAAGCCGCTGTAGGAAGGCTTTAAGCAATCACGAGGCGGGATCGAATATTTTCTTTTTTGCTGCCTTTTGGGCAGCTTATCAGGCTTTTTCGAGAGACGCGCAGTTGTCCAATTTCGATTTCCTACATTTATTCGGAGCATTTCTTAATATGCCATCTTCTAATACCCCGCAGGTTGCGATCAACGATATCGGAACCGCAGAGGACTTCCTCGCAGCTGTAGACGCCACCATCAAGTACTTCAACGATGGTGACATCGTCGGGGGTACCGTCGTCAAGGTTGACCACGACGAGGTACTGCTGGACATCGGATACAAGACCGAAGGCGTTATCCCTTCCCGCGAGCTGTCCATCAAGCACGACGTCAACCCAGATGAGGTTGTTGAGGTCGGCGATGAGGTTGACGCACTTGTTCTCACCAAGGAGGACAAGGAAGGCCGCCTGATCCTGTCCAAGAAGCGTGCACAGTACGAGCGCGCTTGGGGCGCCATCGAGGAGCTGCAGGCCAAGGAAGAGCCTGTCACCGGTACCGTTATCGAGGTTGTCAAGGGCGGCCTCATCCTGGATATCGGCCTGCGTGGCTTCCTGCCTGCATCTCTGGTTGAGATGCGTCGCGTCCGCGACCTGGAGCCGTACATCGGCCAGGAACTGGAAGCAAAGATCATCGAGCTGGACAAGCAGCGCAACAACGTTGTTCTGTCTCGCCGTGCATACCTGGAGCAGACCCAGTCCGAGGTTCGCTCCGAGTTCCTGCACCAGCTGCAGAAGGGCCAGGTCCGCAAGGGCGTTGTGTCCTCCATCGTCAACTTCGGCGCCTTCGTCGATCTCGGCGGTGTCGACGGCCTGGTTCACGTTTCCGAGCTGTCCTGGAAGCACATTGACCACCCATCCGAGGTTGTCACCGTTGGTGACGAGGTAACCGTTGAGGTTCTGGATGTTGATCTGGACCGCGAGCGCGTTTCCCTGTCCCTGAAGGCTACCCAGGAAGATCCATGGCGTGTATTCGCCCGCACCCACGCTGTGGGTCAGATCGTTCCGGGCAAGGTCACCAAGCTCGTTCCATTCGGCGCCTTCGTTCGCGTCGAAGAGGGCATCGAGGGCCTGGTTCACATCTCCGAGCTGGCTCAGCGCCACGTCGAGGTGCCAGACCAGGTTGTCACCGTTGGCCAGGAAGTTATGGTCAAGGTCATCGACATCGATCTCGAGCGTCGTCGTATCTCCTTGTCCGTTAAGCAAGCAGACGAGGACTACACCGAAGAGTTCGATCCGTCCAAGTACGGCATGGCTGACTCCTACGACGAGCAGGGCAACTACGTCTTCCCTGAGGGCTTTGACCCTGAGACTAACGAGTGGAAGGAAGGCTTCGACGAGCAGCGTCAGGCTTGGGAGGCACGCTACGCAGAGTCCGAGCGTCGCTTCAACCTGCACACCGCTCAGATCGAGCGCAACCGCGCCGCAGCCGCTGAGGCTGCTGAGTCTGCAGAGTCCTCCAACTACTCCTCTGATTCCTCCGATGCAGCTCCGGCATCCGAGACTCAGGCAGAGGTTGGCGGCTCCCTGGCTTCCGATGAGCAGCTCGCCGCACTGCGCGACAAGCTCGCTGGCAACTAAAGCTTCCGCTTAGTTCCCTGCTGAGCCTTAGAGCTCAGCTTCAAGGCCGCGTTTACTTCGTCATACAGACGGGGTGGACGCGGCTTTTGTGATCTTTGAGACAGACTCTGCAATCGTTTGCTGGGGCATTTCAGATATATAAATGGTTGACCAGCGTAGACGGACAGAGGGAAGCAAAAAGAGCCTGGAAAGACCACAAAACGGGCTTTTGTTCATGTGGGAATCCTCTTATACTCAACTATGACGTTATAGCCAGTGTCGTACTGGTTATAGGTGGTATTTGAACTGAGGAGTAAGAAGTGGCATCTACCAAAGACACTTCCGCCCACATCGTTGAAAGCATCGGCGGCGCTGACAACATTACGTCGCTGACGCACTGTGCGACGCGCCTGCGTTTCCAACTTGCTGATGCGGGGAAAGTTGATAAAGAAAAGCTCGACAGCGACCCAGCGGTGCTAGGCACCGTGCCACAAGGCGCCCACGGCTACCAAGTAGTCATGGGCGGCGGCGTTGCTGACTATTACAACGAAATCATCAAGCAGCCCGGTGTACACGCTTCCGGTGAGAAAACGGCGTCCTCCAAGAAGGAGTACGACGGTGTTCGCGGAAAGTACGATTGGGTAGATTACTGCTTCGAATTTCTTTCTGATACCTTCCGCCCTGTTCTCTGGGCACTGTTGGGTGCCTCGCTCATTATCATGCTGCTGATCTTGGCGGACACCTTTGGTATTCAGGATTTCCGTGCTCCGCTGGAGGAGCAGCCAGAAGGTTTCCGTTTGGCTCACGCGATGTACCAGTCGGTCTTTTACTTCCTACCGGTGATGGTGGGAGCGACTGCGGCTCAGAAACTAGGTGCAAATATGTGGGTTTCTGCCGCTATCCCAGCGGCACTTCTTACCCCGGAGTTTTTGTCCCTGGGCGAAGCAGGCGATACCGCAAATATCTTTGGTCTGCCGTTGGTTATTGACTCCTACGGCTCCCAGGTCTTCCCGCCGATCCTGGCTGCAATCGGTCTATATTGGGTGGAAAAGGGACTGAAAAAGGTTATTCCAAGCGCGGTACACATGGTTTTCGTACCGTTCTTCTCCCTGCTGATTATGATTCCGGCAACGGCCTTCCTCCTTGGCCCGTTCGGCATTGGCGTGGGCAACGGCATTTCCTGGGTCCTTTATCAAATCAATGATTTCTCGCCTTTCATCTTGGCTATTGTCGTCCCGCTGCTGTACCCATTCCTGGTGCCGATGGGCCTGCACTGGCCGCTGAACGTCATCATGATCCAGAACATCGCCACCTACGGCTACGACTTCATTCAAGGGCCGATGGGCGCATGGAACTTTGCCTGCTTCGGTGTCGTCGGCGCGGTCATGGTCATCTCCTTCAAGGAGAAGAACAATGCCATGCGCCAGGTCTCCATCGGTGCGTTCGCAGCGGGCATCCTAGGCGGCGTGTCGGAACCTTCCCTGTACGGCATCTTGTTGCGCTTCCGCCGCAGCTACTACCGGTTGCTGCCAGGTTGTGCCTTGGGTGGCGCAATCATCGGTCTTTTCGATGTCCGTGCAGAAGCCTTCGTCTTTACCTCGGCGTTGACCACCAGCGCCATGACCCCGCATTTGGGCTACGTGCTGGGCATCTCGGCTGCTTTCCTTACTTCCTTCATCCTCACCTTGTTCTTCGGCTACCGCACGGCAGAAGAAAAACAGGCCGACTTGGAGCGCATCGCGCGCGAGCAAGGCGAGACTGTTGATGATGCAGCTGCTCGCGGAGAGTTGAATTTCTCCAAGAGCAAAGATGCGGACTCCGCCAGCGAGGGCGGCGCCGTTCCCGCTAGCGCCGCAGGCGCTGCTGCCACCGGCGTGGCCACCAAGCAGGCTGGGAAGGAAGCGATTGCGCTGGATTCTCCTCTCGAGGGCGAAGCGGTCGATCTGTCGGAAGTTCCGGATCCCATTTTCGCCGCAGCAAAGTTGGGCCCGGGTATGGCGGTCCAGCCGGCTGGCAATGCGGTCTTTGCGCCTGCCGACGGCAAGGTGCTCACCGTTCAAAATTCTGGCCATGCGGTAGGCCTAAGCTTGGATAACGGTGTGCAGCTACTCATCCACGTAGGTCTCGACACCGTGGAGCTGGCAGGCGAAGGTTTTGAAGTCCACGTGGCGAAGAAGCAACGCATCTCCGCTGGCGATAAGTTGATTACCTTTGATCCAGAGTTCATCCGTTCCAAGGGCTATAACTTGATTACTCCAGTGGTGGTCACCAATGCCACCAAGTTTGGTTCTGTCACTGGCGACGCCGGCCAGGTTTCCCCGAGTGATACCCTGCTTCACGTCTCTCCGAAGGCTGAGGAAGCAGCGCAATAGAGGTTCGCGTATAGCTTGGATTAAAAAAGGAGCTTCACCATCACGGATGGTGGGGCTCCTTTTCGCGTAGGGTGGCGAGCATGAAACTCATTGGGCTAACGGGCGGTATTGGCAGTGGCAAGTCAACAGTCGCAGCACTATGCCGTGAGCGCGGGTGGCGAATAGTCGATGCTGATGCGATTGCACGCGAGGTCGTACAGCCTGGACAGCCTGCTTTATCCGAGTTGGCAGCAGCATTTGGAAAAGATATCTTGCTGGCGGATGGTCAGCTCAACCGCAAGGAGCTGGCTCGGCGAGCCTTCGCGGATAAACAGCATACTGAGTTGTTGAATTCTATTACCCATCCGCGCATCCAGGAGGAAACACAGCGTCAATTTGCGGCGGCACGTGGAGATGGCTGTGACTTCGCCGTTTACGATATGCCGTTGTTGGTGGATAACGGCTTGGATAAAGATATGGACTGCGTCATCGTGGTCGATGTGACCCCAGAGGAGCGCGTCCGCCGGCTTATAACCTCGCGTGGACTGGAAGAAGACGATGCACGGCGTCGGATAGCAGCGCAGGTGCCGGATGAGGTGCGGCTTGCCGCGGCCACGCACGTCATTGATAATAATGGCACGCTGGACCAGCTACGTGAGCGAACGATCGAAGTCATGGACCGCATTGCAGCCGAGTCACCCAAGGTTTAACTATTGGGTAGCTAAAATTTACACCCTTTCGAAGTCTCGTTAACCTTGGCGGCTTAAGCTACCCGCCGTGGGAACGTGGGATACTGGGCCTTTTGATAATCACGCGGCGCGAGAACTACTCGCAAGCTTGCGGGATGGTTCTTTCGATCTCAAAAACTTTCAGCAATCATGTTCCACAGAGCCCATAGACTCAGATGACGCAGAAACCATGATTGCACTCGGCGCGTTATTGAAGCTGGAAGCTGATGCACTGCCGGAAGGAATTTATCGCGAGGATCTGGAGCCCCTGTACACACCGCAGTCAAAGGCTTGGCTGCGCCGCCGCATTAATAGTGCGATGCGGCCCGAGGCCTCTTCCGTGTATGCGCTGTGGGAGACGACTGGCGAGTTAGAGGAATGGCTTCGTACCGCGCAGGACTCCCTGCCCTGATCATGGCTAGGCGCGCCACTTAGGCAGTAGAGTAGTGGGCATGGCTTTTGCTGCTGAACATCCCCTCATTCCAAATTCCGAGCACCGCGTTGTCAGCGAGGTGGAGCGCACCCCAGGCGAGTTTCAGGTCGTTTCTGAATATGAGCCAGCTGGTGACCAGCCCACTGCCATTGCAGAGCTCAATGAGCGGCTGAACCGCGATGAGCGCGATGTCGTGCTCATGGGTGCTACCGGTACAGGCAAATCTGCTACTGCAGCATGGCTTATCGAAAAGCAGCAGCGGCCCACGCTAGTGATGGCGCCCAATAAGACCCTCGCAGCGCAGCTCGCCAATGAGCTGCGCCAACTCTTGCCACATAACGCGGTGGAGTATTTCGTGTCTTATTATGACTACTACCAGCCAGAGGCGTATATCGCGCAGACGGATACCTATATTGAAAAGGATTCTTCCATCAATGAGGACGTTGAGCGCCTGCGCCATTCGGCCACGTCCGCCTTGTTGTCTCGTAGGGACGTGGTCGTAGTCTCTTCCGTCTCCTGCATTTATGGCTTGGGTACTCCACAGTCCTACCTGGATCGCTCGGTAATCATTTCTGTTGATGAGGAGCTGGACCGCGATCGGTTCCTGCGACTACTGGTGGATATCCAATATGAACGCAATGACGTGGGGTTTACCCGCGGCACCTTCCGCGCCAAGGGCGATACGGTAGATATCATTCCGGCCTACGAGGAACGTGCGGTGCGCATTGAATTCTTCGGCGACGATATCGATTCCCTGTATTACATTCACCCCGTGACTGGCGATGTCATAGAGGAAGTAGATGAGGTTCGCATCTTCCCAGCGACGCACTATGTAGCCGGCCCCGAGCGCATGGAAAAGGCAGTGGCTGCAATCAAGGAGGAATTGGCCGAGCGCCTGGAAGACCTAGAAAACCGCGGCAAGCTGCTTGAGGCGCAGCGTTTGCGTATGCGCACAGAATACGATCTGGAAATGATCGAGCAGGTGGGTTTCTGCTCTGGTATCGAGAACTACTCCCGCCACGTTGATGGCCGTCCGGCTGGCTCAGCGCCGGCAACGCTACTCGATTATTTCCCAGAGGACTTTCTCACCATCATTGACGAGTCCCACGTCACGGTCCCGCAGATTGGTGGCATGTTCGAAGGCGATATGTCCCGCAAGCGCAATTTGGTGGAATTTGGTTTCCGCTTGCCGTCTGCGGTGGATAACCGCCCGCTGACCTTCGATGAGTTTGAGCAACGCGTGGGACAAACCGTGTATATGTCCGCCACCCCGGGTGACTTTGAGCTTACGTCCTCTGACGGCGAATACGTGGAGCAGGTCATTCGCCCGACAGGTCTGGTGGATCCAAAGGTTACAGTCAAGCCCACTAAGGGCCAGATTGATGACCTTATTGATGAGGTGCGTACCCGCATATCGCAGCAAGAGCGAGTATTGGTGACCACGCTTACGAAGCGCATGGCAGAAGACCTCACCGATTACCTCTTGGAGCAGGGAATTAAGGTGCGCTACCTGCACTCGGATATCGATACCTTGCAGCGCGTAGAGTTGTTGCGCCAATTGCGCCTTGGCGAGTTTGATGTTCTCGTAGGCATCAACCTCCTGCGCGAGGGCCTTGACCTTCCCGAGGTATCTCTTGTTGCCATCTTGGATGCGGACAAGGAAGGCTTCCTGCGCTCTACCACCTCCCTCATCCAGACCATTGGCCGTGCTGCCCGTAACGTCTCTGGTGAGGTCATTATGTATGCCGATAAAATCACCGACTCCATGCAGGAGGCCATTGAGGAGACGGAGCGGCGTCGTGAGAAGCAGATTGCCTATAACAGGGAACATGGGATTGACCCGCAGCCATTGCGGAAGAAAATCGCCGATATCCTGGACCAGGTTTATGAGGACGGCGGGGAGGAGGAGTCCGGCTCCGATCCCTCTGCAGTGGTGGAAAAGCGCGATATTTCCAGCATGGCCACCGATGAGGTGCAGGCACTTATCGACGACCTCTCGGCCCAAATGGGTGCAGCCGCGCGCGAGCTTAAATTCGAGCTGGCGGGGCGGCTCCGCGATGAAATTGCTGATCTGAAAAAGGAATTGCGTGGTTTGAAGGAAGCGGGAATTTAGTTTTCTCCCCCTGAAAGTGATTATTAGCTTCGCGGTTGCTTCTCTAAACAGCTGTGCTAGTTATACTGGACTGGTGCCAGAAGCGCCGCTTAGTTGTCACTGTGAAATAGTTCAACTGCAAGGAGAATAATGCTTACGTATAAAAACATTGCCGTCGGCACCGATGGCTCTGAAACCTCCCTGCGCGCGGTCCGTGCAGCGGCGTCCATGGCACGGGCGTACGACGCCAAGCTGATTATTATTTCAGCCTTTTATAACCATGCTGGATCCATGCTTGGCGCTCCGAGGGGCGACGAAGCCGGTCTGCCCGTTGTTAGTGAGGACATGGCCGGTACCTACCTGGACAATGCCACCCGCATCGCCGAGTCTGAGGGTGCGGAACACATTGAAATCGTAGGGAAATCTGGAGACCCAGTAAAAGCCTTGTTGGAAGTAGGCCAGGACTATGATGTGGACCTGTTCGTGGTGGGCAACCGCGGCGTAAATTCCGTTCGTGGTCGAGTCTTTGGTTCTGTGCCAACGGAACTAACCCACAAGTCAAAGGTGGACGTCGTCGTAGTTAATACCAGCGAGAAACGTTAATGATTTTTCGTTGTTACACTGGCAGTATTGCCCCTGTAGGCTAAATAAACACTCCGGGTACATACCCATAAAGAAAGGTCATCATGAGCGACTACAACACGATCGTTGTTGGTACTGACGGTTCTAAGTCTTCTCTCCTCGCTGTAGAGCGAGCAGCAAAGATCGCCGCCGCATTCGATTCCCGTCTGATCATCGGTTGCGCATACTACGAGAACCAGGAGCAGGCTTCCAAGACCCTGCGCCAGGATTCCGTAACCATCTTGGGCGATGAGAAGGCCGAGGCAAACCTGAAGGACGCCAAGGCTCACGCTGAGAAGTTCGGCGCTTCCAAGGTTGAAACCGCTGTTCGCCCGGGTACTCCGGTGCAGGCCCTGATGTCCATCGTCAATGACAACGATGCTGACCTGCTCATTGTGGGCAACCGCGGTATCAACTCTCTGACCGGCCGCCTGCTGGGCTCCGTTCCGGCAGACGTTGCCCGCCAGTCCGACTGCGACGTAATGATCGTTCACACCGTCAGCTAACCGTGGTGATTAAACCCGCCTTGGTCTTGTTAAAAGGCCAAGGCGGGTTTCGTCGTTAAGGCGCTGCTTACTCCGCGGGGTGCGCGGCGTTAAAGGCCGCAGCAAGGGCACTGCCGTTTGCGCCCTGAATCAATGGGATTGTGAAATGGCCCTCTTCATTGGCATCTGCTAGGGGGCTCAGGGAGCCGTGTGAGAGGAGCTGTTCCTGCGGACTAAGGTTGCGGATTGCGACGGAGTGAATCCGATCCGGGTGCTCATTGGCCACATCGCCATATGTCAAGGGATCGTGTTGCCCGTCATCGCCGATCAAAATCCACTGCATGTCTGGGTAGGCTATCAGCAAGTTGCGCAGCTGAACTCGCTTATGCTCCTGTCCGCTGCGGAAAAGGCCCGTCTCGGTTGGACCCCAGTCTGTCAGCAGCATAGGACCTGTGGGGAAACCGTGGTGGGACAAGAATTTTTTAAGCGAGCCAAAGGTATTCCACGCGCCCGTTGAAAGATAAAACACTGGGGCTTGGGGGAAGCGCTGTTGCAGCTGGGCATAGAACTCTGCCATTCCAGGAACGGCCTGTCGCCTGCTAGGACGCTTAGCCCAAGAGTTCCACGCGGCGGTCAACGCACGTGGCAACCACGTGACTAGCACGGTGTCATCAATATCGCTAACGATGCCAATCTTCGCCGCCGGATCCACAATAAGCACCTGGACTTCTACGGCCTTCGCGTTAGCGGCTTCAATCGTGGCCGTATGCCAACCAGGCTCCAGCTCGTGATCATGGACGAGAAGGTCGACATAGCCATTGCTATTGGTAGTGCCCGCGACGGTCTTGTCACCAATAGTGACCGACACGTCATGGTGCCCTACCTGAATGGTAAGAAACTGCTGGTAGCCGCGTTCACCCCAGGTATCCTTCCGGCCTTCATCAGGATCGTGCATGAGCACGCGGCCAAAGATTCTCACCTGCTCGGTATTGCCATAACCGGTATAGCCCACAATCTGGGGCTGCCATCCACGCTGCTGGGAGCGCTTCAGGGTAATCGAGTTCAGTGAGCTTTCGGCTTTGCGCATGATGTCAGATAAGGCCATGGCCTAAAGCTTACGGGAGCCTAAAGAACTTCGCCGCAGTCGCCGACTAGCGTGAGCGACTGGGTAGCACGAGTGATGCAGACATAGAGGTTTTGTAGACCCTGCGGAGAGGCATCCACGATCCGTTGCGGGTCTAGTACCACCACGTGGTCGAACTCAAGGCCTTTGTAGCGTTCTGCCGTGGCGGCGTCAATGACCGCTGTGAGTCTGCCATCCTCTTCATTGTGTACGCCTGGGGTGTAAGTGCCATGTTCAAGACGGCGAACTTGTACCCCATCGCGGATGGCTGTGGCCGGGCTGGCGTCAGGGTTAATCACCTCTAAGAGTCCATTAGCCAGCTCCGTGATGGGCTGCGGGGTGCGATAGTTGACGGTGAGAAAATGGTGGCGGAAGCGCTGCGCCACGAAGGGCTCAAGGGCCTCACCCCAGTCATCAACACCTGCCGGGGAGCCAGTCTGGGATGTATCTCCCACCAAGGTCATCCACCGCGAAGGGCAGCGGCGGAAGAGCATCCGCCACTCCATGGGAGTTAATTCCTGAGCCTCATCCACAATGATGTGGCCATACGCCCAGGTATGGTCTTCGCGGGCGCGCTGGGCAGTGGTGCGCTTATCGCGGACCTCCTGGCGGTGTGCCAGAGTTTCGGCGTCGATGACATCGTGGGCAGAAAGAATTTCCGCTTCAAACATGTCGTCGTCATTATCGGTGGACTCGGAGGAGGACAAGATATCCAGAGCGTCTTCTGCATCCGCCACTTGTTCGCGCCATGCAGCATCATCCGCTGCCTTTTTCTCCTCTGGGTTAGGAAGGCCGACGAGAACAGCCAACTCGTCGAGAAGAGCGGCATCCGAATTCGTCCATGCTCGACCTTCTGCTCGGTAGAGGGCTTCTTGGGTTTCCTCGTCATAACCGCGGGCAGCAGAGGCAATGCGCTCACGCGAGGAGACTAAGCTCGCAAGCACGTCGGTCGGGTGGAGTTCGGGCCAAAATTCATCGATCAGGGCAACTAAGGCCGCATCTTCCGCAAGGTCGTCGTGGAATTGATCGATATCGGCGCGCGAGAGGAGGTTGTCTCCGCCGAGTGGATCGGTACCGACCCTGTCCGCCATCTGCTGGGCGAGGTCTTCTACGAAGTGTTCGATGAAAGCTCCGCGAGCTTCGTTGTGCGGCTTGCGCGAGCGACGTGCCCGCGTGCGGGCGCTTTTTACCATGGCGGGCGTAATGCTCAAGGTGAGTCCGTCGACTGTCAGCTCGCGCGGAGCGTCAGGAAGCCGCTGATAGTCCTTAACCGCAGCAGAGAGGATCTCCACCATGGCGTCGCTACCTTTGATTTCGCGAGCCACAAGGTCTTCGTCTTGCTTTGGTTCAATTCCGGGAAAGAGCTCGCCGATGGTGGACAACACTACGCCGGTTTCGCCAAGCTCCGGGAGTACGCGCGAAATATAGTCTAAGAAGCTGCTATTGGGGCCAACGATAAGCACGCCAGTGGCAGAAAGCAGCTCGCGGTGGGTATAGAGCAAATAAGCCACGCGGTGCAAAGCAACCGCAGTCTTACCAGTGCCAGGGCCGCCTTCTACCACCATGACGCCGCGGGTATTATCGCGGATTATCTCGTCCTGCTCACGCTGGATAGTCTCCACGATCGACGCCATGTGGCCAGTGCGGGCCCGTTGCATGGCGTGGTAGAGCGCGGATTCGCTCGCAACGCCGGCTTCCTCTTTGCGTACGCCGGGGCCGGAAAGCACCTCATCATGAATCCCGGTGACCGTGCGTCCCTTGGTGCGGATTTGACGGCGGGTGTGGACCCCTTCCGGCTGGGCAGTCGTAGCAAGATAGAAAGGCCGTGCCATGGGAGCACGCCAGTCTAGGAGCAGTGTGCGATAGTCATCTTCACGCGCATCCAGACCCATGCGGCCGATGTAGCGGCGATCTAGGCCTTCAGGGGTGGGATTGTCACCGGGGGCGTCGATATCAATCCGGCCAAAAACGAGCCCCATTTGGGCCACATTGAGACGATCCAGCTTGGCCTGTAGCCCGTGGTATTCGGTTTCGCGGCGCACCAAAGCGTCCGCGTCCGGGGTGGAGGGGTCTACATCTGCCTGCACCTCATTGAGCCTTTGATTTGCCGCAGCCACCTCATCGTCAAGGCGGGAGAAAAGGCCGTCCACATAATCTTGCTCAGTAGCGATGGCTTCGCGCTCCGAGGAACTTGCAGCCGCCGCGTGCTTATTGGATGCTGAGGTCACGTGACTCCTTGGTAATTGGACGTTAATTGGGGGAGGTGCCGGGCACGCTGTCCGGCGAGGGGAGAGATGAGTTTAGACCCTGCCGTGACAAAGAACAACGGCCCAGCATAAAGCTGGGCCGTATGTCAGCGCCGAGTTACTCGGCCAAAGAAGTAGTGGCTACTTAGAGCGCTTTTCCAGCTTCTTGATAGCTGCCTCAATCTTCTTATTAGCCTCTTTTTGCAGTTTGTCCGCGTGCTTGGAAGCCTTCTTGCTTGCGCGCTTGGACTTCGCGCCCTCCAGCTTGGCCACTGCCTTATCGGCACGCGCCTGCGCCTTGGTAGCAGCCTTCACAGCACCGGTACGGGCGGTGTCTCGGTTAGCCTGTGCGGCCTCCAGCCAGTCACCCTTGTTGTCTTCTACGTAAGTCTTGGCGTTGTCGACGGAGTCCTCAAGGAAGGACTTGGCGTTGTTCAGCATACCGCGGCCAGACTCCTGCCAATCGTCCTTATTGTCCTCAACGTAGGTCTTGGCATCGTCAACATAAGACTTAGCGGTATCGAGCAGACCACGGCCAGTGGACTGCCAGTCGTCCTTGTTGTCGTCTACGTAAGCCTGTGCCTTCGCAGAGGTCTCATTCAACCAGTCGCCAGCCTTGGAGGACAGTTCGTTTGCGCGTGCGGAAAGCTCTTCGCGCTTTTGCTCGGACTCAGACTTGGTAGGCAGTGCCTGCTGAATCTTCTTGTTCGTGCGCTTGCCGGCCTTCTGAGCGCGCCAGCGCAGGGAAGGCTTGCCCTCGGTGTCCTGGGTAGCAATAAACAGGGCACCGAGCAGAGCGGTGTTGGTAACGAAGCCGTTGCGGCGGGATTCCTTGTCTTCCTTGTTGTCCGCAGCCCAGAAGTTGTTCTTGCCAATTAGGTTGGGCAGCGTAGCGGCCGCGAGAACCGCAGCGGAGGTACGCGGTGCCTTGCCCAGGGCCAGAGTGGAGCCGGCGCCTACCTTAGCGCCGCCAATAGCGCGGGTAACCAATTCTGGGTCATTGGGAATATAGCCCTGATACTCAGAAGGAACGGCCTTGCGCACAGTCTTGAGGAAACCCTCGGTCTCCTTTACATGATCGGACGCGTTGCGCAGGTTGTCTACGCCTTCCCATACAAATACAGATGCCAGCATGGGGCGGGCAAGCTTGCGAATCATAGTCCTTAAAGCTCCTTAGCTCGTTGCTTTGGTTCTAACGTGTGCTAGACCATTGTACGCGGATTTTAGCTGCTGGATCACCAGCGGCGCTCCCACCAGTCACCCAGCTTAGGGCGCTCTTCGCCCAAGGTAGTGGACTTACCGTGGCCGGGGCGCACGATCGTGTTGTCTGGAAACTCATCAAAGATACGGGCGGTGACGTCCTTATACAGGCGTACGAAGTCACCTTCGGAAGTGGTCTTTCCCAGGCCGCCAGGAAAGAGTGAATCGCCCACGAAGATATTGGTTATACCATCGACGGTTGCCACTAGTGCCGCACCGCCAGGGGTATGGCCGCGCAAGATGATGATGGGTAAATGAAGGCCTGCAAACTCGATAGAATCGCCTTCGCGGAGCTCTACGTCTACCTCGGCAGGGATGGCCGGGGAGTCTAGGAAAGAGGCGTAATGGGTAGCGCCGGTCTCTGCGAGAACTTCCTCGAGTGCGCGTACGTGATCCCAGTGGCGGTGGGTAGTCAATACTGCGGTAATTTTCACGCCGGCCTTATGGGCCATGTCGAGGATTGCGGGGGCGTTATCGGCGGCGTCGACAAGCAAGCCTTCTTCGCCCGCCTGCAAGAGGTAGCAGTTGTTGTCCATCTCGGACACAGAAATCTGATGTAGCTGAAGCTCGTTAGTCATGTCTCCTAGCCTACGGGTACATTCGAGGGAAGATTGCAATCCCTAGTACTGGAGGTCTGAGCACAGTGGCTGATCGTTTGGTGGTGCGCGGTGCCCGCGAGCACAACCTCAAGGGCGTGGATATAGATATCCCCCGCGATAAAATGGTTGTTTTTACCGGTCTATCCGGCTCCGGTAAATCATCGCTGGCCTTTGACACCATCTTCGCAGAAGGCCAGCGCCGCTACGTCGAATCCTTGAGCTCTTATGCCCGCATGTTCTTGGGGCAGATGGACAAGCCGAACGTGGAGTTTATTGACGGCCTGTCACCCGCAGTGTCTATCGATCAAAAGTCCACCAACCATAATCCGCGTTCTACGGTCGGCACGATTACGGAAATTTACGATTACCTGCGTTTGCTCTTCTCCCGCGCCGGAACGCCACACTGCCCGAAGTGTGATGCGGTGATCGAGCGCCAAACGCCACAACAAATTGTGGACGCCGTGCTGGAACTGGAAGAGAAACTGAAATTTCAGGTGCTGGCGCCGGTAGTGCGCAAGCGCAAGGGCGAGTTCGTTGATCTCTTCCAGGATTTATCAGCCCAGGGCTATTCCCGCGTCCGGGTGGATGGGGAAACCCATCAGCTTAGTGATCCGCCCAAGCTGAAGAAGCAGATCAAACACAATATTGAGGTAGTGGTTGACCGCCTACAGGTAAAGGCCTCACAAAAACAACGTTTGACGGATTCGGTGGAAACAGCTCTGCGCTTGGCAGACGGGCTAGTCACCATTGAGTTCGTAGACAGGGAAGAGCTCACCCACACTTATTCGGAGAAGGCGGCCTGCCCGAATGGTCACACGTTGACCATTGAAGAGTACGAGCCCCGTGCTTTTTCCTTCAACGCTCCGTTTGGTTCCTGCTCGGTGTGCGATGGTCTGGGCACCAAATTGGAAGTTGATGTTGACCTGCTCATTCCGGACCCAGATGCACCGGCGGTCGACGCCATTCAACCGTGGCACTCCAGCCCCAATTCTCGCTACTTTGTCAAGCTGGTAGAAGGTTTAGGCAAGGCTATGGGATTTGACCCCAAGACCCCAGTTAGCGAATTGACTAAGGAACAGCGCCACGCGCTTATCTACGGCACGGACGAAGAGGTGCAGGTTCGATATAAGAACCGCTATGGGCGCCAGCGTAATTGGACCGCGCCGTTTGAGGGAGCAACCGGTTTCATTCACCGCAAGCTGGAGACTACCGATTCCCAATCCCAAAAGGATCGCTTGCTGCAATACACCCGCCGCGTGCCGTGTAGCACTTGTAAGGGCACCCGCCTGAAGCCAGAAATCCTAGCCGTCCGTTTGGCTTCCACCACTCACGGTGAGCAGTCCATCGCTGGTCTGTGCGCGCTCTCGATTGAAGACGCCTCCGAGTTTTTGGATTCCTTGGTATTGGGGCATCGTGAAGAAATCATTGCCGGTGCTGTCTTGAAGGAGACTCAGGCTCGCCTGCGTTTCCTTCTGGATGTCGGTTTGAATTACCTTACCCTCGATCGCGGCGCGTCCACGCTTTCGGGCGGCGAGGCGCAGCGTATCCGGCTGGCTACACAGATAGGTTCCGGCCTGGCTGGCGTTCTGTACGTACTCGATGAGCCATCCATTGGTCTGCACCAGCGCGATAACCAGCGACTCATTAAGACCCTGCAGCGCCTGCGCGATATTGGTAACACCCTCATCGTGGTCGAGCACGATGAAGACACTATCCGGGAATCGGATTGGCTCGTCGATGTAGGCCCTCGGGCAGGCGAATATGGCGGCGAAGTGGTCTACCAAGGCGAACCAACCGGAATCGAACAGGTAGAAGAGTCCCTTACCGGCCAGTACCTTTCCGGTAAGAAGGTCCTCGCCGTACCGGACCACCGCCGGGAGATCGATAAGGACCGCACCCTGAAAGTCGTGGGCGCTCGGGAGAATAATCTCAAGGGCATCAACGTGGAAATCCCCCTGGGAGTGCTGGTATGCATTACTGGTGTCTCTGGCTCGGGTAAATCCACCGTAGTCAATGAGATTCTGGCCAAGACCTTGGCCAATAAACTCAACCGCGCCCGTCAAGTTCCCGGCCGTGCCAAGCGCGTCGAGGGGGTAGAGCACCTGGATAAACTGGTGCAGGTAGACCAGAGCCCGATTGGCCGTACCCCGCGCTCCAACCCGGCGACGTACACGGGTGTTTTTGACAAGATCCGTAACCTTTTTGCCGAAACCCAGGAAGCTAAGGTCCGCGGCTACAAAGCCGGACGCTTCTCCTTTAACGTCAAGGGCGGGCGCTGCGAGGCGTGCCACGGCGATGGCACCATCAAGATCGAAATGAACTTCTTGCCAGACGTCTATGTTCCGTGCGAGGTCTGTGAGGGGGCTCGCTATAACCGCGAGACCTTGGAGGTGCATTACAAGGGCAAAAACATTGCTGAGGTCCTAGATATGCCAATCTCCGAGGCTGCGGACTTTTTCGAGCCCATCAACTCCATTCATCGCTATCTTGCCACGCTTGTCGACGTCGGCTTGGGCTACGTTCGCCTCGGACAAGCTGCTACCACGCTCTCCGGCGGCGAGGCGCAGCGCGTCAAGCTTGCCTCGGAACTGCAAAAGCGCACTAACGGCAGAACCATCTACATTCTTGATGAGCCGACAACTGGTCTGCATTTTGAAGATATTCGCAAGCTCATGTTGGTTATTCAAGGCCTGGTGGATAAGGGCAACTCGGTGCTGGTCATTGAGCATAACCTCGATGTCATCAAGGCAGCGGATTGGATTGTTGATATGGGCCCAGAAGGCGGTGCGGGCGGCGGCACCGTAGTTGCACAAGGTACTCCAGAAGATGTTGCGCAGGTGGAAGGTTCCTATACCGGTAGCTACTTGCAGGACATGTTGAAGTAGGTCTCAACGTGAATAATAAACGCCTTGGAGCCAGCCTGATCGCCGCGCTTTGCCTGTGTACCGTGAGCGCGTGCTCTGGCGAGCCCTCGACAGAAAGTGCCCCCGCACCATCGACCAGCTCTGTGGCACCAAAACAAGCATCGGTGCGAGAGCAGCTGGACCATGCAGTGGAAAAGACGGCGAAGAGGTACCACGCCAAAGTTGGAGTTGCTATTGCCGCTGGCGATGACACTATAACTGCGGGCGATAAGGGCACAGGTCCTGTCTGGTCCACCATCAAAGTGCCTATCGCGATCGCGGCGCTTAAAGACGGCGCAGATAAAAGCCTCGTTGATTTGGCTATTAAAGAATCAGATAACGATGCCGCCTATTCTTTGTGGTCACAGGTGCAATGGCAGGAAGGATCGGCCAAAAAAGCGGTGGGGGACTTGCTCGATGACTATGGCTCCCGCGCGGATATCCACGACACCGCCTTTGGCTATTCCACGTGGCCATTAGAAGAGCAAGCTGTCTTTGGTGCGGAACTACCGTGCATTAAAGAAGCAGACTACGTTCATAAAGTTCTAAAAGACATCGTGCCGTGGCAAAAAATTGGCCTGTCGAAGGAGAAACAGACGCGAGCCAAAAGCGGTTGGGGACTGGACGAGGACGAAAACGAGTACACCTACCGCCAATTTGGTGTTCACGAGGTAGAGGGAAAGCGCGTCGGCGTGGCTCTCTCCGTCGTCACCGATGGCGAGGACTATGCCGATGCCGAAAAAGCGGTAAAATACCTCGCCCGTCAATTGGTGGACATTGTTGACGCCGGCGTCGGTGAGGGCGCCATTGACCCAGCCGCCCGCTGTACAACTCGCTAACCGCGTTGCGATTTGGTGGCAGGGGGAGAAGCTGCTATCCTCATAGCCACTACCGCCCATGACGCCTTTTCGAGGTTCGTGGGTCACAAGCGGAGTTTCTCCCACCCGAAGCCGCGAACATGGTTCGTAGGATAAAGGTAAAGGTAACCAAGCACTCGTGCTTGGCACTGTGAGAACTCCCGGCTGTCTATGACAGACCGGGTTTGATTCGTTTGTGGTCCCGGTAGGTGAACTACTTACTCATACACCCCCTAATCGAGGAGAACCACAATCAGCGCTGAAGCTCGCATCAATGAGCGTATCCGAGTACCCGAGGTCCGTTTGGTAGGCCCCGGTGGTGAACAGGTGGGCATTGTCCGTACCGATGATGCTCGCAAGCTTGCTTACGAGGCTGACCTTGACTTGGTTGAGGTAGCCCCGAAGGCAAAGCCCCCAGTGGCCAAAATCATGGACTACGGCAAGTTCAAGTACGAGCAGGCTCAGAAGGCTCGCGAATCCCGTAAGAACCAGCAGCAGACCGTGGTTAAGGAACAGAAGTTCCGTCCGAAGATCGACGATCACGATTATGAGACCAAGAAGGGTAATGTAGTTCGCTTCCTCGAGAAGGGATCCAAGGTCAAGGTGACCATCATGTTCCGCGGTCGTGAACAATCACGCCCGGAGCTGGGTTTCCGCCTCTTGGAGCGGTTGGCTGATGACGTCGCTGAGGTTGGCGTTGTTGAGTCCCGTCCCAAGCAGGATGGTCGCAATATGACCATGGTTTTGGGTCCGGTTCGCAAGGGCAAGAAGTAGACCAGATTCCACGTAGAATTTAAGGACTTAATACTCATGAAGCAGAAGACCCACAAGGGCACCGCAAAGCGTATCAAGGTGACCGGTTCCGGCAAGCTGCGCCGTGAGCAGGCTGGCCGTCGCCACCTGCTGGAGGGCAAGCCGTCCAAGCGTACCCGTCGCCTGAAGGGCACCGAGGCAGTCGCACAGCCTGACACCAAGCGCGTCAAGCGCCTGCTCGGCCGCGCATAATAGCGCCGAATCAACCCACATCCGCCATCACAATTTGAATTAAGGAAGTATCACTGTGGCACGAGTAAAGCGCTCAGTTAACGCAAAGAAGAAGCGTCGCGCGATTCTGAAGTCCGCTAAGGGCTACCGCGGCCAGCGTTCCCGCCTGTACCGTAAGGCGAAGGAGCAGTGGCTGCACTCCATGACTTACGCTTACCGCGACCGTCGCGCCCGCAAGTCTGAGTTCCGTAAGCTGTGGATCCAGCGTATCAACGCTGCCGCCCGCATGAACGACATCACCTACAACCGTCTCATTCACGGCCTGCGCCTGGCCGAGATTGAGGTTGACCGCAAGATCCTGGCTGAGCTTGCTGTCAATGACTTCGAGGCATTCTCCGCACTGTGCGAAGCTGCCAAGGCTGCTCTGCCTGAGGACGTTAATGCTCCTAAGGCTGCCTAATCATTAGGGGTATCATGCCCGCATTCTTCGGCGTTTAAACTGGGGGATACGGGCACTTTGGTTTTCGATACCCTATTTCACTTGGGTGCTCGGTCTCACGTGCTAGATTTGTCCCACACCCCGTGAAAGCCGAGACCGAGGAGAACATTTCCTATGACGAATCCAAACGGAGACTACCAACCTGATTATGGTGAGAACTCTGGCGCGTCCTATGACAACAACCAAGGCCAGCAGTACACCCCTTATAACCAGCAAGCTAGTTACCAGCCGCAGTACAGCCAAGGCTATGCACCGCAACCCAATATGGGTGCTTACTCGGCGCAGCAACAGTATGTTGCTCCGGGCCAACAGAAGTCGTGGATCGCGACCTTGCTATTGTGCTTTTTCCTAGGCTCTTTCGGTGCACATAACTTCTACACTGGCCGAACGACTTTCGGCGTTACGCAGTTGGTGCTCAATATCTTGGGCTGGGCTACTTTCTGGTTCCTGCTCGGATTCGCCTTCTGGGCCATCCTCGGTATTTGGGTGTTCATTGAGTTCATCATGATTATTGCCGGTGCTGGGGACTACGACAAGGACGCCCGCGGCGTCCCGCTCGCTAAGTAGGGCTCACCTATGTAATCCTGTTGCCGTGGGGCAGCAGGATTTTTCGTTCTTAAAGGGGACTCAGGGGCGAGTCTGGGGAGGGAGAATTAGCAGGTAGGGTAGTAGCCATGAATTTGGATTTTGACTCTGCCTTTACTGAACGCACTCCGCGCATTGTTAATGCAGCTAAGCTGCACCGTGCGGCTAACCGGAAAAAGGCGAAGCAATTCCTCATTGAGGGAGAGAATGCGGTAGACGCGGCGGTATCTACTGGAGCTGCAGTCGACGTTTTTGTTACTGAGAAGGCGGCAGCGCGTTTCGGCGACATCATCACTGCATGCGGCTACATGGGAGTGTACGTTCATCCCATCACCGATAAGGCGGCTAAGCACCTTTCCGATACCGCCACTACCACTGGACTCTTTGCGCTTTGCAAGCCGGTGCTCTGGTCCGCGGGCAAAATCCTCAACGGCAAACCAAGCCTCGTTTCCGTTCCCGTGCTCACTTCTGAGCCCGGAAATGCCGGCACCTTGATTAGAACCTCGGATGCAATGGGTGCCGATGGTGTCATCTTTGCAGGTGAGACCGTCGATCCCCTCAGCTGCAAGGTAGCGCGCGCTTCGACCGGCTCGCTGTTTCACGTTCCTGTCGCGCGGGACCCCAATATTAAAGACGTGCTGGGGCAATTGCGTAAGTCGGGCATGCAGATTGTGGCAACTGCTGCCGACGGTGAAGTGAACCTAGCGGAGGCAGATCTGTCCCAGCCAACCGCGTGGCTATTTGGTAATGAGGCGCATGGACTCGGCGAGCTGCTGGAGGAGGCAGATATGCGGGTGCGCATTCCCCTACGCGGACGCGCAGAATCCCTCAACCTGGCAACTGCTGCAAGCATTTGTCTTTATGAGTCGGCTAAGGCGCAAGACCCTAGCTAAGTTGATCCCGAATGGAAAGGGGGTCCCTGGGGCGGTCGGTCTAGGTGCAACAGAGTAAGATTGCACTCGTTAGTTTTCGCGCGAGAAGAAGGTACGAAGTACGTGTCCGATACACCGCAGATCGAATTGACCGAAGAGGCTCTTGGGGCCGCGGCCGATAAGGCTATCGCAGCCTTCGATGCAGCCGAAACGCTAGATGAGTTGGCTGCCGCCCGCCGCGAGCACCTAGGAGACGGCGGCTATATTCCGCAGGCTCGCCAGTCGTTGGGGCAGCTGCCCAAGGACCAGCGCAAAAGCGCCGGCAAAGCGGTTAACATGGCCCGCGGCAAGATGGAAAAGCGCTTTGCCCAGGTTAAGGATGTTTTGGAGCAACAGGCTCGCGAGGAGCAATTGCGAGCAGAGACCGTAGACGTCACGATTCCCACTACCCGCACGCAAACCGGTGCCCTGCACCCGATTACCGCATTGTCTGAGCGCATTGCGGACATATTCGTAGGTATGGGTTGGGAAATTGCAGATGGCCCAGAAATTGAGGCGGAGTACTTCAATTTCGATGCCCTGAACTTTAAGCCTGATCACCCGGCTCGTACCTTGCAGGATACGTTCCATGTTTCGGCTGAGGGTTCTAAGCAGGTGCTGCGTACGCACACCTCTCCGGTCCAAGTGCGAACCATGTTGGAGCGGGACGTGCCGCTCTATATTGCCTGCCCGGGCCGCGTATTCCGCACCGATGAACTTGATGCCACCCACACCCCGGTCTTTCACCAGGTAGAAGGATTGGCCGTGGATAAGGGACTGACTATGGCCCACCTTCGCGGTACGTTGGAGCACTTGGCCAAGGTGCTATTTGGACCAGAGACCACCACGCGCATGCGCGTGAATTACTTCCCATTTACCGAGCCCTCCGCCGAGGTCGATGTGTGGTTCCCCAATAAGAAGGGCGGCGCCGGCTGGATCGAGTGGGGCGGCTGCGGCATGGTGAACCCCAATGTGCTTCGCGCCGTAGGCGTCGACCCTGAGGAATACACGGGCTTTGCCTTTGGCATGGGCCTTGAACGCACGCTGCAGTTCCGCAATGGCTTGACCGATATGCGCGACATGGTCGAAGGCGATGTTCGCTTCACTCTGCCATTCGGCGTACAGGCCTAAAACCCAGAAAGGATAGACACACTAATGCTTATTTCCCAAGACTGGGTCACCCGCATCCTGGGCGCTAAGAACCCTGGTTGGAACGTTTCCGCTGCCGATATGGATTCCGGATTCGTGCGCGTTGGTTTTGAAACCGAGGGCTACGCCGCCATCCCAGAGAGCACCGGTCCGCTGGTTATCGGCCAGGTCGTAGAGATCGAAGAACTTACGCAGTTCAAAAAGCCCATTCGCTATTGCCAGGTCAACGTAGGCCAGGCCAATGGTACGGGTGAGCTGCAGGGCATCATTTGTGGCGCTCGCAACTTCCGCCTGAATGACTATGTCGTCGTGGCCCTTCCAGGCTCCGAGCTTCCTGGCGGCTTCAAGATTGCGGCACGCGAGACCTACGACCACATTTCAAATGGCATGATGTGCTCCGGCGCTGAGCTCGGCTTGGGCGCGCAGGCCAATGGCATCATCGTCCTAGGCGATGAGGTTGCCGATAAAGTAGGCGAAGATGCCCGCTCGATTATTGGTTTGTACGATACGGACTTTGACGTCAACATTACTCCGGACCGTGGCTATGCGCTCTCCGTACGCGGATTGAGCCGTGAGATTGCCTCCGCGTTCGATCTTGAGTTTGCCGATATTGCCAAGGATCCTTCCTTAGCTGGCGTTGATACTTCCGCCGTGCCGGCGGCGCAGGGTTCGCTTCTCGACGTCACTGTAAATCCCGAAACCAAGGCGCAGCGCTTCGGTCTCCGCAAGGTCAGCGGCATTGACCCCCAAGCACGCACCCCATTTTGGCTGGAGCGCGAGCTTATGCTCTGCGGACAGCGCAGCGTGAACCTGCCCACCGATATTACTAACTATGTGATGTTGCTTTTGGGCGCCCCAATGCATGCCTTTGATGCCAATGTGATCCAAGGCAGCCTCGTTGTCCGTAACGCGGACGAGGGCGAAAAATTCGAGACGCTGGACCATATAAAGCGGGAACTTTCCGCAGAAGACGTGGTCATCTGTGATGACACTGGCATCCAGTCTTTGGCCGGTGTCATGGGCGGTACTACCTCTGAAATTTCGGCGGAGACCACCGATGTGGTCTTTGAATCGGCTATCTGGGATCCGATTACTGTTGCGCGCACCTGCCGCCGCCATAAGCTGTCTTCCGAGTCCTCTCGTCGCTTTGAGCGAGGCGTGGATCCAGCGATTGTAGAAGTCGCCCTAGATACCGCTTGTGCGCTGCTGCAGCAGCTGGCAGGCGGCACCATTGAGGAAGGCCGTACGCTTATCGGGGACGTCGCCAAGCCCGAGCCCATTTCTCTGCGCACCGCAAAGGCCAGCGAATATGCAGGCGTGGACTACGTCCGTGAGACCGTTATTTCCCGCCTAGAGGAAGTTGGTTGCACCGTTGCGGACGAAGGCGAGCGGCTCCAGGTAACACCGGCAACGTGGCGCACCGATATCTCGATGGATGTTGACCTCATCGAGGAGATACTGCGTCTGGAAGGACTGGAGGATATTCCCACCGTCCTGCCAACCCCGGCTGGCGGCCGCGGGCTGGCCCCAGCGCAGAAGCGTCGCCGTGCTATTGGCCACGGCCTAGCCTATGCCGGCTATGCAGAGGTGTTGCCCGCACCGTTCGTAGCCAATGACACCTTCGAAGTGTGGGGCCTAGACAAGGACGATGCCCGCCGGCGCACCGTTGAGGTGCAAAATCCGCTGGAAGCGGATAAGGCCATCCTGTCTACGACGCTGCTGCCTAATATGCTAGAAGCTATCGGCCGCAATGTTGCGCGCGGCCGCAGCGACCTCGCCCTGTATGGCCTGCAGCAGGTGGCGTTTAAGCGCACTGATGCATCACCTATGCCGTCTGTAGCGCAGCGACCTTCTGAGCAAGTTATATCCGAACTCCTCGAGACCCTTCCTGAACAGCCGTTGCACGTGGCTACGGTGGCTACCGGCAATATCGAGCACGAAGGTCCGTGGGGCGAGGGCCGCGCATATAGTTATGCCGATGCGATCGAATCTGCCCGTCAGGTTGCTCGCGCTGCCGGTGTGGATATCGAACTGGAAGCAGCGCAAGTTCTGCCGTGGCACCCGGGCCGCTGTGCCGCTGTGAAGGTTGCCGGCACCGACGTGGTGTTGGGCCATGCCGGCGAGCTACACCCGCAGGTCTTAGAAGCTCTGAATCTGCCGGCACGCACCTGCGCTATGGAGCTGGATATCACCGCAATGCCGTTGGGGGAGAAGTTCCCCGCCCCGGTGCTGTCCTCGTTCCCGGCTTTGCATCAGGATATTGCCCTCGTAGTAGATGAAGATGTCCCAGCCGAGCGTGTACGTGTCACTGTGGAAGAGGGAGCGGGCGAGCTCATTGAGTCCGTGGAACTTTTCGATATCTTCCGTGGTGAGCAATTGGGTGAGGGCAAGAAGTCCTTGGCGTTCCAGCTCTTGTTCCGCGCTGCGGATCGCACGTTGACCGATGAAGAGGTCAACGAGCACCGCACGGCGGCAGCGGAATTGGCTAAGCAGCGTCTGGGCGCAGAGATGCGCGCATAACTAGCGCGAACGAAGGGGCGGTGAGATATAACTCACCGCCCCTTTTTTTCATACATTTTTTCATCTTAATTGAGCGCAATTACCTGCAACGTTGCTTAATTTGCATGAATAACATACGACTGAGTGTATTTATTGCTATAGTCGCCACTATGACGATTTCAGTAGCAATAGCAGGGGCCACCGGATACGCAGGGAGCGAGATCCTCCGTTTGCTGTTGTCGCACCCAGCGTATCTAGGTGGGCATCTTCGCATTGGCGCGCTAACAGCCCATACCTCGGCCGGTAAGAACGTGGCAGAGCTTATGCCGCACCTTCCGCAGCTGGCAGATCGCGTCATTGCGGATACAACCATTGAAAACCTCCGCGGACATGACATCGTCTTTCTGGGCCTTCCACACGGTCACTCTGGTGCGATTGCGCAGCAGGTCGGGCAGCGGACGACGGTGATCGATTGTGCAGCCGATTTTCGCCTCCGCAGCAAGGCGGATTGGGAGAATTTCTACGGCGGTGACTATTCCGGCAGCTGGCCCTATGGAATCCCTGAGGTCCCTGGCAACCGGCAAGCGCTGCGCCGTACCAACCGAGTAGCCGTGCCGGGGTGCTTTCCTACGGCAGTAACCCTCGGTGTTCTGCCAGCAGTAGCGCACGGGCTCATTGAGCCCAGCCTCACGGCTATCGCTATCACCGGTGTGTCCGGCGCGGGCAAGAAAGCCTCTGTGGCGCAGCTGGGCGCGGAAACCATGGGAAACCTCAAGGCTTATAAACCTGGCGGGACGCATCGGCATACCCCAGAAATCCTGCAAAACCTGCAGCCATTTGTCCAAGAAGAGCTCACTGTGAGCTTCACACCCGTTCTCGCCCCCTTAACGCGAGGGATCCTGGCGACGACTACGGCGGAGCTCAAAGAGGGCATCGGCAAGCGTGAGGTAGAAAGCGCATTCGGTGAATTTTATGCCCAGGAACCGTTTTGTCGCGTCCTTCCTGCCGGGCAGCAGCCCGAGACCCAAAACGTAGTGGGAACCAACATGGTCCATATTCAAGCTCATGTGGATGAACGCGCCAGACGCCTGGTGGTCACCGCAGCGCTGGACAACCTGTGCAAAGGGACAGCCGGCGCCGCCGTGCAATGCATGAATCTAACACTTGGTTGGGAAGAAACCCTGGGTCTGCCGCAAGCGGCCGTGGCCCCATAAGAACTAGGAGAGAACAATGTCTACAGCTGGAATTACCGGACCCGCCGGATTTAGTGCCGGCGCCACTACAGCGGGGATTAAACCCTCCGGCAAACCCGATATGGCCCTAGTGGTCAATAACGGACCGCGGTTCGATGCAGCCGCAGTATTTACCCGCAACCGTGTGGTGGCCTCGCCGGTGAAACTATCCCGCAAAGCAGTAGCCGATGGTCAGCTTGCCGCGGTCATCTTTAACTCTGGGAACGCTAATGCGTGCAATGGCGCGCAGGGTGATGCGGACGCTTCCGCGTTGGTGGGCAAGGTGGCCCAGACCTTGAGCCTTCCGGAAGGAGATATTGCCGCCTGCTCGACGGGGCTTATTGGTGATCCCTTGCCTATGCAGAAGGCGTTGGCTGGAGCAGCTTCCGTGACGAAGGACTTGGGTACGAGCGCGAATCATGCCCACGCAGCGGCCGAGGCAATTTTAACCACCGATACCGTGACCAAGGAAGCAGCCTATGCCGGAGACGGTTGGTCGGTGGGGGCTATGGGTAAGGGGGTGGGCATGATGGCTCCCTCGCTAGCGACGATGTTGGTGTGTATTACTACCGACGCCACCGCTAGTTCCTCTGCTCTACAAAGCGCCTTGAATAAGGCCGTGTTGCAGACCTTCAATACCCTCGACGTAGATGGATCTACCTCTACTAATGACACGGTGATCCTCATGGCCTCTGGGGCTTCGGCTGTTTCGCCCAGCCAAGAAGAGCTGGATAGGGCGGTGCTCGCGGTTTGCGCGGACATAGCGGATCAACTGCAAGCAGATGCGGAAGGCGTAACTAGACGCGTCAAGATTACCGTGGAAGGAACCGCTACCGACGATCAGGCACTTAACGCCGCGCGTACTTTGGGTCGCGACAACCTGTTCAAGTGTGCCATGTTTGGCTCTGATCCGAACTGGGGCCGCGTCCTCGCGGCGGTGGGAATGGCAGACGCCGAAATGGATCCGGAAAATATCTCCGTGTACTTCAATGACCAGCCGGTCTGCCGGGCATCGACGGGGGTACCTGGGGCGCGCGAGGTGGACCTTAGCGGAACCAATATTGAAGTTCGGGTGGATCTAGGCACGGGAGGTGCGGGGTCTGCCTTCGTGCGGACTACGGATCTTTCCCACGCCTACGTGGAAATCAACTCGGCGTATAGCTCCTAGGGAAACGATGAGAATGTGTAGTGGACTGAGTGACCAAGAGCGCGCCACTGTTCTAGCGGATGCCCTCCCATGGCTCCAGCATTACCGTGACACCATCGTGGTAGTGAAATACGGCGGAAACGCCATGGTGGATGAGGAGCTAAAAGCCGCCTTTGCTGCGGATATGGCCTTTTTACGCACCGTTGGTGTCCACCCCGTGGTTGTACACGGCGGCGGACCACAGATTAACTCCATGCTGCGCAAGCTTGGTCTTGAAGGGGAGTTTCGGGGCGGATTCCGCGTCACCTCACCGGAGATTATGGACGTGGTGCGCATGGTGCTCTTTGGGCAGGTGGGCCGCGGATTGGTCAACCTTATCAATTCGCATGGCCCTTATGCGGTGGGAACCTCTGGTGAGGACGCAGGACTTTTCCGGGCCACGAAGAGGTTGGTGGAAGTCAATGGTGAACCTACCGATATCGGCATGGTGGGAGAGATTGTGGAAGTCAACCCGGCGGCGGTGATGGACATAATCGAGGCCGGACGCATCCCGGTGGTCTCGACTATCGCTCCAGGAGATGATGGCGCGGTTTATAACATCAACGCCGATAGTGCGGCGGGTGCTTTAGCCAGCGCGATTGGGGCGGAGCGCTTGGTCATCCTCACCAACGTGGAAGGCCTTTATACGGACTGGCCGAACCGCGAGTCTCTCGTCTCCAAGATTGAGTGTGGCCAGCTTTCCAAGCTTCTTCCGCGATTGGACTCAGGCATGATCCCCAAGATGGAGTCCTGCCACAAGGCAGTACAGGCTGGGGTATCGGCCGCACATGTTATCGACGGCCGGATAGGCCATTCGGTGCTCCTGGAGCTTCTGACACCAGGCGGTGTCGGAACCATGGTGCTGCCGGACGACTATGACAAACACAATTATCCCGAAGGGACCATCTTTAGGAAGGATGATGAGAAATGAACAAGCCACAGAGCTTGACTCAAAGGTGGCCGGAGACGATCGTGGCTACCTATGGCACTCCGCCTATAGCCTTAGTCTCCGGCCAAGGGGCGACGGTCACCGACGAGCAAGGCGCCACCTATATCGATCTGCTTGCTGGTATCGCTGTTAACGCTTTGGGCTATGGCAATGAGCAGGTAGCCCAGGCGGTGTCCCACCAGGCACGTACCTTGGTACATGCTTCGAATCTCTTCGCTACTCAACCGGTACTCGATGCCGGAGCGAAGCTGATCCAGCGCGTGGGAGACGAAAGTGCCCGAGTCTTCTTCTGCAACTCCGGCGCTGAAGCTAATGAGGCCGCATTTAAGCTTGCCCGCTTGACTGGTCGGCGTCGAATCTTAGCTGCCGAGCATGGCTTTCACGGCCGCACCATGGGGGCACTTGCCCTCACCGGGCAGCCGGATAAGCAACGTTCCTTCCATCCGCTGCCGGCAGGGGTGGAGTTCTATCCTTTCGGGGATGCGGAATACCTGCGTCAGCTGGTAGAACAAGACCCCAACGACACCGCAGCCATCATCCTTGAGCCTATTCAAGGAGAAACTGGCGTTATTCCGGCCCCTGCGGGATTTCTGCAGGCGGTCAGCGAACTATGCGATGAATACGGCATTTTGTTCATCGTTGATGAAGTGCAAACCGGAGTGGGCCGTACCGGTACCTTCTTTGCTTATGAGTCAGAAGGCATCCAGCCGGACGTCATCACCATGGCGAAGGGGCTGGGCACTGGCGTGCCCATTGGCGCAACCATCGCGCGCAGGCGCGCGAAGGAGCTTTTTCAACCCGGTTCTCATGGCACTACCTTTGGCGGTAACCCTGTGGCCTGCGCTGCTGCGAACGTAGTGCTAGACACCGTGGATGCGGAGTTTCTGGCGGAGGTGGCTCGGAAAGGGGACTATCTGCGGCGTGGGATTGAGAACATACCGCTCATAGATTGCGTGCGCGGCAGGGGCCTAATGCTGGGCCTTGTATTACAAGAGCCGGTGGCTAAGCAGGCTGTTCGGCTTGGGCTTAGCCGTGGGCTTATTCTCAATGCTCCCAACGAGAATGTTCTTCGACTTACCCCGCCCTTGGTCATTTCCCAACACGAACTAGATACAGCACTAACAACTCTTCGGACTATTTTGGAGGAACTGGCATGAGCCTGCGACACTTTTTGGCTGACGACGATCTCAGCCCACAAGAACAAGCAACCGTTTTGGACCTAGCTGAAAAGCTAAAGAAAGATCCCTTTGCAGAACGACCTCTAGAGGGGCCCCAGACCGTGGCGGTGCTCTTTGATAAAACGTCCACGCGTACACGCTTTTCCTTTGAAACCGCCGTAGCGAATATGGGGGGCAAGGCCATTACCGTCGATACTTCGACCACCCAGATGGGGAAGGGGGAATCTTTCCAAGATACGGCCGCGGTGCTGTCGCGGTATGTGGAGGCTATAGTCTGGCGCACGTTTGAGCACGAGAATCTGCTCCAGATGGCGGAGACTGCCACCGTGCCTTTGGTCAACGCACTTTCCGATGACCTGCATCCCTGTCAGATTCTGGCTGACCTGCTGACCTGTCATGAGAACCTAGGGGAGCTTACGGGCAAAAAGGCGGTTTACCTGGGCGATGGGGATAACAACATGGCCAATTCTTATATGATTGGCTTTGCGACGGCCGGTATAGACGTCACAATTATCGCGCCCGAAGGATTCCAGCCACGTCAAGAATTTGTTGACCGGGCACGCAAGCGGGGCAATATTACCATTACTGATGATGTCAACGAAGTAGAAGGCGCAGACGTGGTAATCACCGATACCTGGATTTCTATGGGGCAGGAAAATGATGGCCGGGACCGGCGTACGCCGTTTCTGCCATATCAGGTTGATTCGACCATAATGAGCAAAGCACATAAGGATGCAATATTCTTACATTGTTTGCCGGCGTACCGTGGAAATGAGGTCACGGCTGATGTTATTGATGGCCCGCAATCCCGTGTCTTTGATGAAGCGGAAAACCGTCTGCACGCACAGAAAGCGCTTCTAGTCTGGTTGCTCAAAATAAATAAGGAGATCAACTAAGTAATGAACACCCCGACCACTCGCAATGCTCGGCAGGCCAAGATCCTGGAAATTTTGGATCGCAATCGCGTCACCAGCCAGGTGCAACTTTCCGAGCTGCTTCTCGCAGATGGTATCGACATCACGCAAGCCACGTTATCCCGTGACTTGGATGAGTTGGGGGCGAAGAAGGTAAAGCGCGATGGTGGTCGTTCCTATTATGTGGTCGGCGGTGAGCTAGAGCAATTTGAAGATCAGGTAGGCGGCCCCCGCGAAAAATTACGACGGATGCTCGATGAGCTGGTGGTATCCCATGACTCCTCCGGAAATATTGCGATGCTGCGTACGCCAGCCGGCGCGGCCCAGTATCTTGCCAGCTTCATTGACAGGGTGGGGTTGCATGACGTCATCGGTTGTATTGCCGGAGATGACACTATCTTCGTCCTGGCGTGCGAGGGGGTTACGGGCGCTGAGCTAGCAGTGACGCTCACTACCCGGAATATTTAAGCGGCGGTGGTGGTAATCCACACTATGGTCGTATATTATGTACTTAAATGAATTGTTTCCAATAGAGCAAGGAGATCTAGCATGTCCGCACGCGTAGTCTTGGCCTACTCTGGTGGCCTCGATACTTCCGTTGCCATTCCATACCTGGCAAAAATGACCGGCGGTGATGTTGTTGCCGTTTCGCTAGACCTAGGTCAGGGCGGCGAGGATATGGAATCGGTGCGCCAGCGTGCACTTGATTGCGGTGCCGTAGAGTCCATCGTCATTGATGCTAAGGACGAATTCGCAGAGGAATACTGCGTTCCCACCATCAAGGCAAACGGCATGTACATGAAGCAGTATCCCTTGGTATCGGCCATTTCCCGTCCGCTCATTACCAAGCATCTGGTAAAGGCCGCCCAGGAATTCGGTGGCACCCACGTCTCCCACGGCTGCACTGGCAAGGGTAATGACCAGGTACGCTTCGAAGTTTCGTTCCGTGCTCAGGATCCGTCCCTGGAAATCATCGCCCCGGCACGTGATTATGCCTGGACTCGCGATAAGGCCATCGCCTTCGCCGAAGAGATTGATCTGCCGATTGAGCAGTCTGCTGCCTCGCCATTTTCCATCGACCAGAACCTGTGGGGCCGCGCCGTCGAAACTGGATTCCTAGAGGATCTGTGGAACCCGCCTACAAAGGACCTATACGCCTACACCGAGGACCCTGGTCTGGGCAATGCCCCGGATGAAATCATTATCTCCTTCGAAAAGGGTATCCCAGTAGCGGTCGACGGCCAGAAGATGTCTGCGCTGCAGATTATTGAAGAAGTCAACCGCCGTGCAGGTGCGCAGGGAATTGGACGCCTCGATATGGTGGAGGACCGCTTGGTGGGCATCAAGTCCCGCGAAGTTTATGAGGCGCCGGGTGCAATGGTTCTTATTCAGGCCCATGAGGCTCTCGAGGATGTCACTGTGGAGCGCGAGCTGGCACGCTACAAGCGCTTGACCGATGCTCGTTGGTCCGAAGAGGTATATGACGGACTTTGGCACTCGCCGCTCAAGCGTTCCCTGGATGCCTTCATTGAGGAGTCCCAGGAAAACGTCACCGGCGATATTCGTCTGAGCATGCACGCGGGCTCCGCTACGGTCACCGGTCGTCGTTCTGGCCAGTCCCTGTACTCCTTTGACCTGGCCACTTATGACACCGGCGATACCTTCGACCAGACCGCTGCCAAGGGCTTTGTGCAGCTGCACGGCTTGTCTATCCAGATCTCTAACCAGCGTGACCGCGATGGCGGTTTCCCTACCAGCGCTCAGAAGTAGTAGCACATGGAACCACATAAGACTAATGAGGGTGCCTTGTGGGGCGGCCGCTTTTCTGGCGGCCCCTCTGAGGCCATGTTTGCCCTATCCGTATCTACGCACTTTGACTGGGTGCTCGCGCCTTATGACGTGCTAGCCTCCAAGGCGCATGCCAAGGTGCTGCACAATGCGGGCTTGCTTTCCGACGACGACTTGGACACCATGCTCTCCGGCCTCACCGAGCTAGGGGAGAAGGTCGCTTCCGGTGAATTCCGCCCAGCACCGACGGACGAGGATGTCCACGGAGCGATGGAGCGGGGGCTCATCGAGATTGTCGGCCCAGAAGTAGGAGGTCGTCTGCGTGCTGGTCGCTCCCGAAACGATCAGGTGGCGACGCTGTTTCGGATGTGGGTGCGCGATGCCATTCGCGATATCACCGCTCAGGTGAGCGACTTGGTGGACGCCTTGGCGGAACAAGCCGAGGCCCACCCGGACGCCATCATGCCGGGTAAGACTCACTCGCAGGCCGCACAGCCGATTCTTTTGGCACACGAGCTTTTGGGCCATGCTCAGCCGCTTCTGCGTGATATCGAGCGTTTGCAGGATCTAGATAAGCGTTTGGCAGTATCGCCATATGGCTCTGGCGCGCTTGCTGGGTCCTCCCTCCAGCTCGATCCGGAAGCCATTGCGCAGGAACTTGGATTTGAAGCCGCCGCGGAAAACTCTTTGGACGGTACCGCGGCCCGCGACTTCGCCTCTGAGACGGCCTTCGTTTTGGCCCAGATCGCGGTCGATATGTCCCGCCTTTCGGAAGAAATCATCTATTGGTGCACACCGGAATATGGCTACGTCACTCTTGACGATGCTTGGTCGACCGGCTCGTCCATCATGCCGCAGAAGAAGAATCCGGATGTACCGGAACTCACCCGCGGTAAGACCGGCCGCCTTATCGGCAACCTCACCGGATTTTTGTCCACTCTGAAGGCACAGCCGCTGGCTTATAACCGCGATCTGCAGGAAGACAAAGAGCCCATCGTCGACTCGGTATCGCAGCTCAACCTGCTGCTGCCGGCAATGACCGGACTCGTATCGACGCTTACTTTCCATGAAGACCGCATGCGCGAGCTTGCGCCGCGCGGGTTTACTTTGGCCACCGATTTGGCCGAATGGATGGTCCGCCAAGGCGTACCCTTCCGCGAAGCACACGAGGCTTCCGGTGCGTGCGTGCGCATTGCCGAAGAGCGAGGAGTGGATTTGGTGGAGCTTAGCGATGAGGAATTGGCGGGCGTCGACAAGCGGCTAAAGCCAAATGTCCGTGAAGTTCTCACTATTGACGGGGCGGTGGCCTCTCGTGCTACCAAGGGTGGCACTGCTGGTTCCCGCGTGGCTGAGCAGCGCGAACAAGTTCGCGAGCGCGTCGCTGCTGCCCGCGCTTGGGCGCAAAGGCCCCTTCGCTAACTAATGCGACCTCTAAAAACCGCATGACCCCGTGGTCATGCGGTTCTTTTATGTCTAGGTGTGGGGGGAGGGGATTGATCCCTATTCCCAACCTGCCAACTGCGTTGTTGAACATAATGGGGGTACTGGTGATATGGATTACAGTATGTTGCGTTAGTATCTTTGCAGAGAATGTGACTTAGCAGACGCATTCCCCGCAATGAAAGGACGATCTCTCCTATGACAGTAAATTCTCCACCGCCCACAGCTGGGCCGCATGAGAATGAGAAGGCGGTTTACGCCTCGGAAGACCATGGCTTGCAAAAAGGCATGGGAAATCGCCAGCTGCAGATGATTGCTATCGGTTCCGCAATCGGTACCGGTCTCCTCTTGGGCACCGGGAGCCGCTTACAAGATGCCGGACCGTTCCTAGCGGTGCTGTACCTTATTTGTGGTTTCTTCGGCTATATCATCCTGCGCTCTCTAGGCGAGCTCATCGTCTACCGCCCTAGCTCGGGCTCCTTCGTTTCCTATGCCCGCGAGTTCTACGGCGAGAAGACCGCATTCGTTACAGGCTGGCTGTACTGGGGAAACTGGGCCATGACTTTGGTGGCGGATGGCACAGCCGTAGCCATCTATATCAAGTGGTTTAGCCAGTACACCTCGTGGCTTGATGCCATCCCGCAGTGGACGCTCGCACTCGTAGTCATTTGCGGCATTCTGGTGTTCAATATGCTATCGGTGAAAATCTTTGGCGAGCTGGAGTATTGGTTCTCTCTGATTAAGATTGTTGCGCTGATCATCTTCATGTTGGTGGCGATCGGTGTCCTCATCTTCGGCCATCCGAGTGGTGATCCCACCGGCTTTAGCCTTATTTCCGATACCGGCGGTTGGCTACCTAATGGCCTTATGCCTGCCGTAATCGTTATCCAGGGTGTTGTTTTCGCCTACGCTGGCATTGAGCTCGTTGGTACCACCTCTGGCGAAACCAAGAACGTAGAAAAGCACATCCCGCGTGCGGTCAATAACGTGTTGCTGCGCATCTTGATTTTTTACTTCGGCTCCGTGCTGTTGTTGACCCTCGTATTGCCGTACACCGAATACGTTGCAGATGTATCTCCGTTCGTGACCTTCTTTGAGTCGCTCGGCGTTGGCGCAGCCGCACCGATTTTCCAGTTGGTAGTTATTACCGCTGCAATTTCTTCGCTCAATGCCGGTCTCTATTCCACCGGCCGCATTATGTACAACATGTCCACCTCCGGCTCGGGCCCGAAGTTCGGCGCGCGCATGTCTAAGTCGGGCGTGCCTTATGGCGGCATCGTTATGGCCGCGATGGTGGGCTTGGTAGGCGTCTTTCTCAACTATGTGGTGCCGGAGATGGCCTTCGAAATCGTACTTAACCTTGCAGCCTTGGGCACCTTGGCTTCTTGGGGCGCAGTTGCGCTCGCGCATCTAAAGTTTGTGCGTCTGTCCAAGACCGGGAGCTACACCCGCCCGGGTTATCGCTCGCCATTCGGCGAAGGCGGAGACTGGGCGGTGCTGATCTTTATTGGTCTGGTCATTATCCTGATGGCCTTTGATTATCCAATCGGCACCTATGCGCTTGCGTCGACTCTGCTCCTTGTTCCGGTCTTTATGGCAATGTGGTACGCATGGCGCGACCGCATTCGCACCATTGCGGAAGAGAGGAAGGCGAAGCACTTGCCAACTTCTAGCTTCCCGGCCGCACCTCAAACAGACCTACACCCAAAGAAATAGGAAAGGAATTCTAATGAACCACGCTGTTAAGTTTGTTGACGTAGAAAATATGGCGCGTTGGATTCAGCGCGAAGGCGTAGAAAACATCATTACCGGAATGGTGGATTACCTCGAGGCTGACTACCGCGAGTGGGAGCGCTTTGACAAGATTCCGCGCGTTGCCTCTCACACCCCGTTCGGCGTCATTGAGCTCATGCCAACGTCCAATGGCAAGGAGTATTCCTTCAAGTACGTCAACGGTCACCCGTCCAATCCTGCCCGTGGCTTCCAGACCGTTACCGCCTTTGGCGTGCTTGCCGACGTCGACAATGGCTACCCCACCTTCGAAGCCGAGATGACGTTGCTTACTGCACTGCGTACCGCCGCAACCTCCGCCATGGTAGCCAAGCACTTGGCGCGCAAGGACTCCAAGCGCATGGCCATGGTCGGTGCCGGCTCCCAGTCCGAGTTCCAGGCGCTTGGCTTCCGCGGCGTGATGGGTATCGAGGACATCACCATTTATGACATCGATCCTGAGGCGGTGGAGAAGTTCAAGCGCAACCTGGAGCCGCTGGGCTTTAATATCACCGCCTGCTCCAGCGTCGACGAGGCGGTTCTGGGTGCAGACATCATCACCACCTGTACCGCAGACAAGGCGCAGAACCAGATTCTGGCTGAGCGCCACGTCGCCCCAGGTGTCCACCTGAACGCTGTGGGCGGCGACTGCCCGGGCAAGACCGAGCTGGAGAGCTCCATCCTGGACAAGTCCAAGGTCTTCGTGGAGTTCCCGGAGCAGACCCGCATCGAGGGCGAAATTCAGCAGAAGCCGGAAGACTTCCCGGTTGTTGAGTTCTACCAGGTGCTCACCGGCCAGGCTACCGGCCGCGATGACGATGAGCAGATCACCCTCTTTGATGATGTCGGATTCGCAATCAACGACTTCTCCGCGCTGCGTTACCTGCGTGATTCTGTCAAGGGTACCGACTTGGAGTCCGAGATCGATATCATTGCCAACCCGGATGATCCCAAGGATCTCTTCTCCTTGGTTGCCAACGTACCGTCCCTGCTTTAAGGCGAAGATGGGGTAGAGGGATTTTACTTCTCCCTCTACCCGCAGGGATTAGATGTAAGAGTCTTGACCCAAAGTTGCTCGAGGTACTTGTCCGTCCGCAGGACAAGGGCCTGTTGATATATCCGGAAGATAAGCAAGTCCTTGTCAATGAGCGTTCCTAGCATTGCCTACCCCATTGAAGATGACGTTCCAGTAATTCTGGTAGGCCACGCGAGGAAATGGCCCTCCTGAATCTGGATTCTATGTAAAGTCTGGATACTCTGTGCTAAGCAGGTGACTCCCCAGCACCTTTTTATGAATCCAACGCGAAGTTCAAGGTGGACCTACCGGAAAACCCGAATCACCTTGTCATCGACATCATTGACTAACTAGTGCTTAGGTATTCCGTGGAACGCTGCGGGCTGGCTTGTTATGCCGCCTGCGACGTTTAGCATATTAATACCACGCTGTTTTGCATCCGCGGCGAAGGTCGAGATGAAGTTGGCCGATCGCTTGCCGGAAGCACAGTATACCCACGCTTTGCGCTGCCCTTCGGCCTGCAGGGAATCGAGCAGGCAGCGCGCCACCTCTGGATCGTCCTGCCACACGGAGGTTGGTAAATGGTAATGCTCTGTGCCGGCAGCAAAAAAGAAATCATCTATGGCAGCCTCCCCGGCCTCGCGCACGTCGATGGCCGCGGCACCGTCGCGCAGATCTTCGAACATCTCGGGGGCAGTGGCAGCGGCAGCATCGGCATCCGGCACGGCACAAGCTGCGCTACCGTAGTCTTGCTGCAGCTGTGTGGTTAGCTCGCGTGCCGGGTCGTGGGGCACGCGGAAGTGAGTGATGGAGGCGGTCAGGGCATCGTAGATGCTCAACAAGCCCACCCGGTCGTGGTTCATGCCGGTTGCGAACTGGATTAGCTCGGTGGACATCAAGCCCGCGACCACGCTGGTGGTTACGCCCAGCACACCGGCGGTGGCGCAATCCGGCACGGAATCTGGGTCGGGTTGCAGGGGATAGAGGTCGCGCATGCCCACGCCGGACTCGGCGCCGGGCCCAGACCACCACACTGCGCAGTCGCCCCGGTAGCGAAGCACCGAGCCCCACACCAGCGGGGTGCCTGTGATCTCCGCAGCATCCGCTGCTAGGAACTTGGTGGCAAACGTGTCAGAACCATCCACTAGGATGTCCACCCCACGAAGGTAGCCCACGGCATTGTCGACGGTAAAACGGTCGCGAATCGCATGTACTACGATGCCGGTCTGCAGCTGCCGGAGCTTTTCGGCGGCGACGTCCACCTTGGGCCTTCCCACATCGTGGGTGCCGAACAGGATCTGGCGGTGGATGTTAGTGAGATCCACCGTGTCGTCATCGATCACAGAGATTTCGCCAACACCGGCGGCAGCTAGCTGCTGCATCAGGGGGCAGCCCAATCCGCCAGCGCCGATGACGAACACGTGGGTGCCGTACAGCGCCTCTTGCTGGGGGATGCCGAAGCCAGGCAATAGGGTTTGGCGGGCTACTCTGTACAACTCTTCGCGGGGCAGTGGGCTCATTACAGGACTTTGTCTTCCCAGCTAGCCAACCCCTCGAATGATGACGAGGCCACGGCGTGCTGCCGTTTCGGAATGCGGCCAGCTTGCCGGGCCAACCGGCCACCTTCCACGGCGTATTTCATTGCAGTGGCCATCGCCATGGGGTCCTGGCAGCGGTTAATAGCACTCGCTAAAAGCACGCCATCGCAGCCCAGCTCCATGGCCAGTGCAGCATCGGAGGCCGTGCCCACACCGGCATCCAGCAGCACGGGAACATGGGTGCGCGAACAGATCAGCTCGATGTTGTGCGGGTTCAGGATGCCTAGGCCCGTGCCGATGGGCGAGCCTAAAGGCATCACCGCTTCCACGCCCACGTCTTCTAGACGCTTGGCGACGATCGGATCGTCGCTGGTATATGCCAGCACCACAAATCCTTCAGCAACCAGCATCTCGCAGGCATCCACGAGCTCTACCACGTCGGGCAGAAGCGTATGGTCATCTGCGATAACTTCCACCTTCACCCAATTGGTGCCCAGCGCCTCGCGGGCTAGCTTGGCGGTTGTTACTGCGTCCCGAGCGGTGCGGCACCCAGCAGTGTTGGGCAGCACGTCAATGCCCAATCGCTGCAAGAGCTCGAAGATGGATTCCCCACCGGTGCTAGCGCTCGTGGCACTGTGCCTACGCATGGCAACGGTGGTCAGCTGTGTACCGCTGGCAACTAAGGATTGTTCCAACATAGCCTGGCTACTTGCCCCGCCGGTTCCCATCACTAGGTGCGAATCGAATTGTTTATCTGCGATAGAAAGCATGAGTAAAGCCCTAACCGCCCTGCACGGCGATCAGGATATCCATTTCATCGCCGTCGGTAACTTCATAAGACCAGTCGCTGGCCGGGATCACGTCGCCATTGATGGCCACGGCGACGCCTTTCGGCGAGGCATCGCCGGTCTCTGCTTTTACGACGGCAGCGACGGTGATATGCCCCTCGCTGCTGCGGCGCTTTCCATTAAGCGTGTACTCCATGGTGCTTATTCCTTTCTTTTGTGGCTATCGGGGTGGGCTGTATCGGGCGTGGCGTAGTGGATCGCAGGCAGAGATGTCTATCTCCAACCCGTTGGCGGGGTAGGTGCCCAACCCCAACTGGGCACCTACCTTAGCCCCAAAGGCGGACAACAGGATTCCGTGGCGGAAGTAGCCGGTGGAGATCACCAGCCCGTCGCGTACCTTGCCAAGGTAGGGCAGATCATCTGGTGTGCCGGGCCGGGCGCCGACGATGGCTTCGATGAACTCGCAATCCTCTAACCCAGGAACCACGCGGATGGCGTCTCGAAGAAGCGTGTGCACACCGTCTACAGAAGGACCTTTGCGGTTGTCTTCGCGGCTGGTTGCACCGACGGCGATGGTGCCATCGGTGCGGGGGATGACATAAACCGGCCGGTCCTCCACGAATGCGCGCACCACTCGGGTAAGCGGTTCGCCACTGGTGTGCACCAGCGCGTCTGGGACCCGCAGCCGCAGCATGTCACCGTACACCGGCCGTAGCGCTAGGGGATTGACACCCTCGAACCAGCCGTCTACGTCCTTGGCACCTAGCCCGTTGCAGAGATAGACCGTGTCACCGGTGGCCACTCGGTCATCGGTGAGCTGTACATCGTGCCCGTTGATGCGCGTTGCGGCCGTCGCCACGAAGCGAACTCCGGCTTGCTGCAGGTAGTCCAACAGGCATGCGCTGAACATGCGCGGGTTGATCTGATGGTCGCCCGGGATTTCCACTGCCGCCGCCAACTGGGGGCTTAGCCCCTGCTCTAGCCTTCGGGCTTGCCGTAGTGTCAGCGCCTGGGCATCCATACCGTGTCTTTGCTGCAGCGCCAGCAACTCGCGGATGTGCACGCCATCGGCGCGGTCGGCACCCACCACCAGGGTGGATTCACTGCGGTGCCCGGTCGGTGCGGTAGTTTTCTTACCCAACCTGGCCAGCAGGTGGGGGAACATCTCGCCCGAAGCCATCATCAGCGGGTACAGCGGTTCTTGCCGGTATTGCACCTCCGCAACCGGCGCCAGCATGCCACCGGCCACGAACGTGGCACCGCTAATGGGCTGGGGATCGACCACGACGATTTCTTGTGGGGATACGCCCGCTTCCACCAATTCGAATGCCGTGGCCAGTCCGATGATTCCCGCGCCAATGATGGCGTGCTCCGCGCGTAGCTTCTGACTATCGGGGTGGTTGCCCGGGCTGAGAACAGTGTTATTCATGTGAACCGATTGCTGCATTCCCGTTCACCCGATCGAAAGCTTGCACAACCGTGGTCGCCAAGGTAGTCGGATCATCGGAGTCCATAAAGGCACGCACAATCGCCACACCAGACACACCGGTTTGGGCCAGTGCTGCGGCATCGGTGGCCTGTACATCGCCGATTGCCACGACCGGAACGGCCGAGGCCGCCACGAGTGGGGGATAGCCTTCCAACCCCAGCGGAGTGCGGCGGGAGATTTTCGTCGGGGTGGGGCGGAACGGACCGGCACCGATGTAGTCGATCACATCTGCGTACTCGTTAGCGTCCTGCACTAGCTCTAGGGTTCCGGTGGTCAGCCCGATGATCGCATCTTCGCCAAGAATCTGCCGAGCCAGGTGCGGGTTCAAGTCGTCTTGGCCGATGTGTACGCCGTGGATGTGGTGATCATCCATTAGGGCGGCCGCTACATCCACTCGGTCATCGATAAGCACCTTCGTTGCCGGATTGGCTTCCTCGACTGCCGCGGCAACGTCGATAGCTAGGGCGGTCAGATCGCGCACGCTGATGGGCTTGCTGCGAACTTGAATCACGCCCGCACCACCGGCGGCCGCTGCCGCGGCAACCTGGACGACCTTTTCCTGCGGTGCTCCCGTAACGTGGTAGCACCGCAGATCCAGGTGGCTACCCTGCGCAGCAGGGCGAGGATTAGCGCTCACTGGGGATCGCTGCTTCCTTCTCCAGATCCTCGGCCACTTCCTTGGCCTCATTGCGGTCTAGATACAGCTTGGATCCCGCACGGCGGAACTCCTCGGCCATTTCTTCTTCGCCTTCGGTATTAGTGACGCGTTCTTCGTCTACACTCTGGCGACCGAAGCCTGGCAAGCCGAGGTCCTTGACTAGCGTTTGCTTCTGGTCGGTGGCCAGAGCCTCATCGATCTTGTCACCGAATGCGTCGCGGATGTCCTGGCTGATCCGCATGGAGCAGAACTTAGGTCCACACATCGAGCAGAAGTGAGCGGTCTTTGCCGGCTCCGCGGGCAGAGTTTCGTCGTGGTAGGACTGGGCAGTATCCGGGTCTAGGGACAGGGCAAATTGATCGTGCCAGCGGAACTCGAAGCGCGCCTTGCTCATCGCATCGTCCCACTCGTGGGCGCCAGGGTGGCCCTTGGCGACGTCGGCGGCGTGGGCGGAGACCTTGTAGGTAATTACACCGGTCTTCACGTCGTCCTTGTTCGGCAGGCCAAGGTGCTCCTTCGGGGTGACGTAGCACAGCATTGCGGTACCTCCCATGGCGATATTGGCCGCACCGATGGCGGAGGTAATGTGGTCGTAGCCAGGCGCAATATCGGTGACCAGCGGTCCCAGGGTATAAAACGGTGCGCCGCCGCACCATTCCTGCTCTTTTTCATTGTTAACCTGCACCATGTTAAGCGGCACGTGGCCTGGGCCTTCGACCATGACCTGAACGTCGTACTCCCAGGCGCGGTGGGTTAGCTCGCCGATGGTCTTCAGCTCAGCGAACTGGGCTGCGTCGTTGGCATCGGCGATGGAGCCTGGGCGCAGGCCGTCGCCCAGAGAGAACGCAACGTCGTACTTGGCGAAGATCTCGCACAGCTCGTCGAAGTTCTCGTACAGGAAGGACTCCTTGTGATGAGCCAAGCACCAGCCGGCCATGATGGAACCGCCGCGGGAAACGATGCCGGTTACGCGCTTGGTGGTCAGCGGCACGAAGGGCAGGCGTACGCCGGCGTGGATCGTCATGTAGTCCACACCTTGTTCGCATTGTTCGATCACGGTATCGCGGAAGATTTCCCAGGTCAGGTCCTCGGCCACGCCGTCGACTTTCTCGAGTGCCTGGTAAATCGGCACGGTACCGATCGGTACCGGGGAATTGCGCATGATCCACTCGCGAGTGGTGTGAATGTCGTTACCGGTGGATAGGTCCATTACGGTGTCTGCACCCCAGCGGGTGGCCCAGCGCAGCTTGTCTACCTCTTCGCGGATGGACGAGGTTACCGCGGAGTTACCGATATTGGCGTTGATCTTCGTATTGAAGGCATTGCCGATGATCATCGGCTCAGATTCCGGGTGGTTGATGTTGTTCGGGATGATCGCCTTGCCGGAGGCAACCTGCTCGCGCACCTTTTCTACGTCGCAGTGTTCGCGCAGTGCGACGTATTCCATCTCCGGGGTGATAATACCCTGGCGGGCGTAGTGCATCTGGGTTACGCGCTTGCCCTCCTTGGCCCGCAGCGTCTGGCGGCTAGCGCCTTTCCATTCGTCACTGGCCTCGCCACGTTTGAGGGCGCGGTTACCGTCATCCAACAGGTTGCGGCGCCTGCCCTCGTAGGCTTCTACATCACCGCGGGCTTCGATCCACTCACTGCGCAAAGCCTCCAGGCCCTCGGTCGGTTCGGCCCAGGGGCCGCGAGTGCGGTAGAGCTTCTGCGGTGGATTCGGGCCCGTTGGGGAATCGTCCAGCTGAACTTCGGTTTCCGGCACCTGTAGGGTGAAGGTCTTGCCGAAGGATTCCACCTGCTTTTCGATGGGGGCGAAGCTGTGCTTCGGGTGGATTTCCGCACCATATTCGTCATTCGGGATGGTAGTGCGGGTGTGCTGTGTAGACGGATCCGTCATAAAAGTCTCTCCTCATTCTTCCTTCGCTGGTACTAACCAGGCAGGTTCTAGCGGTACTCGCGCGGGGATTACAGCGCGATCTCAGCTCGATACCTCGAGCGCCCGTGTTCGGTTGCACTTCCTACTGTAACGCACAGCACCCGCGTGTTAAGTCCTAGGGCGGACGGTTGATTGGGCAGTCTCAATGAGCAAAGTAGAAAAGCGGTAAACAACTACAGAGAGTCACTCGGTGGGATGGCTGGGGCACGGGTTAGACTTAGCAGCATGATTGATCAGAAGCTCCTAGAGATCCTCGCGTGCCCGATCGACAAGCAACCGCTGGAGGATCACGGCGACTATTTGGTTAACCCCAGGCTGAACAAGGCCTATCCGGTGCAGGACGGCATTCCGGTCCTGCTGGTGGACGAGGCTAAGGACTGGCCCATTGGGGCCAAGTAACTAAAGCCACACGCTCTGGAAAAGCAGACACTTAGATAATTAGGGAACAGGGGAGCACCTACGTATGACTAACAACACGAACATTGTTGACGAACTGGAATGGCGCGGGCTCATTAACCAGTCCACGGATTTGGAGGCTTTGAAAGAGGCCACAGAGAACCCGATCAGCTTGTACTGCGGTTTCGATCCGACGGGAAGCTCGCTGCACGCTGGGCACCTAGTACCACTGATTATGCTGAAACGCTTTCAGCAATTCGGCCACCGTCCAATCGCGCTGGCCGGCGGTGCGACGGGAATGATTGGTGACCCACGTGATGTTGGGGAGCGTTCTATGCTCACGGAAGAGCAGATCGCAGAGAATATGCAGATGATCAAGACCCAACTTGAATCTTTCGTGGACTTCACCGATGAGAGTGACGTTGCAAGCCCAGCGGTGATGGTGAACAACGCGGACTGGATTAGCCAGATCAACGTCATCGAGTACCTGCGCGATATCGGTAAGAATTTCTCGCTGAATACCATGCTGGACCGCGATACGGTTAAGCGCCGCTTGGAGTCCGATGGCATTTCCTACACTGAGTTTTCCTACATGCTGCTGCAGGCTAACGACTTTGTGCACCTGCACAATGAGTACGACTGTGTCCTGCAGATTGGCGGTGGCGACCAGTGGGGCAACATCGTTTCCGGTGTGGATCTGAACCGGCGCGTGAATGGGGCGAAAGTCCACGGCCTGACGGTACCGCTGGTGACGGATGCCGAGGGTAATAAGTTCGGCAAATCCACCGGCGGCGGCAAGCTATGGTTGGATCCGCAGCTGACCAGCCCATACTCCTGGTACCAGTACTTTATTAATGCTGGAGACGCGGTGGTTATCGATTACCTGCGTTGGTTTACCTTCTTGACTCAGGAGGAGATCGCGGATCTGGAGCGCAAGGTAGAGGAGGAACCCTACAAGCGTGAGGCGCAGCGAGTGTTGGCGCGAGAAATGACCACACTGGTCCACGGCGCACAAGCCACCGAAGCAGTGGAGCTGGCCTCTCAAGCTTTGTTCGGTAAGGCGGAGTTACAGGATTTGGACGAGGCCACGCTGTCTTCTGCATTGCAGGAGACCGAGGTAGCGGAAGTCAGCTCGGATGCCACGATCCTGGATCTATTGGTAGGTGCGGGATTGGAGAAATCGAAGGGTGCCGCGCGCCGCACTGTGGGTGAAGGCGGTGCATACGTGAATAACCAGCGCATCGAGAACATCGAATGGTCGCCGTCTTCCCAAGACCTCCTGCACGGCTCGTGGCTGGTATTGCGCAAGGGCAAGAAGCGCTTCGCTGGGGCACGGGTTGTGAATCCTTCCTAATGCCGTCACGCTTCCTGTCAATAAGGTAGCTACATGATCCCTTGGTAACGGTTATTGGCCATTTACCAGGGGGTTTGTGTGTTTCTAGGTGTGGGGTGTAGCTTTATCGAAGTCGCCGAGAGGTAGCCGGGAGGTTACTTGTTAGCGAATTTTGTACGGACTTGGTTCGATGATTTGATTTTGTTCTTTGAGTTGAGTAGGTTTGTACGGGCTGCCGATGAGGGGTTAACGTTAGGTTAATTTTCTGTCGGTTGGTGATGATGTTTGAGAACTCAATAGTGTGCCAATGTACTTTTTATTTTTTGTGTGCATGGTTGTGTGTTGATTGG
>NZ_JAKOPM010000015.1 GCF_022288805.1 Corynebacterium yonathiae
CTCAATCGGCATTCAAAAAGGCCAAATCTAACCCCCGCGACACGCCGAGCCAGACACACATTTTGACCCTTAACCCTGAAAAACGAAAAATCTCGAGACACCATAGGAACGATGTCTCGAGACTTCACATGGTGCCCGGGGCGGGACTTGAACCCGCACGTTCTTATCGAACACTGGCACCTGAAGCCAGCGCGTCTGCCAATTCCGCCACCCGGGCAGGGTGTGGTTGTCTTAGCGACTTGATAAAGATACCACGAAAATCGCTCAGAACTACAAATCTGCAGGAAAAGTAAACTATTTCGGTGATGATGCAGCGAAATTTCTGGGAACTTTCGCCTCGCCATCTACGTTTCAAGGGGGTGGACAAACTATACTGATCGCTACTGATCGCTGCATGGTGGAAAGGAGAATGGCTCGTGGCGTTTTTGGAAAAGCTGGCGAAGCTGGACTCCGCCATGCAACGCGGCCTTGATAATGGCATGGCACTTGTCTTCGGCGGCAAGGTCGTTCCCGCGGAGATTGATGAGCTTTTGAAGCAAGAGGCTCAAGACAATCTCGCGCGCGGCGACGATGACAATCTTTATAGTCCAAACGTGATGACTGTAGGTGTCTCCTCCAAGGATTTGGAGAACTTGTCGCAGGATCGCAATCTGCCGGCCGATTGTGCAGACCAGTTGACGCGCTTCATTCGCAATAGCGGATGGTCCCTCGCGGGCCCCGTGATTGTGCGAGTGGCAGAAGAATCTGGTTTGCGCACGGGTCAGCTTCGCGTGTCGTCGTTTATTGATCACGAGCCCACGGAAGAGACCGGTTTTGAGGCTATTTTCCACGACTTTAATGGTCAGGAGGACCAAATGACCGAGCAGCACGAGAATACGGCTGATGACGCGGTAACTACCGCTTTCATTGCTCCAGATAGTCAACCCGCCCCGCAACAGCAGGGCCCAGCAGTCAACCTGATGCTGCAGGATGGCTCTTCCCGCGTTTACCACGTGCAGGAAGGCTCCAATATTATCGGCCGCAGCAACGACGCCGACCTGCGGCTGCCGGATACGGGCGTATCCCGCCAGCACGCGGAGATTACCTGGAACGGCCAGGATGCGGTTTTAGTGGATTTGCAGTCCACCAACGGCACCACGGTGAATGAAACGCCGATTGATAATTGGCTGCTTGCCGATGGCGATGTGATCACCATGGGCCATTCCCACATCGAGGTTCGCATCACGGGCCTTGATTCACACAGCTACTAAGTTCAGTTAAGGAAGGGAGGTCGCCATGGATGCAGTCATCATGCTGGCGCTTCGCATCGGCTTGTTGGCTCTGCTCTGGATTTTTATCCTGGTGGCCTTGAACGCCATGCGCCGCGATACCAATAAATCCGCCGGGGCTATCCGCCAGCAGTCGAAGAAGGTGGGGGCACCGCGGCGTCGGGAAGCGATTAAGCAGCTGTCCATCGTTGAGGGCCCCTTGCAGGGATCCCACATGGAATTGGGCACATTGGAAGACTGCACGCTGGGCCGAGCTTCTGATTGCGACTTTGTCACGGGCGATGATTATTCTTCTGGCCACCATGCCCGGCTATTCCGCCGCGGTAGCGAATGGGTAGTAGAGGATTTGGAATCTCGCAATGGCACCTTTGTCAATGGGGTGCGCATCGACCAACCCGAGGTAGTCGGCGCGGACTCCGAAATTAAGCTGGGCCGCACTACCGTGAGGTTGAACGCATGACACTGAAGCTGAACTTCTTTGCTAAGTCCGATCGCGGCCTCATTCGCGATAACAACGAGGACTCAGGCTACGCCGGTCCTCACCTTTTGATCTTGGCCGATGGCATGGGTGGCCACGCGGCAGGCGAGGTTGCCTCCGAACTGATGGTCAACCACCTAGAAATCTTGGATCAAGATCCGGGCCAGGAAGACACCACGGCGCTACTAGTAGCGGCCGCTGAGCAGGCCAATGAGGCCATTAGTGACCACGTCAAGGCCCATCCAGAAACCGAAGGTATGGGTACGACGCTGACCACCATGCTCTTCAACGGCACGGATTTCGGCGTCTGCCACGTAGGTGATTCCCGCGGCTACCTGTTGCGCGACGGCAAACTCGAGCAGATCACCAAGGATGATACCTACGTGCAATCCTTGGTGGATAAGGGCGAACTGGACCCAGGCGACGTCTCTTCGCACCCGCAAAAGTCTCTCATCCTAAAGGCCTATACGGGCCGCCCGGTCGAAGCAACGCTGTTTACCCTCGAAGCCAAACCGGGCGATCGCATCCTGCTATGCTCCGATGGTCTTTCGGATCCCGTAACCGCGTCCACCATTGAAACCGCACTGGGGCAGGGCAGCATTGAGCAGGCAGGATCCGCCCTGGTAGATCTAGCCATCCGCTCCGGAGGCCCGGATAATGTCACCGTGGTTATCGGTGAAGTAATCGAGGAAAAGCCTAGGGAACAGGAACCATTCCGCGTCGGCGCCCTCGCGGGTCCGACTGAAGAGCCAACCCATCCGGATTCTTCTGCCTCGCGGGCAGCACAGCTCTCCCGCAAGCCCCAGGTAATTCCGCCAGCCGTCATGGCGGATACCGAGGACGAGCGCGAAGAGTCTACTGATGACGAAGCGGAGGAGGAAACTTCCGGCCGAAAGATCGGCTGGAAGATCCTCATTGCCTTGCTCATCGTCCTAGCGTTGGTCATCGGTGCCGGACTGTGGGCGAAGAACTTCTTGTCCAATAATTATTACGTAGCTACCAACGAGGCACAGGAAATCACCATCCAACAGGGTGCTGATTACTCCGTCTTTGGCAAGGAACTACACTCCACGAACCAATACGTGTGCATCAATGACAGCAATTCGCTCCTCTTTTCCGGCGAGCCGTGCAAGGGCGACTTTGCACCGCTAAAGGTTACGGACCTACCGGAATCTGAACGCAGCGCCGTCGACCATCTCTCCACTGGTGATCTGGGTGAGGTACAGCAGCAAGTCAATGATTTGGGCGACAAGGCGCTCAAACCATGTATCACTGCGCCGAGCCAAAAAGATAAGAAGGATGCCAAGAAAAACAAGCCTGGCGTCACCTGCCGGGAGGTGTAGGTTGTGAAAAAGTTTTTTAGCCGAGGGACCGAACTCGGCCTGCTCATCCTAGCCGCCATTGTCTTCGCTATTACCCTGGTCAGCCTGGAGCTTTCCCAGGACAACGCTCTGACCATGGACCTGGTTTATCTCATTGGCGGTTTCATTGGCGTCTTTACCGTCGCCCATCTGGTGATGTGCTTCTTAGCACCTTATGCCGATCAGATCATGCTGCCCATCGTGGCGATCCTCAATGGCATCGGGCTCATCATGTTGGCCCGCCTAGATCTGGTTAAAGAAAGCGGGCTCGCCGTGCGTCAGGTCATGTGGACCATCGTCGGACTCGTGCTCTTTGTACTGGTCTTAGCTGTTTTGAAGGATCACCGCTCGCTGACGCGCTACTCCTATATCTTGGGTGCCGCAGGCCTTGTCCTGCTGGCCCTGCCGCTGGTATGGCCGCAGCCTGCGGACGTGGAGGCACGCATCTGGATAAACTTGGGTCCGTTTTCAATCCAGCCCGGCGAGTTCTCCAAGATCTTGCTGATCTTGTTCTTTGCCATGCTGCTGACGCAGAAGCGCTCCCTATTTACCGTGGCGGGATACCGAGTACTGGGTATCTCCCTGCCGCGCTTGCGCGACCTCGCACCCATCCTGATCATTTGGGCCGTCGCGATCGTCATCATGGGTATCTCCAATGACTTCGGCCCAGCGCTGCTGCTGTTTAGCACCGTCCTTGGCATGCTGTTTATGGCCACCGGCCGGGTGAGCTGGCTGCTTATCGGCGTTGTCCTCGTCGGTGTGGGCGGTTTTGGTATTTATCAGATCTCCGCAAAAATCCAGCAACGCTTTTCTAACTTCTTAGACCCGCTCGGCAATTATGACGTCACGGGTTTCCAGCTCTCCCAGTCGCTATTCGGCTTGTCTTCCGGCGGCATCTCTGGCAGCGGCTTGGGCGAGGGGCATCCAGAACTCGTTCCGGTGGCCCACTCGGATTACATCCTTGCCGCAATAGGTGAAGAATTCGGCCTCATTGGCCTTGCCGGCGTACTGGTGCTCTTCGGTATGCTGGCCACCCGCGGCTTTGGCACTGCACTGCGCACCCGCGATACCTACGGCAAGCTGGTGGCTTCCGGTCTTTCTCTTACCTTGGCCGTGCAGGTCTTTGTGGTCACCGGCGGTATTTCTGCCCTGCTGCCGATGACCGGTTTGACCACGCCATTCATGTCTGCCGGTGGTTCCTCTCTCATGGCTAACTATGTGTTGTTGGCGATTCTGCTGCGGATCTCTAACGCGGCTCGTCGCCCCATGCAGGAGACCTCGAGCAATGCGCCGAGCGATACCTCCATGTTCCCGTCGGTCCAGGAGGCTCACCGATGAATAGATCCATCCGTCTAGTGTCCTTATTCGCCATCATTTTGACGGCCATCTTGCTGGTCAACTTGACGGTGATTCAGGCTTTTTCTGAAGATAAATATGCCCATAATCCGCGGAATATGCGCGGGTTTATGGAGATGCAGACCACCCCGCGCGGCCAGATATTTGCGGGCAATACCGTATTGGCACAGTCGACGCAGAACCCGGACGAGACCTACTCGCGCTCCTACCCCATTAATTCACCGGCCTTTGGCAACTTGACCGGCTACCTGTCTAGCCAATTTGGTGCCTCGGAACTAGAGTCCTCCCAAAATGACATCCTCAATGGCACTGATGATTCTTTAATGAAGCAAAACTGGCTCGATGCTCTAGCCGATAAGCCGAAGCAGGGTGCCAATGTAGAGGTCACCATCGATCCTGCACTCCAGCAGGCTGCTTATGATCAGCTGGTGGGCCCGGGTTACGAGGGCTCGGCGGTTGCCATTCAGCCCTCCACCGGCAAGATTCTGGCTATGGCCTCCAACCCTGGCTATAACCCGAATGATCTGATGGGTGATTCCGCCGAGGATGTTTGGGCCAGCCTGCAAGAGCAAGAGGGACAGCCGCTGGTCAACCACGCCGGTGCAGAAACGCTGCCTCCGGGTTCCATCTTCAAGATCATTACCACCGCGGCGGGCCTGAACAACGGCTTTAATCCTTCCTCCACCCTGACCGGTTCCAATGTCATTACCTTGCCAGACACGGTGACGGAGCTGACTAACTATGCCAACCAAAAGTGCAACGGCCAGGATGCGGTGACCCTGCAAACCGCCTTTGCACTGTCGTGCAATACCGCGTTTGTGGAGATGTCGGAGCAGCTCGGCGCTGATGAGTTGCGCAAGTACGCCAAGGCCTTTGGCGTAGGAGAAAACTATGACCTCGGTGTCTCCACCTCCGCCGGCACCTTGGGTGATTTGCCGGATGGGGCGGCCACGGCGCAGTCCGCCATTGGTCAGCGCGATGTCACCATGACCGCACTGCAGGCAGCCGTCATGGCAGGCACCGTGGCAAATAAGGGCACCCGCATGCAGCCCTACCTGGTCAATCGCATTACCGACGCCCAGATGAAGGACATCCGCACCACCAAACCAAAGAAGGCGGACCAGGCGGTTAACGAGGAAACCGCGGCTACGCTTACTGATTTGATGTATGCCTCGGAGCGTTCCTCCGCTGGATATGATGGCAATGGCTTTGCTTCCAAGACCGGTACCGCTGAGCATGGCGAGGGCCTAGCCCCGCACGTGTGGTACGTCGCCTTCGATCCGGAGCGGGATATTGCAGTGGGCGTCGTGGTGAAAAATGGTGGTAACTTAGGTGAGTCCGCGACGGGCGGCAAGGTTTCCGGCCCGATTGGCCGCGCTATCCTGCGCGCATACCAGGGGGAGCAGTAATGAATAGCGCCGAAAATAAGGAACATCTCCAGGCACTGATTGGCAGCGATTACGAGCTGCAGTGGGTCATCGGCCACGGCGGAATGTCCACCGTGTGGCTGGCTGATGATACCCGCAATGATCGAGAGGTCGCGCTCAAGGTTCTGCGCCCCGAATTTTCCGATAACCAGGAGTTCCTCTCGCGCTTCCGCAACGAGGCGAAATCGGCTGAATCCATTCAGTCTGAAAACGTGGTGGCCACCTATGACTACCGCGAGCTGGAGGACAACGGCCGCAAATTCTGTTTCATGGCCTTGGAATATGTCCGTGGCGAATCCCTTGCAGACCTGCTGGCGCGCGAAAATACGCTGCAGGAGGAGCTGGCTCTCGACGTCCTCGAGCAGGCCGCGCATGGCCTGTCCATCATCCACCGCATGGAGTTAGTGCACCGCGATATTAAGCCCGGCAACCTGCTTATCACCCAAAATGGCCAGGTTAAGATCACGGACTTTGGCATTGCCAAGGCAGCCGCGGCCGTGCCGCTGACTCGCACCGGCATGGTGGTGGGTACCGCGCAGTATGTATCGCCCGAACAAGCACAGGGCAAGGAGGTCACGCCGGCTTCCGACGTCTATTCGCTCGGCGTCGTTGGCTATGAAATGCTTGCCGGCAGGCGCCCCTTTACCGGAGATTCCTCCGTATCCATCGCCTTGGCCCATATCAACCAGGAGCCGGAGCCGCTATCGACGAATATCAGCGCGCCAGCTCGAGAACTCATCCGCATTGCGTTGCGCAAGGACCCTGCCACCCGTTACGCCGACGGCAACGAGTTCACTCTGGCTATCTCCGCAGTCCGCTTGGGCAAGCGCCCGCCGCAGCCTAAGTCCGCTCCGCTAGCGCAGCGCGCACCAGAACCATCGCCGTCCGCTTCGACGGAGATGCTGGGCAACGTCGCCCAACCCACCACAATCCATCCCGCAGCGGGAACCGCTCCGCAAAAGGAATCCAAGGCTGGTTCTTCTTTCCTGAAAGGCCTGGGTATCACCCTGCTCCTCGCGGCTTTAGCCGTCGGCGGTTACACCACCTATCAGAATTTGAGCGATAAAGAAAGAGAAAGCGAACCTTCCAGCACGCCGGAAACCTCGGTGGTTACGGAGTACCGCGATCCCACCACCACCCACCAAGTCACCCCGGACGAAGATACGGAGGAGGCCCCAGCACCGGTGACGGTGACAGAGACCGAGCCGCAGGAGACGGAGCAAGAAGAGACTCCGCGTACTACTCACCGTGAGACACCTACGCGCCACTCACCCACCCACCAAAAGCAGCCCCCGGCCGTACCGACGCAACAGAATCCACAGGATACGCACGTTGAAAACACACCTGAGCTGGATACTCCAGTAAACTCGCAGGCTAATGAGCTCCCCGGAGACTTGGCCGATTTACTTACACAGGAGGGTGACTAAGCGATGGTCAATGACCGCTATCGGAGAGGCGAGATCATCGGCACCGGCGGCATGTCTGAGGTCTATGCTGCCGAGGACACCGTCCTAGGCCGCCAGGTTGCGGTAAAGATGCTTCGCCCGGAAATGGCGCGCGACGTCAATTTCCGGGAGCGCTTTTACCGCGAGGCCCAGAACTCGGGCAAGCTGAATCACCCCAATATCGTGGCGGTTTATGACACCGGCGAGACCGAGCTGGATGGCATGACCATCCCATATATCGTCATGGAGCGGGTCAACGGCCGCACCTTGCGCGATATTATTCGTGAGGATGGGGCTCTGACCGCGCAGGAAGCGGCGGATATCCTCAAACCGGTAGCAGACGCCCTGCAAGCCTCGCACGAAGCCGGCATTATCCACCGCGATATCAAGCCGGCAAATATTATGCTCACCAACACCGGCCAGGTGAAGGTGATGGACTTCGGCATCGCCCGCGCCTTGGATGATTCCACCTCGGCGATGACGCAAACCTCCGCCGTTATTGGCACCGCCCAGTACCTTTCCCCGGAGCAGGCCCGCGGTAAGAATGCGGATGCCCGCTCCGATGTCTATGCGCTGGGCTGCGTACTCTATGAGGCGCTCACTGGCCATACTCCTTTTGAGGGCGAAACCCCCTTTGCAGTTGCCTACCAGCACGTGCAAGAAGAGCCGACACCACCGTCGGAGCTCATTGCGGATCCTTCACTGACTCCTACCCAGCGCGTCAATATCGATGCGGTGGTGCTTACCGCCATGGCCAAACACCCGGCGGATCGTTATCAGTCCGCCTGGGAAATGGCCGGCGATCTGGAGCGCCTGCGCAATGGACAGGTCACCGCAGCAGCGCGCATGCACGTTAATGAGGACGAGGTCGAGCAGCCTACCGAGATGGTGGGCGCCGCCGCACCCGCCGCGGCAGCGCACCGCGCACCGATTCAATCCACCCGCCCCTCCGAAGACGATGACAAGCAGGGCGGCGGCTGGATGAAGTGGTTGGCTGCCGTCCTGGTCGCCCTTCTGGTAGCTATCGTGGGCTACTTCGCCTGGGATTTCTTCTCCAATGACAAGGAGGATGCCGAAAAGCCACGCCAGACCCAATCTGCCCCGCACGACAAAATCATCGTGCCAGAGGTGGAAAACCGCCAGCGCAATGAGGTGGTTAAGGAACTCGAAGACATGGGTCTACAGGTCACCGTTAATGAAGAAGCCAACCCGGATATCCCTCGCAATAATGCCATCCGCATCAACCCCGCCCCGGGGTCCGAGCTGCAAAAGAATGCCTCGGTGACGCTGACTGTTTCCTCAGGCAAGGAGATCACTGACGTCCCGGATATCACCGGCATGACCTTGGACGAGGCCGCCCAGGCCCTCGAAAAAGCGGGCTTGGCGCTCAACTCCGATGTCTCGGAAGAAAACGATGAATCCCCCGCTGGCCAGATCATTAAGCAGGACCCAGCAGGCGGCACGCAGCTGTCCAAGGGTTCGAAGGTACGGGTGACGGTATCTAAGGGCGTCGAAAAGAAGCGCGTTCCCGATGTTGCCGGAATGGACGTCGAGGATGCCCAGAGCCGCTTGGAGTCGAATGATTTTGATGTGGACGTGCGCGAGGTGGATTCCTTAGAGCCAAAGGGCACGGTGCTCAGCGTTTCCAATCAGGGTGCGGAGCTGGAAAAGGGCAAGCCCGTTACCGTTGAGGTCTCCAATGGCATGCTCTTTAAGGCCCCTGATGTGGTGCGCAAGAATGAAAGCCAGGCCGAGGCTGCGCTGCGGGAGGCGGGCTGGACCGGCCAGTTCATTGTGGGCGAGCCGGTTCCTACCGGTGCGCTGGTAGATTCCAATAAGATTGGCTGGGCCTCTGTGAATCCAGGCGATACCATGCGTAAGGATCAAAATATTGAAATCCGCCTGTGGAATTTCGACCCCGCTGCACTTCTGCCGCAGCGATAGCTGCTGGTATCCTAAGGTCTCAGTACGAACTTAGATAAGAACTTAATTCTAGAAAAGGTATCTTATGCCGAAGTCAAAGATTTCCCAGAGCTCCTCCGTCCCTACCTCGAGCTCTGCTACCAACCGCACGCCCGTCAAGATCAATTCTGAGGGCACACCGAAGTGGTACGTCGCCATCATGCTAGGCCTGATGGTCATCGGCTTGCTGTGGCTCGTGGTCAACTACCTCGCCGGCGAGGACATCCCGTTCATGGCGGAACTCGGCCCATGGAATTATGGCATCGGTTTTGGCTTAGCCATCATCGGCCTGCTGATGACCATGGGATGGCGCTAAGCTAGACCTCCCAGCCTGCTCCCTCGCTCCCTGCTTCCTGTAGGTGGCGAGGGTTTTTCATATCTAGGAGCCACATGTTTCGCCACATTCTTGCTGCTGGCCTCATCATTTCGGTGGCCTACGCGGCCGTGCACATCGCGTTTTCCGACACCACAGTACTCACCGGCGCCGCTCCCCTCCGCCTTTCCGTGCGCAACTACCTAGGTAACGTCCTGGGCTCGGGCATGGTGTGGGGATTCTTTAGCTACCTCATAGGAAAGAATTTCTCGGGGTGGTGGCTCAAGGCACTCCTGGCCGGTACGGAAATGATCGTCTTGATGCTGGCCGTGCACTACGCCTTGCTCGTGGTCTTCGGCGTGTACAACTGGCGCGAGGCATTTGAGTACAACGCCCAATGGTTTATCCTGGCGCTCATCTCTGGACCGGTATTGGGGCTGGCCGGCGCGGCCTCGGCCCAGTTCCGGTGGTTCGACTACCTCGCCGTCCTGGGCTTCCTCCTCGAGCCTGTCCTAGCAGGGCTCGTCCCAGGCAGTTCCTACCTACCCCGCACCACGACCATCCCTGGGTACTTCGCCGCTGCGACTCTCTGGCTCATCGGTGCGGGCCTCTTTTTCTGGCTGCGCCGTCTTTCCCGCTGAGTGCTTCTTCGGCGGCCCACCACCCCGGCATACCGTGCACGCCAGCACCGGGAGCGGCGGAGCTAGAGGCCATAAATACTCCCGGCGCGAGACGATGCAGATGGGGTGAAAGGCGTGGCCGCAGCAGAGTTTGCAGCCCGGTCATGGCCCCGCCGGCAATATCGCCGCCCACCAAGTTGGGATTCCACCGCTCCAGTTCGGCCGGGCTAGTGGCGTGGGTAGCCAAGATGGTATCCCGAAAACCGGGGGCAAAGCGTTCGATCTGAGCGCTAATCAATTCGGTTACCTCGCCCGGATAGCGCTCCACATAACCATGTGGGACGTGCGCATAAGTCCACAGCGTAAGCCCCCGGGAAGGGTCGGCCACGTATTGTTGGCAGGCCAATACTAGGGGTCGCTCGGGCATGCGCTGCTTGCCGACGTCCCCCTCTGCCCTACAGATCTCCTCCACTGTGCCTCCCACATGCACGGTGCCGGCCTGGCCCACGCGCGGGTCGGTCCACGGCACGGGCTCGCTGAGGTGGAAATCCACTTTGAAGACGGCGCTGCCATAGCGCCAGCGCGCCAGGCTCCGGCGAACATGACTGGGAAGCTCTAGCCCTCCGAGGCTCAGAAGCTGGCGCGGGGTCAGATTCACAATAGTCGCCTCGGCCTCAGGTAATTCCCGCAGGTCGCGAACCTCGCAACCGGTATGGAGGCGGGCATGGTGGGAGCGGAGGAGGCTCAGTAGGGCGTCGATAAGAGCACCGGTGCCGCCCTCCACTACGGGCCAACCGCGGGTCATGCCTAGCCCGCCAAAGAGCAGGCCGAACGCGGAGGTAAAAGGCTTGGTGGGCGAAGTAATAGCATGCACCGCGCTGCCGGAAAAGAGCGCGCGGGCCTGTGGGGTGCGAAATGCCGCCCGGGCGAGCTGACTGGCGGGCAAAATGCCGGCCGCACCGAACTGTGCCAAGCGCACGGAGCGATCGGGCCAGCGCACCAGCGGAGTAAGCGCGTTTTCCACATGCTCATCGATGTGGCGGACAATGTGTCCGTGCAACCGTGTCCACGCCCGAGCATCAACGCCCAACTCCGCTACCGTATTCGCCAGCGAATTGTGCAGGATCCCGGCCGGGGCACCCTCTAAGGGGTGGGCCATGGGATAAGGAGCGTTTCGCCACCGCAGGCCATGGGATTCCAAATCAAGGGAACGGAAAGCCGGACTCGCTATGCCAAAAGGGTGACCAGCCGCCCCGAGATCCACAATCGTGCCCGGGAAAATCTCCGCCGAGGAGGCCGCCGCACCACCGGCCCAGCCGGCCCGCTCATAGATATCCACACTCCAGCCAGCCATGGCCAAACGCGCCGCGGCTGTGAGCCCATTAGGTCCTGCGCCGACAATCACAGCGCGGGGTTGGTAATCCACAATGCTCCTTATGCAGGTCAGTACCCAAATTTATCAGTCTTGTTAACACAATGGGTAGAAAGTTATCCACAGGCTGTGGAGAAAACCTGTGAAATGTGAATTTCACACAATTATTAACACCCTGTGGATAACTGTTTTCACGGGCTTCCACAGGTGGATTTTCCCACTTTCACACGCCCTAGACCAGCGTGATCAGGGAAACCTCCGGAAAGACGTTCGGTAAATTACAAAAATGTAGTTATCCACAATGTGGATAAACATTGTGGAAATTTTTCGCACATGCTTTCCGGTGATCAAATTCCACAGTTATCCCCAAACCCCAGCTTGTTGGGCTAAGAACGCGAGGAGCACCGCGGTCACCGCAACAACACCGCTCCAGCGAAAAACTGGGCTTTTTCGATAGAGGAAAAGGCTCAACACGATGCCTGTGCACAACCCGCCGAGGTGCCCCCACAGAGATACGCCATCGGCCAGGAAGGTATAGGCCACATTCGCCACAACGAGGGCGATGGGCGCGCGGAGATTGAGTCCGCGCTGCCGGTAAGCGCCCACAAGCATGACCATGAGAGCGAAGAGAGCACCGGAGGCGCCAACAGTGGGGGTATTGAAGTCGAATTTCAAGATCATGGCGGACGCACCCAGACAAGAGGTGAAATAAGCGGCGAGATACAACCCAGTACCAAGCGTCCGCTCCACCTCCTTGCCTATGAGCAAGAGCATGATCATATTCACCGCTAAGTGGCCTGCGTCTAGGTGCATGAACTCCGAAGACAGCGCAGCCTGAGGGCGGAAGGGATAATCCGGTCCCCACAGTCCCCAATCCGCTGCAAGCGGGGAATCATAGAAGGTGGCACCTAGCGTGCGCGCCTGCACCGCGGTAATCAGCCAAGCAATAATGCAGACGGCGGCGATGAGCGCGGTCGCCGGGGTAGCGCGGACATAGTTTCTCACCATGGTCATGAAGTTGTCAGTCCTTTAGGCGGGGTCTAGCTGTGGATAGCTCGGGGAAAACTGCAACGAGCCCGCCGCCGCACGAAAATGCGGTGACGGGCTCGAAGGAAAAGGCGATTACGCGATATCGATGGACTCGATAACGACGTCCTCGTGCGGACGGTCCATGCGGTCGGTATCAACCTTGGCGATCTTGGACACAACCTCCTGAGAGGCGGCATCGGTAACCTCACCAAAGATGGTGTGGTGGTTATTCAAGTGCGGGGTTGGCGCCACGGTGATGAAGAACTGAGAGCCGTTGGTGCCTGGGCCGGCATTGGCCATAGCCAGCAGGAATGGGCGGTCGAACTGCAGCTCCGGGTGGAACTCATCCTGGAACTGGTAGCCCGGGCCACCGCGGCCGGTGCCGGTCGGGTCGCCGCCCTGGATCATGAAGTTATCGATAATGCGGTGGAAGATTGCGCCGTCATAGAACGGGCCGGACTGCTCGCCCTTTGCGTTCTGGGTGGAGTAGTCCTTCTCGCCCTTGGCCAGGCCGATGAAGTTTTCAACGGTTACCGGTGCATGGTTACCGAAGAGATCGATAACAATGTCACCGTAGTTGGTATGCATCGTTGCAGTTGCGGTCTTCTGAGTCATGCCAGCCATTGTAAAGAATTTAGCGCGCGCCTGCCGTACATGACATAACGCTGTCAGCGATCGCGCTAACCTGAAGGCATGATTCGCGCGTTGCTTTTTGATCTGGATGACACTTTGCTCGATCACACCGGCGCGGCCCGAGACGCGGTGGATCAGTGGTGCCGCGAACTCGGCCTGCCCGAGGGCCAGCATGCGCGTTTCGCGGCCATTGAACGAAAGTGGTTTCAAGCCTATGAGCGCGGCGAGGTCTCGCACCACGGCCAGCGCGCGGCGCGCTGCCGCGAATTCCTCGGCCGGAACATGAGCGATGCCGAGGCCCTGACCGCCTACGACGGCTATCTTTCCGCCTACCGGGAGCAATGGCGCGCTTTTGCCGACGCCCTGCCCACCCTCACCTGGGCCCTCGAATCCGGTTTTCAGGTAGGCGTGCTCACCAACGGCGAGCGAGAGATGCAGCAGGCGAAGCTGGAAGCAACGGGCCTTGCGCTTGCCGACGTCCACCTCATCCCCACCGTTGACCTCGGCTGCCCCAAACCACAACGGGAGGCCTACCTCGCTGCTTGCCGCCAGCTGGAAGTGGACCCCGCGAACACGCTCATGGTGGGCGATTCCCTGGCCAATGATGTGCAGGGTGCGTGCAAAGCGGGGCTGCGCGCCCTCCACCTCGACCGTGCTGGTGAGGGAGATCTGCGCTCGCTTAGCGCACTGAGAGAGGTTCTCCCCCAAAGAGCCAGCTGACCACGATCGCGCCCGGATCGATAACGCCCTTGCTGCGATCGCCCAGGTAGGAGGCGCGGCCCTTCTTTGCCGCGAGGTCTTCGGTGTCGAGGGCGCCGGCATGGGCGGCTTCGAAAAGCGCCTGCAAGGTTTCCGCGTCCGGGTTCTTCGCTCCTAGTTCGCGGGCCTTTTCTGCGGCCGGGATAAGAGCATCGAGCATGGTGCGATCCCCGCGCTGGGCGCCGCCGAGCTCGTGGATGAGGTCAGCCGCTGCATTGAGTCCGTCGTCCAGCGACTCCGCCCGGGCCAGCTCGTTGAAGAGCGTGCCGAAGACGGCGCCGGAAGTGCCACCTGCGAGGACGAGCAGGCGCTTAGCCAGCCCGGTGAGGATCTCGGTATCGGTGCCACGCAGGGGAAGCTCGATGCCCCCGAAAGCCGCCTCCATGTTCTGGCCAAAGTCGCCGTCGCCGGCCTTGCGGTCCAGCTCCGTAAGCGCCTCGAAGGAGGCTTGGAGACGCTCCACAAAGGCGGTGAGCCACTGATTCTCCTCGCCCTCGGTGGGAAGTTCATCCTGGAAGGTGATGGTGGCGGGTTCCACCGCCTTCGCGCGGCCCAGGGTGTGTGGCCAGGCGGGGGCGGCAGTGGGGGCGTCGATAAGCTTGAGCAGCTCCGCATCGGCTTTGAGCAGAGTAAAGGAAGCACCGTGCATATTGACCGCGGTGACATAGGATCCCACCAAAGACCGAGCGACGGTGACGCCACGCTGGGCCAGCTGCGCGGAGGCCTCACCAAAGAGCAAACTCAGCTCCAGCGGGGTGGTGCCGCCTAGGCCGTTGACCAGGCACACCACTTCATCGCCTTGGCCCAGGTCAAGGGCTGGCACGATCTTATCTAGGACCTGATTCACGATGGCGCTCGCGCTATCTACCTGCTCGGTGTGCGTGCCCGGCTCACCGTGAATACCCACTCCCACCTCCATCTGACCGGCTGCAAGGTCAAAGGTCTCGCGGCCGGTAGTCGGCATGAATCCGGCGCCCAAGGCCACGGACATGCTGCGGGAATTATCCGCGGCACGCTGCCCTAATTCAGCAACCTTATCCACGTCGTCGCCGCGATATGCAGCAGCGCCGGCGACCTTTTCAACCAAGATCGTTGCGCCCGTGCCGTGTCGGCCGGGGCCATCTTCATGGCCATCAGTGGCAAGATCATCGGCTACCAACACCGTGCGCGTGGTTACCGCCTCGGCAGCGTTGCGGGCGACGGTGAAATTCATGACGTCCCCGGTGTAGTTTTTCACTACGTGCACTACTCCCCTGCCCTGGTCCGCCCACTGGGTGGCCTCACTGACTTGCACCGCGTTGGGGGAGGTAAAGAGCAGTCCCGGACAGGCCGCAGCGAGCATGCCTTGACCGACGAACCCGGCGTGCATCGGTTCATGACCGGAACCACCACCGGAAATCACCGCCACTGCTGGATCACCGTCCGCGGTGTGCAGTGATGTGGTGCGGCCGATGAATCCCACGTCGTGCCAGCAGGCATCGGGGTGGTTTGCGATGAGCCCGGCAAGGGCATCGGAAAGGAAGGTATCTTGACTATTGCGGAATGCGGAGTGCTTCATACTCCCACGCTAGTGATGTTCCTAACCTAGAAGCTAGAACGAGCAAAGAAACATACCGATTCCATTCGGACACCCAGCTGATTCGCAGCAAGTTCGCAATGTGCAGAGGATACTAAAGAAATCGCTACGAAAGGATCCACACATGGATTTCTTGTCCTCCCTGCACAACCTTATGGACGCAGGCTCGCTGCTCCAAAGTTTCGGCCCCTATATTCTACTCGGCGTAGCCGTGGTCATCTTCATCGAATCCGGCGTGCTTTTCCCCTTCCTGCCGGGTGATTCGCTGCTCGTTACCGCCGCAATCCTGCGCCACGAGCTAGACATCATTGCCTGGCTGCTCTTTGTCGTAGCAGCAGTGGCTGCCTTCGCGGGCGACCAAGTGGGCTTCTATTTGGGTCGCCGCTTCGGGCGCAAACTCTTCAAGGACGATGCCCGCATCCTGCGCACTGAGCACCTCGATAGCGCGGAAGACTTCTTCCAGCGTCACGGTCCTTTGGCCCTGGTATTAGGCCGCTTCGTACCAATCGTGCGCACTTTCGTCCCCTTCGCCGCCGGCACCACGGAAATGGGCTACAACTCCTTCTTGCGCTGGAATATCCTCGGCGGCATCGGCTGGGTAGGCTCCATGCTGCTGGTCGGCGTACTGTTGGGCGGCATCCCGGGCATCGCCCACTCCATCGACATCATTATGCTCATCGTCGTGGCAATTTCCGTGCTGCCGATGATAATCGGGTGGATCAACAAGCGGTATAAAGCAAAGCACGAAATCCCGGCCAGTTAAGGACTTTTTGCCCATTTCCCCGCCGGGATTCCGTGTGATTATGAGGTTTTAGAGGGATTCACGTACCTCATCGCGGGCCAGCACCATATTGCGCAGGGAGGCCTCGGTCTCCTCGTAGCCGCGAGTCTTAAGGCCGCAGTCCGGGTTAACCCACAGGCGCTCAACCGGTACGTGCTTGAGCGCAGCACGGATAAGCTCGGCCATCTCCGCTACAGATGGCACGCGCGGCGAGTGGATATCATAGATTCCCGGTCCGATCTCGGAGTGGAAGGTCTCGTCGATATCCTCCAGCAGCTCCATGCGGGAACGGGCCGCCTCGATAGAGGTGACATCGGCGTCCAGACCAGCAACGGCATCGATGATCTGGCCGAACTCCGAGTAGCACAGGTGGGTGTGGATCTGAGTGGTCGGCTTGGCCTCGAGCGCTACCAGGCGGAAGGAGCGCACGGCCCAATCCAGATAGGCCTTGCGATCTTCTTCACGTAGCGGCAGCAGCTCGCGCAGAGCGGGCTCATCGATCTGAATGATATCGATGCCGGCCTCCTCCAAGTCACGGACCTCATCCGCCAGCGCAACGCCAAGTTGATCAGCGGAGACGGACTGGTGCACATCATCGCGGACGAAGGACCAGGCCAGGATAGTCACCGGGCCGGTGAGCATACCCTTGACGTGGTGCTCCGAGAGCGATTGCGCGTACTTGGACCACTCGGTGGTCATCGCAGCCGGGCGTGAGATGTCGCCTACGACTATTGGCGGGCGGGTGCAGCGGGAGCCATAGGACTGGACCCAGCCGTTTTCGGTAACCACAAAGCCTTCGAGCAGCTCGGCAAAGTACTGAACCATGTCATTGCGCTCTGGCTCGCCGTGTACGAGTACATCGAGGCCGAGACGCTCTTGCAGCTCGATGACGGACTTGACCTCATCCTTGAGGGCGGCGTTGTAGTCGGCGTCGGAAAGCTCGCCCTTGCGGTGCGCCGCACGCGCCTGCCGGATCTCCTTGGTCTGTGGGAAGGAACCGATGGTGGTAGTCGGCAGCTGCGGGAGGCCGAGTTCCTTCTGCGCCTCGTTGCGCTCGGCAAAGGCAGGCTCGCGCTTGACCTCGCCGGCCGGCAGCTTCTCGATGCGCGCCTTCACCGCCGCATTGTGGATGCGCTCGGAATCAGCACGGGTGCGCACCGCGCGGTCGCTGATGCTATACGCCTCCGGTACCTCCAGCGGGCCCTGGGACAGGGCGACGACTTCCTTGACCTTCTCGTTGGCGAAGGAGAACCAAGTAGCAACGTCGGCAGGCAGCTTGGTTTCTGCCTCCACGGTGTGCGGCACATGCTGTAGGGATACGGAGGTAGATACGGAGGGGGAGTCGAGGCTTGTCTCTAGATCCTCGTACTTGGAGCGCAGGTCACGCAGGTTGGCGGCCCAGACATTGCGACCGTCGATAAGCCCGGCAACCACGTGGGTGTTCAGGTTCTTCACGCGCTCAAGGTAGCCCTCATCGAGTGCCAGGGTGCCCACGGAAAGGTCCACCTGGACGGCCTCTGGCTTAAGTTCCGCCAGAACGTCAAGACCCTTGCGCGCAGAGCCGTAAGGCGTGGTGAGATATACCTGCGGGCGGTTGTCCGCACTCAAAATGGCCTCATAGGCTCGCTTGGTGTGGGCGGCTAGCTCCTCATCGGTGGCAACGGTCAGGTCTGCTACCAGGGCAGGCTCAGCCAGCTGTACCCACTTCACGCCGGACTTATCCAGCTCGGCCAGTATCTCCTGGTAGGCCTTTACGGCATCATTCAGGCGGTCGAGCGGAGATTTAGTAGCACCCTCAGCCTGCTTGGATAGCGCCAGCAGGGTGACTGGACCGACGAGGTACGGGCGCACGGTATGGCCTGCTGCGCGGGCCTCTTCCACCAGCTTGATAACGCGCTGTGGATGCGCCGTGAAGTCCTGGTCATCGGAGATTTCTGGGACGATGTAGTGGTAGTTGGTATCGAACCACTTGGTCATCTCCAGCGGCGCGGTGTCCTTATTGCCGCGAGCCAAGGTGAACTCATCATCCAGGGTTTCGCCAGCCACCGCGCCAACGGTCAGTGCGGTCTCGAGCACCTGGTCGTAGTAAGCGACGTCGGCTGGAATGGCATAGTCCTCAGTAAGACCGAGGTCGCGCAAGCGGTTATAGGTATCCAAGCGCAGGGAGTGCGCGGCAGACTCGAAGGTCTCCGCATCGATGCGGCCGGCCCAGTAGGATTCCAGCGCGCGCTTGAGTTCGCGATTAGCACCGACGCGCGGATAGCCCTCAATCGTCGCCTTGGGGAAGTTAGTGTTCGTCATTGTCTACTCCGATTCGAGATAACAGGTCTTGGGTAATGTCCGGATTGTTGTGGGTATAGATATGGAGGCCGTCCGCGCCGCCGGCCACGATGGTGCGGGCCAATTGGGCGGTAAGCTCCATGCCGATTTCGTATTCCTCTTCTGGGGTTTTCGCTGCCGCGAGCTGAGTGCGCACCCTTTCGGGTACGGTCAGCCCGGACAGCTGGCCCATTCGCTCCAACCGGCGCAGGCTGGTCATGGGCATAATCCCCGGAATAAGGGGGATTTTTACCCCGGCCAACTTGGCCTTTTGGGCGAAGCGGAGGAAATCCTCGGCGTCAAAGAAAAGCTGGGTGATGGCGAAGTCCGCGCCAAGGCGCTGCTTATTGAGCAGAACGTCGAAGTCCTCGTCCTCGTTTTTGGATTCGGCATGGCCGCTGGGGTAGCAAGCTACGCTTACCGCGAGACGGCCGGCGGCAAAGCGGGCTGCCTGGTGGCTTTCCAACTCACGGATGAGGCGAACCAGTTCATCGGCATGCTGCAGGTAGTGCTCTGGCATGCCGCCTTCGGGAAGGTCGCCGCGCAGAGCTAGCAGACCGCGCACGCCAGCATCTACTAAGCGATTAATCCATTCGATGAGCTCATCGCGCGATCCGGCTGTGCACGCCAAGTGCGCCAGCGGGCGCATGGAGGTGTTCTGCGAAATCTTCTCAATGAAGGCCGCGGTTCCTTCCAACCACCCGGAGCGCTGAGAGCTGGTCACAGCGATGTAATCGGGGTGATAGCTTTCCAGGACCTCTAAAAGGCGGTCGATCTTGGCGGCATCGGCATTGTGGCGCGGCGGGATTACCTCGAAAGACAGGGCAAGGCGCTGGGGCACATTTGCTTCTTCTTCGCTCTCATAATCCAAGGGTGCGGAAGCAGATAGTCGCGGGCTCATGGTCACCTCCTTTGCTGGTCGTCGTTGGTGTGTTGAGAAAAACGTACCAAGCTGTTCAGTTTGCGCGATAGCAATCTGTCAATGGTAATACCTTTGCAGCCCTGCAAACTGCGAGGTTGGCGAAAAATCGGCTGAATAATAATCCCGCAATCTGAACCAAGCGGTCTATTTCCGGTGCGTACCCCCAGCACGCCACAGCGCCAACGGTGGTACACCTCCCACCGCGTCACTATGCTGGGTGAAAACGAATTGATAAATCTGAGTTAAGGAGTGTTCCACCCCATGAACCCCACCACGCTAAACGTGGCTTTCAAGACCGCATCGAACCTGTGGAGCCAGTTCAATAACTACCGCGAGGAAAAGTCCCGCGAGGCCTATACCGCCTTGGAAGAAGCCGCACAGAAGATGGACGAGCGCGATAATGACACCTTCGCCGAATCCCGCCGCCAGGCCGGCGCTGTTACCCGCGCCGCACACTCTCGCCTCGAGCGTGCTCTGGAGGAATTCAACGACTACCGCGAAGACGCCACCGAGCGCTTGAACGACGCCAAGGAAGAAGCCACCAAGAAGGCTAAGAAGGCCCGCAAGCAGGCCAAGAAGGATTCCCAGAAGGCACAAAAGAATCTCAAGAAGAAATCCGCCAAGGTAGCCAAGAAGCAGAAGAATAAGAAGTCCTCTAAGGGCTGGATCTTCGCCGGCATCATCGCTGTGCTGTCCGCTGCGGCCGGTGCCGCCTACTACTGGCTGCGCTCCAATGACAAGCCATCTCAGACCCCGCCGCGCGTGGATGACTTCCAGTCCGATTCCCATACCGCTCCGGAGTCAACCTTGGTCTACACCTCCACCAGCGAGAATGACAACCAGTCCGACCTCGTTGAAGAAGGTGCCGTACGCGATGAGGAACTTCTCGGTTCCATCGACGAACAGCTGGCCAAGCACCGCGAGGAAGAAGCTGCTCAGCCAGTTGATACCACCCGCGTTACCGATGACCACCAAAACGAGGGCAAGCACCGCCTGCAAACCGATGAATAAATACGCTTATCACCCCGCCGTGGGGGTATGTATAGCGTTGTCTAGATCTCATTTCTTTGCTTAGACAAAAGTCTCTTGATTGAATTCCCACATTAGGGATCTTTCTACAAGGAGATGAACAATGAGCTTTGAGTCTCTCACCGTCAAGCTCAAAGACGGCTCAACGTACTACTTCCCGGCGGGCGCGGTGTCCAAAGACCCTTCCTCTCGCGTGGACAACCTGCGCTTCGCCATCGATAACGGAACCACCTTCCACTCCGTGGATGAGGCCGGCATCGAGCGCGAGTTCAACGGTCACGACGTCCGCAATTACCACCTAGCCTAAGCGTTAGCACAATCCCTTCCCCGCAGTTCACCAACCTGTGCGGAGGGGATTTTCGCATGCCCACCCCCACGCTGCTGCCTCGCCGTCTATCGTGGATCTTATGGAACTTCGCGCAACGCAGGAATCTGACCGCACCTACCTCGCCCGCCTCAACTTTCTTACCGATACTTTCGGTGACGAGCACGGCGAGCTCTCCCCCGACTTCGCCGATGATTTCGCCTTCTACGTGGAAAATTGGGATCCCAACCAGGGCGGTTTCATCGCCTGGCAGGAGCTCGTCCCGGCTGGCGGCGTGTGGCTCAACTGGGGTACGGAGGACAATCACGGCTTTGGCTTTGTCGAACCCGCCATTCCGGAGCTCGCCATCGCGGTCGAGGCCCGCTATAAGGGCCAGGGCATTGCCACCGCGCTTATCGACGCCGCCATTTCCCTCGCCCAGACCCTGCGCGCCCCCGGCATCTCGCTAGCCGTCCACCCCGATAATCCCCGCGCCAAGGGCCTCTACGAGCACCTCGGCTTCGAACACGTAGGCAGCCACAAGGATCATTTTGTGATGGTCAAGCGCTTCTAAATCGAACGCAGGCGGGCGTGGGTGACGTAGATCGGCTCGTTATCCACGGCCGTCTTAAATTCTTCGGTCAGGCCAGCCATAACTGCCTCACGCGCCTCTTCGCGGGTGCTGTGAAAGCTCACAACCTCACCATCCACCGCGGCTTCGCCGCGCTTGCGCACTACAACGTATTCTGCGCCTTCCGGCGCCGAGACTTTCTTCTCTGTGGAGGTAAAGGGATCACTGTAGCGAACATTGGCGGTCATGGTTGGTCTCCTAGTGGTATCGCGGGACAGTAATGATTCCCCGTTCACTGTACTGAAAGTTTCTCCCCCGCGACCTTGCACACTTCCGCCCTCTTCTTTCACCGTTCACGATTTTCGTCCATGTAAACCGGCACAACCGTCGACGGAAACCACAGTTTGTATGGACGAAAATCGCTAAATCAACCCCCTGAACCCCTCCACATAGAAAAAGTCCGGCCCCTCCGAAGAGGAAACCGGACTTCATACTGTGGAGCATAGGAGAATCGAACTCCTGACCTTCTGCTTGCAAAGCAGATGCTCTACCAATTGAGCTAATGCCCCAGTGCCTAAATACTTTACTACCGCAGGCGAAGTAACTCCAAACCTGAACCACACAAACCACCTTGGTCACTTTAGGCATGTCCTATCACTTCTGTAACACGCAGGCGCTAGAGTCATGGGCACATCGTGTCCACTTTCCCTCATCCTTAGGAAGACTATGCGCCGCATTCTCACCTCTGCACTCACCGTGCTTATTGCCGCCGCCATGCCAGCAGCCGCTCATGCACAGTTACCGCAAATCCCACGATTGCCTGCGTCTTCAAGCGCGGATATTCAAGGAGAAATCAACCATCGCCTCGAGGATGCCCGCGCACAGGTCGAAGATTTCAGCTCCCAGGCATTTCCACACACTGCCCCCGGGAAGAAGGCACCCGCCGCCCCAGCTCCAAAGAAGCCGCAGCCGCGCAGCGAAGGTGGCGTCGACTGTGCCAACTGCGTAGCTATCACCTACGACGACGGCCCCGGCGCCGAGACCAACCGCCTGCTGGACAAGCTCAAAGCAAAGAACGCGCACGCAAGCTTCATGGTGATCGCCCCCAGTGCTGAGCAGCACCCTGAGCTCCTCAAACGCATGAAGGCCGAGGGCCACACTATCGGCAACCACACCAAGAGCCACCGCCAACTCAACACGCTGTCCTACGAGCAGGTATCCCAAGAGATAGACGCCGGTAACGCCGCTATTAAGAAGGCCACCGGCCAGGGGACGCGCTGGGTACGCCCGCCCTACGGAGCTACCAACGCCACCGTGGATCAGGTAACCCGCGATAAGGGCGTCTCCCAGGCGCTATGGGACGTCGACACCGTGGATTGGAAGGACCGCAACTCTGAGCACGTCTGTTCCTCGGCCGTGCAGGGTGCCCGCGCCGGCTCCATCGTCTTGATGCATGATATCCACCCCACCACCGTGGACGCTGCCGATTGCGTCATCGATGGCCTACGCGCCAAGGGCCTCGAGCCTGTGAGCATGGATCGCCTCCTGCGCACCCCTGTGGCAGGTAAGCGCTACTACGCTCGTGGTTAATGATTGATTTTGCTCTGACTGCCGACGCCGTCGCTCCCCAACTCCTCGGCTGCACCCTCACCCATGCCGGAGTGAGCATCCGCCTCACTGAGGTCGAGGCTTACCTAGGCGCCGAGGACTCCGCGGCACACACCTTCAATGGCAAGACCCCGCGCAATGCGGCCATGTTCGGTCCGCCGGGCAGGTTCTACGTCTATATTTCTTACGGCATCCACCGCAACGTCAATATCGTCTGTGCCCCTGAAGGGACTGGCCAGGGCTGCCTGCTGCGCGGCGGTGAAATCATCGAGGGTGCCGATATCGCCTTCGCTCGCCGCGGCACCACTGATTTTCATAATCTCGCCCGCGGACCAGGAAATTTGGGCAAGGCCCTAGGCTTCACGTTGGAAGATAACCACCAACCGATTCAGATTGTAGAGCGAACCTCCGAACCAGAATGGGTACGCGGACCGCGTATCGGTATCTCTAAAAACCAAGAAGCGGCCCTACGGTTTTGGATCCCTTTCGATAAAACCGTCTCGGCCCGCCGCGGCTATCCCAAGCAATAGCCCCGCAAAGTGCGCTGCTTAATAGCGCCCACCATAACGCTCATCATTCTCAATGGCCTTTATGATCCGCTCATTGATCTGCAGCATCTGGCGGATCTGCGTGCGGGTCAGGTTATCCATCACGGACCTCCTCGCCTGCTTAGCGTGTCTAGGCGCGGTCTCTACTACTTTGTCCCAGCCGCTATCCGTGAGCTTTGCCATGGTGGTGCGGCCATCAGTCGGGCACGGCTGGCGCACGACCCACCCCTGCTTTTCTAGGCGCGTAACGACCTGGCTCAAGCGGGACAAAGATCCATTGGCCGTAATCGCCAAATCACGCATACGCATCTCGCGATTTTCCGCCTCAGATAGCCGAGAGAGCACCGTGTATTCAAAAAAGCTCAGGCCTGCGTCATCACGCAGCTGAGCATCCAAAATATTGGTCAAGCGAATATTTACGCTCATTAAGGACATAAATGATGCGAGCTCTTCATCATTTAGCCAGTAGTCATCGCGCTCGGTCATGGGATTTATTCTATCAACATGGCTTTAATTTTAAAGTGACTCGCCATTGTCCTTAATACAAAGGGCTTTAGTGCACAGAGGACGGATCGATCGGCCGCCGCCCTCTCGGCAGCTTTTCCACCACCAAACGATAGGAGTCCGTGACTAACTCCTCTACCAGCCGTTCGTGCAGATCTGCGTGTGGATAGACAGAAACCCAATGCCGCTTATTCATGTGGTAGCCCGGCGCAATGAATGGATACTGCTGCTGTAGCGCTTGGCAGTCCTCCGGCTCGGCCTTAATGATCATTTGCTGTTGACCGGTCACCGCTGTCAACAGCAAGAAAATTTTGCCGCGTACTTTAAATACGTCCCAGTCGGGACCAAAAGGATGCAGCACCTGCGAACCGAGCATCTCTTCGGCGCGCTGCCACGCAACCTTGTAGATGCCGCTCCCGTCCAACATCGCCCCCCATTTCGTTGTTAGCAGTTCCACCTCAGAGCACCGAAGATTCATAGCCTGTCCACCCGATTGGGCGGGTTATGTTTATTTCCGTTCCCTCCGTCTGAAAGGACAGTAGAACTAGTCGCTGGCTTCGGTATGGCTTATTCCCGCCCCTGTCTGAAAATGATCCGGGGGTGATGCCGCCGAAGACAGTGACATACTCAAACAGCTCAATAGGAACCTGACCCAGCCCAGGTGGTATGAGGTCTCACAGTAATGTAGATGCCAGTACTAAGTATGTCCGACCACCCCCAGCGATGAAGCTCAAATAGTCCAACTTCTAATTCATCGCTAGGAGGAACACACCCATGGCCTATGACTTCGTCATTGGCGTGGACGTCGGCAAATACTTCCACCACGCCTGCGTCCTCGATCCCCAAGGCAGGCAAGTCCTGTCCAAACGCATCAATCAGCATAAAAGCTCGCTCCGCAAGCTCTTCGGCCAATTCCTCGCCGACAACACCTCAGTCCTTGTCATTGTCGATCAACCCAACAACATCAGCCGATTAACCGTCGCAGTCGCCCAAGACATGGGGGGCAGACGATCGCTATCTACCAGGGCTTGCGATGCGACAGCTCTCTCGCATCCACGTCGGCAACTCAAAGACCGATGTACGCGACGCCTACGTCATCGCCCATGCCGGTCTTAACCTTCCAGACGCCCTGCGCAACGTCGACCGCGTTGAGGAAGTCTTTACCCAGCCAAAAGTTCTCAACGGTATCGACGAAGACCTCGCCCGAGCCTACACACGCCAAATTAACCAGATGCGATCCGCGCTCGTGGGAACCAATCCTGCATTCGAACATGTCCTGCGCGGACAGATGATTCACCGAAAATGGATCCTCCACCTACTTGCAAAATACGGCGGCCCCACCAAGATTCGACGCATCGGTAAAACACGCCTAGCAGCCTTTGCGCGCAGTCACAAAGCACGCAATCCCGAGCCTGTCATCAATGCCATGCTTGCTGCCATCCACGGACAGACCATGTCCATTGCCGGCGCAGAATACGCCGAACTTGGCGTAGCAATGTCCGCCAAAGACGCACTGGCCAAACTCGAGCATCGCAAGGAAATCGAAGCACAGGTACTCAAGCTCATTCAAGACATTCCTCAAACCGAGATTCTTTTATCCATGCCCGGCATCGGCCCACGTAGCGCCGCGCAGATCCTCATGACTGTTGGCGATATGTCCGACCTCCCCGATGCAGCGCACCTAGCGTCCTATACAGGCCTATCACCACGGACAAATCAATCAGGAACGTCCATTATGCCGAATTCACCCAACCGCGCTGGCAACAAAAATTAAAGAACGCCCTATGGCAATCGTCTTCTGCATCGACCAGATTCCACGAGCGTTCCCAGCAATTCTATGAACGAAAACGCAAAGAAGGCAAAAGACACAACGCCGCAGTCGTCGCACTCGCACGCCGACGCCTCAACGCTCTCTTCTCCATGATGCGAAACGGCGAGCACTACCGAGACATCTCTACAGCTCAGGAGGCTGCAGCAGCCTAAAGCCAACAGACCCCCATCCAAGCCGATTGCACAGCAAGCCCAACCGGCTCCTCAAGGTACCCAAAACAACATCTACGAGACGAAGCAGAAACCCTTCACACCCCCAACAAGCCCACCCACGGAGTTGACAACCTATATAGGAACACCCCCGACGAGGTAACGAGAATCCCCTCGTCGCTGTCGGACGGCGGTTTCCCGACCGGTGGCCCGGCCGCCGGCAAACCTCACCCGCGGCCGCCCGGGCCCTGTCCATGGCCAAGCCCGGTCTGGTGCCCCCGGCGCCAACGACTTCCGGTGCCGCCCCGGGACGGTGAATTGCCCGTCATCCTCATTCCCGGGACCCGGGAGGACGCCTACGCGAAATGGGCGGGCCTCGCGTCCCGCCTCGCCCGGGCCGGGCTCTGCGCCTACACGTTCACCGACAACCCGCTCGTCGTCGATGGACACCCCGTCGAATGGGCTGTGTTCAGCGGCGACATCCGCCACAGCTCGAAAACACTGGATTCCGTCGTCGACCGGGTGCTGGCCGCGACCGGAGCCCCGGCGGTTAACCTCGTCGGGTATTCGCAGGGCAGCGGACCCCTGCCCCACCACTACATCCGGGAGCTGGGCGGGGACCGGGTCGTCGAACAGCTCATCGGTACCGGTGCCTCGAACCACGGGCCCCGGGCGCACAGCGCAGCCGATCGCTTTGACGTCCACCCCGAGATGCGCCACGGATACTCCCGAAACGCCGGCAAAACGAACGCGCTTGCCTGGGAACAGCAGATCTCCGGTTCCATGCTGCTGAATGAGCTGACCATCGGCGACATCACTCGACCGGGCGTGCGATACACCTTCCTGGGCACGCGGCACGACAATGCCGTGCTCCCCCACTAAAACTCCTTCGTGCGGGAACCCGGCGTCACCAACATCACCGTCCAAGACGTGTGCCCCGCCCACCGCACCGAGCACTACGGCTTCAATTACGACCCTGTCGCCCAGGGCATCGTCGAGGACCCGCTGACCGGGACGGCGTGGCGGGACCACTGCACCGGTACCGGACCGGAGCGATGGTCCTCGACGGACGAGGATCAGGCGCCCGGGGAGCCTCCCGTCCGGCACGTCCACGACTCGGCGTAGCGGCCGCCCTTCGCCAGCAATTCATCGTGCGTGCCCCGTTCTGCGACCGTCCCGTCCTCCGAAAGCACGACGATGAGGTCGGCATCGCGGACGGTGTGCAGGCGATGGGCGACGACGATCACGGTGCGATCGCCGCGCAACGCTTCCATCGTGCCAACAATCGCCCGCTCAGTGGCCGCATCCAGCGAGGACGTCGGCTCGTCGAAAAGCACCACCGGGGAATCCTTCAGAAGCGCCCGGGCGATGGCGACGCGCTGCCGCTCGCCTCCCGACAGCAGCGTCCCCTCCTCCCCCACCGGGTTATCCCACCCGGAAGGCAGCAGCTCCACGATGCGGTCCACCCCGGATCGCCGGGCGGCCTCGCGCAAGCGGTCTCCGTCGCCGGGCCCGGAACCGAATCCGGGGTCGGCGAAGACCACGTTGTCCCGCACGGACGCGTCGAAGAGGAACGTCTCCTGGAACACCGGGGTCACCAGCGAGTTCACGCCGTCGGTGCCGATCCGAGGCAAGGGCACCCCGCCAATGAGGATCTCCCCCGAGTCCGGATCATGAAACCGCGACAGCAGCCGCATGACCGTCGTCTTGCCCGCCCCCGAAGGTCCCACTATGGCGACCAGCGCTCCCTGAGGCGCACGGAAGCTGACGCCGTCGAGGACCTTCTTCTCCCCGTACCCGAAGCTCACGCCGCGGAACTCCACGTCATGCCCGTCGGGCAGCTCCGGTGCGGCAGGCTCGGGAAGGACGGGGATCGCCCGCAGCTCACGCAGCGCAGCCAACGTGTTGCGGCCCGCGCCGAAACCGCCGGACAACGCTCCCGCCGTGGTGATCGGTCCGGTGAACTGGACGACCACAATGAGCATCGGCGCCAAATGCGCCGGTGACATCCCGCCCGTCGCGGCGACCGCCACGGCGACGACCACCGCCGCCGTGAACACCGCATGGACGACCGAGCCCAACCGTCCGATGGCCGCGCCTTGCGTCGACGTCGCCTTCGCGAACGCATCGTGTTGGGCCTGGATCGCCTCATCCACCATCGCGTCCGCCGCCGAACCGTCGCCCGCGGCGCGAATCACCTGCTGGCCGCGGGTGAACTCGATCAGCCTGCCGGAGACGGCAGCGACGGCGTCAGCATGCGCTTCGTCCGACTCCCCGCCGACCCGGCCAATGGCCCGGTAGGCGAAGAAGAGCACCGGCGCCGACGCGACGAGAACCAACCCGACGCGCCAATCCATCGCCAGAATTCCGAGAGCGATGACGGTCGGCGTAACCACAGCGGCGATGACGGGCCGCAGGATCACGTGCGGCACGGACGCCGCGAACGCCATGCCCGAAGACGCCATCTCCGAAAAGCGGCCGGCCGTGGACTTGGTGACGTACCCGAGTGGCAACGTCAGCACGCGTTCGCCCAGGGAACGCAGCAGGGACGACAGCACCGCTGCGGAATTCGCCCTGCCGACCGTCCCCGCGGCGAGGGACAGCACCGCATGGGCGGCCGCGAGGCCGGCGATGACGCCGGTGAAACGCCACGCCGTCGCATCATCTCCCTCGGCCAGAGCCGACAGCAGCGGCAGCAGCGCGACGAACGCCGCTCCCTGTGCCAGCGCGGCAAGCGCGGCCAACGCAATGAGCCACGCCAGCGTCATCTTCGAGTGCCGATCCGTCATCGACCACAAGTCCCGGATCATCGGTTCCCTGCCTTTTCATCGTCTGCTTCAGTGCCCCGCGGGGCGGATGGTTCGTCGTCGAGGGCGAACGCGCGCCACAGATCCCGGTAGCGGCCACCGCGCGCAAGCAACTCGTCGTGGGTGCCCGCCTCCGCGACCGCTCCCCCATCGAGAACGAGGATGCGGTCAGCGTTGCGGATCGTGCTCAATCTGTGCGCAATCACGATCACCGTCCGCGAACGAGCCAAACGCTCGATTGCGGACTGAATGAGGGCCTCGGAAGCCGGATCCGCGTAAGCGGTTGCCTCGTCGAAGATGAGCACCGGCGCGTCCGTGACAATCGACCTCGCGATGGCCACGCGCTGCGCCTCACCACCGGAAAAGGTTACGTCGACGTTGACCACCGAATCCAGGCCCTTCGGCAGCGCCGCGATGACCGTATCGAGGTTCGCGAGCTTCGCGGCCGCCATGATTTCGCCGTCGGTGGCGTCTCTCCTGGCCAGCCGGATGTTCTCCCGCAAGGGCAGCGTGAGCAACTGCGGATCCTGGAACACCACCGACACCGAACGGTGCACGTCGCGCACGGCGATGTCGCGAAGATCGTCGCCGCCCAGCAGCACCGAGCCTTCGACAGGGTCGTGGAAACGCGCCAACAGCCGGGCGACGGTGGACTTTCCGGAACCGGAGGGTCCCACCAGCGCCGTGAGGGCCCCCGATTCGAACGTCGCGGACATCCCGTCGAGGACCCGCGGCCCATCCCCGTAGGAGAAGACCAGGTTCCGGACCTCGAGCGCGCCTCCGTGCACGGGCACCGGCTCGGCGGACTCGGTGATCGGCGGCGTGCCCAGCACCTCCGCGATGGACTTCAGGGCGGCGATCCCCGCGATGATGGGTTCGGAGTTCATAGCCACCCTCACGATCGCCGCGGAGAGTCCAAGGCCGAGAACCAGCCCGGCGACGAGACCCTCCGGTTTGCCGCCCGCGGTGTCCCTCAAAGCGAGGCCGGCGCCGCACACCACTGCGAGGACCGTGATCGGGGACGTCACCACGTCGATGAGCCCGAGATAGATGTTCGACTGCCGGGACCAGGCGGACCACGCGCGGACGAACGACGACGCCGCGGCATCGTAGCGGCCCGCGCCCTGGCTGGCGCGTCCGAAGGACTTCATCACCGGGATGCCGCGCACCAACTCGATGACCGCAGCCGTCACTTTTTCAGAGGCTCGCTCGTAGTCGCGCTGAAGACCGGCTCCGCGCGAAATCATCACGCCCATCAGGGCGAAGGTGACCAGCACCGGGACGACCGCCACCGCCGCGATCCGCCAATCGACCGCGACGAGCGCGATGAGGGAAAGCAGGGGAACCAGCACCGCCACCACGGTCTCGCCGACGGTGTGGCCCATGAGCTGGTGGACAGCCGCGACGTCCTTCTCAACGGACCCGATGATCCCCGACGAGCGCCGGGCGTCCAGCCAACCCAGCGGCAGCTTCCGGATATGGGCAACCAACCGGCGCCGGAGGTGGAGCTGCAGGTCGTTATCCGCCCGGTGCGAGAGCATGCCGGCGGCGCCGTCCGCAGCCATTCGCACCGTCGCGGCGACGACGATGACAACCACGGCCAACCACGTCCGATGCACCGGGGCCTCCGGGTACGTCATCGCGATGTCGATGATGCCGACCAGCGAAGCGACGGTAGCCACCGACGACAGGACGGACAACGCGACCACCGCACGCATCCGGGTCCGGATCGGGGCGAGCAGCGACCACGGGCCGACGGTCCCGTCCACGGCGCTCACTTCCCCGCCTCCCCGATCGCGCTTTTCTTCGCGAGAGTGCAGAAATACACCATGCCGGCGCGTGAGGCTCCGTCCAGCTTCAGCCCGTTGGCTTCGGCGAGGTCCTCGAGCTCGCTGCCCCGGAACACCCGGTGGCCCATCTTCGCCATGACGGCCATGTCGACCCGCTCGTTCACGTCGGGATCCTCGACGAACGTCTGCACGTAAGCGATGCCGCTGTCGGCGAGCAGCCCGGAGACCCTGCCGAGCGCGGCTCCCGCATCCTTCATTTGGTGGAGCGCGCCACACACCCAGATTTCACAGGCCCCGCCGGGCTCTCCCGCGAGCGGCGTGAGGATGTCGGCAACGTGGAATTCCGTCCGGGCCCCGAGCCCGTCGGCGGCGGCGCGTTCGCGGGCGATGCGGATCGCATTGGGCGACAGGTCGTAGCCGACGATGTTCGCCCTGCGATAGCGAGACTCAGCGGCGAGCGTGCGGGCGAGCCACCCGGTTCCGCAACCGAGGTCGAGGACCCGGGCCGGCGCATCCGGCCCGGGATCCAGCGCACGGAGCTTCCGGTACACGGCGGCGGCGTCCATCGGTTCGCGCGCATAGCGGCTTAGGAACCTCGGCTGGACCTTGTCCTCGTAGGCCGCGAGGAGCCTGCGGTTGTTCTGGACGATCTGGGCGATCGACTTCATCTGGTTCTGTCTCCGGGTGTGTGGGCCGCGTCCACGCGGCGGTTTCGGGTTAGATGCTCGGATTCGCGGGCCGTCATGCAGACTCCCCCGGCCTCGTTTTCACGGCGATGCCCCACGCCGCGAGCACGGCGATACCAAAGAACCAGGCCGCGCAGACCACCAGACCCGCAGCCCCGGTACCGTTGACGGCCTCGCCGGCCGCGGATACGGGGGTGTGCCCGGCGATTCCGCGCAGGAGGGGACGGAAGTGGTCGGCGGGCATGAGCACCGTGTTGACGAACATCGCAACGATTATCAACGGGATAAGGGCCACGGATCCCTGGGGGCTGGTGATGGAGAACGCGATGTACGTGCCGGTGCATGCGGCCGCCGCGGCAACCATCGCGCCGGTCACCGTGATCCTCCACCACCAGGACACCTCCAGGGGGCCGTCGGAAAGCAAGGCGGCCACCGCCGCGACGACGATCGTCATCGCCATGATCCGGATGAACTCGGCGATTATCCGTGCGGTCGGCACGGCCGCGTACGGTGCCGGCATTGTGATCAACCGCTCGTGGAGGCCATTGCTGCGTTCAACGAACACGGTGGACGATCCCGTGATGGCCAAGATGAACGCCCACGCCGTTACGACAAGGATGACCGCGTTCCGGAGTTCGAACTCTCCGGTGAGCTGCCTGACCAGGCTACCGAACATGCGGTTGACGATGAACAGGTACACGAGCGGAGCAATGAACGTCATGAACCAGAAGTCAGGGCGCCGCAGCCAAGTGTGGACGATGCGCCGCAGATGCACGAAAATGGCGTCGATCATGATTCGCTCCTCGAGGTGAACAGGCGGATGAACAGGACGATTCCGACGACCGTCGCGACACCGAGCCACAGGGCGGCCTCTTCCCCGGCGTGATTCGGGAAGGCGCCCGGGGACGCCGCCCTGATCACCTCGATCACCGGCGAAAAAGGCATGTGGCGCACGATGTCGCGCAGGGAGCCGTCCACAGCGGTCGTCGGAATGAACGCGGTGGAGAACATGAGCAGCAGCATTTCCAGCGCCTGGATCGATGAGGCCGTCGACACCGGAGCGGGCACCATCAGGATCACCCCGTCCGTGACCAGGGACAGGACCGCGGCAGCGAGCAGTGACCACAGGACTGTCCACGCGACGTCACCGAGAGCCATGTCGAGGCCACAGGCCCACGCGACGATCAGCAGCGCCGCGATCGACGCGGACATCCGCAGCACATCGGTGGCGAGCCTGCCGGCGACATAGCCGCCCGTGGCCCCGGGCAACACGCGCACACGGTCGACGAGCCCGGATTCGACGTCCTGTCCCACCGCCATCGCCGACGCCGCGGCGGTGAACATCGCCGCCTGGAACAGGCAGCCGCCGAGCACGAAACGCAGGTACCCGAAGCCGGATTGCCCTGCTGAGTACCCAAACACCGCGTACAGGCACAGCAGGAAGAGGGGAGGAACGACGAACATGGAGATCAGCGACGCGGTGTTGCGTCGCAACAGCAGCAGATCCCGACGGAGGAACGCCGCGACCGACGTCGCACTCATCGCGCCGCACCCCCCGCGTTCATCGATATGAACACCTCGTTAAGGGTGGGCGGCGACACGCTCAGCGAATCCGGCAACGCTTCCGAGGCCTCCATCGCCCGCGCCACCGCCTCGAGGACCTGCGGTCCGGGGTCGACGTCGAGGGACACCATCTTCCCCGCGACGCGGGCGCGGTCCAGACACGCTCCCCTTAGGCAGCGGGCGAATGCCTCCGCCCCGGCGGCGGTGGCGAAGGACACGCGGAGCACGTGCGACCCGAAGTCGCGACGCAATTCCTCCGGCGTTCCGCTGGCGACGATGCGGCGGTCCTTGAGCAGATGGACGTGGTCTGCCAGCGCCTCCGCCTCTTCCAGGTACTGGGTGGTCAGCACCAGGGTCATTCCGTCGTCCCGCAGTTGCCGGATGAAGCCCCACAACTCTTCGCGGCTGACCGGGTCCAGCCCCGTCGTGGGTTCGTCGAGGAACAGCAACCTGGGCACGACGCACAGCGACGCGGCGATGTCGAGGCGGCGCCGCATACCACCCGAATAGGCCGACGCCAACGTCGAGGCACTGTCCGCGAGCGAGAATTGCGCGAGCAGTTCCGTCGCGCGGGCGGCCGCGTCGGCGCGGTCGAGTCCGCGCAGACGCCCGAAGAACTCCAGGTTCTCCCGGCCGGTGAGGTTCTCGTCGATCGCCGCGAATTGGCCGGTGGTGGCAATGTCGGCGCGCACGCCCGCCGGATCCTCTTTCACATCGCGCGAGAAGATGCTCACCTCGCCGGAGTCTGCGGTGATGAGCGTCGACAGGATTCGGATGAGGGTGGTCTTGCCTGCGCCGTTGTGGCCGAGGAACGACACGATCGACCCGGCGGGCACGGTGAAACTCACGCCGTCGAGCACATGCTTGCGCATCCGGGCGCCGCGCTTTCCCTTACGCCCGCCGTCCGGCGGAGCACCTGCCCCGCCTTCGGGCGCGGTGCCGGCTTTGCCCGCAATCGGGTAGCTCTTCGTGAGGTCGCGGACGACGATCGCCGCACCCCGTTCAGCTTGATCCGTCATCGTTTCTCCTTTTCTTTGGTGTCGCAGTGGGCCGCTGCCGGCAGTGGCCCCGTGGTCAGGTTGTCATGCGGCGTTTCGATATGGATGCCCGCATCGCGGGCGAAGGCGAGGACCGGTTCGAGGAGCCGGGGGTGGCCGACGAGATCCCGGCACCCCGGCGCGACCGGCTTCCCCATGACCGACGCAACGGTGGCGGCGGCAATGGCCGCGGTCATTTTGTAGGAACCCGGGCCAGTCGCCCGGACGACGGTTGTCTCGGCCGCCGACCCCGCATCGCCCGCGCCGGCGGAGGACAGTGCGACGACCAGCTCGGCGGGTTGCGGAGTGCCCTTCGCCCGCGCCTTCCGCGACGTCACGGCCGCCCCGAGACGGGCGAGCAGACCGGAGACGACGGGCATCGCGTACAGTCTCGACGTGCGGATCTTCTCCACCGACTCATCGGGGAGAGCATCGAAGGCGACGTGGTAGGAATATCCGAGGATCGAGGGGCACACCTCGCGTACGACGTCGATGTCCGGGCATTCGTAGCCGATTCCGCTTTGCGACGACACCAGGTTGCGCCGCACTTCGACGATGGCGCCGCCGAGCATCGCGCGGTATCCGCCGCGAATGGTCCGGAACATCGACTCGACGGACGCGGCCCCGGATTCCTGGTCGGCGCCAATTCGCAGATCGACCCGCACATCGCGGACCTCTTCGGCCCCCGCAGCGCGGGCCCCGAGCATCAACAGGGCCGTCGACAAGCCCGGGCACAGGCCGAACCCGGTGAGCACGGGAACCCCCTCCCGCCGAGCATCCCCGTCGAGGGCCATGATTGCGCGGCGGGCGTCGATCGAATCGTTGACGTCGATGTACCCGGTGCCTGAGTCGATGCAAGCACGGGCGAGTGAGTCTGCATGCACCTCGAACGGGCCGGTGCAGTTGACCACCCAATCGTGTTTGTGGAAGACCCTGCAGATCTCGTTGTGGCCGGCGGCGATCCTCAGCGGGAAGTGCCGCCCCGGGCCATCGTCCGGTTTCTGCCGGGAAGTGTAGGCCAGCTCAATCCCATCGACGACGCCGAGCATCCCCCGGACGAGCCGTCCGGTGACGCCGGTACCTCCGGCCACCAGCACTTTCACGGGTTCGCCCCCGTCGCGGTCCCGTGCTTCCCCGCCGTTTCGTCGGTCAGTCACTTTCTATCTCCTTTCCCCGGTCCCGCGACCGGTCGATTCCATCGGACGACGGGTCCACTGCCCTGTCATCCGTTTCCGGTGCCCGGCGCCGGCGTTCGATGTACTCCCCGATGAGAGCCCCAGTCAGCGCGGCATCCTCTCCGAGGACGAACGAATAGTGGTTTCCCGCGACGCCGGCAACGCAGAGGTCATCGACGAGGTGGTCCCGCCACTGGTCGTGGTTGTGGGCCTCGCCGTCATCGGGGAGAACGAACAACGCCTCCCTCACCCGCCCCTCGGGCCGGTACCGGGTACGGGCATCGATGAGCGAGCGCAGCGAGTTAAACTCCGTAGCCGTCACCCGGTCGCCGGAAAGCCCAAGGTCCTCCAGGAGCGTCGGTGCGACCGCCGCGGCCAGGGCACGCAGGCGAGCCCCCCGTTCCCCGTCGGTCTCGTCGACCCCGTCGAACTCCGCCCAGAGGCGGGAAACCGGCGTTCCGTGCGGGAGATTGGCGATCGAGGGCACCACCCGGGACAGCAGCCCCTTTTCGGATTCCGCGTCGAAATCCCCGACGTCGACCGCGATCCCCGGAGCCAGGCTGTCGAGAAATACCAGCGCGGGATCGAGATCGGCCAAACGGAGCACCATCTCGGCTGCGATGGTGCCGCCGAGGCTCCATCCGACGATCGCCGGGGCGGCACCGTCGACGAGCACCTCGCGGACCCGGCCCGAGTAGTGGGCCGCGATGTCGCCGATGCCGGTAGCGTGGGGGAATGGTCTCTCGAACTCCGCGAAGCCGACACCCCACACCTGCCCGCCACCGGGGATCGCGAGTGCCAGGTCTCGGTAGATGTCGACGGTGCCGAATCCGCCGTGGACGAGGAAGATCGGGCGCGCCTCATCGCCGCTGCGCAATAGGACCAGCGAACGGTCCGCGGCCGACGCGCCGGGGTCATCCGCGTCCCGCCGGTCGGTCGGCGTGGCCGTCGACTGGTCGACGAGCTCGGCCACGCCACGTGGCGTCGGCTTGGCCAGCGCTTCCGCGAGCGGCACCGACGCCCCGGTGATGTCCTGAATCCGCTGCATTAGCTTCACGAATCCCAGGGAGTCGTAGCCGAGGAGGAACAGGTCGTCGTCCGCGCCGGCTTCGGCGCCGCCGAGATCGGCCCGGACCATCCCGGTGATGACCGTCAGGTATCCGCGAGCTCGGCCCAACAGGTTCCCGGATGCGATCCTCGAGATCGCGCCCGACCTGTCGCGCTCCGCCGATGACGCGCCCGCGACGCCGTCGTCGATCGCCCCACCGCCGGAAGAAGTGCCCCCGACCGCCAGGCGCAGGTGCCGAACCTGGCCGACGCTCAGCGGCGCCGCTTCGGGGCAGCCCCCGGCGAAGCCCGACACCGACCTGATGTAGTGGTCGAAGATGTCCTCCACCAGTTCCGGTTTCAGAATCTGCTCGACGAAATCCCAGGCGACGTTGATACGCCCGTCGACCTCCATCACCTGGTTGTCCAACAGCACCTGCGGGGTCTGGGAGATGGCGTAATCGACGTCTCCCAGGACGTGGGCATCCCTGCCCGAGCCATCGCCTGCCGCGGAACCCTCGCCGAACAGCAACGAGGTGTACACGAACGGCGCTACGGCCTGTCCGACGGGCAGACCCCGGTGGCGCGCGATGGCGCCGAGCAACGACACCCCGGAGTACCCGGCCGCTATGTGCCCGAGCAGCCGGTCGCGCAGTTCCGCCGTCCACCAACGGAGATCATGGTCGGCGGCCGCTTTCACCGGCATCAGAATCACGCCGGTGAAATCACCGAAGACGCCGGCGACGTCGGCGATTTCGGGATCACGATTGTACGTGGTGATGTTGATGCCGACCGAATCCCCCCTCGACCACAGCGACAAGCTCGTCGCATAGCAGGCGAGAAGCAGTGCGGACACGCTGCCGTCGGCGGCGCTGGCCCGTTCCCGCAACAGTGCGGTTTCCGCAGCGGTGAATGTGTACGTCAGGCGACGCATCCGCGGCACATCCACGTCCGCGGCCGCACCGCTTGATGGAAGGGTGTTGCCGGGCGGGAATTCCTCGACCACCGTCCGAGTCAACGTCTCTTCGCCCCGCCCGACCGCCGAAGCTTCCCGGCGCTTCATCTCCAAGACGTACGTGCGGTAGTCGCCAGTGACAGGGGGAAGCTCCATTCCCCGGTACAGCTTGTCCAGGTCGTCGATGAAAATCCGCTGGCTCGCCCCGTCTCCGATGATCATGTCCACGCTGAAGAACAGGCGGTGCCGCCCGTCCGGGAGCGCGAACGCCGACAGATGGAACAAGGGCCAGCTGCCCAGATCGAATACCTGGTGGCTCAGCTCATCGCGCTTGCGCCGCACCGCCTCGACCACGGTCGCCTCATCGGCGGCCCGGTAGTCGGCGACGTCAATGCGGTAGCGCGGAACCTCCGGCAGGATCCGCTGCGTGGCTTGTGCGGTGAACACGACGCGCAACATCGGATGCCTGCGGATTAGATTGTCGAGGGCTTCCTCCAGGCGGTCGATGTCGATACCTGGTTCTGTGACGGATTCGATGTAGTAGTGCTCGGTGACGCCGCCCAGCTCGAACCCGGAGTTCCGGCCAACGTAGTAGGCCTTCTGCATGTCGGTCAGGGGGAACGGCGCGTGGGGGTCGTCCCCGAATTGTTCCACCGGATCCTTCCCGTGGGCACTCGCGGAACATTCTCGGGCGCCTCCTGCGGCTGAACCGGCACCGACGGCGCAATCGAGGGAAGACATTGCCTCGGCGACGTCTTCAGACTCGGCCCTGGACTCCCGCATGGCTTCCGAGACAAGGCCGGCGATGTGCGCGATGGTCGGGTCGGCGATGACGTCGCGGAAACGGAGCCGGACTCCCGTCTTCTGCCGGATCGCGCGCATCATAACCTGGAATTGCAAGGAATCGCCGCCGCGGCGGAAGAAAGACTCTCCCGCGCCACACGTCGGATCCGCGGCACCCGTCGACGGGGCTTCCCCGAGGATCTCGTCGAAGACTCCGGACACCAACTCGATCGCCCCGGGGTCGGCGACGGAACCAGGCGCGCCCACGGCTCCGGCCCCGGCGGCCTCGCTATCGGCCGTTGCCCCGCCGCCCGCGGCGCCGACGTGCCTACGAATTTCCTCCTGATCCAGTTTCCCGTTGACGGTAACGGGCAGGTGCGCCACCGGCAGCAGGACCGTCGGTACCATGTACGCTGGCAAGCAGCGGGCAAGCTCGGCCCGGACGGCATCCCGCGAGCCGGTCATGTCGTCCGCCGGAACGTAGAGGCACGCCAGGAGTCCCCGATCGCCCGATTCGACGACCGCCGCCATCGACGCGGTCACCAGGCCGGACCGCTCGAGGACCGATTCGATTTCTCCAAGTTCGACGCGGAAGCCCGCGATTTTCACCTGACGATCGCGGCGGCCGAGAAATTCCACAAAACCCTCCGCATTGAACATGCCCACGTCTCCGGTCCGGTAGCAGCGCCCGATACCTGGGACATGCCCGAAGGCGGCAGCGGTCCGCTCCGGATCGGCCGCGTACCCCTGCGCGACCCCGAGACCGCTGATGTGGATTTCCCCCGGCACGCCAACGGGGCAATGCACCCCGTCGGGCGCGAGCACGTGGATGCCCTGGTTCGCCAGCGGGTACCCGTAGGGAATGCGGTTTTCCAGGCTGTCGCGTTGCAGCGGGCAGTGGATGGACCAAATGCTTCCTTCGGTCGCACCGCCGAGGCTATTGATCGACGCGTTCGGGAACATGGCCATGGCGCGTGCCGGAAGCCCCGCTGCGATGCGATCGCCGCTGAGCAATACGGTGCGCACATCCGGGAACACGTCGTCGTCCGCCGCCCGGACCAGGGCGAGCTCCAACAGGGCGGGCGCGGAGTTCCACAGCGTGACCCGCTCTTCCCGCAAGACGTCGAGGATTTCATCGGCGTCGCGTTCGTCTCCGACCATCGTCACCGTCGCGCCTGCCGCGAACGCACCGAACACGTCGTAGACCGACAGGTCGAATCCCAGCGACGACAATCCGATGATGCGATCGGCGGAGGTGACTCCATACCGCCGGTTCACGTCGAGGATGGTGTTGACGCAGTTGCGATGACTGATCCGCACACCCTTTGGACGGCCCGTGGTCCCCGAGGTGAAGATGACGTAGGCAAGGTCGTCAGGGGCAGTGCCGGGCGAAGAGTGAGCACCCGCGCTGCCCGCGCGGTCGCAGACTTCCGCGGCTGCGGGCTTGCCGACGCCCGCCACTCCGCTTTGGTCCAGTTCATCGATCATGCCGGTGTCCAGAATCGGGCCCGCCGCACCTGAGGCTTCCACGACGTATTCTTGTCGCTGGGTCGGCATGCCCGCGTCGACAGGCACGAATGCGGCTCCCGCACGCAATACGCCGACCATGTTGACGATGTCGTCGGGATGCTTGGTGTAGCGCACGATCACCGCATCCCCCGCCCCGACGCCGGAATCCGAGAGTTGGCGGGCGATGCGTCCGGCCCGGGCCCAGACCTCGGCGTAGGTGTACGAGATGCCCCGGGCAGCGAGGCGCACGGCCGGTGCGTCCGGAGTCGCCGCGCATGCGGCTTCGACAAGCGAAACCAGGGTGTCATCGTGGATCGGTCCCGCAGCGTCGTTGTAGCGGGCGACGGCCCCCTCCGTCTCCGCATGACGGATGGGCAGAGCCTCTCCACCCTCCGCCACCACGTCCAGGGCCTCCGCAACGGCCCCGAACATCGCATCTACCGCAGGGAAGTAATCGTCGACCACGTCCCACGACAACACCATCCCGCCCGATGCCGGCATCACCTGAATGTCGAGGCACACCTGCGCGGTTTGCGTGTAGACGCGTTCGATGACCGGGCTGCGCCCGCTTCCCCGCTCGCCGCCGAGGTAGCTGGTGAACACCACCGGAGCAGTGGCCTGGGACTGATTGGCCGCGTCCCGAAGGAATCGCTGTAGTACCTCCACACCGGAAACGCCGCGGTGGGACAGCCCTTCGCGGATGTCCAGGTCGATCACCTCCGCCAACCCGTCGATGGTCGCGGCTCTCCCGGCGTCGACGCCGACGAGCATCGATGAAGTGAAATCTCCCATCACCCTCGTGCCCGCAGCGAGGCCGCTGCGTTCGCTGACAGTCACATTGACCGTCAACGCGGATTCGGGCAGCCACCTGCAGACGACGGCGGCGTTGACGGCCATCACCAGCGACGACAGGGTAACTCCAATGCGGCGGGCACGTTCGCCGAGCTTGGCGGTGACCTCCGCGTCAAGCACCGTGCCCAAGCGCCGGGTCGACCAATCGTCGCCACCCTCCACGGCCGCCGGGAACTCCGGGCGCCGCGGCAGATCTGCGGCCTTCTTCTCCCAATAGGCGAGGTCCTCGGGCCGTTTCCCGTCGCGCCGGCGCGCGGAGATTGCCGCCACGGCATCCCCATATCTGGAAGCCGGAGCCGGCGACTCCCCGGCCAGCAAGGATTCGAGCTCGTCGAAGAACAGGTACACCGAACCCGCATCCATGACGATCATGTTGAAGTAGATGAACATCCTGCACCCGCCCGCATCTGCGAGCAGCCTCGCGGCGACCATGGGACCGTCCTCGTTCGACGATCGCGCCGCGGTTCGCATGTCCCGACGGATCTCCCCCACCGCCGCGTCGACATCGTCGCCGGACCCGACTACCTCGACGGTGGCGAGGCACGCGCCGGTCGGGCTCAAGACCCCGGCATCGACGTCGAGCCGATGGAACAGCACGTCGTGACGCCCGAAGACCGCCTGCACGGCCTCCTCCACCTGCGGCAGCGGATGGTCGTGCCGGGATTCCGCGTAGATGTACGTCGCTTGGCCGCCAAGCTCGATGTCCTCGTCCGCGCCGAGCAGATAGGCGGTCTGGATCGGATTGAGCGGGACCGCATCCGCGGGATCGGCCCCATTTTTGCCGGCCCCGCCGTCATCCGACTCATCCGTCGCCGCAGCGGGGTCGGCAGCGGCGCCTGCGGCAGATCCGGCATCAGCGCCACCCCGGGCCGCGTCGATGGTGGCCGCCAAATCAGCGACCGTGGCCCCGGGGTCCATCGCCGCGTAATCGATGCTGACCCCGTACTCATCCTCCAGCGCCAGCAACATCTGGAGGAAAGTCAGGGAGTTCGGGATGTGGTCGCGGAGTTTCACGTCCGCCGAATCCAGGTGCACGCCGATGGCGTCGGCGATGGACTCCGACAGCCGTTCGGGGGCGACTCGGACCCCGGTGCGGGTTCCTCCCACGGCGGTAGATGCGACGGCCGGCGCGATCGTTTCATTGGTCATGGTCATCGCCTCAGAGCAGAGCCTCGAGCTTGCGGCGGAGCTTCTTGCCGTTAGACGCGACGGGCAGCTCGTCGACCCACAGAACCCGGGAAGCGGGCACCCCGGCGACGCGCATCAGCTCGGTCATCGCGGAACGGGCCACCGCCTGTTCATCGATCGGAGTTTCATCCACGTCCGATTGCCCGACACCGGTCGCACCGTCGGCCGCACGATCGGTCGGGGTCTGCCTGGCCAGGAACACGGCGATCTCCTCTTCGCCCGTGGCTGGGTTGCTCCGGCCGAGAACGGCGACATCGCGGTCAAGCACATTCTCCAGCACGGCTTCCAAATCGGCCGAATAGTAGTTCCGGCCGTTGACGAAGATGATGTCCTTCTTCCGGCCGAGGACGAACAACTCGCCGTCGCGGAGAATGCCCATGTCCCCCGTGGCGAACGTCCCGTCATCGGTAAGCTCGTGCTCCACGATCCCCTCTGCCGTGATCGCGGCGCGGGTCATCGGAGCGCCGGCGATGTGGATTTCACCGACGGTGCCGTCGCCGAGGACCCCGCCCCCGTCATCGCGGATGGTCAACGAGATCCCCGGGACGGCCTTGCCCAAGGCGACGAACTCAGCTCCAGACTCGCTCTCGATGTCCTCGAAACGCTGCCCCATGGTGATGCCCTTCCGGTCAAGCCGCACCGTGGACAGACCCGAGTAGATGTCCCGGGTCGTGACCAGCAGGCAAGCTTCAGACATTCCGTAGGCGGAGGTCAGGGCATCCTCCCGGAGGCCCATGGCGGACATCGCCGCGAGGAACTTCCGGGCCAATGGAGCGTCGATGGGTTCAGAACCGCTCATCAGCTTCTGGACGTTGGAGAAGTCATAACCGTGGTCGGGCCCGAGGGGCCGGCGCTCGAGATGGCGCAGGAAGTGCTTGAACGCGAAGTTCGGGCACACGGTCACCGTCGGCCGGTGCCTGGTCACGGCCTCGAACCAACTCCGGGGATCGGCGATCACCTCGGAAACCGGCAGCAACACCTGGTCATACCCACGGAAAAGGGCGTAGACGTGGAAGCCAATCAGCGAAAGGTTGTGGGTCAAAGGCAGCCACGTGAGCATCTTGTTCTCGTACCGGTGCGCGTGGCGTGGGATCGTCGCGCGCAGACCGTTCAGCACGGACTCGTTGGTTACGATGACGCCCTTCGGCGATCCCGTGGAACCGGACGAAAACTGGATAAGGGCTTCGCCGCCCGTCCCACCCCGCACCGGGAACGCGGGGACCGCGCCGGCGCCCTCCCCGGAATCCACGTCCCCCGGCTGAGAGAAGTCCGATTCAGCATCACCCGGCATCGCCGCCCCCGGTTCCGCGGCGGCGTCATTGACTATGGACACGTCGAGCAGCCGGTCCTCGTCCACGACTACGGCACCGTTTGCGCCGGTGAGCAGCGTGTGACTGCGTTCATCGACCAGGATCGGGGCCCCGGGCATCATGTCCAAGAGCGTCCGCACCCTGTCGACGTCAGCCGGGCCCGACACCGGCGGCGCAAGCGCCGGAACCGCGCCGACGTAGACGCAGCCCCAGAACGCCCGGATGAGCCCGCGGTTCTCCGAAACCTGGAAGATTATGCGGTCGTCGGGGCCGATGCCGGCTTCGGCCAACCGAGTCGCAACCGCCACCGCCTCCGCATGGACCCGGCTGTACGGGACGAAGACGTCCCGCCGGTTCTCGACGAAGGTGATCCCCTTCTTCGTCTCATCGGCCTTGTCCCGAAGCACGTCGCTGATGGTCCGGATCGTGTTCACTGGTACCTCTTTCGGTTGTCGGCGCCATGCAGGTGCCGGGCGGACCGGGCCCGCATGGCGTGACCCGGAGGATGTGTCTGAAGGGTTGAAGGGGTGAAGCAACTGGGTGGGGCGCGTCTCCGCACAGGCTCGGAAACGCTCGCGGGCTCGGGGCCCGCCGGTTCCGGGTGCCCGTCAAGTCACTGCGGACACCAGGGCGGCAACGAAGGCCGCGGCGGACGCTGCGGCCGCGAAACCGTCACGCACTCGCCAGGGGTGATCGGTGCGGAAGGTACGCCGCGGATGGCGGCCGAAGTTGCGCATCGCCAGGGTCAGGGACAGCTTTTCGGCGCCGCGCACGGCGCTGACGAACAAGGGGAAGGCGATGCGCGCGGGCGTCGTCGCGCGAATGAAACCGGAGCGGAAAAACTGCCCTGGTCGCATCGAGCGCAATCTAATCGCCCATGTCAGCTGGGGGATTTCGCTGCGCAGGAACGCCGCGATGCTCACCCCGGAAATCGCTATGGTGCACCATGTGTAAGGCACCCGGAGGCGTTGCACCATGGCGTCGAAAAGCTCCTCGACGCGCATGCACGCGGAGACCAGGACCGTCCCCGCGAACACGGCCGTCAACAGCAGTCCGTGATGGATGCCGTGGCGGACGGCCTCCGCCGCATCCCCACCTCCGTAGAACTCGGAGCGCCACCCGATCAAGCCGAAGAACACCCCGCTCAACAGGACGAGGAGGACCTTCCCTGCCGTCGCCCGAACGTCGCGTTCCGCGATCGCAGCGAGTGCGAGGAACGCGACCACCGTCAGCACGACAACGGCGTCTCCGCCGGAGAGTAGCCCGGCGGCGACGACGAGCATCACCGCCGCGACAATCGTGATGGCGTTCAACCCTGCGCGTCTTCGAGAGGCGGATTCACTGGTCCAGGGGTTTTCATTCCCGGACGTCCCTGCGCCGGCCGCGGGCAGTGCGCGATCCCGCCGGGACGGCTCCGGGGCAGCCGGCACGTCGACCGCGGGACCAGACCAGGCGACCTTCCCTTCGGCGACGATGCTCGCCCGATCCGCCCACGTTCGCGCGGCACGGCGGTCGTGGCACGTGAACACAACGGTTCCGCCGGCCCCGGCGTATTCCGTCAGCGCATCCAGTACGATGCGCGAGCTCGGCGAATCCAGGTGCGCCAACGGCTCGTCGAGAAGCAGCAAACGGCGATTGGCCGCCGCCGCTAGGAAGATTCCCAACAGTCTTTTCTGTCCACCCGACAGGACGAACGGCGAGACAGGGTCAAGTGCCCGGGGGCACAAGGCTTCCCGCAGTTTCCTCAGCTCATCGGCGCCGAGTGGTCCGTGCGGGTCCGTGCGGGCCAGCGCGGAGGCGATTTCCGCGGCGACGGTCGCACGGGTGAACTGGTGCTCGGGGTTCTGGAACGCCCACGACGCGAAGGCGTCGGGGGCGCGCCGGGCGGACTCGCCGTCGATCCGTATGTCCGCTCCCGCCTTCATCTGGCCCGACAGCACCGCCAGCAAGGTGGACTTACCGGCTCCGTTGGCGCCGACTAGAGCATGGATCTCGCCCCGTTCCAGTGTCAGATCAGCCCCGTTCAGGATCCGCTCCCCGCCCCGGGCCACGTTGGCTCCGGTCAAGGCCAGCAGCGGAACGGCATCCGCCTCCGAATCCGGATCGGTGCCATTCCCGGCCCTCCGGGACTTTCGCCGCCGGTCCGGACCGGGACGGTCCGGCGCTCCCGTGCCCGGCGTACTGTCGTCCGGCGTTCCGGTGGTCGCGGCCGTCGTCGCAATGCCCTTCACCGCGATGCCCTCCGGCGCTCGTTGGGCGGCGACGCTCCCGTCCACATCAAGGATTGTCACCGTGTCGACCCACCCGTCAAACGGGCGGAGGTCGTGCTCGATGAGCAGGATGACGCGCCCCGGAGCCCGCAATTCACGGATAGCGGCGAACAGCGACCGACGACCATCCTCGTCGACGTGGGCCGCGGGCTCGTCGAAGATCATGACCTCCGGCGCACTGGCCACCGCACCGGCGATGGCCATCCGCTGGCGTTGCCCGCCCGACAAAGCCCACGGATCCTTCTCCGCGAGCTCTGACAGCCCGAGCTCTGACAGGGCCGCGGCTGATCGCTTGGCGACGATGTCAGCTTCCACGAGGGAAAACTCGAGGGCCATGGATACGTCATCGACGACTCGAAGCGTGAGCACCTGCGTCGCTGGGTCTTGCCCGACGAAGGTGACCCGGTCCCCGTCCACGGGGCATTCGGTGCCGTCGGCATCGACGATATGCACGGATCCGGCATGGTCGATGGGGATGTGCGAGGGGATCAGTCCAGCGATGAGGTGGGCCAGGCTCGTCTTTCCGCATCCCACGGGTCCCGTAATGACGTTGATCGTGCCGAAATCGAAGGAGAGATCCACCATGTCAGGTGCCCATCGCCCATCGGCGTGCCGCACGCCCGCGCCACTGACCCGTAACCGGGCCGGGGCCGTCCCGCGTGTCGCACCGGCGCACACGGGTGCTCCGCCGGTCACCGGGTGACCTCGCGGCTGCGAAGACCCTTTGCGACGGCAAAGCCCAGGACCAAAAACACCAGGCTCGATGCCAAGGCTACGCCGAAGCTGATCAGGGTCATGGGCGTGGTCGGCGAGTTGACGCCAACTGCGCGCGGGGCCATCGTTCCCATCATCGCGGAGAACAACATCGCCGACGCCACGAACTGGGGACGCGTCCACCGCCGGTACAGGGTGACCATGAACGGAAGCTCGATGAGCAATCCTTCCATGATCAGCGCCCCGATCGCGGCGACGCCGAACGGGGTGGTCGCCGCGGACACGACGCCCATGGCAAGGCACGCGATGAGGCTCGCGCCAGGCTTGCGGACGACGATGAGGGGAACGACGCACTGCAGGAACCACAACCCGAGCGTCGCCGCGACGAGATAAACGTGGGCGATGCCGGCGAACACCTGCAGGTAGGTCAGGGGCACGACGACGAGAGACCCCGCGACGCCGATCGCGGCGGCGACGAGCATATCGCGGGTGGATGGTCGGCCACCCGCTGCGACCGGTGCGACGTGTACCAACCGCCCGTCGTCCGTCTGCGACGCCACCGCGTCGCCGTCGCCCGTCCCGTCCGGGCCCGCGTCCCCGACTCCCCCTCCGGAGAGGGGTTCTCTGGTCGATCCACATTTTCTGTTCATCGTCGCCGCCTCGCTTCCGTTGCCGATTCCCGATCGGGACCATAACTTGAAACAGTATTAGGTTAGGCAATCCTTATCAACTTATGCCAGACTCGAATTATTGACTTTGCCCCCGTTCCCCCCCATTTCGTTGTTAGCAGTTCCACCTCAGAGCACCGAAGATTCATAGCCTGTCCACCCGATTGGGCGGGTTATGTTTATTTCCGTTCCCTCCGTCTGAAAGGACAGTAGAACTAGTCGCTGGCTTCGGTATGGCTTATTCCCGCCCCTGTCTGAAAATGATCCGGGGGTGATGCCGCCGAAGACAGTGACATACTCAAACAGCTCAATAGGAACCTGACCCAGCCCAGGTGGTATGAGGTCTCACAGTAATGTAGATGCCAGTACTAAGTATGTCCGACCACCCCCAGCGATGAAGCTCAAATAGTCCAACTTCTAATTCATCGCTAGGAGGAACACACCCATGGCCTATGACTTCGTCATTGGCGTGGACGTCGGCAAATACTTCCACCACGCCTGCGTCCTCGATCCCCAAGGCAGGCAAGTCCTGTCCAAACGCATCAATCAGCATAAAAGCTCGCTCCGCAAGCTCTTCGGCCAATTCCTCGCCGACAACACCTCAGTCCTTGTCATTGTCGATCAACCCAACAACATCAGCCGATTAACCGTCGCAGTCGCCCAAGACATGGGGGGCAGACGATCGCTATCTACCAGGGCTTGCGATGCGACAGCTCTCTCGCATCCACGTCGGCAACTCAAAGACCGATGTACGCGACGCCTACGTCATCGCCCATGCCGGTCTTAACCTTCCAGACGCCCTGCGCAACGTCGACCGCGTTGAGGAAGTCTTTACCCAGCCAAAAGTTCTCAACGGTATCGACGAAGACCTCGCCCGAGCCTACACACGCCAAATTAACCAGATGCGATCCGCGCTCGTGGGAACCAATCCTGCATTCGAACATGTCCTGCGCGGACAGATGATTCACCGAAAATGGATCCTCCACCTACTTGCAAAATACGGCGGCCCCACCAAGATTCGACGCATCGGTAAAACACGCCTAGCAGCCTTTGCGCGCAGTCACAAAGCACGCAATCCCGAGCCTGTCATCAATGCCATGCTTGCTGCCATCCACGGACAGACCATGTCCATTGCCGGCGCAGAATACGCCGAACTTGGCGTAGCAATGTCCGCCAAAGACGCACTGGCCAAACTCGAGCATCGCAAGGAAATCGAAGCACAGGTACTCAAGCTCATTCAAGACATTCCTCAAACCGAGATTCTTTTATCCATGCCCGGCATCGGCCCACGTAGCGCCGCGCAGATCCTCATGACTGTTGGCGATATGTCCGACCTCCCCGATGCAGCGCACCTAGCGTCCTATACAGGCCTATCACCACGGACAAATCAATCAGGAACGTCCATTATGCCGAATTCACCCAACCGCGCTGGCAACAAAAATTAAAGAACGCCCTATGGCAATCGTCTTCTGCATCGACCAGATTCCACGAGCGTTCCCAGCAATTCTATGAACGAAAACGCAAAGAAGGCAAAAGACACAACGCCGCAGTCGTCGCACTCGCACGCCGACGCCTCAACGCTCTCTTCTCCATGATGCGAAACGGCGAGCACTACCGAGACATCTCTACAGCTCAGGAGGCTGCAGCAGCCTAAAGCCAACAGACCCCCATCCAAGCCGATTGCACAGCAAGCCCAACCGGCTCCTCAAGGTACCCAAAACAACATCTACGAGACGAAGCAGAAACCCTTCACACCCCCAACAAGCCCACCCACGGAGTTGACAACCTATATAGGAACACCCCCCTTTTCGAGACTGGCTTAGCCGTTGTCTTCAACGATATCGTCCATCCAAAACTCGGTTTTCGTCGACGGTTTTGCTGGTCTATATGGACGAAAATGGTGATCCGAGTAAATCACTCGCCATTGGGGTTAAGGGTCAAAAAGTGTGTCCGGAATCGCGGATTTTCACGGATTGACCTGTAGGTTTCCGGAAAGTATATGCT
>NZ_JAKOPM010000016.1 GCF_022288805.1 Corynebacterium yonathiae
TCAACCGGCCCGAGAAACAATGGAAAATAAGGCAAATACCCAGAAAACCGGGACACAACAGACCTACTGAACCAACTCGGGCGATTGAACTACTGTGTTACCACGCGTTCATTACGTTCAGAACTTGAGTTTTAGAGCGATTGAGCTGATAGCCAAATTGCTCCCAGTTGTGCAGCCCTTGAGCAGGGTAGCTTACAGTCGGATTTAGACCCTGCAGCCGCGCAGCGGTTTCCCACGCGCGAGTAGTCGCATTAGACCCGACTTCTAAGGCTGCCCCCGCAGCTTGATGCTGTGGCAAATAGTGGCTGTCTCCAGGACCAGGGATACCTGATGCCGCAGAAATATATAGATTAGTGTTACGCAATCGAGGAATCAGCAACAGTGGATCGTTTTGGAAGCGCTTCGGATTGAATAGCGATCCGTACATTGCATTGATATTAAAGCCACCAGCATCCAACATGGCCAGACGCATGAAGGTCTGTGCCCCTGGAACAGTGGTAGTCAAGAAACCGGAAAAAGACAGCGCTTGCCTGAATTGATTCGGATGCTTCGCCGCTAGGGTTAGCGCGGCACCAGCGCCCATCGACAAACCAGCAATAGAGTTATTGTTACGTGCAACGCCGAAGTTTCGCTCCAGATAGCCTGGGAGTTCGCTGGTTAGAAACGTCTCCCACTTATAATTAACCGGATTTGATAGATCATACGTCGCAGGTCCCTGCCAGTCTGCGTAGAAGGATGCAGCTCCGCCCACAGGCATTGCGAGTGTAATGTTATGGGGTTCATAGGTTTTCGCCGCATTAACATCATTTACCCACGCGTTAGTTTGGTTGGTCGCACGCAATCCGTCAAGCAGATAGAGTGCCGCATTTCCGCCTCGCTTTGCTGGCTGGATCTGGACAGGAATATTACGTCCCATTGATTGCGACCAAACATCACAACGCTGAACCCACCATTTGACTTTATCCCATTCACATTTTCCAGTGGAATCATGGCGCAGCCAATCTCGATTAGCTGCTTCCGCAGGCTGGCTACCTGAAACCACTGCGAGACCTAAGGCTACAACGCACGCCATAATGGCAGATAAGACGCGCCTTTTAGAGAGAGTAGTCAACGTTTCTCCTTCAAATCCTACTCGATGCTTCTTACTGAGTACTATCGCTTGTATCCAGCGTCCTATTAACAGTTTCAATTTGAAAACATCTTCACAGAATAGTGTAGATGAAGCTCTTCATGCTTTGAGCTGTATGGAATTACTGCAAGTAGTCCATCGGATTGGAGGAAAACGCGAGCGTCCTCCCTTCAGTCAGAGAAAATTTAACATTTTTCCAAAAACGGTCCCAAGTTAAGGGAGACCTGTAGGTATCGAAAAGTCTCTGAAAATCGTCATTGGCAATCGCCCTCCGAGCCCTGGTTGCCTCGTCCTTATCAATCCACACCGGAATCTCGTCAATATCGACTGCGGAATCTGCCACCTGCCACGACATAGCCAAGCTCTTGTCATGCCCGATACGTCCACCCACGATGCGAGGCTGGCGTGCAGCCAACGGGTTGCTGAGGCCAATATCATCCAGCACACGAATATCTAGCGGCGCATTCATGGAAGACAGACCAAGGTTGAGCAGGTAGACAGTCGGCGGATCGGTACGCGCAGGGTCCGCTGGCGTGGCCATCCAAGAGAACCTATCTTGCTCCTTGATGTAGAGGAAGGTCATGGCATCGCCTGCCTCTAGTTCGTCGATGCCCTTTTGGTAGTCTTCCATAAACTTAGCTCCGAGGAAATCTTGGGCACGCATGGGAGGCTCCTGCCGCTGGGTGGCGTAGGTCCAGAAATCACGCTCGTCTACGATGGAAATTTCATCCTCATAAATGCTGCGGTCCACCGGATGGCCGCGCAGAACGATGACTAGCGCCCAGACCGCACAGAATACAGATACGAACCACGTACGAGTCCCAACGACAAAAATCGGAAGCAGAAGGGCAAAAAGCGGCAAAAGCAACATGCGGCCATGCATGAAATCTCCGCCCACACGCAGGATGTAGAGCGTGTGAATCACTGCCGCGCCCATAAAAAGATAGGTCGCGGTGATGGTGGAACGCACCGCGGTGGGACGCAGGTCCACCTTCCACAGACCAGCGATAGCCAGCACAATGAGGGGCAGAAAGAGCCAGTACGGCCCAACGAAGTCAGCCAAGTAGATAAAGCCCTTGCCCCATTCGGCCCCTGCCGCAGACTTGGCCACAGCCGTGTGCGGTGTTAGAAGACCGTAGTAGCCCATGCGGAAAAACTCATAGGCCAACGGCAACGGTACTGCGGCGGCAAGAATCTTCCACGAACGGTGGGATACAAGAAGCACTATTCCCACCAAACCGCCGTATAGAGCGAGGTCTGGGCGCACCAGCCAGGACAGTCCGGCCCAGAAAGCTAGCCAGTACGCGTCGCTATCACTATTAGAGTGGCGGGCCGGTCGCGACCAACGCAGCAACAGCGACCAAAGCACAGCGAGATAGAGAAGGCACAGGCCCCATTCCAGGCCTGAGGTAAAAAAGTCCCGGGCGGGCGGCAGGGCCAGATACACCAGCGCACCGGCCGGAAGAACGGTGCCTGTGCGCATGCTTGCCGCAGCGCCCGTACCTACCACCATCGCCGCGACAGCAAGGATGAGCCCCAGGTAAATGGCGATGCCTTCCAGATTTGCGTGGGTCACCCAGCGCACCAGGAAAATGAGGTACTGCCACAGCGTGGAGGTATTAGCCTCAACGCGTTCGCCCATATTGAACACGGGCCCATTTCCGGCTTCGAGGTTTCGCACGGTGCGCAGGACAATGAGTCCGTCATCGGAAATCCAGCGGCGCGCAAAACCGCCCCACAAAGATAAAACACCGATCACAAGGGCTGCCGCCGGAGCGCTCCAGCGGGCGATACTCTTGTGGTCGATGTTAAGCACGGGAAGAAAGTTTATCAGCCCGGCGGAAAATTTCTACATCGATTCAGCTGTGTCTAGAACAACGGCATGATATAAACCGCCATCGCGATGCAGCCGAGCCAAGCCAAGGCGAGAACTTGCAACGTGCGATCCTCAAGTGCAATCTCATCCGGTGCGCCGCCCTGGCCGCGGTCCACATCGGCAGCGTAACGCAGGATGGCGATGGTAAACGGAACCATGGAAACCTGGTACCACACGCCACCGGTTTGGGCATCGCTAGCAAGCTCAAAGCCCCACAAGGTGTAGCAGATAACCACCGCGGTGGCGGCTAGCGTCCACACGAAGCGCAGGTAGGTGGGCGTATATCCCTCCAGTGACTTGCGGATCTTTGCACCGGTCTGTTCCACCAGCAGGATCTCCGAGTAGCGCTTACCGGAGGCCATAAATAGCGAACCAAAGGCCGCCACCAGCAGGAACCACTGGGAAAGCTCGATGCCTGCGGCCACGCCACCGGCCATGGTGCGCAGCATGAAGCCAGAGGAAACCAAAGCGATATCAATCACCGGCATGTGCTTCCAGCCGAAGCAATAACCCAATTGCAGCGCGATATAAATCGCCATCACGATTGCCAACTGCAGGCCAGCGGTAGCGAGGAAGGATAGTCCGATGGACAAGCAGATGAGCACGACCGCCATGACGTAGGCGAGCTTGATGGGCAGCACGCCGGAGGCAATCGGCCGGAAGCGCTTGGTCGGATGCTCCTGGTCCTCTCGCCAGTCCTTTGCATCATTGATCAGATAAATGGAGGAAGCGCCGAGGCAGAAGACGACGAAGGCCAAGAGGACATCGACAAGCACGCGCCCATGAAACAACGCATCGGCGCCGGCCGCGGCGGGGGCCGCCAGTACTAGGACGTTTTTGACCCATTGCTTGGGGCGCAGGGCTTTAATCATGCCATCGACAAGATTCTTCGGCGGCTTGCGCTTGCGGCCCGTATCTACGCCAGAGGTATGCGGTTCCGAATGGAAAAAGTGCTGGTTTCCATCATCACTCATGCTTCATTCCTTTCATCACGACCTCTGCGGTAGCAGCGCCGATGGCCGCACCCACTGCCGTATCTGTTGGATAGTGCACTCCGAGCACCATACGCGATGCCATCATCACCGGCACGCCGAGCAGCGGTGCCTTGCGGCCAGTAAGGCGGCTGACCGCCACCAAGAAAGCGGTAGTTGAGGTCGCATGCGAGCTGGGGAAAGATAGCTTGGAGGGAGTCTTTACCCCCACGCGCACGTACGGATAATCCGGACGCTTACGGCGCACAATGCGCTTGAGCACCACGCTGGCGGCGTGCGCGAGAAAAGCAGCAGCGCCCACCCGGATCCAGCCCTCACGGCGGCGCTTATCGACGCCCGCCCCTACCGCAGCACTGCCCATCCAGCCCAGGGCATGCTCGCCCCAGTGGCTGAGCCCGCGGGCGGTGGGAAGCACGCCGGGCACGTCAAAGGCCGCGCCCTGGATGGATTCGAGGATGCGCGATTCTGCTACGGAAAGTTTATTGGGCATCGAAGACCTTCTTCCAAGACTCGCGCGAAGTCAGCTCCGGTTGCGCCGCGCGGTATTCAGCGCGCAGGTCATCAAAGTTTTCCTCGATCTCCTTCAGTAGCTCGCGGGTCTGCGATACGAGGTCTTTGGCCAGGTCGCGGTCGCGCTTACGGAAGGCCACGCCGGTACCACCTGCGGTAGAGACGGTGGCAGAGTCCACGCGGGAAAGGGTAAACCACCGGGCCTCCTCCGGAGTGAGGTTAAGCTGAGGCGCCTCGTGGTGCGCAGCGTCTTCCTTGCTCACGAGGTGCTTGAGCCCCTTGATGGCCCACGGGATCTTCTTAATCTTGGCTAGGCGGCCGCCGATATTGCGCGTAGGCACACCCGGCGCGCCGGTGGGAGCGGGCAGCTCATCGGCAGATTCCAAGATGACGGCATCAGAGTAGTTCTTGCGGATTTCCGCGATGCGCGGCAACGAGGACTCCAGGATGTCAAAGAGATGGTCCGGCCCCGCCAGGAAGTCCCGCATAGCTTCAATCTGGATGGCCATGGTGGAGTATTCCATGCACATGGTGTGCTTGAGTGTGGACTTGAAGATGGATTTGGTAATGCCCTTGGCTGGCCCCTCGTGGTACATCGCGGCCACGATGAGGCGGTTGCGCAGGTGGAAATAGGCCTGCCAATCGATGGCATCATCTTTATCGGCCCAAGCCATATGCCAGATGGCGGCACCCGGCCAAGTCACTGTGGGGAATCCATTGCGCGCCGCGCGCAGGGAGTACTCGGTATCGTCCCACTTGATAAAGAGCGGCAGCGGCTGGCCGTTGGTCTCCGCCACGATGCGCGGGAAGAGGCACATCCACCAGCCGTTGTACTCCACGTCAACGCGACGGTGCAGCGCGCGGGAATCGTATTTCTTCGGATCTAGGTGGGTTTCGCGGGTACCGATGGCGCGCAGCGGGTACTTGGCAAAGTCGTGATCATAGACGGCGTGCGGTGCTGCGCCCCACATAAAGTCGGCGCGATTGACCTGCTCGCCGGTAGTGCGCAGCTGGGAACGCTCCTGCAGGTTGAGCATCTGGCCACCGACGATAATGGGTTTGGCGGCGTAGCGGGCCGCTTGCACCGCGCGCAGCACTGAATCCGGTTCGATAGCGATGTCATCATCCATATACAGGATGAACGGGGATTCGGTATTTTCCAGCGCCTCGTACATGATGCGGGAGTAGCCACCGGAGCCGCCCAGGTTGCCCTGACGGAATTCGCGGAACCGCTCGCCAAAGTGGGCCACTGCCTCGTTGTACCCCGGTTCATCGGCTGGATGCTGGTTTCCTTGGTCCGGCATGAGGACAAAGTCAATGATTTCATCGACTACCGGGTCCTCGGCCAATGCCTTAAGCGCTGCTACGGCATCGGTCGGGCGATTGAAGGTAGGAATTCCAACTGTCACGCGCTTGTCCTGCGCCGGCTGCTCGGTACCATCCGGCAGCACCTGTGGTCCGGGGGCATGGGGGGAGCACCAGGCGGCGTCGGCAAGCGTGGTTTCCTGCTCGGCGGTGATATCAAACCACAGCCAGCCACCGTCCTCGAAGTTTTTGAGCGGTAGCTCAAACTCATGGTGACCGGTGCCTACCAGGTGGTTGGCCACGGAAATGCGCTGGCCATCTTGCTTGGAGCGATAGAGGGAAATATTTGCTTGGCCCTCAATGTCCAAGCTCAGGATAACGGAGCGCAGCTGGGACCAACGGCGCCAATAGGAAGCCGGGAAGGCGTTGAAGTAGGTCTCAAAAGAGGCTTCCTCGCCAGCAGGGATAGTAACGGACGTGCGGTTAAACCAGCTGAGTCGTTCACGGTTTTGCTCGGCCTCGATGAGGTAGAGCATCCGCACATCAAAGGGCTCTCCGCGCTTTGGCAGCAGGATGCGCTGCAGCGGCTCATGGGCCTGGGTGTTGTTGGCGGTCACGATAGCTTCGATTCTCCAAACGGTATAAACAGTAGTCAGCGATTTAGCGTAGTTGCTTTTGCATAAGTACTACGGTTTACACGCGGGGCCCGTAAAATGGAACATCATGAGATGGGTTTCTTGCGCGGCAGCAGTAGGTCTTCTTACTGTAGCCAGCGCCCCCGCCACTCTCGCGGAGGAAAAGCCTGCGGTGGAGTTTTTAGACCACGCCCAGATCCTCAGTGATTCGGACGAAGACGCCATAAAATCCCAAGCGCAGTCCATGCATCTTCCCAATTCCGTACACGCGGTTCTCTACGCTACTTATCCGACTTCTGGTGAGGATTTTTCCCGCACTCTCTTCCATGATTTGGCCCATGAGCACCCACAGTTCGTCAGTGGCGATGCGTTGCGGAAGAATGTGCTCGTTATCGCCGTAGGCTTTGAGCCCAATAGCATGGCTGTCCACTGCGGCACTGAGGTGTGCCAAGACATCAAGATTAATGACGAGGGCCGCGTGGACGGGATCTTGGATCAAATGCGGTCGGCGCTAGCGGATGATGACTATACCGTCGGCATGATCTTAGCCACGCGTGCCGCCGCGGATACGACCGTGCGCCGGCAATATACGCAGGATAAGCCCACGTGGTCCGTGTTCATCGCCGCCACGTTAGTGATCGTGCTCCTTGGCACGGTTGGGCTCATTGCCTACCTATTTGTCCGCCGCGCCCGCCTGCGCCAGCGCTTTAACTATATTGAGAGAGCTCGCGACGAGGCCGAAGATCTCATCACACACACGGGATCACGGATTAATGCCCTGCAGTCCCCCTTGGCGGGCGACCACCTAAAGAGGCAATGGCGCTCTTTAGTCAATCGGCACATTGATGCGCGACCGATCCTGAAAACACTGGAGAGCATCCAGGATTATTCCTTGCATGCAGCCTCCATCAAGGAGGCCTACGAGGCACTCAAGCAGATCAAAACGGCCGCAACGCAAATAGATTCCTTGGAAAGGTTCTGCGACGGCGATACTGCGGTGCGTGACAGCGAGGTGCAATGGCTGCTTAGCGACGCCCGAGCGGCACTCTCCCGCCAGCCCGACAATGCCAGCCTGCACCAGATTACTCAGCGCATTAACGACCTATCTCAGGATCTGTCGCGGGAAGACTTCGACTCTGCCTTCGCACGACTATTGGCGGACTACCACCCTCTGGTGGGCGCGCTTCCTGAAAGACTGTATCCGCAGCGCGACCGCAAAATCCCCCCTCTACTGGGAACGCCAGAGTGGCGCCCCGGCATGGGCACGCATTACATGCCCTATAGATTTGCGGGCTTCTGGGTGGCCAATAATAACGTCTCCTCCCAGCTGCCCAACCCGTACCGCTTCTAGGCGTTGACCGCCTCGGTTACCGGATCGATGCCTAGTTTATTGAGCATATAAAGCACGCGAGCTTCGAGGTCATCGGCCAATTCGCGGGCCTGCTCCACGGTGTCGGCGGCAACGATATCCCAGATTTTGATGTCCTTGCCCGCCTCATCGCGTTCAACCTCGCGGCCCAAGAACACGATGTAATCCGGCATCGCCACCGTGCGCACCTCATCGAGGTACTTATTCGGAGCCTCACCCATGCCGCGCTCGTTCATGACGTGCGCGAGGTGGCCTTCGGCTTCGTTTTCTGGGTGGGCAACAGCGGTATCTACAAACAGGGCCTCGCCAGCATGCTTGCGGGTAAGTTCCGCTGCGGCTTGGGCCAGCGCATTATTAGTACCGGCAGCAAAGCGAATATGAAGACGGTGAGCACCGAAATATTCGCGCACTTCGCGTTCCACCAACAGTGGCACGAATTCATCGAGCTCAGCCTTCTTGGTGTGCTTGGCAATAACCTCATCGAGTTTGGTGTCGATTTCCGCGGTCGCGTACTCGTGGCCGTAGTTCTCGTGCAGATCCTGGCGCAGGGTTTCAAACTGATTCATTGTTATCCCCTTTCTCGGGTTATTGTCCCGTTTGCTAATTGTTAATCTACAGTTAACTTTACAGGTTAACGGTGGGTTAAGTCAAACGGTTGGGAGTAACCCAATAGTTTTCTGCACCGAAAACGCGGAAAGGCCCGCCGGGAGTTCCGGCAGGCCTTCTTGGACTGTTCCTTCTTTTTATCGGGAATGCGCGCTGCGCGGCTACGCAATTTCAGGTGCTCCTGCAGCCGCTCCGGCGACATTTTCCACATGCGGCGGTCAGCCATGCCGTCACCTCCTTTCCTAAGAGGTGATCAAGCATAGCGCTTAGTGGCCACGCTTCTGCTCAATGGCCTTACCTTCCTTCCAGAATGGTGCGAGCTTATTATCAAACATGGACAGCGCGGAACCGATGGCCATGTGCATATCCAGGTACTGGTAGGTACCCAAGCGACCACCAAAGAGAACCTTGTTGTCCTTGGACTCTTGGGCGGCAAGCTTACGGTAAGCCTCCAGCTTGGCGCGATCCTCCGGAGTATTAATCGGATAGTACGGTTCATCGCCCTTGTCAGCGAAGCGCGAGTACTCCTTCATGATGACCGTCTTATCCTTCGGGTACTTATCCTTGCGCTCTGGATGGAAGTGGCGGAATTCGTGGATGCGGGTGTAGTCCACATCCGCATCGTTGTAATTCATCACCGGGGTGCCCTGGAAATCGCCGGTATCCAGCACTTCCAGATCAAAGTCGAGGGTGCGCCACCCCAGCTCGCCCTCAGCAAAATCAAAGTAGCGATCAAGCGGGCCGGTGTAGACCACCGGCGCATCCGGGGACTCAGCGCGCAGCTCCTCGCGGACCTCGAACCAGTCAGTGTTTAGACGGACCTCAATATTGTCGTGGTTGGCCATGTTTTCTAGCCATGCCGCATAGCCATCTACAGGCAGACCCTCGTAGGTGTCGTTGAAGTAGCGGTTGTTGAAGGTATAGCGCACCGGCAAGCGGGTGATATTCGCCGCCGGCAGCTCCTTTGGGTCAGTTTGCCACTGCTTCGCGGTGTAATCGCGGATAAAGGCCTCATACAGGGGGCGACCAATGAGCGAGATGGCCTTTTCCTCCAAGTTTTGCGCCTCTTCTGGGGAGAATTCGCCGGCTTGGTCCTTAATAAGCTGGCGGGCCTCATCTGGGGAATAGTACCGGCCAAAGAACTGGTTGATAAGACCCAGACCCATCGGGAATTGGTAGGCGGTTCCGTCGTGCATGGCAAAGACGCGGTGCTGGTAGTCGGTGAAATCGGTGAACTTATTGCAGTAATCCCACACGCGCTTATTAGAGGTGTGGAAGAGGTGCGCACCGTACTTGTGCACTTCGATTCCGGTGGTGGGTTCGGCCTCGGAGTAGGCATTGCCGCCGAGGTGGTTGCGGCGCTCCACAATGAGCACCTTCTTATCCAGCTGGCTAGCGGCGCGCTCGGCAACCGTTAGGCCAAAGAATCCAGAGCCAACAACGATGAGGTCATAAGAAGTCATGGCCACCACTTTATTGCACTACAGCACCCGACACGTTATATCGGCGTGTCGCAACAGACTTCACAGAAATCACAAACGTACCATCATTATCAATTCTTAACTTTTGGCAACCGTTTTTACAGCTGCACAACCCCAGGGAGATAACAGTGCAACAACGACGTCGACTAGTACCCACTAGGTCAAAGTGGTCCACCCCGGTCATCGCGGCGGTCACCTCTATCGCGCTCGCCGTAACGGCCGCATTTGGCGGCCAGCAAGTTCTTAAAACCCAAGACTCTGGCAACGGCGGCCCCATTGAGGTCAAAAACGCCTCCGCTAGCTTCAGCGACGGCGAATCCATCGTCGTCGATGATCCTGCCGTGGCCGCACAGGGCGACGGTGAAGGCCGCCGCGCGGTCAAACAGTTCCACCGCGACGAGACCTTCAACATGTTTGCCGTCACGTGGGAAGGCAAGCGCGATATCAACTCTTTCGTTCGCTCCAAGCAGCAGGACGGTTCCTGGAGCGAGTGGCTGCCCATGGATGCAATGAACTATTCCGAGGGTAAAAACGGTACCGAGCTCATCTTCGTGGGCGATACCAACGATGTTCAGGTCTCTATGGCCAACGTTGATCTCGTGACCGGATCCAACCTGGACAAGAAGGAAGACTCCCTCTTGGACAAGGCCGCTAAGGGCGCTGATGCCAATCGCCCGGCGCCGCTTGCCTATAACGTCGGCGATATCTCCCCCGTAGCCGATGAACGCACCCAGGTGGCAGATCTTGATGCCGTATTTATCGACGGCAATGCCCAGGAAGGCGAAGCTATCGAACCCACCGCGGAAACCGCGGGGATGCCCAAGGTCGTCTCCCGCGCCGGCTGGGGTGCCGACGAATCCAAGCGCTGCCAGCAGCCGACCTACGATGATGGCCTGAAGGCCCTGACCCTGCACCACACCGCGGGTACCAATAACTACACCCGCGCCCAGGCAGCAGCACAGGTTCGCGGTGCCTACGAGTATCATGCACAGACCCTGGGCTGGTGCGATATCGGATACAACGTACTGGTGGATAAGTTTGGCACCATCTATGAAGGCCGCTACGGCGGCTTGGACAAGGCCGTACAGGGTGCCCACGTAGGCGGATTCAACTCCAATAACTGGGGCATTTCCATGATTGGCAATTACGAGCAAGCTGAGCCTTCCCGCGAGATGCTCAACTCCGTTGCCGAGATTGCGGGCTGGAAGGCCGCTATTTCTGACATCGACCCGATGGGCAAGGCTAGTTTGTACTCCGGCGGCTTCTACGGCTCCAAGTTCCCAGCGGGGACCATGGCCACCGTGCCAGCCTTCGCGGGCCATAATGATTTCCACAACACGGCCTGCCCCGGTCAATACACCATGCGCCACTGGGACGAAATCCGTAAGAACACCAAGCGCAAAGCGGATGCCATCAAGTCCGGTAAGAACAGTACGGATCTGAACTGGCAGAAGGCTCCCAAGCCCAATACTCCCAAGACCCCACAGCAGGTAGGTGACGAAATCACGTCTTCGCTGGGCGACGTCGAGGTCCCAGTCTCCACCATCTCCGCCCTTGCGGGCATTGCTGCCGCCGTCTTCGGCGTGCTCATCGCCAATGACCGCCTACAGAAGCCTGATACTGATAAGAAGGTGGCGGGCAACTTGACCACCGGTGATATCCCGGAGATTGTCAACAAGGTGGTCCAAGTCTCCAATAACGAGGGCTTGAAGGAATCCTGGACCTCGGTACTCAATGCCTTCGGCCCGGTCTTGGGCCTAGCAGTCGGCGGCCCCGATACCACCGATGGCGGCAAGATCCTCTACCAGCTCTTCCAGAATGGCGTGGTGCTCTCCTCCGAGGAGTCCGGCACCAAGGCGTTGACGGGTGAGATTGCCAAGAAGTGGTCCGAGGGCGATAATGCCTCCAAGCTCGGCCTGCCAACCTCTAATGAAGAGAAGAATGGTAAGGAAATCCGCGTGACGTTCCAGGGCGGCGAGATTGTCTACAACACCGAAACGGAAAAGGTAGACATCTTCACCGACTAGAACCAGCGCTCTAGCACCTTAGCGACGCCCGCCTGGTGGTTAGCCACGGTGACCGCATCCGCGGCCGCCTTAACCTCCGGGTGGGCGTTTTCCATGGCTACTCCACAGCCAGCCCAGGTCAGCATCTCAATATCATTGGGCATATCCCCAAAAGCAATGGTTTCCTGCTGGGCGACGCCGATGTGCTCCGCCAGCCATTCCACCCCACGGCGTTTGGTCACATTGGGTGCAGCGACCTCCAGAATTCCTTCTTGCATGGAATACGTCAGGTGCGCAAGCTCCGGATCGATGTGAGGAGCAATGAGCTCATATAGCTCTGGGGCGGTGTAGTCCGTATTGCGAATGAGGAACTTCACCGCCGGCTGCCCCACAAGTTCGCCCATGCTGACCACGCCAAATCCCTCGAAGAGGGCGTTTTCAGAATAGTGGCGCTCGACCACGAAGAGGTCCTCTACGGCGTCGGCAAGCGATCCTCCCGCCCGCTCCGCGCCAAAGCCCACCGTGCCCAATGCGGACTGGGCCACATCCACCACTTCCGCCAGTGCCGCGGGCGAAAGCTCGTGGGCGGACATTACGCGATCCTCCGCGGAATCATAAAGCACGGCGCCATTCGAGGTCACGCACACCGGCCGCACGGGAAGCTGCTCCAACACGGGCGCTATCCAGCGGAACGGACGGCCGGTGGAAAGCGCAAAATAGGCACCCTGCTGGACTGCCCGCGCCACGGCGTCACGGTTGCGACGCGGGACGCGGTGGTTGCGGTCCAACAGGGTGCCGTCAATATCGCTCGCAATGAGGCGAGGCGCGCGGGCAGGGAAATTCTCCATACCCGCGAGTTTACGTCAGGACTTAGAAGCTGAGGTCCTCGTCCTCATTATCCTCCCATTCCAGGGAACGCTTAATAGCGCGCTTCCAGTCGCGGTAGAGAGCCTCTACTTCTTCCTTGTCGCGCTTCGGCTTGAATACCTTCATGTCTCCGGCCTGGCTACCCAAGACGCTGAGGTCATCCCAGAAACCATGGTCCAAGCCCGCCGCGAAGGCAGCACCGGTGGCGGTGGTCTCGATATTCTTCGGGCGGTGTACTTCCACGCCGAGCATATCTGCCTGGAACTGCATCAACAGTTCGTTCATGGTCATGCCACCGTCCACGCGCAACTCGGTAATCTCCACACCGGAATCCGCCACCATGGCATCGGCGACGTCGCGAGTCTGATACGCAGTGGACTCGAGAACGGCGCGAGCCAAGTGCTTACGGTTGGCAAAGCGGGTCAGACCCACGATGACGCCGCGGGCATCCGGGCGCCAGTACGGTGCAAAGAGACCAGAGAAGGCCGGTACGATGTAGACGCCGCCGTTGTCCTTGACCTCGCGCGCGAGGTTTTCAATGGACGCTGCATTCGGGATAAGCTGCAGGTTATCGCGCAGCCACTGCACCAAGGAACCACCCATAGAAACAGAACCCTCAAGGGCGTAGACGGGGCGCTCGCCTTCACGCTGGAAGCACACGGTGGTGAGCAGGCCGTTGTCAGAAAACTTCGGAGTAGTGCCCGTGTTCAGCAGGAGGAATAAGCCGGTTCCGTAGGTATTCTTCGCGGAGCCCGCCCGGAAGCAGCCCTGGCCGAACATCGCTGACTGCTGGTCACCCAGGATAGCACGGATAGGCACTCCGGAGAGCGAACCGCGCTCACGCACGGTACGGAAATCACCGAGGGATGGGCGAATCTCCGGCAGCATGGACATCGGGATGCCCATTTCCTTGCACAGCTCCTCATCCCACTCCAGCTTTTCGATGTCCATGAGCAGGGTGCGGGACGCATTGGTGACGTCGGTGGCGTGCAGCGCTTCGCGACCGGCATCGCCCTCGGCACCGCCAGTGAGGTTCCACAACAACCAGCTGTCAATGGTGCCGAAGAGCAGGTCGCCAGCCTCGGCACGCTCGCGGGCCCCCTCGACGTTGTCGAGGATCCACTTAACCTTCGGGCCGGCCGGGTAGGAGTTGATGATGAGACCCGTGCGGCGGCGCCACTTTTCCGGACCTTCCTCACCCGAGAGTTCCTTACAGATGGCGGTGGTGCGGGTATCTTGCCAGACAATGGCATTGTAGACCGGCTTGCCGGTGTGCTTATCCCACACCACGGTGGTCTCTCGCTGATTAGTGATACCTACCGAGTCGATGTCTTCTACGGTGATATCGCCATTGGCAAGAGCTTCTCCAACAGCGCGGCGGGTATTGCTCCAGATTTCTTCTGGGTCGTGTTCTACCCAGCCCTTTTCGGGGAAGATTTGCTCGTGCTCGAGCTGGCCGACGGCAACCTGCTCACCGCTGTGGTCAAAGATGATGCAGCGCGTCGACGTGGTGCCCTGGTCGATCGCGGCGACGTATTTCTTGTTAGTCATGTGTCTAGTCTCCTGTACGAAGGTGGAATTAGAGCGCAACGGACAACAGGCCAACGGCTACGGCCGCGACCAGCGGGGCCACGATGGGGACCCAGGCATAGCCCCAGTTCGCGCTGCCTTTGTCCTGGATAGGCAAGATGAATGCATAGGCAATTCGCGGACCCAAGTCACGGACCGGATTGATGGCATAACCCGTGGGGGTACCAAGGGACAGGCCGACCGCCACAACAACGAAAGCAACAGCGAAGTAGCTCATTGGACCAAGCTCGCCGCCGGTTGGGCCGAAAGCGATGAACATCAGCAGCACACAGGTAGCGATAAACTCCGTCACCGCATTCCAGCCATTTTTAGGGTGTGCCGGCTTGGTAAAGAAGATACCGTTCGTGTTCTTATTGGCGCCGGTGACGTTTCCGGCATCATCGTAATTATTGGCGTCGAAAAGCTGCTTGAAGGCAGCCCATGCCAGGATGGCACCGAGGATAGCGCCGAGAATCTGGCCCAGGAAGTAGTACGGGACCAGAGACCATTCAAGCGATCCATTAACTGCCAACATTACGGTGACGGCAGGGTTGAGGTGCCCGCCCGTAGGATCGGCCACGCTAGCGCCGACGAAGACCGCCATGCCCCAACCCAGGGCGATAACGATCCAATCGGAACCGCGTGCGCCAGAGGTGCGCAGGTTTACCAGCGCACATACGCCGTTGCCTAGAAGGAGCAGCAACGCAGTGCCGATAAACTCCCACAGGAATGCATCAAATCCGGTCATAACTTAAACCTCGTTTTGGGTGGGTCGGGCGGATCCTGCGCGTACCAAAATGTCATTGGCCTCACGGTCAGTTACCGCAGCTTCTGCTTCAAGTTCGGCCTGCGTGTGGGCCTTGAATTGGGATACCTCGCGCTCCTTGTCGGCGTCGCTCCAGCCCAGCAGCGGTGCTACAAAATCAGCAACGGCCGGGGCGGCGTTCACGCCGCGGTCACCGAACTCGATGGCGATGCGCAGGCGGCGGGACAGGATGTCTTCCAAGTGCAATGCACCCTCGTGGGTGACGGCGTAGCGGACCTCGGCCCACAAGTAGGACTCGGCACCAGGAACTGGCTCGAGCAGGGAGGCATCCTCAACTGCCGGTGCCAAAACCTCACCCAGCAGGGAGCCATAACGGCCGAGCAGGTGCTCAATGAACTTCTCGCTCAGGTTATAGCGACGAGCCAAGGATGGGACCTGGTTGGCCAAGGCGTGGTAGCCGGCGGCGCCGAGGATCGGGGTTTGCTCGGTGATGGACTCTGGGACCTTGGTATCCAGTTCCTCCACTGCCAGGTCCACGGCGTCCTTACCGATGACGCGGTACGTGGTGTACTTACCGCCGGCGACAGAGACCATACCTGGGGCCACACGCGCAACCGCGTGGTTGCGGGAAAGGTTGGTGGTGGAATCGGACTTGCCGGACAGCAGCGGGCGCAGTCCGGAGTAGACGCCCACGATGTCATCGCGGGTGATCTTGCGGCGAACGCGCTGGTTAACCTGGTCCAAGATGTAGTCAATATCGGACTTGGTTGGTGCCGGATCTGGCAAAGAGAGGCCCTTTTCCCAATCGGTATCGGTGGTACCGATAATCCAGTACTCGCCCCACGGGATAACGAAGAGGACGGACTTTTCGGTGACGAAGCACAGGGCTGCCTCTGCATCAAGCGCATCCTTGGGCACAACGATGTGCACTCCCTTGGAGGCGTGCACGGTGAACTTGCCCTCCACGCCGGCCATCTCTTGAATCTTGTCATTCCACACGCCGGTGGCGTTGATAAAGACCTTGCCGCGCACGGTAGTCTCACGGCCGGTGGCGGTGTCGCGCACCTTGGCGCCTACGATGCGACCGCCGCGGTCCTTGTCAAAGCCAATGACCTCGGTATTGGTACGTACATCGGCGCCGTACTCGGCGGCGGTACGCAGCACGGTCATGGTGTGGCGGGCGTCATCAACCAAAGTGTCGTAGTAGCGCACGCCGCCCACAATGGCATCGTCCTTCAGACCCGGGGTCACCTTCAGCACGCCCTTGCGGGTGAGGTGCTTCTGCATTGGCACGCTCTTCGAGCCGCCCATGAGGTCATAAAGAGTAAAGCCACCGAACATCATCACGCGCTCCCATACGTGGTGGGTCAGCGGGAAGATAAACTTCAGCGGCTTCACAAGGTGGGGTGCCAGGGTGGACATATTCAGCTCGCGCTCCTTGAGGGACTCCGCCACCAGACGGAAGTCAAACATGGCCAGGTAGCGCAGGCCACCGTGGAACATCTTGGAGGAACGAGAAGAGGTACCTGCGGCGAAGTCGCGCGCCTCAATGACGGCGGTCTTGAGGCCACGGGTAGCGGCGTCCGCTGCCGCACCGGCGCCTACGGAACCGCCACCGATGATGACTACGTCGTAGTCCTCATCCGCGTACCCATTCCATAGATTTTCAAAGTATTCGGGGTTAAAGGATTGGTTGCTTTGCTGGGTCATTGCTGACCGCATCTCCTTCCTTGGTGCTTGCATGTGCCTGCGCCATAAATCCATGAATGAGATGGCAAAAGCACAGCTAAAAGCAGTTAAATTGTGGTTTCGGTGGAAAGATTCGCACCGTGGCTGCAGAGACTTTATCTCCTGAAATCTATGTTAGGGGTCACGGACGCGAGTTACACATGTGGTTACTCACACGTAGGTTTCAGGCCCGTAAGCAGTCAGTTTTCTTAAAATACTTAGACATTCAAAAAGAAAAGTCACCCCCTCGCGGGGGTGCAAAGCGGACGGAAATCCTTCGCTATTTCTTCGCTAAACGAGCCATCGCCTCGAGCACTTCGGACATTCCGGCTTTCTCCGCAGAATATGTGACCGCTTGGGCGCCCTTGACCACCTCAATAGGGGCAGTTTCCAAAGCCACTACCGGCATCCGGTCAAGGAAATCCTCATCTCCTGGCTCGTTAGCAAAAACCAGGGCCTCCTCCGGCTTAGCTTGCAGATCCTCGAGGATGCGCTCCACGCCTTGTACCGCGGTCGCGGCAGTGACGGAGAGTGCATTGGTATCGAGACGCGGCTGCATAGCATCCTCATCAACGACAACGCTCCACACGGCTTGCGGAACATCCACCTCACCGGCGGGTGATATCACGATCAGGACTTCGGCCGCCGGATAGATCTCCGCCAAAGCCTTGTGCAATCGTGGAGTCAGCGCGCCATCTTCCCAATTCAGCGCGCTGTTGTGCGCCACTACCACGCGGGGGATGGAAGAGAATTGCGCCTTCATGCGGTGCGGCAAGCGCGAGACGATAAGCCGGGATTGGGTAGCTGCCGCCAACAGGCCCTGCTCTGCTACGGAACCGGCCCATATCTCCTTACTGCTGGCCGTGATGGACGCTTGGGTTTGCACCACATCCGCCTTCAGCTGCGCCATGACATCCGCGACCTTATCGCGGCCTTCATCTAAGCCGCGGGTTGCCTCTTCAACCACGGCATTGAGGTTGTTCTTGATCCACTCCAAGGTCTCCGGGGCGGTACGCGCCTTATTCTTTGGTTCCTCCCCATCTGTTCCCTTGGCGGCGGCCATGTGGTTGCGCACCAAGTCAACCGTAGTAACGGAGACGCGTTCTTTGAGGCCCACTAGATCGTCACGCAGTCGGCGTACGCGGTGTCGTTCGGTTTCCACTTCAGCATCGCGAGCTTCTGCCTCATCAAGGGTTGGAGCCCCTCCACCTTTACGGGCGGGCACCCAGTATTCACCGGCAGGCATCGGCCCAAATTCGGCTTCGTACTGTTCCCATAGTCCTTCCAACGCCTCTTGCATACGGCGTCGAATCTCCGCGGTATCAGCCTCCGCATCGCCGGTGGGATAGTACGGTTCGAGGGCGGTAATAAAGACAGGGGTCTTGGTCCGTCCCAGGTTCTTTTTATGCCCCTTGGTCCACAGGCGCTGCGAACCAAAAATGACCTGTGGGATTACCGGCACCCCCGCCTCATAGGCAATGCGGGAGGCGCCACTTTTCATGCTGCGGATTTCAAAGCTGCGGGAAATTGTGCCTTCAGAAAACACGCCCACGAGTTCGCCGTCCTTGGCCAGCTGAACCGCTTGGCGGAAAGAAGCACTGCCATCGATACGATCAACTGGCACGTGGTGCATGGCCTTCAACAACGGCCCTGCCACTGGAGCTTTAAAGATTCCAGCTTTAGCCAGGAAGCGTACGAGGCGCCTTTTGCGGTAAGCCAAGAAAGCGCCGAAGAGGAAATCCATGTAACCGGTGTGGTTGCAGACCAACACCGCGCCGCCCTTATCGGGGATATTTTCTTCGCCCGAAAGGCGCATCTGTAATCCCTGAGCCAGAGTCACCCCCCTGCCAATGTGGGTGATCTGGCGGTACAGGAAATTCGTCGCAGCGTTCATAACTCTCCAGGACGACGGCGGACTTACTGCGGGGTCAGGACATCCTTGCCCACAAAGGGGCGCAGGGCCTCAGGGACAACAACAGAGCCGTCGGCCTGCTGGTGGTTTTCCAAAATAGCAACGAGCCAGCGGGTAGTGGCCAAAGTGCCGTTCAGGGTAGCAGCGGTCTGGGTCTTGCCGTTCTCGTCACGGTAACGGGTGGACAGGCGGCGAGCCTGGAAGGTGGTGCAGTTCGAGGTGGAGGTCAGCTCGCGGTAGGTGCCCTGGGTAGGGACCCACGCCTCATTATCGAACTTGCGGGCCGCCGAGGAACCGAGGTCACCACCGGCGATATCGATGGTGCGGTAGGGCAGCTCCATGGCTGCAAGCATATCCTTTTCCATGGATAGAAGGCGCTGGTGCATGTCCTCAGCATCTTCCGGCTTGCAGTAAACAAACATTTCTAGCTTGTCGAATTGGTGGACACGCAAGATGCCACGGGTGTCCTTGCCATGGGAGCCAGCTTCACGGCGGAAACAGGAGGACCAACCGGCGTACTGCAGCGGACCATTGGAAAGGTCAATAATCTCGTCCTTATGGTAGCCAGCAAGGGCTACCTCAGAGGTACCAACCAGGTACATATCATCGGCCGGCAAGTAGTAGACCTCATCGGAGTGCTGTCCCAAGAAACCGGTGCCGGACATAATGTCTGGGCGGACCAGAACTGGCGGAATCATCAGCTTAAAGCCGGCTTCCCGCGCCTTTTGCGCCGCAAGCATGAGCATTCCCAACTGCAGGAAGGCACCATCACCGGTGAGGTAGTAAAAGCGAGCGCCACCTACCTTGGCACCGCGCTTGACATCGATGAGGCCTAGGGATTCGCCCAGCTCAAGATGGTCCTTCGGTGCGAAATCGAACTCCGGAATCTGGCCAACTTCTTCTACCACCACGAAGTCATCTTCGCCGCCGGCTGGGGCACCTTCAACCACGTTATCCAGCTTGTACTGCAGCTCTTCTACCTTGGCCTCAGCGGCGGACTGCGCCTCTTCCGCCTCCTTAACCTTGGCCTTCAGCTCATTGGAGCCCTCCAGCAAAGCGGGGCGCTCCTCCGGGGAGGCCTGGCCGATCTTCTTGCCAAAAGCCTTCTGCTCGGAACGCAGTTCGTCGGCCTTCTGGATAGCAGCACGGCGCTGCTCATCAGCTTCCAAAAGCTTATCCACGAGGGAGGGATCCTCACCTCGGTTCACCTGGGAAGCACGGACAACGTCGGGGTTTTCGCGGAGTAGCTTGAGATCAATCACGAATGTAAGTTTAGCGTATTGACTACACCTTGCGGTGGTAATAACCAGCGAATTATCATGGTGTTATGTCCGCCGTTCCGCTCCCCGCCCGCACAATTACGGACGGTCCCGTTCCAAAACACGCCCAATTACACGATATTCTCGAAGAATTGTGTCGCACGACTCTCAAACCCGGCGATATACTCCCCGGCGAAAGGCTCCTTGAAGAAACCTACGGAGTGTCACGTATCACAGTGCGTCGTGCCATCGGGGATCTCGTTGCAGCCGGAAAATTGCGTCGCGTCCGCGGCAAGGGCACCTTCGTAGCCCCCAATCCTTTAGTATCCCGGCTCCACCTAGCCTCATTTTCGGATGAGATGGGCGCCCAAGACGTCACCGCCTCCTCCAAGATCCTTACCAGCGGCCGCAGTAGCGCCCCAGAAGACGCCGCCATCTTTTTTGATACTCCTGCCCACACCGAACATATTCATTTGCGCCGCCTGCGTTTGGGCGATGGCGAACCGTACTCCATTGACGATGGCTGGTATAACTCCACGTTTGCGCCCAACCTTCTGGAAAATGACATCTACAACTCGGTCTACGCCATCCTCGATTCTGTCTTTGATGCCCCCATTACCGATGCGGATCAGACGGTCTCTGCAATTTCGGCCGATGCGGACACTGCCCCGCTTCTCGACGTCCCCGTGGGCACCCCACTGCTGCATATTGTGCGCTACTCCCGCTCGGGCGATAGACCGGTGGAGTGGTGTTCCTCGGTCTACCGTACGGACCGTTACCGCCTGACTACCCGCGTGGCTAGGGAGAACAGCATCTAGCCAGCACCCTGCTGAAAAGGTAAGATTAAGGGCCTTATGAAGAAATCACCTGCGTGGCGTTCCCCTGTGGCCGTCCAGATTGTCTTGATTGCGGCAATCGCGGCGGCCGTTTTCATGGGCATCTACGGCGTTATCAGCTCCCACAAATCAGGCGGCGAAGACACTACCGCTGCCCGACAGCATGATAATGGCGATGCTTCAGAAACCGCAGCTCCCAAGCCGGAGCCTTTCACCGCCGCGGCCGCCGGCGCCTGTTTGACGTGGGATATCGCGCAAGATGGCTCCGCCACCGGCTTCAAGGAAGTGCCCTGTTCCGAACAGCACCGCTTCGAGGTTTCCAAGACTGAAGACTTAAGTGTCTACCCCACCAGTGAATTCGGCACCGATGCCACTCGCCCAGCGCTTACCCGCCAACACCAGTTGCGCGATGAGCTGTGTGAATCCGCTACCGTGGGCTACCTGCACGGCAAATGGGATCCGAATGGTAAGTACGATGTGGCATCCATTCTTCCGCCGCAGTCCGCTTGGGACCGGGGTGACCGCACCCTGCTCTGCGGCCTGCAAACCACCGATGATCACGGCGTACCGCAGCTTAATACCGGCAACGTAGAGGCTTCCGAGCAAGCCAACCTCACCCAGCCGGGCGAGTGCTTGGCCATTGATGACAAGCAGGTTCCGCACGTGGTCGACTGCGCTAAGCCACACCAGATGGAGACCGTATCCGTTATTGATGTGGGCAAGCAGTTCCCTGATGGCTACCCGGACGGCAAGGATATGGACAAATTCCTTTCCGATACCTGTACCGCCGCTACCGAAGACTACCTCGGCGGCGAGGAGCAGCTTTACCAGTCCACACTGCAGCCATTCTGGGGGTCTATCACCGAGGCCTCGTGGAATGGCGGCACCAAGTCCGTCAATTGCTCCCTTGTGCACGCCCGCGAAGGCGGCGGCTTCTCTGCCATCACCGGCTCCGCTACCGGTGGCCGCCAGGCGCTGACTATCGACGGCAATCCGCCGGAGGAGCGACCTGAGCGCAATCCGCTGCGCGAGGATAAGGACAATAAGCCGGCACCCGAATCCGCCGCCCCTGCACCAGCCCCAGCACCCTAATGGTGGAGGTTTCGGAAGAGCGCTTCAACGAAATGGTCAACGAGGCGCTGGATCAGGTACCCGAGGAATTTGTGCGCCGCATGCGCAACCTCGTCATCTTGGTCGAAGATGAAAACCCCGATAACCCAATGCTGCTCGGGCTCTACGAAGGCGTGGCTCTACCCCACCGCACCTTCGATCACACCGGATTCTTGCCCGATGCGATCTTCATTTACCGGAAGTCGCTGCAGCGCTGGTCCGGCAGCGAGGAAGAACTAGCGGAACAGGTCAAAGTCACCGTATTCCATGAGCTCGGGCACTACTTCGGCCTCGAAGAAGAGGAGCTGCACCGGCTGGGCTGGGGCTAGAGCTCCGTATCTGCCCAACGGGTCAATGTCCACTCACCAAAGCCCTTGCCGCGTGGTTCTATCACCATGAAGCGGCAATTGGCCAGGTAGCCGGTATAGGCAAAGTCGGCATCAACACCCGTGGCGTGCTTGGTCACCACACGGATGGCCGCGCCGTGGCTGACTAGGATCACATCTTGGTCGTCGGCAAGCTGCTCTGCAATGCCCTCCAACACCGGCTGGTAGCGAGCCAGCACATCATCCAAGGTCTCGCCGCCTTCCATCCCGGCGCCCCGCTCGCCATCGCACCAGCCACGCATGGCCACCATGTGCGAACGGTGAGCATCCTCGCTGCCGTCCATTTCCCAATCGCCGGCAAAAATCTCATGCACACCGGCAATCACGTCCACACGCTGAGAAAACTCTGGCAAGCCGCGCTCCTGTTCAAAAGCGCACGCTGACAGCATTGCGGTTTGCTGCGCGCGCAGCGCGACGGAGCATTTAAATTCCACCTCGCGCTCACCCACCAACTGCGCCAGCTCACGGCCTACCTCCGTAGCTTGGTCGCGCCCGCGCTCGGTAAGCTCGGCCCCCGGCGGGCGGGTATCGAGTAAGCGGGAAATATTGGAATAGGTCTGGCCGTGGCGCAGCAGGATAATTCTTCCAGGCATACTCCTAGATTATTGCCCCCTGCGTGCCCGCGCTACCCAATCATCCGCCGCTGCCAGATCGCGCGGCGGCTTTCCCGCTGGGGTTGCCGTGGGCCACGAGCCGAGGAAGAGCAAGTTCTCTGCCCGCAGCCATAATGCTCGCAACGCCTCCGCAACCGGCTGATCATCGATATGCCCGATGAGATCCACATAGAAACGGTAGGTGCCAAAGGCTTGCCGCGTGGGCCGCGATTCAATCCGGGAGAGGTCCACCCCGCGGTGCGCAAAGTCCTGCAATGCACCTACCAGGCTGCCGGGCTCATTGGGCAGGGTGAAAATTACGCTCGTGCGGTCCTGGCCGGTACGCGCGGTGGGCTTTCCCGGTTTTCCCACTAGAACGAAGCGCGTTACGGCGCCCTTGACATCCGCCACACCGCGGGCGATAGCCTCCAATCCGAAGATTTCGGCGGCCCGCACCGGCGCTGCAGCGGCATCCGCATCCCCGCGGGCTACGGCTTCGGCCGCAGCGGCATTGGAACTGGCCGGTACAAACTCAACCTCCGGCAAGTTGTCTTTTACCCAGCCGCGGATTTGCTGGAAAGCCACTGGGTGAGTGCTCAGACGTCTAATACCGTCCGCGCCCGGCCTGGTCATGATGCTAAAAGCAACGGGAATATCCACCTCGCGGTAAATCTGCACCGGTTCTGCTTCAACAAGCGCGTCAAAAGTCGTGGTCACCGCACCATCCACGGAATTTTCAATGGCCACGCAGGCATAATCCGCCTGCCCGGCGCGCACGGCGGCCACAGCTTCCGAGGGAGAGCCAACCGGCAAGGGCTCTACCTCAGATAGGTATGCGGAAAACTTGTGCACGGCCGCTTCTGTAAAGGTTCCGGCCGGCCCGAGGAAGGCAATGGTGGTGGTCATGCACGTCACCTTAGCCCACTAGACTGGTGCTCCATGGACTTTTCCGTAGAACAACTCCGCGCGGACCTGAACGGCCTTGCCCCAGAGGAGCACGGTTTTGTCTACTTGGATATGGACCGCACACCCTCCGGTCACGGCCGGCTTGCCGGCTGGGTGCTCTCCGCCAAGGATCTCTGCGACGTCCGTGGCATGCCCACCACCTTGGGAAATGTCGATCGCACTTACTTTCCCGAATGCAGCGATGCTTTCTTAGAGGACCTAGAAAAGCAGGGTGCGTTATTCATCGGTAAGTCCTCCACCCCGGAGCTGGGTCTGCGCGTGGATACGGAGCCGGTGGGCCTACCCCACCCGCACAATCCCCTCTACCCGGGCTGCACTCCAGGTGGTTCCTCAGGTGGTGCGGCGGTACAGGTCGCACGGGGGTTACTGCGCGCCGCACACGCCAGCGACGGCGGCGGATCCATCCGCGTGCCCGCCGCGGCCTGCGGCGTGGTGGGCTTTAAGCCGGCCGGCAAAGAGCTAGGCGTGCAGGGGTTTATCACCCGGACCGTGGCCGATAATGCGTTTCTGCATGGCCACCGCATGATCACTCCCCGCGCCCGCATCGGGCTGCTGGTAGAGCCATTGTTCTGCGATGCCAGCGTCGACGCGCACCACCTGCGCGCTGCCCGCGAGGCGGCCGAACGCCTGCGAGCAGCCGGCTTCCACGTAGTGCCCATTTCCCCCTACCCGCAGGCACGAGCAACTTTTGCGCATTTCCGAAATACCTTTACCTCCCGCCTAGGGGGGCTCAGCCCAGCGGCGGGTTACGCCGCGTGGATTGCCCAGCAGGGCCAGCGCGTCAGCTCCGCCGAACTGGCCGCGGCGCGGGCACATGTCCGGCAGCTGCCCGGCTTACTAGCCCAGGAGTGGGGCGTCGATGCCATCCTCACCCCAATGCTGACCACGGATCCGCCGCGCATTGGCCATTTCCTCTCTCTTTCCCATGCGGAAAATTTCGCGGCCCAGACCCGGTGGTCGCCGTGGGGTTCCCTGTTCAACATGGCCCGCCTGCCAGCCATTTCCGTACCGTGGGCCGTACCCAATCACCCGCCGGTGGGCGTACACCTGGGAAGCATTACGCTTTCCGACGCCGCCCTCCTCGGCCTTGCCCACATCCTGCACCCATGACTAAGTCCCTACGCGCCGAACTGCTCATCGTCCTCACCCTCACTTTTGGCATTTCCGGGGTGCGGGCGGTGCTGCATCTCATCAATTCTCTTGCCTCGCCACAGCGGCTCAATGAGCAATCAGTCACGCTCAATTCCAGCCAGTCCTCTTTAGCCTGGGTGGATATGGGCCTGCAGCTGTGCTCGGCCGCCGTACTCTGCTCCTATGGTGCTTTGGCGCTTTTCCTGCTGGCTAAGGACCATATTTTCCCGCGTTCTTACCGCACCCGCGACTGTCTGGAGGGCGCGGGGCTTGCCGCCTTAATTGGCATCCCGGGCCTCGCGTTGTACTTCACAGCGGTACATTTTGGCTGGAGCAAAGAGGTCATACCTGGTGATTTTGCCAATGTCTGGCTAGAGATCCCCGTATCCCTTCTCAAGGCGGCCGCCAACGCCTTTGCAGAAGAGACCGTAGTGGTGATGTGGCTCCTGACGCGCCTGCGCCAGGCCCGTTGGTCCCTGCCGGCCACGCTTGCCGCAAGCTCCATCTTGCGCGGTTCCTATCACCTCTACCAAGGCGTTTCCGCTGGATTTGGCAATATCATCATGGGTTTAATTTACGGCTACTACTACCACCGCACGGGGCGGGTATGGCCGTTGGTCATAGCGCATTTTCTTATCGACGCCGTCGCTTTCGTGGGTTATTCCTTCCTGTGAAAATTCCCTTAGGGGGACGTCGCGAAGCGGGCGAAACTCCCCGCACCTTGTAAGGTATAGCGCATGACTGAATCAGGACGAGATCCGCATAGGGAGGCCCGCCGAGCCGGCGACGGTTCCTCCACTGAATTCGTCCTTGGGGCCGATGGACGTCCCCTCAAGGATCGATACGGCCGCCCTATCCGACGCCGCACCGCCGCTCGCCCGACACCGCGGCGCATCGAACCGGAACAGCAATCCTTCCGCGCTCCGCAGCCACAGCGGCAGCAACAGCCACCGCGCCGCACCCCGCCCCCAACGCCGAGCCGCTACCCGAGTCAATACCGAGCGCAACAACGCCCGCCTCGTCGAACCGAACGCCGACCGGCGCCACGTCAGCGCCCACATAGCCGCCGCAAGAAGGTCAATCCGGCCAAGCGCGCCCTCGGTTGTATTGGTCTGGCGCTGGTTGTCCTCTTGATATTCAACCTCGTCTTTATGTTTTGGACCGATGCTCGCCTGACCCGTATCGAGGCGCTCCCCGAAGACCAAGTGCCTAATACCGCCGGTACCAACTGGTTGCTTGTTGGTTCCGATTCCCGTCAAGGCCTAAGCGAGGAACAGCAGGTTGAATTGGGCACCGGCGGCGATGTGGGCGAAGGCCGCACCGATACCATCATGCTGCTGCACATCCCTCGCACCGGCAAGGCCAAGCTTGTGTCCATTCCGCGCGATAGCTACGTGGAAGTCCCCGGTTTTGGCATGGACAAGATCAATGCCGCCTTTACCTACGGTGGACCGCAGCTACTCACCCAAACCGTTGAAGGGACAACCGGTCTGCACATCGACCACTATGCCGAGATCGGTATGGGTGGCCTGGCCAATGTGGTCGATTCCGTCGGCGGCGTGGATGTTTGCGTGAAAGAACCCATCAATGATCCGCTAGCCAGCATCGATCTCCAAGACGGCTGCCAAAAGCTCAAGGGACGCGATGCTTTGGGCTACGTGCGCACCCGTGCTACTGCCATGGGAGACCTAGACCGCGTGCAGCGCCAGCGCGAATTCTTCTCCGCCTTGCTGGATAAGGTCGCTTCCCCAGCTACCCTTATCAACCCTTTCCGTGCCTTCTCTTTGGTCAACCACACCGCTTCCTCGTTCATCGTGGACGAGGGCGACCACGTCTGGCACCTTGCCCGCGTGGCACTCGCCATGGGCTCCGGAGTAGAAACAGAGACCGTCCCCGTCGGTGGATTCCAAGACACCGAGGTAGGCAACGTAGTCCTCTGGGACGAGGAAGCAGCCTCCGGATTGTGGGATTCCCTTAAATAGCGATCAAAAAATGGCACCTCCCCCACAGGAGGTGCCATTTTTATGTCTTTAGCGCAGGGTAACCTGGCGGGATTTAATGTTTTCTAGCTGCTTGCGCTCATCGGCACTTAGCTGAGCATCATTAGGGATTTCCTCCTCCAGGGCCTTATCCACGCGGGTGAGGTGGTCCTCATAAGAAGCGTAGTCAACCTCTGGATCCAGGTCGAAGACTGGGGCGATGAGACCGTGCGTGCGGAAGACACCGGCAAACTTGGTGCCCTCACCGAGGTTCAGCTCACCGCGGGCGGCTACGCGAGCTAGTGCGTTCAGGAATGCGGATTCATCATCGCTCGGGCGGACCCAACGGATGTGGGCCTTGCCACCGCCGGCATTTGCCCAAAAAGCAGCGCCGGTGATGTTCTCACCCACTTCGTGGGATTCGATGACGGAATCATTAGCTGCGCGTAGGGACTGCGCAATCTGCGGGGTAACCTGTGCACCCTCTGGGATCCACCACTCGAAGTCTTGGTGAACCTGCACGTCGAGGGCTGCGGAGGCGTCGATAAGCTCCTCCAGCTTCGGCTCCGAGCCATCGGCCGCGGTGGATTCAAGGGTGGCGCCGGGTTCATTATTTTTTACCCAGTTAAGGGCAAAGGCCAAGTCGCGGCCCGGGTTATGGGTATGCGACTGTACCTGCAGGCCCACGAAGGCATCGCCGCCAAATTCAGCATCACGAATTAGCGCAGCAGAAGCGCCCGGCAACACGGTGGCTACATATACGTCTTTGTCGCAGCCTTTGACCTCAAGCTTGGCAAAAGCGGAGGGGACGAACTCCTGCATGGCGACCAGGGAGGCCTCTGCAGCAAGTCCGCCGTAGGGGCGGGGGTCCTTTTCTAGGGCAGCGCGCTCCTTGGCGCGAGCAGCGAGTTTTGCCTGACGGCGGGACATACCCTCAGGCAGCTGTTCCTTGTTCTTTTTCTTCTTGGCCATGCCTCCAAGATACCTGCTTACTAGAGCTCAATGGCATGCAGGGCCACTTCAGGCTGGTTGGTAGCGAGCATATCCACCCCGTTGGCCCACGCCCACTTCATATCCTCTGGCTTATCTACGGTCCACAGGTAAGTAGGCAATCCCTGGGCGCCGATAATTGCCGGCTGTAGCTTCGCCCGCAGCAAGGATACGCCCAGGGCAGTGGGCTTAGACAACATCACATCGGGACGGTTAACGTGGCGCTCCCAATCGCGGCGGAGATAAACCCGGTCCATGTGCGGCGCCAAATTCTGCATGCGGCGAATGGCGTGGTGGGAAAAAGAGATGACGTGGATCCGGGGATCGTCGAAAAGCCCTGCATATCGCAGGCGCAGAACCGTTTGCTCCTCCAGGAAGTCGCCTTGCCCGGAGGGGTGCTTGGTCTCGATGTATAGGTGGTGCGGTTTGCCCTCTAGTAGTTCCAAGAGTTCATCGAGAAGCATCATGCGTTGGCCCGAACCGATGTCCACGCCGCGCAATTCTTCCCAGTCCAGCTTGGAAATGCGGCCAGGACGCCCCGCAGTGCGGTCCAGCGTGGGATCGTGTTGGACCACTACCTTTCCATCGCGCGTCAAGCGCACATCGCACTCGACGCCATGAATTGGCAAATCTAAAGCCTTCTCAAAAGCTAGAGGAGATAGCTCTGGATATTTTCCGGAGTATCCCCTGTGAGCGACAATCTTCACTAGCCGAAGAACTCTTCCTTGATGTCATTCAGGGTCTTCGCAGAAGCATCGAAACGCTCCTTTTCGTGCTCATTGAGCTGCAGCTCAATCGCGCGCACGATGCCGGAGCGATTGATAATGGCAGCGGTGCCGATGTAGAGATCTTCTACGCCGTACTCGCCCTGCAGGTACGCAGAAACTGGCAGAGCCACGTCCTGGTTCTGGATGACGGCGGCGGTAATGCGGGCCAAGCCCATACCGATGCCGAAGGAAGTGGAGCCCTTGGCGTCAATAATGGAGTAGGCGGCATCGCGGGTATCTTCGAAGATCTTCTCGATGCGCCCTGCATACTCCGGATCCGTATCCAGCTTCTTAGACAACGGAACACCGGCGATGTTGGCAGTAGAGACTGCGGGCAGCTCGGAATCGCCGTGCTCGCCCACAATGTAGGCGTGGACGGACTTCGGGGCAACGCCTTCCAGCTCACCTAGCATATAGCGGAAGCGTGCGGAGTCCAGTACGGTGCCGGAGCCGATGACGCGCTTGTGGTCCAGACCGGAGGCCTTCCATACGGCGTAGGTCAGGATGTCCACTGGGTTGGACGCGACAAGGAAGATGCCATCAAAGTCATTCGCCATGACATCGGCAACGATGCTGTTCATGATCTTGACATTCTTGCCTACCAAGTCCAAGCGGGTCTCGCCCGGCTTCTGTGCGGCACCGGCGCAGATGACGACCATATCGGCATCTGCACAATCGGCGTAGGTGCCCTTGGTCACGCGGGTACGGGTGGGAGCCCAAACAACACCATGGTTGAGGTCCATGACGTTTCCCTCTAGCTTCTTTTCATCGATGTCGATGATTGCCAAGTGGTCAACGATGCTTTGGTTGATGAGAGCGAAGGCGTAGGCGACTCCCACGTCGCCTGCGCCGATGAGAACTACTTTGTTTCCAACATGATTTGCCATGACCCCATTGTGCAACTTTCTCGGAATTTTTGCACGGGCTTAATCTCACACTGAAATTCCCAACGAAATCTGGGACAATCAGGCATTATGAAACGCGCTTTCCGCCGCGCTGCACTAATCGCTCTTGGCGTAGCCGCGGATCTCACGCCCATCGTCCGTATGACCAGCCGGCAAACTTTACCGCCCAATATGTCGGCTGGAATTTTGGGTGCCGAATTAGCCACGTGGGCTGCCGTTTCCCCCTCCCTCCTCCCCCGTCCGTGGTGGGTGACCGCTGCCAACGTGGCAATTGGGCAAGGAATTGGGCATTTAGGGGCGGCTTCGACAAGCTTCTTCCTCAATAGCATTGGCAAACGCCCGCAGGACCGTCTCGGGCCGCAGCATCGGCAAATTTTGCACCTTGCTATCGGTGCCGGCACTGCGTTTAATGCTGTGCTTTCGCTGCGCAACCAGAAAAAGCAGGCGGAGTTGGTCAATAAACAGCTCGTGCGCGGGCCCGTCACGGCGGCAATCGGCTTGGCTGCTGGCACCGCAGGCTATGGCACACTACTGCTCATCGGGGAGGCCACCCAGTTGGCGGTTACTAAGCTCTCGCGCCAGCTGGGGCGCTGGGTACCGGCGCTTATCGCTTGGCCGGTGGTTACCGCGGGACTGAGCTTAACGGCCTTCGCACTTTCTGACCGCGTGGTTTTCCGGCGCTGGCTGCGCTCGCTATCACACCAAGCGCAGCGAATAAATAAGCAAATTTTCCCTGGCACCTCTATGCCGTGGGAGCCGGAACGTTCCGGTAGCCCGTGGTCACTCGAACCGTGGTCGGCCCTGGGACAACAGGGCCGTCGCTTCGTATCCAATGGCCCCCGCGCCCGCGATATCCGCACGGCGACAGGGAACGATGCCAAGGAGCCCATCCGCATCTACGCCGGCTACATCCCAGGCCGCTCCTTCCGGCAATCTGCGGAAAAAATTCGCGCCGAGCTCGAGCGCACTGGTGCACTGCGGCGAGAAACGATTGTTATCCAGATGCCGGCCGGCTCGGGGTGGATCAATAACTGGGGCGCGAGCTCCTATGAGTTCTTAACGGGCGGTGATTGCGTCACCGTCACCATGCAGTATTCCTATCTACCCTCGGTTTTTGCTTACCTCGTGGATAAAAACGCACCGAAGCAGGCGGCCCGCGAATTGATTCGGGTGGTTCAAGAAGAAATAGACAAACTGCCAGAAGAAAACCGCCCACGGCTCTATTTCGCAGGCGAATCTCTTGGCGCTTACGCCATTATGGATAACTACCATAATAAGGAGGACCTACTTTCTGAATGCAATGGTGCCGTCTTTTCTGGCCCTCCGCGTATGACGCACTTTACGCAACGTCTGCGCCGAGATATTGGCTCTTTGGAACGCCTGCCCGTTATCGACGGCGGCAAGCATGTCCGCTACGCAGCCGTCCCCAGCCACACCCTGCACGACGCCTTTGGCAACGACTACGCCCACACTTGGCGCCGGCCCCGCATGCTCATTGCCCAGCATGCCTCCGACGCAATCGTGTGGTGGGATCTCAACCTTCTCGTGCGCAGGCCCACCTGGCTCCGTGAACCGCAGCCGGAAGCACTGCACGCGGATACTTTCCGGCAGCTGCACTGGGTACCTTTTATTACTTGGTGGCAAATTGGCTTGGACCAAATCAATTCCCTCAACGTCCCTGGCGGGCACGGACACAACTACTTTGAGGAAATGCTCTGGTACTGGGATGAGGTCTTAGGCTCCCAATCGCGCCAATCGCTTACGCCGAGGTTGGCCAAGAAGATCGCCCGCTTCATCCGGCGCGACGCCTAGTCGCACTTCACCCCGGTGCTGTGGTGTGGGCAGTATCCATTGGGCACCTTATGTAGATACTGCTGGTGCTCATCTTCAGCTAAGTAGTATTCCCCGGAATCGGTATCGGAAAGGAGCTTGACTTCCGTGGTGGTATCTCCAAATCCGAATTCCTTGAGCTTATCTGCATAGGAATCCACGATGCTCTGGATTTCTACACGCTCTTCCTCCGTGCGTGGGTAGAAGGCAGAGCGGTACTGCGTTCCCACATCGTTGCCCTGACGGAAGCCCTGGGTAGGATCGTGCGCTTCTAGGGCCTGCACCACGAGATCACGCAGGCTGACGCGTTGCGGATCATAGACCACCTCTACCACCTCGGCATGGTTGGTCAACCCACGGCATACCTCGTAATAGGTGGGATTCGGCGTGGTACCGCCCGCATAGCCCACCGAGGTCGATTCCACTCCTTCTGTTTCCCAAAACATTTTCTCCGCGCCCCAGAAACATCCCAGCGCGATAAGAATGGAACGCTGTCCGTCTTTCCACGGGCCGGTAATCGGCGTTCCTAAAACAGCATGCGGCGCAGGGTTCAGGATCGGCTTGGCTCGACCCGGCAGGGCCTCGTCTGCGGCGACTAGTTTGGGCTCCGGCTTAAACATCCACATGAGGTATAGCTCCTTCCTTATTCCTTCTTCCCAACGTTGTACTGCGGAAAGCTATTCCGTAGCCAGTTAATATTCGCGCGAGTTCCACATTTCGAATTAATCATGGCGAAATCTTTCAACCGTGCCTATCATCGGGACACGTACCCGAAGAAAGGATTTAACAAATGGCTGTTTACGAACTTCCTGACCTCCCATACGCATTCGACGCACTGGAGCCACACATCTCCGCAGAGATCATGGAGCTCCACCACGATAAGCACCACGCAACCTACGTTGCTGGCGCTAACGCTGCACTCGAGGCGCTCGAGGAAGAGCGCAACGGCGAGGCTAACCCAGATCGCATCCGCGCCCTGTCCAAGAACTTGGCATTTAACCTGGGTGGCCACACCAACCACTCCATCTTCTGGAAGAACCTGTCCCCGAATGGTGGTGGCGAGCCAACCGGCGAGCTGGCAGAGGCCATCAACCGTGACTTCGGTTCCTTTGAGAAGTTCAAGGCTCACTTCTCCGCTGCTGCTACCTCCCTGCAGGGCTCCGGCTGGGCAGTTCTGGGCTACGACCACATTGCTGGCCGCCTAATCATCGAGCAGCTGACTGACCAGCAGGGTAATACCTCCATCAACTTCACCCCGCTGCTGATGCTGGATATGTGGGAGCACGCTTTCTACCTGCAGTACAAGAACGTTAAGGCCGACTATGTTAAGGCCGTATGGAACGTCTTCAACTGGGATGACGTTGCTGAGCGCTTCGCTGCAGCCACCAAGTAACCCCTTTTAGTTACTCGGGCCGCCCCCTCTGGGGCGGCTTTTTCTATGCCCGGATAAACTCTCGGAATTGTTGCACCGGAGGCGCATCGTCCCCGGCGCGCCACACCAATCCGAGTTCGCGGTACGCGGGCGGCGTGAGGGGAATCAAGCTTCCCACCTGTAGATAAGGATCATCGAGCGGCAATAGCGCCACCCCCAACCCTGCTGCTACCAACCCCGCGACGGTGGTAAGCTCCATCGATTCAAAGACCAGATGAGGGGTGAAACCGGCGTCTTCTGCGAGGACATCGAGAAGCATGCGCGTGCCATAGCCAGGGAGCATGCCGATGAATGGCTCCGCGGCGAATTCCGCTAGGTCAGCCTCTCTCTGGTTCGCTGCCCAGTGGCCTTCCGGTACCGCAAGACCTAGGCGCTGGATTTTTATCTGGTGCCAGCCCAATGCCGCATCAGGCCGTGGGCCCACGAGGGCCAGGTCGGACTCGCCATTTTCTACCCTGCTCACCAGCTCTTTGGCAGCTCCTTGGTGCAGGCGAATATCCACGTGCGGGTGCTGCGCGCGGTAGCTTTTGAGTAGGTCCGGAACTAACCAGGTACCTAACGAGTGCATGAAATCTAAGCGCACGGTGCCGTGTTCTGGATCCATGAGACGGGCTACATCGTCCCGCCCAACGTGGTAGGCCCGGAGCATTTTCCGCCCAGCCGCAGCAAAGGCCCTGCCGCGCGAGTTTACGTGCAAGCTGCGCCCAGTGCGCTCGAAAAGGCGGGCGCCAAGGCTGGCCTCTACGCGCTGTACGCGGCGGGTTAACGCTGATTGAGAAATTCCCAGAACATCGGCCGCGGCGCCAACTCGACCGTGTTCCACCACCGCGAGGAAGCCGCGGACATCCTCCACATTCATGCATACTCCGCATCGATTATCGCAATTCCCCACATTTTACACATGCAGCGCAGCGGGGCAGGCTGAAAGCATGACTCGAACGCGGCGCGCTATGGTAGCCATGCTCCTTGTAGGCTTGGCCATTTTCTCCAGCCTCTATTCCACCCAGGCTATCCTCCCCACGCTGGTAGAAAACATGGGCCTGTCCTCCACCGAAGCTGCCCTGACCGTATCGGCCGCCACGGGGGCGCTAGCCCTGTGTGTGGTGCCCGCTTCCATCCTCTCCGAGCGTTTCGGACGCGGACGCATCCTCCTCATTTCGGCCGTTGCCGCGACCAGTGTCGGACTCGTGGTACCGATCGCCCACCAGGGGTGGCAGCTGATCCTGCTGCGCGGCCTCCAAGGCGCGCTCCTTTCCGGAGCCCCTGCTACCGCGATGGCATGGCTTGCTGAAGAGCTCGACGATCAAGCCCTGCCGCGGGCCATGGGTCTCTACATTGCTGGCACCTCCATCGGCGGCCTTACCGGGCGCCTCATCCCTACCGGACTGGTGGAGGTTTCCACGTGGCGTTGGGCACTTTTCGGCTCGGCGCTGGTCTCACTGACCTTTGCTCTCACGTCCTGGCTTCTGCTTCCCGCACAACGCAATTTCCGCCCAAAGCCCATCCGTCTCAAAAACGAAAGCCGCGCGCTTTTTGGCCACTGGGCTAACCGGGATTTGGCACTACTCTTTCTCACCGCATTCCTGTCGATGGGCACTTTTGTCTCCATGTATAACTTCCTCACCTTTCGGCTCATCGATGATTTCGGATTGGCTCCTTCACTCGCCGGCTTGGCCTTCCTGTTCTACCTCTCCGGCACCTGGTCCTCGGCACGAGCCGGATCACTAGTGGCGCGGATCGGCCATGGGAAAACCCTCTGTGCTTCGGCCGCGCTTTTCGCTCTAGGTATCGCGCTCTGCGCCGGTAACCTGCCGCTAACACTTCTGGGCATGATCGCCTTTACCGTAGGGTTTTTCGCAGTACACTCCACTGCCTCCGGGTGGGTGGGACAGATTGCCACACACGATCGCGCGGAAGCCTCCTCTATGTATGTTTTCTGCTACTACTTTGGATCTTCCGTGGTGGGCGCGTGTGCCGGGCTGCTTTTCGACGCCCTTTCTTGGCCTCTCTTCATTGCCTTCTTCACCGCCGTAGCCCTCGCCCTTACGGCGCTGACTTGGACCACGATTAAAACCGACTAAACTCGGTTTTATGCCTGATAATAAATGGTCAGCGCGGACATGGCACCGCAAAGCCTCCCGTCCCGTATCCCTATGGATGATGATCTTCATCCTCGTGGGGGCAACACATACCTTGGTGCCGAATTATCGGTGGGTGCTCATCCACCTATTCACTCTCGGACTGGTAAGCAATAGCATCATCGTCTGGTCGCAGCACCTGACGGAAAAGTTCACCCAACAGCGCCTCCCCGATTCCACCCGGCCCACCCAATTGGCCCGTATTTATGGACTCAACGCCGGAATAATCATCGCATTGGTTGGCCAAATCCTCCTGGAATATTGGTCCCAGCACTGGATCGTCACCCAAGTGGGCGCCACCCTCATTGCCCTTATGGTGTTCTGGCATGCGGTGTCACTTTTCCAGCAATGGCGCGGCGCCAAAGAAAAGCGTTTTCGTCCCGTGGTGGGCGCGTATGTCCTTTCCGCCCTCTGTCTGCCGGTAGGCGCCATTTTCGGCGGGTTGCTGGCCGTCTATCCCGGACACCCCACGTTGCTGCTCGCCCATATTGCTGCCAATATCGGCGGATTCATCGGCTTGGCCGCAGCCGGCTCTCTCACCATCCTTTTCCCGTCTATCTGGCGCACCCAGGGCATTAATCGCCACATGCGATCCTCCTTTGTGCTGCTCGCCGTCGGCGTGGCCGCCACCATCGTTGGCGCCTTCCTCGACTTTCCTCAGTTGGGCCTAATCGTCTACTGCTGCGGTTGGACGCTGAGCCTGCAGCAATGGCTCTCCAACGTACTGACAGTGGTGAAGGAACCGCGTGATCGCATCACGTTCGCCTCGGTCTCCGTTCTCATGGCCTCGTTGTGGCTGGTGCTGTCTCTGGTGTACTACACCGTGCAGCACTTCTTTATCACTGAGCCAGCGCTGCCTACACTCGCCTTGCTGGTGGGATTTGCCGGGCAACTCCTCATCGGGGTCATGAGCTACCTCTTGCCCACCACCATGGGTGGCGGCCCCGCCGCCGTCCGAGCGGGCCTGCAGCAGCTCGACAAACTCGGCCTCCTGCGCGCTACCTTTGTCAACGGCGGGCTACTCATTTGGATCGGCACCGACATTTCCCTGCTCAAGGTGGTCGCCTCCCTCCTGTGCATCGTGTCTCTGGCGGTCTACCCCGTGCTCATCGCCCGAGCGGTCAAGGCCCAAAAGCAGGTTTTGATGAAGAAGGCAGAAGGCCCGGAGCCTAAGCCGGGGCCTGAATGGAACCAGATTTATGCGGGCGTAGCGATCCTCGCGGTCATCTACGCCTTATTTACAGCGCTGTAGTACCCGGCGCTCCGGAGTTCATCCACTCGCGGACCGCGCGGGTCGCCTGCACATCGCCGGAGTTATAGTCCAGCAAGCGCTGCCGCGCCACGAGGTCACCGGCTAGCGCCTCGCGCCGCGCATTCACGGATTCTTCGCCGTCGAAGTCCTCTTCGGGCCAAGTAAACCCGGCCTGTGGCGCAACCACTTTTAGGCCTAAACCGAAGGGGCCGGCGAAGGATCTTTTGACGTGGGCGAACATATCGACCCACTCGCGCGAAGAAATAAACTCTTCAACCTCCCGCTCATCCACCTCGCGGAAGCGCTGCGCAGACATGCGCATCCAGTGGTTCTCACCGTGGGCCGAATAGCAATACGCAGCAAACGTTTTGCCTTGGGCATGTGCGTTCGCGCGGAGCTCCATCAACCAGCGCCAGAAAGCCGCGAAATTCTCTGCCTCGGCGCGCCCGCCCAAAGGTTCCCAGGTAACGAAAGGGATGTACTCGCCGTCGTGCCACACGCCCCAAAGATATGCACCCTGGTCTAAATAAGCTTCCATATCCACGTCTACTTCCACGTCCGCACGCGGAACGTGCACGTCGCTGCGGCGCAGCAGCACTTCCCCGGCGCGCCAGGCAGCGGCAAGGCGGGAGGGTTCGCCTAAGTTGGCGTCGATAAGCGCCTGCACCGTAGTAATCCCCCGCTCACGATAAGGCTTAGCCCGGTCGCCGGATAAAAAGAGCGAAATATCATCCGCCGCTACCAACTCCTGTTCACACAGGGGCCAAAAACGGCAGCTAGCGCACTCCTTAACCCGAACCGGCGCGGTGGGCAGCGGCTGATTCCAGGCGCGTTCCAGATCGAACTTGGCCGTCTCGGTGAAAAATGCCCGGGTGCGATCCTGCCCAATGGCCCCGCCCCGGCCAGAACCAAGACCGAGATCGCGTAGAGCACGGGCAGCAAAAGCTAAGCGATAGCCATCCACCGAATGATGGCGCAGCCTATACGGCACCTCGAGCGGTTCGCTTAGGCCCAGGCGGTGGGTGGGCACCGCCAACGACGTCTTTGTGTCGTTCTTCCGGGCGACCCGGTGATTGGAGACGATGATTGGGGTGTATTTATCGCCCTCGCGCAGGAGCAAGTCCACGCGCACCATCCACTCCTCGGTAGCAAAAACCGCGTTAGTGATGTGCGTATATCCAGAAGCCAATGCTTCAAGGGTACGCATCGAGCGCTCCCACTCATCTCCTTCTAAATCGATGCGGCGGAACCGGCCAGAGCCCTTGCGGGGAAACATCTCCATGACCGCCTCCACGGCGGCCGCATGGCGTTCCGCCCGGGCGATCGAAGCATGGGTACGCGGCATCTCAGGGTGCGCGCGCCGCTGCACTAGGCGGTAGCGACACCCCACAAGGTCCGAAGCAACAACCACATCCTCCACACCGGGTGAGCTTAATAGAACGGCAAGGTAAAGTTGAATCCAGACTCGATCAAACGTGAGGGAAATTTAATGAGCATTCTGAAGAAAGTTAAAAAGGCCCGCCAAGAAGCACGTGCCCAGGCAAAGGCCGCCAAAACCCGCGCTAAGGCAGAGGTAAAGGCACAGTCTAAGGACCGCCGCCGCCAGCAGAAGCTCCTGGCCAAGCAGGAAAAGCACCTCATCAAGTCTGAGGAAAAAGGCCTGAAGAAGCGCCGCAAGCACGAGCAAAAGATGGCCAAGAACGAGCTAGCCAAGCTCAAGGCCGGCCGATTTAATTCCGATAACGTCAAGCGCTACGCCGGTGCACTGCGCACCGCCGCGCCCCTGCTGCTGCCGCTTCTCTACCGTGGCTACGTAGGCTTGAAGACCGAAGGCGAAAAGCGCAAGGCCGCTAAGGCCGGTGTGAGCTCGGACCAGATGGCTTCCTTCTCCGGTTACGGTGCACCACTTAAGGCCCGCACCGCAGGCATCCGCAACTCCCTCGACAACACGGACGTTCCGGCCGGATTCAAGCGCGATGTGCGTGACCGCCTGCAGGAAGTAGACTCCGCCATCGATAATGCCGAGTTCATGACTGAGCAGCAGCGCCGCCGCGCACACAAGACCATTAGCTCAGAAATTGACTCCATTACTGCGGAAATCCAGCAGCGTCTGGCCCAGTAGGAGAAACCACGCCACCACCGCCCCCTATTAGGTGGTGGCGTTTATTTATTTTCCATAAAGATCCGGGATTTTTCGGGAAAAGTATTTTCAGCCCGAAAAGGTTGCTGATAGTCTTCTAACCACTCTATCCCCCTAAACACCGTTTATACTCTCTTTGTTTGGTGTGCATTTAGAAAATTGGAGGCAAAATGTCCCGCCGTGAAGTGACCCAATTTTACGACGACTTGGACCACACCCTAATTCCCGAGGACCAGCTAGAAGTCATTCGCTTTAGCGTAAACGGTCAAAATTACCTTATCGATCTCTCTGCGGATAACGCGCGTCGCTTCCATAATCTTCTTGCCCCCTACGTGGAGGCTGCCCGCGTTGCCCCCGCTCTTGATGCGCAGCGGGCAAACCCCAGCCAAATCCGTGAATGGGCGCGCACCCAAGGCCTGCCAGTAGCGCACCGCGGAAAAATCCCGCAGGACGTCATCGAGGCCTATAACGCCGCCAACTAAAGCACGCCCTGCTCGCGCGCAGCCGCCACAGCGGAGGTGCGCGAACGCACACCCAACTTGTCATAAATGTGTACAAGGTGGGACTTCACCGTGGCCTCAGACAGCATGAGGTCCTGGCCTATCTGCCGGTTGGACGCGCCCGCCGCTACCAGCTGCAAGACTTCCAGTTCACGGGGCGTGAGCGAGGTGCGTGGCGTGCGCACGCGAGTCATTAGCCTATCTGCCACGATGGGAGACAGCGCCGAATCACCCTCCGCAGTCGAGCGCACCGCCGCAAGCAGCTCCTGCGGAGGAGCATCCTTGAGCAGGTAGCCAACGGCGCCAGCTTCGATAGCGCCGAGAATATCCGCGTCGGTGTCATAGTTGGTGACCACGAGGACTTTGGGCGGGGTGTCCATAGCGGAGCGAATCTGCGCGGTTGCCTCCGCACCGCCCATCACTCGGGTGCCCTCCACGCCCGCGCCAAAGCGCAGGTCCATCAAGATGAGATCGATGCCGCCTGCTTGTGCTGCCGACACCGCAGCTTCGGCCGTAGCGACCTCGCCTACGACGTCGATATCTTCTGCACCCTCGAGCACGGAGCGCAGGCCTAGCCGGACGATTTCGTGGTCATCTGCCAATAGGACCCGAATCACGACATTCCTCCTATCGATGTCTTTGTCAACCAAAAGTTTAATCTACTCGGTTGTCTAAGGGCATACTAACTGACACTGCAGTGCCCTCCCCCGGCGCGGATTCAATAATGACCTCCCCGCCTAGTTCCTGCGCGCGGCGCCGAAGCGCGGCCAGCCCAATATGCCCCAGCCCAGCCGGGGCACTTTCCACCGCAGCCGGATCAAACCCCTTGCCGTTATCCACCACATCCAAGCGCACCTCATCGCCCTCGTAGGTCACTGTGATCCGGGCGCGGCTCGCCTGCGCATGCTTGACGACGTTCCCCACAGCCCCCTGTGCTATTCGCAGCAACGCCGCCTCCACCTTCATAGGCAGCTGTTGCACCTCGCCTTCAGATTCCACCTCAACGTGGATATCTGCGGTAGCCCCAAAATTTTCCGCCATGCGGGTCAGCGCGGCCTCAAGGGACGCCTCATTGAGCGTCGGTGGCTGCAAGGCAGCAATCATTGCCCGCGCTTCGTGCAGGTTGTCCGCGGCCGTCCTGCGGGCCAGTTCGATGCGCTCTCGCGCCTTGTCCGTATCCTGCTTATCCAGATCGCGGTCCGCCGAATGCAAGAGCATCTGAATGGAGGAAAGCCCTTGGGCGAGGGTGTCATGAATTTCATGGGCAATACGCTGACGCTCGGCGACCATGCCCGCATCGCGCTCTGTGGCCGCCAGTTGCGAACGGGTTGCGACCAACTCCTTATTCATCCGCGATAGCGTCCGGAAGGCATAAGTGATCGCTATCGTCACCAGCGCCGAGACTGCCGGACCCATCACCCCGCCAAAGGTCAACCCCTGCGGAATCTGCACCACCACGGTGATGATTGAGGCGCCAATGACGCACACGATGCCCGCTGCCATATCCAGTACCGTGAGGTATAAGAAGAACATGGCGAAGACCAAATAGATTGCCGCTGGGGCCACGAATAAGTCCGCCACCCACAGCACCGATAGGATGCATAACCACAAGTAGCGCACCGGCTGGGCCCAATACTCCCCATAAACCGAGCCTGCAAAGTACACCGCTGCAAAGCCCACTAAAAGCAGCAGGTTAATAATCGCTTGCGAAAGCGGCATCCGCGCGGAGGTAAAAATGCCTACCACCAGCAGGCCAGCGGTCAAGATGTGGATACCGCTGCGCAGCGCATCGGTATCCCGGTCTATTGTGGAGCTCATGCGCAAAAGCCTACTGTCCCTTCTCGCTCTAGCCACCTTTGGGATCGCCGGCTGCGATTCATCGGCACCCACCCCCGCGCCAACCAGCACAGTAGCTCCGGGATCCGCGGAAGCCCCGGAGGTTAACGTCACTCAAGCCGCGGAGGTCAATGACTGGAGCGATTGCCCCTACATCGACCCCGGCTGGCTCGAAGAAACCAATGGCCAGCGTCTGACCAAGCAGGGCGTCGACGCGCGCTTTCCTACCCCGGCCTGTGTGTTCTGGTCCTACCAGGACGATCCGCAAGCCACCGTCATCGTGCGCGATATGCCCACGGTCGAAGACGCCCGCGCCGCAGTAGATTGGGCCGCGCCTATCGACGCCACCGAACCCGCTTCCTTCGACGGATGGGAAGGCGGCAGGGGCGTAGTCAACGAGCACGCCGTGTACGCGGTGCAAAAGGATACGCACGCAGTGCTGGTGTGGAGCAACCAGCAACAAACCGTTAAATCAGAACAGATCGCCCACGAAGCGATTGCTAACTTAGGCCTTTAAACCGCGACGTCGTTATACGGCATCATCGGCGACAGCCATGGGAATACGACCTCCATCAGTAGGAAGAAAACTCCCACTGCGATAGCGATGGCCAAAACAGCCTTCACCGGTGTCGGCCCTGGCAAGAGTTTCCACAAAGCGCGATACATTATTTCTCCTCTTTTTCTACTTCCATAGCGTGCACGATCATGCGTTCCGCATTAGAAAACTGCGGGTGACACGTGGTCAGGGTCAGGATCTCGCGGCTCGGCTCGGCGTCTGATTCTGGCACCGGGTGGGTTACCGAGACGTCACCAGGCGTTGTAATGTGCCGGCCAGCCACGTGGGCGTATTCCGGCGGCATCCCGTTGAAACAATCCGCCTGCTCACCATCGATGGGCAGCACGCGATAGGTGATTCGCTCCGTTTGCGTCTCCACCACGATGTCATCGCAGGTCTGCAGCTTGCCAAGGTCGTTGAAGGGAGCTCCCTTGCCCACACGGTGGCCCGCAACCGCGAAGTTACCCAGCTCCCCCGGCATCTGGGAGTCCACGTAGCGACCCGGTCCGCGCAGCAGATCATCTTCGTTAGTGCCCTCAATAATGGCGAAGTGGTAGTCGGAACCGAAGGTGGGAATATAGAGTTGTGCGAAAGCCTTGCCTAATTCCGGCTCCATCTTCTGCCGTGGATTGCGCCATTGCTCTTCGAGGTGGGCGCTCGCCTCCTCCTGAAGCTGACCGGATTCTACATTTGTCCAATAGGCTTCATAGAATGCAAAGAGTAAAAGCACCACGCCAATGGTTAGCATGAGTTCCCCAAGAACTTTAGTCATGCCTTAGACCATACTGCCCATGAAAGGTTAAGCATGTACGAAGTCTTCATGTACCCGGTTTCTGGATTCATGAAATTCTGGCACTGGATCGTCAGCAGCTTCGTCAGTGAATCCGCGGCTTGGCTGATCTCCATCATTCTGCTCGTTATCACCGTGCGTGGCGTCGTTGTCCCTCTGAACTGGATTTCCGTACGCTCCGCCCGCATCGGCGCACTCATCCGCCCAGAAAACAACCGCATCAAAAAGCAGATGAATAACGCCACCACTACCGAGGAAATGGTGGAGCTCATGCAAGAGGAAAAGAACCTCATGAAGAGCTACAACTATAACCCCGCAGCGGGTTGTTTTCCCCCGCTCATCATGATTCCGGCCTTCATCGGCCTCTACCAGGTGCTCCTGCGCATGTCTAATATCGAGCGCGGCTCCACCACCGTGGGAATGCTGAATGCCTCCGATGTGTCGGCCTTCCGCCAAACTACCTTCTACGGCGCCCCGTTGACGGATTTCGCCCGCGAACACGGCGATCTCATCAACCCCATCTTGATAGCCGCTATTGCCTTTACCATGGCTAATTCTGTTATTTCTTTGGTGCGCAGCTTCCGCACCACTCAGTTTGATAAGAAGGTCAACCGTCGCGTCTTCATCATCATGGGCTTTTTGCTCTTAGTCATCCCATTCTTCCTATGGAACTTGGCCCAAACCGGACCAATCCCGGTAGCAATCATCCTCTACTGGGGCTGCGCGTATCTCTTTATGCTGCTCCAAACCGCCATCTTTGAGATCATTTTGCACCGCGACTACCCGCTTACTGAGGACGTTCATACTATGCGCCGAGAAAGCATCCGCCGCTGGCGCAAGCGCGAAAAAGAACCCGCCCTCTCCAAGGAAGAGAAGAAGCGGGTCAACCAGCTACGTATGGAGGCTCGAAAGTACCTTAAATCGAATAATCAGCAGGGGGAGCAGAAAGCATCTGAGTAGCCAGTTCGCGAGCCGTCTGCAGCGGCCCAATCTCCTTGGTGAGCCGAGCGCCGGCGCGACCACCATCCAAGAAGATCAAAAGCTGGCTCGCCTGCGAAGAGGATGGGTACCCATTGCGCTCAGTCAACAATGCCGTCAAGGTGGAGTGGACCCAGTTACGGTGCTCAACACATGCGGCCACGATCCTGTGCTCAGCTTCAGTTTCTGGTCGCGGGTATTCTCCGGCCGCATTCAAAAAGTGAGATCCACGGAACTCCTGCTTGGGTTCTTCTTCAATCGCCTTATCAAAAAAGGCCAAGATCTTCTGATCTGGATCCGTCATGTCCGCTGTGCGCTGCTCCCAATCCTGACGGAATTTCTCGTCCAGCGCTTCCACATAGGCGATAACGAGCGCGTCTTTAGAACCAAATAGGGAGTATAAAGAAGCCTTAGCCACATCAGCCTCGCGCAAGATGCGGTCAATTCCGATGACACGAATGCCCTCGGTGGTAAAAAGCTTGGTCGCCGATTCCAGCAGCCGGCTACGCGGGCTGGGCCTATTACGGCGCGACTTCTTCTCTGCCATGGGTTCCTCTCTAAAACGACAAAGCCGGTTCATCTATACTTTATAGACAAACCGGTTTGTACGCGAATTAAATTCGGGCTACTTCTTAATGAGCCCCACGATCCACAACAGGATACAAGCACCACCAGTAGCGGCAATCAAGGAGAAGATCCATCCGCCTTCCTCGATATTCAGGAAGTGGATAATCATTCCGCCGATAATGCCACCCAGCACACCAACAATAAGGTTGGTCAACAAGCCGTGGTCGCGCTTCATAATCTTTTCTGCCAGCCAGCCGGCAATGATACCAATAACAATCGAGCTAAAAAGCCCCAGGCCCAAATTCATGCAATCCTCCTAAAATAGCGGGTATACCTTAGCGTACACGAGCGCACGCTACCTAAGGCGGCTCCGCACAACAAGAGCGCTCCGCCCTTGTGGGCGAAGCGCTCTATGAATAGCAGTCTCTAGCTTTCCTCATCCGGGCGGACAACCATCATCGGACACGGTGCGGACTGCAGCAGCGCACGAGAGGTCGAACCCAAGAGCATGCCTTTAAAGCCGCCGCGACCGTGGGAACCCACAACCAGAAGCTGCGCACCTTCTGCGGCTTCGGTCAAAGCGCTCACTGGACGATCCCGGGTGATAAGCTGCTTGACCTCTACGTCTGGGTATTCCTCGCGCGGTTCCTTGAGGTTTTCAGCCAGCAGCTCGCTCTGCTCCTTTTCAATATCAGCCCACTCGGACTGAGCGGCCGACAGACCCGCCAGGGAAGCCTGCACCTGCATATCCATCCAGGTATGGACCGCAATCAAAGCGGCGCCACGAGCCTGTGCCTCACGGAAGGCATAAGAAGTGGCCTTCTGCGAGACCTCAGAGCCATCCACACCGACCACGACAGGACCGTACTTGGTGGAGTCTGTAACGTGATTATCTTCGCGAACGACGACCACTGGGCAAGAAGCGTGGGAGACAACCGAAGCGGAGACAGAGCCCATGACCATGCCGGACAAACCGCCCATGCCACGGGAGCCCATGACGATCATGGTGACATCATGCGACATTTCCAGCAGCATGTCGATGGGAGAGCCCTCAGCAACGGTGTGCCCAATCTTGAGCTCCGGAGCTACCTCATGAGCGATAGCGCGAGCCTCTTCGATCTTCTCAAGGGTCTCGGCCTGCAAGTCATCGAAAAGTTCTTTCGGCGGAACCATGCCCTCTGCGTACAGGAACTGGGGCATGGTGTAGCTCGATGCAATTCGAAGAGGAATCTCGCGCTTCATTGCCGTATTTGCGGCCCAGCGTACTGCATTCTTCGATGCTTCCGAACCGTCAACGGCAACGACTACAATGTCTTCCTTAGCCATGATGTGTCCTTTCCGTGGTTATACCTTAATTGTAGTACGGATTAGGCTTGAGGGTTGGTGGTTGCGGCCTCGGAATTCGACGGGAACATAACGGTGTAAACAAATTCTAAGACGGTGCGAATTACGGCGCCGATACCTTCAGAGAAAAAGGCGACAACCGGTTCAATGAGAGAGTTAAAATCCATGGACAAAACTTTAATACATCGCAGAAAAGGTTTCACGCCTTTGCCGATCAAAGATGGCCTAAACCCAACCCGCGTGCGCACCCCTGAGGCAGGCATAACAGCCTGGGATTTTCTTAGTGCAGTAATTTCGACACAACGCCATCGACACCCCGACGACGACGCCTCGGCGCTCCAGGCGCGCTTCGACTCCGGCGAGGTTGTCCTACGCAATCAAACCAGGCTTCGGCCGGACTCAATATTAGGCAACGACGAGGACGTCTTTTTCTACCGCATCCCGGCACCCGAAACACCGGTGCCTTACGACGTCCCTATTCTCTTCGAAGATGAACATATCCTCGTCGCCGATAAGCCGCCGTTTATGGCAACCATGCCACGCGCACGCCACATCGTACAGACAGCTACAGTCCAGCTCCGACGAATGACAGGAAACGACGAGCTCGCACCGGCGCACCGCCTAGACAGACTTACCTCCGGAATTTTGCTATTCACCAAACATCGTGATGTTCGCGGCGCCTACCAAACGCTCTTTGCGGAAAAGAAAGTACAAAAGACCTATCAGGCGATCGCCGAATACCGCCGATTTCCGACGCCCCTACAGTGGGCCTCCCACCTCACCAAAACCCCCGGCGAAATCCAAGGCCGCATAGGCGATGGCACCCCCAACGCATTTACTACTCTGACTGCAGTAGAACTAATAGATAACGCCCCGTATGAACAGATCCACGGAGAACTGCCACAATTAGGCAAATACACGCTCAAACCCACCACGGGCAAGACCCATCAACTGCGTCTCCACATGTGGCAGGCTGGAATACCCATCCTGGGTGATCCTGTCTATCCAGAAATCTATCCCGAGGATGCTGAGGATATGCGGATCCCTATGCATCTCACCGCAACCCACATCGAATTTACTGACCCCCTCAGCGGGAAGTACCGGGCGTTCGAGTCCGCCCTTCCTCTCTATACGCACCGCTTAATAGATCAAAGATAGCCGACACACTGTGTAGTCCATGAAACGGTCACGTGGCGAAAAAGTATAGCCAAAGCCGGCGCCCTTTACGAGTAGATAAGGGAAAATCACCGAGCTATTCCTAGTCCGTAGATCCCCAGCAACGAGCACAGTTGGGTGCGGGAACACTCTCAATCGCTCGTCCTGAAGTGTTCTCCTGGGAGCCTAATGCCTATAAACTTCAGCTACGACGAATGGTGGCGGTGTGCAGCTCGCTACGTGTTCCGTCGCGTGATGCTTGCTCCCCGCAAAACGTGAAAGAAGGGAAGAGGACGGTGGGTGTTCCGTTCACTTCCCTTCTTTTGGGTTATTGAATTATGTTTTTGTTGTTTGGTGTCGGCGGTGACTTACTCTCCCACAACCTCCCGGTTGCAGTACCATCAGCGTGTGCAGGCTTAGCTTCCGGGTTCGGAATGGGACCGGGCGTTTCCCTGCAGCTATTGACCACCGACAAACATACGAAGCATTCCAACCCTTAGGTGTGCTTTCGGGTGTTGTGTCAGATACTGCATAGTGGACGCGGTCACGACAGTGACAATATTTTGTTTCTTCTCTTGTTGTTTGTTTTGCCAGCACACATAGTGTGTGTTGGTGTTTGTTGTGGTCAATTAGTACCAGTAGCCTTCACA
>NZ_JAKOPM010000017.1 GCF_022288805.1 Corynebacterium yonathiae
GGACCACTAGCCACACCCCAAACCCACTGGAACCACACCTGGGCACAATACCTCGCACTACAACAACAAAAAACAAAAAGAAGAGTGCCGGAGGGCAGAGAGTCTCGTTAAAGTGGACTAATAGCGTAGCGAGGAGGCTGCACACATGAGCTCATTGGCTGATATCGTCTTGCCATCTTTTCGGAGTCGGACCCGATCCTTTCTCGATGAGGATCGGGCAGCTAGGCGCGCGCTGAAGATGCAAGATGGAATTTGCGTGCTCGATTTTGCCGTAGAGGACTCATCGGAGGACTCAGCCGAAGTATTCTCGATTGTGCAAGAGGCGCTGGAGATTGCCGTCGGTGTGATCGCTAACGCGGATGACTCACTTGGCATGCTGAGTGAGGTGGTTGAAGAGCTCATTGAGCTGCACGCTAAGAGCGCACAGCGAGCGAAGCCTGATCCGCTCGTGCTGGCGGAATGGTTTATCGCTTTCCATGAGACCACTGAGGTTGATTATTTCGAGCTCGACCCCGTTGCTTATTCAAAGGTCCTCGGAGAAGATGGACTGGCTCGTGTCCGAGCTTGGGCGGAAAACGCAGATGCTTTCCGACGCAAGTATATGGAGAAGCGTTTTGCGGTTTTAGATCAGAACGTCGAAGTAATCGTCCGTACACACTTGGCTGAGGACGGCTACGTGGTCTTTTTCGAAGGGTTAGCTAGAGCCTTGGAAGAAATCGGTGAGTATGATGCCGCGTGGGAGTACGCGAAGCGTGGAACCGAATCTGGTTCAGACTGGCAAGCGCGGTCCTGCGGACAATACTGGGTGGATTTAGCGAGGAAATGGTATCCCGAGCGCGAGGAGGACGTCGCAAAGCAGGTGCTTAGTACGTGGCCATTCCTTGAAGCAGTGCTGTATCCAGAAAGGCTTATGCAGCTCTAGAGAACCAGCAGGTCGAACTTAGTAGCCTTGACGTCGGAAAGGCGCTTGCGGGCGCGCTCGAGGCGCTGCCATTCCTCTTGGGGGATGGATTTGCGGGCGATAGTGACGGTCTCGGCGTCAGGAGTGCCCCAGGCGATGGGCATCGGGGTGATTTGCTGCCAGTGGTTATTGTCTGCGCGGCCGGACACAGCCGCAACGGGAACCTTGGTGCCTACGGTCCGTTGGGCGCCGGGGATGGCGGTCACAGTGCGCAGGCACGCAGCCCAGCGGGGAGGCAAGGAGGGATCCACGTTGGTATTAACCAATGCGAGCAAGACCATATCGCGCTCATTTACTTCGGCGATGACGGCCGGAGCAAGGGGATAGGAGTCATAGAGTTGCTGGGCGGTGCCAACTTTACGAGCGGCGGCAAAGCCGACGATGGCCACCATGATTCCGAATAGAATCAAGCCCAGGCCGATAGTGATGCCCCAGGAAAATCCCCACCAGATGGCCGCGCCGCCGATAATGAGCAGGATGCCCAGTACGAGGCCGGAGAGGCGAAGGCGGTTGGAATCGCGCAAGAGCTCGTTATTGGCCTTGGCAAAGGGCTCGTCTACGTCGAACTTGAAGATTTTCATTGTTCTAAGTCTAGTGCGTCGATAAGCCGGTAGGCATATCCTTGCTCGGCGAGGAAACGCTGGCGGTGCACGGCGTAGTCCGCATCGAGGCTATCGCGGGTGACCAGCGAGTAAAAGAGAGCCTCCTCTTCCTTGGGGCGGAGTAGTCGGCCGAGGCGCTGGGCCTCTTCTTGGCGGGAACCGAAGGTGCCGGAGACCTGGATGGCGAGGGCGGCCTCGGGAAGATCGATGGAGAAATTGGCGACCTTGGACACTACGAGTACTGAGAGCGAGCCGTCCCGGAATTGTTGAAAGAGACGCTCGCGCTTAGCAGTGGAAGTGGAGCCATCGATGACGGGGGCGTCGAGATGCGCGCCGAGCTCGTTGAGCTGGTTCACGTAGCCGCCGATGATGAGAGCCTGCTGTGGGTGGCGGGCGAGTATCTTGTCCACCGCCCAGAGCTTGGCGGCAGCCTGGGCGGCGATGCGGTAGCGGTCGCGAGGCTGGGCGGTGGCATAGAGCATGCGTTCCTCGGCGTCCATGTCCACGCGGACTTCGATGCACTCGGCGGTGGCGATATATCCGGCCATCTCGAGTTCTTTCCACGGGGCGTCGTAGCGTTTAGGTCCGATGAGAGAGAAGACGTCGCCCTCGCGGCCATCCTCGCGCACGAGGGTGGCGGTGAGCCCTAGCCGACGCCGCGATTGAAGGTCCGAAGTCATGCGAAATACCGGCGCGGGAAGCAGGTGGACTTCGTCGTAGATGATGAGGCCCCAATCGCGGGAATCGAAGAGCTCGAGGGCGCGGTATTCGCCTTTGGTTTTACGCGTGACCACCTGGTAGGTGGCAATGGTAATCGGCTTGATTTCCTTCTTTTCGCCAGAGTATTCGCCGATTTCGTTCTCGGTCAGGGTGGTGCGGCGCAGGAGCTCGTCGCGCCATTGGCGGCCGGCGACGGTATTGGTGACCAAGATGAGCGTGGTGGATTCTGCCTTGGCCATGGCTGCCGCACCGACGATGGTTTTGCCCGCACCACACGGAAGTACTACGACGCCAGAGCCGCCGGACCAAAAGGCCTCGGTGGCGTACTGCTGATAATCGCGCAGCTGCCATCCATCATGATTGAGGGCGATGGGGTGGGACTCGCCATCGACGTAGCCGGCGAGATCCTCTGCCGGCCAGCCTGCTTTGAGGAGGGCCTGCTTGAGGCGGCCGCGCTCGGAGGGCGGGACGGCGATGGAATGCTCGTCGATGCGAGCGCCAAGGAGCTTTCCGGTTGCGCCACGGGAGAGTTCTTCCAGGATAGGCGGCTCTTCGGACTCGAGAATGAGGCCGTGCGCCGGGTGGGCGTGGAGGCGGACGCGGCCGTAGCGGGACATGGTTTCGGCGACGTCGATAAGCAGGGCTTGGGGGACCGGAAAGCGGGAGTAGTTTTCGAGGACGTCGACGACCTGCTCGGCGTCGTGTCCGGCCGCGCGGGCATTCCACAGCGCGAGCGGAGTGATGCGGTAGGTGTGCACGTGCTCGGGGGCGCGCTCCAGCTCCGCAAAGGGAGCGAGCGCGGCGCGGGCCTCGGCAGCCTGGGCGTGATCCACCTCGAGCAGGACGGTCTTATCCGACTGCACAATCAATGGTCCATTCATGGCTCCAGCGTAACGGAGGTGATCCGGTGCAAGGGAAATCGGATAGTGGAGCCGTCGGATGCGCGGGCGTCGATTTGCCCACCCGCGACCGTCAGCGGGGTAACGGTGCGCTTCTTTTCGTTGCCGTTTTTATCCGCATAGCCAATCGTGATCGGCCGGGCAGTGCGCGCAGCGGCGTGGACTATATCGAGGCTGGGAGTGGAAGGCGCGGAGTCATCGCGCAGATTGCGCATAGCCTTCGCGATGTCAGGGGAAGCGGTGGCCCGACGGGCGGTGGGGGTAGGCAAGGTGGCTGGTTCGGGCGCAAGCGTCAGGCTGGCGCCATTGTGGTCCTCGGCCGCGGGAGAAAGACCGTGAGCGCGCAGCTGCTCAAGCAGGTCGTGTACCGGCAATTGAGACACCGCTACGGTCGGGGCAAGCAGGCGCAAAGGCGCAGCCTTGAGCGCAATCTGGAGGAGGGCCGGGTCCTCGCTGCGCAGGTAGGATAGTGCTGGGCCGGAGCGCAGGGTGCCATGGCGCTTGGCGACGTCCCCGATATGAAACTCCAGCGTCTGTGGCACCTCTCCATGGGCTGCGAAAAAGGCGTGGATTTCCTCCCCGGTCATCCCGCGATCAAGGCCGCGGCGCAAAGAAGCGTCCGAGATGCGGTAGACGCTGGCCAAGCCGGGGGACTCGAGGTCCGCGACGGATTCGAGCCGTTGGTGGGTCTCTGGATCAAGCGGGCCGGGAACCAGTACCGTCATATCTGCCTGGATTAAGAAATAGTCAACCGTGTCTGGGGTCAGGCGGGCGGCGGCCTCGGGGCCCTCGATCAGCACGCTGGTGGGGCGATCAAGGGCGATTGCCCCGATCCACTCGGCTTCCGCACGGAGCTCGGCGATAGTCTCGTCCGAAGTGTGCGTGGCAAAGAGCGGAAAGTGGAAGCGTAGGGACTCCCCGAAGGTAGGTTTCGCGCCGCGCAGGTAGACCTGCAGGACCTTATCCCTGAAGCCAGGAAGTCGGTCATTGGTGTGCGCTAGCGTGCGGCCTTCCTTTGTCCATGGGGAGGCAGTCCACGCCTCGAGCAGGACCTGCCATTTTTCTGCGAGGTTTGCATCGAGCCAGTCCTGAGAAAGCTCCGTGGGGGCGAGGAAATTGCCCTCCATGTTTTTCGGTTCGCCGCGGCTGAGCAGACGGGCGCTCATGCCGAGCTCAATGAGGCGACGCAGCTCTCCTTCATCGATGGTGAGGGTTTTGCTCAGGTTGGTGAGCTGACGAACGCCCACGGTCTTGTCCTTGAGCAGTTCTATCGGTCGCGCGCCTAGAGCGTCAATGACGCGCTGCATGCCGCGCACGGCGGAAAGCCCGGCCGCGGTGCCGGCATCATCGGCCTTGGAATCCGGGGCGGGGGATTCGGTGATTCCCTCTACTGGGATTGGGGCGGTGGGCTTACCGTTGAGCGCAAGGTGCACGGCGCGCGGCAGGCGGACGGTGGTGGCGTCAACGCGTTGGAGCAGCTGCTTGGCGATGAGCCGCGGAATCGGCCGGGCCGGATCCGCATCGATGGCTGCATCTCGCGTGGTGCCGAGGCCATTCGAGCGCGATAAGGTCTCGAGGACCTTCCGTTCTTCGTCCGGCAGCTCGGCGATGTCCTCCGGGCTGACCTGGACCTGGTCGAGGAGGGACCAGCCCGTGGGAAGGGCGGGCATGACCTCGGGAGGGATGAGGACGTTGCCGTAGGCTAGGCCGCGTTCCTTGAGCAGGCGGGTGATATCCGGATTAAGGTCTTCTACTTCTTCGAGTTCCCCTCCGCGGCGCGCGATACCTTCGATTTCCGCAAGCTGCCGTGCAGTGCAGTTCATGAGCGCCTGCGCGATAGACGTGCGCAATAGCAGGCGGGTAGCCAGCGCGGCGATGCTCGGGGGTAGCGGATTGAGTACATCCGGCCGGTTGCGGAGGATGGTGGCGAGCTCTTCTTCCTCAAGGGAGGCGAGCCACGTGCGGAAATGCGGGAGGTGGGAAGACTGAGTCATGATGTCACCCCAGTTTAGTTATCGTTTGAGTTACGTTTTTGCGCAAGGTTTGAAATAATAAGAGCTATGTCGAATGAGAAGAAGGGTCACGTTTCCCCGGCTTGGCCGAAGAACGAAAATCGCGAGCACGCAATCACCGAAATCTCTGCGCCTTTTGCTGGTGCATCCAGTCCCTACGGCGATGATCTGATCTTGCCGATGCCGGCAGAGAAGCTGAACTACGTTCACCCTTATACTCGCATCAATCGCTAGAGTATTTCCCCGCCTTGGCGCGGGGATTTTTCTTTCATACAAAAAGGGCCCCTTGCTACTGCAAAGGGCCCTTTATCGCTATGTCTTAGCGGGTGATGTTCTCAATCATCTGCGCAATCGGGTCGATGACGTTGCGAGTGGCAGAGTAGAAGTTGTTGAAGTCGTGGCGGTGAGCCTTGTACAGCTCAGTGAACTGCGGTGGCAGAGCCAGGCCGTAGGAGTTAGCGGCATTCTTGATGGTGTTGTACAGAGCATCAACAGCCAGTTCGTCGGACTTCTGAGCGGCAGCCTGCTTGACCGGAGCCGGTGCTTGAGCCGGAGCGGTGCGCTGGGTCGGAGCGGAGTTCAGGCCGAGGGAAGCCGAGCAAGCCGGCCATGCGCCCCAGCCCTGGGAAGCAAGCACGCGCTCAGCGACGACAATCTGCTGCTCGCGGGTAGCCTGGTCAGCGGTAGCAGCGAACTGGCCGCCACCATTGGCCTGCCAGGTCTGCGGGTTGAACTGCAGTCCGCCGTGGTAGCCGTTGCCGGTGTTGATGTGCCAGTTGCCGCCGGACTCACACTGTGCCAGGCGGTCCCAGTCGGAATCTGGGGCAGCGGATGCGGTCGGTGCCATGATGGCAGCGGCGGCGCCCAAGGCGACGGTGCCGGCGGTGAACTTAGCGGCCATACGGTTCTTAGCGGAGTGGCGTCCCATGTAGTTAGTCCTCTCTGTGTGCCCGCATTAAGTGCAAAGAATATGTACCAAAAAGAAAGGGCGGGCGAGGGCAGCTTTCTTAACGGCTCTTGAATGTCTGGGGGACAGCGTAGCGGTTTATAACGAAAGTGTCACGTTATGGGCACTAAATGGGAAAGAAATGGGGCAAATGTGGTGAGTGGGGAGGTGTTTCTGCAGGTGAGTGACAAACTGTGATCTGTGTCATGTAACGAAGGTGTGTCGCCCTAGTGTGCGTAACTTCTGTTGTTTTGACCAGGCGGCTAAAATAAGGATTTTCCCCTAGAGAAGAGGTGGGTACCTATGCCTATTGGCAAAGTGAAGTGGTATGACGCCGAGAAAGGTTTCGGTTTCGTCAGCAACCCGGGCGATGAAGACGTCTACGTCGGTCGCAACGTGCTGCCCAAAGGAGTAGAGGAACTGTTCCCAGGCCAGCGCATCGATTTCGATTTCGCGGCTGGCCGCCGTGGTCCGCAGGCGCTGCGCGTCAAGGTATTGGATAAGCCGCGTCGCCGCACGCCGGCCCGCAAGCCAGAGGAACTCGGCAGCATGGTCTCTGATGTGATGACTTTGCTGGAGTCGCAGATTCAGCCGGTGCTCAATTCCGGCCGCTACCCGGAGCGCAAGACTGGCCGCCAGGTAGCAGAAATCCTTCGCGCAATCGCGAAGGATTTGGATAGCTAATCAGAAGCCTTCGTGGATTCTTCCGCGGAGGCTTCTCGTTCTTTATCGGTCATCGTGGTAAGCGACCACACGGTGGCCAAGGGGGTTTCGTCACCGTTGTCATCGGTGCCGATCATCATGGAGGAAATCTCTACCACTTTCAGGCGGGGGCGCTTGCCGGTGGAGGCCTTGATGGGCTCTACGGAGCCGGGGATTGATACCTCAGAAGTTTCGTTCGCGCCGTGTGCGGTTTCATCATTGGCGGCGGGGTCATCGTAAATGGAGAGAATCTTCCACTCGTGATCAGAAATCTCTTCGGGGATATCCAACTTGAGAGTGTCGTCTTCTCCCACGGTGAGGTTCGGGACCTCGCCCTCCGGGCAATCGGTGCCGGGTTCGCACGCGATGTACGGGGCGACGTCGATGGAATTATCGCCTACGGCGGCAGTTATTTTGATTTCGCGCGGATCGGGACCCGGGCGTTGGTTCCACCAGTTCTGGAAGATCACTACGGCGGCGACTATGACTGCCACGACCACGATGAGGGCTAAGATCTGCAGCAGCGACTTTTTCCTTGCTTCCTTACGGGTTGCCATGGGCCTTTACCTTACTCGAACGTGGAAGAGTTCCTCCCACCGCTTGCCGGTAAGCCAGAACTCATCGTCTTTGATGTGGGCGATGCCGTTGAGGACATCATCAGGATCGGTATAGCGGGATTTATCTATGGCATCGGTAGAAATCACGGCGGTCACGCGGCCGGAGGAGGGATCGATGCGGTAGATATTGTCATCCATCCACACATTGGCATAGACGGAATCGCCCACGCACTCCAGCTCATTGATGTCCTCTAGGGGCTTTCCTTCTAGGGCGACGTCAGTAGTTGAGCGCTCCGCAAAAGTCTCCGGATCCATGTGCCGCAGGGTAGCGGAGCCATCGGACATGAGAAGATCCTCGCCGTTATTACACAGTCCCCATCCTTCACCGGTGTAGGTGGCGGTATCGACCTGGCGCAGGTCCTGGTCGTATTTCAGGGCCTGGCCGGACTTCCAGGTCAACTGCCAGATGGAATCTCCGGCCTGGGTGATGCCCTCGCCAAAGTAGCGGTTATCCAGGTGCGTTTCGGCCAAGGTTTCGCCGGTTTCGGGGGAGAAGCGCTCCAAGCGGGATTCGCCCCATTGGCCGGTACCAAGCAGCAGGTTGCCGTCCGGATCCGTTTCAAGGCCTTGGGTAAAGGAATCAGTTGGCAGGGAAGCGGTGCCTAAGACCTCGACGGAGAGATGCTCTACTTCGGGTTCTGCAGGGGTAGAGGAACAGGCAACGAGGGTGCAGGGCAAGAGAATGCAGGCGGCGCGGGAAAGAAACGACATGCACCATATGTACCACCGGGTGCGTCCCATAATGAATAATGAGGGGCGTGAGTAAGCGAAAAGCAAATCCGTTGATCGATTCCCGCGCCGTGCGCATTGCGCGCGAGGCGCTGGATGAGGTGGGGGAAGGGGGCGTCGGCAAGCATATCGGCGTCGCCGGGATGGGCCGAAACGTTGCTACCCACCGATTTGAAGCAGAAATGCCTGGCTACCCCGGCTGGGAATGGCAGGCGGTGCTCGCATGTGCGGAGGGCTCGCGCTACGTTACCGTCAATGAGGTAGCGCTGGTGCCGGGCGGGGAGGCTCTGCAGCCGCCGGAATGGGTGCCCTATGAGGATCGCGTACGCCCAGGCGATCTCGGGCCTGGTGATTTGATGCCTCCGGCCGTGGATGATTCCCGGCTAGACGGCGACAAACTTTCCAAGTCCGGCTTGGAAGACGCCAAGAAGCGCTGGCGCACCGAATTTGGCCCCAATACGGATATGGCGGCCAAGGCGCGCCTGCAATGCCGTACCTGCGCGTTCTATGTGGAGCTGATGGAAAACTACGGCGTCTGCGCCAATGAGTACTCGGCGGATGGCCGGGTAGTGCACTCGCGCTATGGCTGCGGAGCGCATTCGCAAACCCGGGTGCGGGAAGAAAAGAGCCCGGAAGTCGCCTTCGATGATGAAAAGCCCATCTTCCAGGATTTTGATTTCGAGGATTAAGGCAGCACACTTATGGCGTAAGACTCGCTGTACGTGAAAGGCGCAGGCGTTGAAAGCCACTCTCGATCGCTACTTCCATATCTCTGAACGTGGTTCCTCCATTGGAACCGAGCTACGGGCGGGAACGGTCTCGTTCTTCGCCATGGCCTATATCATTCTCTTGAACCCACTTATCCTCGGCACCACCGAGGATGCAGAGGGCTACGCGCTGGGCGTGCCGCAGGTTGCCGCCGCCACCGCGCTGGTCGCGGGCGTAATGTCTATCCTCTTCGGCGCGGTTGCCAAATACCCCTTCGCCATGGCCGCCGGCCTGGGCATGAATACCTTCGTGGGCGTGAGCATGGTCGCCACCAGCGGGCTGACCTGGCAGGAATCGATGGGCCTAGTGGTTATCGAGGGCATCATCATCGTTCTGCTGGCCATTTCCGGTTTCCGCACCGCCGTCTTTGACGCCATCCCGCAGTCTATGAAGGCGGCGATGGGCGTAGGCATCGGCATGTTCATCGCCATGATCGGCCTTGTGGACGGTGGTTTTGTCACCCGCGTGCCGGATGCTGCGCATACCACCGTGCCGGTGGGGCTCGGCATTAATGGATCGATTTCCACCTGGCCGGCTCTGGTCTTTGTCATCGGCCTTATTATCTGTTCCTTCATGGTTATCCGGAACGTGCCGGGTGGGCTTTTTCTCGCCATCGTGCTCACCACCATCATCGCTTTTATCGTGCAGGCGTTTACCGGCTCTGAGGACTGGGGCATGGCCGCGCCCGTCAAACCAGAGGCGCTGGGTGGGATTCCGGACCTGTCCATTGTGGGCGATGTGAACCTGGTAGGCGCATTCACGAAAATCGGCGTGGTTTCCACCGTCTTGCTCATTTTCACGCTATTGCTTACCAACTTCTTTGATGCGATGGGCACCATGACCGGCTTGGGCAAGCAAGGCAAGCTTGTCGACGCCGACGGCAACCTCCCTGATATGAAAAAGGCCCTCGTAGTAGAAGGCTTTGGCGCAGTGGCCGGTGGCCTGGGCTCTGCTTCTTCCAATACCGTTTTCGCGGATTCGTCTGCCGGCATTGCCGATGGTGCCCGCACTGGCTTGGCCAACCTTATGACCGGTGTATTATTCCTTGCCGCGATGTTCCTGACGCCGCTCTATGAGATCGTGCCCATTGAGGCCGCCTCCCCGGTGCTAGTCATCGTCGGTGTAATGATGGCCGCGCAGCTGACCGAGATCCGCTGGACCAAGATGGAAATCGCCATTCCGGCCTTCTTGACCATTGTGACCATGCCCTTTACCTATTCCATTGCCAATGGCATCGGCGTAGGCTTCATCTCCTTCGCGCTCATGTCCACCTTCGCCGGTAAGGCCAAGGAGGTGCATTGGATCATGTGGCTCTTGGCCGGGCTTTTCGTGATTTTCTTTGGCATGGATCCGATTTCCAATGCCATCGGCTAGCCTAAAGGCATGCTGATTACTGACCCCGCAGACCCTCGCCTGGACGATATTCGGAACCTCAACAAATCCGATAAATCCGGCGAGGGTCTCGTCATTGCAGAGGGCCCGCTGGTGGTCTCCCGGCTGGCCGAATCCCGGTTCCCTATGCGTTGCTTGGTGGGCTTTCCTAAGAAGCTGGAAGCATACGTTTCCGAGTATGGTGAGCCGGAATGCCCCGTCTACGAGGCCTCCCGCGAGACCCTCGCAGAGGTAGCGGGCTTTGATATGCACCGTGGGCTCGTCGCCGCTGCGGACCGCGCCCCAGAGCCCGCGGTGGGCGAAATCCTAGAGACCGCGAAAACCGTCGCCGTGCTCGAAGGTGTGGGCGATCACGAGAATATTGGTGCGATTTTCCGCCACGCCGCCGGCATGGGTGTGGACGCGGTGCTATTGGGATCAGGGGCGGCGGATCCGCTCTATCGGCGCTCAGTGCGCGTATCCATGGGGCACGTGCTGCGCTTGCCCTTTGCCCATTTGGAAGGCGGGTTTACTACCTGGCAGCGCTCCTTGCAAGCGCTTGCCGACGCCTCCTTTACCCTCATTTCCTTAACCCCCAACCCCCACGCGGTGCATTTGGCAGAGGCCCTGCATGGCCTAGATAAGGTGGCCATGTTGGTCGGTGCGGAGGGCCCCGGTCTTACCGAACACGCAATGAAGGCCACCGATGTGCGCGCACGCATACCGATGGCCCCTGGTACCGATTCTCTCAATGTGGCGACGGCCGCCGCCATTTCCTTTTATGAACGCCAGCGATCCTTGAGCGACTTAAACGTCTGAGCGCTCCAGTTGGCAATCAGCGAGCCCAAGTGCTTGGCGGTGGAGATGATCTCCTCGCCAGTGGATTCCGGCTCGGCGCTGTGGTCCTCGTAATCATCATAATCGTTCAGGCCCAGCTTATTGGCCGACTGCGCGGCTAGCTCGCCTACGGTCCGCTTCGGTTTCGGTGGGTCAATCTTCGGCTCTGGGCGGCCATCAACCGCGTAGCCTACGACGTCCAGATCAGGGCCATCGTGGCCGACCTCGATGCCGAGCCAATATTCCTGGGCGGCCTCCATGATGCCTTGGGGCTCGAAGGGCAGGGAGATGCCGCCGAGCGGCTCGTACTTTTCCCCTGCCCAAAAGGGTGCCTCGAAGGGCTCAGGCAGGCCGGTGTCCTCGTAGAGGTGCTCGCGGGTAGCGCACAGGCAGCGCTTGAGCTGGCCGCCCTCCCACAGCGCGAAGCCGGCATAGCCTTCCTCTTCGTTGCTCACTAGCGCAATGACGCGCTGGGCTGGGACCGCATTAAGCAGGGTTTCCGGCAGCTGGGAAAGAAGAACAGAATCCCCCTCGCATACCGATTGCACGACGGTGATGCCAGGGTAGCCGCCGATGTAGTACTCATTCGGGTCCGCCTGGGCGGATCGGTTGAGCGGGAATTGCCCGATCGGCGTGACCGGGAAGGTTGGGTCTAGCTGGGCGAGGAACTTCCGCCCAAAGCCGCGATCCGCCTTGGGCTCGGTCTTTAACACCTCTTCCGCATTGGGCTTGGAGATGTACCAGAGAGTAAGTATTGCGTGAGAGATATCCACAATTAGTCCCTAGGGCGCTTGGTATTGGAGCGAACGCCGAGCAGCACGTCCTCCCAATGCGGGGTGACGGCCTTGCGGCGACGCTTGGTGGGCTTTTCTTCCGGGGAGGGGTTCTGTAGGAACTCCTCTTCCTCTGGCTCTTCCGGCGGGGTGGTAGGCACAGTGAGATCAGTGACGTTGCTGGGCTGGTCTCCATCGATAGCCTCGTCATAGCGGCCGCTGCCCAGAGAGGTCAGCGAGCGCACCGGCTGCACAAAGTCCGGATCCGTCAGGTCCGCAGCTACTGAGTTGCGAGCCTCCACCGTGGCTGGCGAGGACATGGATTGCTTGAAGTACCACTCTGCTTCGTTCTCGGATAGGCCGGCCTTCCACGACACTCGCACGATCCAGGCCTCGCCCTGGTGGCGGTAGGCATCCCAGGAAGACTCGGACAGTGAATGACCACGGGCAGCAAAAGCGGTGGCCAGAACCTCCCACAGGGTCAGCTTGGCCGGTCCATCCTCGCGGACCGGGTGGGCTTGCTTGGCAATTTCCGCGATGCGGTTGCGCTCCAGCATGACCGGGTAGGCAAAGGGCTCGATGCGAGATTCGGTCACACCCATCTCTTCTGCCAGTTCCGCTGCGGAGGCGCCGGCGCGGATGCGGTTTTGGATCTCCGCTGGGCGAATCTTTGCTTCTTCCTCTGGTTCCGGCTTGGTGGGCTTGGCAAGGCTGATGGCAGGAGCCGCCGGCTCTTCTTCGGGGGTTTCCTCTCGCTCGCCCTGCAGGGCCTCGCGCAGCTCATCGGTGATGGAGAGGAAAAACTCTTCGCCGTCTTCGGTGCGCAGCACCAAAGAGGTTTCGGTCGACTCGCTGTCAACTGGGAACAGCTCGCGCATAATAGGGCGCTCCTTTTGCCTATCGACGGCGGACAAATCTGTGATGCATTCAACTATAACGTGAAAATGCCCCGCGGCCTGCGAGGCGGCGGGGCATGTTGGGGGTGATGCGCTAATTCGCATCCAAGACGTAGTCAATGCACTGGGTGAGCTTAGCGATATCGCCCGGATCGATGGCGGGGAACATACCGATGCGCAACTGGTTGCGGCCCAGCTTGCGGTACGGCTCGACGTCCAGAATACCGTTGGCGCGCAGGGTGGCGGCGAGCGCTGCGGCATCTACGGAGTCTGCAAAGTCGATGGTGCCTACCACCAGCGAACGGGACGCAGGCTCTGCCACAAACGGAGTAGCCTCTGGACGGGACTCGGCCCAGTTATACAGTGTGGTGGCGGACTCTGTGGTGCGCTTTACCATGCCATCCAGGCCCCCGTTCGCATTCATCCACTGGATTTGGTTATCCAGCATGAGCAGGGTGGCAATCGCTGGGGTGTTATAGGTCTGGTTCTTGCGCGAGTTATCCACTGCTGTCTGGAGGCTGAGGAAATTAGGGATATAGCGCTCAGAGGCGTTGATCCTTTCAATCCGCTCCAATGCGGCGGGGGACATGGCGGCTAGCCACAGGCCGCCGTCAGAGGCAAAGCATTTCTGTGGCGAGAAGTAGTAGACGTCCGTGTCGGCGATATTTACGGGTAGGCCGCCTGCGCCAGAGGTGGCGTCTACGACCACAAGCTGCTGATCGTTGCGCGGGTGTGGGCGGGTGATTTCCGCCATCGCACCGGTGGAGGTCTCGTTATGTGCCCAAGCGATGACGTCGGCCTCCGCGGAGAGTTCGCGGGGATCGGGTGCGGTGCCCACCGGAGCCTCCACGATAGAGGGAGCGTCGAGCCAGGGGGCACCCGCGGCGGCCTTGGCAAACTTGGTGGAAAACTCGCCAAAGGTAAGGTGAGCGGAGTGGCGCTCAATGAGCCCGAAGGTGGCCGCATCCCAGAAAGCGGTGGCGCCACCCAGAGACAAGACGATCTCGTAGCCGTCCGGTAGGGAGAAGAGGGAACTTAGGCCTTCTCGCACCGAACCCACGAGGTTCTTTACCGCAGGCTTGCGGTGAGAGGTGCCCATGATCGCAGGGTCGATGGCCGCAAGCTGGGCTGGGCGAACCTTGGAGGGGCCGCAGCCAAAGCGGCCGTCGGCAGGCAGGAGATCGGTAGGCAGCGTAAGTTCTGGAGTGCTCATGCGTGCCAGTGTAGAACAGTTCCGGTCGAACGGCAGTTATTTTAGTCGTCTGGAACTTGTAGGCGGCGTCACAAAGTTTGCTAAAGTGTGAAGAGGTATCTAGCTAGCTTTCCTAAGTTAGTGTTTAATAATGACTCTTCATGTAGAGAAAGGAACTTCTGTGGCTTCTGAAGACAACAAGGTAGTGCTCCAGTACCCAGGCGGCGAGTACGAGATGGACATCAAGCAGTCCACCGAGGGTGACTCCGGCTTTGACATCTCCAAGCTCCGCAACGAGACCGGACTCGTTACCTTTGACCCTGGTTACACCTCCACCGGTTCCACCGAGTCCAAGATCACCTTCATTAATGGTGAAGAGGGCATCCTCCGCCACCGTGGCTACGACATTGCAGACCTTGCAGAAAACGCAACCTTCAACGAGGTTTCTTATCTGCTGATTAAGGGTCATCTGCCTAACGAGGAAGAGCTCAGCCACTTCAACCGCGAAATCCGCCACCACACCCTGTTGGATGAGGACTTCAAGGCCGCCTTCAACATCTTCCCGCGCAACGCACACCCGATGGCAGTGCTGGCCTCCTCCCTTAATATTCTTTCCGCCTACTACCAGGACCAGCTCAACCCGCTGGATCCTGAGCAGCTCGACAAGGCGACTGTTCGTTTGCTGGCCAAGGTGCCAATGCTGGCTGCCTATGCTTACCGCGCTTCCCAGGGCAAGCCTTATATGTACCCGGATAATAGCCTGAACGCTCGCGAGAACTTCCTGCGCATGATGTTCGGCTACCCAACCGAAGAATACGAGGTTGACCCGGTTGTAGCTAAGGCCCTGGATAAGCTGCTTATTTTGCACGCTGATCACGAGCAGAACTGCTCCACTTCCACCGTGCGCATGATTGGTTCTGCCCAGGCCAATATGTTCGTCTCCATTGCCGGTGGCATTAACGCCCTGTCCGGCCCGCTGCACGGCGGTGCTAACCAGGCTGTTTTGGAGATGCTGGAAGACATCCAGAACAACCACGGTGGTGACGCTACTGACTTCATGAACCGCGTGAAGAACAAGGAAAAGGGCGTTCGCCTCATGGGCTTTGGCCACCGCGTGTACAAGAACTACGACCCACGCGCGGCCATCGTCAAGGAAACGGCCCACGAGATCATCGATCACTTGGGTGGCGACCCGATGCTGGATCTCGCCATGAAGCTGGAAGAGATTGCACTGAATGATGACTACTTTGTCTCCCGCAAGCTCTACCCGAACGTGGACTTCTACACCGGCCTGATCTACCGCGCCATGGGCTTCCCGACGGACTTCTTCACCGTCCTCTTCGCTATCGGCCGCCTGCCGGGCTGGATTGCTCAGTACCGCGAGCAGCTGGAGATCAACACCAAGATCAACCGTCCGCGCCAGATTTACACCGGCGAGTCCCTGCGTAAGGTTACCCCACGTAACGAGCGCTAAAGCGCCTCGCGGATCCACTTAATTAAGCCGAATCGGGTGGTAGCACCTATAATAGGTGCAGCTCGGTTCGGTTTTTAATGCGACCGCACGAACAAACTAGATTTCCCAAGGAGAATAATCCCCATGGATAAGCCTGTTATTGAAGCCCAGTCTGGCCCAGCGCCGACGGACCTTGTCGTAGAAGACATCGTCGTCGGCGACGGTGCTGAGGCGCAGCCTGGTGCCGTAGTGGAGGTCCACTACGTCGGCGCTGAATACGAGACCAACCAAGAATTCGATTCCTCGTGGGACCGTGGCCAGTCCATCGAGTTCCCATTGACCGGTCTCATTGCCGGCTGGCAGGAAGGCATTCCGGGAATGAAGGTGGGCGGCCGCCGCAAGCTCATCATTCCGCCGGAAAAGGCCTATGGTCCTGCCGGCGGTGCGCACCCGCTATCGGGCCGCACCTTGGTCTTCATCATTGACCTCATCCGCGCGGACTAAAAGCGCTCCACCCCAGGGTTCGCCCTGGGGTGTCGTCGTTTTCAGCGCGATGGGAAAAACTGCGGCACAATGGAGAACATGACTGTGCCAACCGTAACTTTCAATGATGACCGCGAAATGCCCCAGCTGGGCCTAGGTACGTACAAGCTCTATGACGAGGAATGCATCCGCGTTATCCGTGAAGCCATCGATTTAGGCTACCGCCACTTCGATACCGCTACGCTGTACAAAAACGAAGAGGCGGTAGGCACCGCCCTCAAGCAGGCAATGGATGCTGGCGATGTCACCCGTGATGAGCTCTTTGTCACGTCCAAGGTCTGGCACTCCCACCACGGTGCACACAAGGCAGAAGAGGCATTCCAGCAGTCGCTAAAGGATCTGCAGCTGGACTACCTTGACCTGTATCTCATCCACTGGCCGTGGCCGCAGGGTGGACTGTACAACGAGACCTTTGAGGCTATTGCCCGCCTGCAGGGCATGGGCCAGATTGCGTCTATCGGCGTGGCTAATTTCTATGAGGATGTGCTCAAGGATCTGATTTCCACTACCGGCATCTCTCCGGTGCTCAACCAAGTCGAAATTCACCCTGGCTTTACCCAGTCCAGCCTGCGTGCCTTCCACCACGATAATGACATTATTACCGAGGCATGGGCCCCGCTGGCGCGCGGCGTAGTGCTCAATAATCCCGTGATCGAACAGGCTGCTGCTGATCACGAGGCTACCGAGGGGCAGGTGGTGCTGTCCTATCTCATGTCCAAGGGCATGTCCGTGATTCCGAAGTCCGCGCGCACCGAGCGGCTAAAGGAAAACCTGGCCGCCACCGAGCTGGAGCTTACGGCGGAGGAGGTATCCGCCATCGATGCCCTGGAAGGCCAGGAGGGCTTCGGGCGTATGTTTAATGACCCGCGCGAGTTCCCTGGCGACGAGGAATAGTCTTACCCGCAGTTTAAGCCCCCTTACTGGGGGCTTTTCTTTTGTCAAGCAACTGTTAACAATCTTTACAGGAGGTGATATTTTCCTTCACCGGGGGTAGTTAGCTAATGATGTTATTCCAGTTCAGTCACACCTATAGGGTTGAAAGGGTGGGGGAGTGGAACGTTTTCTTGGCAGAATTTACAACCTTGCAGAAAATGTTCTGTAACTTACAGGGCAACGTGGATAGTGATAAATAGCACACTATCTCGTGTGACCTAAGACCCTCTCATCCAAGGAGACGATGCTCTATGAGTAACGTAGCTGCAACTCCTGTTTCGCGCCGCGAACCTACCGGTAGCGAGTTCATCGCGATGCGTGACTCCGCCAAATTCGGCGAGCTGCGCCGCACCTACCGGAGTTTCACCTTCCCTATGACCGTGGCCTTCTTCGTGTGGTACGTGGTCTACGTCCTGGCTGCCGTGTTCGCCCCTGACTTTATGGCCACCGAGCTCGGCGGCGGCTGGAATATTGGCCTAGTGATCGGCCTGGCCCAGTTCCTTACCACTTTCATCATCACGTGGATCTACGTGAAGTACGCCAATAAAAATATCGAGCCTAAGTCGTCCGCCATCCGTGAAGAGCTGGAGGGTATGTAATGATCACCACCACCCTCGCCGCCGAATCTTCCGCTGGCAATCCCATCTTGAATATCTCCATTTTCGGCATCTTCCTTTTCATCACCATGGCGGTGGTGCTGCGCGCCGGAAAGACCACGAAGAAAGCCTCGGACTTCTACACCGGCGGTGGCACCTTCTCCGGCCGACAAAACGGCCTAGCCATCTCTGGGGACTACCTCTCCGCCGCCTCCTTCCTGGGCATCGTTGGCGCTGTCGCGCTTAACGGTTATGACGGCTTCTTGTACTCGGTGGGCTTCTTCGTCGCCTGGTTGGTAGCACTCATGCTCGTTGCTGAGCCGATGCGTAACGTCGGCCGCTTCACTATGGCCGACGTCCTCTCCTTCCGTTTGAAGCAGAAGCCTGTACGTGTGGCGGCGTCCATCGCCACCCTTTTTGTCACGCTCTTCTATCTCATCGCGCAGATGGCCGGCGCCGGCTCCTTGGTGGCCGTGCTACTGGATATCCACGATTTCAAGTGGCAAGCGCTCGTGGTGGGCGTCGTGGGTGTGCTCATGATTGTCTATGTACTGGTAGGCGGCATGAAAGGCACCACCTACGTGCAGATGATTAAGGCCGTGCTCCTGGTGGCCGGCGTGGTGATCATGTGCATCTTGGTCTTTATCGCCCTGCGCGGCGGATTTAGCACTCTGTTTAATAACGCCATCGACATGCACGCCGCCTCCGAACAGATTAAGGAAAAGGGCTATGAAGCTAAAGACATCATGGCCCCAGGCCTGAAGTACGGTGCCACCACTGCCACCAAGCTGGACTTTATCTCCCTGGGCATTTCCCTCGTGCTGGGCGTGGGTGGCTTGCCGCACGTGCTGATGCGCTTTTATACCGTGCCAACCGCCACCGAGGCTCGCCGCTCCGTTACCTGGGCGATTGTTATCATCGGTGCCTTCTACCTCATGACCCTGGTCCTGGGGTACGGCGCCGCCGCCCTGGTTGGTCCGGATCGCATCCTCGCCGCGCCGGGCGGCGCCAATGCCGCAGCACCGCTGCTCGCGCTGGAGATTGGCGGCTCTATCTTCATGGCGATTATTTCCGCCGTCGCCTTTGCCACCGTGCTCGCCGTCGTTGCTGGCCTGGCCATTACCGCCTCTGCTTCGATTGCACACGATATCTACCATGCGGTTATACGCAATGGTGAGTCCACCGAGGCCGAGCAGGTTCGAGTTTCTCAGGCCACCGTGGTGGTCCTTGGCATCGTCTCCATCGTCCTGGGCATCCTGGCCATGACCCAGAACGTGGCCTTCCTGGTTTCCTTGGCCTTTGCGGTTGCGGCTTCTGCCAACCTGCCGACGATCCTATACTCCCTGTACTGGCGCCGATTTAATACCGCGGGCGCAGTGGCCTCCATGTACACCGGCGTGGTGTCTTGCCTGGTGCTCATCTTCTTCTCCCCAGCAGTCTCCGGTTCTGAGACCTCCATGTTCCCCGGTGCGGACTGGGCTATCTTCCCGCTTTCCTCGCCGGGATTGGTATCCATTCCGCTGTCCTTCTTTGTTGGTTGGTTGGTCTCCATCATGACTAAGCCAGACAACCTTGAGGAACTTTCTGCAGAAATGGAAGTCCGCTCGCTTACCGGCGTGGGCGTGGAGGCACCCGTGCAGCATTAATTGCTTGGATAGTGCACTCAACCGGTAACATGTATCGACGTGTTTAAAACGTCGTTGACTCGCAAGGCGGCATCAGTGAAAGCTGGTGCCGCCTTGGCGGTATGTATGCTCGCCCTGACCACTACTGCGTGCAGCAACGATGAGCGTGAAAGCGACGCGCTTGCCGACGCCCCCTCGGGATCTACAGACACCAACCGCGACGTCCCATCGGACATCAATGAGTTCCTAGAAGGCGATGAAGGGCGCTCGGTTACCTATATTCGCCTGCATGATGGCATGCACATGGGCTCTGCCTCAGAGCACGAGGCTCGCCCGGCGCTTAGCCTCATCAAGCTCTATATCGCCACCTACGTTATAGAAAAGGGCGAGTACGAAGATAAGTATGAGGCGCTGGATATGATTGCTAGCTCCTCCGATAAGTCCGCCGAGGATCTCTTTGAAAAGTACCCGGATTCCATCGACGCCATTGCCGATGAATTCAATCTCGAATCCACCAAAGCCGGCGAGAAGTGGGGCTACTCGCAGACCTCTACGTATGACGTTGCCAGCTTCATTTCGCAGCTCATCGAGCGCGATGAAACCCACCCAGTGCTCGTAGCTATGGCGCATGCCGATCCCATCTCTGAGGATGGCTACCGCCAGGACTATGGCACCGCCAAGCTATCCAATGTGGTGGGCAGTAAGTGGGGCTGGTCCAACGATAAGTCCATTAACTCTTCGGTTTCCTTTGGCGAGAACTTCGTTGCCGCCGCCTCAATCAATGGCTCCTCCGATGAGCTTACTGATTACGTAAAAGATGAGGTCACCGGAAAGAGCCTGGGCAAGGCTACCGAGCGTTTCCTCAAGTACAAAGACGGCGAGGATGTCCCACCGATTGAGACCACTACCTCGGAGACCTCCACGACGTCGTCTAGCAAGAAGGATAAGGGCGAAAAATCCGGCAAGAGCAAGAAGGATAAATCTTCGTCGAAGGAACCTACGAGCGAGTCCACTACTTCCAAAAAGATGGATAAAGGCAGCTCCGATAAGAAGTCCGCAAATAAAAAGAAGGGCTCAGAGAAAACCTCCGAGCCTTCTAAAAAGTAGTACTACCGCGCCTTAGCAACCGTTTCGGCAACGATCTTCGCTAGTTGGCGAATCTGGTCGTTGCTCAACGTTTTGCCATTGAAAGTTACGCCATCCGCAGTTACCTGCGGGAGCTCTGGCAGCTCTGGGTGCTTGCTCTGTAGCTGCGAGCTCAGCTGATTTACCAGGTCGGACGAGCCATTGCTCGGGGCTGTGTTCTGCGGTTGTGGCTTTGGCTGTGGTTTCTTGGTGGTGGGCTTTTTCGCCGGTGCAGGTGCCGCGGATTTGCCTGGTGTCCACTGGCCCCAGTCATCGGCGTAGACCTCGTTAACGTCTACGATGACGCCACCAATGGTCTGCTGCTTGCCGTGCGGCAACTGGTGGATTGTGGTGCGTGGGTGAATCTTGCCGTTAGAACCCCAGTCATGCATCCAGAAGTACTTGCCGATGCCATCTTGGATCGCCCACTCAATGGTGTTGTAGTTGCCGTAGACACCTGTCTGGTAGCCGGCCAGCTCCAGCGTCTTGGAAAACGCCTGCAGGTATGGGCGGATTTGGCGGGTGTACTGCTCGCGGGTGGGGTTATCGTCGATAGCGATGTAGATAGGGCGGTTGGTTGGGCCGCCTGCCTTCTTGTGTAGTGCAATCGCCTTCGGTGCGTGAATTGCAGCACCTGCTGCGCCCTGCTTCCAATCCGCGGTTTCTGCGCGGCCAAATTGGTAAACGGATGCGGTGGGCAGGCCTGCTGCCGCATTGGCCTTGGTCTCTTTCAGGGTTACCGGCTTGCCGGCCATCCACGCTGCATCGGGGCGTTTGTCGGAAACATACCGAATCGCACCCATATGGCCGGCCTTCTTAATCGCCTGTGGGGAAGGGACACCGGCAGAATAATCGATGATGGTGCCGCGCACCGGTCCGAGCGCCGCCGCATGGGGGGCGGCAGCACCGATGGCGCCTGCTGCCAGGGCGAGAGCGCCGACCTTAAAGAGGCCGCGACGGGAGAAAGATGGTGACATGTTGAGCTCCTGCAGTAATCACATTTGTCACAGTAGTTAACAATTGCACCATAGCAGGAGGTCTAGCGCCCCAGCCGGAACGCAACCGCATGTCGCGCTTTTACTTAGTAGCGCTATTTCGAGTCGTTGCTAAACAACACTCGTGTGGGATTCTCAACCGTGCGCGATACCGTGCAGTCCTTCTCATGGGAGATGCGGATCAAGTTGTCCACCAGCTTGCGCGCTTGGTTGCCCTCGGGCGTATCAGGGAAAGAAAGATCAAACCCCACGCGAACCTCCGACAGGCGCGACGCTCCGTCCTCATTTACGCGGTCGCCTTCCACATGCACATCAAAAGACTCCGGCTCAGCGCGCCGGGACGTCACCACGTCCACGTCTACGGCGGAGCACCCCGCGACGGCAGCGAGTAAAAGTTCGACGGGGGAGAGGAGTCCCTCACCACTGCCAAACTCAATGCTCGCTCCCACAGAATTGGTAGCGCGGTATACGGCGGTATCGAGGCGGGTGAGGTCTACGGCGTATTGCTTCGTTTCTTCAGACATGAGGCTAGTTTAAGGCGAAGAAGCAGGTCGTTCGAGTTTCTAATATTTATTGGAAATCCTGCGTACTGTGAGTTCCATGAAGATCATTGCTATTTACGCAACGGAAACTATGTCTGATTGGGAGTATGCCTACCTCACAACGCAGGTAGCTGAAGCTGAGGCCCAAGTGCCGGGCCGCTTTAAGGTTTTGTTTGTTGGCGAATCGCTAGAAGCCGTTCGCTCCAAGGGTGGAATCGAGGTGGTTCCACTCCTGACCTTGCAGGACATCCAGAATCGGACTGATATTGCGGCGTTCGTGGTACCGGGAGCAGATACATACTTTGACGGGCACGAACAGCTATTGGAGACGGTTAATGTCTTGAAAGAGAATGAAGTGCTCTTGGCAGCGATCTGTGGTGGAACTTTGGCCCTTGCTCGTGCTGGGGTGCTTGACCACTGCAAACACACTTCAAACGCGCATGGCTTCCTTGCCTCAGTGAGCTACGCCAACACTCAGGGCTATAAAGAAGACGATGCGGTTTTTGATGGTGGAGTGATTACAGCTTCAGGCTTGGCTCCAGTGCCATTCACCGCGGCGGTATTGCGCGCGGCGGGTGTTTACCCCGACGATGTCGTGGACGCCTGGATTCAATTGCATGAGCAAAGAACAGAAGCGGCCTTCGTTGAACATATGAATAAGGTTCAGGCGTGGGCCTGTTCAAACTAGCTGGAGTTATCCAAAACCACTTCAACGATTTGGATCCTTGCTGAAACAAAAGAGCCCTGGCATTCAGCGCTTTTATTTCTTGGGGCAGGCCTATGAATTTTTAGGTACCGAGCCTAACAGTCAACCGACTGGTTGATTGCAGTTTCAACCAGCCCTGCGATTCAAAGCCGGAACAGATGTAGAAAGATGAGTCCTTGGAGTATTTGATTCATCGCTAGTCCGGCCGTAGCAGCGGTTGGGAAGGAGAATGACCATGAAAGCTTTGTATTGGGCATCCATTTTCTACCTTGTCTTGGGATTGGGAGCCGGGGTCTTCTACCGCGAATTCACGCGTGCCAATGATTTCCCCGAGGGTGAGTTCACTCAGCTGAGCGTGGCGCATACTCACTTGCTGGCGCTCGGTTTCATGATGAGCCTTATCTTCTTGGTATTGGAGAAAGTCTTTGGTCTGTCACGCAGTCGTGGTCAGTTCAATGCGTTCTTTTGGCTGTATAACGTCGGCGTGGTCGTCACCGTCGGCGTCATGATCTGGCACGGATGCCTGACCGTAATGGGGGAGGAGTCCACTGCAATGATCTCTGGTATCGCTGGTCTTGGTCATATCCTCATTACGATTGGCCTGATTGCATTCATTGCAGCACTCGGCAATGCCATCAGCGAGGCTCAAGAGGTTAAGGCCCAACCCGTAGCAGGTGACTAACGATAAGCGAGATGGCTACTGAATAGGCACAGTGCCTCCACGGCGAGACTGAATCTAACTCATGCGCACTGGGATTATAGTTTGTATGCGGTCCTGTAGACAGCGCTGTTATAGGCCAAAGGAATGATTGCCGATAGCTGGGGTCGCAAGCGTTCATTTCTGGCGTGGCTGCGGTTGGATCATTGCTTTGCCATTGACGCTCTACGGCTTGGGCTTTGTGCCTGTGCAGTTGATAGGCACACTGCTCAGCGAGATTTCGGTGAATAGCTTCGGTCAGGCCTCGGCTACCCAGAGTACGGTCCGCCAGGTTGGCTCCGCGCTGGACACCGCGGTTTCTGAGTCGGTATTTTCCATGGCACTTGGGCTAACGCCGCCGAAGACGCTGGAGGCGGCCGGCATCATGGGGCCGGGTGCCGATGGCATAGCAGAAGCAACGCGCCAATCAGCCGGTTCCGCCATTGCAGGACTGCGCGCTCAAGGTGGGCATAGTCCCTTTGGCGAGCAGACCAGTGTTGTGGTGCAGGCGCTTAGCGACGGCAGGACCGACGCCGCCCGCTACTCCCTTCTTGCTGCAACGGCATTCCTGGCGCTGAGCTATATTAGTGCGATGCGGGTTCGCCATGCCGCGAACGAAGACGAGGCCATGGAGCAATCGAACTGATTTATTGCCAGAAAGTCAGTGTAGGGCAGTTGTTTCCTGGGTGGATTAGATGAGCATGGTAGTTTCACCTTCAACTAAGAGGGCTTGCTCATCCCTCAGCAGTAGGAGATTCCAATCTCGTCCGTACTGCGCAACAGTTTCACTGATGACTTTTATAGAATAAGGACCAGTTGTTCCTTGAGCGTGGGGAACAATGACATATGGGGTGAGACTGAGTCCTGTGTGGTCGGTGAGCTGCGGTGCCGTCTGTGGATTGTCCATGATTGATGCCGGTTCGATTGAAGGTCCTGTAACCATTGCGCCGGCAGAACTTCCAGCGTAAAACGTGCCGTTCTGGACCGCTTCAACTAGCAGGTGGTCGGTGCCAGTGAGTCTGAGCGCATCAAGGAGACGGAATACCTCGCCGCTCGCAACATAGATGCAGTCGGCTAAGTTGATTTCATTGCGTATGTCGCTTGGTTGCGCCTGCGCCACGGTTAAGGGGATTAGTTCCTCTGCCGCATCGCGAATGGTTGACAACTCTGTTTGGGCGAACTGGGCTTGGCTCATTCCCGTGGCAGCATCATCGATGTACAGCACTCGACCCGAAATATATTTGCTGATTTCTGGGTGTAGGAATGAGGCGAGGAGTAAGTGCATAGGCTTAGTCTACGTCAGCGCCTTATATGCTTTGGGCAGCAAGATCGGAGTATTGAATAATCGGAAAAATCTCGAGACACCGACCGGAACGATGTCTCGAGACTTCACATGGTGCCCCAGAGTGGATTCGAACCACCGACACCGGCTTTAGGAGAGCCGTGCTCTATCCCCTGAGCTACTGGGGCGGGGTTGCGTGTGCAACTTGGCTAATCATAGCAGTGGGGCAGGGGTGCCCCGAAATGGCTGGGGCTTGGCCTAGCTCTCGGCCAATTCCTTTTGCTTATTGCGCACGGAGGAAGCTGGAGGGTTGGTTTCGTGGGTGCCATCGGAGTAGAGGACGGTGGGGATGATGCGGTTGCCGTCGTTGACGGATTCGATCCAGGCGTTGATGTCTTCGGTGTTGTCGGCCTCGACGTCGACAAGCTCGTACGGGGTTTCGGTGCGGTCAAGGTTTTTAATCAGCTTGGCGCAGAAGGGGCACCAGTCGGCGTAGAAGATGGTGACGTCAGAGTTGGTTTCTGGGGTAGTAACAGACATTAGGCTGCATCCTTTCGGTCGTAGGTTAAAAAGCGGTATTTCATGGGGAGATCGCTGGCCTCTTGGTCCGGGAGCTCCAGGTGGCCCTTGGCGGAGGTGAGCCAGTCGGTGCTGTGGGCGAGGCCGAATTCCTCTGGGATTTCGGGGGCATAGATGGATTTATCGCCGTAGGTGCTTCCGATATTGACGCCCATGAGGGTGACCTCAATGCGGTCAACCTGGTCCAAGGTGGCGGAGTAGATTTGGCCGCCGCCGATGACCCAGGCGTCGGAAAGCGGGGGCATAGCGGTGATGACCTGCGCGCCGGCGGACCACTGGCCGGGCGTGCGGGAGGAGAGCACGAAATTCTCCCTGCTGGGAAGGGGGCGGAATTTAGGATTGAGCGACTCCCAGGTTTTCCGCCCCATGATGACCGGCGCACCCATGGTCACGTCCTTAAAATGCTTGAGGTCTTCCGGCACGTGCCAGGGCATTTGCTCGCCATCGCCAATGATTCCGTCCAGGGACTGTGCCCAGATTGCGCCCAACATTAGACGGATACCTGCGCCTTGATGGTGGGGTGGGGGTCGTAGCCCTCAACCTCAAAGTCGGCGAAGTCATAGGAGAACATATCCTCCGCCTTGTGCAGGTTGAGCTGCGGGTACGGGCGGGGTTCGCGGGAAAGCTGCTCTTTGACCTGCTCCACGTGGTCGTTATAAATATGGCAATCGCCGCCGGTCCAGATGAGCTCGCCCACCTTGAGCCCGGCCTGCTGGGCAAACATGTGGGTCAGTGCCGCATAGGAAGCGATATTGAACGGAACACCCAAGAACATATCGGCCGAGCGCTGGTAGACCTGCATGGACAAGGTGCCATCGGCCACGTAGAGCTGGAAGAGCAAGTGGCAGGGCATCAGCGCCATCTTGTCTAGCTCCGCAACGTTCCATGCAGAGACCAAGTTGCGGCGCGAGTCTGGATTAGTCTTCAGAGTATCGAGCGCCTGCTGAATCTGGTCAATGTGCTGGCCATCCGGGGTGGGCCAGGAGCGCCACTGCACGCCGTAGACCGGCCCTAGCTCGCCATTGTCATCCGCCCACTCATTCCAGATGCGGACCTTATTGTCCTGCAGGAATTTGATATTGGATTCGCCTTTGAGGAACCACAAAAGCTCGCCCAATACCGCGTGGAAATAGACCTTCTTGGTGGTCAGCAGCGGGAAAGACTCGGCCAGGTTATAACGCAGCTGCGCACCAAAAATAGAGCGCGTGCCGGTACCGGTGCGATCGCCTTTGGGCGTGCCGGTCTCTAGGACCTTGTGCAACAGATCCTCGTACGGGGTCTCAATCATGGGCATTAGTTTAGAAGCCGCCGTTCTCCTCGGCAAAGGCCTGGGCGTGCTTCAAGATCTCATCCTTGAGCTCGGGGCGGCAGATGAGGATGTCTGGGATGAAGGTGTCCTCATTATTGAAGCGGATTTCGGAGCCATCGAGGCGGCAGCAGTGTAGACCGGAGGCTTGGGCGACGCCCACCGGCGCGGCCTGATCCCACTCGTACTGGCCACCGGCGTGGATATAACCGTCATAATCGCCGAGCAGCACGTGCATGGCCTTGGCACCCGCGGAGCCGACGCCCACGACTTCATAGCCCATTTTCTCCGCAATATAGTCGGCTACCTTGGGCGGGCGATTGCGGGAGACGACGAACTTCTTAGACAACGGGCCGGTGACCGCCCGAACGTCCGAGGACTTAAAGGTAACGCCGAGATCCGGCAGGCCCACTGCTGCGTGGATAGGAATACCATTTTCTACCAAGGCGATGTGCACGGCCCAGTCCTGGCGGCCGGTGGCAAATTCTTTGGTGCCGTCGAGCGGATCCACGATCCACACGCGGTCCTTCTTCAAACGGGCCAGGTCATCGGAGGCTTCCTCAGAGAGCATGCCGTCCTGGGGACGGTGCTGCTCGAGGACGCGGGCGATCCATTCTTGGGCGGCTTCATCGCCGGCGTCGCCAAGCGAAAGGCCCCGTAGCAGGCCCCCGTTGCGCACGCCTTTCAGGATCTCACCGCAGCCCTGGGCGAGGGAATTGGTCAGGCGGGAATCAGAAATCTCGACGGTCATGGTGCCCACATTACAACGCGGACTAGAGTGTGGGCATGCCAGAAAACATCCTCGACCGCTTCCGGCCTCAAGTAGCGCAGTGGTTTCGGGATGTATTTGCTGCCCCCACCGCCGTGCAGGCGCAGGCCTGGGAAAAGATTTCCCGCGGTGAGCACGCCCTTGTGGTAGCTCCTACCGGTTCCGGTAAGACGCTCGCCGCGTTCTTGTGGGCGCTGAATAGTTTGGTCGAGCGCGAAGGCCAGCTGGCGCTGCCGGTGGGCTCAGGCGCCTCGGGATCCGCTGCTGGGGTTAAAGTCCTCTATATTTCCCCGCTGAAGGCACTAGGCGTGGACGTGGAAAATAACTTGCGCGCCCCGCTGACCGGGATTGCCCGCACTGCGGAGAACTTAGGACTGGATGTTCCGGATATTTCGGTGGGCGTGCGCTCGGGGGATACGCCCTCGGGGGAGCGTGCGCGGCAGGTGCGCAAGCCGCCGGATATTTTGATTACCACCCCGGAGTCAGCCTATTTGATGCTTACCTCTAAGGCGGCGGGGATTTTGAAGACGGTGGATACCGTCATTATCGATGAGATTCATGCCCTGGCTGGCACCAAGCGCGGCGTGCACCTGGCGCTGACCTTGGAGCGCCTACAGCAGGTGGCAGGGGACTTCCAGCGCATTGGGCTTTCTGCCACCGTGCGGCCACTGTCCGCGGTATCGAATTTCTTAGGCGGCAACCGCCCGGTAGAAATTGTGGCGCCGGCCGCGGAGAAGAAGTGGCAGCTGGACGTGCACGTGCCGGTAGAGGATATGTCCGATCTGCCGACGCCGGAGCAAGGCTCCACCATCGGAGAGATGACGGTGGATGATGCGATTGGCATCAGCTCTCCTTCCGTGGATGAGTCCGCGCTGCCCACGGCCAAGTCCATCTGGCCGTTTATTGAGGATGACCTCTATGCGGAAATCATGGCGCATCGCTCCACGCTGGTATTTGTCAACTCCCGCCGCACGGCCGAGCGGCTGACCAGCCGGCTCAATGAGCTCTATGCGCAAGAGCACGATCCGGATTCGCTGTCGCCCGAGACCCGCCGGGACCCAGCCCAGCTGATGAAGCAGGTCGACGTCGCCGGCAAGGCCCCGGCGGTTATCGCCCGCGCCCACCACGGCTCGGTGTCTAAGGATGAACGCGCGATGACTGAAACCATGCTGAAAGAAGGAACGCTCAAGGCCGTGGTGGCCACAAGCTCGCTAGAGCTGGGCATCGATATGGGTGCAGTGGAGCTAGTCGTGCAGGTGGAATCGCCGCCTTCGGTGGCCTCCGGCCTGCAGCGCGTGGGCCGCGCCGGGCACTTTGTGGGCGCGGTCTCGCACGGGTCCTTCTATCCCAAGCACCGCGCGGATCTGGTGCAGTCCACACTGACGGTATCGCGCATGCGCGCCGGGCTTATTGAAGAACTGCATACCCCGCGCAACCCGTTGGATGTGCTAGCGCAGCAAACGGTGGCGGCGGTGGCTGCGGCTGGCGAGGACGGGCTCGATGCCGATGAGTGGTATGAGATGGTCCGCCGGGCCTGGCCCTACCGCGATCTGGCGCGGGAGGTTTATGACTCCGTGCTGGACCTGGTAAGCGGCGTCTATCCGTCTACGGACTTTGCTGAACTTAAACCCCGCGTGGTCTATGACCGAGTGGCGGGAGTGATGACCGCCCGGCCTGGTGCCCAGCGGGTGGCCGTCACCAGTGGCGGCACGATTCCGGATAGGGGCATGTTTGGCGTATTCCTCTATACCGGCTCGGGTGAGGGCTCCGGGGGTGCTCCGCGCCGGGTGGGCGAACTGGATGAAGAGATGGTTTATGAGTCCCGGGTGGGCGATGTATTTACCTTGGGCGCTACCAGTTGGCGCATCGAAGACATCACCCGTGACCAGGTGTTGGTCACGCCCGCGCCGGGGCACACCGGGCGCTTGCCGTTTTGGAATGGCGATGGCGCGGGCCGCCCCTATGAGTTGGGTAAGGCGCTAGGTGAGTATCGCCGCGAGGTCTTTTCCTCGCCGGAGATCATTGCGGATGCCGATGATAATGCGCGCTCCAATATCGTGGCCTATCTGCAGGAGCAAAATGAAGCCACTGGTGTCATCCCGGATGAAAAGACGCTGGTGCTCGAGCGCTTCCGCGATGAGCTAGGCGATTGGCGCGTGGTGCTACATACCCCGTTTGGCCGGCCGGTCAACTCCGCATGGGCGCTAGCGGTAGGCGCCCGGGTAGGCGAACGCACCGGCATGGATCCGCAGGCGGTAGCCGGCGATGATGGCATCGTGCTGCGCCTGCCGGAAGCAGAATCCGAGCCCGATGGGTCCATCTTCGCCTTCGACGCCGATGAGATAGCGGATATCGTGGCCGAGCAGGTGGGCAACTCCGCGCTCTTTGCCTCCCGCTTCCGCGAGTGTGCGGCGCGTGCGCTGCTCTTACCTCGGCGCAATCCCGGCAAGCGCGCGCCGTTGTGGCAGCAGCGCCAGCGCGCCGAGCAGCTTTTGGACGTTGCCCGTAAGTACCCGTCCTTTCCCATCATCTTGGAGACGGTGCGCGAGTGCGTCCAAGACGTCTACGATGTCCCAGCTCTTACGGAGGTCATGCGGGAGCTGGGGCACCGCCGCCTCCGCATTGCAGAGGTCACCACCGAACAGCCCTCGCCTTTTGCCTCTTCGCTGCTGTTTAACTACACCGGCGCGTTCATGTACGAGGGCGATTCCCCGTTAGCAGAAAAGCGCGCGGCCGCCCTGGCCCTTGACCCGGCGCTTTTGGCCAAATTGCTCGGCACGGTGGAGCTGCGCGAGCTGCTCGATCCGGAGATTATCGCCGAGGTCCACGCCCAGCTCCAACGCACCGACCCCTCGCGCCGGGCCCGCACCACCGAAGAGGTAGCGGACCTCCTGCGCGTGCTCGGGCCGATTCCCGTAGACGAGCTGGGCGAGCACACCGACGTGCCGCTTTCCGCCCTGGACCAGCTGGGCACGCGGATTATGCGCGTGCGGATCGGCGGACGGGAGCACCTGGCTCAAGCCCAGGATGCACCCCTGCTTCGCGACGCCCTAGGCATCCCCATTCCTCCCGGCATCCCCGCCCAAGTGGCAACCATTTCTGATGCCTTGCCGCAGCTGGTCTCGCGCTGGGCGCGCACCCGCGGGCCCTTCGTATTGCGCGACCTTACCGAGGCCTTCGGCATTTCCGTCTCTGCCGCGCATACCGTTCTCGGCGCGCTTGATGGGGTAGTAGAAGGCCGCTACCGCCAGGGCATCGACGAGCAGGAATACTGCGCCGCAGTGGTGCTCAAGACCATCCGCTCTCGCTCGCTCGCCGCTGCGCGTGCCGCTACCGAGCCGGTTTCGGGTGCCACTTTTGCCCGCTTTTTGCCGGAGTGGCATAGCATCGCACCGGCTGGAAAGCGCCCGGCCCTGCGCGGGGCCGATGGTGTCTTTTCCGTCATCGAGCAGCTAGCCGGGGTGCGCCTGCCAGCCTCCGCGTGGGAATCGCTCATCCTGCCCGCGCGGGTGGGAGATTATTCGCCCACCATGCTCGATGAACTTACCTCCAATGGTGAGGTGCTCATCCTCGGCGCCGGCAAGGCCGGCGCGGCAGACCCCTGGATCATGCTGCTGCCCTCGGATTACGCGGCCCAGCTAGCCCCGGAAACCGATGCCGAGGGCGTGAGCATGCTGCAGCGCGCCATCCTCGATGTTCTGGGCCGCGGCGGCGGTTTCCTCTTTGCCGATATCGCCGCCGAGGTCCCCGGCACCACCGAGGAGACCCGCGAGGCCCTCTGGGGCTTGGTGGAGATGGGCTTGGTAAGCCCCGATTCCTTCGCACCGTTGCGTACCCGGTTGTCTTCCGGCGGCTCGCGCTCCGGCCGCACCGCGCATCGCTCGAAGCGGCGGCCCACCCGCTCCCGCCTGCGCATGGGGCGCACCTCCTTTGCCCAAGCTCAGAACGCTGCGGGCGCGCAGACCCCGCCCGATGTGATGGGCCGATGGTCGCTTGCCGTGCCCGCCGCCACCGATGCCACCTCCCGCTCCGTGGCACACGGCGAGGCCTGGCTCGACCGGTATGGCGTGCTCACCCGCGGCTCCGTCGTGGCCGAAGACGTGCTCGGTGGCTTTGCGCTGGCCTATAAGGTGCTCTCCGGCTTCGAAGAATCCGGCAAGGCCATGCGCGGCTATGTCATCGATGGGCTGGGCGCCGCCCAATTTTCTACCCCCGCCATCATCGACCGCCTGCGCGGCCTGGCCGATTCCCCGGATGTCACCGGCTGGCCGTCTGGCTCTACCGAGCCCGATACCTTTGTCCTCGCCGCCTGCGACCCGGCCAATCCCTACGGTGCGGCCCTGCCCTGGCCACAGCGCGACGACGCCGATGGCAAAGCCACCGGGGGCCCCACCCGCTCGGCCGGCGCACTGGTGGTGCTTATCGACGGCCTTCCCATCGCCCACCTCACCCGCGGCGGGAAAACCCTCACCACCTTCCTGGAATCGCTGCCGGGTGGCATCGACCCGGCGGAGGTATATCCCCGCCTGGTAAGCGCGCTTACAGACATGGTGGCAAGGGGAGTGGTGTCCCCGTTGGTTATCGAAAAGTGCAATGGCAGTCCCATTCATAAGACCGATGCCGCCGCCCACCTGCGCGAAGCCGGTGCCGGAATTACTCCTAAGGGCGTGCGCATCTCCGCACGCGCCGCTGCTCCGCGCACCCCACGTGCAGGACGCCGCGCCAGCGAGGCCATCGAAGAACTCAGCTTTGATGATCCGCCGCCTGCACCGCGCAATAATGGTGGCTTCCGCCCGCGCGGCGGGTACCGTCGCTAAAGATCCACTGGAGGTGTTATGCCCGAAGGCGATTCCGTCCTGCAGCTATCCAACCGCCTGCAGTTCATGGCCGGACGCGAGGTCACCGGCTGTTCCGTGCGTGTACCGCGCTACGCCACCGTGCATCTAGACGGCATGGTGTGCGAGCGCGTCTGGCCCTATGGCAAGCACCTCTTCATGCAATTCGACCAGACCATCGTGCACACTCACCTCAAGATGGAAGGTACCTGGGCCATCCATTACGCAGGCGACCGCTGGCGCAAACCCGGACATACCGCGCGCATCGTCCTGCAGCTAGCCAACTCCCCGCGCGATATTGAGGTTGTAGGTCACCAGCTAGGCTTCGTGGATATCTATCCCGCCGACCAATACCATCAGCGCATCGCCCACCTTGGACCGGATATTCTCGACCCCGACTGGGATCGCGAAGAAGCCCTGCGGCGGCTAAATAACCGTCCCCAACGCGCCATCGGCGCGGCGCTGCTCGACCAAAAGGTCGTCGCCGGCATCGGCAATGAATACCGCGCCGAGGCCTGTTTCCTAGCGGGGGTGCACCCGGCCACACCAGTATCTGCGGTGGATACCGCCCGCATCCTCGACATTTCTCGGCGCATCATGTGGGCTAATCGCACCTCCCCGGTGCGCGTGACCACCGGCGTGCGCCGCGCCGGGGAGACGACCTATGTCTTCGGCCGCAATCGCAAGCGCTGCCGCCGCTGCGGCACCTTCATTACCAAGGGCGCACTCGGCGGTGTGGATGCCGGCGGCGATGAAGGCGAACTCGAGCGCATCATCTGGTGGTGCCCGCATTGCCAGCCGCTCCACCCCGCGAAATAAGATTCCCGCGCTAGTGTGGGGGACATGCGTACCTTTCTTAACATCGTTTGGTTTATCACCGGCGGGTTCCTCCTAGCCCTTGCCTATTTCCTCTTTGGCATCATTGCCTGCATCTTCATCGTTACTATCCCCGCGGGCGTGGCGTCGTTCCGCATGGCCAATTTCGCCCTGTGGCCATTTGGCCGCTCGGTAGTGCAGCCAGTCAAAGGCAGCGGCTCCATGTCCACCTTCTCCAATGTCGTGTGGTTCGTCGTCGCCGGCCTGTGGCTGGCCATTGGGCACGTAACCACCGCGGCGGCACAGGTAGTGACCATCGTGGGAATTCCGGCCGCGCTGGCCAACCTGAAGATGATCCCGGTGACTTGTTTCCCGTTTGGCCGCCGAATTGTGAACTCGGAGGAGATCCCCTTCGGCTGGGAGCCGATGGTCAAACTTTAAGCGCCGGACCGCAGACAAAACAAGCACGTTCTGCCCAATTTCGTGCTGATTATGGGCAGAACGTGCTTGTTTTATAATGCCTTGGGGAGAAAGACCATAAAGCAGCCGCGCTATCCGCCCGCGGAAGGTTCGAAAGCGGGTTAACGCGGCTAAAAGTGGGCGTTTAGCGGTTGGAGCGGTACCAACCGATGAGCTCGTCGGTGGATTGGTCGCCGGATGCGGCTTCCTCCTTGCCGGAGACTGCCGGCGCCAGGTCATTAGCCTGCTGCTTGCCCAGCTCCACGCCCCACTGGTCGAAGGAGTTGATATCCCAGATAACGCCCTGGGTGAACACGATGTGTTCGTAGAGTGCGATGAGAGCGCCGAGGGTCTGCGGGGTGAGCTCCTCAGCCAGGATGGTGGTGGTCGGACGGTTGCCCGGCATCACCTTGTGCGGCACGACGGTCGCGTCCACGCCCTCCGCCGCGATTTCCTCTGCGGTCTTGCCGAAGGCCAGGACCTTGGTCTGGGCAAAGAAGTTGCCCATGAGCAGATCATGCATGGACCCAGAGCCATCGGCGGTGGGGAAGTCCTGCTTCGGGCGGGCAAACCCAATAAAGTCCGCCGGGATGAGGCGGGTGCCTTGGTGCATGAGCTGGAAGAAGGCGTGCTGGCCATTGGTGCCCGGCTCGCCCCAGTAGATTTCGCCGGTGGACGGGACGGTAACCGCGGTGCCGTCGCGGCGTACGGACTTGCCATTAGATTCCATGGTCAGCTGTTGCAGGTAGGCCGGGAAGCGGCCGAGGTCCTGCGAATAGGGCAGAACGGCGTGAGCCTGGGCGCCGAAGAAATTGGTGTACCAGACGCCAAGGAGGCCCATGAGCGCGGGGACGTTTTCTTCCAGCGGTGCGGTGCGGAAGTGCTCGTCCATGGCGTGGAAACCCTCGAGGAAGCGCATGAAGTCCATCGGTCCAATGGTGCACATAAGGGACAAGCCGATGGCGCAATCCACGGAGTAGCGGCCGCCGACCCAATTCCAAAACGGGAACATATTCTCGGTATCGATGCCGAACTCGGCTACCTTTTCCGCATTGGTAGACACAGCGACGAAGTGCTTGGCCACAGCGGATTCATCGCCATCGAATTGCTCGATGAGCCAGCGGCGCGCGGCGTGCGCGTTGGTCAGCGTCTCTTGGGTAGTAAAGGTCTTGGAGGCGATAATGAAGAGGGTGGATTCTGCATCCAGGCCATCGAGGGTGGCGGCCATATCGGCCGGGTCCACGTTGGAGACAAACTCTGCGGAGATGCCAGCGACCTCGTAGGAGCGCAATGCCTTGGCCGCCATGGCCGGGCCGAGGTCGGAGCCACCGATGCCGATATTGACCACCTTTTTGATGGTGTGGCCGGTGTGCCCCAGCCAGGAGCCGGAGCGCAGCGCGGTGGCGAAGTCACGCATGCGGCCTAAGACCTCGTGGACATCGGCGGCGACGTCTTGGCCATCTACGCTTAAGTCATCTTCGACCGGGATACGCAGCGCGGTATGCAGCACGGCGCGGTCCTCAGTGTTATTGATGTGCTCGCCGGCGAACATGGCATCGCGGCGGGACTCTAGGTCGGCGGCCTTGGCTACCTTTACCAGCTGCTTGACGATGTCCCCGTCGATCAGATTCTTCGACAGATCAACGTGCAATCCGGCGGCGTCGAAAGTGAAGTTGCGGGCGCGGTCTGCATCGGCGGCAAAAAGCTCGCGGAGGTTGAGGTTCTTTTTATCCTCATATACTTTCGCGAGCTCGCTCCACTGGGCAGATGCGGTGATATCCATGATGGTTGGCCTTTCTGGCAACTAGCGCATTGGCAACATTTACCTCTCCCACCGTAGTCCAGAAAGGGCAACCGCGTTGGGCCCTATTCAGAGGATGAGTGCGCCTGCCCAGCCGGCGATGAGCAGCGGAATATTGAAATGGATAAAGGTGGGAATGACCGAGTCGCGGATGTGATCGTGCTGGCCGTCCGCGCCGAGACCGGCGGTGGGGCCGAGGGTGGAATCGGAGGCGGGAGAGCCGGCGTCGCCAAGCGCGCCTGCAGTGCCAATGAGCGCAACGGTGGCCGCGGGGCTAAAACCCAGCGACATGCACAGCGGCACGTAGATGACGGAAATGATGGGCAGGGTGGAAAAAGACGAGCCGATGCCCATGGTGACTACCAAGCCCACCACCAGCATGGCACCGGCGGAAAGGACCTTATTGGTGCCAAAGAGGTTAGCGGTGGCATCCACCAGCGGGCCGACCTCGTCGGTGGCCGTCATGACCGAGGCAAAACCCTGGGCGGTGATCATGATGAAGCCGATGAGCGCCATCATCTTCATGCCATCGGTAAAAACGTCATCGGCGTGCTTCCAATTCACCGCGCCGGTAAGCAGCAAAATACCCAGGCCGGTCAGCGCGCCGACCATGAGACCATCGGATTCGAAATCGAGCGCCTGCATGACAATCTGCACCGCAAAGGTGGCAATGATGGCCACGACGGAAACCCAGATCTTATAGGTAGAAGGGGTCTCTTGGTGCTCCGCAGCGGCGATGGGTAGGTCCTGATAGTCACGCGGCTTGCGGTAGCTAAAAAAGATGGCGATGAGCAGGCCTGCGAGCATGCCGAGCGCCGGCACGCCCATAACCTGCATGATATTGATATCTGAGGTATCCAACCCTGCCTGCTGGATATTAAATAACAGGATGTCGTTTAAGTAGATGGAGCCAAAGCCCACCGGAATAAACATGTAGGTGGTAATAAGGCCAAATGTCAGGCAGGTGGTAATGAGCCGGCGGTCTAGGCGCAGCTTATTCATCACCTTAAGCAGCGGCGGAACAATTAGTGGAATGAAAGCAATGTGAACCGGGATGAGGTTTTGGCTCATCACGGACATGGCGATGAGCCCGAGGATGAGCATCCATTTAGTGGCCAAAGCCGCCTTGGGATCCGCTTCGCCGCTGCCGCCGAGCTTGCGGATGAGGAAATTAGCCAGGACCTGGGGCAGCCCAGCCGAGGCCACGCCCATCGCAAAAGCTCCCAAAAGGGCATAGCTCAGCGCAATCTTGGCGCCGCCGCCCAAGCCATCCTGGAAGGCAACCATGGTGGCATCAAGGCCCATGCCGGACATGAGTCCACCCACAATGGCACCCAAGAAGAGAGCCACCACCACATGCACGCGCAAAAGGGCGAGCACGAGCATGACTATGACGGCGATGAGAACTGCATTCATGCTTAGCCAGGATACTGCATAGTATCGGCTGGCCAGTAATTATTCGGTTAGCCCAACCGCCCGCGGCCCATGCGCAGCAGCGCAGAGGCGATGGTGGGGCCTTCTTCGCCGAGTTCATCGCGGAACTGATTCAAAATTGCGATCTCGCGTGTGTGAACGAGGCGAGTACCGCCGGAGCTCATGCGGGTGCGGCCGATTGCTTGGGAGACTTCCGTGCGGCGCTTGGCAGCATCCAAGATGATGCGATCCATGCGGTTGATTTCTTCGCGATACTGTTGGATCTCCGCATCAGATAGGGGATCATCCGTGCCCGAAGGCGTGCGGATGTCCAAGCCATTATTGACGATGTCCTTCTTATCTTCTGCGGTCATAAAACCATATTGTGCCACCCGCCTGAGAAAAAGGAAATAGCAGCTCGCACGGCGGATACGGGGCGTGTCCAGTAGGGCTAGTAGGTTGGAAGGCATTATGAACGAAAACTCTCCTTTTAGTCCTTCCCCGTCTACCGGCGGTGCACCCGCCCCACACCCCTTGGGCGGCTTCGGCGCACCGCGCTCGGCGGACCCGCAACTCGAATCCACTGAACCTTTGACCGAGGGTCTCAACCCACAGCAGCTCGAGGCCGTTACTCATTCCGGTAGCCCGCTGCTCATTGTCGCCGGCGCCGGTTCCGGTAAGACCGCGGTGCTTACCCGGCGTATTGCGTATCTCATGCGCCACCGCGGGGTGAATCCGTGGGAGATCCTCGCCATTACCTTTACTAATAAGGCCGCCGCGGAAATGAAGGAGCGCGTGGGCGGGCTAGTGGGCCCTGTGGCCGAGCGCATGTGGGTGTCTACCTTCCACTCGATTTGTGTGCGCATCCTGCGCCAAAACGCCCAGCTTGTGCCGGGCCTTAATACCAACTTCACCATCTACGATGGTGATGATGCCCGCCGGCTATTGTCCATGATTGCCAAGGACATGCAGCTAGATCTGAAAAAGTACACCCCGCGCGTGCTGGCCAATCAGATTTCCAACCACAAAAACGAACTCATTGGTCCTGAATCTGCGCTGGAGAAGGCGCAGCAGACCAAGAACCCGTTTGAAACTACCGTGGCCCAGGTCTATGCCGAATATCAGCGCCGCTTGCGCGCAGCCAATGCGGTGGACTTTGATGACCTCATCGGTGAGGTGGTGCGGATCTTCACCCAGCACCAGCAGGTGGTGGATTTTTATCGGCGGCGCTTTAAGCACGTGCTTATCGACGAGTACCAGGACACCAACCACGCCCAGTATGCGCTGGTTGCTGCGCTCGTGGGCAGGGGAGAGCTCGGCCCTGACGCGCCTGAACTGTGTGTGGTGGGCGATTCCGACCAGTCCATTTATGCCTTCCGTGGCGCGACCATCCGCAATATCCAGGAATTCGAGCGCGACTACCCGCAAGCACATACCATCTTGCTGGAGCAGAACTATCGCTCCACCCAGACCATTCTCAATGCGGCCAACGCCGTTATTGCTAAAAATGAGAACCGACGCGAGAAGAACCTGTGGACCGCCCATGGGGAAGGCGAGCAGATCGTAGGCTACGTTGCCGATAACGAGCACGATGAGGCGCGGTTCATCGCCTCCGAGATTGATTCCTTGGCGGATAAGGGCCGCAGCTATTCCGATATTGCGGTCATGTACCGCACCAATAATGCCTCTCGTGCGCTGGAAGATATCTTCATCCGCTCCGGAATTCCCTACAAGGTGGTCGGTGGAACGCGCTTTTATGAGCGGCGCGAAATCCGCGATATGGTGGCCTACCTGCGCATCCTGGATAACCCGGACGATACAGTGAGCCTGCGCCGCATTATCAATGTGCCCAAGCGTGCCATTGGTGATAAGGCGCAGGGGCATATCGCCCTGCACGCAGAAAACCACGGCATTAGCTTCGGCAAGGCGCTTGCCGATGTCCCCCGTGGCGAAGTTCCTGGCCTAGCCACCCGGGCCATTAACGCCGTCACCAAATTCAACGAGATGATGGAGGGGATCCGCAATCAGATCCCGTCCATGCGCGATGAGGTTACTGGCCAGCCGGATTTGGGTGACCTGCTTTCCGCCATTTTGGATGCCACGGGGTACAAGGCGGAATTGGAAAACTCGAACGATCCGCAAGATGGCGCGCGCCTAGATAACTTAAACGAGTTGGTATCGGTGGCACGCGAATTTACTTCAGAGGCCGCGAATCAGCTGGCTGCATCTGGTGCAGATGTAGTGGATCCTTCCGAGTTAGTGGAGGAGGGTGAGGCTGCGCCGGGCTCGTTGCAGGCCTTCTTGGAAAAGGTGTCGCTGGTGGCTGATGCTGATCAGATTCCTGACTCGGAGACCGGCGTGGTCACCATGATGACTCTGCACACCGCAAAGGGCCTTGAGTTTCCCGTGGTCTTTTTAACCGGCTGGGAGGATGGTCAATTCCCGCATATGCGCTCACTCGGTGACCCGAAGGAATTGAGCGAAGAGCGCCGCCTAGCCTATGTGGGCATTACTCGTGCCCGCGAACAGTTGTACCTCACCCGTGCCATCTTGCGTTCGGCGTGGGGTAATCCAGTGACCAATCCCGCCAGCCGCTTCCTCGGCGAGGTCCCTGCAGACCTCATCAACTGGCAGCGCGAAGACTCCGATAGTTCCCTCACCGGTGCGTGGGGCGAGGATGATTACCAATATGGTCGTTCCTACGGTCGCGATTGGTCCGGGTGGGGCAGAGGCGGGTCCCGCGGTGGCCAGCGCGCTGCGTCTTCCCCATCGCAGCGCACGAGCAAGCCGGCGGCAACCTCAATGCCCAAGAACAATAACCTCAACCTTGCCGTGGGGGACCGTGTCAATCACGCTAAATACGGGCTCGGTACCGTCATTGAGACGTCGGGCTCCGGCAAGCGTGCCACGGTCACCGTGGACTTTGGTTCTTCCGGCAAGGTTCGGCTGATGCTCATCGGCGGAGTGCCGATGGAAAAGCTCTAGACCGAAATGCCGCGCTCGTTGAACCAGGAGACTGGGTCAACGGGTGCTCCACCACCTGGGTGAATCTCAAAGTGGAGGTGCGGGCCAGTGGAGTGGCCCTCGTTGCCAATGCCGGCGATCTCTTGACCCGCGGTCACGTGGTCGCCCACGTTGACCTTGAGCTGGTCTGCCGACATGTGGCCGTAGACGGAGATGGTGCCGTCATCGTGCTGGATGCGGATCCAGTTGCCAAAGCCCTGTGCTGGCCCGGAGTTGATTACGGTGCCGTCCATGACCGCCACAATCGGGGTGCCCACGGAGTTTGCTACGTCGATGCCGTTGTGCATCGTGCCCCAACGCTGGCCGAAGCCAGAAGTAAGGGTACCGGAGGTAGGAAAGACCACGGTATTGCCCGCGGAATCCGTGCCGCGCTTCGTGGTGAGTCCAGAGTGGTCGCCCTTCGGGGCGAATGCTTCTTTCAGCCCTGGTACAGAACCCGGATCGAGCACGATATTGATGCCGCCGGATTGGTTCCCGTCTACCTGCGGGGTGGTCTCGCCGTTCACTACGCCTACGGTGGTGGTGGCCAAGCCCACGAGGGCGTCGACCACGCCGGCGTTATCTACGTTCGTAGCGGTGGGCTCGGAAGAGCCGTCCGATACGTCCACGCTAGCCACTGGCTCTGCAGCAAAAGCGGTGGTGCCGGTAGCAAGTACGGTACCGAGCGTAACGATGCTCAGCGCCACGTTCTTGCGTGCGCGGTTCATGCGCTTCATATTTAAGTCCTTTTCATGGCTGTGCATGGTCTCGGGACGCCTGCACCGTGGGAGGGGCGGCGTCTTTCAACTGCCAACCGCGACACGCCGAAAGCCAAAATGCTTGCGCTCGTAATCGCTTGTGGCAACGAGTTAAAAGTTAGCCCTCTCTAATGGCCCGCGCAATCTTAAAAAACGCTGGTAGTGGCGGAAAAAATTCGAAATCATTCGAACATGCCAGCTTGTTGCGCGTGTTACTGATGGGGCTAAAGTGGTGTATGTAAAGTAGTGGTTTAGGGTCTGGGGGTGGACCTTGGGGGTGAAGGACGCGACTGTGGCTGATATGTGTGGGTTGCGGAAATAAGTGGATGAGAAAATGTCCGTCTACCTGCGGCAAGTCTGGGCCCTAGACTTGCCTGAATGTGTCTCTGGCGCCCTTGCGGGGTTCCAGTGTGGCCGCGTCTGTGTTCGTGTCCCGCTTTATGGCGAGCGGGTCACTCGGGCGGTGTTGGGGGACTGTGGGGCTTTCTGAGGGCAGTGTTGGCGAGAGGGGGTGCTCGGTTGGGCTGTCGGTGCTATAGGCGCTTCTGGATATGAAAAAGCACCGCAGGAGAAACCTTTGCGGCGCTTAACAAGAAGGTGTTGGGGTGGGGGCCTTAGAGGTCGATGCCTCGCTCAGCCAGCCAAGGCTGCGGATCGATTGCCTCGCCACCGTTCGGGTGAACTTCGAAGTGGAGGTGGGAGCCGGTGGAAAAGCCCATCGAGCCCATGCCGGCAATCTTCTGGCCAGCATGCACGTGCTCGCCAACGGCCACGTCAAGAGTTTGCATGTGACCATAAACGGTCATGGTGCCGTCGTCGTGCATGATGCGGATCCACTGGCCAAAGCCGGAAGCTGGACCGGAGTCGATGACCGTACCATCCATGACGGCAAGGATTGGGGTGCCGGGAGAGTTGGCGATGTCGACGCCCTTGTGGAAGGTGCCCCAGCGCATAGCGAATGGAGATGTGAATGCGCCTTCGGCAGGGCGGGCAATGGAAGGTGCGCGAGCAGCTTCATCGGCAGCGGCGCGCTCCTCGGAAGCCTGGATGGCCTTGTTGAGCTGATCAGTGAGATCTGCAACCGGCTTTGCCTCAGCTACGTTGAGGATTTGCGGGGTGGCGTCAACGGGAGCCTCGGCTGCGTCCTCAACTTGGGTGGAGTCAGAGGCGAGTTCGAAGTCAACGGACTGCGTTTTGGTGGTGGCCGCGTCATCGGACTGAATATTTGCGGCGGCTGCGCCACCAATGCCGGCAGTGGAAACGGCACCTGCCGCAACCGTCATTACGGCAATGCGGCCCTTCGCGGTCTGCGAGGTGACAATCTTGCGATGGCGGCCGGCGCCACGCTGAACTTTGCTTCGCATCAGGTCTTCTTTCGTCATTTTCACAATCTGCGTAATGGAGTGTTACATCCTCACCGAGTTAGTTACGAGATTGTGACCTTCTTGTTACCAACGAGATGTAACAGTAGCGTCTCAAAAAGATAACAGCAACCCAAATTAAGAATTTTTCAGGCGCCACTAGGCGGAATTGCCCATGAGCAGGCGACATGGGGTGGAGGGCATTTTGTTAATGCGATAAAGATCCCACGCAGGCTCCGCGTGCGTCACGCAAAAACTAACGACCTTTGACTCATAGTATTACAGCCAGAGTTAAGGGTGTGAAACAAGGGTAGATTTTATACTCCTTATATATCTGTATAGTGCAGGTGCGCAGGTTATCCCCGGTGATTTTGCGGGTGCCTCGTCGCGTCACTCCGATTTTGGCTCCGGAAGGTGGCAAAGTGGACGCCGATGAACAAAAATACCAGCCCCCAATCTCGGTCAACGCCCCGCCCGCGTAGGCAGGCGCGCGGTCGGAGTGTGCGCACGGAGCGTACCTCGCGTGCTCCCCATCCCAACGGGGTGCGCCAGTCCTCTGGATCTGCCCGGCGCGTCGCTCGGAAAGCCGGTTCCAAGGCCAAGGCTCGTCGCGCTCCCGCGCCTCTGACTAAGGCCGGCCGCATCCGCCGCATGCTTATCACGGCGGCAGTGCCCAATGTGGTCATTGTCCTTATCATTATGGCCATCGCTCTCGGCGGTCTTATGCTGGCAGGCTCTCCCTTGGCGTGGTGGTACACCATCGTGGCGGAGTCATGGATGGTCTTTAACCTTGCGCCAGTCTCGGCGGCCGATGTGCACATCTCTTTCTTGCCCGCCTTACCCGCGCTCATCTTGGCGGCGGTGGTGGCGGTTCGCGTGCGCAACGCGGTAAAGCACAAGGTTAGCGTCAAGGACCTGCTCATCCTTCTTAGCTGCGTGCTTGGCGTGCCAGTGGTATTTACCATCATCGCATGGCTGATGCTGTGGGACGCGGGCAAGGTCTATGACGTCTCCCCGCCAAGCCTGGCACAAGCCCTGCTGCGGGTTATTGTTCTGCATCTTGCCGCCATGGCCGCCGGTATGGGCACGCGCTTGTGGCGGGCATTGGCCAAGCGTTACGGGGTGCCGCGCCAGATTATCGACGCCGCCCAGATCGCCCTTCGCTACCTCGGCTACCTGGCCATTGGCGCAGCCATAGTCTTTGCAGTGGTTTTTGTCCTCAATATTTCTCGCCAGGGCGAGATGATGGATGAATATCCCACGGTATCCGGGCTCGGCGTTGCCGGTCTCGTGCTAATGAGCCTGCTGTATATTCCCAATGCCATCGTCAGCACCGCGGCGGTATTGGTGGGCGCAGAGTTTTCTGTCGGCGAAGGCTCGGTCAGCCTCTTTAGTGCCCACCTCGTACCGCTGCCGCCACTGCCGATTACCGGCGGTATCCCAGCATCAATGCCCGGCTGGGCGGTAGCGCTTATGATCGTCCCCCTCGGCGCTGCAATCTACTCGGTATATAAAAAGCGTCCGAACTTTCAAGACGCACTGGTAGCTACGGTAGCCTCCGCTGTAGTTATGTTGATCGCCTGCTATCTCGTCAGCGGTGAGCTTGGCTACTACGGCGTCACCGGCCCGAAGCTGTGGACCGCTGCGGGACTAACCGCTTTGTGGATGGCCGTTGTGGGCAGTGCAGTGGCCGCAGGTTTCGCCTTCGTTGCGTGGCGCACAGCCCGCACAGAAACTGGTGCTTCCCTGGAAGATGCACACGCGGATGCCCCCGCTGTCGATGCTGCGGCTGCCGATGCCACCGAGGATTCCGCCGAGCCGGAGCGCGAGCCCATCACGGATCCGGAAGTCGTTGACGCCGAGGTCGTAGAGGACCAGGTTGTCGAAGACCAGGAAGCAGAGGAGGAAGGCGCTGCAATGAAGACCGCCACGGAGGAAGACACCTGAACTGGCCCCCGAAAGTTGGACTGGTTTAATTCTAGGCGGTTAGGGCTTCAAGGGTCTGATTTCGATATTGCA
>NZ_JAKOPM010000018.1 GCF_022288805.1 Corynebacterium yonathiae
GAGATGGCCCCTAAACCACCGCCATGAAACTAACCCCAGATTCGAAAAACAGATACACCACTACCCAGGACTTGACCCGAGGGCACCAACTACCGCCCACATCTTCGGCTGTGAAGAGGCAACGCTACTTCCTGGTTGTGGCTTGTACCCGCTGTCCGCTGTGGAGTCGATATGGGCTTGAGAGTGGTCAGAGATAGAACCAAGCGGCAGACAAGCGGACAGCTCATCGATGGTATAAAACGTCGAGCCCTCACTTATTGGCTCACACCCCTCCTTGAAGGGAATTTCCTTCTCGTTGTACAGCATGCGCACGAGGGTCTCGCCATTGTCATTCTGGAAGGCATCCCACTGGATATTTGCGCCCATCGGGGAGACCTTGTCGCCACGCCAATCCGAGTTCTGCCAGGTGTAGAGCTCTCCTGCGGGAACTCCCTTTTCAGAGCCAGGTGTTTTCAGCAATGCGGCGAGCGGAATGATGGTCTCCGCGTGACCAAACCTATATTCCGCAGCTATTTCACCACCGGCCGCGCGATTCTGTACGCCCTCAATCATTTCCTCAAGCAGTGGCTCATAATTGTCGTAAGAAACAGTGCGTCCCTCGATAGCCGGCCCCTTCTCATAGAAGTCTTCTACATCCAGTAGGTATGCAAAAGTAGGCCCGCTCGCATCGTCCATGTACTGATCAAATATCCACCCCTCAGCAGGGGTTTTCTCCTCATGAGCAAGTGCTGGAGCAATAATGTACAGGTTGTAGAACTGCAGCGCGGCGTCCACTATTCCTTCTACTGTCTTGCCATCCTTTTCACGGGCGCTAAAAGAAATGGACCCATCTTTTAGCTCATCGATAAAATCCGAGGTGAAAATCTTGGACAGCAACTCCTGCGATGCTTCTTGGGAGGCTGGCTTGGAATAAGCTTCCTGGATCTTTTCCTGTAGCTGCGGTGAGTCTTTCCACGCCGAATATTTTTCGTACGACGGTGACTTTTTATCTTTATGCGCATACATCAGGTCAGTGCGTGGCTCGATGGTGACATGACCATCGTTGGTTCCGTCCACAAGGTTGTCAGCAAGAGTGGGAGCTTCCTTCAGCCACGCCGCACCGAAATTCCAACCAGAGTCATTAGCGCGGTCCTCACCCGAAGAGATGAATTTCACCTTGGAGTCGTCCCTGTCGATGCTGTGCATAAGCTCAGCATTGCGTTGCGCATTGCGCTGACCAATCCCCCGCAGTTCTTCCCGCCCAACTGCGGTGAGGTTTCCGTATCCGGCGTCTTGTCCGGCGCCACCGGCCAATTCCTCATTCACGGAAATCATCGCTTCTACCTGCGGAATGAGCTTTTCTCCTAAATCCGTGAGCTCATCACGCTCCTGGGCATACTCCAGCATCTGCTGCGCGAGGTCGTCATACTTAAAGCTAGACAGTCCACGCGAGCCATGCCGGTTCACCGTGGAGGTATAGATCTGTCGGAATCCTGCGGGAGCTTCGGAGTACTCCCGCCCCTGCGGTTCATAGTGCTGCTTGGTGGAGTAATAGGAACCATGCTCGGCGGCGGTGGCTGGCACTGTTACACCAGCACACGCAACGGCGGCAATAAGAGCGAGAGTACGAATGCGCATTGGACGTTGGCTTCCATGAGTAGTGAATATTTTGAGAGGGACACACCCACGGTAGGCCGGTGACGTTACGGAAAGGTTGCTTGAAAGGAAAATGATTGAAAAGAACTCGTCCCGACACTGCTCTTTATTAGGCCGAGCCTTTGTCCCTGCTCCTAACGAGCATAAAAAGCCCGGCCGAAGCCGGGCTTTCAGCATTGTCGCTTGGTTGTGTGTGTCCAACGCCGGGAGTTTTTACTCCACCACGGAGTTAGCACCCACAGCATGGTCAAAGAGGTCCGGCAGGGTGGCGGACCAGGCGGAGACCAACTGGGAGATGGCGACGGACTCGCCGCCGAGGGTAAGGGCGCCGGTTTCGGTGGTCTCACCCACGATGGCGGCTGGGATGCCCAGCTCGCCGGCGCGGGCAAGCACCTGGTCGGTGCGGTCGGCGGTGGTGGCCACGAGCACACGGGAGGCGGACTCGGAGAAGGCGGCGACGAACTCGTCCTCGTGGACTGCGGAAAGGTCCAGGTTGAGGCCGAGACCGGCGCCGTCGGCAGTCGCACCAGCGCGCTTAGCCATCTCGAAAGCAGCCACTGCTAGGCCGCCCTCGGACAGGTCGTGCGCGGCGGTGAGCAGCTCATTGCCATGGAAGAACTCAGCCAGGCGCTTCTCGTTGGCCATATCCACCTGCGGCGGCAAGCCATTGAGGGAGGAAGCATCGGAAGTATCGGCGCTGACCTGCTGCCAGATGGAGCCACCGAACTCGTCCTTGGTCTCACCGAGGGCGATAAGTATTTCCTTTTCGTCCACGGTGCCCAGCTCGTTGCCAATGGCCTTGTGGACGTCATCGATAACGCCCAGCACGCCGACCACCGGGGTGGGCAGGATGGGCTCGCTGCCCGTTTGGTTGTAAAAGGACACGTTACCGCCGGAAACGGGGATGGAAAGCTCGACGGCAGCATCTGCAAGCCCATGCACCGACTCGCGGAATTGCCACATCACGTCCGGGTTTTCCGGGGAACCGTAGTTCAAGCAGTTGGTAATCGCGACGGGCTTCGCACCGGTGACGGCGACGTTGCGATAAGCCTCCGCCAGCGCGAGGCGGGCGCCCATATTCGGATCCAGCTTGGTGTAACGGCCGGAAGCATCGGCAGAAACGGCCACGCCGCGGCCGGTCTCCTCATCGATGCGCAGCACACCGGCATCCGCATGGTGGGACTGGACGGTATTGCCGCGCACGTAGCGGTCATACTGGTTCATGATGAAGTCGCGCGAGCACAGCGCCGGGGAGGACACGAGCTTCTGCAGGGACTCAACCAGGCCGCGCTTGTCGGTGCCCTGGTACTTCTGCAGCTCGTCCTGCCACTCCGGGCGAGCATAGGGGCGCTCGTACACCGGGGCCTCATCCGCGATGGTGCCGGCCGGGGCATCCACGACTACCTCGCCGCGATGGCGGATGACCAAGTGGTTGCCCTCGGTGACCTCGCCGATTTCGGCACAGGTAACGTCCCAGTGCTCACAGATTTCGCGGAACTTCGCCACGTTCTCCGGGGCCACAACGGCGCACATGCGCTCCTGAGACTCGGAGGCGAGGATCTCCGCCGCGGTCATGTCCTTCGCACGCAGCGGCACATTATCGAGGTTGACCTCCATGCCGCCATCGCCGGCCGCTGCCAGCTCCGAGGTGGCACAGGCCAAGCCCGCACCGCCAAGATCCTGGATGCCCACGACCACGCCGGCGTGGTAGAGGTCCAGGCAGCACTCGATGAGGACCTTCTCCGCGAAGGGGTCGCCTACCTGTACGGCCGGCAGCTTGCGCTCGGCACCGTCCTCGAAGGTATCGGAGGCCAACACGGATACGCCACCGATACCGTCCAAGCCGGTGCGGGAGCCGAAGAGCATGACCTTATTGCCCTTGCCGGACGCAAAGGCCAGCTTCAGGTCCTCCACCTTGAGGGTGCCCACGCACAGCGCGTTTACCAGCGGGTTACCCGCGTAGGTCTCATCAAAGACGGTCTCACCGCCAATATTGGGAAGCCCCAGGGAGTTGCCGTAGCCGCCAATGCCGGAGACCACGCCGGGCAGGACGCGCTTGGTATCGGGGGCATCGGCAGGCCCAAAGCGCAGCTGGTCCATCACGGCAATCGGGCGAGCACCCATCGCCATGATGTCGCGCACGATGCCACCCACGCCGGTGGCCGCACCCTGGTACGGCTCCACATAGGAGGGGTGATTGTGGGACTCCACGCGGAAGGTCACCGCGTTGCCGTCTCCGATGTCCACCACGCCGGCGTTCTCACCGATGCCGGCGAGGATCTTCTCCCCCATCTCCTCGGTCATGGTCTCGCCAAAATAACGCAGGTGCGTCTTGGAGGACTTATAGGAGCAGTGCTCGGACCACATAACGGAGTACATGGTCAGCTCCGCATCGGTAGGGCGGCGGCCCAAAATATCGTGGATGCGCTGGTACTCGTCATCCTTCAGTCCGAGCTCCGCGTAGGGCTGCTGCTCATCCGGGGTGGACTGTGCCTTTTCTACGGTGTCATTATGAACGGTCATTAAAGTGGCCTCCTTAAACCGCCGGCGTTTGGGCGACGGCCTTGATGGCGGATACGAAAAGTCCCAGTCCGTCGGTGGATGGGCCGGTCAGCGTGTCAATGGCGTGCTCTGGGTGCGGCATGAGGCCCACAATGCGGCCAGATTCATCGCTGACACCGGCAATGCCGTTGACAGAGCCGTTGTAATTATCGGTATAGCGGAAGACCACGCGGCCCTCGCCCTCGATGCGGGCAATGTCATCATCGCCGGCCTGGAAGCGGCCTTCACCGTGTTTGGCCGGCACCAGAATCTTCTGGTCTTGCTCAAACTCACTGGTCCACGCGGTAGTGGAATTGACCACCTCGAGGTAAGTATCGGTGCAGTGGAAATGCAGGCCCTTATTGCGGGTCAGCGCGCCCGGCAACAGGCCCGCCTCGGTCAAAATCTGGAAGCCATTGCAAATGCCAAGCACCGGCATGCCCTGCTTCGCACGGTCAATAACGGACTGCATTACCGGCGCCAGCGCGGAAATAGCGCCCGAACGCAGGTAGTCACCATAAGAAAAACCGCCCGGCACTACGACCGCATCCACGCCGTGCAGATCGGCATCTGCGTGCCAGAGGCTTTTCGCCTCTGCGCCGGCGGTGCGGGCAGCGCGAGCGGCATCCACATCATCCAGGGTTCCGGGGAAAGTGATTACTCCGATTGTTGCGGTCACTTACTTGACCTCCAGCCCAACAACCTCGTAATCCTCGATGACGGTATTGGCCAACAAGGTGGCGGCTACCTTATCTAGGTCTTCTGCGCTAACAGAGTCATCGACCTCGATTTCGAAGCGCTTTCCTTGACGCACATCGCTGACACCGGATACCCCGATGCGACCCAGCGCGCGGACGACGGCTTGGCCCTGCGGATCCAGAATCTCCGCCTTGGGCATGACATTGACAACTACACGAGCCATGAAAATATTTGCCTTACTGTATGGGGCTTTGGTCTGCGCGGCTTAGTTTAGTTGGCACCCCCGGCTTTTACCTAGACTCACCCCCGCAGTGTGGGTTTCACCCCGGTTGGGCAAACTCTACGTGAACCCCAAACAACGCTCTGGCAAACTCCGGCGTGCGCTCCAGCCTGCCCCGGCGCGGCGCTCTATTAATAGACATCGCTTACTGTCGCTCTCTTTTTAAGGTTGAATCTATGTCTTCTCGCCGCCTAGGCGCGCTGGCGCTCGCCACCGCGCTATCCTCTGCCGCCCTTGCCGTTCCCACTGCCACGGCTGCCACCGACGGTTCCGCCGCAGTCATCTCCGAGGTCTACGGGGGCGGTGGTAATAAGGGCGCTGCCTTCACCCACGACTTCATCGAGCTCTATAACCCCACCGATGCCCCGATTGACCTGACCGGCTATACCGTGGAGTATTTCTCCGCTTCCGGCAACACGGGCGGCAAGGTAGAGCTTTCCGGCACCATCGCCCCACATGGCTACTTTTTGGTGCAGGGAGCGGCCGGCAATGGTGCGGGCGATTCCCTGCCTGCCCCAGATGCCGAGGGCAGCCTCAATATGTCCGGTTCCAAGGGCTCCGTGCAGCTTGCCGACGCCACCGGAACCCCCATCGATGCCATCGGCTATGGCGCCGCTTCCCTCAAGGAAGGCACCGCTGCTGCGGGTCTGTCCAATGCTAAGTCCGCTTCCCGCGATGACAAGGGCACCGATACCGATGACAATGCCGCCGACTTCACCATTGGCGCTCCCACCCCGACTAATACCGGTAATGAGGCCCCCACCCCTCAGCCTGAGGATCCGGCCGAGCCCGAGCAGCCAGCTCCCGAAGGCGTGACCGCCATCGCGGATATCCAAGGCACCGGCACTGAATCCCCGCTCAAGGACCAGACCGTTGCCACCGAGGGCGTTGTCACCGGCGTGTGGAGTGAGGGCGGCCTTAATGGCTTCACCATCCAGACGGGCGGGACCGGCACCGAGGCTACCGCTGCCTCCCAGGCCGTCTTCGTGTACATGGGTGATAAGCCGGCCGACCAGTACCCGGACCTCGAGGATTCCGTCGCGGTCACCGGCAAGGTCTCCGAGTTCTACGGTTCCACCCAAATCACCGCGGCCGAGGTCAAGCAGCTCGATACCCCGCTAGAGAAGGTCACCCCACTCAAGGTAGACAAGCTTCCCGATGGCAGCGAGGCTCGCGAGCCCTTCGAGCACATGCTCATCCAGCCAGGCGAGCACACCGTGACCAATAACTACTCCCTCAATCAGTCCGGCGAGATTGGCCTTGCCCCTGGCAAGGAAGCCTTCCGCCAGCCTTCCGATATCTTCTCCCCTTCCACGGATTCCAATTCCGATATCCAGAAGCTGACCAAGGACAACGCCGAGAAACTGGTCACCTTGGACGATGGCCGCACCCGCGACTACTTAAAGACCGACCAGAATACCCCGCTGCCATATATCGCCCAGGATGATGCCCACACCATCAAATCCGTGCGCACCACCGATACCGTCTCTTTCCAGCATCCTGTCATCGTGGGCTTTTCTCATGAGCAGTGGCGCTTCCAGCCCACCACCCCGGTTACCGGCAATACCAAGGGCACAGACCTGCCCATCTCTTGGGAGAACTCCCGCAAGGCTGAGCTGCACGCCATCGATGACGTCAAGGGCGAATACACCATCGGCGCCTTCAACGTTTTGAACTATTTCACCTCCCTGGGCGAGGAATTCGGCGGCAGTGCCTACACCGATCGCGAGGGCAATAAGGTCACCGTCAATCGCGGTAAGACCCGCGGTGCCTATACTCAATCCGCACTCGAAGACCAGGAACGCAAGATTGTCGCGGCCATCAACGGCCTCGATGCCGATGTCATCGGCCTTTCCGAAATCGAAGATGGCTACGCCGTCACCGGCGACTTTGCCCAGCGCGATAAGGCACTCAAGCATCTAACGGAAAAGCTCAACGAGGCCGCAGGATCCGAAAAGTGGGCCTTCGTTCCTTCCCCCTCTAAGGAGGCCGTACCGGATTCCCCGGATGTCATCCGCACCGCGTTTATCTACCACAAAGATGTGGTCAAGCCGGTCGGCGAATCCCGCATCTTCCAAGATGATCGCTTCACCGGCACTGCTCGCGAGCCCCTCGCCCAGGAATTCCAACCGCTAAAGGAGGGCGAGGAGTCCTTCGTTGCCGTAGCCAACCATTTCAAGTCCAAGGGCTCGGTGGCTAAGGGCGATGCCGATTCCGGCGATGGCCAGGGCAATAACCCAAACGTGCGCAACGCGCAGGCACAGGCCGTCCTCGATGCCCTCCACAAACAGGAAGACTGGAAGGATAAGCCGCTTTTCGCCCTGGGCGATTTCAATACCTATACCCACGAGACCGCGCTCGATGTCTTCCGCAACGATGGCTTTACCGTCCCCGCCGAAAAGTATGGCGCCGATACCTCCTACCAGTTCTCCGGCCTGCTTGGCACCCTCGACCACGTGCTGGCAAACGAGGTAGCCACCGGCACGCTTGACGACGCCCAAGTATGGAACATCAATGCCGACGAACCCGTCGCCTTCGAGTATTCCCGCCGCAACTACAACATCGTCGACTTCTACGATGACTCCCCGTTCCGCGCTTCTGACCATGACCCAGTCAAGGTCGGTTTCACCCTCGGCACGGACGACTCCGCCGGCCAGCCAGACGATCTTGCAGATGATCCGGCGGACAAGCCTTCCGATAAACCTTCCGATAAGCCAGAGGACAAGCCCTCAGAAAAGCCCGGTAAGCCTGGCTTCGGTTCCAACTCCAGCACTAGCTCTGTCGGCGCCGGTATCGCCGCTGCCATCGCGGCTATCGCCGGCCTCGTCGCCATCCCCGGCTTCCTGGCTGTGACCGGCAATCTCCAGAAGGCCATCCCAGCTCCCATTTGGGCCATGCTGCCGAAGGAAGTAAAGAACTTCATCACCAGCCTGCAGCGCTAACTGCCCACAGACGAAGACCCCGCTCGCTTTTGGGTAAATCCCAAGCGTGCGGGGTCTTATTTTTGGATTTCAACGATTTCGTCCATATATAACGCCTCCACCGTTGACGGAAATAGAGTTTTAGATGGACGAAATCGTGCTACCGGACATAGACACCACCAACCATCCCCGCCACGTTTGCTGGCAGAGCCTATGGCGAGGGAATGCGCTGACTACTTCGGCAGGAAGGCGCCATAATCTGCAGGGGTCGCCCCCGCGTTGATGGCGCGGTCGGCAGCTTTGACGAAGTCATAGATCACCTTGCGGTCATCTAGGTTGCGGCCGGATACGGACAGGCGGACGGTGTTGCCGCGCTGTGCGGAACGCTCCGCCGCGCGGATGATGTTCTTGCGCCACCACTTAGCTGAGCCAAAGCCCTCGCCAAAGGACAAGTTACGGGCTTGATGGAACTTGCCGGAGCTAATCTGCAAAATGCCGCGAGTAGAGGCGGCTACCTCAAACTGAAATTGTGGCAAGACCTGCAAAGTCCCCGGAGACATGCGCCAGCGCGGTGGCGCGAAAATTGTGGGCTCGAAGCCGATCTTGGCCATCTGGCGGGTAGCACCCGCGAGTCGCAGTTTTGCCTCGTGGGAGTCGAGATTAGCGAACTCTGCACGACGTCCCTGCACCGAGCGATCGAAACCGTTGAGGATGAGTATGCGGCCCGCATCGGCTTGGTCTCGGAGCCAGCTTTTGGTGTCTTTGTCTTTGGCAAGGTGCCAGTTGCCGTCGATATGCGGGGCAATAAGCAGGGAAACAGGAATCTCCTCTCGATCAAGGATCGAGAGGAGCCGGCTAGCCTGCTTCCGCGTGTCATCAAAGATGCTGGAGATAGATACCAGAAGGTGGCCATTCATAAGAAAAATTATCGCACAGGAATTCAGGATTCGCGCGCTGGCCCCCTATCCGGGTTTTACTTCTCCAGACCGGTGGCCTTATTAATCGTCCACGCATACTCGAAGGCGTTTTGGCGCCACTTTTCATAACGGCCGGACACTCCGCCGTGGCCTGCAGCCATTTCTGTCTTGAGCAGGAATTCGCCGCCGGTGGCCGTCGCCCGCAGCTGGGCAATCCACTTGGCCGGCTCGACGTAGAGCACGCGGGTGTCGTTAAGCGAGGTAATAGCCAGAATGTCTGGGTAGTCCTTGGCCTCAATATTCTCGTAAGGAGAGTAGGACTTCATATAGTCATAGACCTCAGAATTGTGGTACGGGTCGCCCCATTCCTCCCACTCAGGCACGGTAAGCGGCAGTTCCGGCATAAGGATAGAGGTCAGCGGATCCACGAACGGAACAACGGCTTGGATGGCGGTAAAGCGGTCAGGGGCCATATTGGCGATAGCACCCATGAGCATTCCGCCAGCCGAACCGCCCTCGGCCACCATTTGGTCTGCGGTGGTCACGCCGCGGGCGATGAGGTCATCGGCGACGTCGATGAAGTCGGTAAAAGTGTTCTTTTTCTTGAGCATTTTGCCATCGTCGTACCAAGTGCGGCCCATCTCGCCGCCTCCGCGCACATGGGCAACTGCAAAAATCATGCCGCGATCCATGAGAGACAGGCGGGTAACGGAGAAAGCCGGATCCACGCTGACCTCGTAGGAGCCATAGCCGTAGAGCAGGGTCGGGTTCGGCTGGGTGCGGTCAAGATCGGCGCGGTGGACAATGGAGACGGGGATGTCGGTGCCGTCGGCAGCCGTGGTCCACAGGCGATAAGCAACATAATCATCCGGGTTATAGCCGCCAGGAACCTCCTGCTCCTTAAGCAGGGTGTATTCGCCAGTATCCACGCGGTAATCGAAAAGCTGCGCGGGCTGGGTAAAGGACACATAACTTACGCGAAGCACCGGCGCGTCCCACTCCGGGTTACCAGATACGGACACGGTGAAGAGCTCCTCATTGAAGTTGAGCTCTTCGAACTCGCCAAAGCCGTCATTAATGCGCATGATGGCGGCACGGCCGATGCCACCGCGACGGTAACCCACCACAATTTGGTCGCGGTAAGTATCCACGCCCTCGATACGGGTGGTTTCCTTATGAGGCAGGAGCGCGGGCAGATCCCGAAGAGCGGGCAGGTCGCCTTCGGCCTTGGTATAGCCCACCTCGAAGTTGGGGCCGGTAGCATTGTGGGTGACTATCCAGTAGTCCTCGCCCTTGACGACGGCGTGATCAACGTCGTAATCCACGCCGGATTCACGCTCCCACAGCAGGCGGAATTCGCCCTCGGGGTTGTCCTCTTCGAGCACCCATACCTCAGAGGTCACCTTGGAGCTTATGCCAAGGAAGAGGTACTTATCAGAGCGGGCGCTGCCGATGCCGACGTTGAAGTGCTCGTCTTCTTCCTTAAACACCTGCACGTCCTCGGACTGCGCGGTGCCTACCTTGTGGCGCCAAATGGTATCGGGACGCCATGCATCGTCGACGGTGGTGTAGAAAATAAAGCCGTCTCCGGCCCAGGTAGCGCCATAGAAGATGCCCTCTAGGTGGTCGTCGAGAAGCTCGCCGGTCTCTAGGTCCTTAATGTAGAGCTCAAAGCGCTCATCGCCGGCAAAATCCACCGAATAGGCCAGGTAGCGGCCAGAATCAGAGATGGAGGCAGCACCGAGCGCGAAGAAGTCCTTCCCCTCGGCCAACGCGTTGGCGTCGAGGATAATCTCTTCACCGTCTGGGGTGCCTTCCTCAGGGATAATCGGGGCTGTCCAGGGATCAGAACCCTCCTCAACTGGAAGGCGGCAGGAATAGCCATAACTCTTACCCTCCTCAGTGCGACCGTAGTACCAGTAATCGCCGCGGCGGGAGGGCACGGACATATCAGTCTGTTTGATGCGGGACTTAATCTCCTGGAAGATATTCTCCGTCATCTCCTCCAAGTGCGCGGTCTTCGCCTTGGTGTAATCATTTTCGGCGTTGAGGTAATCCAGAGTTTCCTGGGATTCCTTATCGCGCAGCCACTCGTAGTTATCCACGAACTCCCGGCCGTGGAAGGAACGGGTCACGGGGTGGACGGCGGCTACGGGGGCGGAAAGATTCTCGTTGCTCATGCCGTCCCACTGTACGCGTGGCACCCCGTGGTGCGGGAACTTCGGCGGGGAGTTAGTCCTCGGGCGAGAGGAAATCAGCGAAATGCTTGCCGGACAGCCGCTCGTAGGCCTCGATGTAGCGCAGTCGGGTGGCGGAAACGACGTCTTCAGGAAGCTCGGGTGGGGTGCCGTCTGCGGCTTGGTCCCATCCGGAGGCGTCGGAAGTAAGCCAGTTGCGCACGTACTGCTTGTCGAAGGAAGGCTGAACCTCGCCCTCGACATAAGAATCTGCAGGCCAGTAGCGAGAAGAATCCGGGGTGAGGACCTCATCGGCCAACACGAGCGTGCCATCTTGATCGAGGCCGAACTCAAACTTGGTATCGGCGAGGATGATGCCCTTTTCCTCCGCAAGCGCGGCGGCCGTGGAATAGATGCGCAAGGTGGCCGCGCGTAGCTCCTCGGCGCGCTCGGCGCCTAGCTTGTCCACCACGTAGTCGAAGGACACGTTCTCATCGTGCTCGCCCTGCTCCGCCTTGGTGGCCGGGGTGAAGATGGGCCCGGGCAGGCGGGAAGCCTCCACGAGGCCATCTGGCAGCTCGATGCCGCACACGGTGCCGTTGGCCTTGTACTCCTTCAAACCGGAACCGGTGAGAAAGCCGCGGGCCACGCACTCGAAGGGCAGCATGTCCAGCTTTTTTACAACCATCGCGCGGCCGAGGCACTCGGCAGGAATGCGCTCATCATCGAGAGGACCGGCGAGGTGGTTGGGAAAATCGATGGAATCGAAGAAGAACTTCGAGGTCGCGGTCAGCACGCGACCTTTATCCGGGATGGCCGGCTCTAAGGCGTGGTCGTAGGCGGAGATGCGGTCAGAGACCACCATCAGCAGGGTGTTCTCGTCTACATCGTAGATATCGCGGACCTTGCCGGAGGCAAGATGGGTATATGAAGAAAGCTCAGGACGCATGGCTTTCATTCTAGCGCCCAGGGGTAGCGAGTAGGTTTCGATCAATTAAGCTCCGAATTCCGCGCGGAATTCGGAGCTTAATTGATCGAATTGCGAAGGGGGCTGGAAATGCGAAGGGAACCGGAAAATGCGAACTAGAGAATTTCGCCCGGGGTATAGGCGGCGGCCTTGGGGTGCTCGCCTACCAAGGCGTTAATGCGGTTGAGCACCTGGTTGACCTGGGACTCGGCGGCGCCGATGAAGGCGTGCTTATCGGCCAGGGCGGCTTCGAGGTCGGACTCGTCCATGGGCAGGCGGTCATCGGCTGCAAGGCGCTGGACCAAGTCCTGCTCGCCGCCGTTTTCGCGCATATTGAGCGCGACAGCCACGGCGTTTTCCTTGATGACCTCGTGGGCGGTCTCGCGCCCTACGCCGGCACGCACGGCCGCCATCAGGATGCGGGTGGTAGCCAGGAAGGGCAGGTAGCGCTCTAGCTCGCGGTCGATCATGGCGGGGAAGGCGCCGAACTCATCGAGGACGGTGAGGAAGGTTTCGAATTGGCCGTCGAGGGCAAAAAAGGCGTCGGGAAGCGCGACGCGGCGGACGACGGAGCAGAAGACATCGCCTTCGTTCCACTGCTGGCCGGCCAGGTCTGCGGCCATGGTGAGGTAACCACGGAGGATGACCTGCAGGCCGCCGACGCGCTCGCAGGAGCGGGCGTTCATCTTGTGCGGCATAGCAGAAGAGCCGACCTGGCCTTCCTTGAAGCCTTCGGTGACGGTCTCGTTGCCGGCCATCAGGCGGATGGTAGTGGCCAACGAGGACGGGGCGGCGCCGAGCTCCACCAGAGCGGAGATGGCATCGAAGTCCAGGGAGCGTGGGTAGACCTGGCCCACGGAGTTGAAGATGCGGTGGAAGCCCAGGTAATCCGCAATGGCGGTCTCTAGGGAGGCAAGTTTGTCTTCGGAGCCGCCCATAAGGTCGAGCATGTCCTGGGAAGTGCCCATCGGGCCCTTAATCCCGCGCAGCGGGTAGCGCGCAAGAAGGTCTTCGACGCGCTCGATGGCCAGCAGCATCTCATCGCCGGCCGTAGCAAAACGCTTGCCCAGGGTGGTGGCCTGCGCGGCCACGTTGTGGGAACGGCCGGCCATGACCAAGGACTGGTATTCGGCGGCGTGACGGCCGATGCGGGAGACCACGGCAATGGCCTTATCGCGGATGATCTCCAGTGAGGTGTGGATCTGCAGCTGTTCCACGTTCTCGGTGAGATCGCGGCTGGTCATCCCCTTATGAATGTGCTCGTAGCCGGCCAGCGCATTGAACTCCTCAATGCGGGCCTTTACATCGTGGCGGGTGACGCGCTCGCGCTCCGCGATGGACTCGAGGTTCACGTCTTCCACCACGGCCTCGTAGGCATCGATGGCTTTGGAGGGGATGTCTACGCCCAGATCCTTCTGGGCGCGCATGACCGCGATCCAGAGCTTGCGCTCCAGGATGATTTTATGCTCCGGGCTCCAAATATTGGACAGCTCTGCGGAGGCATAGCGGGAGGACAGGACGTTGGAAATCTTCTTCTTTTCAGCCACGTGGCTATTATTCCATGCCTGCCCCACCGCAGGGCGAAAGGTTAGAGAGAAATCTCACCGTCTTCTGCGCGCTTGCCGATGTCCCGGCGCACCAAGCTGCCCGCAAACTCGATGTCATCGACGGTGGCGTAGGCGTCGGCACGTGCCTCGGCCAGCGTGGAGCCCTTGCCCAGCACGCTAAGCACACGGCCGCCCGCGGTGCGGTAGGCCCCGTCGGTGTGAACGGTGCCGGCGTGCAGGACGCGTTGCGGATCATCCAGCGCAGCTCCGGAGATGGCATCGCCCTTGCGCGGGGAGGCCGGGTAGCCTTCGGCCGCCATGACTACGATAACGGCGAAGCCATCCTCCCATTCCAGCGGCGCGAGCTCGGCCAGGGTGCCAGTCGCGGTGGCGTGGAGGGCCTCGGCTAGTGGCGACTTGAGAAGGGAAAGCACGGCCTGGGTCTCTGGATCGCCGAAGCGGCAGTTGAACTCGACTACGGCCGGGCCCTCTTCGCCCCACGCCAAGCCGGCATAAAGCAGGCCGGAATATGGGGTGCCGCGGCGCACCATCTCCTTGGCCACAGGGGCGCAGACCTCGTCCACGATGCGCTGCACGCCCTCCTCCGGCAGCCACGGCAACGGGGTGTACGCACCCATGCCGCCGGTATTGGGGCCTTCGTCGTTGTCATAGGCGCGCTTGTGGTCTTGAGCTGGCAGCAGCGGGACGACGGTCTCGCCGTCGACCAAGCAGAAAAGCGAAATTTCAGGTCCATCGAGGAAAGACTCCAGCAGCACCGGATTGCCGGCGGCAAGGACGGCGTCTACGTGAGCGCGGGCAGCGGCACGGTCCGCGGTGACCACCACGCCCTTGCCACCGGCAAGGCCATCGTCTTTGACCACGAACTGCGGGCCGAAGCGGTCGAGCGCGGCCTCAATCTCTTCCTCGGCCGCACCTGGGCGTAGCTGTTCCGCGCGAGCGGTCTTGACTCCTGCCGCCTCCATGACGTCTTTGGCAAAGGCCTTGGATCCCTCGATCTGGGCTGCTTTCTTGTTAGGTCCGAAGACCGCGATGCCGGCGGCGCGCAGGGCATCTGCCACACCAGCAACGAGCGGTACCTCGGGGCCGATGACGACGAGATCGGCGGCGATATCCCGGGCCAGTTCTACCATGCGATCCACGTCATCTACCTGGGAGTATTCCGGGTGGACCGTGGCGAGATCAGACATAGCCGCGCTGCCTGGCGCGGCGTGGATTTCGGTGCTCTTCGGGTCGGCGGACAGGCCCTTGACAAGGGCGTGTTCACGGCCGCCCGAACCAATTACGAGAATGCGCATGCCCACCATCATAACCAGCGGGTAGCCTGGCACACATGGCTTCTGTATTTAGCAAGATCATTAATGGTGAACTACCCGCTCGCTTTGTCTACCGCGATGAGACCTGCGTGGCTTTCCTCTCCATCGAGCCGCTGCGCTACGGCCACACCCTGGTCGTGCCCATCGAGGAAGTAGATAAGTGGACCGACCTGGATCCGCAGACCTGGGCCCACCTCAACGAGGTCGCCCTGGAAATCGGCGGTGCCATCAAGACCGCGTTTGATACTCCACGCACCGGCTATATCATCGCCGGATTCGATGTCCCGCACACCCACATCCACCTCTTCCCCACCGAGAAGATGGAAGAGTATGACTTTGCCAAGGCCTTCGACGCCGATGCTACCGACGATGCCGCAATGGATGAGGCTGCTGCCCGCATCCGCCAGCACCTTGGATGCAACGAGGAAGGCTTCAGGGAGGACTAGGACTCTGAGGGGGCGTCGGCAAGCGCGGGCAGGCGCACCGTAAAGGTGGTGCCGCGGCCAAGCTCGGAGTCGACGCTAATGCTGCCATCGTGCTGCTCCACCAAGGAGTGAACGATGGCCAGGCCCAGACCGGAGCCGCCGGTATCGCGGGTGCGCGAAGTATCCGCGCGATAAAAACGCTCGAAGATATGCGCCGCGTCTTCCTGAGACATGCCCTTACCGTCATCGCTGACATCAACCAACACGTCATCGGCCTCGCGGCGCAGGCGCAGCGTCACCGTGGCATCCTCGCCGCCGTGGCGGATGCCATTGGTCACTAGGTTGAGCAGCACCTGGTGGAGGCGGCTGGCATCGCCGTTTACCACCGGAATAGATTTGGCGTCATTGGCTACCTTAATCTCGCGGCCGGGGAAGGCCGCCCGGGCGGAAGAGCCCACAGACAGGGCCAGCTCCAGCAAATCCACCGGATGAAGGTCGAGGCGTGTGCCCTCGGCGCGGGTGAGGGCTAGCAAGTCCTCCACCAGCAGGGACATACGCTTGGATTCATCATCGATCTTGGAAAAGACGAGATCCACGTCCTTGGTAGCACCGGAGCGATAAAGCTCGGTATAGCCGCGCAGGCTAGTAAGCGGCGTGCGCAGCTCATGCGAGGCATCGCCGACAAAGCGACGCATCTGTTCCTCTTTTTCCTGTGCGCGCACGACGGAGCGCTGCAGCTGCCCCAGCATGATATTGAGCGCAGCAGCCAACTGGCCTACCTCGGTGTGCAGCGGCCACTTGGGCACACGCTTGTCTAGATCGCCTGCCGCGATTTCCGACGCCGTCTTTTCCACCACCCGCAGCGGCCGCAACGCCCTACGGATAAACCAGAAACCCACGGCCGCAATGGCGGCTAGGGCGATGGCGGCGATGGTTACCTGCACCATGGCCAGGCCATGCAAAATTTCCTTTTCATGGGTCATATCCTTGGCGATGACCGTGATGATGCCATTCGAATCCGCAAAAGCGAGGGCACGCCATTTGGTGTTGTTCTCGATGGAACCAACGGTGGTGGGATAACCGCCGAGCGGAATATTCTCCGCGTTCGGGGTGGTCGAAGACGGCCCCGAATAGCGGATGGTGCCATTGGGAAGGTAGTTCAGCACCACGTATTCAGTAGGCGGCCGCTTAGTGTGATCACCGATAAAGAAGTCATTGCTGATATCGCGCGCCCACGTGGTCGAGGCGCTGCGCAGCTCATCATCAACATTGTTGATGAGCACATTGCGCATAATGGAATTCACCGCGAAGGATGAACCTGTAATGCCGAGTCCGGAGACCACGACGAGGAGGATGACCAGCCATGTACGCAGCGGCATTGCTTGCGGAATCTGGGAAAAAATCCGCCGCTTGGAGGACGTGTTCTCCCCTTCGTCTTGGCCCAGGCCCTCATGCCACATGGACTGCGGGCGCGCCGCCGCCGGCGCAGGTGCCTGGTCCTGGGTCTCCTGTGAATCTTCCATTACTACAGCACTTTAGGAGCGCGGGGTGCGCAGTACATAACCCACGCCGCGAACGGTATGGATCAACTGGGTATCGCCTGTATCAATCTTGCGGCGCAGGTAGGAGATATAGGACTCGACCACGTTGCCATCGCCGCCGAAATCGTAGTGCCACACGTTATCCAAAATTTTGGACTTGGACAGCACCACTTCCTTGTTCTGCATGAGGTAGCGCAGCAGGTTGAACTCGGTGGGGGAAAGCTCGATGAGCTCGCCGGCCTTGGTGACCTCATGGGTGTCATCGTTGAGCGTCAAATCCGCGTAGCTCATGGTGGCATCGTTGGTGGAATCTTCCGCCGCACCGCCGCGGCGCATGATGACGCGCAGGCGGGTAATGACCTCTTCCAGGCTAAATGGCTTGGTCACGTAGTCATCTGCGCCGATGGTCAGGCCGTGGATGCGCTGGTCCACGCCGTCTTTTGCCGTCAGATACAGCACTGGGCCATCTAGGCCCTCCTGACGCAGCTTTCCTAGCAGCTCGAAGCCGTCCATGCCCGGCATCATGACGTCCAAAATATAGGCATCTGGGTTTACCTCACGAGCTACGCGCAGCGCCTCATTACCAGAATTGGCGCTGTATACCTCGAAGTTTTGGAATTTCAACGATACGGTAAGCAGCTCCACAATATTGGGTTCGTCATCGACGACAAGAACCTTGGCGAGTTTATTGTCTTCCATGTTGTCCTCAGACTCCCTTAAAGGTTGTGATTTTCTAACACGTCATAATGGCACGCTTGCTTCCCAGCCTACTGAAGAGTTTCTGCCTGAATCCTGTGAACGTGGGTGCTCGCCCTAGTCGCCACATAAGAAAACCACGCCCCTCCCCTGTTAAGAGGAAGGGCGTGGTAGCTAGCGCGGCGCGCCTTTTAGAAGTCCTGCGGGCGCGGGATATTGCGCAGGTTGGACTTGGCCATGGTGATCATCTGGCCAACGCCGCCGTCCAGAACGGTACGGGTAGCCGCCTTAGAGAAGCCCATGAGCTGCTCGATGGTCAGCGTCGGCGGCAGGGAAAGAGCGTTGGGGTCAGTAACGACGTCGATAAGAGCCGGGCCGTTATAAGCCAGCGCCTTCTTAATCTGCTCCGGAGCTTCCTTAGGATCCTCGATGCGGAAGTGCTTGATGCCGGAAGCCTCTGCAATCTTGGCAAAGTTGACGGACTCATGGTCAGTCTCATGCTCTGGCAGCCCCTGCACCAGCATCTCCAGCTTCACCATGCCCAGAGAAGAGTTATTGAACACAAACATCTTGATAGGCAGGTTGTGCAGCTTCACGGTAAGCAGCTCACCCATCAGCATGGATAGTCCGCCATCACCGGAGAAGGTGATGACCTGGCGCCCCGGGTTAGCAGCCTGTGCGCCCAGTGCCTGCGGCAGGGCATTAGCCATGGTGCCGTGGCGGAAGGAACCGATCTGCTCACGCTTGCCGTTGGCGGTGATGTAGCGAGCGCCCCACACGTTGCACATACCGGTATCGACAGTGAAGATGGCGTCCTCATCGGCGTTCTTGTCAATGAGGTCAGCAACGTACTCTGGGTGGATCGGGGTGTGCTTGTCCACGTTGGAGGTATAAGCCTCAACGACGTGCTCCAGCTTGCCGTAGTGCTTCTTGAGCATCTTATCCAAGAAGGAGCGGTCCTTCTTCTCATCCACGTGCGGCAGGATGTTCTCGATGGTAGCGGCTACGTCGCCGGTAACCGGATAAGAAATCTTGGTGCGGCGGCCGATGTGGGAGCCGTTGATATCCACCTGTGCCACGTTGGCGTCCGGCAGGAAGTCGTTATATGGGAAATCGGTACCCAGCAGGATGAGCAAGTCAGCCTCGTGGGTGGCCTCGTGTGCTGCGCCGTAGCCCAGCAGGCCGTTCATGCCCACATCGAATGGGTTCTCGTACTGGATGTACATCTTGCCACCCAGGGCGTGGCCGATAGGAGCCTTAATCTTCTCCGCCAGCTTCAGCACCTGCTCGCGGGCGTCCTTAACGCCGACACCAACGAAAAGGGTAACGGACTTGGCCTCGTTGATGGCCTCGGTCAGGGCAGCGGCCTCGGCTGGGTCCGGGAAGACAACCGGGCGGCCGGTAGAGATCTTGGACTCGACAAAGGAGTCATCGTCCGCCTCCTGCATGGAGACATCACCCGGGATGACCAGAACGGATACACCATTGCCTGCCATGGTGGACTGGATGGCGTGGTGCAAGACAACGCCACCCTGCTCTGCGGAGTTGACCATCTCGCAGTAGCCAGAGCACTCCTGGAAGATTGCCTCTGGGTGGGTCTCCTGGAAGAACTTGGAGCCGATCTGACGGGAAGGAATGTGGGAAGCTAGTGCCAGAACCTTGGCGCCATTGCGGTGGGCGTCGTACAGGCCCTGGATCAGGTGGGTATTGCCCGGTCCGCAGGATGCAGCACATACAGCCAGCTTGCCGGTGGTAAGAGAGTCCGCCTCGGCAGCGAAGGCTGCTGCTTCCTCGTTACGGACGTGAATCCACTCGATGGAAGAGCGACGAACTGCATCCACAATCGGATTCAGGGAGTCGCCGACGAGACCATAAATGCGCTCGACACCCTGCTTTTCCAGGGTGTCAACTAGCTGTTCTGCATAGTTACGTGCCATTAAAAATCATCCTTAACTCTTAATTGGTGTTAATACCACTGTGCTACTTACACCGCAGGAAAGTCCACTTATCTCCTATACACTCACATAGTGTCCCCAGCTGTGAGGAAGGCAATACTAACCTATATTCGGCTACAAACTGTAACGACCGTTCGGTACTGTTTATTGCGCTATGAGTATCCACCCGCCTCGCGCACAAAGCCCCGCCGCTGCGGCCTCCACGCCTGCACAGCGGTGGTCTTTTTGCGCCGTCATCTCTCTGGGGTTACTCATGGTTGGGCTGGATAACTCCATCCTCTACACCGCGTTGCCGCAGCTATCGCAGCAATTGCATACCACCGATACCCAGCAATTATGGATAATTAACGCCTATGCGCTGGTACTCTCCGGGCTCCTTCTTGGTGCCGGCACGCTAGGTGATCGCACCGGCCATCGGCGGATGTTCCTCATCGGTCTGGCCATTTTTGGCGGCGCCTCCCTACTCGCCGCCTACTCTCCCAGCGCCTGGACGCTGGTCTTAAGCCGGGCTTTCCTAGGCTGCGGCGCCGCCATCATGATGCCATCAAGCCTTGCGCTTATCCGCCTTACCTTTCCCGATGAGGTAGAACGCAACACGGCCATTGGCATCTGGGGTTCTGTCGCCGTCATCGGCGCGGCGGCCGGCCCCACCGTGGGCGGCTTCTTTTTGGAGCACTTTTGGTGGGGCTCGGTCTTTCTACTCAACGCCCCCGTGGTCGCCGTTGCCCTCGCGTTGACCTTCCTCCTAGCTCCGCCAAACGCCCCGAACCCCCATAAACACTGGGACTTTCCGTCGTCCCTCTATTCCCTTATCACTCTTACCAGCCTGGTATTGGCCATTAAATCCCTGTCACACGCGTGGCCGGTGAGCGTCGCTGCCGCCGCCGTATTCATCTGCGGCGCACTCGCCTTCGCCCTTCGCCAGACCCGCTTATCAGATCCCCTCCTGACCTTCGATATCTTTGGCTCCCGCATCTTCAGCGGCGGTGCCTTAGCAGCCAGCGGCGCTATGTTTGGCCTATCCGGCCTAGAGCTACTTAGCACCCAAAAGCTGCAGCTTGTCGACGCCCTCTCACCCCTCCAGGCCGGCCTCATCATCTCCGCCATGGCGCTATCGGCCATCCCTACCTCTATCCTGGGCGGTGCCACGTTGCATCGGCTGGGATTCCTCCCGCTCATAAGCGGCGGATTTCTACTTATGGCCACCGGCATGGCCCTGCTGGTAGCAACCCGGGGCGGAGCGCTTGCCCTACTCATTGTCGCCCTCGTCCTTACCGGACTAGGCGCGGGCCTTGCCATGTCTGTATCCTCAACCGCCATCATCAATGCCGCTCCCCTCCACCGCACCGGCATGGCTGCCGGCGTAGAGGCGGTCTCCTATGAATTTGGCACCCTGATCTCCATTGCCCTGACCGGCACCCTCGTGCCCTTACTCATGGCCCGCGAACTGCCGCCTCACCTTGCGGAACTGGGAACCGACGCGCTGCATCACTCCGCTTCCCACACGGCAGCCGCCAGCGCCTACAATTCCGGTTATCTTGTCACCATTGGCGGCCTAGCTTGCTTTGCCTTGTTCCTTGCCGCGATAACCGCTTGGTGCTTCCGTGATAACCCCAAATCAGGAGATCCTCATGCCGCGACCAAACAAAAAGACCGCAGCTCTTGAAGCTGCGCTCGATATCATCGCTGCCGAGGATGTCTCTGCCCTCACCTACGACGCCTTGGCGCAAGCTACTGGGATGTCCAAGTCCGGGCTCATCTACCACTTTCCTACCCGCCACGACCTGCTAGTAGATTGTCACCGCTTTTGTGCTGAGCGCTGGGAAGACGAGCTCGAGCGCCTCGCTGGCGGCCGCCCAGCCAGCGAACTTAGCTGGGCCGAGCGCTCCCGCGCCTTGGTGCTATCCATGGGCAAAAACGACCCGCTCATTCAGCTCTTGATGTGCGTGCATTCCCAGACCCACCCAGATTTTTCTGCCCAATGGGCCGATGTGGATGCACGGTGGATGGTGGATCCTTCCGCAGCCTCGACGGACGAGGATAACCTGCTCATCATGCTGCTTAGCACGGGGCTGTGGGTGCACGATCACCTCAACCAGCGCAAGCTCTCCCCCGCCAATCGCCAGCGCATGGTTGACCGGCTTTTTGGGCTTATCGACGCCCCCTCAAAACACACCGAAGGCTAGGCCCCTCTAGGACCCAGCCTCCTTTTGAGCTGGAGACGAGACTTGAACTCGCAACCTACGCATTACAAGTGCGTTGCGCTACCAATTGCGCCACTCCAGCAGCGCGGGAGTAATCCCGCTCGTTGCATAGTACCCGAGCACTAGCACCAAAGGGAAAGTCGGTCCCCCATCTATGCATCGGGAGGGTTCAGGGGCTAAAGTTCAGGCAGAATCTATCCCACTTTCCCAGCGCTTTTTCGAGGGTTATTTCCGTGTCATTTTTGTCCGCTATGCGGGAGCGCCTGCGCGCCTCCTCGGGCCAAGTAGCCATCATCGACGCGGCTAAAGCCGCACCACCGCCATCCCCACTCGCTCCGGTCAATCTCCATGATGCCGCCCAAGTCACCGGTGTCATGGAAATCGCCGCTCGCATTGGAGAAATCCTCATCGGCGCCGGTACAGCCAACTCGGATGCCCGCGCCCAGGTGCACCTGGCGGCCTCTTCCTATGGCCTGCACTACTGCCACGTGGATATCTTGATGAATACCATCACCATCCACACCACCATTGGCACCGGCGAACAGCGCCAAAACCTGCACGTCTTCCGTGTGGTGCCGAGCATTGGCGTGGATTTTTCCAAACTCGCGGCCGTCGATAAGCTCATTCGCTCTATCCACTCCGGCCAGATGCCGCCGGCCATGGCCGAGCAGCGCTTGGATGAGATTGACCGCATGCCCGCGCCTTATAAGCCGTCCACGGTTATGCTCGGCTGGGGCGCGATGGGTGGCCTGATTTCCATGATGCTCGGCGGCGATCTGCTCGTCGGCGTGGTGGCGTTTGTGGTCTCCGCCTTCATCATGGGCTTAAACGCCTGGTTGGCCAATTTTCGCCTGCCGCCCTTCTATCAGAATGTGGTCGGCGGCTTCTTTGCGGTCTTCCCGGCTGCCATTTTGTATAACGTGGCGGCCTCATTCGGCATTAATTTCTCGCCAGCACAGATCATCGCCTCCGGTATCATCGTACTGGTGGCAGGGCTGACTTTGGTGCAGTCGCTTGTCGACGGCATCACGCGCGCCCCCGTAACCTCCTCCGCCCGCTTCTTTGAAGCACTGCTATCTACCGGCGCCATTATCGCCGGCGTGGGCGTGGGCATTCAGATGGCCGATTCGCTGGGCTTTGACCTGCCTCCGCTGGCTACACTGGCCCCACCGGTCTACCACCAGATTCCGCTGCTGGTGCTTCTCGGCGGCACCGGCTCCGCTGCCTTTGCGCTGGCCTGTGGCGCAGCCTGGATTGAAGTCACCATGTCGGGGCTAACAGCCGCGGCCGGCATGATTTTCTATTACTTTGTGGTGGTTCCCTTCGGCGTTGGCCCAGTGATTGCCTCGGGTCTGTCTGCCGTCGTCGTCGGCCTGGCCGGCGGCTTGATGTCGCGCCGCTGGGGCATCCCGCCGCTTATCACCATGATCGTGGGCTATACGCCGATGCTGCCAGGCCTCATGCTCTACCGCGGCATGTACGCCTCGCTTAATGAGCAGATGATTACCGGCTTTACCAATATGGCGATGGCACTGGCCATTTCCGGCGCGCTGGCGGCCGGAGTAGTGCTAGGCGAGCGCGTGGCCCGCCGCCTGCGCCGCCCGCAGTATTTCCGCCCCTACTCCGCTTTCAAGCGCATCGGCCGCTTCTCCTTCCACAAGGCCACGCACTTGGCCCGCAAGGCCCCGCGAATCCCGCGCGTGCCGATGTCCCCGTTTGCCCCGCGCGTTAACCGTCCAGAGCTGCCGCCCAAGCTGGGGCCGAAGCCGCCGCAGCAACACCCGCGACACGCAGCCCAAAGCCATGCGCCGCATACCCGCCCGGCCGAAGACCTATGGCCAGCGGGTTCCCAGTGGCCGGCGCAGCCGCAGCAGCGGGAGACAACCACCTATACCGTGCCGGGCACCGAATCATTCCAAGCCCAGAAACCGGAGCAGCCGGGGCCCGAATCCGGACCCGAACGGTCTTAAACGCCGCCGGTAGCGTACAATATTTGCTCTGATAGCTTTTCTTGCAAGCGCTTAAGTAGTTTCCACAACGTTCAGGAGGACACGTCGTGCCACCCAAGGTCCAAGACACCCACCCACAGGCTGACCAGAATCACGCCCTTGAGGAGGAGACCTCCCGCGCAGCCCGCCGCATCGTGGCCACTTATGCGCAGGACTTCCTCGACGGCGTGACCCTGATGTCCATGCTGGGCGTGGAGCCAAAGGGCCTGGTGCACAAGAAGGTCCTGGCAGAACAGGCCGACGCCGCTCCGAAGAAGTCGACCAAGAAATCCAGCAAGAAGTCCACGAAGAAGTCGACTAAAAAGTCCACCAAGAAATCGACGAAGAAGTCGACCAAGAAGGCTACAAAGAAGGCCACCAAAAAGGCGACGAAGAAAGCCTCCAAGAAGGCAACGAAGAAGTCCGCTAAGAAGTCCTAAGTTATCCTTGCACCATGAGTGATCGTGGTAATGACTTTGTGGTGGTGGCTAACCGCCTGCCGGTAGATCTGGAAACCCAGCCCGATGGCAGCCATACCTGGACCCCCTCGCCAGGCGGATTGGTCACCGCTTTGTCTCCAGTCCTCGAGTCCCACCAGGGCTGCTGGGTGGGCTGGCCCGGCGTGACTGACACCGCACCCGAGCCCTTCCGCACCGATGCCGGCGTGCTCCTGCACCCAGTCAAACTCACCGAGTCCGATTTCGAGGGCTTTTATGAGGGCTTTTCCAATGCCACCCTGTGGCCGCTTTACCACGATCTCATCGTCACCCCTACTTATGACCGCGATTGGTGGCACGCCTATCGCGAGGTCAACCTGCGCTTTGCAGATGAGGTAGCCGAGGTCGCCGCCGAGGGCGCCACCGTGTGGGTACAGGATTACCAGCTACAGCTTTTGCCCGGCATCCTGCGCCAAAAGCGCCCCGATCTCACTATCGGGTTCTTCTTGCATATCCCCTTTCCCTCCGCCGATCTCTTCCGCCAGCTACCGTGGCGCGAGGAACTCGTGCGCGGGCTGCTCGGCGCGGATCTCATCGGCTTCCACTTAGAAGCTAATGCCCGCAACTTCCTCGAGCTTGCCCGCCGCCACGGCCTCGACGTGGAAGGCGAGGCCAGCACCCGCGAGGTCACCGCGCAGATTCGCCTGCCGCAAGGACGCACCATCGGTGTGGGGGCTTTCCCCATCTCTATCGCCGCGAAGGACTTTGCCAGGTTCACTGCGGAGGATGAGCGGGACGTCGCCAAGCTACGCAAAGAGCTGGGCTCACCCCAGCGCATAATCCTGGGCGTGGATCGCCTCGATTACACCAAGGGCATCCTGCAGCGGCTGACCGCCTTTGAGGAGCTGCTGGAAACCGGCGCGCTCGATCCAGAGGAGGTGACGCTGGTGCAGCTGGCTACCCCGTCTCGCGAGCGCCTCGACCATTACAAGGCCACCCGCTCCAAGGTAGAAGAGGCCGTCGGCCGCATCAACGGGCGCTTTGCCCGCGTGGGCCACCCGGTGGTGCACTACCAGCACCGGGGCGTGGCTAAAAGCCTGCTGCGCTGCTACTACCGCATGGCCGATGTCATGCTAGTTACCCCCTTCAAGGATGGCATGAACCTAGTGGCCAAGGAGTACGTGGCCTGCCACGACGATGGCACGGGCGCCCTAGTGCTCTCCGAGTTTGCCGGCGCGGCCGATGAGCTTGACCAGGCCTACTTGTGCAATCCCTTTGATATCGAATCCGTCAAGGCTGCCTTGCTCAATGCGCTCAAGGCTCTTGGCGACGCCCCCTCGAACATGTCCCAGCGCATGCTCAGCATGCACCAGCAGGTCACCGAGCACGACGTACAACTCTGGTCCCAATCCTTCCTGGACTGCCTGCACGAGACCGGCGCCGAGGAGGCCGGCGTATGATGTCTCGCTTCCCCCGCCTGGCTACCGCACCGCTCGCCGCCGCGTGTGCCGCAATGCTGCTGTCTGGCTGCGGCTCCGACGAGGAGACCCCACAGGCGCCCGGCGATGAGCAGATCCTGGATAAGCAGTGGCAGGTTGTCTCCATCAACACCACCCCAGATGCCGCCTCCACCATTCCGGAGTCCATTCCACAGGCACCCACGTTGAGCTTTGGTGAATCCACGCTGGTAGGCACCACCGGCTGCACCCAAATGGTGGGCAAGGTGACCTATTCCGCCGCTGAGAAGCGCCAAAATATCCGCGATGGCAATCGCCTTCACTTTGATGAGGTGGACTATGACGAGATCGCCAAGGATTGCCACGGCGCCTCCGTGTGGGCCGATAATCTGCTGCGCAACCTCATTTCCGCGGACCGCGATTTCCACTACACGGTCAATAGCAATAACCAGCTGGTCTTGGAGCTGGTCACAGATGAGGTAGACTCGCCGTCTATCAAGTTGGTTTCTCTGGGCGGTTAATTACGTAGGCTGGACGCCATGACGCTTTCAACCACCATCAAGGCCCTTGCCGCCGCCGAGCACCTCGCGGTGGTCTCGGACTTCGACGGCACGCTCTCCCCCTTCGCCACGGCCATCTACGACGTCGAGATGAACCAAGACTCCCTGCGTGCCTTGGATAAACTGGCTCACCTGCCGCACACCACCGCCGCCGTGCTTTCCGGCCGCCACCTCGCAGGCCTGCAGCGCGTGTGCCCACTGCGCGAGCCCGTACTCTTCGGCGGTTCCCACGGCGCCGAGTCCTCTTGGGAAGAAACGGATCTAACTCCCGCGATGCGCGAGCATCTGGCAGCCAAGGAAACCGAGATCCGCGCGATCATGGAGCGCTTCCCCGGCGCGGATATCGAGGCCAAGCCCTTCCAGCGCGTATTGCATCTGCGCGCGCTGGAGGATTCCGATCCTGAAGCTGCCGCTCAGGCTTATGAAGCCGGTCTCGCGCTCGATCCGGGCGGCTTCCCGCGCACGGCTGGTAAGTCCGTCGTGGAGTTCTCCGCCACCCAGGCCACCAAGGGCACCTGGATTGAGAACTTGCGCGAGCGCACCGGCGCCACCGCCGTGGTCTTCTTGGGCGATGACGTCACCGACGAGGACGGTTTCCGCGCCCTGCATCAGCCGCCGGACGTCGGCGTCAAGGTCGGCGAAGGCGATACGGCGGCCGTTGTGCAGCTTGCCGACGTCGATGCCGTCGCCCATTTCCTCACCGAACTCGCAGCAGCCCGCGCAGCCTATACAGACCGCTTTTAAGGCACCGGCAGTGCCTAAAGCGGCGGCGCTACCGTCCGCCCCTGCGCGAAGCGGGTCTGCAGCACGCGCCGCGGGACCGCAGGCATGGCCGCGGCCGAATCCTCCGCGCCGGCAATGAGCTTGGAGAGCATGTGGCCGGCGGCCGCACCTTTGGCCTTATTGGGTTGGACGATCGTCGTCAAGCCAAGGCGCTGCCCCGCATCGATGCCGTCGAAGCCAGTAACGGAAAGCTCACCCGGAATATCGATGCCGCGCTCGCGCGCATAGGTCATCACGCCCAGCGCCATGGAGTCGGTGGTGCACAGAACGGCGGTGAGATTTGGGTGGGCGTCGAGAAGCAACTGCGCGGCCGCCCGCGTGGTCTGTGCATCGTTGATGTGCTGAGTAACCACTGGCACGGTCTCCGGCGCGATACCTGCCTGCGCAAAGACGTCCATGGCGCCCATGACCCGGGCGCGCTGCACGTGCATGTCGGCGCCCTGCAACTCGTCCCAGGAAATGGGGCCATCGTGGCGCTCGCGCTTGAGACGAATCGCCAGCACCCCAATCTTGCGGTGCCCGGCCTCCACCAGTGCGCGGGCGGCCGGGGCAATCGCGGCGCGGTCGTCGATGCCCACGAACGGCAATCCCGAGTCCGTCGGCTGATCGCAGACCACCACCGGCAGCCCGCGCCCGCGTGCCGCCTCCAGATAAGCATCCCCGGCCGCCACGGAATAGACCACAAAACCATCCACCGCGGCCGATCCCACCAGGCTGGTAGCCTCCGCTTCGCCCTCCGGACCTGCTGGAATGAGGGTGAGCGTGGTTTGTGCGCCGGCCGAAGCCTCCGCCATGCCGGCTAGAAAATCTACCGAAGCCATGTCCTCGAAGGCATAGGACAGGTGCTCGGTCAGTAATACCCCCACCGAGCCCGCGCGACGGGTGCGCAGGCTGCGTGCCGTAGGGTCCGGACCGGGATACCCCCGCGCCTTTGCCGCAGCCAGGATGCGCTCGCGCGTCGCGGCTGAGAGCTGATCCGGCCGGCTATAGGCATTAGATACTGTCGTGCGCGAAACACCCAGCTCGGCGGCCAGCGAAGCCAATGTCTTGCGGGTGGGGCTGCGTTTCACCATGGCCGCAAGCTTACCCCGCGGCCGCGTTTTCAATACATATTCAATTGACAACAATTACCATCAACAGCACACTGGGAGCTATGCATAATTCACTTCGCGCAACCGCCGCCCTCCTCGCGGCCGGTGGTCTTTTGCTTACTGCCACCGCCTGCTCCTCTGATTCCGCGGACCCAGCCGCCGAGCCGGGCTCTCAGAAAAAGATCTCTATCGTCGCCTCCACCTCTATCTGGGCCGATGTGGCTCAGGCCGTAGCTGATACCGCCTCCGGCGTAGACATCGAGGTCAAGCCTATCGTCGAAGGCAACGGCGTCGATCCCCACCACTTCGAGCCTTCCGCGGCCGATATCGCAAAGGCCGAGGACGCCGACCTGCTCGTGGTAAACGGCGGCGGCTACGACTCCTGGATTTACCAGGCCGTCTCCGAGCAAGACAACATCGTCTCCGCCCTGCCGCTGACCGATCACGGCAAGCTGGCCGATGACCCCAATGTCATGACCATCGACGCCGCCAAAGCCACCGCCAAGAAAGACCCTGAGAAGGTCACCAATATCGAGGGCAACGAGCACATCTGGTACGACCCGGCCGCCCTCGACGAGGTCGCAGGCAACATCGCCGACCAGATCAATGAGCTCAATACCGATGCCAATGCCAGCACGGAGCACGTGGACTCCCACGTTAACCGCCTGCGCGACAAGCTCAAGGAGCTGCCGGGCGACCTCTCCTACGCCCAGACCGAGCCCATTGCGGATTACATCATGAAATACACCTCCGGCAAGGACCTCACCCCAGAGGGCTATCGCAAGGCCACCATTTCTGAGGGCGAGCCCACCGCAGCCGACCTTGCCGCCTTCACCAAGGCCATCAAGGAGGACAAGGTAGACCTGCTCATCTTCAACCCGCAGACCGAAACCGATACCGCCGGCCGCATCAAATCCGCCGCGGAAGATGCGGATGTCAATATCGTCGAAATCGGCGAGACCCCGCCGGATGGCAAGGAGTTCTGGACCTACTATGACGAGGTCACCGATTCCCTGGGACAGCTCTAGTGCTCATCCATTTTCATGACGCAGCGGTTGCCCCGCTGTGGTCCAGCCTTAACCTCGCCGTTGACCGCGGCGAGTTTATCGCCGTTTTGGGCCCCAATGGCGTGGGCAAATCCACCCTGCTCGGCACCATCTTGGGCACCCGCAAGCTCACCGCCGGCAGCGTCGACGTGGACTGCCGCGTCGGCTTCATCCCACAACAGCGCATGTTCCCGGCCGACCTGCCTCTGCGCGCCCGCGACTTAGTCTCGCTCTCCCTGGCGCACGGCGCTTTCCGACGCCGCCGCCCGCCCCGCCACCGCGTCGACGAGCTCCTCGCCGAGGTCGGTGCTACCGGCCTGCGCGACCGCCGCGTGGGCCAACTTTCCGGCGGCCAGCAGCAGCTCATCCGCCAAGCCCAAGCGCTGGCCAACAACCCCGAGCTCATCCTCGCCGATGAGCCGCTGCTCTCGCTTGACCCGGCACGCCAGCAAGACACCGTGGACAAACTGGATGCGCTGCGCCGCGATCGTGGCACTTCCATCATCTTTGTCACCCATGGCATCAACCCCGTACTCGGCGTGACCGATAAGGTGCTCTACCTCGCCCCCGGCGGCCATACCTTCGGCACGGTGGATGAGGTCATGCGCTCCGATGTCCTTTCCGAGCTCTACGGTTCCAAGGTCAACGTCTTAAACGTCGATGGGAGGCTTATCGTTGTCTAGCTTTATAGAAGACACCCAATATCTGCTCAGCGTGGACTTTGTGCAGTCTTCGCTCATCGCCTCCGCGCTGCTGGGCATCCTGTCTGGCGTGATGACCTCGCTCATCGTGCTGCGCCAGATGTCCTTTTCCGTCCACGCCACCTCCGAGCTCGCGCTCATGGGTGCCTCGGCCGCACTGCTCTTCGGCCTCAACCTAGGTTTCGGCGCCGTGGCCGGTGCCATCGTCGCCGCCATTATCCTCGCCGTGCTGGGCTTTAAGGGCCAACAAGACAGCGCCATCGGCGTGGTCATGAGCTTTGGCCTAGGCCTCTCGGTGCTGTTTTTACACCTCTACCCCGGCAATGCCAATACCGCAATGACGCTTTTGACCGGCCAGATCGTCGGTGTATCTTCCGCCTCGGTATGGCTTCTGGCCGCAACCACCGTAGTCATCCTCGCCGCCGTCGCCATCCTATGGCGGCCCATGCTCTTCGCCTCGGCCGACCCGGTCATGGCCCAAGCGGCCGGCGTGCCTACCCGTTTCATTTCGGTCGCTTTCGCAGTACTCGTAGGGCTCGCGGCCGCGCAGTCGGTACAGATCGTCGGCTCGCTGCTTGTCATGGCGCTGCTCATTACCCCCGGCGCGGCGGCCGTGCAGATTACCTCCTCGCCCCTGCGCGCAGTCATGTGGGCCACCATCTTCGCCGAAGTCTCGGCCGTCGGTGGCTTCGTCTTGTCGCTCGCTCCCGGTCTTCCGGTCTCGGTATTTGTTACCACCATTTCTTTTGTCATTTACTTGGTATGCCGCGGCATTGGCTGGCAGCGCAATAAGCGCGCGGTGCGCGATGAGGTGGCCGCTCAACGCTTCCATGCCGACTGCCACACCACGGCCGAGGAGCACCACGCCGACTAGACTGGGCGGCTATGCACGTACACCGCTGCGCCGCGGATGTGGATGGCCGCACCCGCCGCTTCCTCGTCATCGCGCCAGATAGCCCCGGCCCGCACCCGGACCTCCTGCTGCTCTTTCACGGCTCGCTGCAATCCGGCAACGTGATGCGCCGCTTTACCAATGGCACCTTCGACGAGCTTGCCGATGCTACCAACACCATCCTCGTCTACCCCGACGGCATCGACCGCCATTTCAACGATTGCCGCGGCATCCTGCCAGTCACCGCCCGCGCGGAAAACGTGGACGACGTCGCCTTCGCTGCCTGCCTCGTCGAAGAAATGCAGCGCGAGTTCGGCACCGGCCGCACCTTTGCCTGCGGCTACTCCAACGGCGGCCAGATGGTACTCCGCCTGCTTTTCGACGCCCCCTTTACCCTCACCCGCGCTTGCATCTTCGCCTCCACCCTGGGCGAGGGCGATAACCACGCGCCCAGTAATCCGGACGGTTACCGGCCCACGCCGCTGTTGTTTTTCCACGGCACCGCCGACCCGTATGCGCCTTATGAGGGTGGCGTCGCCGGCTTGGATGCCAAACAGACCCGCGGCCGAGTGCTTTCCGCTCCTGCCACCGCAGAGCATTTTGCCCTAGCCAATGGCTGCCAGCCACCGCGCGACTACCACCCCACCCCAGATGTCACCGCCACCGAATACGCCGGCGATTTTCCCGTCGAACTATGGACCATGGAGGGCCTCGGGCACGTTATTCCCTCTAGCATGAAAACCGACCCACGCATAGGCCCAAATACGGATTCCTTCCGTGCTGTGGATAAGGTCCGCGAGTTCTTCGGCCTCGACACCGCCCAGTCCTAGTTATCCACAGCGGCGCGCCTTTACCCTCGCTCCAGCTCGCGTTCCGCACCTAATGTGTGGAGCCATGAACGCGCTACACACATTCTTGACAGGCCTGGCCGCCGGCATGGACATCATCGCCGACTGCCACGGCCTTTCCAAGCGCGCGCTTATCGACGCCGGCTGCCCCGATACCACCGCCGCCCGCCTCCTTGCCCTCGTTGATACCTACTTCGGCCCGACCGCATTTAGCCGCCTCCAACGTGAATCCATCGCCGCAGCCCGCGCCAACGGGCACAGCCTCACCGCGCTGCTGGCCATTGAGCGCCACGCCACCAAGCTGAAAAATAAGCGCCAGGCTTGGGCCTTGCGGCGAGAGCTGTGCGGGATGAAGGGGGATGCGTCGGACGTCGAAAAGCGGGGTCGCCAACGCGTGCGCGAGATTAAAGGTCCGCCGCAGCGCACACCCGGTGTCAAGCTGTATCGCCGCGCCGATGGACCGTGGACCATGACGATTACCGGCAAATCCGCCGATATTGCCGATATGCATGCCGCGCTCGATAAGGAGGCCCCGCTCGATTCGGTGCGCAAGATTTTCCAGGGCAAGGCCACCGCCTCCGGTGCGTCCGTGACCACGAATGTGGTGCTGCGCTTGGACGAGCTCGACCGCGTTGTCGACACCGCAGGCGATGACATCACCTTGCAACTAACCAACGGCGCCCGGATGACCGGCGCGGACCTGGTGCGCCGGGCATTTACCGCGCACGGCTATGTCACCCTTATCCATCCTGTGAAAGGTCCGGTAAACCTGTATCGCACCGAGCGGCTCGCCTCGCCCAAGCAGCGCACCATGGCGGCCGCGGAAAATCCCACCTGTCCATGGCCCGCCTGCAATTACCCCGCCGATGAATGCCAGGTCCATCACCTCACCGCGTGGCGCCACGGCGGCGAGACCAACCCCGAAAACCTCACCATCGCCTGCCCGTACCACAACGGCGTCAACGACGATGACCCCAACGCCCCGCCAGGACGCGGCCGCCTGGCAAGGGTGGACGGAACCATTAAATGGTTGCCGCCCTGGGCAGAAAGCGGCTAGAAACTCTCGCTAGAGACTACTGGGCCGCGCGGCGCTGGCGGGCGAATTCGGAAAGCACGGAACCGGCCGCGACGGAAGCATTGAGGGACTCGACCCAGTCCGTCATCGGGATGGACATAATAACGTCGCAGTTCTCGCGTACCAGGCGGGAGATACCCTTGCCTTCGGAACCGATGACGATGACCACGGGATCCGTCGCACCATTATAGCTGTCCAGCGTGTGCTCGCCGCCGGCGTCTAGGCCGACGACCTGGTAGCCGCTCTTTTGGAATTGCTGCACGGTGCGGGTGATATTCGTCGCGCGGGCGACCGGCAGGCGCGCCGCTGTGCCGGCCGAAGTACGCCACGCCACCGCGGTTACGGACGCAGAGCGACGCTCCGGGATGATGACGCCGTCGCCGCCGAATGCCGCCACAGATCGGATAACCGCGCCGAGGTTGCGCGGGTCGGTGATGTTATCCAGGATGACGAACATGCCAGGCCGCGCATTCTCGGCCGCACGGGCGATGAGCTCGTCTACATCGGCGTATTTATACGGCGGAATCTGCAGCCCGATGCCCTGATGCATGCCGTTGCCGGTCATGCGGTCCATTTCGTGGCGCTGCACCTCGATGATGGGGATATTGCGGGTATTGCACATCGCCACGGCCTCGGACAGGCGCTTGTCGTTGCGGGTGCCGGCCACGATATAGAGCGTGGTGGCCGGCACCTTGGCATGCAAGCACTCGATGACCGGGTTGCGGCCCACGACCATCTCGGCGGTCTCTTTCTGGTGGCGGCCGGAGTTCCGGCGCTCGCGCTCCAGCTTCGCCTTGTGCTTGGCGTGGTAAATGCGGTCCTCTGCCTTGGGCGTCGGGCCCTTGCCGGCCAAGCCCTTGCGGCGCTGGCCGCCAGAGCCCTTGGTTGCGCCCTTCTTATTGGTCTTGCGGATTCCCGCGCCACCGCGACCGTGGGTACGTGCCATAGTTTATTGTCCTTTCGGAGTGCTTAACGCTGCGCCAGCGACCAAGTCGGGCCGTCTGGGGTATCAGTGATGGTGATGCCGGCGGCCGCGAGGCGGTCACGGACGGCGTCGGCAGTAGCGAAGTCCTTGTCCGCGCGCGCCTGGGTGCGCCGCTCCAGTTCAGCCTGTACCAACGCGTCCAGCGCGGCATCCGCCCCGCTAGCTTGCGCTCCATCTTCCCACTCCAACGGGTCAAAGCCAAGTACGTGCGCCATCGCGCGCACCTGGCCGGCCAGCGTGCGTGCCTCGGCCTCCTTGCCGGCCGCCAGCGCCTTATTGCCGGCACGGACGGTGGTGTGGATCTCCGCCAAAGCCTTAGGCACCGCGATGTCATCATTCATCGCTTCTTCAAAGCCTTGCGTCCACTCGCCCAGCTCCAGGTCGTCGAAGTGAGCGAGGAAATCTTCGATGCGGCGGTAACCCGCGGCGGCCTCGGTAAGCGCGGTCTCGGAATACTCCAGCACGGAGCGGTAGTGCGCCGAGCCCAGGTAGTAACGCAGCTCCACCGGGCGCACCAGCTCGAGCATATTCGGAATCGAAAGGACGTTGCCCAGCGACTTCGACATCTTCTCGCCCGACATCGTCACCCAGTGGTTGTGCATCCAGTAATTAGCGAATTTATCGCCGGCCGCGTGCGACTGTGCAATCTCGTTTTCGTGGTGCGGGAACTGCAGGTCCAGCCCGCCACAGTGGATATCGAAATTAGAACCCAGGTAATAGGTAGACATGGCCGAGCACTCCAGGTGCCAGCCGGGACGACCGTTGCCCCACGGGGTAGGCCAGCTGGGCTCACCCGGCTTCGCGGCCTTCCACAGCGCAAAATCCTGAGGTCCGCGCTTTGCGGAATCCTCGCCCTCGCCCTGTTCCATTTCCTCTACCTTATTGCCAGATAACGAACCGTAATCCGAGCCTTCGGCCTTGGTCCAAGCGGTGACGTCGAAGTAGACGGAGCCGTTTGCGGGGTAGGCAAAGCCGGCGTCGATAAGCCGCTGCATATAGTCGACCATCTGGGTGACAAAGCCGGTCGCACGCGGCTCTACCGAAGGCGGAAGCACACCCAGAGTGTTATAGGCCTTGGTGAACTCGCGCTCATAGGTGGACACCCACTCCCACCAGGGGCGATTATTCTCGGCCGCCTTGGTGAGAATTTTGTCATCGATATCGGTGACATTGCGCACCAAAGCCACGTCGTAGCCCTGGGCGAGCAGCCAGCGGCGCAGGATGTCGAAGGCGACGCCGGAGCGCAGGTGCCCGATGTGCGGCTGGGCCTGCGGGGTGGCACCGCACAGGTAAATCGAGGCATGGCCGGGGCGGATCGGCTCAAAATCACGTTGGCTGCGGGTGGCTGTGTCATAAATGCGCAAAGTACTCACGCCACTTAGTCTAATTGACGCGTGCGCGGGGTTAGTGCGGTGGGCTAGGCGCGCCAGACGACGGCCGTAGCAACCGCCGCACGCCCCTCCTTACGGCCGGTGAACCCCAGGTGGTCCGTGGTGGTAGCAGAGACGGACACGGGGGCACCGAGGATTTCACTCAGCACGGCCTCGGCCTCTTCGCGGCGCGGCCCCATCTTTGGGGTCTGGCCGATGAGCTGGGCGGCGGCGTTGCCGATGATAAAGCCCTCGGATTCGAGCAGCTGGCGGCATTCGCGCAGCAGCTTCGCGCCGGAAACGCCATCGTATTCGGGGCGGCCGACGCCCACGAAGGAGCCGAGGTCGCCGAGGTGAGAGGCGGACAAAAGGGCGTCGACAAGCGCGTGCGCTACAACGTCCCCATCAGAGTGGCCCTCGCAGCCGTCCACGTCCTCAAAGAGCAGGCCGGCGATCCAGCAGTCCTTGCCGGCCTCGATTTGGTGGGCGTCGGTAGCGATGCCAACGCGCGGGATAATCGGGTTAGTCATGGTTCTCCTCCGTCAGGGCGTGGGCCAGGGTGAGATCGATGGGCGTGGTGATCTTGAAAGCCAGGGTATCGCCCGGCACGGTTGCCACGCGCTCGCCGTGCCATTCCATGAGGCTGGCGTCATCCGTGGCCGTAAATTCGGGCTGCTGGGCCCAATAGTCCAGGTTGGCCTGGCGCAGCGCAGACAGGCGGAAGGCCTGCGGGGTTTGCACCGCGCGCAGGCGGGAGCGGTCGGGCGTAGCGACGACAGCATCCCCCGCGATTTCTTTGATGGTATCGGCCACGGGAACCACGGGCACGGCCGCGGGGGCGCCTTCCAGCACGCTTTTGGCGACGCCCCGCACCATCGCCGGCGGCGTCAACGCCCGAGCTGCATCATGGATAAGCACCACGGCGTCTTCGTCCGGGATTGCTTGCAGGCCGGCCCAGACGGAATCGGCGCGCTCGCTGCCGCCGTGAACGAGGCGAATGGGGGCGGCGCTTGCAGCGTCAGTATCGCCAGTGGCATCGATGCGGCCGATGATGCGCTGGGCCTCGGGCTCCATATCCGGGCTGACCAGGACTATGACTTCATCGACCACACCGGAAGTCAGCAGCACGCGCACGGAGCGCTCCAAAAGAGTGCGCCCGCGCAGCTCGACATAGGCCTTAGGGACCTCGGCGCCGAGGCGGGTGCCTTGGCCGGCGGCCGCAATGAGCGCAATGACGCGCGGGTTAGTCTTCGTCGTCGAAGGAGAGGTCATCGAGATCGATGTCGTTGTCGATATCGGTGGTAATGGACTTATCGTCTACCAATCCGGCGGCGCGGTGGCGCTCGATGGTGGCATCGATTTCTTCCATCATGGTATCGGCCTTCTTCTCATCGACCGGCTTGGCCAGTGCGAGCTCACCCACCAAGATGGTGCGGGCCTTGCCCAGCATGCGCTTCTCACCGGCCGAAAGACCACGGTCCTGGTCGCGGCGCCACAGGTCGCGCACAACCTCGGCAACCTTATTAATATCTCCGGACGCCAGACGCTCCTGGTTAGCCTTATAACGGCGGGACCAGTTTCCGGCTTCTTCGACGTCCTCATCGCGCAGCACGGAAAAGACCTTTTCAAGGCCCTCCTTACCCACGACGTCGCGCACGCCGACGTTATCGGCATTCTTAATGGGCACGCGGACGACTAGGTCGGACTGGTTGATGTGCAGCACCAGGTATTCCAGCGTCTCGCCGCCCATCTCGCGGGTCTCGATATCCTCGATGACGGCCGCACCGTGGTGCGGGTAGACGACGACCTCGCCGACCTTATACTCCATTGCCACTCCTTGTGTTCCCGATTTATCCCGGTTGACTAAGGTCGCTATTTTATCACGCGCGAACGCCCCGCCTGCGGATACCCCCGTATACCCCCACGGTCTACCCGCCCGGTTTGGTATTAACTGTGTACTTTAATGCGAAAGGGACTAGGCTAAAGCGTTGACAAGCCCTGTGATCGCAATTGATGGAGGATGCTCAACGTGCAGTCCCTGAAGTCCGCCGCCCGCCGCGGTGCCATTATTTCCGTTACCGCCGTCTCTGCTTTGGCGCTGGCTTCTTGCTCGGCGGGTCAGGTAACCCAGACCGCTGACAAGGTGGCTGCGGTCGATGGCGCTTCTGCAAGCACGGAAGACAACAAGGTTGCAGTTCGCGATGTCACCATCTTGGTAGAGCCGAACGGCACCGCTGCCTTGAAGTTCAGCGCCGTAAACCAGGGCTACGACACCGATGTCATCTCCCTGGAGTCCGTCAAGGTCGACGGCCAGCGCGTAGAGATGGAAAAGGCACAGCCGCTGCACCGCGACCAATCCATCGTTGCGGATTCTCAGAAGAACCTGGAGGCCCATCCTCAGCAGGATTCCGAGAGCGTCCAGTACATCGCCACCAACCTGAAAAACGATGACTTTGGCTACGCCGGCGACCGCCCGGTTACCTTCGAGTTCTCCAACGGTTCCATCGACGTGGACGCCACCATCGCGGCCACCCAGATGCAATCTGGCGAGTTCGACCGCGACGTCGAGTCCTCCGAGGGCTACACCTCCGAGGCTCCGAAGAACTAAGCCACACTACTTTCCAGCCCCGCTCCCAGCCCGTTTCGGACTGGGAGCGTCTGTGTGTTTTAGGCTAGAAACCATGGCCAAGAAATCTCGCCCCATCCACACCTGTTCCGAATGCGGCTATGTCTCGCCAAAGTGGCTCGGACGGTGCCCAGACTGCGGGTCGTGGGGCACGTTGGAGGAAAAGGCACCGGCGGTGGTGGCGGGACCGGGGGCGTCGGCAAGCAAGGGCGTAGCACCGGCAAGCCCGGCGCAGCCAATTACCAAGATTGGAGCGCAAGCGACGAAGACGGTGCGCACTGGTATCGGCGAACTAGATCGCGTGCTGGGCACCGGCATCGTGCCCGGCTCAGTGGTGCTCATGGCCGGCGAACCCGGCGTGGGTAAATCCACGCTACTGCTGGAAGTAGCCTCGCGGTGGGCACAGCTCGGCCGCACCGTGCTCTATGCGACGGCCGAGGAATCCGCCGGCCAAGTAAGATCGCGCGCCGAGCGCACCGGCGCGCTGCAGGAAAAGCTGTACTTGGCGGCCGAGTCCAACCTGGATGCGGTCTTTGGCCATGTAGATAAGCTCCAGCCCAGCCTCATTATCGTCGATTCGGTACAAACCATGCACGCCGTGGGCGTGGAAGGCGTATCGGGCGGCGTGGCACAATCACGCGCGGTGACGGCCGCGCTGACCTCGCTGGCGAAGTCCACCGGCATACCGGTGCTGCTGGTGGGCCATGTCACGAAAGACGGGAACGTGGCCGGGCCGCGCGTGCTCGAGCACCTTGTCGATGTCGTTTTAAACTTCGAAGGCGACCGCCAATCCAGCCTCCGCATGCTGCGCGGCATCAAAAACCGCTTTGGCGCCACCGATGAGGTGGGATGCTTTGAGCAGACGGCCGGCGGCATTCGAGAGGTGGCGGATCCCTCGGGGCTCTTCCTTTCGCACCGAGGCACGACGCCGGATGGTTCGGCGGTCACTGTCGCAATGGACGGCGTGCGGCCGATCCTGGCGGAGGTGCAGGCGCTGACGGTGGACCCAGTGGCAAAGAACCCGCGGCGCGTGGTTACTGGCCTAGACTCCAACCGCGTACCGATGGTGCTCGCCGTGCTGCAGGCGCGCGCCGGCCAGCGCACCAATGATAAAGATGCCTACGTCGCCACGGTCGGCGGCATGCGAATTACGGAAACCGCGACGGATCTGGCCGTCGCGCTGGCGACGTGGTCTTCGTTGCATGAGCAGCCACTGCCAGCCAAGACGGTAGTCATTGGCGAGGTGGGCCTGGCCGGCGAGTTGCGGCCGGTGCCAAATGTGGAGCGGCGCTTAATGGAAGCCGCGCGGCTGGGCTACAAGAACGCCATTGTCCCGCGCGGGGATATCGAGCCAGTCGACGGCATGCGCGTGCACCAAGCCGGGACGCTGGGACAGGCTATCGCCGCGGTGGCGGGTTAGCGCCTAGCGCAGCGTGAAGTCCTGTGGCGGGGAGGAGTTATCGCCGATGACCGTATGGGCGAAATAGGCACCCGGTTCGGCCGCGGGGCGGTCGGTGCATTCGCCTGGCTTAGAGGCTTGGCGGGACCATTCGGCCTCGAATTTTATGTCCTTGCCGGCCGGGAAGGTCTGCGAGCCGGTCTGCACGGAAGCGTAGCAATCCGTATCGGACCACACGCGCTCATTATCGGCCATCTTGTAGACCTCGAAGCGCAGCAGGTTCTTGTCTAGGTCGATTTTGCAGTCTGCGGCCGTGGGGTTGGTAACCGTCATGAAGAACTTCGGCAGCTCGCCCTCCGGCACGGAGTAGTTCAACATGGAGGTGCGCACCTGGAGGTCCGCGAGATCACAGGTTTTCTTCGCCGCCTCGGAGCTTGCGGCCGGCGAGCTAGATGGCTCTCTTTCGGCAGACTTGCTTTCCGAGGCCCCCTCGGCCGACGCCTCCGACTCCGAGGAGACCTCGGAGGTTTCCGGCGCGGCCGAAGATGAGGTCTGCTCCGGTGTAGGCGCGGGTGCGGCGGTATCGGCCGACTTATCACTATTTCCCCCGAAGGCGGCCACAGCCGCCCAGATCAGCACCACGGCCAACACGAGCACGATGATGAGCGCCGCCACGCGGCGGCGCTTGTAGATCTCTTCAGGTAGGGGCTTTTTCTGCGTCACGCTGTCAATTTTAAGCGGTGGGCACGGGCCGGTGCGCTAAGCCCGTGCCGCGTGTCTGGCCGGGTTATTTCACCCCGAGGGCCTGCAGGGTCTCTACGCTGGAATCTTCCAGCAGGTAGCGCGCGCCGATAACACCCAAAGCGCCCTCGTCTAGCAGGCGGCGTACGTTGGGCACGCTGGTGACTAGTTGGGCGACGGTCTGGCGAGTGTGTTCCCGTTCGACGTCGTCAGTCGTGGCTGTCCGGCCCGCCACAAGTGCAGAGGCGGCCACCTTCTCGATGATGGGGCGCTGCAGGCCGGTGGGCAGCTCGCCGCCCGACACAAAACTGGTAGCCGCGCCCACCGCACCGCAAGATTGGTGGCCGAGTACCACCAGCAGGTTGGGCTTTAAGGCGGCGAGGGCATAGTCGAGGGAGGCTAGGACGGCGTCGTCAAGAATGTGGCCTGCGGTGCGGATGACAAAGGCATCGCCGAAGCCGATATTGAAGACGTGCTCGATAGGGGCGCGGGAATCGGAGCAGGAAATGACCACCACGCGGGGATCCTGGCCGTGGGTTAGGCCCTCGCGGTTATAAATCTCGCGCACGTCGACGGTCTTGCCGTCCAATACGCGCTGATTTCCCGCCTGGAGGGCCTCCCATACGGCCTGCGGTTCGTGGGCAATATTACGTAAAGGCATAGGCCACATTCTAATGCCTTAGACTATCTCCCACGATGGATTCGCAAGCTCTTCTTTCCTGGTTCGATGCCAATGAACGAGACCTGCCGTGGCGCCGGCCTGGCACGAGCGCTTGGGGCGTGCTGCTCAGTGAGGTCATGAGCCAGCAGACCCCAGTCGCCCGCGTGGCTCCGGTGTGGGAGGAATGGATGCGGCGCTGGCCCACCCCGGCAGATTTTGCCCAGGCCACTCGAGCGGAGGTGCTGCGTGCTTGGGGCAAGCTGGGCTACCCACGGCGCGCGCTGCGCCTGTGGGAGTGCGCGGCCGCCATTGGCGCAGGCGAGGTACCGGCGGACGTCGATGAATTGTTGCGCCTGCCTGGCATTGGGGATTACACCGCGCGCGCTGTGGCCTGTTTTCACTTCGGGGTAAACGTACCGGTGGTCGATACCAATGTGCGCCGGGTTTATGCCCGGGCGGAGGATGGCAAATTCTTGGCGCCGCAGCCGTCGAAGCGGGAGCTGGCGGCCGTGGCAGAGCTTTTGCCGGCCGAGAATGGGCCGCGCTTCTCGGCCGCACTCATGGAGTTGGGCGCGCTGGTATGCACGGCGAAGAATCCCGCCTGCGAGCAGTGTCCGCTGCGCGAGAGCTGTGCATGGCAGTTGGCGGGTCGGCCGCAGCCGAGTGCGGAGGAGCAGGCGCGGGCGAAAAAGCGGGTACAGAAGTTTGTCGGCACGGACCGGCAGGTGCGCGGCAAGATTTTGGATGTGCTGCGCGCAGCGGAGGGGCCGGTTCCGCAGTCCGAGATTGATGTGGTCTGGCCCGATGCGGCACAGCGCTCCCGCGCGTTAGCTTCACTGCTTGCCGACGGCCTCGCCGAACAAAACAACGCCGGCCTATTCCACCTACCCATTTAGGCGACTAATAATGGCCGGCTATATTCGCAGGTCGCGATCCTGTGGGTGTGATCTGTCTAACGCCAACGTCCACGGAAATTGAAACCACCGGGCAGATTCACCCACATGCCGCCGCGAGAATTGAAGGTGACCGGTCCTACCTTGGTAGACATCGACGCGCCGGAGCCGGAAACATTGATCCAGCTATTCTTGCCGGTCTTTTTCCTAGAACGATACTGAAGTCCCATAGGCATATATTTTAGCAATTCCGCCTCCACCGTTCCTACTACCCAGTAGGTTTTTGATATGGAAAAGATTTGCATCAGACTTTTAGCCGTTTGTTCGCTCATCCTCGGTTCCCTGCTAGTTCCACCTGCAGCGCAGGCTGCGGTAACTTCGACCCGTCCATCGCCGCACGTACTCGACGGGGCCGGCCGCGGACAAGTATTCACCTAGTACACCACCACGGATGGCGGCCAGTCGATTCAGGCCTCGGCAACGTTGTACGAGCCCAATGCGCCGTGGCGCGGTAAAGGCGAACGCCCCACCATCATCTTTGCGTCCGACCCCCGCGGCGCTGGCGAGCAATGCGCACCATCGCGGGCAGGCATGGGCCTAGGCTAGGTGGGGCTCAGCAAGGTCGGCTCCCCCACCATCAATGCTAATTACGAGTACGGCTTCTACATGGGTACTCTCCACCATGGCGCCCGGGTGATCGTCGCGGATCTCATCGGCTTGGGCATGCCCGGCCACCACACCTATGTCAATCACATTGAGGAAGCGCACGCCATGCTCGATGCCGCCCGCTCCGGCTTGGAGCTGGCCCACGCTCCGAAGGACGCCCCTATCGGCTTTGCGGGCTACTCGCAAGGCGGCGGCGCCTCGCTTGCCGCGGCGGAGTTTGCCGATTCCTATGCACCTGAGCTCAACGTGGTCGGCACCTACTCCGGCGCCCCGCCGGCTGACCTACCCAAGGTAATGAAAGCTATCGGCGGGTCTTCCATCGTCCACGTGCTGGGATACGCCATCAATGGCTTTGCTGAGCGCGACCCTAAGTTCCGCGATGCGGTACTAGAAGAATTCAATCCTCGCGGCATCGACTTCTTGCGTTCGGCGGCCACCAGTTGTACGGGTGAATCCATCCTCATGTGTGGTTTTAGCAGTACCCGCCAGCTCACCCGCACCGGGGAATCGCTATCCGAGCTGGTAGAGCGCAAGCCCATCTTCAAAGAAACCTTGCTGCGGCAGAACCAAGGCAAGCACCCGCTGAAGGGGCCGGCCATGATCGCTAGCTCGCCACATGATGACCTCATTCCACACGAGCAGATCCGTGCAGCCGCTGGGGCGTATTGCCAGATGGGAGGAACAGTGGTCTTCATAGCCGCACCCGGCACCGCAACGATTCCAGGCGCAGGCGCCGACCACGCTTTACCGCTGTATATCAACATCCCGGTGGGCTTGAAGTATCTCTTTGACCGCTTCGACGGGAAACCGGCACCATCCAATTGTGCGGGCTAAGGATCCCGAGCATAAGAAAACTGCACACAAAGAAAACCACCCAGCTTCACAGAAATGAACTGCTCCCCATTAGTTGGACTGAGAAATCAGTTGCCAACAACTAGTGGGGAGCATTTTCTTTGAGAGCACG
>NZ_JAKOPM010000019.1:0-36236 GCF_022288805.1 Corynebacterium yonathiae
ACCCACCGGTTCGCTGCGCGAATCAGGTGCACGATACAGGTTTGCACCATAGAATTCGGCCAGGTTGCCTCTACTGCCTCTGGTAGGCCTTTCAGCCCGTCACAGCAGACAATAAAGACGTCTTTCACCCCACGATTAGCCAGGTTAGAGCACACCTGTGCCCAGAATGAGGCGCCTTCTTCCTTGGCAATCCACAGACCCAAAATGTGCTTGATACCGTCAAGGTCCACCCCGATTGCCATGTACGCACTCTTGTTGACGACCCGGCCACCATCGCGAACTTTAATGCGCAGCGCATCCAGGAAAATAACCGGGTAGAACTCGTCTAACTGGCGGTTTTGCCACACCATAACTTCATCCAAGACGGCGACAGTAACCGCAGAAATCGTCTCATGAGAGATATCAACCCGCATCGCAGTTGCCATATGATGCTGGATATCCCTAATGGTCATCCCACCGGCATACAAGCTAACAATCATCTCACTCAACGTCAGTCAAGCGCCTCGAGCCTTTCGGAACCATAGTCGGCAAGAATGTTCCAGCTCGATCTCTCGGGATATCAACAGTTACCGGCCCGTAGTTAGAATCCACGGTCTTTGGATACGACCCGTTGCGGTAATTATCTGTTCCAGCTGCAGCTTTGCCGCTCCTGTCGCCCGACTCGTAGCCAAGGTGGGCATCCATTTCAGCATTCAAACCTCTGGTAATAGAAGCTTGCAACATGCCCCGAACCAGGTCATTGGCATCCGTTGTTGACGTGCCTAGGTCGTCAATTAGTTTTGCGATTTCAGGGTTAGCAAGAAGCTTCTTTTCAATCGCATCAATCTTGGCCTTATCAGCTTAGGTCTCGTCTCGCCACAGTAGTCATTCTGGTCCATCTCCTTATGCGGGTTAGGTACCCACACACAAACCATCAGACACTCTCGCATGCGGACACACTTTTCTTTACTTAACCCTCAAAAGCTGCATATTAGGTTATGCTAAGTTAATTCACGCTTGCTGCACTTGTGCCACCACTTTGGCCAACGCAGCCCATAAACCCGTTATTTCCGCATCATGAGACAAGGAGCGCGTGTTGTCTAGCAACCCGTTTGATGACGAACAGGGCAGCTTCTTCGCCCTTATCAACGACGAGGGACAGTACTCGTTGTGGCCTACGTTCGCCGCCGTGCCAGACGGATGGACCGTGGCTCTGGGAGACCCTTCCCGTGGCGTAGACGGCGGGGTATCGCGGGACGAGGCGATGGAGTTCATCGACCGCGAGTGGACCACCTTGCAACCGGCAGGAAAGTCTCACGCTTAAGTGAGTGCCGTACTTCCCACTGCTTTGCCTGGTGAGTCCGCTGCGGAGATTGGCCGCCTGCTCCGTCGCACCGCAACTCCAGCAATTAGTGCGGTGCTGTTCACTTTCGCCGGTGCCTTGCTCTCTCTGGTGCCCATTTATCTGCTGGCCAGCGTCATCGATGCGGTAGCCGCCGGTGACGGCAAGTCTGGCGTGCTGAAGGTGATTGTGTGGGCTGCCGTGGCGTGTGTTGGTACTGCCGTTGTCGCTGGCCTTGCGGAGGCGCTGACGGGTGTGACGATTGCCCAGGTAGTTGCGAAGTTGCGTGAGCGCGCCGTCGCCGCGGTGCTGAATCTGCCTTCCACCACGGTGGAGTCCCTGGGCCGGGGAGAGGTGCTGGGCCGAGTTGGTGCGGATGTCGCCGCGCTGGTGAGCAGTGCCCGCAAGTCGGTTCCATCGACCCTCAGCGCGCTGGTGATGGTCGTGGTGGCCAGCGCTGGAATAGCGGGGTTGGATTGGCGCCTCGCGTTGGCGGGGCTGTGCGGGATTCCGTTCTATGCGCTGGGGTTGCGATGGTATCTTCCTCGTTCTGCCCCTTTGTATCGACGCCAACGCGAATTAGAAGCCGGTGTCATCGGTTCCTTGCAAGGTTCTATGGAGGGCATTCGTTCGGTTCGTTCGCATCGGCTGGTGGATAGCCGCCAAGGTCTCACCAGGCGCTACGCGCAGGCTTCGCGGGACGAATCAATCGCTGCGTTTCGTGTGTTTTCCGGGCTGGTGGCGCGGGAGAACTTCGCGGAGTTCATGGGGTTGTCAGCCCTGTCTGTCGTAGGCTGGTTGCTCTTCCGCGAAGATGCGGTGACGGTGGGCGAGATCTCGGCAGCGTTGATTCTGTTCCACCGTCAGTTCGTGCCGATCGGCACGATTCTGTTCACCTTTGATGAACTGCAGCGCAGCGGGGCGGCCTTGGGGCGCATCGTGGGACTCATTCGCTCCGCGGGTGCGGATACGCCACAGCCGATTGATGACTACTCCTCGCATCGGCAGAGTCCAGCTGTAGAGGTCAAGGGCCTGAATTATCGGTACGAGGATGGCCCAGAGATCTTGCATGACTTGGCGTTCCACATCCCTGCGGGGTGCACGGTATGCGTGGTCGGCGGATCGGGAGCTGGCAAGTCCACGGTTGCGGAAATTGTCTCTGGAACCCTCGAGATGGCAGAGCCGGGTGTGATCACCGTTGGGGGGTGCGACGTGGTGGGAATGAGTGCGCAAGAAAGAAGCTCGATCTTTTGCGTTGCCTCCCAGGAAAACTACGTCTTCGCGATGAGTTTGCGCGATAATCTCCTGCTGGCAGCCGAAGGTGCCAGCGACGCAGAAATATGGGATGCGCTGCGCCGAACCGGTGCGGAAGATTGGTGCACATCCTTGTCCCATGGCGACAAGCAGGGCTTAGACACAATGCTGGGCGAAGGGGGCCTGCACGTAGATGCGGTGGCGGCACAGCGTCTGGCGCTGGCCAGGGTGGCATTGTCTCGGGCTGGCGTCGTCATTCTTGACGAATCAACGGCCGAAGATGACGGTGACCTCGAGGAAACACAGCAATCACACGAGGCCTTTTCGATGTCCTTGGAGGACGCTGCCCGCGCGGCGATCCGCGGACGGACGGCGATGGTGATTGCGCACCGGCTCAGCCAAGCAACCTCCGCCGATAGCGTGGTGGTGATGGAGCGCGGGCGCGTGGTGGAAACAGGTACGCACGAGGAGCTGGCAGCAAGAAACGGAACATATGCCGATATGTGGACCGCCTGGAATGAGCAGGGGAGGCAGGCGCGTGTCTGACAACAAGGTGGTGACGCTGCGCGGGCTGGTCAGAAAAAATTCTCGCGCGATGGCTCTGAGTGGCTTGTTGCTGAGCATCTACCACGTGGCAGAAGCCATGATTGCGGTGTTACTGGGATGGTTGGCGCACAGTCTTATCGCTAGCGAGAATGTGTGGCACCTGGTGGGTGGAATCGCAGCCTTAGGCGCTACGCTGGCGACGGTGTCTGTGAGCTGGCAGACAGGGTTCCGGATACTGCAGGCTACGTCGGCTCGGAACGTATGTGAATTGCGGGCAGGCATCACCTCGCAGGTGGTGAGCCATGGTGGGCATTCCGACGATGCGGACAGTCTGCCTCGCCAGGAATTGCCCACGGTGGTGGGTGAAGACGTGGTGCAGGCGGTAGACATCATCGAAGTGGTCCCGGTGGGGATCAGTGCGCTGGTGGGAGCCATTTTCTGCACGATTGTTCTGGCGCTGATTGATCTGCCACTGGGAGTGGTGGTGTTGGTGCTCAGCGCGGTGGTGTTGATAGTCCTGCACCGGCTGTCTCAGATCATTGAACGCCGCGCGGAGCGGCAACAAACTCTGCTCGCGCGAGTGACCGCGCGCATGACCGACATTCTGCAGGGGCTGCCGGTGATCTCGGGAGTGGCTGGCGCGCATCCGGCCTACCGTGGATATGCGCGTAAATCTGAAGAGGCGTGTGCGGATGCTCGGAAGCTCGCGTGGGTCAGCGGAGGTTATGAAGCCGTGGCGATGGGCAGCAATGTGCTGTTGCTGAGTGCGGTGGGCCTGTACGCGGGCTATCGAACCATTTCCGGCGATGTGACGTTGGGGGAGTTGGTCACCGTGGTGGCGCTGTCACAATTTATCGCGGAGCCGATGCGGCAGTGCAGCAGAATGCCGCGCTTCATTGGATTGGCGAGGGCTTCCGTTCGGAGGCTGCAGCGCGTGGCGGAAGCTCAGCGGCTGCGTGAGGGGCAGGGCGTGCCATCTGCTCAGATTGGCACGCCTGCCATTTCCATGCGCGGTGGAGACGGTGAGGCCGAAGGAGACGGCGAGGTCGAGGGATCAGAGCAGGCTTCCGTGGCGTTCGCAGAGGGGCGACTGACGGTGGTGCACTGTTCAGCCGCATGGGCAGATGCTCTGGTGGATGCGTTGGTCGCGGGGGAGTCGATGGAGCTTGGCTCCCTGACTAGGCCACAAACTCAACAACTGTGGATCCGGGGGCGCGATATTTGCGAGATCTCGGTAGACGATGTGCGTTCCGCTGTGCTTGCCGAGCCTCGGAAGCCGGCATTGTTTGGGGACACAGTGGGGCAGGCGGTGCTGCGGAGCTCTGGAGAGGGCAGGGCGGAGGATGCAGTAGACATTCTTAACGCCTTAGGGCTCGATGAACTGGCGCCGGGGGCGGCTCATTCAGCCGGGGTATTGGATCACGAGCTGACCGAAGGTGCGCGCAATCTTTCCGGTGGTCAGCGGCAGCGGCTGGGATTGGCACGAGCGCTACTGGCTGAGCCGGAGATGTTGGTGATGGTTGATCCGGTCTCGTCAGTGGATTCAATGACGGGCATGAAAGTGGCGCGTGCGGTGAGAGATATTCGCCGCGGGCGTACCACGGTGGTCCTGTGTGTGGGGAGGGCCTTCCAGTCGGTAGCCGAGGACGTAGTTGATGTGAAGCCTCTAGCTGGGAGTTTGCGGACGCGGGGTGAGCAATTCCCGCTAGGGGGTTGTTGAGCAATAGAAGATAGGTTAGCCTACCCTTTGCATTGCCTACCCTAAGAAGTTGGTTGGCGCATCCTACAGAGAGGCCATAGTGACCATCATCGATCGTCAAGCTCAGACATCCGCAGAGCGCAGTACCCACGAAAATTCCGTCCGCGACATCGTCGGGATCGGCATCGGCCCCGGAAACCTCGGGCTCGCGGTAGCTATCGAAGAGCAAGCTCCAGAACTCGATGCACTCTTTGTGGAAGCCCGCCCGGAATTCAACTGGCACCCAGGCATGCTCCTCGAAGGATCCAACATGCAGATCAGCTTCCTTAAAGACCTGGTTACGGTGCGCAATCCGCAGAGCCGCTTCAGCTTCATCAACTACTTGCATCACAGCGACCGCTTGATTGATTTCATTAACCGCCAAACCTTCACCCCGGAACGCGTGGAATTCGCCGATTACCTCCGATGGATCGCGGATCACATCACCGTGGACACGCAGTACAACACCACCGTGACGTCCATCGAGACGCTTCCGGAACTGGCCGCAGACGGAGCTCGTTTTGTGGTGCACGTCCGCAGGAAGTTAGGAAGCGGTGAGTCCGAAGGGCAGCGAGCTCAGCAGTCGGAGTCCATTCGCTGCCGCAACGTGGTGGTTGCCCGCGGGCTGGAAGCCAAGATGCCTGCGTGGGCAGAGGACAGCTCCTTGGACACCTCGCGCATCTTCCACAACATCGATTTGCTCCCGCGCACCAAGAAGCTGCTGAACAGTGGGTGGGATATCCGCCGAGCTTTGGTGATCGGCGCGGGCCAGTCCGCAGCCGAGGCCATCCGGTACTTCCACGATTGCCCGCATATCGATACCGTCACGGGCAGCTTGAACAGCTACGGCTTCATCCCCGCCGATGACAGCCCCTTCGCCAATCGGGTGTTCGACCCGGAGGCCGTTGATGACTTCTTCCATGCGCCCGATGCGATCCGCAACGAGCTGTTGATCCGCCACCGGTACACCAATTACGCCTGCGTGGAATCTGAGCTCCTCGATGAGCTCCACGACCGTCAGTATCGGGAAAGCGTCACCGGGCGTCAGCGGCTCGATATTCGCCGGACCACGGAGGTGCTCGGTGCGCGTAATTGTTCCGACGGCAGCGTCGACGTGGACATTCGCCACCGAGTAACCGGAGACGTGGTGACAGAAAACTTTGACGTGGTGGTGTGCGCCACGGGCTTCCGATCTCGCGGTCTTGCGGGGATTCACGCTGATAGTCACGGCAGTGAAGAATTCACCGTCACTAGGGATTACGGCGCCGTGCTCAATGGCGAGCGCGTGCCAGGACTCTTCGTGCAGGGAGCAACTGAGGCCACGCATGGACTCGGTTCCACGTTGCTCTCCAACATCGCGACCCGCTCCGGGGAACTGGTGGAGGCCATCACGGGTCAGCAACGCACGCATCGTGCGCCGGCGGATGAAGATCTCCGCTCCGAGCAACATCGGGATTCTTCGCACCTGATCGCAGGCTGATTTTCCCGAGCCGTGCTCCGCTTGAGGTTGGCTGACACCTAGCCCGACGTCCGCCATCCGCGTCTGATTCCCTGTTTCCCCATCAACCGAAAGGCTCTTTGTGCCCACCCGATCGTCTGCTCACACTCCGTTTTCCTCTGGCGATACGCTTGCTTCTCGAGATGGCGGCGCCGTCATCGGTCATGGCCGCAGTGAACAGGATCGGATCGCCCAGCAGCGCATATGGAATGACACGGATCAGGATCGCGATCGCCCGGACCTGATTAGCCTGCTCCTGCAGCATGCGCAGGAGACCCCGGATGCGCTCGCAGTGGTGGATGACCGGCACAGACTGACCTATGCGCAGCTCGTCGCCCATGCAACTGCTGTAGCGCGAAATTTGCGGGAACACGGTATTGACGCTGGTCAGAGTGTGGGAATCTCCCTGCCGCGCAGCGCGGAGATGGTGGTGGGTATCGTCGCCACGTTGCTCGCCGGTGGCAGTTTTGTCCCGCTAGACCCCTCGTGGCCGCAGGCGCGCCGGGAATCCGTCACCCACGATGCCAGCCTGAGCTTCGTACTCACGCCGGACAACTGCGCGCTCACCGAAGACGCGCTATTCGACCTCGATGCCACCCGCGAGCTGTTCACCCCGCCGTCCACGGACAGCGTTGCGTACGTCATCTTTACCTCTGGCAGCACCGGCCGCCCAAAGGGCGCAATGATCCGCCACGGTGCGATCGTGGAGCGCTTGCTCTGGCAGCGCGATCAGATCCTGTTCTTCGGCCGCGATGATGCCTCCCTGTTCAAGGCACCGCTGGCCTTTGATATCTCCATCAATGAGATCTTCCTGCCGCTGGTTTGCGGGGGCCGCGTGGTGGTGGCCGCGCCGGGCGTGGAGCAAGACCCCCAACGCTTGGCCCGCCTCATCCATCGCGAGGGCGTGACGTTTGCGTATCTGGTTTCGAGTGTTCTCGACGTCATGCTCAAACAGGCCGAAGGCACGAATCTATTAGACAGCTTGCGGCATGTCTGGTGTGGCGGAGAGATGCTCACCCAGGCGCTGTTCCGTCGCTTTCGCCAGCAGCTGGCCATCCCGCTGTACCACGGGTACGGGCCAGCGGAAGCTACCATCGGTGTCTCCCACGTCATCTACCGTGACGACGAGGATCGCCTCAACACGAGCATCGGTGTGGCCAATCCCAACTGTCGGCTCTATGTGCTCGATGAGCACCTGCGGGTGGTTCCAGACCAAGAAATTGGTGAACTCTATGTGGCCGGATTCCTGCTGGCCAAGGGGTATATCAATGCCCCAGGACTCACGGCCAGCCGCTTTGTTGCGGATGTGTTTGCGTCGGACGGAACCCGGATGTACCGCACGGGAGACCTGGTGCGCCGGCACAACGACGGCTCGCTGGAATTCGTGGGGCGGGCCGATAATCAGGTGAAAATCCGTGGCATGCGTCTGGAGTTGGAGGACGTGGAATCTGCGCTGGTGGGACACCCAGATGTGGAGGCGGCGAGCGTGATTGCTCGGGAGGGGCGACTGCTGGGCTACGTGACGGTGACTGCGGGCCTCGTGGGTGCTGCGATCCGTAGTTGGTGTGCCGAGGTACTGCCCGAATACATGGTGCCCGCGATTATCACCGTCATGGATGAGTTGCCGCGGACGGCCAACGGAAAAGTGGATCGGAAGGCACTGCCGGAACCTGATTGGAGCTCGCTCACTGATGCCCCGGCCGATGCTGAACGTGACGGGGAAACCGTTGCTCTGCTCGCGGAGGCAATGGCTGAAGCATTGGGGGTTAGCGCGGTGGGTGCGGAGACGGACTTCTTCGATATCGGTGGCGATAGCCTGCGGGCCATCACCCTGGTCTCGGCTCTGGGACGGCGCGGGGTGGAGGTGAGTGTGGGAGATATTTTCTCTGCGCGCACTCCACAGCAACTGGCTCGGTGCGCCGAAGAGCGCGGAACCTTCGTGCAGGATCCAGACGATGAACCAACCGGTGAGGTGCAGTCGCTGCCGATTCTGCGCTGGTTCGATTCCATTACTGATCACGTGGACGGCTTCATTCAGTCCGTGGAGTTTTCAGTTCCAGAAGATGTGGATGCGCAGCTGGCCGGGCGAATGGTGGCTGACGTGCTGCAGGCGCACCCTGCACTGCGGGCCCGTGTGCAGCGGAATCCCTTGCGGCTGGAACTCCCGGAGGAATCTGCCGAAGAAGCGGTGGCGATCCACCCCACCACGGACATCGCTGCGCTTTCTGAACTGCTGGATCCGGCAGTCGGAGTGGTGGTAGCGGCTGGGCTGGTGCCCGGAAGATTGCGCCTTGTGGTGCATCACCTGGTGGTCGATGGCGTGTCATGGAACATTATCGGCGAGGACCTCGCCGCGGCGTATCGCGGGGAACAGCTCGCGCCGGAGCGGACGTCCCTGCGCCGATGGACGCAGCTGCTGCAACAGGCCGTTGATACTGGCGAATTCGCGGAGGATGCCAATAGTTCCCTGCCCCCATTGCCGAGTGCAGATGAACCTCTGCGGGACCCGCAGGTGCCAGCGCTTGCTGATAGTCCCGAGAAAGCGCCCACAGTCCGTGAGGAGCGCAGCGTGGTACATGAGGCATCAGTGCAGATCACGGACGAATTACTGGGTGCGGTGCCCCACGCTTTCCGCACGGGGGCGAATTCCGTATTGCTTACGGCATTGAGCGTGGCGTTGGCGCGTTGGCGTCGAAACAAACAAACATGGACCCTGGTGGAGATGGAGGGGCACGGCCGCGAAACCCGATTCGTACCCGGGCCACAGGGCAGGGAAGCAGACCTTTCACGCACGGTGGGCTGGTTCACCTGCCTATATCCCATGCTGATCGACCCCACCCGGGCGGCAGTGCAGGAGGCCTCCACAGAGGTCGAGGGCAGCATCGCCCCGCTAGCGCTGGCACTCAACGCAGTGAAAGACCAGCTCGCGGCCATCCCCGGCAACGGCGTTCCTTACCAGGCCCACACCTGGTTGCATCAGTCCGCGAAGACCCCTCCGCAGGCACAGGTGCTGTTCAACTACTTGGGGCGCGTATCCGCAGGAGCACAAGATTTCGCTCCCGCGGGTTCCACCGGCCAACTCGGCGAGCAACGCGACCCGGACCAGCCGTTGGTCCGCGAGCTGGAGTTCAACGCGATCGCCGAAGACACCGGCGAGGGATACGTCCTGCGCACCACGATCTCCTGGGCGCGCGGCAGGATCTCCCCCGAACGGATCGACGAATTGGTCGCGCACTGGGATGTGGCATTGCGCGAGGTGGCAGCGCTTGCCGATCACGGCGTGTTGTCCGTGGGCGACGTTGCCCCCGCACCCGTGAACTCTGCGGACCTGGCACGAATCACTGCGCAGAGCTCCGCGGAGCTGCAGGACGTGCTGCCGCTGACCCCGCTGCAGCACGGCATGTACTTCCACTCGCTATTCGAGGAATCGGCCAGCTCGTATGTGGAGCAACAGGTCTTGCGGGTGGAATGCAGCGAACCGTTTGACCGGGAGCGATTCGCCCGCGCTGCGCGTAATTTGATCCGACGCCACCCCGCACTGAGCACCCGCCCTTGGGAAACTGACGGTGGCGATGTGGTTGCCGTGATTGATCCGGGGATTGCCGAGCATTTGCGGGTGGACTTTCGGGACGTGACGGTGCCTGCCGAGTTGGCTGGGCCTGGATTAGACGGGTGGCTCGTGCAGCGTACGGAAGAGATTGCCGCTGATGACCTCTCGCGGGGAATCTCCTTGCAGCCGCCCGGTGATGCCGCGCCCGAGCCGCTCATGCGATGGACCGTTGTGCTCCCGACCAGTGTCGATGGTGCGGTGTGTGGCCAGGACATCGCCGTGATCCAGACGGTGCATCACCTGATCGCCGACGGATGGTCCGTGCCCATCATGCTGCGGGATCTCCTGGAGATCTACCGGGATGACGATGCCCGAATCCCGCGCTACGACCCGGACGCCGGAATGGCCGGCAGCGTGCGATGGGTGGCGCGCAGAGACGCGGAAGCCGATATGTCCGTCTGGCGCGAGGAAATGCGCGAGGTACGCCCCACGGTGCTGTGCCCTAATCCTTCGAGTTCGCTCGAGCGCCGGGAGTTGCTGGTAGACGATCCGCGGACTGTTGGCTTGTCTGAGCGTGCTCGGGCAGCGGGTGTGGGCCTGCCGGATGTGGTGCACGCGGCGTGGGGGCTGGTCCTTCGCACCTTGGTGGGCTGCGAACCTGGGGCTGACGTGGTGTTTGCCACTTCCGTTTCCGGCCGTGACATTCCCGTTCTTGGCGTGGCCGATGCCGTGGGCATGCAGCTCAACACCATCCCGGTGGTCGCGCCGGGGCAATCTGATCCCACCCTGCCGGTGACCAGCATGCTGCACGCCATGGTCCATCACAACAATCAGGTCCGCGATGTGCAGCACGTCAGCCTGGCTGATATTGCCCGCGACCTGGGAACCAACGCCAGCGAACTGCTGGATACGTTGATGGTGGTGGAGGTGCCGCTATCTCCACAGGACGTGGGCTGCCCCGGCTCGCCACTACAGGTTGCTGACGTGCGCAACAATGGCGCGCCGCACTTTCCCCTGTCCGTCGTGGTCAACCCTTCCGCTGAGCACCCACTGCGCCTGATCTACGATCCGCAGCGAATCACCGAGGTACGTGCCGAAAGGATCGCGCAGATGCTCGCGGTGAGTGTGGATTCTTTGCTGTCTGAATCCGGTGCGGTGGCGACCGTGGGTGAGGTTGCAGAGGCGTTGGGTGCGGTATCTGGTGTGGACACGCTTCCTTCTTTGTGGCGACGCAGCTTCGAGCACTCCCGCGACCGGCCCGCCCTGACCAGCATCGGAGAAGACGGTGCTGCGGAGCATTGGACCTACGAAGAACTAGACGACGCCGCTCAGCGTATACGCGCTGTGCTGGACCGGAAGGTTGCCATCCACACCCCGAGAGTAGCCCTGCTCATGGAGCGCGATGCGTGGCAGGTTGCGGCCATTCTGGCGACCACGATGTCCGCCGGCACCTACGTTCCCGTGGATCCGTTGTCCCCGCAAGCGCGGGTGGAATTGATCCTGGAGGATTGCCAGCCCGATGCCGTGCTGGTGTCTCCCAGCGCGGAAAAAATGGTCTCTGAGCTGGTAGATTGTCCCGTCCTCGTGGTCAGTGAACAGACGATGAGCGGGGAAGCGAAGCCGCCTGCGGGCCGGTCGGCAAGCGTGGCCCGTGCCAATGACATCGCCTACGTGATCTACACCTCCGGCTCCACAGGGCGGCCGAAGGGCGTGGCCGTCACACACGCCAACGTGACCGCGATGCTGGGCAATGCTCGCAGCCACGTGGAGTTTTCGCAGGAGGACGTGTGGTCGATCAGCCACAGCTTCGCCTTTGACTTTTCGGTGTGGGAGATGTGGGCAGCGCTGAGCTCCGGCGGGCGTGCCGTGGTGATGCCGTATGCGCTGATGCGCTCGCCCGAGGATGCCGCAGAGGTGTTGCGTGCCGAAGCCATCACGGTGCTGAGCCAGACCCCAACCGCCTTTGCCGCGTTGGAGCCGCACCTCGGGCAGGACTCTGCGGTGCGCACGGTGATCTTCGGCGGCGAGGCCTTGGAGGCCCGCGCGGAGGCTGCCTACTGCAGTGCTCATCCGAATGTTCGGTTTATCAACATGTATGGCATCACGGAGACGACAGTGCACGTCACAGCACACGAATGCTCCGAGAATGCAGGGGAGGCCCGCAGCCCGATCGGCCGCCCGATGGACGGGTTGCGTACCTATGTTCTGGACGCGCAATTACAGCCGGTGCAGCCTGGAGAGACCGGCATGATGTACGTTGCCGGGCCGCAGGTCACCGCGGGTTATTGGGGGCTTGCTTCTACCACGGCCTCCCGCTTCGTGGCCGATCCTTTCGTTGGCGGCGGCGCGCGGATGTACTGCAGCAATGACATGGCAAAGGTGCTGAACAACGGTCATCTGGATTACGTGGGCCGCGCCGATAGGCAGGTGCAGCTGCGCGGTTATCGCGTGGAGCTGGGGGAGATCGAGAGCGCGCTGGAGAAGGTCAGCGGTGTGCGGGAGGCCACCGTGGTGGTCGTCGATCTGCCCGAAGGCCAGGTGCCGGGTGCGTTGTTGATTACGGATTCTCGTGCCGACGCAAAGGCGATCACCTCCCGAGCTGCCGCAGCGGCCCGAGACGCGCTCCCTGCCTACATGGTTCCGCAGCTATTCGCGGTGAGTACGCAGGTGCCGCAGACCATCAATGGCAAGCGGGATGAGCGCGCGATCCTGGACCTTCTGGGTGAGATTCCTGCTGCTCAGCAGGCTTCGGGCACCTCGGATCTGGTGGAGGCGATCTCGCAGGCAATTGCTGATGCACTTCGCTTGGACCGCGCCGAGGTGGAGCCGGACTCGGACTTCTTCCGCTTAGGTGGAGACAGTATTCTTGCCATCCGCGTTACTCACGCGCTGGCGCGCGCTGATCTCAACGTGACTCCGCGGGACTTCTTCTTGGGCCGCACGCCACGCAAGATTGCCGAGCGGGTCACGCCGCAGGCCACCCAGCAGAAAATCCAGGAAACAAGGCAGAGCCAGGAAGAAGCCCTGCCCAAGGACGGGCACCAGGAGATCTCGGGGGCTTTCCCCATCCCGGCGATGCTGCGCAGGCAGATGGAAAGAGGCATGAGCGACCGCTTTGTGCAGGCGCGCCGCTTGGATCTGGGGCCAGTCGCTGTGGAGGACTTGGAACAGGCCCTGCAGCAGGTAGCGCAGGCACATCCGATGCTTCGTACGCGCGTGGACACCAGTTCTGCGTTCGCGCACTTTGTTGGTGCCGAGGGAGACGGCCCTATGGTTGTGCGGGCTTTGGACGTGGATGCATTGATCGATCACATCGATATTGCTGCTGGTCGTAGCGTGGTGCTCGGGTGTGTGGATGGGTACGTCAAGGCCGTTGCTCATCACGCGGTGATCGATAGCGCCAGTTGGATGATTCTGGAAGACGATCTGCGCGATGCGCTCGCAGGGCGCAGGATTCTCTCCGGGCAGGCGAGCTACAAGGATCTTTGCCTGCAAGAACTGCACGATGCTCACACCGCAGCAGCTCAGGATGCCCTGCACTGGAGTGAACTGGCTACGCTGCCACGGCCCGTCGAGGACTCGAACCAGTGGAGTACGGATCATGTGAGCACGCTCGAAGTGAACATTGACGGACAGACCGCGCAGGTCCTGCAGAGCGTTGCACCCGACGTGATGGGTGTGGACGTTCAGGACCTCGTGGCAGGACTGGTGACCGTCGCGGTGGCTCGAACAATGGGCACGGACGCGCGGAGCTGGGCCGTGGACGTAGAAGGCCACGGACGTCCGGCTGATCATTCCTATGGTCGAACCCTCGGATGGTTTACCACCATCGCGCCGGTGGAAATCCCGTTGGCTGATCCAGCGGATGCAGCACGTGCCGCAGCGGAAATGCGCGCGCTCCACGAGGACGGCACAGCCCCGGACCGCCGCACTTATCAGGCACTGCGATACACACACCCGCAAGGGCAGCGAACCCTGGCCCATGGGGCACAGATCCTGGTCAACTACCTCGGACGGGGAGAGACTGGCGCTGTCCTCCACGCGCCGGGCGATGCCGCCTGCCAGTGGACGGATTACCTGGTGGAGGCCGATGTGTGGTCTAGCGAGCGGGCCGTAAGCATGGAGCTGTCCGTGGTGAATGCGGTGATTTCCGCCGAGCGTTTGCGCAGCGCCATCGGCGAGGTTGCTCGCGAGTTGCAGGAGCACGTCAGCCGCGAGCAATCCTCAGGACGCCGCGCTCCGCTGAGCGTGCTGCAGCGCGGAATCTGGTTCCAGTCACAGGTGGCAGCACCGGGTGCCTACGTTGCACAGACTGCGTTGACGTTTGACCGGAGACTGGATGCCGAGGCCGTGGTGGAAGCCTTCCGGGACACAGTGACCGTGCATCCAGCCATGGGCGCGGAGTTCCACACCGATGCTTCCGGCCAACCCGTGCAGAACTTGCCGTGGAGTGGACAGGGCATTGACCTCCCCGTCGAGACCACCGAAGGGGATCTCGAGGCGATCATGCACGCTGATCGCAGCGCGGGCATCGATCTCGCATCCGTGCCGCTGGCGAAGGCAACCATCGTCACCGGCCGAAGTGACGGACAGCCTGGCGACACGCTGCTTCTTACCTACCACCTGGTTCTGGTCGATGGTTGGTCGCGTGCAGTGATGCTGCAAACCTTCCTCGAGAGGCTGACGTTGAGGTCCGGCCAGGCCCGCACGCAGGGTGCGGGAGAGTTGGTTCCTCGCGGTTGTTCTATTGCTGACGCCCTGCTCGAGTCCGTTGACACTCGCAAAGAGCAGGCAGATAGCGACTATTGGGTACATCGCCTAGAGACGTTGTCTCAGCCCACGCTCGTTGCCCCGCAGGCCGCGGATATCTCTTCAGAGCACGCTGGTAGCGAGTTGCCTCGCCAGGTGTTTGCCGAGGTCAGCGAGCAGCTGACCGGCGCACTGCAGGAAAAGATCCGGGCGCAGGCCGTGACGTTGACCTCCGTGGTCAACGCAGCCGTGGCCGTGGCCTTGGGTGCTGTCACAGGGGATTCGGATGTGGTGTTTGGTCAGTCTGTCAGTGGCCGCGATGCCTTGAGCGACCCCGCCATGTCTGATGTGGTGGGAGTGCTGCTCAACACAGTGCCAGTGCGAGTGACAGCTCGGCCCGGCCAGAGCATAGAAGAACTGGTCCAGGATGTTTATCGCCAGCGCATCGAGGATATGGACCACGATTCCGCGGACCTCGGCGCCATCCAGCGGCAGCTGGGGGTAGGCACGCTGTTCGATTCCATGGTGGTGGTGCAGAACTTCCTCGATCCGCAGGCAGCAGCGGAACTTCGGGAACGCCACGGGGTTGTGGAGGAGCGCGCGGAAGATTCCACGCACTTCCCTCTGACCTGGGTATTCACTCCGGGGCCGAAGCTGGGCATCAAGCTGGAATTCCGCCACGACGTGGTGGACGAGTCCCTCGCACATTCCGTGCTCAAGGCCGCGACCGAAGTCCTGACCGCGTTTGTGGACACACCAGAGGTCCCGCTCGCTCAGCTGGCCCAGTTGGCGCCAGCCCGAGCGGAGGATTCTTCCCCGCAAAGCACGACGGAGCAGATGGCTTCCTGGCAGAAGGCCGAAGGCATTGACCGCACCATTGCGGATGAGCTCAAGGACACCGCCCAGCGCTTCCCAGATCGCATCGCGCTAGCGGATGACGCACAGCAGTGGACGTTCGGTGAGCTGATTGCTCGCTGTTCCGACATTGCGGAAAAGATCAAGAATTGCGGCGTGACCAGCGGCGATACTGTCGCCATTGCGGTGGAGCGCTCCGCGCATTCGGTGGTGGCTCTGCTGGGAGCCCTGTGGGCAGGGGTGCGCTACGCGCCGCTTGATCTGACGCACCCCGATGGGCGGCTCCGGGTCCTCGTGGAGGACAGCCAGCCCGCAGCCGCGCTGGTGGACTCGAGTTCTCGGGAGCGCATGGAGCGGATCGGTGCGCTTCCTTGCGTCGACGTCACCACTGCCGATTCCCACGCCACCACCCACACGCCTGCGGCGGTGCCCGGGGACGATGCCTACCTGATGTACACCTCCGGATCGACCGGCAAGCCCAAGGGCGTGGTGATCAAGCATCGCGGGCTGCACAACATGCTGGACAATCACCGGCGCAAGATCTTCGCCCCAGCTGCTGCCGATGGGCGGACGTTGCGGATCGCGCATGCCATCAGCTTCGCCTTCGATATGTCGTGGGAAGAGCTGTTTTGGCTGGTGGAAGGCCACGAGGTGCGGATCTTCTCCGAGGATTTGCGACGCGATGCTGCGGCCATGGTTGAGGCCATTCGCGCGCATCAGGTGGATGTCATCAACGTCACCCCGACCGTTGCCGAGCAGCTGCTCGCGGAGGGGATGCTGGAATCCGGCGCGCATCGCCCGCGGCTGGTGCTCTTGGGCGGCGAGGCTGTCTCGCACGGCGTGTGGGAGACCTTGCGAAAGGCCGATGACGTGCGCGGATACAACCTCTATGGACCCACCGAGTACACCATCAACGCCCTGGGTGCTGGCACGGATGAGAGCGCCACGCCCGTGATCGGAATGCCGGTGGATCGCACGGCGGCGTTCGTTTTGGACCCGTGGTTGCGCCCCGTTCCTACAGGAGCGCCGGGTGAGCTCTACCTCGCGGGCAGCGGCTTAGCGCAGGAGTATCATGGGCTCGCGGCGCGCACCGCCAGCTCCATGGTCGCCTGCCCGTGGGGCGCCCCGGGTGAGCGGATGTATCGCACGGGAGACATCGTCCGCGTGCGTGCGGATGGCATGTTCGAGTACCTCGGACGCAGCGACGATCAGGTGAAAATTCGTGGTCACCGCGTGGATCCCGGCGACGTCTCGGCCGCCGTGTCCCGCGGCGTTGATCCCCGCATCCTCCACTGCGTGACCGTTCCTGTTCGTATATCCGACGCCACACTCCTGGCCTGTCACCTCGTGGCCCCACAACTGCGCGATGCGGACCAGGGGGAGCGGCAGAGTTTCCTGACTGGCGTGCGTAATGCATTGCGCGAGGAACTGCCCAGCTACATGATCCCGGATCGATGGTCGATCGTGGATGAGTTGCCGGTGACGTCGAATGGAAAGACCGACCTTGCTGCACTGGGTGAGGGAGAAAGGATCACGGAGAAGGGCCGCGAACCGGCGAACGAAACCGAGGAGATCACGGCGGAGCTGTTTGCCGAATCGCTAGATATTGAGCCCGAGGACGTGCCGGTGGATGCTGATTACTTTGACATGGGTGGGCACTCCATGGCGGTCATCAAGCTCTGCGCACTGCTGCGTGGAGAGCTGGGAGTGGAGGTTGGCGTGCGCGAATTCTACGGTCTGCGGACAGTCGAGCGCGTGGCGGAGTTTGTGGAGGCGCGCTCGTAGATTCAGCCCAGCAATTCGGCGAGTGCCGGGATGATCCCGTGGCGCCACATCGCAGGGTCGTGGCCACCGGGCGTGCGGTGATTGGTGGTGGGAAAGCCGCGGCGTGTCAGGGCATCGGCCACTGCATCCACGTGTCGTTGCATGGGCGGCTCTTCTGCACCGCACGTCAGTACGATGCGTGCCAGACCGGAGCCACTGTGAGCCGCAGGATTTTCGAGTGAGGGGCCAGTGAGCTGTGCGGCAATGTCGCCTCCTGCGGGCCCGTCCGAGAGCGTGTCCGCGAGCTCTGCAGAACGGTCAGCGGACCACCAGACGGCAGGGGACTGGGCGATGGCTCCTTTGATTGCAGGCGTGGTTTCGGTGGAAGCCGTAAGAGCTGCGCGCAGGGCGGAGAGACCGCCGAAGCTTTGCCCCACCAGGACTATGTGGCTGCTGTTGATGATCGGCGGAAGCTCGGTGGCCAGTGCGCTGGCGAATGTTTGGGAGGTGTACTCCTCGCTGCGGTCTTTGGCTGCCGGCAGGAAGACGCGGTTGATCTGGGGGATAAGCCCTGCCGTGACTGCCCGGTCCAGTGCGCCCGTGAGGTCATGCAGATGGATCCAGTCATCGCCATCCAAAAACACCACGGTGGTATCCGCACCGCGGTCATCGAGGCGCGCGGTGCAGCGCCTGCCGAATACCTTCCGGTCGATGGACAGGCGTGCGCCGGGCAAGTCCGCGATGACTTCTGGGGAGCGAGGCGGCCAGAGTGTCTGGTCCACAGAATCGCCGCTCAATAGGCTCGCCTGTGGGCCTGCGCCGTGTGCGTTATGTGGATCGGGATATTTCAGCTCGCCGGATTGAAAGCTATAGGTCACTGCTGAGTGCGCCGGGATGCGCACATCGACGGTGGACATCGATTCGGTGAGCTCGACGTTCGAGCGGTAGGGGTCCGGGAAAACGAGGGCTTCCGCATCCGCGGGCACCGAGATTCGGTGAAGGGTGGTCACGTCCGGGGAGTCTGGCATGAAAATTGCGCCACTTTCATCATTGACTACATAGGTAAACCTAAGCTAACATCCCCTGCATGCGAGTTGCTGTTTTCGGCTATCAGTCGTGGGGACACCGGACGTTGTCTGCGGTCATCAATGCTGGTCATGAAGTAGTTTTGGTAGTTACGCACCCTGCCAGCGATCACCCTTATGAGCAAATGTGGGCAGACTCCGTTGAGGAGCTCGCCAGCGAACATGAGCTCCAGGTGTGTGTCACTGAGCGCGTGGGTCAAGACGTCATTGAGGCGTTGCGCGATGCTGCACCAGACATCATCGTGGCCAACAATTGGCGAACCTGGCTTCCTCCCGAGGTTTTCAGCCTGGCCAAGCACGGCGCATTGAATGTCCACGATGGTCTCCTGCCCGAGTACGCCGGATTTTCGCCCATCCTGTGGGCGCTGTTGAACCGGGAAACTCACGTGGGCGTCACTGTGCACGAGATGGATGAAGTGCTGGACGGCGGACCCATCGTTGCCCAGCGCGCGATCCCCGTGGGTCCGCAGGACACCACCACGGATCTCGTGGCCAAGACCATCGACCTCATCGAGCCCCTCGTGGAACGCGCATTGAGTGACGTCGCCCAAGGCACCGCCACTGCGCAACCTCAAGATCCCACCCGCGCTACGTACTTCCACAAGCGCGGCGAGCAGGAATCTCGCATAGATTTCACCCAACCTGCGGAAGATATCGCCTTGCTGGTCAGGGCGCAGTCCGACCCGTACCCCAATGCTTACTTTGAATTCCGAGGCCAGCGCGTCCGCGTGCTTTCCGCGCACGTCTCGCAGGGCCGCTTCGGCGGAACCCCCGGCCGAGTCACCATCCCTCACGAGGGAGGAATCGCGGTGGTCTGTGGATCGCCCCGTGCCAACGTGCCGGCGCCGGCGATTGTTCTGGATCGTGTTCGTCTCGACGACAACTCGGAACTGACCGCCACCGAATTCTTTGGACATAGGGCTGGATATATCCAACCAAAGGTTTGACCTTTCCCTTTTGTGTACGGGCCACGCCTCGCGCGGAAATCCGTCACCAGTAACAACGGAGAAAAATGACACTCAAGAAGATTCTCGTTAGCACCGCTGCTGTGCTGACCTTGGGCGCGGCACTGACCGCTTGCTCGACTGATGACCAGTCCGGAAATTCCGGGGACTCCCAGGCAGTCAACGCCGAGCAGGGCGCATTCCCCACCACCATCGAGCACCGCTACGGCTCCACCGAAATCAAGGAAGCCCCGCAGCGCGTGGTCTCCTTGGGCTACACGGATCAGGACGCACTGCTGGCGCTGGGAGTTACTCCTGTCTCCGTGAAGTACTGGGACGGAATGACCCCGGATGGTCAGGCTGCGGGCAACTGGTCCAATGACAAGATCGAGGGCGACACTCCTCGGATCGACAAGGACACAGAAGTCAACGCGGAAGCCATCGCCAAGGACAATCCAGACCTCATCGTGGCCGTGTACTCGGACATCGATGAAGACACGTACAAGAAGCTGTCTGAGATCGCCCCTGTCGTCGTACAAAAGGGCGAATACGAAGAACTACAGCAACCATGGGACGTGACCACGGAAGAGATCGGGCAGGCCGTGGGCAAGCCTGAAGAGGCAAAGCGCCAGGTGGAGCAGGTCAAGGAGAAGTTCGCAGAGCTCAAGGGCCGCCACCCAGAATGGGCCGAAAAGGAACTCGGCGTGGCCACTGTCTCCGACGAGAGCCTGGCTGTCTTTGCCGAGGGCGATCCGCGTAGCCGCTTCTTCACCGAGCTGGGATTCAAGATCAACCCGGCCTACGCGGGCATCACCAAGGACAAGTTCTACGGTGAGGTCTCCAAGGAAAACGCAGACCAGATCAACTCTGACGTGCTGGTGTGGGATCAACTGTCTTACTCTCCGAAGCAGAGCAAGGCTTCTGTGACCGAGGATCCGATCGTGGGCAAGCTGCCCGCCGTGAAGGACGGACACAGTGTCTACCTGGAAGGCGACCTGGAAAAGGCCTTCGGATGGCAGACCGTGCTGAGCCTGAACTACCTGCTGGACAAGATCGAGCAGCCGTTGGCAGACGCCACGAAGTAGTCTGAATCAACTGCCGAACCGCCCCGCATGAACGTGCTGGGGCGGTTTTGCTGTTGCTGGCTAGGGGACGGGCACTCATGGGGATAACGGATGCACGCTAGGGGCGAGCTGCCTGTATTCCGGTCAGAAACCGGGGTAAGAATAGACCAGTTGTTTTCTAGAAGGGATTCCCTGTGCACTTAAGCGACCTCATGGACGCCACCACCCTGCTCCAGAACTTTGGCGGCTGGGCGCTCGGCGGCATTGCGCTGATTATCTTTATTGAATCCGGCGTGCTCTTCCCGTTCCTCCCCGGCGATTCCATGCTGGTCACCGCGGCAATCTTGCGCGATCAGCTGGGCTTGAACGTTCCGATTCTGGTGGGCGTGGCCATCGTCGCGGCGTTCTTGGGCGACCAGGTAGGTTTCTGGCTCGGCCACCGCTTTGGCCGCAAGTTGTTTAAGCCCGACGCCAAGATCCTCATAACCGAGCACCTCGAACAAGCCGAGGCTTTCTTCCTGAAGTACGGGCCGTTGGCTCTGGTACTGGGGCGCTTCATCCCGATCGTGCGTACCTACATTCCCGTGGCCGCTGGTACCGCGGAGATGCCGTACAAGAAGTTCGTGGGATGGAACGTCACGGGTGCAGTGCTGTGGATTGTCAGCATGGTCGGCATTGGCGTGCTGCTGGGGGATATCCCGGGCATTGCGGATCGCATCGACATGATCGCCATCGTCATCGTGCTGGTGTCTGTGACTCCGGTGGTGATTTCCGCGATGATCAACTGGCGGAAGTCCAAGAAGACTCCCGCCCAGGAGCTGATGGAGGACTAAGCCCTGATCGTCACTTGGGGACGATCAGCGGACCGCCGGTGACAGGATCCTCGATGACTAGCGCGTTGAGGGCAAACGCCTCGAGCAGTAGCTCTGGGGTAATGACCTCGCTGGGACGCCCGGTGGCGAGGACCTGTCCATCCTTCATCACCACGAGATTATCGCTGTAGCGTACAGCCAAGTTGAGATCGTGCAGCACCATCACCACAGTCCGATCCAGCTCTCGGCGTAGACGCTGCACCAGCTCCAAAATCTCTACCGACGTGGCCAGATCCAGGTAGGTGGTGGGCTCGTCCAGGAACAGGATGTCCGTGTTCTGCGCAAGAACCATGGAGATCCACACACGCTGCCGCTGCCCTCCGGACAGAGAATCCAGGGTGCGCTCCGCCAGCCCCATCGAGCCAGTCATTTCCAGCGCCTTGTGCACCTCGGCTTCGTCCGTGGACGACCACTGACGGATCCACGATTGGTGTGGGTGCCGACCGCGCGAGACGAGATCAGCCACGTTGAGTCCCTCCGGGGCGGTAGGGGTTTGTGGCAGCACGCTGATGGTCCGTGCGAGGTCCTTGCGCCTGATGGATGAGATATCGGCGCCGTCTAACAGCACTTCGCCCTCATTCGCCGGAAGGAGACGAGACATGGCTCGCAACAACGTGGATTTGCCGCAGCCATTGGGGCCGATGATTGTGGTGATCTTCCCGCGAGGAAAGTCCACGTCCAAGCCTTCGATGACCGTCCGGTCGCCGTAGCCCACGGCGAGGCCGCGTGCGCTCATGCTGTGCTTCTGAGTCATGTGTCCTTCTTTGTTCGCGGCACTGCTAACTTCCAGGGTGGGATCTTTTCTCATGCCGTGGTTGACCTATTCCGTTGGACCAGCAAATAAATAAGGAACGCACCGCCGATTGCCGAGGTGAGAATGCCCACCGGCAGCTCTACGGGCAGAAGAGTTTGGGTGCTGATATCTGCCAGCAGGAGTAGCGCAGCGCCGGTCAGCGCAGAGGCCAGAAGCGGTGGTGCAGAGCAGTTGCACAAGCGCAGCGCCACCTGTGGGGCCACGAAGGCGACGAACCCGATGGGGCCAGCGGCCGAGACCGCCACTGCTGCCAAAGCCACGGCAGCGGCGAGCAGAAGCACCTGCACACCCTGGACGTTTTGTCCCAAAGCCCGTGCAGTATCCGAGCCCAGCAAGGTGGCTAAAAGTTGGTGACCAATCCAGGCCAGCAGCGGTGTAAACACCAACACAACAATGGCGATGGGCCACATCTTGGACCAGTCCGCAGTGCTCAGGGAGCCAGTAAGCCAGAACTGCGCGGCCGCGGCATCGCGCAACTCCGTGCGGATCATCAGGAAGTTGATATACGAGGTCAACAGAGCAGAGATGATGATGCCGAACAGCACTAGCCGGAAGGAATCAGTCGATCTCCTCCACGCCAGAGCCCACATCACCGTTGCGGTGACAGCCGCACCAAGCACCGCGGCCAAGGGAATGCCGATGCTGCTGAGCCAGCCGAGGAAACCACCAGCGCCACCACCCAGAGTGATGACGGTGACCGCGGCCGCGGACGCGCCCGTAGTGAAGCCCAAGATATCCGGGCTGGCCAGCGCATTGCGAGTCACGGACTGAGTGAGGGCTCCGGATAATCCCAGCGCACAGCCCACCAGAATGGCCGTCAGCGCACGAGGCATGCGCCAATCCAAAACCACCAGACGCTCAATGCGGGTGCCCTGGCCGGTGAACAGCACCTCCAGCACACGAGCCGGGGACACAGGATAGTCACCCAGGCCGATGGAGACCGCCGCTAGCAAGACGATCGCCACGAGCAGCAATAGAGACACCGTCAACGCGCGAGGGCGCCAGACCACAGAAAATGAGCCCACGCGGAATGGCGGGCGCCCAGGGATAGTGGAAGAGGTAGGGCGGGCAAGGAGGGAACTCATTAAATGGCCACCACCCGGCGTCGATAAATAAGGGCGATGAAGAACGGCGCGCCCACGAACGCGAGGATGATGCCTACTTGCAACTCGCCCGGACGAGCGATCAGACGGCCCACCACGTCTGCGAACAGCATCATCACCGCACCCGTCAGGGCAGAGTAAGGGAGGATCCAGCGGTAATCAGGGCCCGTGATGGCGCGCACGAGGTGCGGGACCACCAGGCCGATGAAGGTGATGGGGCCGGCGGCAGCTGTCGCGGCACCGGCCAGCAGTGCGATCAGAGCCATGCCAATCAGGCGGGCGCGCTGGGTGTTGATGCCCAGTCCGGAGGCGATGTCATCGCCCAGATTCAGGAGGTTTAGCTGCGGTGCCGTGATGAACGCCAGCAGGAGGCCCACCAGGATAAACGGCAGCACGCCGTAGAACACGGTGAGATCCCGGCCCGCGATGGAGCCGACGGTCCAGAAGCGCATGCGATCCAGATTGGCATCGTCAGTGAGGATAAAACCGCTGATGATGGCGCTGAGGACCGCGGACAAAGCCGCGCCGCCGAGGACCAGCGTCATTGGATTGGCCTGTCCTCCTCCTATGGACGCCAAACTAAACACCAACGCAGTAGCAGCGATGGCCCCACCGAACGCCCACATGCTGGTAGCCCACACGGACGTCACACCCAGCAAGGAGAAGCTGGCAACCACGGCCAGGGACGCACCGTAGTTGATGCCGAGAATGCCCGTGTCCGCGAGAGGGTTGCGCGTGTGCCCTTGGATCAATGCACCGGAGGCGCCAAGGGCAGCACCGGCGACTAGGCCCAACAGGGTGCGGGGAATGCGGAGCTCGACGATCACGCGCTGATCCACATTCAGCCCCTCCGCGTGGCCGAACGCCGTGCCGAGATCGCGGAACACGGCGGACACTTCTCCAAAAGGGATCTGCCGTGATCCAAACACGATGCTGGCAACGATGCTGGCGAGCAATAGGAGGAAAAGGACGCCGAGGCCGACGAGGCGACGCGGGATTTTACCTGATGGAGCGCTGGCAGAAGCGTCCGCAGTAGCGTCCGCGCGAGACCCCAGGTGTGATTGAGAAGGGGATTGCGCATGCGGGGTAGAGATAGCCATGCATCCCTCCTTGACGCGTGAAAGTCCATGATCTTAACGGGAGCAATCTTATGTGAACAAGGTAAGCCTAATCAAAGTACTACAAGGAGGGATTGTGGAGCTGTGCAGGTGAGTGTGTGAGCCAGCAGGTGCGGCTAGTGAGGTCGGTCGGCCCTGAATGGCGCCGACCCTACACCTCAGCTCTATGCTTCTGAGCAGGGATTTGGACATGTTTTAGCTGGTTGCTAGGCTAGTCAGGTCTTGCCGTAGGTAGGTACCCCCATGTTCTTTTTTTCGACGCTAACGCGTCAAAATCCCGGGAATGCCACATGACCTGCGGAAAGAGTCTCCCGCTACAAGGGAGAAAAACTGTACATCCACTTTGTTACAGGCCCCTCGCCCGAAGCGGCCGCACGGATAAAGGCAGCGAGCACCCCTAACTACTGAGTTAGGCGGAGCGTGAGTAGCCAGCGATCGTGCGGTACACGCGATTCATCAAGGGTGAGCACGGGAACCGTAACGAAAAAGGCAACAGGTCACTTCACATGACCATGACTGATCCGATTGCGGACATGTTGTCACGAGTGCGCAACGCAAACAATGCGTTCCACGACACCGTGTCTATGCCATCCTCCAAGATCAAGGCCAACATCGCCGAAATCTTGAAGCAGGAAGGCTACATCGCCGACTACTCCGTTAACGACGAGACCGTCGGCAAGACCCTGGAGCTTAACCTGAAGTACGGCCCATCTCGCGAGCGTTCCATCGCTGGCGTGCGTCGTGTTTCCAAGCCGGGTCTGCGCGTTTACGCAAAGTCCACTAATCTGCCAAAGGTTCTCGGTGGCCTGGGCGTGGCTATTATCTCCACGTCCCAGGGTCTGCTGACTGACCGTGAGGCCAACAACAAGGGCGTGGGCGGAGAAGTCCTCGCCTACGTCTGGTAAGAGGAGGTTTAACCATGTCTCGTATTGGCAAGGCACCGGTGACCGTCCCCTCTGGCGTCACCGTCACCATCAACGGCCAGAACGTTGAAGTCAAGGGTCCTAAGGGCACCCTGGCTGAAGAGATTCCGGCACCAATCACCGTGGCTCAGGAAGGCGAAGAACTCGTCGTCTCCCGCCCCGATGACCGCCGCAAGAACCGTTCCCTGCACGGCCTGTCCCGCTCCCTGATCAACAACATGGTCGTGGGCGTTACTACTGGCTACACCATCAAGATGGAAATCTTCGGTGTGGGTTACCGTGTGCAGCTCAAGGGCCAGAACCTGGAGTTCGCACTGGGCTACTCTCACCCAGTCCTGATTGAGGCGCCTGAGGGCATCAAGTTTGCCGTCGACGGAAACACCAAGTTCTCCATCGAAGGCATCAACAAGCAGCAGGTTGGACAGATCGCCGCTAACATCCGCCGTCTGCGGAAGGATGACCCATACAAGGGTAAGGGCATCCGTTACGAAGGCGAGCAGGTCCGTCGCAAGGATGGAAAGACGGGTAAGTAATGAGCAACAACGCAACGAACAAGGAAGGCCAGCGTTTGCCGGTGGGCAAGGACATCTCCACCCGCCGTCGCAACGCTCGCGCACGTCGCCACTTCCGTATCCGCAAGACCCTGTCCGGCACCCCAGAGACTCCACGTCTCGTTGTGCACCGTACCTCTCGTCACATGCACGTTCAGGTCATCGACGACACCGTCGGTCACACCCTGTGCACTGCGTCCACCCTCGAAGCAGAGGTCCGTGGAGTCGAGGGCGACAAGAAGGCACGTGGCGCCAAGGTTGGCGAACTGATCGCACAGCGTGCGAAGGAAGCTGGCATCGAGGCAGTCGTCTTCGACCGCGCTGGCTACCAGTACCACGGCCGCGTCGCCGCTCTGGCTGACGCCGCCCGCGAAGGTGGTCTGAAGTTCTAATGACCACCAACACCATGAACTCCAACGGAAGGAACGCGTGATGTCGGAACGTGACCGTAACGGCGGACGCTCCGCCGATAACAACCGCAACGATCGCAACGAGCGCGGCGGCCGCAACGACCGCGGTGGCCGTAACGATCGTCGCAACAACCAGCAGGACGAGCGCAACCAGTACATCGAGCGCGTCGTCACCATCAACCGTGTGTCCAAGGTCGTCAAGGGTGGTCGTCGCTTCAGCTTCACCGCTCTGGTGATCGTGGGTGACGGCCAGGGCATGGTCGGTGTCGGCTACGGCAAGGCCAAGGAAGTCCCGGCTGCTATCCAGAAGGGTGCCGAGGAAGCTCGCAAGAACTTCTTCCGTGTCCCGATGATCAACGGCACCATCACCCACCCGGTGCAGGGCGAGGCCGCAGCAGGCGTCGTCATGCTGCGTCCGGCTGCACCAGGTACCGGTGTTATCGCCGGTGGCGCAGCCCGCCCGGTGCTGGAGTGCGCTGGCGTCCAGGACATTCTCTGCAAGTCGCTCGGCTCGCCGAACGCCATCAACGTTGTTCACGCAACGGTGGCCGGCCTCAAGGAGCTCGTGCGCCCAGAAGAGGTCGCCGCACGTCGTGGCAAGAGCCTCGAAGAGGTTGCTCCGGCAGCCATGCTGCGCGCTCGTGCTGCAGGACAGGGGGCATAACCCATGGCACTGAAGATCCGTCAGATCAAGGGCACTGTTGGTAGGAAGCAGAACCAGCGTGACACGCTGCGTTCCCTCGGCCTGAAGCGCATCGGTCAGGAGATCATCCGCGAAGACAACGCTGTCACCCGCGGCATACTCTAAATAATCTTTCGGGAACCTTACATTAAACAGTCTTTCCCCATAGGCTGCGATATAGGAGTAGAAAACTCCCGGAAGTTGAAAGGAGACTTTGCAAAATGGACAATCTCGTCAATGAATTCCCTTCCGAAGACAATCCGTTCGTCAACGTGGGAAAGGAAGTTCGCAGTAAATGGGTACCAGTCATGGGTAACCATGATGATGCTGGCGATGGAAGCAATCTGGCTCGTCAAATGGCCTACGCAGGCGAAGCCCTAAAACAAGACCATTCAGGAAACGTATACTGGACTGCCCAAGGGCTCCACGCATCTGATGGAACAATCGTTGCGCGCAATCTGGGGCAAGCTGCCCAACTACTGGTTGAAACCGGTTGGGTATCCGACACCGGGATTCACTGGCAACTGTTCGCCAACACTTCTGAAGAAGAACGAACCAGCACCCTTAAGGCTGCGGCCAAGAAGCTTGGCTTCTGCTAGCTCTATACAATTTTCGGCAGATAACCCAGACGAACCCCTAGAGCTAGCCACCAGCTTCAAAGAGCGGCTGGAAGGCGCTCAATAAAAGGAAACTCCCCAGTGCTTCTCGTCGTTGGAAGCACTGGGGAGAAGCCACCTGCGGGGGTGCGGGAGTCGTGGCTTTTTGTTTTCCTTCCGTCCGACTATGCGCCGGGGGAGGTGCGCTGCGGACACCCAAAACCATACCGCCTTACAACGCGCCCGCAACCGGAATATCCCTCAGCAAGTGGATAGCTTTAAATTTCGAGATGCGCATATATGCATATGTGCATATCAGTACATGCGCATAAAGTGATTTTTAGTTCAGCTCTCTACTTAATGGTTTCCCTCCACATAGCATGATATACACACATGCGCATGTCGCTACCTGGAGAGATCTTCTCTAAATCTATTCTTGCTTTATGACTCGAGTAATTTCCGTGATTCAGTCGAAGGGCGGGACAGGGAAGACCACACTTTCGATAATGCTCGCAGAGGCAATTCGGAAGATGGGTTATACGGTTGCAGTCGCAGACGGCGACCCCCAGCAATCTGCCACCCGATGGGCGAGCAGAGTAAAGGATTTTCCATTTCCCATCGAATCTGTCCGCAGTTCAAATGATTTCCCTGGAGTAGTCAGGAGAGGGAACAATCCGGACTTTCTTATAGTCGACACCCCTCCAGGTGGTTTAGCTTTCATAACCGAAAGCGCCGAGGCTGCCGATTTAGTCCTTCTTCCAACTGGTGTTTCCCCGATGGATATTGATCGAACGCAGGTCACACTTTCTTGGCTAATAGAAATGGGGATACCAACAGCAGTTGTTCTGTCGAATGTCGACAGAAGGGAAAAACTTCTAGATGAAGTCCATGCCGAACTGGAGGGTGATGAAACTGCAGCGCTTGCTGAAACAGTCATCCCAACGAGGGCGGCTACACGTCGCGCTTTCGGAACAAAGCCCAGTAGTACGAAGGTTTGGGATTCTTTGGCTCGAGAAGTAGTCGCAGCATTTGAGGATTAAGGGGTAGGCAATGGCAATTCCAAAGGCTAAAAATAAGGCGCGGGAAGAATCGTCTGGAAATAAGTCGGAGGTCTCGCCTTCAACAAAGATGTTCGCCCAAGCTAACGATAAAGCGACACGCCTTCAGTTGTACGTCCGCGATCGGCAATTGATTAAAGAGCTCAAACTCGCCGCAGTGGAAGAAGAGAAGAGTATCTCCCAACTTTTTGAAGAGTGGGCAACACGATGGCTCGAGGAAAGAAGCTAACTATCTGGTGTATATACCTACATACACATATGCGGATATAGGTATATACACATATGCGCTCTAGTGCTTTTACCTCGCTGTTTCTAGAGCTCTGGGCCTTGTTCTTCTTCAAGGTCGTCAGCAGGTGCTTGTTCGTCAGTGGTATCGCTGTCGCTGGTAACGCTTTGTTGCTCGCCACCTAGGCCGAGGCTGGCGAGGAAGTCGAGGCTTGCTTGTGCGCCCTGGTGCAGATCGCCGGCGTCTTCGTCCTGGGTGTTGTCGGTGTTGTCGGCTTCTGGGGTGGTCTCAGGTGCTGATGGTTCTTCTTCCACCTCGTTGTAGGAGGTGTCTGGCTCGTCATAGTCAGTGGTGTCGTGCTCGTAGGCGGCGGCGATGGTGTCTGCCATCATGTCGCGGATGGTGTCTTGGGCGGATTCGTCTATGCCGAGGCGGCGTAGTTCGTAGGTGCGTTGTGCGGCCAGGAGGTTTACTTCATCGGCGATATAGCCTGCATGGTCGGCAACATCGTTCGGGATTTCTTCTTCGCGCAAGCGGGTAGCGATGTCGGCGCGGTCGGCCCAGTCCATTTTCTCGCGGCGGATAGTATCGAGGCGTTGTTGCAGCCTATCGGTGTGTTCGCTGTCGTACTGTTGGGCTGCGTGGAGGCGCTTGTCCCATTCTTCGTGGTCCTCGGCGCGGTAGCAGATTTCCTCCCACAATCGTGCCTCCGGAAGGTTAGCGCCGGTGTCTTCAATGGCCTGCTGCGCTAGGCTGCGGCGCTGTTGCGCCTGTTCAAGACGCTTGTGCGCATGGTCTATGCGCTGTTGGTAGGTGCCATAGCCTGCCGCGTCGTGGTCATAAGCCCGCTCGGCTACCGGGCGGGTGTAATCATCAGCCAGTAGGCGTTGGTGCTCAATGTCTGCCAGGGCAGCTTCTTCTTCACGCAAGGCGGAACTGTGGTCTGCCATGGCCTGCTCATAGGCGCGAATACGCGCAGCATCAAGACGCACCTGCTGGAAGTTAGCCTTTACCTCGTTAAGGGCTGCGTCTTTGTCTTCGTAGAGGCGAGTAGTAATACTTGCTTCCTGCCAAGTGAGCGATTCCACCTTGGAACGAGCAAAGCGTGCGTGCTCTGCCAGCACAGTTTGGTTGAGCTGGTTAAGGTTTCCTTCCTTTCCAGTAAGGCGAGCAGTTTCCGCGCGATCGTAAGGGTTGTGGGTGCGAAGCCACGTATCGAGTTCTATATCTGCATGCCTGGATACAGGTGGTAGTTGGTTGCGTTTGCCCGTATCAAGCTGGCGAAGCTGTTCATCTAGGCGGTAGCGGATAAGGCGTGCCGGATCGTGGGCGTTGTCAATATCGCGGGTCGCCGCGTCCATGACGGTGCGCGGGTCAATGCCCGCGTCAATGAGTTTTGCCCAGCCGTGGCGGATAGGTTCTGTGCCGTCATCGCTGGTTTCAATCTTTTGAGCAAGGTCACCGGGCAGGGTGTCGATCCAGTCGGGTAGGTAAGCGTCGATGAAGTCGTTGGTGGCCTCATCTTTGCCCATAAGCCATAGGCTCATCATGCGATCGGGTGAGGTCTGCTCGTCTACGACGTCGGCTATGACCTCGCGTGCAGCCTTTGGGCTGTTATCGCGCGAGATTGCCTTATTAAAGACGTCCCTGACACTGGGGGCTTGGCGTATTCCTTGGTAGTGGTAGTGGCCTTCTTCGGCCAGTTCATCTAGCTGGTGTTCGGTAACAGCATAGATGTGGTTGGCGATTTTGCCGCGTGTAAGTGCCACATACAGCCCTGCTCTATCCACGTGGTGGTCGATTACCGCGCGGGTGCAGTCCACGGTGCTGCCCTGGGCGCGGTGGACAGTAGCGGCATAGCCTAGCTGCACATTGTCGTGGACGTAGTCTGCTGGCAGGCACAGGGTCTCACCGGTTGCTGTGTTGCGGGCGGTGATACTGCCGTTGTCGGCAATGGCGGTGACTGTCATAAGGGTGCCGTTGTTGATACGGGTACTCGTAGCAGTCTCATCGTCGTAGAACGTCTGGTTTTTGCGCGCCAGAATCGTATCGCCGACACCGGCTTGTTCACCTCTAGAAAGCTGAGCTTCCACGGTGGTGTCAACCTCACCGTGGGCGATGTAGTGGGCGCGGATTGTCTCGTTGAGTTCTGCCACATCGCGGTTGGTAGCAGCAATGAGAAGGCTGGTTTTACCGCTAGAAATATCAGCCAGGTAGTCTGCTGCGGCTTTACCTAGCATGTCGCTGCGTGCGCCACCATTGACCCAACCACGCTCTGTATAGAAGTCGAAGGTAGAAGAATCTCCGTCACGCAAACGCAAGCTGGTGGCGGATTGTTCACGGTCTCCGCCGAAGCGCACGACTTCGGAGAGTTGATTATCCGTGCGGTCTGCGGCGTTGACCATTGCGCCGAATAGTCCGCCGTTTTCTACCGCGCCGAGCTGTTTATGGTCACCGATAAAGCGCACGACTGCGCCTGCTTCCTCGGCAATGTCTAACAGCGAGCCGATGTTAGGGGTCGAGGCCATGCCGGCCTCGTCGACGATGATCATATCGCCCGCGTTAATAGAAACCGGAAGGTCTTTAAGACTATGGCCGGGCTTTGTTGGGTGGTTTCCACGCCAGGTGTAGGTGAGTTTGTCGATGGTAAAAGCATCAAAACCTAAGTCTTTCGACAACACCTCTGCCGCCTGGGCAGACGGGGCCAGACCAATCACGTTGCGGCCTTCATTGGCCCACACGTTGGCAACCAGACGCATAGATGCAGTCTTGCCAGTACCTGCCGGGCCTACGCCGGTAGCGGCGAGTGTGCCGCAGGTAAGGAGGTAGCGGGCCATGGATTCCTGCCCTGCGTTAAGGCGGAACCCAGCCTCTGCTTCGTGTTCATCCAGTGCTTTATCAATCGCTGCAGATGGTGCGAATGCGGCCACCGGTTCGTTGAGTGCGCCCAGTGCTTTGTCTTCGGTATCGAGGATGTCCTGGGTGGTATAAAGCTCGCTATCAGCGCGGGCATCCCGGGCCTTTCCAGCCGAGTTCTTCAGGGCTTCGGGCAGTTCCAGGACGTCGAAATCATTCAAGGAAATGGCCTTATCGCGAACAATTGCTTCCACCACAGTGGCGTGGATAAGGTCGCGCTCGGAAAGAGAATCGAAGCGATAGCCTTGGAGTTTTCCACCCGCAGCAGTCGCTACATGCGAGGCGCGAAAGTAAGAACGACGTCTGACAACGGTGTCTAAAACCTCGTCGATAAGACCTGAAAGGTGGTCCTCGGAACGAAAGACTGGACGCTCATCACGTCCAGAATCTGCGGCAAGTTGGGCGATGGCAGCGAGTTCCTCTGCCCCAGTATCACGCGCGGAGACTTCCGCTTTCCAGCCTGCGCGAAGCTCTGCAAGGCTTTCTGGTTCACGCTTTGCATCACGGGTTTCCAAGATAGCTTGCTGCCACAAACGACCCACCTCAACCGAGTTAGGGGTTGCACCACGCGCGGCAACAAACTCTTCCACGAGTCGCTTATAGACCGGCTGTGCGCCGCGTCGACGCTTGGAAAAAGACTCCATCAGCGACTGCGAAATACCGTCAATCTCCCACGTAGGTTCCTTGTTGACCCCATGGTCGCAGGCGGTGAAAGTGTAGCCCATCTCGTTAGAAAGCAGGGTGTTCAAGATGGAATCATAGCGGTGCGAAATCGACTGATGATACTTCATCAAGGTGTACCCATCGATGGACAACCAGCGCCCATCTTCGGTCTGAACCTTGTTGGATACCAGCACGTGCGAGTGCAGATCCGGGTCTCCTGCGCGCGTATCGTAGTGCTTAAACTCCGACGCGACGAAGCCTTTCGTCTTGACTTGCTCACGCCCTTGCTTGCCAACTCGGGTAAACAAAGCGTTGTCTTCTGCCCACGCCATAGCTTCCTTTACGGCCTGATGATGAAGCGCCTCAATGCGCCGCGCGGTCTCTTCATCAGACAGCGCCCACGCCACAGACACGGACTTGGCAGGCGAGAAAGTCAGGTCAAAACCCGACACAGATTGGCGCACGTTGTCTTTAAGACCATTGACCCAGTTGACAACTTCTCGGCCTGACTGCGGCTCGACTCCGTGTTCTTCAATGAAGAATTCTCGGCCAATATCTTGGACTAATTCGGCTCGCTCCTGCTTTCCCATCAGCGTTCCCGTTGTCTGCCTATGGCGGCGCTCAGCGTCACGAAGTGCCACCAAAACCGGCACATCATTAGTGAAATTAGCGAACGGACGCCCCAGCTGTACGTCCTTGATTTTCTGACCCTCGGACATCTTCATATCCGCATCCGGGTGCAGCCCCTCGCCGTACAACGCGGCCATTTGCGACTCGGTAACTTCCCCACCCTGCACGGCATTCTCGGTGTTCAAACCAGCCAAACCAGAGCCTAACCAACGACCTGGCGGGGTGCCTTTCGCGTCGTAATACTTCGACAAACTTGGCGCATCTGTCGGCCCATCATTGGTAGCCACAGAGCGCAACAGGTACTCATAACCTGTTCCGCTATTGACTACGCGCAGGGTCATCATGCGCCCTAGTCTAGCAGCCAAAACCCGATTAACACTAAGAGTGCATATAGTGTATTGTAAAAAGGGCGCTCGCGCCCACGGCTGCAGGTCTACAGCGCTGTCGAGAGACTGCAGGGATAGTCCACTGCTTGCTTCCGATTACGCCGAACTTCCCGCGTGGTGTTTGTGTCAGGAGCGGGGCGGTGTGTGCGCTGGCATTGTGGGTTTATGGTTACCGCAAGTAGAAGTTTGAAGAAGCGTCAGGAACTGCGTCAGCGTCTCGAAGAAGAACAGCGTAAGCTGCGCGACCGGAAGAAGAGCATCAACTCGTTGCTCAGCCTTATTGAGCAACGAGACAAGTTGAACGAAAAGATTGGTCAAGCCTCGCAGTCCATTATCGACCTAGGGGAACCTAAAGAACTCGTGCGCGAGCTCGTCGGTGTAAGCCAGCGCGATTTCAACGACATGCTCAAGACTGCTAAGGAGTCCTCCCCTAGTGCGGAGGACTCCTCTGGAGACGATGAGTCGCACGCTGGCAATGATGAGGGCCGGGACAACGACGAAGCCGCCAGCGCCACTAAGGACGCTGGCGGCGATGATGCCGATGACAATGGCGACCAGTAGTCAGTAGAGAGAAAGACAGTCTTCGACGTTAGCGGCTGCGGCTACTGTTGCTCGTTCAGGTCGTACTACTCACCGGGGTTGACGGGTGCGGCGTCATACGGGTTGGAGTATGGCGAGTCGTTGGTCTCGTCCGTAGCGCGCTCGTAGTGGTCAGCCATGGAGCAAACCATCACGCCGAGGAAGGTGAGGAAGAACCAGATGATTACCCAGGCGATTACTCCGCCTAACGCTCTGATGATTCCTGTTCCCAATCCTGCGCGTCGTATCTGGGCAATGAGCATCCAGACCAGCATGGCGATGAGTGCAGATGGGGACATGGTTGGTAGCCGATAAATGGCAGTGCGCCCACGGAAGCGTCCTTCCTCTCTGTGGCGCGCGCCGCTCATGATGCTGTTAAAGAGTTTGAGAAGACTCCACCAGTCTTACGTGTGGTAAACATTGTTTACACAGTGTCGATTAAACAATTCTATCGACAGTCCCAAGAGTGGCAGCAATGGTAAACAATGTTTACCATTGCTGCCAAGGAGAGGATACTGCATATGAAACAAGCACCCCACCCTTCCGGACGTGTGGTGTCTGTACGGATGCCAGATGAAATCATTGAACGACTCGACACTCTCTGCGATAGGACAGGACGTAGTCGAGGTTTCTACTTAAAAATGGCTATTACAGCCATGCTTCCCAAACTAGAAGAATTCCATTGGAATCAAGTGGCTGCAGACTTCGAAGAGAAGACAATCAACAACTTGTTTAACCAAATAATGCTCAACGGGCTAAAAGACGAGCCCGAAGAACAACAGTGACTCCACTAATACCTTAGGTTCCGAGCAAGCTTCATCAAAGCAAACGGCCAATAAGGCTTCTTGGCAACAGCCGCCACCATTACTAAATCTCCCAGTAAGTCACACTGATGTGATTTAATAGGCGGAGAAAATAAAAAGACGCGCCCCACACCCGTGGGGTGCGCAGCGCGAGCGGCACACACCCTCGGTTCAAGTCCAGGGCGCGCACATTCCTCAAAACATGAGGAAACCCCCGCATCATAGAGTTGGCGCTCTAGCGGGGGCCCAAAAAAGAAAACGACACCGACCGTGTCGGGTAAGACTTTACCACTTCCCCACGGACAGTGAGCAAAGCACAACACGGGCGGTGTCGATAATCCAAAAGGAGACCACGGCACCATGCAGCCCCCACACACCCCAGACGAGCGCCGCGCCAAGCTCGAAGCAGTCAAAGAACTAGCCCGCAGGCAAGAACACGACGCCGCACAAGAACTCCTCCAAGCCCAAGACGTCGGCTACACCTCCAAACTCTTCGTCCAAGCACTCTTCCCCTACCGCAAAGCAGAAAACAATGAGCGCGTCGTAGAAACTGCACAAGGGATAATCTCGGTCTACTCTCGCAGAGGTCTCCCCTACGGCAAGTATCCGCGCCTCATCATGGCCTACGTCATTACCCGAGCAGTAGAAAACGCTGGACGCCTCAAAGAAGGGAAAATCGACGAGCAGGAAGCGCGCCGCATCCCGCTCGGCCACTCGATGAACCATTTCCTCAAAGCAATCGGCGTTCTAGGCCGCGGAACTGGCGGAGCAACAGGCAACCTGAAAAACATTCGCGAACAAATCCTTCGTATCGCAGGTTCTACCATTACCGTCGAAAGCGATGACGGAGTGCACGCTCAAGGCAGCAACACCCAAATCTTGGACGGCTGGAACCTCTGGTTCGACCCCCGAGACCCCAACCAGGGAAGCTTCATTGAGTCAGAGCTGGCGCTAACCGAAAAGTTCTTCAAGCACATCGCAGAATCCCCCATCCCAATCGACCTCAACGTCCTACGAGAACTCACCAAACCCCGCTCAATGGACATCTACATCTGGCTGACTCTCAAGCAGTATTGGCTGGCGAAAAACAACCGCGACGCCTACACCTTCACGTGGGAAATGATGGCCGCAAACTTCGCCACCAAAAAACTCACCAAAGGTCAAGATTGGGTAAACTTCCGCACCGATGTCAAGAAAGCCATTCACGACATTTTGACTGTTTGGCCTAACGCCGGCATCACCGCCGACGCCAACGGAGTCATGGTCACCAAGACCGCCACCTCTATTCGACAGCGTCCACCAAAGCCCCAACTCGACTAATCCCCAGCAACCGTTAAGCGCCCCACTCGGGCGCTTTCTTTATGCCCAAATCAGACTGCGCATATTTACCAATACAGGTGCGCATATTTACCAATACGGAAGAAAACCCCAGGTCGGGCTGCGCATATTTACCAATACAGGTGCGCATATTTACCAATACAGGTGCGCATATTTACCAATACAGGTGCGCATATTTACCAATACAGGTGCGCATATTT
>NZ_JAKOPM010000019.1:36336-41252 GCF_022288805.1 Corynebacterium yonathiae
ACCAATATTCGACTAGTTATCCACAGGGTTTTACCTGCACGTTTACCTATTTTCCCAGGTGGCTTATAACTATATCCCTGTAGTTCTATATCCCCACAGGGGATCCACCAACCAACACCACCAGAAGCTTAAGACCGAAAGGCTCCCGCCTCACCTTCGGCTCGTTGGGCTGCCGCCCAAATCGCAAGCGATTTGGTTGCCACCAAAACACCCCACCACAACCGCAGTCCTATGACCCTCCACGTATCCTTGTGTCTTCTAGACTGTCTTGGAAAAGAAAAGAGCGGCAAAGAATCAGAAAAGGTAACTAAGTGCCCCAGGGGCGCTACACAGAAAACAGTGCTGCCGTTATGTTCGATAGCGTTTAGGCTTCCATGTCGGTATGGGACTCTAGGCTTGGGGCCATGGGATTTTTAGAAAACCTCCTCAACCGCTACACCCCACGCACGCCGGGCAAGCCGGTCTTTGCCGTTATTGACACTGAAACCACCGGCTTTAACAAGTGCTACGACCGCATCATTGAAATCGCTGCCGTGCGCGCAGACAGCCACTTCAACCCCGTCGACTCCTGGCACACACTGCTTAATCCTGACGGCAAGGCCATTAAAAACTCCCACATTCACGGCATTACCAACGACATGGTGGCAACCGCCCCAACGTTTAGCGAGGTATATGGCGACTTCACCAGCTACATCGACGGCATGCAACTATTCGCGCACAACGCACCGTTTGACTCAAAAATGATCGTTGCTGAGGTCGACCGCATGACCGGTGGAGACGATAATGAGGACGAGTTCTTCCCCTTCATTGACACCATTGACCTTGCCAAGCAAATACTCGACCGTGGCCCCTACAACCTACCGGCACTCCTCGACCGCCTGGGACTGGACAATCCTGACGCGCACGCAGCAGTAGCCGATGCGACCGCCACAGCGAACATGCTCCACGCCCTCTTCGGGTCTCAGCGCAGCGAAATTGGCCGCAAGATTTTGCGTCAAGGCGAAGTATTCCGCACCACCAACACCTGGTGCACAAGTCACGCCACCCCACTGCTCCCCCGCGAAATATAGAAACCCACCAGCACAAACACCAACCACGGCAGTCCATGCGAACGACTACGCAGATTTCTGCCCGCAGTAGAGAAAGGTAGCTACGTCCCCAGCGTGGGAGTATTGCGAAACCTCCGCGCGCACATTAGCCTAAGACATGACAGCATGGTTCGTCCCTGACCCATCGCTGCACATAAAAATAACCCCAACCGACTGCGAATCGGCTGGAGTTATCGGACCTAAAGGCCCATGTGAAGCATCGCCTCAACGAGCTTCACGATTGCGGTCGCAAGAACTATGACCTTGGTAGCCACATCGAGCCAGTCAAGCTTGGTGGCATCAAGGTCTTTTCTTTTGCGACCGGGCGTTTCCAATGAGTGTCTACCCATCGGTCACCTCCCTAACGTCGTAGAGTTGTCCACTCGCCGACTAGGCGCGCAGAACAGCCCACGTACACGCGCGGACCTAACCGCGCACCGACGAGGAAGTCACGCCCACGCCCCACCACAGGTGGTGGGGCATGATTGTGAACCGGCACTAACGTTAGCAGTAACGCTGGACCGAAAAGGGGCCGGTGGTCTCCGCAGAGAAGTAAAAGGCAGACAGCATCGAATTCCCATGCAGCCAGCCCAATCTGCGCATATTTACGCATACGAACCCCGGTCAAGTTGCGCTGATTTACCGTTACGGCTGCGTCTTTTAGGCGTTTTTCAATGCTCGATACACGGTAGGACGGGTGACCCCAAACTCTCGCGCTAGTGCGGCTTTCGACTCCCCTGCCAGCACACGCTGCTTAATCTCCACTACTTGCTGCGGGCTAAGAGCAGGCTTGCGCCCTTTGTATTTGCCGGCCTTTTTCGCCAACGCAATCCCCTCCGCCTGGCGCTCACGAATAATAGCCCGCTCAAACTCCGCAAACGAACCCAAAATACCCAGCATTAAATCCGCACGCGGGTCACTAGCACCCTTCGAGAACGATAGGTTCTCGTGCAGGAAAGTAACAGTCACACCCTTGTCGGTGAGCTCATCAACGATGCCACGCAGATCCGTTAGAGATCGGGCGAGGCGATCAATCGACGAGACGACGAGCTCGTCACCATCGCGCACATACGCCATACACTCGACAAGCCCAGGGCGGGCAGTCTTCGTGCGGCCGGAAATCTTATCTTCAAAGAACCGGTCAATCCTGCCGGAAGCATTGAGTAGTTCTTTCTGGCGCTGATTATTCTGCTCCACCGTCGAAACACGGATATAGCCCACCCGCTGCCCACGGGAGCCGGAGTCGTTGGCCATTAGTCTTCGCCCCGCGAGGGGTTAAAGGCAGCATTCTCCTGTTCTATGACCGCATCACGATAAGACTCGATTGCATCCGAGAGGGCATAAAGCTGAATACCGTCGAGGGCATCAGCGTCAGCGAGCAAGGATTGCACAATCCTGCCCAACGCCTGCTGCCCCGACGACAACCCACCATGCAGTTTTTTCACCCGCGCCAACGCAGGCACTGCGTCAATATGACTTTCAACATGGAAACCATCCGGCGACAACACCACAACCACCACTCTCTGTAAACCTAAGGCCTAGACCCTGCTGTACATCTGTAAAACAATTCCTGAATCTACCCTATTTTACGCGCAACTTGCTGGCATGGATGCCCGTAAAACTAGGGTGTACCCTAGAAAACCCCTTACTGGGAGAACATTACTCTCTAATGGGTTACTCTTATAGGACTCAAGTGTTCAAAATAGTCGCCGAGAGAGGTAAAGGAATGAAAAGCGGTACGGAAAGCCCTATAGGAAAGTCAAACCCCCGATGCTATCCACCGCTCGATTTTGCTATAGCGACCATCTCTCTCCTTACTTCCTTGGCGGGAGTTCATGAGTGGTGTGATAAGGGGTTTATGCTCGCTACGGCAGTTGCCACGGTGGTGATGATGGTGGCGTTTATTCTCTTCCTTTACCGTGGTTGTTGGATTTGCCGTTACCTAAAGTTGGAAGGATGGAAGGTCACTGATAATCCTGCTGCCTATGAAGCGGACAGGGTCACTTTCTTTGCCTATGCAGTCTTGCTAGTTGTTGCCTGGTGGGCAGATCATGAAGAAGTAGATCTTGGTGCAATTGGCACCTTTATTAAGTTCTTCGTCACTCTAGCTACCTTAACTCCGTTCGTTACTCTGCTGGGGTCTGGCCGGAATAAGCTAACCGCTACTAAAAGCAAGGACGATTCCGAGCCGGAAGAAGTTGTGGCTTGGCCACGCTGTAAGTAAGTAACGCTTGGACTCTTAGGGAAAGCCACCCAGCGCGTGTCCCTATCATGCACGCGCTGGGTGGCTTCCTTTGTGCCAGCGGGGCAACCAAAGGGGCTTACTCGGGGTGCAATAAGTTAAGCCCCCGGTGCCGACACAACTGGCAACCAAAAGCAAACCGGCGAGTGCAAGGGTTACTTATGTGCAAACAAGACTCGGAGGCCTTTTCCTTGCAGTTCTGGATTATTTTCCATTCGCTTCTTTAGGCCGCGGGTGTAGCCGATGCTACCTCCAGCGAAGACTAGGATTGCGATAATCCACAGTTGCATGACGTCACTCCTTTAGCAGTGAGTTCCTACCCAAACCCAAAATGCGGTTTCTCCCATAAGGGCTAAACCTGCAATTACGGGATTGACTGCGGCCAAAGCTAGTACCTTGCTCCAAGCTTCGGCATGTCCCGCGCCAACTAGACCAACGACGTAAGGGCAGACCTGCTCTTTGCTAATACGCTCTTCCATGGAAGCTCGTAGCTTAGCTTGCTGTTCTGGAGTTGCTTCATCAAAACGGGCTTGAAGTGCTTTCGCCCCTTCCTCAACGGTAGTTTTCTTGGTTGAACCGTCGGGATACGTAGTAGTGATCTCTCCCGTGTCATTGTTAATAGTTGCGGTAACGTCGCCGTATCCATTAACCGACAAAGTTTGAGTAGTCAACCCATGAAGGTTGCCGCCAAGAAAAGCGGGAGTTTCATCGGGGCTTTGGCTGACTGTGCGTGTTCCTGTGAATGTTTGCGACGGCTGTGCTTGGACTGCCATTGCCGGTGTTTGGACTGTAGCCATAGATACAGCAATAAAAGCTGCCGCTAGGCCTTTTGCTGCTTTATGCATCTTGTGCTCCTAGGTGAACCTGACTGATGGTTGTATCCCACGTTGTCGACTAGTGGGATACAACCATTCTATCCCCTTATGCCCCGTTTAATTCATAAAATTTGAGAAGAGTGTACGAAGGTATCCTGTTTCGGAAAAGGGGTCAGGTCCATACGAGCACCGCACCTCGCGCGCGGGCGACCGAGCGTGTCAAGTTGTTTGTGTGTGGGGCTGGGTTTATAGGTATTTGTCGAAGCGGTCGGGGTAGGCCACAGCCATTTGGTTGATGGCTTGTTTCCAGCCGGAAACTCGGGCTCCTTCCATAAGCCTGCCGGCTGTCGCTGAGACTCGTTTGCCCTGCTTCGCTCTCTTTGCAGCTCGTTTGTCTTCAATGTTGCAGATCATCAACCACAGCGTCTTTATCGCTGATTCATCGTTAGTGAACTGCACCCTGTTGCGCGTAGCTTTACGCAGCTCATTGTTAAACGATTCGATGGAATTCGTTGTATAGATTACCTTCCTGGCTGCTGGTGGGAACTGCAGAAACGGGACAAACCGCGCCCACGCGTCCTGCCAGACCTTGACTGAGCGTGGGTATTTTTCTCCCAATTCGGAGGCTTCAAATTCTTCTAAAGCAGCACGGGCTGTGGTCTCGTCTGTGGCGGTGTAAATCTTTTTCAACGCCGCTGATACACCCCGGCGATCCCCGTAGGCTACCCACCGGTTCGCTGCGCGAATCAGGTGCACGATACAGGTTTGCAC
>NZ_JAKOPM010000001.1 GCF_022288805.1 Corynebacterium yonathiae
GCAGCTGATACACCCCGGCGATCCCCGTAGGCTACCCACCGGTTCGCTGCGCGAATCAGGTGCACGATACAGGTTTGTACCATCGAGTTCGGCCAGGTTGCCTCTACTGCTTCTGGCAGGCCTTTTCAGCCCGTCACAGCAGACAATGAAGACGTCCTTGACCCCACGATTGGAAAGATTGGCGCATACCTGCGCCCAGAATGAAGCGCCTTCTTCTTTGGCAATCCACAATCCCAAAATGTGCTTAATACCGTCAAGGTCCACACCGATTGCCATGTACGCGGACTTGTTGACTACCCGACCACCGTCGCGGACTTTAATGCGCAGCGCGTCCAGGAAAATGACCGGGTAGAACTCATCTCACTGGCGGTTTTGCCAGACCATGACCTCATCCAAGACGGCGTCAGTAACCGCAGAAATCGTCTCATGAGAGATATCAACCCGCATCGCCGTTGCCATATGATGCTGGATATCCCTAATGGTCATCCCACCGGCATACAAGCTGACGATCATGTCATCAACGTCAGTCAAACGCCTCGAGCCTTTAGGGACCATAGTCGGCAAGAATGTTCCCGCCCGATCGCGTGGGACATCAACGGTTACCGGCCCGTAGTTAGAATCCACGGTCTTTGGATACGTTCCGTTGCGGTGATTGTCTGTCCCAGCTGCAGCTTTGCCGTTCCTGTCGCCAGACTCGTAGCCTAGGTGGGCATCCATCTCGGCATTCAAACCCCTAGTAATCGAGGCTTGCAACATGCCCCGAACCAGGTCGTTGGCATCCGTTGTTGACGTGCCTAGGTCGTCAATTAGTTTTGCGATTCCAGGGTTAGCAAGAAGCTTCTGTTCAATCGCATCAATCTTGGCTTTATCAGCTTAGATCTCGTCTCGCCACAGTAGTCATTCTGGTCCATCTCCTTGTGCAGGTTAGGTGCCCACACACAAACCATCAGACACTCTCATCGTTGGCGTCCAGCACTCGTTTTTCCGTGTTTGGTACATGCCCCGCTGTAGACGGGGCATCGAGGATGATTTTTACTCATCCCCTCATCGTGAACCTAGGTTCCTAGCACACCGGCATGCCTTTGGCGGTATTTCATGGACGAAGCTGGGATATCCCTCCGAATAAGTGAAATATTCCTAATATCAGCACGCCAAACCGACTAACCAAATAATCTCACCAACACATCCTGCCGTTTAGGCCGCGCTTGTGGGCCAACTTTCGGCCACGTTGTGCGTGGCAGTTGGGGAAGTAGTCTCTTTAGCGTGGCTGCTTCTTGGGCTTCGGCTAAGTACTTAGGCCCTTCGGCCAATCATTTAGCCTTCGACTAAGACCGCACGTTGCCGGCTTAGTAGCGCTCGCGGCGGCGCTTGTTTAGCTTGGCGTAGTGATCTGGCTTTGAATCGCCATAGCGCGAGCGGTTGCGGCGGCTGGCGGCATGTGAGGAAGACGCGGCAGGAACGGCTGCAGCGTTTTCTGTGGTGCCGTCTGCCGAGTCATCTGCGGCGATGTGGCCGTCATGCTGAGAGCGTTTAGGAGAGGGGGCTTCTGCGGGCACGGAGTCCGCACTGGGGGCGCTGGCAGGCCCGGATGGGGTACCGGCGGGCTCGGATGGGGAAGAGGCATCGGCGTCGAGGGAGGCGAGGGCCTCTTCCTCTTCACGCAGGCGGCGGCGCTCACGGATTTCGGACCACACGAAGTATCCCAAACCCAGCGGGGCCATGATGCCAAAGGCAATCCATTGGTAGCCATAGGAGAGGTGATTGCCGCGGTCGAGCTGCGGGATGGGCATGGGGTTAAGCACGCCGGGCTGGTCGGAGGAAAGCTGGATGTAATCGTGGGCCAAGGGGGCATCGATAAGCGAGGCAATTTGCTCCGTGTGGAGGGAGTAGACCTGCTGGTAGCCTTCCTGCTTAATGGGGGCAGACTGGTGCTGAGCCTCGTCGGCGCGGATCATGCCGGTCAAAGTCGTTTCGCCAGAAGGGGCGGCGGGAATATCCGGCACAGCGTTGGCCTCACCGGCTTTGACCCAGCCGCGGTTGACCAAGATGGTCAGCCCGGAATCGGTACGGAAGGGGACTAAGGACTGGTAAGACGGGCCGGAGTCGACTGGACGCAGGCGCAGCAGGACTTCATCCTGCGGCAGGTAATGGCCGTGGAGGGTGGCGCGGGACCACTCATCGTCTTTGATAGCGCCGTGGTCATCCACGAGGTCTTCCACTGGCTGGGGATCTGCCTCATAGGCGTGGGTGATGAGCTCGTTGCGTTCCACAATGTCATCGTCCTTGCCAAGCTGCCACGGGGCAAGGACGGTAAAAGCGAGGTAGGAAAAGGCCACGACGAACAGCAGCAGTAGAACCCAACCTGGCTTAAGGAACGTCTTTAGCATGGGGCCTAGTTTAGTCGTGGTGAGCGCGAATCCAATCCAGCAGGCCCGGTACGGAAGCCTCGATATTCTTGCGGGTGGTCTCGAAATCCGCTGCGGAACCGTAATACGGGTCTGCCACGTCCGCCTCTTCCGGGGAGTTGGGGTCGAAGCTGCGCATCAAGCGGATCTTGTCAGACTCGATGCCGTGCTCAATGAGGGCCTCGCGGTGGCCTTTATCCATAGCGATGAAGAGATCCGCATCCATGTGCTCGGCGCCCAGCTTGGCCGCACGGTGGGAACCGCCATCGTGGCCGCCGCGGCGCAGCTCGGCAATCGTGCGCTCGTCCGCGCCCTGGCCTACATGCCAGCCGCCGAGACCGCAGGAGTCCACGGTGGCGACGAGGTCTAGCATGTTCTTTTCCATTTCATCGCGCACGATGATTTCTGCCATAGGGGAGCGGCAGATATTTCCGGTGCAAACAAAGACGAGGTAGAGGCCGGAGCGAGTATCGGATTCGGTCATGCGGAAAACCCCTTCGCGCGAATAGTACTGTGGTGCGGAAGATAGGATATAGCAGTAGTAACTATTCCATGAAACGAGCATAAAGGAGCACCTCCATGTCCGCTGTGAGCGTGGGCGATGTCCGCCGCGTACTCGATGAGGCCTACCCGCCGCATTTGGCGGAAAAGTGGGACGCCGTAGGGCTTATCTGCGGCGATCCGGCTGCGGAGGTTAAGCGCGTGGCTTTTGCCCTGGACTGCACCCTGGCGGTAGCCGAGCGGGCGGTAGAACTCGGCGCCGATATGCTCGTGGTCCACCATCCATTGCTATTGCGTGGGGTGGAGTCCGTGGCGGCCGATACGCCCAAGGGTAAGGTCGTGCACACGCTGCTGAGCAATGGTGTCGCGCTTTTTGCGGCTCATACCAATGCCGATAAGGCGCGGCCGGGTGTCAACGATAAGCTCGCGGAGCTGGTGGGCATTAACCCTGGTCGGCCCATCGTGCCGGAGCTGGAAAGCGTAGATAAGTGGGGCGTGCACGTGCCCGTTGCTGCGGCAGAGGAGGTAAAGCAGGCGCTTTTCGACGCCGGCGCAGGCCACATCGGCGCCTACTCCCACTGCTCTTTCGATATCGCGGGCACAGGCCAATTCCAGCCGGAAGAGGGAGCAAACCCGGCGGAGGGAGAAATTGGTGCCCTGCACCGCGGCGAGGAAATCCGCGTCGAGTTCGTCGCGCCGGCTGCGCTTCGGTCCGCCTTGTTGCAGGCCCTGCACGCCGCGCACCCTTATGAAGCACCGGCCTATGACATTGTGGAAACCGCTGGCCACCAAGACCTGGATAAGGCGCTCGGCCTCGGACGCGTGGGAGAGCTGCCACAGGAAATGACCCTGCGTGAATTTACCCAGCAGGTGGCTAACGCCTTGCCGGAGACCGCCTGGGGTATTCGCGCCGCCGGTGATCCGGAACAAAAGGTGCGTACCGTAGCGGTTTCTTCCGGTTCTGGAGATTCCTTCCTTTCTGCGGCCGCAAAGCTGGGCGTGGATGTGTACGTCACCTCGGATCTGCGCCACCACCCAGTGGATGAGCATCTACGCGCCGGCGGCCCGGCGGTCATCGATACCGCCCACTGGGCCAGCGAATTTCCGTGGACGGCCCAGGCGCGCGATATCGTAGAGGATGCTTTAGAACTGGATACGGAAATTATCAGCCTGCGCACCGACCCGTGGACTATCTCTGCGCACCCAAAGGAGTCATAAGTGAAACTATCGCAAGAACTACAGCCGGTACTGCTGGAGCTGGCCAACCTGGAACGCTCGCAAGGCCATGGCGCGAAGAAGGAAATCCCGGAACAAGCCGAGTATGACAAGGCTAAAGAAGAACACAAGCGCCTGCTGGATGCTTCCGGCTCTGCACAGATGGCCGTCGATGACATGGAGACTGAAATCCTGCGCATCCAATCCGATGAGAGCAAGCTGCGCCAGCGCGAGCGCGATGATAAGCGCCAGCTAGGCGCTGCTGTAGATCCAGAAACGCGCAAGGACCTAGAGCACGATCTCTACGCCGCCAAGTCCCGCATCGCGGACCTCATGAGCGAGCTGCAAGAAGCCCATAATGAGGTGCACGCGCTGCGCTCCAATCTGGACGTACACGGTGCGCGCGTTTCTGATTCCGAGCGCAAACTGGAAAAACTGCGTCGTGCGGCCGAGGCGGCTAAGGATGCGGCCGCTAACCAGGAAGACCCAGCCGTGCGCATCGGCGAGCTGCGCGATCAGCTACCTGCCGGGGTACTGAGCGAGTACGATACCCAGCGCGAGGAAAACGGCGTGGGCGCCGCCCAGTTCAAGGCCAACCGCGCTTGTGGCGGCTGCTTTATTGTCCTGCCGCCAGCGGAGCAAAACGCCGTGCGCAATGCTCCGGCCGATGAATTGCCGCAGTGCGGCGATTGCGGCTCCTACCTGGTGCGTTTGGTCTAATGAAGGTCATCATCTACGCCGATGGCGGCTCCCGCGGCAACCCCGGAGTCGCCGGTTCGGGCACCGTAATCTATGACGGCAACGGCCAGCGTATCCTGCGCGAGATTGTCTATGTGGTAGGCACCAAGTCCACCAATAACGTTGCTGAGTACAACGGTCTATTGCGCGGCTTGGAAGCGGCCACCGAGATGGGCGCTACCGAAGTGGAGTTCCACATGGACTCCAAGCTGGTGGTGGAACAGATCAACGGCCGCTGGAAGATCAAGCACCCTGACATGCAGAAGCTGGCGCTGCGCGCCCGCGAATATATCAATGGCTTTTCTTCCTTTAGCTTGGATTGGGTGCCACGCGCTAAGAATAAGGTGGCAGACGCCTTATCCAATGACGCCATGAATGCCGCGGCCGCCGGACATCCCGAAGGCATCGTTGCTGGTGAGAAAGATACCGCCGAACCGGCAAAGGCCACGGAAGAAGACACGACTGCGCCGCATCCTACCGATTGGCTAGGCGACCGCGGGCCTATCACCCGTTTTGTCCTGCTGCGCCACGGACAGACAGAGATGGCGGCCGCTAAGCAGTACTCCGGGCGTGCCAATCCTGGGCTGACACAGCTCGGGCAAAAGCAGGCGCTGGCCGCTGCCCAAGCGCTTGCCGACGCCCACTTTGACGCCATTGTCTGCTCCCCCCTGCGCCGCTGCCAGGAGACTGCGGCGGCCGTGGCCAATGGCCGCGATATCGAGGTAGAGACCGTGGAAGGCCTCATCGAGGTAGACTTCGGAGCCTGGGAAGGAAAAACTGCGGCCGAGGCCCACCAGCGCGATCCGGAACTGCACGAAGAATGGCTGCATGATGCGAGCGTCGCCTGTCCGGGCGGCGAATCGCTGCAGGCGGTCAACCGCCGCGTGCGCACCACCCGTAAGAAGCTGCAGGAGCGTTTTGCGGGCAAGACCGTTTTAGTAGTCAGCCACGTTAACCCAATTAAGTCCTTTATCCGCCAGGCGCTCGACGCCGGGCCGGCTACCTTTGGACATCTCTTCCTCGATCTGGCTGCCATTTCGCAGGTGGAATTTTGGGAAGGTGGCTCTATGGTGCATGGATTTAACGATGTGGGCCACCTGGAGGGCCTGCGCTAGAATAAGGAACGCGAATGAGCCGGCCGGGTGATCGCGTCGCTGCAAACGGGTAGCCAAGTGCTGCCACGTGGGCGCCGAGGAAAGTCCGGACTCCATAGAGCACGGTGGTTGCTAACGGCAACCCGGGGAAACCCGCGGGCAAGTGCAACAGAAAGTAGACCGCCTTGTGTCTGCACTTGGGCTTCGTCCCAAGGTGGAACATCAAGGTAAGGGTGAAACGGTGCGTTAAGAGCGCACCAGCACCGTCAGTGATGGCGGTGGCTGGGTAAACCCCACCGGGAGCAAGGCATCACGGCCCCGCCACGTTGCGGGGCCCGATCAGGCGTTTTAAGGCTGCTCGCTCGAGCCTGAAGGTAGCTGCTGGAACCAACTGGCAACGGTTGGTCTAGATGGATGTTCACCGCGCGGCGCTCCTGTGCGAGTGTCGCGGTTAGACAGAATCCGGCTTATAGGCCGGCTCATTCGCCCCAATACGTTTATGGTGGTGGACATGAAGCTCTACGCCGCCCCGCTTGATTTCCGCGCCGTTGCCGCAGAATTTTCAGTAGCCACTGATTTCCCAGCCGAGGTCACCGACCAGGCCGCCCGCGCGCAGGACCGCTCTGCCGACTCGCGCCGCGACGCCCGCGATATTCCTTTCGTAACCCTCGATCCCGCCGGCTCCATGGATTTGGATCAGGCAGTCTGTATCGAGCAACGCGAGCGCGGATACCGCGTCTTTTATGCCATCGCAGACGTAGCCGCTTTTATCGAGCCCGGCAGCGAGCTAGAGCGCGAATCCTTCCGCCGCGGCCAGACCATCTATCTTCCCGATGAGCCCGCGCGCTTGCATCCACCCGAGCTTTCAGAAGACCGTGCCTCGCTCCTTCCAGGCACCGATAAGCCGGCCGTGTTGTGGACCTTTGACCTTGATGGCAACGGCGAGGTGGAGTCCTTTCACGTAGAGCGCGCGATTATCTATTCTCAGGCTCGGCTGGACTATGAGGGTGCACACGCGGATTTAGCGGCCGGAAAGCTCCATCCGTCGATTGCGCTGCTGCCGGAGGTAGGCCAGCTGCGCCAAGAATCCTCCCTACGCCGCGAGGCCATCTCTCTGCGCCTGCCCTCCCAGCGGGTGGTAGAAAATGCTGACGGCACCTTTGAGCTCATTATCGAGCCTCGTTATGAGGTCATGGACTATAACTCGGAGATTTCTCTGCTCGCTGGCATGTGCGCGGGACGCCTTATGCAGGAAGCGGGCGTGGGCTTCTTGCGCACCCTGCCCGAGGCAGAGTCGGACCATGAACGCCAATTCCGCGCCGAGGCCCAAGCCCTAGGCTTTGCGCTTGGCGATGCCCCCATTCCCCAGTTCCTCCTTACCGTCGACGCCGATTCCCCACGCGGCATGGCGGTCATGCGCGAAGCCCAAAGCCTCCTGCGCGGTGCCGATTATGCCTGGTTGGGCGAGCAGGAAGCACAGGTCCATGCCGGTATTGGAGGCTATTATGCCCACGTCACCGCGCCGTTGCGACGCCTATCCGATAGGTTCGCCACGGAAGTTTGCCTAGCCCTGTGCGGTGAGTACGAGGTTCCTAAGTGGGTGACAGGCAGCGCCACCGAAGTCATCGGGGCGATGCGCTCGACATCGCAGCTCGCCTCTCAAGTGGATAAGGCCTGCCTAAACCTGACTGAGGCCACGGTGCTGCATCCTTGGCTTGGTACCAACTTTTCAGCCACCGTTGTGCGCGGCGATCCGCAGAAGGATAAGGCACGGATTTTTGTTCCGGAACCACCTGTCTTTGCCCATTGTGTGGGCGCGCCAGAAACCGGCAGTGAAACCACCGTTTCGTTGGTGACAGCGGATACCGATTCGCGCGAGGTGCGCTTTGCCTGGCCGGCCGATTAACCGGTGAGGCTCCTAGTTTTCGCCGCGTGCGGCCTCGCCTGGCTGTAGTTCGACTACGAGCAGGCCATCCTCTGCCAAATCGGCGGCGAAGTTATGTGCGTTTTTCGCTGGTACATAGGCGATGACCGCGTTTGAGGTGCCCGCATGTGCCGAGCGTCCCGCCACGGCGCCGCGAACCGTGACCAGCTCGGCGAGCTTTTCCGCCGAATCCAAGCCGTAGATATTGGCCAGAGAGGACTGTGACTGCAGCAGGATAGGGAAGAGTTCCGCGCCGCGATGCGAGCGCAGGCAACGCGCAAACCTCTCTACCCGTTGGGTTTCTTCCTCATAGAAAGCCATCCACTCTGTGGCGGCGCTAATGCTCGGGCGGCCCTCCTCGCCGTAGACCTTATGGACGGCCTTGAGCCAGTCAAGGACGCGCTGTTGGGCGTCGGGAAGCAGGCGCAGCGAATCAGTGCCAAAGGAATGGCAGGCATCATCGATGAAACGCTGGCGTTGGCGAATATCGGTGATGGCCATATCTTCCTGCGCGGAAAAATCTTCCGGCACGGCCACCGCGAAAGCAGCCATCTCGCGGCCCACTACGTGCGGGGCGTGGGTGACAGAGCTATCGGCGTAGTCGATGATGCACACGCCTTCACCCGTGCTGCGCAGAGCAGCGCCATGGCGAGCACGCAGCGGCGGCCGCGCAGCAAAGGTTGTAACTGCCTGGGTGCATACATCCGCCACCCGGGCCCTAAGCGGCGCATCGAGGTCTGCATCCGCACCCATAAGTGCCAGCGCTACCGCGACGTCCGCAGCGGCATCGGCACCCAAGCCCGCACCTTCCGGAATATCGGAGGCGATGGTGATATCCGCACCGGCTGTCTCGCGGGAGAGCAATTGGCGATTGATCATGGTGTGGACAATGCCGCCGATGCGGGCGGCCAACCCACCTTGTGGCGCCGGTGGAATAACTGGTTGCCCCTCCTCATCCGTGGTGGGCTGTTGGCCCGTCGCCAGCTCTGCCAGCGCCTGCAGGCTAATCGAATCATGTGCGGTCTCACCTTGTGTCGGGTGGAAATGCACCGCTACCACGCCATCGGTGCGCGGGCTTACCGCGGCAGCAGCGCGCAGCTTACTCACGCACATGGCGACAATGCCGCCAAAGTGATCAATGTGTTCACCAATGAGGGACCACGTTGCCGGCGCGCTGGCGCAATGAGTTGGAGCGCTGCCCGTGAGTTCGGTATGTGCTTGGGCGGCGCGCTCGGCTACAGGCTCGGCTGGCGTTGACCACAGTGGCATGGGTGCTAAAGCTCCTTTTCCAGGTTCTGGGACCAGTAGTCTTCGTTGCTCCTCGCACGCGGTGGTGCGCTTTAGGCAACGAACGCCCGCCACCTTCTGGCGCGGTGACGGGGAATACGACTTGGATTCGTATAAAAGAATTGTGCTGCCCCATATTCTAGCGGGCATCGGTGAGACAGCGTGGGTAGTGTGGGCACAAACCATATCAGCGGCAGCGCTTGGCCGGTGTTGCTGATGCTACGACAGGAAGGAAAGTTTAATGAGCGATGCAGACCAGAAATGGTTCTTTGATCCAGCCACCAAGGAAGTCAGCCAAGGCAAGACCTCTGGCTGGGAAAACCGAATGGGCCCGTATGACACTCGCGAAGAGGCAGAAAACGCCATCGAAATAGCTCAAGCCCGCAATGATGCAGCAGACGCTGCAGACGAAGAAGATGACTGGAAGTAGCTAATCCCAGCCATCTTTTCCTCAGCCGCGTTTCCTCGGTTTATACCCGAGAGACGTGGCTATTTTAGTTTCTTACGCAGTGGCTTAAACGCGGCCTTGATGTCCTTGAAAGACTCAGCGTAATCGTCCAGAGCCTGCAAACCGATGGTGCGCTCGCGCTGGTAAAGCAGACCGTAGCCGAAGGTATTTTCACCGCGACGGCGAGCGGACTCTGCTAGCTCGAGTAGCTTATCGCGCGAGGTCACAGAATCCTGGAAATCTCCGAGCACCGATTGCATCTGCTTGCAGGCCTTGTAGAGGCGCTTGGTTTTGAGATTGGTAGCAGAACCGGCTGCCTCTGCTGCATAGCGCAGTTTCTTTGCTGCCTTGCGCATATCGTGGAAATAGTCCTCGCGCTCGTGCAAAGAAAGCTCCTGGTTATCCCAGTTCTCCACGGCCTTCTTATGGCGCTTGACCAGTTTGTTATAGGCCTTTTCTAGGTGCTGCGCCATCACAGTATCCATGTCCGCGGACTGGTCCTTGGACGCCTTTTTCTCCGGCTTCTTTTCGGCCTTGTCTGCGGCAGGAGCGTCATCCTCGCCAGCCTCGGAAGCAGCAGGGGCGCCTTCTTCCGTAGTGGACTGTTCTTCTGTCTGTTCCGCGGTGCTTACTGCCGGAGAAGATTCCTCTTGTTTATCGGCCGTTGGTGGATCTGCCAGCAGGCGGTCAAGGGACTCCAGTAGCTCGAGGTAGCGCTCGGAATCAAGAGCTGCGATAACGCGGCGGTGCGCACGGCGGTAAGCGTTGCCCATATCCTGTGCGATGTGCTGGCGGGTGGAGTCATCCAAGGTGTCAGAATCTTCGGATTCCAACAGCTTCTGCCAGCGTTCTTCAACAACTTCTGCATCGCGAGCAACGCCCAAAATTCCGGCAAGCTCCTTGAGATCGGCTTCAATCTTTTCGATTTCTGGGCCGACCACAATGCCGTGGAAGGTCTGCAGGTGGCTGCGCAGCTCGCGGGTAGCCACACGCATCTGGTGAACCGAGTCCCACTCATCGCGGCGCACACGTGGGTCATAATCAACCAGCTTGTCGCGGTTGGCTTGAAGCGCGGTGATTACGGCGGCGGCAGGGGAGTCTGGGTCCACATCGGGTGCTACCAGGGCTGGAGGGAGAGGAGCGTTGGAGTAGGAATCACCCAGGGCGGACTTCAGCTTCGATGGGGAAGAAGATACGCGCGCGCCGGCACCGATAAGCAGGGAGGTAGCACGGCGAATGAATTGCGTTCCTTCCTTAGTGCCGGGAAGCTCACCAGCAAGCTCTACCTCCCACTCGCGCCAGGATTGTTGCTGGCCGCCGGGAAGGAAGGAAAAGGCGGTGACGTGATCATCGCAGAACTCTGCTACAGGTTTATTATCGGCATCCGCCAAGACCATCTCGGTGCGCTTGTTATCTACCTGCGCAATCGGGGAGAGCTCGTTGTGCCGGATAATGGAGCGAACTTGGTGCAATAGCTCTGCTGGAACTTCGTAACGGCCATCGACTGGCTCTCCCAGCTCAGCGTGGATTTCGGTACGACCGGCCTCACTAGGAATTTTGATGTGCCAGCCATCATCATTGCCACCGGTGCGGCGGCGGAGGGTGATCTTAGCGTGAGTGAGACGGAGGTCTTCGGTGTCGTAGTAGATGGCAGAAAGCGCATGGTGGCGCGTGTCTGCAACGTGGTCAACTCCCTCGAGGCGGGTCAGTTCAGGGAGCTGAGTGGACTCGGCTACGGAGAATTTCGCTTCAACTTCGAGAAAAGACTGTGTAGACATTCACGTACCTTTTACTTTCTAGACTAAATAAATCTCACCGGTAATCTTACCCGTTATAACCTGGCTGCGGTGCTACTCCTCGTCCCCGTTCGCTAGCAGGGAACGGGGAGGAAGAATAGTGCTGAGCAGGAAAAATTACTGCGTTATTTCTGGAACCGAACCGAGTCCTGAAGCGTCACCGCCTAGATGGGACCTATCGGCAGCGGCAATGCCATCGTTGATGCCGTGCAGGCTATTCATAGATAGCGACATCTCTGTCAGGTGCGGGAAAAGACGATTGCGGGTTTCGATAGCGTGATCAGTGCGTGCTTGCAGTGCGGGAAGGGTTTGGGAGACTACAGCCTCTGCGTGGTGTGCACAGTACTGCGACTCACGCAGGTTGTCTGTGATTCCATCCTCATTGGCTTGGGCTAGCAACTCGCCGATGCGGGCGGCATAGGACAGGCGGAAGCTGCGGCGATATGCGGCGGTGGAGCCGGTAGCGCGGGCGATTTCGGCGCCGTCGCCGTTGCGCATGAACCAATCGCATTGGCGGTTGAGGGAAGCAAAGAGGTCGGCGCAATGGGCGGCGTCGGCAGGAGCACCAATCACGCAGGCTAAGCCCTTGTCATGAATGAGGAGAGTGGTGCATCCATTGGCGTCGGAGATGGTGCTCAGCAGGGAAGCCTGATGCTTGATATAGGGCGGGTGTATATGCACGCGGTGGGAAATGAGATTGGGGAGCTCGGAAGTAAGCAGGTCCTCGATGCGATACTTTTGCTGCAGGGACTGCGCCTTGGAAATGAGAACCTCGGCCTCGTCTGCAAAGCTGGTGGACTCTGCTTTGCGCAGAAGGCCTAGAACCTTTTCCCGGATTTTGCGCTGCTTATCGCTAAGACCGTCTTCGCGTAGGGACTCGCCGGAAGCCAAAAGCTCAGTATCGCGCAGCCTAGGCAGGTGGATGAGCTCTTTGATAATGCCGCGCAGCTTGTCGCGGGGAATGAAGTTTTCCTGCGGAGGGGCCATTTGCAGCCAAGCTTTGCGCAGCGCAGGAGAGGTAATCCGTGCCGGAACATGTGGGCTAGCCCGGTAGATGATGGGGTAGGCGTGTGGACCTAAAACGTGTTCTAAATCCGCCGGCGCCCAACCGTGCTGAGCGGCAGTGATGAGGCGTTCGATTACATGAGCTGAAAGATCGTCACAATTAGTGGTCATAAGGCTTTGTCCTTTAACGGGTGTACGTGTGTTCGTTTGCCCATTTAGCAAAGCATGCGAATCTAGCGGCTTTTGGTGCAAAAGCCCCCACTAGCCACCCCCTAGATACTCTTGCCACCTGCGTATTTCGCCTTGGAAAAACTGTCGCATGAACTGTACATTCCTCGGGAGCAAGCCGGTAAGGTCTAAGGCATGAATAGCCAACACGAATTCGTCTTGCGCACCGTTGAGGAACGCGATATCCGCTTTATCCGTTTGTGGTTTACGGATATTTTGGGCGCCCTTAAATCCGTGGTCATGAGCCCGTCCGAGCTGGAATCGGCCTTTGAAGAAGGTGTTGGCTTCGATGGTTCTTCGGTGGAGGGCTTCTCCCGCATCTCTGAGTCTGACACCATTGCGCTGCCGGATCCTTCCACCTTCCAAATTCTGCCCTTCGATATGGATGAGCCGGATCTACAGTCGGCCCGCATGTTTTGCGATATTGCGCAGCCAGATGGCCAGCCCTCCATGGTGGATCCGCGTCATATCCTGCGCCGCCAGGTCACCGAGGCCGCAAACGATGGTTTTACTTGCATGGCCTCGCCAGAAATCGAGTTCTACCTTTTAGAGCGTGGCCGCGAACTCACAGACCTGGTACCGACCGATAACGGCGGCTATTTCGACCAAGCTACGCACGATACCGCCCCGCTTTTCCGACGGAAGGCGATGCTAGCGCTAGAATCGCTGGGAATTGCCACGGAGTTTAGCCACCATGAAACCGCACCGGGGCAGCAAGAAATTGACCTGCGCCATGCGGACGTGCTGACCATGGCCGATAGCATCATGACCTTCCGCCACGTCATCAAGCAGGTAGCAACCAACTCCAACGTGCGCGCCACCTTTATGCCCAAACCCTTCGAGCATCTACCAGGCTCTGGCATGCACACCCACTTAAGCCTTTTCGAAGGCCAATCCAATGCTTTCCACGATCCAGATGATGAATTTTCTTTGTCCGAAACAGGCCGGCAGTTCATCGCCGGCATCCTGGAGCACTCCACGGAGATGTCTGCGATAGTTAATCAGTGGACCAATTCCTATAAGCGCTTGATGTTCGGCAACGAGGCACCAGGTGCGGCTACTTGGGGTGTGTCTAATCGCTCGGCGCTGGTCCGCGTTCCCACCTACCGGCTTAACAAGGAAGAATCGCGCCGGGTAGAGATCCGCTCCATTGATGCTTCGATGAATCCGTACTTGGGATACGCGGTACTTTTGGCCGCCGGACTGCGAGGCATCCGGGAGGGCTATGAATTGGATGAGCCGGCCGAGGACGATGTCCACCAGCTCACCCGCCGTGAGCGCCGTGCGATGGGATATAAGGATCTACCCACCAGCCTGGATCAGGCTTTGCGCACATTTGAAAAATCCGAGTTCATGGCAGAGGTCTTGGGCGAGCACGTCTTTGAGTTCTTCCTGCGCTCCAAGTGGGATGAGTGGCATCATTATCAGAGCCAAATCACCACCTTTGAGCTGCGCAATAACCTGAACTTCTAGGAGAGTAATGCGTCCTGCTGCTGTGCCTTCACCGGCCATGCTTGGTCTCACCCGCCCGCACGCTGCCCAGGATATTGAGCATCTGGGCTGGAATAACCCAGAATCGGTCCATCTCCTGTGGACCCTTGCGGCCGTGGGCGATCCGGACTTGGCCCTTAATAACCTGATCCGCATCTATGAACACGCCCCAGAGCTTGATGAAGCCGTGCGCGCCAATGAAACGATGCGCGTGCGCCTATTTTCTTTGTTGGGTGCTTCGACTGCCTTTGGAGACCACCTCGCGGCGAACCCTGAGTTGTGGCGAGAGCTAGAAAAGCCTCTTCCGCAGCCCGCTGAGATGCTGCAGAGCTTGCTCGGTGTCGTCGATGCCCAGCCGGCAGATTTCGCGCATGACATTGACCGGCCCGATCCCGCACAAGAGGATCTGAGCGCGCCGGGCACCTATCGGGCCGGCAAGGGCGAGCATAAGCAGGCGCTGCGTACGACCTACCGCACCTTGATGATGCGCATTGCCGCCTGTGATGTGGCGGGCACTTTTCATGCGCGCAAGGGTCAAACTAGGTCTCAACCGGAGGTAGGATTCCGGCAGATTACAGCGTTGACCACCGCGCTTGCCGACGCCGCCTTGACCGCCTCTCTCGCCTGCGCCGTGCGTTCCATCTACGACGATGAACCTCTGGATGCACAGCTAGCCGTCATGGCGATGGGCAAATGCGGCGCCGGAGAGCTGAACTATATCTCCGATGTGGACGTCATCTTCGTCGGCAGCGAGGCAACCCCTCGGGCCACAAGGCTAGCGGCGGAGTTTAATCGCATTGGATCCACCACCTTCTTCGAGGTAGACGCGAATCTGCGCCCCGAAGGAAAATCGGGTGCCTTGGTACGCACTCTGGAATCACACGTGGCTTACTACAAACGGTGGGCGGAGACCTGGGAGTTCCAGGCGCTGCTCAAGGCGCGTGCGATGACGGGCTATCTCCCGCTGGGGCAGGACTATCTGGAACAAATCCGCCCGATGGTGTGGACGGCCTCGCAGCGCGAGTCCTTCGTCGAAGATGTGCAGGCCATGCGCCGCCGGGTACTGGCCAATGTTCCTGCAGAGCTCAAGCACCGTGAGCTGAAGCTCGGCGTGGGTGGCCTGCGCGATATCGAATTTGCCGTCCAGCTCTTGCAGTTGGTGCACGGGCGTTCCGATGAGACGCTGCGCGCGCTATCCACGGTGGAGGCGCTGGAGGCGCTGATTTCTGCGGGGTACGTCGGCCGCGAGGACGGCACGCAGCTCATTGAAGCCTATGAATTCCTGCGCCTTCTCGAACACCGTTTGCAGCTAGAGCGCTTCCGTCGCACGCACACACTGCCAGACAAGGACGACGAAGAGGGGATGAAGTGGCTAGCGCGCATCGCCGGCTTTTACCCGCAAGGGACCAAATCGGCCGCTGAGCGCATGCTGTCGCACCTGCGCCGAATTCGCCTGCGCATCTCCGAGCTGCACTCGCGCCTGTTTTATCGGCCGCTGCTTAACTCCGTGGTCACCATGTCCGCCGATGAGCTCAAGCTTTCGCCGGAGGCCGCCAAGCTGCAGCTGGCGGCGTTGGGCTATAACCACCCAGACCGCGCATTCGAGCACTTGACCTCCCTGGCAGCAGGAACCTCGCGCAAGGCCCGAATTCAGGCGATTTTGCTACCTACCTTGATGGAATGGCTAGCCGATACCGCAGATCCAGACATGGGCTTGTTGAACTACCGCAAGCTTTCGGAGGCCGCGAACGACAGGTCGTGGTTCTTGCGCATGCTGCGCGATGAAGGGATTGTGGGCCAGCGGCTCATGCACATTTTGGGTACCTCGCCGTTTACCGCAGACCTTGTTATTAGCGCGCCGGATTCGGTTAAGCAGCTTTCCGACGGCGCCACTGGCCCCAAACTATTAGAAACCAAGCCCGAACAGGTTTCCAAGGCGCTGGTTAATTCCAGCAAACGCCACGCCGACCCGGATAAGGCGGTGGCGGTGGCTCGTTCGCTGCGCCGGGTAGAGCTCGCTCGCATCGCTAGTGCGGACTTGCTGGGGTTTATGCCGGTCAAGCAGGTGTGCTATGAACTATCGACCATTTGGGATGCCGTGCTAGAGGCTGCACTTCGCGCCGAGGTGCGAGCGTGGCGTCTAGCGCACGAGGACGCGGAGCCGCCTGCGCGCATTGCCGTTATCGGTATGGGGCGACTAGGAGGCATGGAGCTGGGCTTCGGCTCAGATGCAGACGTGCTCGTGGTAGCAGAGCCCTCCGAACAGGCCGATGATTCTGGCGCGGAGGGGGAGGCGGTGAAGTGGGCTATCGGGATCGTCGATAAGCTCCGGCGCCGCCTGTCTAAACCCTCGGGTGATCCACCATTGGACGTCGATTTGGGCCTGCGCCCAGAGGGCCGCTCCGGTGCGGTGGTGCGCACCATTGCCTCCTATGAGCGCTACTACCGTGAGTGGGGCGAGTCCTGGGAGCTGCAGGCTTTGCTGCGCGCGGCCTTTGTGGCCGGTGACAAGGAGGTAGGTGAGCGTTTTATATCTATGGTTGATAGCTTCCGCTACCCAGAAGGCGGTGCCAGTGCATCGACCATCCGCGACATCCGGCGCATGAAGGCGCGCGTTGACAATGAGCGTTTGCCGCGCGGTGCAGACCGCAATACGCACACCAAGTTGGGTCGCGGCGCACTTACGGATATTGAATGGACCGTGCAGTTGCTTACCATGATGCATGCCCACGAGCATGCCGAGTTGCACGATCCGTCTACACTGCGCGTGCTCGACGCCTTGGAGGATGCCTCCATCCTGTCGTCTGAGCAGGTTTCAGACCTGCGCGAAGCTTGGCTTATGGCCACCGACGCTCGCAACGCACTAGTGCTCGTGCGCGGCAAGCGCGTGGACCAATTGCCTGGCCCAGGCCCACAGTTGGCCCAGGTGGCCGGCGCCGCTGGATGGCCACCGGAAGATAACCAGGAGTTTCTAGAAAATTATTTGAAACTAACCCGGCATGCCCGCAAGGTTGTAGATGAGGTCTTTTGGGGCGAGGAAGAATCCTTCGAGCATTCTTAGAGTTGCCCTTGAAAACCCCCGCTGCTTGCATTGTGGCCTTACTTTTTGCACTGCCGGACTCTAAAGTGGGATAGGAAAGAGAAAGGACTGGCTAGATATGTCTTTTAGACTGCAGCTTGATGTGGACAACGCTACGGTGGGCGAGCTATCTGCGCTGCTTTCCGCCGCGCGTGCCGCGGGCGTGCGCGACGGTGACGCCCTCCACCTTGATGGCACTACCTTCACCATCGAGGTCTCTGCTCCGCGAGAGGAAAAGCCGGCACCGCCGCGACCAGAATCAGCTCCGCAGAATCCTCGCCAGGCACCTCGCTCTTGGGCTCGCGCCGATCGCATCGGGGAAGCCACCATCCGTTCCATTATTGACGCCCTCAATGACCGCGGTGAGAACCCGCGGGGCAATGACTACGGCTCCTTTGGTGATGGTGCTGGTTACCATGGCTAAAATCAGCGGATCGCATCGACAGAAGCTCATCTACCTGTGGACTTTCGTAGCCGTGGCCGTCATTGTAGCCATCGCGGTAGGGGTATGGGCAACTAACCGCGGTAACCCGCCTAAGGGGACGATGACAGTCGGCGAGGCTGTCGCCGGTGGGGTGGTCCAAGAAGATATGCCCGCACAGGTCAACGGTGATATCAAGGACGATGATTCCACCGACGCTAACCGTGTAACTTCCCTTGCGAAGGCGCTGGGTATTCCTCTCAATTCTGTTCCGCGGGATATTACCCAAACTGAGAACGGAAAATCTGATGTTCGCGTCTACCTAGAGCGCGAGCTGAGCAGCGCGGTGGAAGCAGGTGACATCAGTGAGTCTGATGAAAAGGCGGTCCTTGTGGCCTTTGAGCGAGGACTTGTGATGCCGGCTAGCGATGGCATCGTCGCAGAAAGCTACCCGGCGAACTAGCCAGGCTTAACTGCGAACTGGGGATGAAAATTCAGGCAACCCGCAGCCGGACGGCATGGCCTTTGCAGTAACTCTTCCTAGGCTAAAACATCACAAATCGGTAACGGGCAGGGTGCTCGGCGCCGAAGCCTTTGGAGGAGACTATGACTTTCAAGACCACGCTATCGACCGCGGTGGGAGTAATCGCCGCCATCGCCATCCCCATTACCGGTGGGGTAGGGGTGGCCTATGCCGTCAATACCGTGCCGGCCGATACCATCGCCCAATCACTTCCCACGGGTAATTTGGCCGGCCACCTGAAAAACTTTGGTGCGGAAGCAACACGTGAAGATGCGCTGCGCGTATTGGATGAGCTGAATTAGCCTAGAGGCCATGCTGATCGATGCCCTAAGCCTGAAATTTAAGCCCGATGACTACAGGGCAGAGCTGCCTGTCTTCGATTATTTGGCCGATCTGGGCGTCTTTAAGCTGCGGAGTCCAGTAACTGTCTTCGTGGGGGAAAACGGCATTGGTAAATCTAGTTTGCTCGCCGGCATGGCCAGTGATTTGGGTTGCTCTCCCGAAGGTGGCCGGATGAGAGATCCTGATGAAATCTTTCCCCGCAGTCCTATTCGCTGTGTTACGGAGGAAGTTATCCAGCGCGCCTATTTCCTACGCGCTGAAAAACAAGAGCATCTGATTGCACGCGGAGATTCAGCGGCCGAACGCGCAGGCCGCTCCACCTTGTCCCAGAACGTGGATCTGTCTCGCCGCTCGCACGGACAATCCGTCTTCGACATGCTTTATGAGCACATAAACGGCCAAGGTGTATATGTTCTTGATGAGCCAGAATCTGGGCTTTCCGTTATCCGGCAGCTGGCGCTAGTGGGGGAAATAGCCCAAGCGGTTGAGAGAGGAGCGCAGGTAATCATAGCCACGCACTCACCAATTCTTTTGGCCTGCCCTGGGGCAGACATTGTGGAACTAAACGATACTGGCTTTGAGCGCATCGCCTTCGATGAGGTGGAAGCCGTGGCGGCTACCCGTGAGCTTTTAGCGGATCCTGAAGGAACCATCCGCTTTATTGTCAACCCCGAGTAACCAAGCTCTGGCCTTTAAGAAACCTCCACGATGGTGACAGAAGGCCCATCCTCGCCAGCGCGGCGCCGCAGGAAGTGGGTGACTACCACACCAATCATGCCGACCACCCACACGGCTAGCACCGCCGCGGAGGATGCAGTGAAATCCGGCATGGAGTAGTTAGGGGCAGCAGAGGAATGGTCCAGCACCATGCCGAAGAGCTGAGCGCCCAGCATGCCGGAGGTAAATCCGCCCATATTACCTAGGCCGGTTGCCGTGGCCACCACAGAGCGGTCCATGCGTTCGCGTACGATATCGAAACCATAATTGGCCGTTGGTGTGCATAGCGCGGTAACGAAGGACACCACCAAAATTGCGGCCAGGCCGCTGTCGGTGCCAAAGGCAAAGAAGATGAGCCAGGTCAATACGTGGACCGCTACAAATCCCAGGCTGAGCCACGGGCGGACATGCTGCGCGCGCGAAGAAATTTTGCCGTGCAGGGGGCCGACGAAGACCAAAAATACCGCCAGCAAGGTAAGCACCAGGCTGGACTTGGCCTTGGACATTTCCATCCCCTGAGTCATCATGGGCATGCCCCAAAGCATGACAAAGACGATGAGCGGGAGCATGCCGATGTAGTGGATGAAGTAGGCCTGCCATGCCACTGGGGAGCGGAATACCTTTTTCAGGCGAGCTGGGATGCTGGTGGCCTGCGAGTTGGGCGGTTCCTTTTCCACGGAGATAATTCCCAGCTTTTCCGGTGAATCTGCCACCGCCACAATCGCGGCGATGGCCACGAGAATCCCCACTGCGCCAAGGGTAACGAAAGCGGCGGTCCAGCCGGCCGCGCCCAGCAACCACAGGAAAGGTACTGCGGAGATGAACTGGCCCATTTGCCCCAGCGACGAGGTCACCTGGGTAAACATCGGGGTGCGGTGCAGCGGGAACCAGTAAGGAAGAATGCGCATCACGGAGAGAAACGCCGTGGCATCGCCTGCGCCAATGAGTACGCGGGCGGCAATGGCCACGCCATAGCTGGTGGTAAAGCCCAGTACTACTTGGCCTACGCCCATAATGACGGCACCGACCACCAGAAGTAGACGCGGGCCAAATTTATCGATCAAGATACCGGTGGGGATCTGGGCTAAGGCATATACGCCCAGCTGCACGGAGGTAAAGACCGCGATACGGCCGGCATCAACATCGAAGCGCTCAATTGCATCCAAGCCAGCAACGCCAAAAGAAGTGCGTCCGGTAATCGCTACGAGGTAGACCGCCATGGCGGCCACCCAAATGCCTAAAGCTTGAGTGGTAATGACTTCTCTGGGATTCGGCTGCGACATGGCTGATACCTTACGCTTTAACTACTAAGATTCTTTTGTGTGAAGTATATTTCGACCCGCGATACCGCCCGTCAGCCCGCATCTTTTACGGATATTCTGCTTGGTGGGCTTGCCCCCGATGGCGGTTTATACCTGCCAGAGAGCTACCCACAGTTAGATTCCGCCACTTTAAATTCATGGCGCAGGCTCTTAGCAGAAAAGGGCTACGCGGCACTCGCAGCCGAGGTACTTAAGCTTTTCATCGATGATATTCCAGCGCAAGACATCGAGGATATCGCCTCCCGTGCCTATACCAGTCCCAAGTTCGCAGACCCAGAGATCGTTCCCGTGACTGAACTAGGCGAGGGCCTTTTTATCGGGCACCTTTCTGAAGGGCCTACCGCGGCCTTTAAGGACATGGCCATGCAGCTGCTGGGCGAGCTATTTGAATATGAGCTTGCCCGCCGTGGCGAGACCCTCAATATTTTGGGGGCCACCTCCGGTGATACGGGCTCCTCGGCCGAGTATGCAATGCGAAGGCGCCAGGGCATTCGCGTCTTCATGCTCACCCCAGCCGGCCGCATGACGGCCTTCCAACAGGCACAGATGTTTGGCCTGGATGACCCGAATATCTTCAATATCGCCCTTGATGGTGTCTTTGATGATTGCCAGGACGTGGTTAAAGCTGTATCGGGCGATGCCAATTTTAAAGCCACTTACCGCATCGGTGCGGTCAATTCCATTAACTGGGCGCGGCTTATGGCTCAGGTGGTCTACTACATTTCCTGTTGGCTAAAGGTCACCGAGACCGCCGAGCAGAAGGTTTCCTTCAGTGTTCCCACCGGCAATTTTGGTGATATTTGCGCCGGGCACATCGCCCGCCAGATGGGGCTTCCCATCGATCGCCTCATTGTGGCCACCAATGAAAATGACGTGCTGGATGAGTTCTTCCGCACCGGAAACTACCGTCCGCGTCCAGCCGCAGAGACCTTGGCTACCTCCTCGCCGTCGATGGATATCTCCCGTGCCTCGAATTTTGAGCGCTTTGCCTTCGACTTGCTTGGCCGTGATGCAGCCGAAACCGCAGAGCTTTTCGGCACCAAGGTCAAAGAGGGCGGTTTCAGCCTCGAACGCGAAAAGGTTTCTACCGCACAGGAAAAGTACGGATTCCTGTCCGGTTCCTCCAGCCATGCCGACCGGCTTGCCACTATTAAGGACGTGTATGAGCGTTTTAACTACTTGGCAGATCCGCACACAGCCGATGGGCTCAAGGTAGCGCGTGGCGCACAGCGCGAGGGCGTAGAGACGCCGATTGTGTGCTTGGAGACTGCACTGCCAGTGAAGTTTGCTGAGACCATCACTGAGGCCATTGGCGCTGCCCCCGAGCCGCCCGAGCGGTTTGCCGGCATCCTCGATGCCGAGCGGCACGTCAAGGACTTGCCTAATGATTCTGCGGCGGTCAAGGATTACATCACCACGTCGATTCAGAAAACGGAGGTTTAAACCATGGCTCTAGAAAATTTTGCCGGCCCAGAGCACTACACTGAGTTCGATCCGGAAAAGTTCATCCGCGATCTCAAAGCCCAGGCGGAGATGAAAGCGGAAGAGGATGACAAGGACAACGCCGGGGATGCGGACGCGGATAGTAACTAGCGTCTTTGTAGCCTGCATGGCCGCGCTCCTTGTGGCCTGCAGCCCGGTGCGGGGCGGGGAAGAACCAAGTTTCTCCGCCTTGTCTTATAAAAACCTCATTCCTAATGAGTCCTATTCCCCGACCGCAGCGCCGCTCGCGCCGGGAACCGCCCTGGATCTTTCTGGTGATGAGCCGCGTGCGGGCGCCTACTTTAACTACCAGTCCTGCACGGCGGCATGGTCATTCACGCTTGCCGACGCCCGTTCGATCGCCGTCACCGCCTCCCATTGCGGCAAACCTGGAGATAAGGTCTGGGCCGGCACTGCTGACGGCGATTTTAGCTATCCCGCCGAGCCCATCGGCGAGGTCATTTACTCTGATTTCTATGCCGAAGACAGCCACGACCTCGATGTGGCCTTCATCGAGATCACTGGCAGCGCTGACTTCTATGTCCCCGGGCAAGTCAATAACAGCGTGGCTACCTCCCTAGCTCATTTGCCCCCTGAGGTATGCAAGCTTGGCCGCGTGACAGATAAGACGTGTGGAGCGCTATCCCATGACGCGGAAATGGCGCAGCTTAACTCGCAGGATCTCCAACGGGATTCGCTGGCTGCGAGGGCGCGCGTGTGCAGCACCAACGGCGATTCCGGCGGGCCGGTCTACGGCCAGGTGGAAGGCAAGGAAACCATCGTAGGGGTAGTCTCCGGCACGACGCAACGCCTCGAAGAAGGCCTCACCTGCGAGACCACGCAGACGGAAATGGAGTTGTCTTTCACCTTGGCTACCGATATTCAGCTGCTCGCCAAAGAGGTCTTGGGGCCCATGGCCTAAATCCGCTGCGCTGGTCTACGCTTGGTGGCATGCCGACTCCAGATTTTATTGTTCAGCTGCGCGAAAAGATTGGCCACGATCAGATCTTCGTGCCGGCCTGTAGCGCCGTCATTATTCGCGATGTGCCGGCAGACGCCGCGCTGTGGGAAGTTCCCTCCGTCCTGCTAGTAAAGCGTTCCGATAACGGTGTGTGGACGCCGGTGGAGGGAATCTGCGAGCCAGGTGAGGAAATTACCACCACTGCGCTGCGGGAAGTGAAAGAAGAAGTAGGGCTAGAAGCCAAGGTAGAAGCGCTCCTAGGCGTAGGGCAGTCCGGACCAGTGACCTATCCCAATGGCGATGAGTGCACCTTTATGGGCACGGCGCTGCGTGTGTCCGTAGCGGAGGGCGCAGAGCCAGTTATCAGCGATGAAGAAAATGCCGAGGCAGGTTGGTTCTCGGTGGCGCAGCTTCCCGATAGCGTTTCACGCCGCCACCGCCTCATGATTGCTGATGCCGTAGCCCAGATGAAACATCCCCGCGGCTTTGCTCCGCGTATGGGCTGGATGAAGCGCAGCGAGCAACCGGGGCTTTAGGTCTACTCTGCTGCGGCGTCGGCAAGCAGCTCGTATAGTTGCTGCGGATTGTGGGCGACGATGAGCTCTTGTGTAATGCTCTCGCACGCTGTGGCGATGTCTTCTTCATCGCCGCAGGCAATCACCGCAGTGTTGATGGTGATTAGGACCTTGCCCTGTCGCGCCAAGTCATAAAAGAGCGGGCAATCATCTGCAGTCCAGCGCCATGCCGTGGCATAGAAATCCTGTGCGCCTTGGCCCAGCCACGACGTCTCCAAGAGCAGATGGTCGCGGTAGAGATAGATGCCGTTTCGCTGCAAGCCGGCGAGTACCTGTCTGACTGCAGTCAGGTCCGCGCGCTCCCAAGCGATGAAGGTGATGGGGGAGGAGCTATGCATTAGCGGCGACCGTTGCGGCGCTTCCCACGCTCAAAGCTGGCGTCTGGCATAGTGGTTGCTCCTCCTTGCTATTTTTATTGACCTGTGTCGATGAGTGGCTCTTCCGGGCCTGTTTCCTTTTTGCCTTCCCACACCCAGCTGAGGAAGCGGGTGGAGCAAAGCAGCCAGTGTGCGGTGAGGAGAACAGGGATGGTGAGCGCAATGGCGTCGATAAGCTCGGAGCCATTGACCAATGCCAGCTGGTGGCCACCCATGCTGACGGTTCCCGGCGGGAACGTGCACGACCACCAAGCAGGGGAGTACGGAACCCACCGCGCCACATTGGGGTAGAAGGTAAACATCGCGTAGATGGACAGAGGAATGGCGATAATGAGGGCAGTAACGCCGTAGTAAATGGATACTGGGCCGGGGAAGAGAATCTGCATAGCCGTGGTGGACTGGCCTACTACGCCCAGTGGTACCCAGGCGGTAGCTGATTTCGCGCCGGTGAAATCCACCTTGCCATGCCATGCGGCCCAGTACACGCGAGCAAAGGTTGGTACCGCCGTTACCAGGGACATGAAGAAAAATATTGTGCCCATCACGTGGTACATCGGGCCGTAATCGTGGGCCAGCCAGCCGGACACGGACGCCGAAATCATAGGACCAACTAGCGGCAGGCCCCAGGTGAACTTCGGCTCGCCATCAAAGCGCGTGAGCTGGATAGCCCACGTAATGACCGTAACCGGACCACCGATCCAAAACCCTACGAGGCGGAAGGTAGGAATATCCGTAAGACCAGAAAGCGCGGCACCGAGCGCCAAGATTCCGATAAAGAACATGGACCATTCCGCCATAGTGGTGCGCTCGAAGCTGGGGTGGCGGTAGCGCAAGAAACCCGCGGTGAGAACGACAAAGATGACGCACGCAATGGCGGCAAAAATGCCGGCCAGGATCATCAAGCTTTCTTCCACGAGCAGGCGCGAAACGATGGAGGTGCCCATGAGGCTGCCTCCCCACGCGGGGCCAGGGGCTGGGAGTTGGCGGAATCTATCAGTCACACCCACATGTTAATTTCTTTCGGTCGGGCTATCAGAACTTTGCTGTCGTTATTACTGGTGAGAACCCTCGCTAAGTGTGCTTTTAGGGGCGGGGGTCAAGCCCGCAGGAATGTGTGTCTGGGATCGCAAGAAAAGGCTGGGGTACCGTTGTGCGTTCATACACCAAGGCGGCTATGAATGATGAGGATTCGCTATACCTTGGTGGAAAGCCGGATTTCGTTCGACCAGCTCCATATACTCATCCAAAAATCCAACCCACGAATTCGTCAGAAAGAGAAAGTTATCAAGGGCTACAATTACTGCTAGTAGTGAGTTCTCGCCATAATTTTGACCTAAAACTTTCTCAGCACGTCGTTTCGTAGCATTGGATACTGCAGGTTGGTCCAAAACGAAACTGTTCCATAACCGAGCTGAGTGAGCACACTTATTTCTCACGAATGTAAAAGAGCGCAATTGGCGCGCTAAATATTGTTTCTTTACGCCAAGAATGGAACAAGTCTTTGCGTAAACTCGGTTGTTGTCGTTTCGGAAGCTTACTGCTTTCGACAACGTACCAAAGGACAGTGCCTCGACTGCCACCCAAATTGGAACATCGTAAACCCACCTTTCAGCGTCGGATCCTGAGTCCTTTTGGTATTTGTGGAGGTATGGTTCCTTAGACCGCTTGAGCTCACTGATAATTAGATCGTGGGTGGGCCTCATAGCCGGATTTGGTGGGCGCCGGTAAGCAGTGGGCTGAAGATACTTCTCATAAGGAGAATGGATTTCACCTTCGCTGAGAGCAAAGGCCGTCCTGGCCGCAAGCTCTGCTTCTTGGAGACCGCGGAAAAGGAGAGAACGAAGTTCGATGTCCAACCGGTAGATGTTAACTATTTCATCCCACTGGGTGCCAAGAACGAATCTGGCTTCGTCCCCAGCTATGTCTTCTTGGAAGTACCGCATGTAGCCCGAAAAGCGGTAATAATTTTGGCGCTCAAGGAAATCTTTAGCAGATTTTTCGGAAGGAAGGATTAACCCGCGTTGCTGAATTAAACCTACTTGCTCTTGAATGCTTAGGAACTTCTTCCTGCGGTTCATTGCTTCAGCATAGCAAAGCCCCCCTCTCATATTGAGCTGTTCCTATGGGAAGCTTGGAGGGGGTATCGATTGACTAAAGTATAGCTCAAAATGCGCAATTTAAGTAATCATTTGCGCAAAATTTTGTTCTCGGGCCACGAATTTGGAAAACGCTGCGGTAGTCAATTAACAAGGAGTGGCCACCGCTAAGAATTAAGGGCGCTTGTCAATAGTGGGTGTAAAACCTCTGAATCCAAAGTGCACAGAGGATCTGCAAAGCCCCCAAAGGCCACTCAGCAATATGGGGGCCTAGGATGGCGCATAGCTGGTGGCGAGAGGGGGCGTCGGCTAGCGCAGCCTTAGCAGTCGTAGTACATCTCAAATTCCTGCGGGGTCGGGCGCAGGCGAACGGGGTTAATCTCGTTTTCGTACTTGTAGTCGATGTAGGTCTCGATGAGATCCTCGGTGAAAACATCGCCTTCGGTGAGGAAGTCCATGTCCTCCTGCAAGGCCTTCAAGGAAGCCTCGAGGGAGGTTGGTGCCTGTGGGATGGACTCAGCCTCTGCCGGCGGCAGCTCATAGAGGTCCTTATCCACCGGAGCATGCGGCTCGATGCGGTTCTTTACGCCGTCGATGCCGGCCATCATCATGGCGGCAAAACCCAAGTACGGGTTGCCGGATGGGTCTGGAGCGCGGAATTCAATGCGCTTTGCCTTCGGGTTAGAACCGGTAATCGGGATACGGATTGCAGCGGAGCGGTTGCGCTGGGAGTAAACCAGATTAATTGGTGCTTCGAAGCCTGGGACCAGGCGGTGATAGGAGTTCAGCGTTGGGTTGGTGAACGCAAGAACGGCACCAGCGTGGTGGAGAATACCGCCGATGTAGTAGCGGGCGATATCGGAAAGGCCGGCGTAGCCAGCCTCATCATGGAACAGCGGCTTGCCGTCTTTCCACAGGGACATATGGGCGTGCATGCCGGAACCATTATCGCCCGCCAGCGGCTTGGGCATGAAGGTTGCGGTCTTGCCCCACTGCTGCGCGGTCTGCTTGATGACGTACTTGAAGGTCTGAATGTCATCGCCCGCGTGCAACATGGAATTGAAGCGGTAGTTGATTTCGTTTTGGCCGGCGCCCACCTCGTGGTGGAAGCGCTCGATCTGGAAGCCAACCTTCTGCAGGTTTTCCACCATGGCGTCACGGACCTCACCGTGCTTGTCATACGGCGCGGTGGGGAAGTAGCCGCCCTTCAGACGGGTCTTGTAACCCGTATTCGGGGTGCCGTCGAAGTTGGTCTCGCTATCGCGGTTCCACCAGCCTTCATCGGAATCTACCTCGTAGAAGCCATGCTCGACGTCGGTGCTAAAACGCACGGAGTCAAATAGGTAGAACTCGGCCTCGGCGCCAAAATTACAGGTATCTGCAATACCGGTGGACTGCAGATACTCTTCCGCCTTGCGTGCGATGTTTCGCGGATCGCGGGAGAAAGGCTCAAAGGTAAAAGGATCGTGGACAAAGAACTTGATGTTCAGGGTCTTGGCCGTGCGGAACGGATCAATGTGCGCGGTGGCTGGATCCGGCAGCAGGGTCATATCGGATTCATCGATGGTGGTAAATCCGCGGATGGAGGAGCCGTCGAAGGCAAGGCCGTTTTCGGCATCTTCTACGGTGAACTCATCTGCTGGGATGGAAAAGTGGTGCTCGGTGCCTGGGACGTCCGTAAAACGGATATCGACGAATTTTACGTCCTCGTCCTGAATAAATTGGACGATGTCCTGCACTGTCTCGAAAGACACGTTTGTCTCCTCGTTGTTGACCGGTGAATTGTCTCTCTATAGCCTACTAGGTTCTCGCCGCAGGCATCGCGATTCCCTTCGTTTCACATCTCACTTTGTGCCCGCTAGATTGGTGGTCATGGCAGATAAGCGTACGTGGCTCGACGGGCCGAATATTCCGGGCGAATACGATGATATGGAAGGCCCAGGCCGCTGGCCGGGCGAAAAGCTGGGTCTTCCGGAGTCCGGACCGGGGTCACTAGCTTCCGTTGGCCGCCGCGCCGGCGCTGTGGCAATTGACTGGATTGTGTGCATGCTCATTGCCAATTTGATCCACATGTTTACTACGGAACTCGGCGGTGTGGCTTTCTTGGGCTACGCGCTGTGGGTAATCATGGGCATTGTGTGCGGATGGCTTTTTGCCCGCACCCCAGGCATGCTGCTTTTGGGCATGGGCGTGGCGCGTCTCGATGTCCCCGGTGCCCGCGTGGGGTTGTGGCGCGCGGCGTTGCGCACGGTGCTAACTGGAGTGCTTTTCCCAGCGGCCATGGTGGATGCGGATGGTCGCGGCATGCACGATCGCGCCACCGGCACCATCGTTATTCGTTCCTAAGTCGTCGGACTATTCGGGGCAAAAGAAAATCCCTGCCACACCTCGTACGGTGCGGCAGGGATTCGCTTTAAGCGCCTACTTATTCTTCTTACGCTGCTGGGCGCGGCGCATACGGCGGTTCATTCCGGCCATGTTTTGCGCCTGGTGGGGAACTGGGCCCTTGGGCATGCCCGGGGTGGTACCCGGCATCGAATCCATGGCCTCAATGCGGCGGATGTTTTCGTAGGTCTCGTTCTTATTGAAGTTGCGCGGCAGCTTCATGACCTTATTGCGTAGCTTGGAAACAGGAACCTCGTCTTCGCCGTTGCCCACGAAGATTTCGTAGATTGGAACGCCGCCGGCGATCTTGTCTACCCGCTTCTTGAGCTGGTTCAGGGTGGGGCGCACGCGGTTCTTATTGCCCTCGCAGACGAAGATGACGCCGGCGTTGCCGATGACGCGGTGGATAAGATCCTGCTGGCGGGTGGCGGCTACGCCGGTCTTGACGGACCACACGATGCCCACGGTATTGCGCAGCTGCTGCTCCAAAGCCCAGCCGGCGGCACCAGGCTGATCTTCTACGCGCTTGTACATATCGCGTTCAAGGCGGCGGGTAAAAAGGAACATTGCGAGCAGCGCGCCGATGCCCAAACCCAAGATGAGCATGAACCACTCGCCGCGGAATAATAGGCCAATGAGGAAGAAGAGCAAGCCCATACCCAAGAAGGCGCCCAGCATGATGGGGATAAGCGCCTTATCCTGCTTGCGCTGCATATTGAATGCCTGCCACATCTGGGACCAGGTTTGCTTACGCTGCTGGCGCTTGGCCGCGCGTTCTTGCTTCTTTGCAGCCTTTAGTGCTGCCTTATCATCTTTCGCCATGGCTCCTACTTTAAAGGTCAACGGGCATAAATGTTAAAACGGCCCACGCGAAAGCGCAGGCCGTTATGAAAACGTTGGGGTTAGCGGATGGTGGCCGCCGCCGAGTTCGCATTAGCCTGGGTCTTGGCCATGCGGGTGGTTACTGGAGTCTCCTCCGATGGACCGTACTTCTCCAGCAGAGTAGAGGCCTCCTGAGCGGTAGCACCCTGGGAGGTCGCAGCTAAGTGCTTGAGGTTTTCCGGCAGTTCGAAGCCGCGCTTTTCCATGGCCTGCACATAAAGGCGGCCGGCGCGGTAGGACGAGCGTACCAGCGGGCCGGACATGACGCCGCCGAAGCCGAGCTCCTTGGCCAGCTTGGAGTGGGCCACAAACTCTTCCGGGCGTACCCAGCGCTCAATCGGGTGGAAGCGCGGGCCGGGGCGCAGGTACTGGGTGATGGTGATGATATCGCAGCCGGCAGAGCGCAGGTCGAGCAAGGCTTCCTCGACCTCATCCTCAGTCTCACCCATGCCCAAGATCAAGTTGGACTTGGTAATGAGGCCATAATCATGTGCCTGGCGGATTACATCCAGGGAACGCTCGTAACGGAAGGCCGGGCGGATGCGCTTGAAGATGCGCGGTACGGTCTCCAAGTTATGCGCGAAAACCTCCGGTTTGGCTTCGAAGACCTCTTCGAGCAGGTCCGGCTTGCCGGAGAAATCCGGAGTCAGGTTCTCCACGCCGGTGTGCGGGTTGAGCTCGTGGATCTTGCGCACGACCTCGGCGTAGAGCCAAGCGCCTTCATCCGGCAGATCATCGCGGGTTACACCGGTAATGGTGGTGTAGTTAAGGTCCATTTCCTGGATATTTTCCGCCACGCGGCGCGGTTCGTCGCGGTCTAGCTCCTCTGGCTTGCCGGTGGCAATATCGCAGAAGTCGCAGCGGCGGGTGCACTTATCGCCACCGATGAGGAAGGTAGCCTCGCGGGATTCCCAGCACTCGTGGATATTCGGGCAGCCTGCCTCCTGGCACACGGTGTGCAGGGAGGCCCCGGCCACGCGGGACTTCATGTCCTCATAGCCCGGACCGGTGCGAACCTGGTTGCGGATCCAGCGTGGCTTTTGTTCGATGGGTGACTCCGCATTCTTCTTTTCAATGCGGAGCATCTTGCGTCCTTCAGGCTTAACAGTCACAAAAACTCACTTTATCGGTTGATGGTGGTGATGGCTAATAGCTCTTCTAGGTATAAGTCGCCGCGGTCACATCCTATTCCGCGCCAGCCCCAAACTAGGGTTCTTGCCGCGCTTGCCGACGCCTCTGTCTAGCCCTTTCATTCGCTAACTTCGTGGGATCAGGGGCTGAGCCAAAGGTGTGGTCGGCGACAATGAGGCGGCCCGAGAGGGCGTCATCAAGCGCCTGCAAAAGCGGTTGGGTGGCATCCTCGAGGCTGACCTGGCGTCCGAGCTCCAGCGATAGGGTGGTGACATCGGCGTCATCGATGCCACAGGCCACGATGTGGTCGTAGTATTCCAAAGTATTGCAGCAGTTAAGCGCCAAACCGTGCATGGTCACCCCGCGGGTAATGCGGATTCCAAGAGCGGCAATCTTGCGGTCACGCTTCGGGGCGGCGGGATCCTTGGCTTCGGTGGTGGAAGGAACCCACACGCCTGAGCGGCCATCGATGCGCCCGGCGGTGGTCACCCCCATCTGGCGGACCGTCTGGATGGTGGCTTCCTCGAGGCGGCGGACATAGTCGACGACGTCGACGGGCTCAGCCAGCTTGATAATGGGGTAGATGACTAGCTGGCCTTCGCCATGCCAGGTGATGCGCCCGCCGCGATCTACGGTGATAACGGGCAGGCCGTTATCTGGCATATCTTCCGGTTGGGTGCGCTTGCCGGCGGTATAGATATTGGGGTGTTCGACTACGAGCACCACATCGTCTTGTTCCCCCTTGGCGCGCGCGGCCGCTACCTCGGCCTGGTAGTCCCAGGCCTCCTGGTAGTCCATCCGGCCCAAGAAACGGACCTCTAGTGGTTTATCGGAGGCGCGGATAGAGCGCTCGGCGGGGAAGAAGGGATCGCGTGGTGCAGTCATAGCCTCAAAGTTTCCTCTGGTGCGGTGGACAAAGCAAAGCGGGAGGATGCGCGTGGCACACCCTCCCGCGTAGGGAGTCGAATTAGTCCAGACCGTTGGCGGATGCGTAGGCGGCGGCATCCATCAGCTCGCCTGCCTCATCCACCTCGACCTCGAAGAGCCAGCCCTCGCCAAACGGGTCGTTGTTGATGACAGCGTAGTCATCGTGCACGGCCTCGTTGACGGCCTTTACGGTGCCGGTGACAGGGGAGTAGAGGTCAGAGACGGACTTGGTGGATTCGACCTCGCCGCAGGACTCGCCGGCGGTGACGGTATCGCCCACCTCAGGCAGCTCGGCGAAGACGACCTCGCCCAGGCGGTCGGCTGCTACGGAAGTAATGCCGATGCGTACGGTGGCGCCGGCAACGGCGTCAGCGGCGGCGTTGACCCACTCGTGGTCTTCGGAGTAGGAGAAATCTTGTGGAAGGTTAGCCATGGTGATGTAGTCCTTTCGGGCTGGGTGAGATGATGTTTACTTCTCGCGCTTGTAGAACGGCAACGCGGTTACTTCAAAAGGATAGCGCTTGCCGCGAATCTCTACCTCGATTTCAGCGCCAGGTTCGAGATTGGCGCTGGTTTTCAGCAGCGCGATGGCCACTGGGTGTCCCAAGGTGGGGGAAGGCTGCCCGGAGGTGACCGTGCCTACCTTCTTTTCTCCCACGAATACCTCGGCGCCGGCACGCGCTGCGCGGCGCTGCTTAGAGGTAAGGCCGGTGATCGCTACCTGGGGGCCTTCGGCAGCGCGCTGGCGGATAACCTCGGAGCCGACGAAGTCGGCTTCCTTCTTAGCAAAGGCACGGGACATACCCGCCTCGACCGGGGTGATATCGCGGGAGAGCTCGTTGCCATAGAGCGGCATACCGGCTTCAAGGCGCAGCGAATCGCGGGCGGCTAGGCCACATGGCTTGAGGTCATATTCCGCACCTGCCTTGAGTAGCTCTTCCCATAGCTGCGGGGCATCGGAGTTATACACGATGAGCTCGAAGCCATCCTCGCCGGTATAGCCAGTGCGCGCGATAATCGCGAAGGTGCGCGCTACCTTACCCATGGTGGCGGCGTAGTAGCCGAGGTTATAAACCTCGTCCTGCTTATTGTCTTCTACCAACGGCACGAGGATTTCTGCGGCCTTTGGGCCCTGCACGGCGATCATGGCGACGTCGCGGGACTCGTTCTTCAAGCTCACATCGAAGCCCTCAGCGCGCTTGTTGAGCTCCTCCCACACGGTATCGGCGTTGCCGGCATTCGGCACGACGAGGAACTTATCCTCCTCAAAGCGGTAAGTAATGAGGTCATCGATGATGCCGCCATCGGCTGCGGCAATCATGGAGTACTTGGCTTTGCCTACCTTGAGGGGCTCAAAGTTGGAGATGAAGGCATAGGACAAGAACTTGGCGGCATCAGCGCCGTTGACCCAGATTTCACCCATGTGGGACAGGTCAAAGAGGCCGGCGTTGTTGCGTACTGCGCGGTGCTCATCCAGTTCGTTCTGGTACTTCAGCGGCATATTCCACGGACCGAAGGCGGTAAACGTGGCGCCGAGTTTTTCGTGCTCGGCATGAAGAGGGGAGGTCAAAAGGTCGGTCATAATTACTCCTCAGAATCGGCGATATCGAAAGCTTCAGGCGGCGGGCAGCTGCAGACCAAGTTGCGGTCGCCGTAGGCCTCGTCGATGCGGCGCACCGGCGGGAAGTACTTGTAGCTTTGGCGCAAAGATTTCACCGGCCACGCGGCCTTCTCACGGCTAAAGTCAAAGTCCCATGCATTGGCGCTAACGGACTCTGCGGTAAATGGTGCGTGGTGGATTACGGAGTCCTCGTAGGACACTTCGCCGTCGATAATTTCTTGGATCTCGGCCCGGATGGTATGCATGGCTTCAATGAAACGATCCAGCTCGCCCAAGTCTTCGGACTCGGTGGGCTCGACCATAAGGGTGCCGGCCACAGGGAAAGCCAGGGTGGGGGCGTGGAAGCCAAAGTCTACGAGGCGCTTGGCTACGTCCGCAGCGGTGACCCCGGAGGCATCGGTAAGCGCGCGCAGATCCAGAATGCACTCGTGGGCAACCAAGCCAGCATTGCCGGTATAGAGCACCGGGAAGGAATCTTCCAAGGATTTGGCGAGGTAGTTCGCGCCTAAAATTGCGTGGGCGGAAGCCTGCTCCAGACCTTGTGCACCGGTCATAGCTAGGTACGACCAGGAAATCGGCAGCACGCCGGCCGAGCCGTACTTAGTATTGGTAATCGGGACACCCTGACCGACCGGGGTAGCGGTGGTGGCATCCAACTGCGGATCTGCGGCATTGGTGGGCAAGAAAGGAATGAGGTGCTCCGCCACTGCCACCGGACCCACGCCCGGACCGCCACCGCCGTGCGGAATAGTAAAGGTCTTGTGCAGGTTGAGGTGGGAGACATCGCCACCGAATTGGCCTGGACGGGCCCAGCCGGTTAGCGCGTTCATATTTGCCCCGTCGATGTAGACCTGGCCGCCCACCGCGTGGACCTTCTCGCATACATCGCGCACCTCTGGGTCAAAGACGCCGTGGGTGGACGGGTAGGTCACCATAATGCCAGCGATGTGGTTGCCGTGCTTGGCAATCTTGTCATCCAAATCCGCCAGGTCAATAGAGCCGTCTTCGGCCGTCTTGACCACAACAACGCGCAGGTTAGCCAGCGTAGCTGAGGCCGCATTCGTGCCGTGGGCAGAAGCCGGAATGAGCACGACATCGCGCTCATTATCGCCATTGGCCACGTGGTAGCGACGGATAGCCAGCAAGCCTGCTAGCTCACCCTGGGACCCGGCATTGGGCTGGATGGACACCCTGGCATAACCGGTAAGCTCGGCCAACCAGCCTTCAATCTCCTCGACCAATGCACGCCAGCCGGCGGTGGTTTCTTCCGGAGCGTAGGGGTGGATGCCTGCAAACTCCGGCCGGGAAATGGGCTCCATGGCGGCGGTGGGGTTGAGCTTCATCGTGCAGGAACCCAGCGGGATCATGGTGCGGTCAAGAGCCAGGTCCTTATCGGCCAGCTTGCGCAGGTAGCGCAGCATCTGGGTCTCGGAATGGATGCGGTTGAAGATCTCGTGCTGGAGTGGCTCCTCGCTGCGCTGTAAGTTCTCCGGCAAGGCAAAATCTGCTTCGACCGCCTCGGCACCGAAGGCTTGGGCAAGCTTGGCGACGTCCCCCTTTGTCGCCGACTCACCAAAGGACACCGATACCTTGTCCTCGCCAATGGTGCGCACGAGGTAGCCCTCCTGTTGAAGGCCTGCCTTAATGGCAGCGGCATCGACGCCGGAAACGGTAATGGTATCGAAGAAGTCCTCGGTGACCAGCTGCTTTCCGGCATCCTTGAGCGACTGTGCAAAGGAAGAAGCAAGCCCGTGGATGCGTTGGGCGATGGCTTTGAGGCCTTGCGGACCGTGGTAGACGGCGTACATGGAAGCGACGTTGGCTAGCAGTGCCTGTGCAGTGCAGATATTGGAGGTGGCGCGCTCGCGGCGGATGTGCTGCTCGCGGGTCTGCAGTGCCAAGCGGTATGCCGGGCGGCCATCTGCATCCTTGGATACGCCGACAATGCGGCCAGGCATCTGGCGCTTGAGCTTTTCCGTGACTGCCATATAAGCAGCGTGCGGGCCGCCGAAGAAGAGCGGAACGCCGAAGCGCTGGGAGGAACCGAGCACGATATCGGCGCCTAGCGAGCCAGGGCCTTCCAGCAGGAGCAGGGAGAGTGGGTCGGTGGCCACGGTAGCTAGGGCACCGCGGGTATGCAGCTCCTCGATAAGGGTAGAGGGGTCAAAGATATCGCCCTCGGTGCCGGTGTAGGCAATAACGGCGCCAATAAGGTCTTCACCCACGAGGCCTTCCCGCAAGTCTACGATTTCTACCTCGAGGTCAATCGCGCGGGCGCGTTCCGCGGCGACGGTGAGTACCTGCGGGTGCAGGCGAGAATCGAGCACCACGCGGCGGCCCTTCTTCACCGCGCGGGACATAAGTCCCACCGCTTCTGCCGTAGCAGAAGCCTCATCCAGCAAGGAGGCGTTGGCGATGGGCAGACCAGTCAGCGATTCAATCATGGTCTGAAAGTTCAGCAGCGCCTCGAGGCGTCCTTGAGAGATCTCTGGCTGGTATGGGGTATAGGCGGTATACCATCCGGCATCTTCCAGCAGACCGCGGCGGATGACCGCGGGAGTGAGGGTGTCAGAAAACCCTTGCCCGTAAAAGGACTTCAGCACCGTGTTCTGGTTGGCATACTCCCGCAGCGTGGCCTGGGCTTCATCCTCCGAGAGTGCTTCAGGAAGCTGAGGCAGTTCTGCCGCGCGGATCGTGGACGGAATGGCGGCATCGACCAGCGCGTCCACGCTGTCGTAGCCTACCTTCGCCAGCATCGTGGCCTGCTCCTTAGAATCCGGCCCTAGGTGGCGGGAGATGAATTCCATGTCAGTGAGACTCCTTTGTGGGGGACAATGGCTGTAACCGTCCCAATTATATGTTTAATAATGGGTGAGCCGATCCTTCTTTGGAAACTTTTATGCAGCTTGTCACTGTCTAATCTCGTCTCTAGTGCGTTCACCATGGGCTTAGATACAAGGCCCCCGCATACCCCCGAATAAGAGGAGAAGGGTAGGTCGGGCGAGGGTGGATCTATTACCCCCCGCTTGGCACCCCAGACAAAGCTAAAGCCTCTTAACCCCACAGTGGGGCTAAGAGGCTTTAAGCGGCGATAGAACCTTTAAACTTCGAGGTCGGCCTGGAAGTCTGCGGTCTGCAGGCGATCCTTAATGGTGGTGATGAAGCGGCCTGCGTCCGCACCGTCAACCACCTGGTGATCGTAGGTGAATGGTAGGTAGCACATCTGGCGGATAGCGATGGCGTCCTGGCCGTTCTCGTTGACAACGACCGGGCGCTTCTCGATGGCCGCGGTGCCCAGGATGCCGGCCTGTGGTGGAACCAAGATCGGGGTGTCGAGCATGGCGCCCTCAGAACCGATGTTGGTCACGGTGAAGGTGGCACCGGTGAGATCGTTCGGCTTCAGCTTGTTATTACGGGCCTTATCGGCCAGCTCTGCAATCTGCTGCGCAATCTGCGGCAGGGTCATGTCCTGCGCCTTGTGGATGACCGGGGTGAGCAGGCCCTTCGGGGTGTCAACCGCAATAGCGATATTGACGTCCGAGTGGTAGGTCATCTCCTTGGTCTCTGGATTGTAGGACGCATTGACGTTCGGGTGGGAGACCAGAGCCTCAGCGGTGGCCTTCACGATGAACGGCAGGAAGGACAGGTTGGCACCGTGCTTGTCGATGAATGCCTGCTTATTCTTCTTGCGCATATCCCAAATAGCAGTCATATCGACTTCCTGCACGTGGGTAAGCTGTGCGGAAATCTGCAGCGCCTCTACCATCTTGGAGGCGGTGATCTCGCGAATGCGGTTGACCTTCTGCGTGGTGCCGATAAGCTCCTGCTTAGCCGGATCCACGGACTTAGTGGACCAGCGAGCACGCGGGGAGTTATCGGACTGTGCGCTGGACTTGGTAGGTGCTTCGCCCTCACCAGCAGCGGCGAGCACGTCCTGCTTGCGGATTCGTCCACCTACGCCGGTGCCCTCGACGGTGTTGAGGTCTACGCCGTGCTTATCAGCCAGCTTGCGTACCAGCGGGGTGACATAAGGAACGTTGTCGCCATTGTTGACCTTGGTGGAGGTGTTCAGGGAGGAATCCTGCTTGGTTTCCTTCTTCTCCTCGGCCTTTGGCTCCGGCTTCTTCTCTTCCTTTTCTTCGGCCCGTGGCTCTTGCTTCTTTTCTTCCTTTGGCTCTGGCTTGTCCTCGGAGGAGGATGCGGTGGCGTTTTCGTCGCCGATGCGGGCGATGACTTCGCCGACCTCGATGGTGTCGTCCTCGTCGGCGAGGATTTCTACCAGGGTGCCTGCTACTGGGGAAGGAATTTCGGTGTCGACCTTGTCGGTGGAGACCTCGAGCAGTGGCTCGTCTACCTCGACGGTGTCGCCGACGGACTTCAGCCACTGGGTGATGGTGCCTTCGGTGACGGATTCGCCGAGTTCTGGCATTTCTACATCGGCTGCGTCACCAGAGCCGCCCTTAGAAGAGTCAGCCTTCTTCTCTTCCTTTTCTTCGGCCCGTGGCTCTTCCTTCTTTTCTTCCTTTGGTTCTGGCTTGTCCTCGGAGGAGGATGCGGTGGCGTTTTCGTCGCCGATGCGGGCGATGACTTCGCCGACCTCGATGGTGTCGTCCTCGTCGGCGAGGATTTCTACCAGGGTGCCTGCTACTGGGGAAGGAATTTCGGTGTCGACCTTGTCGGTGGAGACCTCGAGCAGTGGCTCGTCTACCTCGACGGTGTCGCCGACGGACTTCAGCCACTGGGTGATGGTGCCTTCGGTGACGGATTCGCCGAGTTCTGGCATTTCTACATCGGCTGCGTCACCAGAGTCGCCGTTAGAGGAATCAGCCTTCGGCTCTTCCTTAGTTTCTTGTGCTTTTTCCTTGCCCTCATCAGCGGAGGAATCGTTGGATGCGGAGCCTGCCTCATCCTCATCACCGATGATGGCGATGACTTCGCCGACCTCGATGGTGTCATCCTCGTCAGCCTTGATTTCAATAATGGTTCCGGCTACGGGGGAGGGGATTTCGGTGTCGACCTTGTCGGTGGAGACCTCGAGCAATGGCTCGTCTACCTCGACGGTGTCGCCGACGGACTTCAGCCACTGCGTGATGGTGCCTTCGGTAACGGATTCGCCCAGCTCGGGCATCTCAACGGAGTTCGCCATGAGTTATAAGACTCCTCTAAAGTTGGAAGTGTTCTATCGCTACCCGACAATCTTACAGCGTGATGCTCACCCTCGTGCAGATGTGGGGTTAGTAACTACCCTCCTTCCGGGTAAGCTAGGGAATTATGTTCAACCCCTTCCGTCGCAATAAGTCCAGATCGTCGCTGCGACCACCCCGCGGACCGGGGGAGACCATCCGCCCGGAGGACGCACAGGATTTAAAGCAATGGGCCGCCGGAAAGCTATACGTAGAGGCCTTTGTGGAGCCGGAAACAGTAGTCAATGAGATGTCTGTCGTGGTTGTCGATGAAAACGGCGAGTTTATTCGCCGTCGCATCGGTGGACCAAAGGGTATTGATGCCGTGGCTACATTATTGAACTGCGATATATATGACGTGGAAGAAACCGGCTATCCGCAGCGCATGCGTGAGCGCATGGAAAGACAGCGCATTTTGCGTAAAAGGGAAGAACAAAAGCAACGCCGCGCCCGGTTCGAGCGCGGCGAAAATCCAGATACAGGGCGAGACTTAAGCTAGGTCAGCGTTAGTGTCCTCGCGTAAATACACCTGAGATCCCTTGCGCCGAAATTCGGCAGATTTTTCCTGCATGCCTTCTTGTGGTGCAGTACCGTTCGCGGCCTCACGGACTTGCTCGCCTAGCGTGGGCATACCCAGCTCGGCCATGTGCCCGCCGAACATATCGCGAATGTCTTGGCTGATGCGCATGGAGCAGAACTTTGGCCCGCACATAGAACAAAAGTGTGCGGTCTTTGCTGGCTCTGCCGGCAGTGTTTCGTCATGATAAGCCTGCGCGGTTTCCGGGTCGAGGGAGAGCGCAAATTGGTCATTCCAACGAAATTCAAAGCGGGCTTTGCTCATAGCATCGTCCCAGGCGCGGGCGCCTGGATGCCCCTTAGCGACGTCCGCGGAGTGCGCCGCAATCTTATAGGTAATGACCCCTGTCTTAACATCATCGCGGTTAGGCAGTCCCAAGTGCTCCTTGGGAGTGACATAGCACAACATGGCCGTACCGCCCATGGCGATATGGGCGGCACCGATAGCGGAAGTGATGTGGTCATAGCCAGGGGCAATATCAGTAACTAGCGGGCCGAGGGTATAGAAGGGGGCATCTGAGGCCCAGTCTTGCTCCAGCTCGTTGTTTTCTTGAATCATGTTGAGCGGCACGTGCCCGGGCCCTTCCACCATCACTTGCACGTCATACTCCCACGCGCGGCGGGTCAGCTCGCCGATGGTCTTAAGCTCAGCAAATTGGGCGGCGTCGTTTGCATCGGCAAGGCTGCCGGGACGCAGGCCGTCGCCAAGTGAAAATGCAACATCGTACTGGGCGAAGATCTCGCACAACTCATCAAAGTGCTCGTAGAGGAAAGACTCCTTGTGGTGAGCAAGGCACCATCCCGCCATGATGGAACCCCCGCGGCTGACTATGCCGGTCACGCGATTGCTCGCCAGCGGTACGTAGGCCAAGAGCACACCGGCGTGGATGGTCATATAGTCCACGCCTTGTTCGCATTGTTCAATGACGGTATCGCGGAAGATTTCCCAGGTCAGATCTTCTGCTACGCCATTGACCTTTTCCAAAGCTTGGTAGATGGGTACGGTGCCGATAGGAACCGGGGAGTTGCGCAGGATCCATTCACGGGTGGTGTGGATATCGTCACCAGTGGAAAGGTCCATTACGGTGTCCGCGCCCCACTGGGTGGCCCAGCGCAGTTTGGATACTTCTTCTTCGATAGAGGAGGTAACCGCGGAGTTGCCAATATTGGCGTTGATTTTGGTGAGGAATTTTCGCCCAATGATCATGGGCTCAGACTCGGGGTGGTTGACATTATTGGGGATAATGGCGCGGCCGCGAGCTACCTCAGCGCGGACAAATTCTGGATCGCAGTGCTCACGCAGCGCTACGAATTCCATTTCGCGGGTGATGACTCCTTGGCGGGCATAGTGCATCTGGGTTACGCGGCGCTTAGGCTGAGCCTTAAGCGGGGCGCGCTTAGCCCCCTTCCACTCCTGTGAAGAAGCCCCGCGGCGCTGCGCGGCACGTCCATCATCCGCCAGCTCGCGGCCGCGACCGGTGTATTCTTCCGTGTCTCCGCGGTCGCTAATCCACTCGCTGCGCAGCGCCGGTAGTCCCTCTTCGGGCGCGCATTGTGGTCCACGTGTGCGATAGACGCGGAAGGGTTCATTGGGGCCTTGTGGGGAATCATCCAGGTGGATTTCGGTCTCTGGGACCTCTAAGCCGTTGTGTCGAATGGGGGAATAGGAATGCTTAGGATGATTTTCTGGGCCAGCCGTCATGGCAAGCGCTCCTCTCTTCCTTCGTAGGTATTAACCAAACAGGTTCGAACGGTCTATGCGCAGCTTTAGCGCATTCTCAGCCCGTGCTCGGGCACCCGTGGGGACGCTGATCACCCTATAACAACCGCTTTGCGTAGCGCAGGGCTTTCGCACTTTCGGTGTTTACGCTTCTTTGTCGAGCGGCGGTAGGAGGAACCTTGGGCACAACTCAACAGGAAACTTTAAGGATATTTCTATCCGTATCCAATATCGGTGTTTCATACTTATCTCATGCGTTTGAGAGAGCGCATGCGAGAGAGATAGAGAGAACCCCTCACGTTTCCAGAGGGCGGCTGAGATGGCCGATACATGGAAACACCTTGTAGAGAGACGCCTGCGGCCCTCGGACCACTTTCGGTTCGAGGGCCGCAGGCGTTTTCTTTTGTCTAGCAGATCGTAGCGCCGGCAGCAGCCAACTCTTGCAACGCCGCCTCGCCGCGAGATTCGTCTACCGGTGAGCAATAGTCACGCAGAACTCGGACGGCAAAGCCCTCCTTAAGGGCGTCGGCAGCCGTGGCGCGCACGCAGTGGTCCGTGGCAATTCCCACGATATCTACGGCATCGGTGCGGTGCTCGCGCAACCAGTCCGCGAGCAAGGTTCCGTTCGCAGCACCCTCAAAACCGGAATAGGCGGCGGTGTATTCCCCTTTGCGGAAGTAGGCTTCGGCCGGTCCGATCGCTTTATGCATGGCCGCGCCGTGGGAATCGGCCACACAGTGTACGGGCCAAGAATCGACAAAATCCGGGTCCTGAGAAAAGTGGGAACCCGGATCGATGTGCCAATCCTGCGTGGCTACGACGGTCTCGTAGTCCTGTTGCAGGGAAGCGATTTTTGCAGCGACCTCATTGCCCCGCTCGGTACCCAAGGCACCGCCGGGGCAGAAGTCATTTTGTACGTCAACGATGATTAAAGCAGGCTTCATGCCTTTAGGATTTTAACCCCATAAAGCCTGCTGCGGCGCTAGTTTAATTCAGCAATTTCGCGCAGTGCAGCTACCACCGTGCGGGTGGGCACGCCCGTGCCCATCTTCGGGGTGTATCCATAAGCGCCGGTGGTATTGAAGGAAGGGCCGGCCACATCGATATGGGCCCATTCGATGCCTTCGCCCACAAAGTTCTGGAGGTAGGTCGCGGCATATTCCATGCCGCCCTCACGCTTGGCGTTGATGTTTCGAATATCTGCGCTGGCGGACTTTACCGATTCCTCGTGTTCTTCCAGCAATGGCATAGCCCATGCCTTTTCACCCACCTCGCGACCGATTTCGGCCATGCGGTCACGGAATTCCTCCGAGCCCATAACGCCGGCGGTGCGCTCACCTAGGGCGACCATCTGGGCGCCGGTCAAGGTAGCAGTTTCAATGAGGTAGTCGGGGTTGTCTTCGCTGGCGCGCGCAATGGCGTCAGCAAGCACGAGGCGTCCTTCAGCATCGGTATTGAGAACTTCGGAGGTAATGCCGCCGTAGTGGGTAATTACATCGCCCGGGCGGGTGGCATCGCTGCCCGGCATATTTTCTGCTAGTGGCAGGGTAGCGGTGATGCTGACCTTGAGGTTCAGTTTTGCTGCGGCGATGATGGCGGCGGCCATAGCAGCAGAACCGCCCATGTCAGAGATCATGTCCCACATCTTGGCGCCTGGCTTCAAGGAAATGCCGCCGGTATCGAAGGTGATGCCCTTGCCTACTAGGGCGACGTGGCGCTTGGCCCTCTTAGGCTTCCAGCTCAAGCGGACTAGGCGTGGCGGGCGTGCGGACCCGCGTCCGACGGCCATGATGCCGCCAAAGCCCTGCTTTTCCAGCGCCTTTTCATCCAAGATCTCCACCTCAAGGCCCACATCTGCCGCTTGAGTAGAAAGGAATGCGGCGTAAGTTTCTGGGTAGAGCAGGTTGGAAGGAGTATTAACAAGGTCGCGGGCGATGAGAACGGACTCGGCAGTAATCTTTGCGTTCTCGAACTCCTCTTGGGCGGACTTCTCCGCCACCACGGTGTAGGTGGTAGCCTCCGCAGCCGACTCGGAGCGCAGGCCAGAGTATTTATAGCCACCAAGGATGAGGCCTTCTACCACTGGGGCGACGCCAAAATCGCCCAGAGAGGTGGCTACGGCCTTCACCTTGGTAATAGAGCGAGCTGCCTGGCCGGCAGCACGTCGTAGCGTTTCATCGTCAACTTCTTCCGCATCGCCTAAGCCAACAGCGATGATGGAGGCCACGCCCGCCTTGGCGGGGGCCGGAACTCGCGTGACCTCGCCGACCTTGCCGGAAGCCCCTACGGCTACAAGCGCCTCGTAGGTGGAACGCAGCGCGGCGCCGCCTAGCAAGGTGGTGCCCGGCAGTTCTAGGCCGCTTTCGCCCTCGAATGTGGCGATGAGTAGTGCTTCCGCCTTCTTGGGAGCCTTCTTTCCCAGCTTTACCTGGGGAAAGTTTCCGCGTGCGGGCAGGTCGGTCGGTGCCATTTTATCCTCCTTTATGGAAAGGCTTATCAATCTTCCCTCCACTGTACCGCGTGGCAGTGAACTAATTCCTGCCTTGTAATAGATAAAGGGGTAGATTGTGGGCATGCTTGATTACACGATTACTCGTACCGATAGCCCCACCTCCGTTGAAGAACTCAGAGACATCCTTGCCAACCCTGGCTTTGGCAAGCACTTTACGGATCATATGGTCACCATCGACTGGACCGAAGAAAAGGGCTGGCACGATGCTCAGGTGCGCCCATACGGGCCAATGACGATGGACCCAGCCAGCAATGTATTCCATTATGGCCAGGCGATCTTTGAGGGCATCAAGGCTTACCGCCAGTCTGATGATTCCATTGTTACTTTCCGCCCAGACCAGAACGCCCAGCGCTTTATCAACTCTGCTGAGCGTCTAGCCATGCCGGAGCTCCCGCAAGAAGAATTCATCGAATCCCTGCGCCAATTGGTTGCGGCGGACAAGGACTGGGTGCCGGAAGCTGGTGGGGAAGCGGCGCTGTACTTGCGTCCTTTTATGATCTCTACTGAGGTCTCTCTGGGAGTTCATCCGGCCAATTCCTACCGCTACGTACTGATCGCCTCCCCAGCGGGTTCCTACTTCAGCGGTGGCATCAAGCCGGTATCTGTCTGGTTGTCCACCGACTACGTTCGCGCCGCTCCCGGTGGCACCGGCGCGGCTAAGTTTGCGGGAAACTATGCAGGTTCGCTTCTAGCTCAGGCCCAAGCGGACGAAAAAGGTTGTGACCAGGTGGTCTGGTTGGATGCCGTTGAACGCCGCTACATCGAGGAGATGGGCGGAATGAACCTGATGTTTGTTTATGGTTCTGGTGACAATACGGAGATTGTTACCCCAGAACTATCCGGCTCCTTGCTGCCGGGTATCACGCGCGAATCTCTTCTGCAGGTTGCCCAGGATTTGGGCTACAAGGTCACCGAGCGCCGCATCACTACCGAAGAATGGCAGCGCGATGCGGAATCTGGCGCTATGTCGGAGGCCTTTGCCTGCGGCACGGCCGCGGTCATTACCCCAGTGGGCCGGGTAATGGGGGAGTCTGCGGATTTCCAGGTTAATGGCAATCAGGCGGGCGAGATCACCATGGCCCTGCGTGAGCGCCTCACCGGAATTCAGCGCGGTGCCGTGGAGGATACCCACGGTTGGCTCCATACCCTCGTGAAATAGGCCTCCCTTAGGCGTCCGAGGCGATCTCCACTCCGGTTAGCAGCATCGGCAGCGCCGCGAGGGCACCGAGCGCGGGCTCCGGCTCCATTCCCAGCTCATGCAGGGGGTGGAGCCACAGTTTTTCCAGCGCCAGCTGGTGAGCAGGAGCAGCAGAGAGGGTGGTGGCGAAGAGCCACTCTTTAACGCCAGGATTGTCGCGCTCGGCAAGGAGGGCAGCGGTGGCGGTCAAAGGGGCATCGATAAGCAGAGGCGTGCGTCGTTCTGCAGCCCGGGTAATAAAACCCACCGCAGCTGCCAGCACTGCGGAGTGGCAAGATTCAACCAGCTCCATGCCCTCGAGGTTGCGGGCATGGAACATAGCATCGCGGATTTCAGTGACCTCACGCTTCCAGTCTTCTACGCTATGCTGCTTGCCGACGATCACTACGGGCTCCGTTTGCGTCAACGTCGCCATGACCACGGCTGGCACTCGGGCGCTTTCGACGCCCCCCGGAATAATCAGGTCCGCGCCGGCATCAATTTCTGCATCCGCAGTAGCGGCTCCTAAGCCGTATGCTTGGGAAAAATTCGTCACCGTGACTACATTCAGCCCGGCCTCCGCCCGTCTGGCGGCGATTTCGGTGGCCGCAAGGGGGGTTTCCTGCTTGGCGAAAATAACGCCGCGTACTCGTTGTGGCTCGCGCGCGGGGGCAGTGCCTTGGCAGGCAGCTAGCCATTGGGCGGCGTCGGTTAGGCGCCCAAAAGGCGCGAGCTGCGCATCGTTTTCGGTACGTGCCTGACTATCGGGCTGCGGAATAGCCATGAGCAGACTCCCTAAACGTCAGCGCCGAGCTCCACGCGGGGGCGCGGGATGCGCCACTTGCGCGGCTGGCTGGCGCGGGAATAAGCATAAAAGCCAAGGCTGAAGCCGGCTTCGGTGGTGCCGGGGAACTTGGCGCGCACAGCATTATTGCAGCGGCGGGCCAGAATGACGCCCTCAATGGCGAAGATAATCAGGATAACCATCGCTACTGCGTTAATAATCGTCGCAATGCTGGGGACCGCGTAGGTCAAGAACATGACCACGATGAGAACCAAGGCCATTGGCATAACCCAGTTGCTCAAGCTGCGGCGGGCATCTACCCAATCGCGCACATAGGCGCGCTCGGAACCCTGGTCGCGAGCAGGAAGGTAGCGTGGATCGCCATCTGCCATGCGGGCTTGCTGCTCGCGATTCGCCTGCTGGCGCTCTTGGCGCTCCTTTTTCTTAAATTCCTTCCACTCGTCCTTGCTCATGGACTTCTTCATGTCCTTGCGGTGCTGGTAGCGCTGTGCTTCAGACATGCCATGGGGATCGCGCTTTACGCCACGTGCAATCTCTTGTTCTGAGCGCTTTGGCGTAGGACGACCCTTTGGTGGGGTATAGCCCTTGCGCTGGGGCTGGTCCTGAGCATCGTCCTGCGCTTTCTCTTGCACAGGGGCGGGCTCAGCGGAGTTCTTATCATCATTTTGCCACGGGAGTTTCACGCTCCTCACACTACAAGGTTTAGATAGGAATAGGGGAATAGGCTCGGCGCCCATGGTGTTGTAGGTATGGGCTACCTTTTCCCACCTGAACTAACCGGGTAGGGTAGTGGCAACGAATCCAATACTTAATGAGGAGAAGTGATGACCGCTCCAGCTTCCGCAACCGGCGTCATTCTGACTGAAGCAGCAGCCGCAAAGGCAAAGGCGCTGCTTGATCAGGAAGGCCGTGATGATCTCTCTCTGCGCATTGCCGTACAGCCTGGTGGCTGTGCTGGCCTGCGCTACCAGCTCTACTTTGATGACCGCACCTTGGATGGTGACAAGGTTGATCAGGTAGGCGGTGTAAACCTCGTTGTGGACAAGATGTCCGTTCCCTACCTGACCGGCGCCAAGATTGACTTCGCTGACACCATCGAGTCTCAGGGCTTCACCATCGACAACCCGAATGCCACCGGCTCTTGCGCTTGTGGCGATTCCTTCAACTAAATAAAGGGCAGAAAAGGGGGTGGGTGCCTGTGGCACCCACCCCCTTTTATATGCGTGGAAAGCTCTTAGAGCTTGACTGGGTAGTCGCGCTGCTCGATCTGCGGATCGATGCGCTTTTCCACAAAAATGCCGTGCCAAATCATAAAGGACAGCACGGTCCACAGGCGGCGAGAATGATCAGAGACGCCGTCGCGGTGCTCCTTGAGCATCTCCAGAACTTCTTTCTTATTGAAGATGTCCTCGGTCTGGGACTCGTTGATTGTGTCCTGGGCCCAGCCGTAGAGCTCATCGCCGGCCAACCAGTGGCGCATCGGCACAGGGAAGCCGAGCTTCTTGCGGTGCAAAACGTGGGCCGGAACGATCTGCTCCATCGCCTTGCGCAGGGCGTATTTGGTGGTGCCGTGAGAAATCTTCAGGTCATAAGGGATAGACTCGGCAACCTTAAAGACTTCCTTGTCCAGGAAAGGCACGCGCAGCTCCAAGGAGTTAGCCATATTGATCTTATCGGCCTTAACCAGGATGTCACCGCGCATCCAGGTAAATAGATCCAGGTGCTGCATGCGAGCGACTGGGTCAAAGTTTTCGGACTGGGCGTAGATGGGTGCGGTCACCTCGCGGTGGTCCCACTCGCGCTTCGCCCACGGAATAACGCGCTGCATCTGCTCAAAATTGAAGGAACGGGCGTTGCCATAATAACGCTCTTCCATCGTCATTGAGCCACGGTTGAGTAGAGACTTGCCCTTCATGCCTTCTGGCAACACCTGGGAGAGCTTGCCCAGCCCGCGGCGCAGTGGGGAAGGGATCTTCTCAAAGGGGGCGAGGGATAGTGGTTCCTTGTAGATGGTGTAGCCACCAAAGAGCTCGTCCGCGCCCTCACCGGAGAGAACCACCTTGACGTGCTTGCGGGCCTCCTGGGCTACGAAGTACAGCGGCACCAGCGACGGATCAGCCACCGGATTGTCCAAATACCACATGATTTTCGGGATAGACTCGGCATACTCCTCGGGGGAGACAATCTTGACGATGTGCTCCACGCCGATAGCTTCCGCGGACTCTGCCGCGACATCGACCTCGGAGTAGCCCTCGCGCTCAAAGCCGGTAGTAAAGGTCAGTAGGTCTGGATTGTGGCGTTTGGCCAGGGTGGCAATAGCGGTGGAGTCAATGCCGCCCGACAAGAAAGAGCCCACAGTGACGTCGGCGCGCATGTGCTTAGCGACGGAATCCTCCAGCGCTTCCGCAATCCGGTTAAAGAGTTGCTGCTCTTCACCTTGCTTTACCTGTTGGATAGGGAAGCGGGGTTTGAAGTAACGCTCGGAAACAACTTCCTCGCCCGGGCGGAGAGTAACAGTGCAGCCGGATTCCACGCGGCGGATATTAGCGTGTAGGGACTCAGGCTCTGGGACGTACTGCAAGTCGACGTAGTGCTCAATTGCGCGACGGTCAAGGCTGAGGTCTAGACCAATTTCGTCTGCCATTTCCAGGATGCACTTCATCTCGGAAGCGAAAACGGTGCCTGCCTCGGTGGTGGCGTAGTAAAGCGGCTTGATGCCAAATTGGTCGCGAGCGGCAAACATCGTCTTGGTATGGGTGTCCCAGATGGCGATGCCGAACATGCCGCGCAGGTGGTTGACTACGTCGTTGCCCCAGTGGTGGTAGCCCACCACAATTGGCTCGCCATCGCCTTCGGTCTGGAAGGTGTAACCAAGGCCCTTGAGTTCCTCGCGTAGCTCTACGTAGTTGTAAATTTCGCCATTGAAAGTCATGGCGTAACGATCGGGCTGGCCCTCAGGACCCCACCGGAGGGGTTGGTGGGAGTGCTCCAGGTCAATAATGGACAGGCGGTTAAAGCCAAAGGCGGCATCGCCATCATGCCAGGTGCCTGCGGCATCTGGACCACGGTGGCGCATGCAGGGCAGGGAACGTTCGAGCGCAGCAACGTATTTATCTACGTTGCCTGTTGCGGCGAGCATGCCAAGAAGTCCGCACATGTAAAGATTGCTCCTTATATATAAGCGTCTATTGCTAGTCACCTACTTTACGGCTCGAGCGACAGAAACCAGAACACGCCACGGCTTAGGGAAAGCTGGCGACTGCCTTGGAATTGGCTTCCCCGATAGGGGTGCGAACTTTCGGATGATGGCCCTGCTGCAAACCTGTGAATTGGCGCACAAGTCTCGAGTTTCGCCAAAGGGTGTAGTTGGGACATTGTGCAGGTGGGGCGGTAACCTACTAGAAGAAGAATATGAAATGAGTGCACTAGGTGCCCTTTTATGCCTTTAAACAGGCTGGGAATCCGGCACTTATCCTCTATTCTGATTGGGTAAGAGTGCTCTGTGAGTATTCGAGAAGTTTTGTGTGGACAGAAAGGCAGAACACACGTGGGACAGCGTAATAAGCGCACCTTTGCCCGTAAGGCGGGCGTAGCTGGCGCACTTGCCCTGGGTGGACTCGCTCTGGCAGGTTGTGACGTTCAGGCGCCAACTGCTGTAGAGAACCTCCTGGGATTTGGTTGGCCGAAGGGCATTACCCCTGAGGCAGAAGCCATGTACAACTTCTGGATTTGGGTCTGGGTTGCCGCATGGATCGTTGGTTTTATTATGTGGGGCCTGTTCCTCACTGCTATCTTCCGCTGGAGCGCGAAGAAGGCGAAGAAGGATGGCAAGGGCGAGTTCCCGCGCCAGATTCAGTACAACGTTCCGCTGGAGATGGTTTTGACCATCGTTCCGATCCTCATCATCATGGGCCTGTTCTTCTTTACCGTTCAGGCTCAGCAGAAGGTCACCGCCTTGGATAAGGATCCGAAGGTCGTGGTCGACGTCACCGCATTCCAGTGGAACTGGAAGTTCGGTTACGCCGAGAATCACGTTAACGGTGAGAACTACGACGGTGCCGATAAGGAGCGTCAGGCGGAAGCAGAGAAGACCGCTCACGACCCAGAGGGTGTGGACAACCCGAACCCGATTCACGGCAAGTCCATGGGTGATCTTTCCTATCTGAACTACAACAAGATTGAGACCGTCGGTACCACCGAAGAGGTTCCGGTTCTGGTGCTTCCCTCCGATACTGCGATTGAGTTCCGTCTCGCTTCCGGCGACGTATCCCACGCATTCTGGGTGCCAGAGTTCTTGTTCAAGCGCGACGTATATGCACACCCAGAAGCAAACGCACAGGAGCGTAGCTTCCAGGTAGAAAAGATTGAGAAGCAGGGTGCATTCGTCGGCCGTTGTGCTGAGATGTGCGGTACCTACCACTCGATGATGAACTTCGAAATCCGCGTTGTTTCCCCAGAGGACTTCAACAAGTACATGAAGTTCCGCGAGAACAATCCGGAAGCCACCAACGCAGAGGCACTCAAGGAAATCGGTCAGGACCCATATGCGGTTACCACCCACCCGTTCTCCGGCGAGCGTGACACCGCTAAGGGTGACAACTTCGTGAACACCGCGGCATAAGAGATAAGGACACAACACAATGCGTGCAACATCGAAAGTCTTTTACTCAATCGCGACGTACCTTTTTGTCTCGCTGATTGTCTACATCTTCGGCGTCACCTTCGTTAAGGATGATGGCTACCTTTACGGCGCTGAGTGGGTCGGCATCGTCGGCATGTTCCTTGCCTTCCTGCTGTGCATGATGCTGGGTGCTTACCTCCACTTCACGGATGACCGCAGTGATGTCCTGCCGGAAGACTGGGAGGAGGCGGAAACCGAAGACGCCGCCGGTATCCTTGGCTTCTTCTCCCCAAGCTCCATCTGGCCGCTGGCTATGACTGGTGCAATTGCGCTCCTCGGCCTAGGCATCGTCTTCCTCTACTTCTGGTTGATTGCCCTCGGCGCCGTCTGTCTCATCGCGGCCTGCACCGGCCTGTCCCTGCAGTATGGCCTGCCGAAGGAAAAGCACTAATTCCTCAACCTGAAGGAATCCCTGCCTAAAACTTCTCCGCCCTCCTAGCTATAAAGGCTAGGAGGGCTTTGGCGATCCGGCGTCGTTTGCCGTGACGAAAAGTTCCCCAGATTTCCAAAAAATTTTGCAACGGGGGAGTGGCGGTGGTTATATGAGCGCGTTGTCGCCAGGTTTTTGCAACTATTCAGGCACGTAAAGGGCAATTTTTTGCGGGGGTCGTTCGAAAGTTGTAAACCAGCGCTTTTGGGGTGGGTTACAAATGTGATTTATCTCTCCGGAAAACTTGAGACAGATAGATTGGCGATCGGGAAAAGAAATGGGGAACGTTGTCGAGGTGGACTTGCTGAAGCTGCAGTATAGGGCTCCTCGGGTGGTGTCACCTGCATCGATGGGGTGTCGGAAAGCGGGGCAAAAAGTTCCCGAATAGAAAAATATAATTTCGACAGTCGTCTAGCTGAGTGTTAGCTGCCCAGAGAGTGAAAAACGAATAGATAAAGCGGGGGGAATCGAGGTGACTTCGGCGACTAGAACGGCCATAATAGCCACTGTGACGAGCGTAGTTTCTAACCAAGGTATGACAGCACCACGTGCTGCCTCGCTGAACCGACCCAATATGGTCAGTGTTGGCACCATCGTGTTCCTGTCTCAGGAATTGATGTTCTTTGCCGGGCTGTTCGCGATGTGGTTCACCTCGCGTGCAAACGGTCAGGAAGGCGATTGGGCGGAGCACACCGCCCATATCAACCTGCCCATGGGTTTCCTCATTACGGCAGTGTTGATTTCTTCTTCTGTGACCTCGCAGTTCGGCGTGTTTGCCGCAGAAAGGGGTGACGTTTACAAGCTTCGACTCTGGTACACCGTGACGCTGGTACTGGGTGTTGTATTCCTAGGCATTATGGCGTTTGAGTGGACCGAGTTGATTCACGCAGGTGTGACTGTGCAGTCCAGCGTCTTCGGTTCGGTGTTCTACATCATTACCGGCTTCCACGCTGCGCACGTGACCGCGGGTCTGATTTCTTTTGCAATCATTCTCGCGCGCGTTGCTAAGTCCAAGTTCACGCCGGCGCAGGCGACCGCAGCAATGGCAGTGTCCTATTACTGGCACTTCGTTGACGTTGTGTGGATCGGCGTCTTCACCGTTATTTACTTGGTTCAGTAGCACTGGCCAATCTCCCCAAACAGTCCTCCCGTGTTCGAGTTATCTAAAGGAAAATGATGGATAACAATTCGCAGTCCGTGGCAGTGGAGCAGACCACTGCGACGGCTAAGAAGACCCGCCGTCGCCGCAAGGCGAAGCGCACCCTCGCTGGTGGCTTTGCCCTGGCGATTGGCCTGTCCGGTGCGGGCGTCTTGGCTTCTGCCTTGACCCCGGACGCACAGGTCGCCACGGCGGAAAAAGATGACCAAGCCCTCGTGCAAGAGGGCAAGGACATCTATGACACCGCTTGTATCACCTGCCACGGTGCCAATCTGCAGGGCATCGAAGGCCGCGGTCCGTCCCTCGTTGGTATCGGTGCTGGTTCCGTGTACTTCCAAGTGCACTCCGGCCGTATGCCAATGATGTCTAACGACGCACAGGCAGAGCGCAAGGCACCGCGTTACACCGAGCAGCAGACTCTCGCCTTGGCTGCATATGTTGCAGCTAACGGTGGTGGCGCCGACATCGTCTACAACGACGACGGAAGCGTTGCACAGGAGTCGTTGCGTGGTGCTAACTACAACGGCGAAATCCAGGCAGAAGACGTTGCTAAGGGCTCCGAGCTCTTCCGTATGAACTGTGCATCCTGCCACAACTTCACCGGCCAGGGCGGCGCGTTGTCCTCCGGTAAGTTCGCTCCGGAGCTGGCTCCGGCTAACGAGCAGGAAATTTACCAGGCAATGCTGACCGGTCCGCAGAACATGCCTAAGTTCTCTGACCGTCAGCTGACCGCAGACGAGAAGAAGGACATCATCGCTTATCTCAAGTCTGCGAAGGAAACTCCTTCCCCGGCCGGTTGGGACCTTGGCGCTCTCGGCCCGGTAGCGGAAGGCCTGGCAATGTGGATTATCGGCATTAGCGCCCTGTGCGCCGCCGCTATGTGGATTGGATCGCGCTCATGAGCAATGTGAAGAAGAATTACACTAATGCTGAGCTCGATAAGATGAGCAACGATGAACTCGCTGCTCTAGGTACCGAGCTCGATGACGTCACCGTTGCATTCCGCAAGGAACGCTTCCCGGTAGAAGGTGACCCAGCTGAGAAGCGCGCCGGACGTAACGTTGCCATCTGGCTGTTCCTGTCCGTCATTGGCGGCCTAGGATTCCTCGGCGTTTACCTGTTCTGGCCGTGGCAGTACAAGCAGCTCGGGGAAGAAGGCCATATTTGGCACACCCTCTATACCCCTCTCCTCGGTATTACTGCAGCGCTTGCAATCTGTGCACTGGGAATCGCAATCGTTCAGTACGTTAAGAAGATTCTCCCAGAGGAAATCTCCGTACAGCGCCGTCACGACGGTCCTTCCGAAGAGGTGGACCGCCGCACCCTCACCGCTTTGCTGAACGACTCTTGGAAGACCTCGACTCTGGGTCGCCGCAAGACCATTCAGGGCCTGCTCGGCGGAGCTGGTGTTCTATTCGGCCTGACGGTGATTGCTCCGCTGGGCGGCGCTATTAAGAATCCCTGGAAGGTTCGCCACAACCTGAACTACGCCGGCGACGGTACTCTGTGGACCTCCGGTTGGACCTTGTACAATGAAGGCGTCAAGCTTTACCTGGCTCGCGACACCGGTACCATCGCCGAAAAGCACTCTGGTGAGACCGGCGAGCACTACAGCACTAAGGGCGTTACCCGCCTGGTTCGCGTGCGCCCGGAGGATCTGGCAGCAGGCGGCATGGAGACCGTTTTCCCGCTGGCAGAAGAAGACGTCAACGATGGCGACAAGTACGACGCCGAGCGCGATGTCTACGAGCATCACATGCACTCGATTCACGGAAACCGCAACGCGGTGATGCTTATTCGTCTGCGTCACAGCGACGCACAGAAGGCTATCGAGCGCGAAGGTCAGGAAGATTTCCACCACGGCGACTACTACGCCTACTCCAAGATTTGTACTCACATCGGTTGCCCGACCTCTCTATATGAGGCTCAGACCAACCGAATCCTGTGCCCGTGCCACCAGTCGCAGTTCGACGCTTTGCACTACGGCAAGCCGGTCTTCGGTCCGGCAGCCCGTGCATTGCCACAGCTGCCTATCACGGTGGACGATGAGGGCTACCTCGTTGCACAGGGCAACTTCATTGAGCCTGTCGGCCCGGCATTCTGGGAGCGTAAGTCATAATGAGCAATAAACTCGCCCAAATGGGCAACAACATGGATGAGCGCTATAGCGCCGCCGGCGTGCTGAGGACTCAGCTGAACAAGGTCTTTCCGACCCACTGGTCCTTCATGCTCGGTGAGATGGCGCTGTACAGCTTCATCATTCTCGTACTGACCGGTATTTACCTGGCGCTGTTCTTCGACCCTTCCATTACGAAGGTGATCTACGACGGCACCTACGCACCGCTTAATGGTGTGGAAATGTCCCGCGCATACGCCACTGCACTGGATATCTCTTTTGAAGTTCGTGGCGGTCTCTTTGTGCGCCAGATGCACCACTGGGCAGCGCTGCTGTTCATGATGTCCATGGTTGCGCACATGCTGCGCATCTTCTTTACCGGCGCCTTCCGTCGCCCGCGTGAGGCAAACTGGATCATCGGTTGCGCGCTTATCCTGCTGGGTATGATCGAGGGCTTCCTCGGTTACTCCCTGCCGGATGACTTGCTCTCCGGTGTCGGTCTGCGAATCATGTCCGCTATCATTCTTGGTCTGCCTATCATCGGCACTTGGCTGCACTGGGCAATCTTCAGCGGTGACTTCCCATCTGACCTGATGCTGGATCGTTTCTACATCCTGCACGTGTTGGTGATTCCAGGCATCATCCTGGGCCTGATTGCAGCTCACCTGATTATGGTTTGGTTCCAGAAGCACACCCAGTTCCCTGGACCGGGTCGTGCTGAGAACAACGTAGTTGGCGTTCGCATTATGCCGGTCTTCGCAACCAAGGCGATTGGCATGGGCATGATGGTTGCTGGTGTCTTGGCCCTCATGTCTGGCCTGCTGACCATCAACGCTATCTGGACTCTTGGACCATATAACCCATCTCAGGTTTCCGCCGGTTCCCAGCCAGATATTTACATGCTCTGGACTGACGGCGTAGCCCGCGTTATGCCGGCATGGGAGCTCTACATCGGTAACTACACCATTCCTTCCGCATTCTGGGTCGCCCTGCTGTGTGGCCTCATGGTCGTACTACTTATGGCGTACCCATTCTTGGAGAAGAAGTTCACCGGTGACGATGCTCACCACAACCTGTTGCAGCGTCCACGCGATGTTCCTACCCGCTCCGCTATTGGTGCGGCTGCAATCGTGTTCTTCCTGCTGGTCACCCTGTCCGGTGGTAACGACCACGTGGCGCACTTCTTCCAGATTTCGTTGAATGCGATGACCTGGGTTGGACGTATCGGCCTTATCGTGCTGCCTCCGATTGCTTACTTTATGACCTACCGCATTTGCGTTGGTCTGCAGCGCTCTGACCGCGAGGTACTGGAGCACGGTATTGAAACCGGCGTTATTAAACAGCTGCCGAATGGTGCCTTCATCGAGGTCCACCAACCGCTCGGCCCGGTCGATGCCGATGGCCATCCGGTTCCGTTGGAGTACGCAGGTGCCCAGGTGCCGAAGCAGCTCAACCACCTCGGCCTCGCTGATTCCGAGACTCAGGGCACCTTTAGTCCTGATGACTCGGCACTCATGCACCGTGTACACGAAATCCACACGAATAACCACGAGGAAGAAGCGGAGATGTTCCGCCGCCTCAACGAGGCCAATCGCCGTGAAGATGAGGAAAACGGTCGCATCTAAGCCCCTGGCTTGAGGTTTACTCGAAACTCGCTCACAGACCCGCCCTTGCTCCTGCCATAGGAGCAAGGGCGGGTCTTGCGTATATATTGCTGCTTGTATTTAGTAGGCGGTGGGGTCATTGCCGTGGTTGTCCGGTGTGCTGCAACGGGCTTTGAGACTCCTACCTGCGCGTCGCAATCCGGCTTCGAGAAGTTGGCGGCTGTTAAAAGCCGCCCGAGGCGCGCTGGGAATGGCTTAGGGAAACATCTCTATCTTGTGGGGATATATGGCTGCCGTACAGTTCGCATTCGTTCCTGTTCAGCGCCGGGGGCGGGGCACCGTAGCGTTTGGGTCAAATTCTCGTGTTAGAAGCCCACCTATTCCTCTTTCAGTACATATGCGTGCGGCTAAGGCAGGCGCTTGTTGCCGGGGACGGGTAATGGTCGTCTAAGTAAGAAAGTTGCTATCAGCGCGAGCGTCTTGCAGAGGCCAAAAAAGGTTCATTTGGAGGGCAAGAGGGGCCCTCAATTTGCCTTGGTGTCGAAAGTCACAATTTAGAAAACTCTTAATTGTTAAGTTTGCTTTTGGTCAAGGGATTGCTTCGCTGGAGGTGGCCGAGTGGTTGGTGTTTGTACTGGTTATGGCTTTAAAGGTTCTGTCTCTATTTGGAAATTGTTCGCTCAGGAGAGTTAAATCTCGACAATGTCAACGAAAGGTAACGAAGCGATAACAAACCTTATTTTGGTGTCGCGAATGGACATTGCTTGTGATGATTTCGTAACCTATTCGAGACATTGAGTTACCGCCCGAAAGGTGCTCAATCTAAACAGAAGAATTACAGCGCCGCATCTGGCCCTTCCTACTGAGGGGCCGAGTGGAGGAAATCCTAAAGGAATGGATTTCCAACGAACGCTAGTCCCCCAGGGTCAGAGCTTCCCCAACTTGGTGAAGTAGGCGCGCAGGAAGATTTGGAGTTTTATTCATGACACAGCACCGTCGTCAGGGCAGCAAGAACACCCGTCGCATCGCATCTACTGCAGCACTGGCTGCAACTGCAGCCGTCGTCGCGCCAGGCGTAGCCCAGGCAGCAGAGGTCGTTGTACCTAACACCGACTACCGCTTCGAGGTAGCAGGTCTGGAAAATGTTCCGAATATTGACCAGGTTCCGAACATCGACCACTACGTTCCATCCCTGGGTAAGGTTTCTAACCAGCAGAACAACAACTACGTAGCAGCTGGCCACAAGTCGGCCGCTCCGGCGCAGCAGTCCGTTGGTGAGAAAGCACTGGCTGCAGCCCGCTCCGTAATTGGCTCCCCGTACGTTTACGGCGCCGCAGGCCCGAATGCCTTTGACTGCTCCGGACTGACCAGCTGGGCTTATGCTCAGGCTGGCAAGCAGATTCCGCGTACCTCCCAGGCTCAGGCTTCTGGTGGTACCCCGGTATCTCTGGACCAGCTGCAGCCGGGTGACATCATCGCTTACTACGGTGGTGCTTCCCACGTCGGTATCTACACCGGACACGGCACCATCATTGACGCTCTTAACTCTGGCGTCCCAGTTCAGGAGCGCGACCTGAACTACATGCCGATTCACTCCGCAGTTCGCTTCTAAGAGGTAGCGGATCGAGCCCTCCCCGTCGCGGGGAGGGCTTTGTCGTGCATCAGGGGATAAAACCCGCTATAGTTAGTACGATTTTTAAAAACTTCTAAGTCTAAGGGTCCTTAAGTGTCTAAACGAGTACTTCCTGCAGCTGCGCTTGTGGCAGCTCTTGCTGTTACGTCGGTTTCAGGGATTTCGCAGGTGGTCGCCCAAGAGGCGGCTCCGCAACAGGAATCCGGCGCGGAAGATGTAGACGCCCTGGTTGAGCGCGTTGGCGAGGTTGCGCGAAAAGTCTCCGCCAAGAACGAAGAAGTAAAAGAGCTAGAAATTAAGCTCGAGGAGAAGAAGGCCGAGGTTTCGGTCTCTGAACGTGCGGCTGCTGAGGCCCAGAGTCGTGCGGAGGATGCGAAGGGTGACGTGTCCACGCAGCAGAGCAGGGTTAACGGAATTGCGCAGTCGCGCTACCGTGGGGATTCGCGATCCGCAGTGTCTGGTGCACTGGCTGCAGAAGACCCTTCGGACGCAGTAGAGCGAATGGGCTACCTTGGTGCGCTATCCCGCAAGGCCCAGCGCACCCTCGATGAAAAGGCCAATGCTGCATCCCTGGCAGAAGAGGAAAAACACAAGGCTGGAGACGCCGCAGCTAAGGTCCGCGAGGAAAAGAAGGCGCTCGAAGAGCAGCGTGAGGAGCTTCTCAAGGAAAAGGAGGAGCTGGAAAAGCAGCAAAAGGACATCGAGAAACAAGTTGACGCTCTCGATGAACGGCAGCGCGAGGCCTGGGAGGGCCAGTTCGGTGGTTCCGATAAGCCAGATATGGATTTAGGTGAGGTCGCAGACGGCGCAGCTTCTGCTGCCTTGTCGAAGCTGGGTTCGCCTTATGGCTGGGGTGCGGCAGGCCCAGATCAATTCGACTGTTCTGGCCTTATGTTCTGGGCGTATCAACAGATCGGCAAGTCCATTCCACGTACGTCGCAGGCCCAGATTGCTGGCGGTACATCGGTGCCGCTAGAGGATCTGCAGCCGGGCGATATCGTGGGTTATTATCCTGGAGTGACGCACGTGGGAATGTACATTGGTAACGGCCAGGTGGTGCATGCTTCTACCTATGGCGTACCCGTCCAGGTAGTGCCGTTAAAGTCCATGCCGATTACTGGAACGGCTCGTTACTAAGTGGCCCGCGTTCTGCTGGTAACGAATGACTTTCCGCCAAAAATCGGTGGGATTCAGTCCTACCTGCGCGATTTCGTTGCAACGCTGGATCCGCGCGAGGTAGTTGTCTTTGCTTCTACTCAAGAGCCGCCGGCGGAATTCGATGCCGCGGCGGACTATAAGGTTATTCGCTGGCCTCGGCGAGTGATGTTGCCGACGCCGGCGACGGTGCGGCGCATGCAAGAGATCATTCGCGCGGAGAGTATCGACATTGTGTGGTTTGGTGCTGCAGCGCCATTGGCTTTGATGGGCAAGGCCGCAAAGGAGGCGGGGGCCACCCGGGTAGTCGCCACTACGCACGGTCACGAAGTGGGTTGGTCGATGGTGCCTGGCGCTAGGCAATGCCTGCGCCGCATCGGCGATTACGCTGACGTGATTACCTATATCTCCGACTACACTCTGCGTCGGTTGCGTCAGCCATTCGGACCGAACCCGCGTTGGGAGCACCTTCCGTCCGGGGTGAGCGTGGAAGGTTTGTCCCCGGCCACGCCGGAGCAGCGCGCAGCTGCCAAGGCAGAGTTCGGGATAAGCGGACCCACCATCGTATGCATTTCGCGGTTTGTCCCGCGCAAAGGCCAAGACCAACTACTGCGTGCCATGCCCTTGGTACGTGAGGAATTTCCGGACGCGCAGCTGCTTCTCATTGGGCGCGGGCGCTACCGCGTGGCCTTAGAACAGCTAGCGGATATGTATTGTCCCGATGCGGTGATCCAAGAGGCTGAAAGTATTGAAACAGCCTTGCATGCGGCGGATGTTTTTGCCATGCCGGCACGTACCCGTGGCGGCGGTCTGGATGTTGAGGGCTTGGGCATTGTCTATTTGGAGGCCCAAGCGTGCGGCCTGCCAGTTATCGCCGGGGATTCTGGCGGAGCGCCGGAAACGGTGACGGGGGAGACCGGGGTCATTGTCAAGGGCTCCTCTGTGCAGGAACTGGCTGAGGCGCTGAAAGCTTTGCTGGCTGATCCGCAGCGGAGGATGCGCATGGGGCAAGCAGGTCGTCGCCATGTGGAAGAACATTGGACTTGGCGGATTATGGGGCAGTGGTTGCGGCGTCTGCTGTCCTGATGTGACCCTAACCCGGTTGCCGGTATATTCTGTTATGCATGCTTAAGAATAACTCCGCCGATCTGACTATCGGCTTCGACGTCGGTGGCACCAACGTGCGCGGCGGAGTGATCACTCGGGAGGGTCAGATTCTCGCTAGCCGCACGGTTCCCACTTCCATGGACACCGAACAGCTAGAAGCAGATATTGTGGGCATCGTCGATGAGCTGCGCGCCGATTACGAGGTTGACGCCGTTGGACTTGCCTTGGCGGGATTTTTGGATCCTAAGTGTGAGGTAGTGCGTTTCGCCCCGCATCTTCCATGGCGCCATGCCAACGTGAGGGAATCCCTCTCACGGAAACTAGGCATGCATGTGCGCTTGGAGCACGATGCAAATTCCGCCGCTTGGGGTGAGTGGTGTTTTGGCGCCGGCCGCGGTGCGGAGGATTGGGTTTTCTTTGCAGTGGGTACCGGAATCGGTGCCACGCTGATGACGCATGACACGATTTACCGCGGTGCGTTTGGTACCGCCCCAGAATTTGGGCATATCGTGGTGGTCCCTAATGGTCGGCAGTGCTCCTGCGGCAAGCGTGGTTGTTTGGAACGTTATGCCTCTGGCACCGCATTGCCGGACACATGCGCTGATCTGCGCGGAAGTTATGAGACTACGCTGCCAGCTGAGCCCACAGGCAAAGAGATTACCCAGGCTGCGCGGCGTGGAGATCCGCTCGCCGTTGCAGTAATGGAAGATTTTAGCCGGTGGCTGGGCCAAGGCCTGTCCATTGTGGCCGATGTCCTCGATCCGGAACTCATCGTGCTTGGCGGTGGCGTATCCCAAGACGCGGACCTGTATCTGGAAGGCGCTGTCCAAGCTATGGGGCAAGATATTGTTGGTGCTGGGCATCGCCCCCTTGCCCGCGTTGCCACCGCCGAATTGGGCTCGGCAGCGGGTATGATTGGCGTAGCCGATTTGGCCCGCAGCGGCCGTTAGAACTAACAAAGGACGACCTGGCGATGGAAAACAAGTGGTACTGGGCTTTTAAGCACATTTTCTTCGGACCTGCCCTGCGTGTATGGAATCGTCCGTGGACCGAGGGCATAGAAAAAATCCCTGCTGAAGGACCCGCGATTTTGGTGTCGAACCACCAATCCGTGATGGATTCTTTCTTCTTTCCCTTGGTCTGCCCCCGTCAGATCACCTTTCCAGCTAAGTCGGAATACTTCACCACTCCGGGGCTTGTCGGCAGCATGCAAAAGTGGTTTTTCACCTCAGTAGGCCAGGTTCCCATTGAGCGCGATAGCGAGGACGCTGGCGACGCCGTTGTGCAAACCGCAGAAAGCATTTTATCCCGCGGCGACCTGTTCGGTATTTACCCCGAAGGCACTCGTTCCCCAGATGGTCGTGTATATAGGGGGCGCACCGGCATGGCTCGAATCGCCATGGAGACTAACCAGCCGGTATTCCCCATTGCGATGATCAATTCGCGCAAGGCGAATCCCATCGGTTCGTGGATTCCTCGTCCCTTCAAGGTCGGCGTGCGGGTGGGGGACGCCATCTGGCCGCATGAGTGGGCAAAGGAACGTGGGATGAACCCGTCTGAGCATGAGACCATCCGTGCCTTTACGGATTTTGTGATGCGTAATTTGGCCGAATTGAGCGAGCAGCCTTATGTTGATGTGTACGCCTCTGCTGTGAAGGCTTCACTCAAAGCCGGCCATGGTTACCCCGCCGGCGCAGAATACAAGGGGAGGTAATCACTATTCCCAAGGCCCGCTTAGCCTGGCCAGATACCGCTAAAGGCGTATCCATCATCGGCGTTGTGCTGCTGCACGTCACGCTGGTGGTTCCGGAAGGTGAGCTAACATGGTTAGCCGCCCTCAACGTATGGCTGGATCCGCTCCGCCTACCCTTGTTCTTTCTTGTATCCGGCTATTTCTCTACCAAGATTTTTCGCTATTCTTTCAGCGAGCTTTTTACTCGACGTCTGTGGTTTTTCCTCGTTCCCTACACGGTGTGGATGACCGTTGAACTGTGGACCAAGCGCATTGAGTACCACTGGGTATTTGGTGATCCTTATCTGCAGTTTACTGAGCTGCTGTATAACCTGCTTTTGGGGCACACTATGGCCTGGTTTATTCACGCGCTCATTGTGTTCAATTTATTTTTGTGGGCCGTTCGCAAATTGCCGGCGTGGGCGGGCATAGGCTTAAGCTTTGCGCCGCTGCTTTTCATCGCGTGGCAGGACCATTATTACTTCATCGGCAAAGCCATTATGTTCTTGCCCATCTTCGTCGGAGCGTCCTACTTGCGTGGGCCAATCACGCGGTTTGCCGACGCCGCCGAAGCACCCTTCAAAGGTATCTTCCGCATCGGGTCCCTGTGGGCCTATTGTGCGGCTATCCTCAGCTACATTGCAGGACTGTCCATCCGGCGTACCTGGAATGCCGTCGAGGGTGAGGTATCGGTGCAGTGGCCATTGCCAGGTGGGGATTTCCTCGGCCGAGGCGATTTGGATCTACTTATTCGCTTTGCAGAGCAGACACTCGTAACTCCAGCGGGCATCGTAGGTGCAGTCCTCATCAGCCATATTCCGGCGATTTCCGCTTTTGTAAAGTTCGTGGGCCGGCATACCCTGCCCATCTACTTGGCTCACCCGATCGGCATGACCCTGGGGTTTGGCTTCTTCATGGCCCACCGCGATTACGTGGTGAGCCTTGCCGGGCAATGGCCGCTGGAGAATACCTGGTTTTGGATCGGAATGTGCTTTTTCTACTCGGCCGCGGCATCGGTGGCCCTATGGGCGTTGGGGAAGGTCCCTATCCTTGGCTGGACGCTGGTTCCGCCGCGGATTGATAAGCGCCGGCCCGTCGTAGAGCCAATGGTAGCGAACAAAGAACCAGTAGAGCGGTAACGATGGCATAGTCGTTGCCCACGATGTGCTGCCACCATGCCCAGTTCAGCTCCTGGTCATTGGCATGGGGCACAAGCCAGTGACCGCGAGCCAGGAGTGCCAGCCACGTCAGCGCGGCGAGCACCCAGTGGCGCTGCGCTACTAGGAGCACTCCCGCTAGCACGAGCCAGGTGAAATGATGCGACCACGACACCGGCGAGCACAGCAGCGATACTGACGCGGCCAGTAGCATGAGGACTGCCTGGTTTTCGTGGGAGAGGCGCTCCATGGCAAACCATATGATGCCAACGACGAGGACAACAGCCACGAGCCACAGTGTTTCAGCATGGTCCGGGACTAGGCGGCTAAAGAATCCGCGCAGAGATTGGTTGGAGCTATAGGCTAGGCCGCCAATGCGGTTGGAATCCCGCAAGGTTTCGCTCCAGTACTGAATGGAGCTATGCGGATTGCAAGCAAAAGCGATGAGTCCTGCCGCGAGAAAGGCACCGAGTGCGCTGAAAAATGCGCGCCACTCGCGGCGGACGAAAAATACGGCGAGGAATACCGCAGGGGTGAGCTTGATAGCCATTGCGATACCGGTAAGCACGCCGCGGCCGCGGCCCGGGCGTAGCCAGAGAATATCTACTACTACCAGCGCGGTGAGCAAGATATTGACTTGGCCGAAGCTAAAAGTCTCCGTAATCGGCTCAGTAAGCATTGCAGCCAGGAGCGCCCAGCCTGCCCAGACGGGGCAGCCAATGGAGCGCAGAACGAGGGCTACACAGGCCCACAGCGCAAGGAAAGAGGCTATAGATACTAAGAGGCTCGCGGCGGTGAGGGGAATCCAGCTCAATGGGACAAAAAGCAGCGCCGCAAACGGCGGGTAGGTAAAGGGGAGAGAGACATCGCGATTGCTGCCGACGAGATAGTCTTTGGCGTATAGGTCGCTGCCAAAGCCGGCACCACCTTCGCGGTAAACGTCGAGGTCAATGTGGTAGTAGGTGGAGAAATGGCCGGAGAAAAACTCCGGAATATCAATCAGCCACCAAAGGGCCACGAGGGCAGATAGGCACAAGGGAAATGCAGTAAACCACACAGATTTCTTCACGCCAGAAGTGTACAACCGTCTCTTTAAGGGGCCAATTTATCGCCTCCGACTAGGCGGCGCTAGGCTTGGGAGACGTGCGCTACTTCTATGACACCGAATTTATCGAAGATGGACAGACCATTGAATTGGTCTCCATCGGTATCGTCGGTGAGGATGGCAGCGAATACTACGCTGTGTCTACGGATTTTGATCCATCCAAGGCCAACTCTTGGGTAAAAGACAACGTATTGGCCAAGCTGCCGAGCCCACGGGATCCGGTGTGGAAGCCCTTGGAAACCATCCGCGCAGAGGTCTTTGAGTTCTTGACCCAAAGTTCCACGCCGGTTGAGCTATGGGCGTGGGTGGGCGCCTATGATCACGTGGTCTTGGCGCAGCTGTGGGGAGATATGGCCGGACTGCCAAAGCGCATGCCACGGTATACTCGCGAGCTAAAGCAGTATTGGGAGTTTGCGGGACGCCCTAGCCTGCCTGCTGTACCCAAGGGCAACCATGATGCGCTTGTCGACGCCCGCCATAACCTCGCCAAGTTCCGTGCCTGCGCCCAAGTGCTTCCGCTCTCTAAGGGCAATAGAATCAATATCTAGAATTTAACTAACGCGCTATAGGTCCTTAATGGTTAAATAGCAGTGTGAGTTGGACAGTAGATATTCCGCAAGGCGTTCTCCCGGACCTTCCACCATTGCCTGAGGGCATCGAGGAAGTGTTCCAAGACGTCATCAAGCGTGATGCAAAGCAGCAGCCAAGCTGGGATCCCTCCCAGGCCAATAACGTGCGCAAAATTCTCGAATCCGTGCCTCCTATCGTGGTTGCGCCCGAGATTGAAGCGCTCAAGAAGAAGCTGGCAGACGTTGCCCTAGGCAAGGCTTTTTTGCTGCAAGGCGGCGACTGTGCAGAAACGTTTGAGTCAAATACCGAGCCGCATATCCGTGGCAATGTGAAAACGCTGCTGCAGATGGCCGTGGTGTTGACCTATGGTGCCTCGGTTCCCGTGGTGAAACTGGGCCGCATCGCCGGCCAGTACGCCAAGCCGCGTTCCTCTGATACGGATTCCAACGGTCTGTTGAACTACCGCGGTGACATTGTCAATGGCGTGGAGCCGAGCGAGGAGGCTCGCCGTCACGACCCCGCCCGCATGATCCGCGCTTACGCAAACTCTTCGGCGGCAATGAACCTGGTACGTTCGCTAACCTCGTCTGGAACTGCGGATCTCTACCGCCTGCATGAGTGGAACCGTGAGTTCGTGCGTAAGTCTCGCGCTGGTGCCCGCTACCAGGACCTGGCCCGTGAGATCGAAAACGGTCTGAACTTTATGAATGCCTGCGGTGTGCACGATGACACCTTGCGCTCTGCCGATATCTACTGCTCGCACGAAGCATTGCTGAAGGACTACGAGCGCTCCATGCTGCGCTTGGGTCAGGATAATAATGGCGAAACCAAGCTCTACGATCTTTCTGCGCACCAAGTATGGATTGGTGAGCGCACCCGTGGGATCGAGGATTTTCACGTGAATTTCGCGGCGATGATTGGCAACCCAGTGGGGATTAAGCTGGGGCCGGGGGTAACCCCGGAGCAGGCCGTGGAGTACGCGGAAAGGCTCGACCCGAACCGCGAGCCAGGGCGCTTGACCATGATTTCGCGCATGGGCCACGATAAGGTCCGTAGCGTTCTTCCTGCCATCGTGAAGGCGGTGGAAGACTCCGGCCACAAGGTGGTCTGGCAGTCCGATCCGATGCACGGCAATACCTTCACCGCTTCTAATGGGTACAAGACTCGCCACTTTGACAAGATCGTGGACGAAGTCCAAGGCTTCTTTGAAGTTCACCGTGAACTGGGCACCCATCCTGGTGGCGTGCACCTCGAGTTCACCGGTGAAGACGTGACCGAGTGCCTGGGCGGCGCGGAGGATATCACGGACGTGGATCTGCCGGGCCGCTACGAGTCGGCCGTGGATCCGCGCCTGAATACGCAGCAGTCGCTAGAGCTGTCCTTCCTCATCGCGGAGATGCTGCGTAACTAAATCCACAGGTTCGGCGTCATGCCATAAAGCGAAGAACCGAACCACCACCCGCCGATCGCCACCGCGCCAACAGCAATCGCTACCACTAGTAGGAAAAGAACTAGTGAAAGCGGATTGCGGTTGGTCAGCGGACGCTCGGCGGGTTCTTCTTGTGCGCTGTGGACCGGTTGCTCAGGGACAGATGCCGCCACCGGTGGTGGCGCAGATGCAGCTGCCGGGGCAAACGGTTCGAGGGGGGACTCGGCCGTGGAATATGGCTGCGGCTGCGGTTGTGGCTGCGGCCCTGGAGCGGCCCCCGCCTGAGGCATATCCAGTTTTGTTTCAAAACTTAGGCGCTGCGGCGGGATGACTTTTGTCGGGCCACCGTCAAGATGTTCCGTTTCGTCCTGCGAGATGTTGCGGGTGGGCTCAAAGATTTCGGTGGCTCCTGTGCCAGAAAAATCCGTAGGAGCCTGTGCCGTGCGCGCCGCGGCAGCGTTCCTTGGCACGGGGATGGTCACGTCTGGGAGATCGAGCTCTCGGCAGACATCATCGAGCGCCTCGAGAAACTCGCCGGCGTCGGAGAAGCGCTCACGGGGATCACGGGCGGTGGCGGTGGCCACGAGGGCGTCGACAAGCTTGGGCAAACCAGAGATACGCGACGACGGCGCGGGGACGTCGGAATTTAAGCGGGCCGTGGCATGCGCCATGGGAGTATCGCCAGAGAAGGGAACGGTGCCGGTAAGCAGCTCGAAGAGGACGATACCGGCTGAATATACATCCGAGGCCGGGGTAATTTCCTCACCGGTTACTTGCTCTGGCGCAAGGTAGGACACGGTGCCCACAATCATGTTTGTCGTGGCTTCGGCATTGGTGGCGCGCACCAGCCCAAAATCGCCCACCTTTACTCGGTGGTGGGAGGTAATAAGCACATTATCGGGTTTGATGTCGCGGTGGATGAGCCCGGTGGAATGTACCTCCTCTAGGCCGCGGAGAATATTGCGCAGGGTAGAAGCGGCCGCCTGCACGGGGAAGGGGCCGCCTTCGGCCAAAAGCTCGCGTAACGTACCGCCATCGATGAGTTCCATGATGAGGTAAATGGGTTCGCCGTCGGCCGAAAAATCGTGAATAGCTACGAGGTTGGGATCCTGCAGCCGGGCCATGGCACGAGCCTCGCGGGAAAAGCGTTTGATAAAGACTGGGTCATCGGAATAGCGCTCATCCAGGACCTTCGCCGCTACCGCGCGCCCCAGCCGCATGTCCACGCAGCGATAGACGGTAGACATGCCTCCGCGGGCAATAGGGCGATCGATGCGGTAACGATTCTCCAGAACGTCACCAATTTCCAACCTAGTCATATCTCCCAGTATGGCTGATCTTCTAGCCCGCGTTAAAGTAGAGGACGTGACTAACGCAGAAAAATCCCTCGATTCCTTGCTCGCTAAAGAAGAACTGCTCAGCATGCAGCAAGTGGCAGAAAAGCTAGACTTGCCCATTACGCGCGCTTATGACCTGCTGCAGGACCGAAAGTTCATTGCCTGGGATTCCCCGGAAGGAAAGCGCGTGCCGTTGGCTTTTTTCAATGACAAGGGCGTCATTGCAAAGCACGTGACCGCGGCAATTACTGTGCTGACGGACGGCGGTTATAAGGACCCCGAGATTTTCAAACACCTCTTTACTGAGGATGACTCACTTCCGGGCCGCCCGATCGATGCCCTGCATGGCCACCTAGCCCGCGAGGTTATTCGGCGGGCACAGGCTGCCGCTTTTTAGCGACGCCTTCAAAGATCCACTGGGTGGCAAACCATGCCACCACGATCATGCCGATGACCCAGAACCAGTTGTAGAGCTGGTGATTGCCATCGCCGGAGAAGGAAACACCAATAAACAAAGCCACGCCGGTGGTGAACTTGATAAGCCACAGCGGCGGGCGGAAAGTGCCCATCAAGGTAAAAATCGACGCGTAGTACCACGGCAATGTTACGGCATTGAAGACAAAAGCAACTTGGTACGCGGCAGCGGTGCCCATGATGGCATCGCGGTCGTCTTTGCGGCATAGCCACCACACCGCTACCAGGCCAAGGAACATGCACGCCATAGCGATTGTGCGCAAAACGGCAAGGATGGCGTTATAGGATGCATCCGGCATAAAGATCTGTACGGCAGGGAAGATGACATCGGTGGCCAAGGTTGGACCGGCCAGCGGATTAATCACCTTGGAGTTTCCGCTGACTTGCGATAACCAGCCCCAAGACGTGCCGGAAACCCAAGTGATGAGGGCTACCGCCACGATAATCTCTGCCACCGCGACGATGCCGGATACAACGAAGATGGCAAGTAAACGCCACTTACCAGTGCCCTTTTGTGCGTAGTGGTGGAGCATCATCCACACGATAAACGGTGCGGCAATGACCGCAGTGGCCTTCATTGCCACGGCAGTGCCCACGAGGATGAGGGCAGCGTGGAAGCGCTTATGTAAAGCTGCTAACAAGCCGATAGATACAAGGCCTACCATGAGCGATTCATTATGCATACCGCCGATGAGATGCAAGATGATAACTGGGTTAGCTACGCCGAGCCACAGCGCTACCGCGGGATCCGCGCTGAGCTTCCGGGCGATGCGGGGAATTGACCAAGCGATGGCGATAAAGCCCAGTAGGGAGAGAACTTTGTAGACCACCACACCGGCGGTGACGTTATCGCCCACCAAGCTGGTAACTAATTCTCCTATCCACAGATGAAGCGGGCCATAAGGAGTGGTGGTGTTGCGCCAATCCTGTGATACCTCGAGGAGGAAGGGGCCCGGGTTTACGGCGGCTCCTTCGCTATAAGGATCGAAGCCATCGCGAACCATCGCGCCCTGCATCAGATAGGAATAGACGTCGCGGGAAGCCAGAGGTCCAGCCAATAACAGAGGAGCAACCCAGGCTATGAGGATGCGCTGAATGTCGTGCAAGCCGCCCTCAGGGCGGGGAGCTTTAAGCTGCGGGCGAATGATGCTGCGCCCAGCGAGCACCCACGCTGCGGCTAAGAGGAAAATTCCCACCCAGTACAGCGCGAGACCAAGGTTGCGCCCGTGCCCGTAGGACAAGAAACCAATATTGAGGGCCTCGAGGAGCCCTCCGCGGTTGCGGGTCGCGCCACCCGAAAAGGACGCGAGCAGCAAAATACAGGAGGCCGATAGCCCCAGCGGCAACGCGCGCGGAATGGGAAAAGAGTACGTCTTTGCCACGGGAAAACCTACTTGCGGCGAGCGGTGGCCTTGATAGCCAATTGCTCGAGGGTTTCGGTCACCGCGGGATCTACTCGTGCAGCGCGCAGGTGGCGCAGGCCGGATTGCGTCAAGGACTCGATGCGCCGTTCAATCTCTTCCGGTGCGCCGGAGTCAGCAATGATTTGTGCCAACCGCGATAGCTCTTGGGGATCAGAGGTGCGGCCGACGAGCTTGCGCAAAGTGGCAGCGGCCTGGGGATTAGATTCATCCGCACGCCGAAGCGCTAACGCCAAAAGCTCGGTGCGCTTGCCCTCGCGCAAATCATCACCAGCCGGTTTGCCGGTTATTGCGGGATCACCAAAGACGCCCAATTGATCGTCGCGCAGCTGGTAGGCAATGCCAATATCACGCCCGTAGCTGCGAAAGGCAGTGATGAGTTCCTCGCTCGCCCCGGCGATGGATGCCCCAAGGTGCAAAGGACGCTCAATGGTATAAGCAGCCGTTTTATAGCGGTTGACGGAATTGGCGAGCTTTACCGATTCGGAACCTGCTGCCTCCAAAGAGATATCCAAAAGTTGCCCGCCAATGACTTCAGTGCGCATGCCACGCCACGCGTTGCGGGCACGGTGCAAAGCGGCCGCACTTAAACCAGAGTCCTGGAACATGTCCTCCGCAAACACGAGCGCTAAATCGCCTACCAGGATTGCCACGGAGGTACCAAAGAATTCTGGATCGCCCAGGTAATCCGATTCGCGGTGCAGCTTTTCGACGCCCCGGTGCACCGTAGGATTGCCGCGCCGGGTATTAGAAGCATCGATAATGTCATCGTGGATTAGTGCGCAGGCCTGGATGAATTCCAGAGAGGCGGCCGCACGCAGCATGGCCGCGGGCTCTTCCTCTCCGCGACCTGCAGCGAGGTAGCCCGCCCAGGCATAGGTGGGGCGGACTCGCTTGCCACCATCCAACACGAAGGATTCCAAAAAGCTCACGGCTTTGGTTACTGGGGCGCCAATTTCAGCAACCTGTTCTCGGCGTTGATCGAGAAAGGTGGCGAGTTCTTCGCGCACCGCACCGGGGATGTTCGCAAGCTCAGGAATATTCTGCATAGTCACACCCCACACGATACCGGCTAGGGTGCGCAAGAAATAACAGGGGTTTACAGCGGCAGCACGGCGCCCAAAATGGCAAATGGCCGGGCGTCAGCGGGGTAGAGGTGCCCCCGGAGAACGTCGAAGAAGCCGGTGGACCTGTAGAGCCGGAAGGCACCATTGTCTTCGTTCGGCACTTCTGGTGTGGACAGCAGGGCATAGCGCGCCGAGGCGTTGCACAATAAAGCTTCTAGTAGCTTTCTGCCGAGGCCGTGCCCCTGGTACTGCGGCAAGACATGGATCTCCGCTAGTTCAAAGTAGCTGCGTAAAATTTCCCACTGTTGTTCGGTGGGCCCGCCTTGCAGTCTTAGGCCACGGCGAAGCTCGGCATCCCACCAGCTATCGGGCGAACCTAAAAACCCGTAGGCCACGCCAACGATCTCGTTGTGATGAATGGCAATCTGAGCGTCGAATCCGGCCCGTACCAGGTCATTGCGCCAGCCAGCAATGCGGCTATGCAAGATGGTCGGATTGTAGTTCATTGCTTCGATATAGATTTCCACCAGCTGTGGGACCAGCAGGGAGAATTCCGGCGGGGATAGGCGGCGAATTTCAAAGCTCACAGTATCTATGACACCAGAAGTGCACAGTAGAGGAAAAGTGGGGTGCACTCTGCAGGCCGGAAAAGGTGATAATAGATCGAACAAGAAAGCTGTTGAAATCTTATGTGCAGCGCTTACTATTGATCTACTCGAACATGTGAACTACCATTAGGGGCGAGGTGTCCAATGGCCTCATTAGCGTCAGGGGCAGTTCATCGACGTTATTTACTGAGTTAAGGACAATTGCAATGGCACAGATTATTTCGGCAACGCGTACCCATTCCCTTGGTCGTGAAGGTAGCAAGCGTGCCCGGTTTCTCTATCAGGCGCGAGAATTATTAGATGCTGCGCGCGGTTATGCGGCCGAGGGGCGGTTTGATCAAGCTTTAGAGGTGGCATACCAATCGGCCCTGCGTACCGCTGGGGCGCGAGTAGCAGCATCTGCGGCGGCTCGTCGTCGCCGTCTTCCCTCTAGCGCGTGGGACAGGCTAGCGCTTGTTGGTGTGGAAGATAAGCGGTGGGCTGAATCTTTTAAGGGCTATTCCCGTACCCGCGCACGCGTAGCGTCGGGCTTGGATGAAGTGCCGAGTGAAGAGTTTGTCTTTGATCTCATGCAGCTCGCCGCACAGTTTTTGGATGAAAGTGAGGCGGAGACCACTTTTGGCTCTTTTGCTGCATAGTCACTGCGTGGGGGCGCTCACTACCTTTTGGGGAACATACTGATTATTCTGGGCGTTAGTATATGTAGAACTATTACCGCCCGAAGCCCAATCCGTAGTTGGAGGAACAGTGTCTCTTTCTGAGCAGGAGCAGCGTACGCTCCGTGAAATTGAGGAATCGTTACTTGCTGACGATCCTAAGTTTGGCGCTTCCGTTTCTGAGCCTACGTCTTTCGGTGGCTCCGGCGGTGCGGTAACCCTGCGAGGTATAGCGCTAATCGTCGTTGGCCTATGCATGCTCATCGGCGGCGTTGCCCTCGCACAGCAAAGCCTTTGGTTTATTGTGCTTTCCATTGCTGGCTTTTTGGTCATGTTTGCCGCTGGTGTGTGGATGTTGCGTGGTGATGGCTCTGGCCATTCGGTACGGAATCAGTATTCCAGTGCCCGTGCAAAGAAGTCCTCTTCCCACAGTGGTGGGGTTAGTGGCAGATTAGAAGAAAATTTCCGCCGCCGCTTTGAGGGGCGTTAGCGCCATTTCTATCTAGTTCACCCCGGACGGTCTCGTTAAGGGCCGACCGGGGGATTTTTTATGCCTTTACAAAATTTCCCACTTTGCCCCACTGGGGAAGAACTAATTGGGCGGCCATGGGGTGCCTGACCCGTGGGTCGGAGTAAAAGGCCTCGATAACACAGGATATGGGGTTGGTGAGGGCAGCGGGACACTTTATGTTGGTGGTGTGGGTGGGGCGGGAGGGGTAGTTGTATCGGGGTGTCAAGGTCTTTTTGGGGATTTCTTCCCACTGGAAAAACTGCTGTCTAGCTGCGGGTAATCGGAATTGTTCTGGGAAACACGCCGATTTAAATGGGTTCGGTGGGGGAAAGTGGGGTAGAGTGGGGCGCAGCGGAGGAAAGAAGGGCCAAAGGGTCTCGATTCTGAAGTAAGAGAATCCGGAGTTTTCGAGTAAGGAAGGTGGACGCCGGGATGTTTCTCGGAACCTACACTCCGAAGCTCGATGACAAAGGACGTCTTACGCTTCCGGCAAAGTTTCGTGATGAACTCGCGGGTGGCCTCATGGTCACCAAGGGGCAGGACCACTCGCTGGCCGTGTACCCGCGGGAGGAATTTGCGGCACGCGCACGGAAGGCTGCGGCGGTTTCTCGAACCAACCCAGAAGCGCGTGCTTTCATTCGTAACTTGGCAGCAAGTGCGGACGAACAGCGGCCAGATGGGCATGGGCGTATCACGTTGTCCGCGGGGCATCGGGAATATGCGAACTTGTCCAAAGAGTGCGTAGTGGTTGGCTCAGTGGACTTTCTCGAAATTTGGGATGCAGCCGCATGGGCTGAGTACCAGTCGCAAACTGAAGATGCTTACTCGGCAGCGGATGCCGATGACGTACTGGCAGGCTTGCTCTAAGTCTGCACAAGAGTGCGTGTAAGGACTCTGTCCGAGGCGGATGATTCTGGTGTACTTCCCCGATATCAGAAACCTGCCTCGGACAGGGCCCTATACGCACTCGCATGCTTTCCGCCACTGGGAGTCCGGGAATATGAGAAAGGGGGTTGCGGGGAGACATGGCTACTAAAGACCTAAACTATGACGTGGCGGGTAATCACGGCCACGTACCGGTCATGCGCGAGCGCATGGCTGATCTCTTGCGCCCTCGAGTAGAAGCGGCGGGGGATAAGGCAGTGCTTGTCGATGCCACGTTGGGCGCCGGCGGCCATACCCGCTACTTCTTAGAATCTTTCCCTAATGTCCGGGTTATTGGCGTTGATCGCGACAAGCAGGCGCTGAGCAATGCCACCGAACGTCTTGCTCCCTATGGGGATCGCTTTTTAGGGATCAATGCCCGCTTTGATGAGTTGGGCAGCGCCATCGGGGAAAGTGAGGGTGACATCTTCGATGTAGCTCGCAGCTCTGGTATTGCTGGCGCGCTTTTTGATCTTGGCGTTTCTTCCATGCAGCTCGATCAAGCAGATCGCGGTTTCGCTTATAAGACGGATGCGCCGCTAGATATGCGCATGGATCCCTCGCACGGAATTACCGCGGCGGATGTGCTCAATACCTACTCGCATGGCGACTTGGCTCGGATCCTCAAAAACTATGGTGATGAGCGTTTCGCAGGAAAAATTGCGTCGGCGGTACTAAAGGAGCGCGATAAGGAACCTTTCGCTAACTCCGCGCGGCTGGTTGAGCTGCTTTATGATGTCATTCCCGCTGCTACTCGCCGTACCGGTGGGCACCCCGCCAAGCGGACCTTTCAGGCGCTGCGCGTGGAGGTCAATCGCGAGTTGGAAGCCATTGAAAATGTCCTGCCGGTCATTAGCCAGGCACTTACGGTAGGTGGCCGAGCAGTATTTATGAGCTACCAATCCTTGGAAGACCGCATCGTAAAGGCAGCCTTCAAAGAAATGACTACCTCCAAGACGCCAGCCGGTCTGCCGATGGATCTTCCTGGTACCGCGCCTAAGTTCAAGATTGTCACGCGCGGGGCAGAAAAGGCTTCCGAAGAGGAAATCGCGGAAAACTCCCGTGCCGCGTCGGTGCGTGTTCGTGCCGTCGAAAGACTCGAGGGGATGCCAGAATTCTTACCGCCGGGAGGCAGGTCATGAGCACGATCCCACGCCGAAACAACCTAAAGACTGACAGCCGCGACAGAGAGGCCACTCGCACCATGGGCGCCAGCCGAGACTTCACCACCGGAATCGATAACGGAGCCCCGACTGCGCTACGCGAGCGTCCTAGTACCAAACGCGCCCCGAGTCGCACTCGGGTGCCGCACCGTAGCACCAAGCGTCTAGGCTCAAAGCAGGTCGTTAGCTTCCGTGGTCGTCAGCTACAGCCGCAGACGAAAAAGAACGGACTCTTTACCCGTCTGGCTGTTATTGTTTTTACGCTGCTCATTGCCGGCGTTGTCCTAGCAATGTGGCTGTCTGGCCTGTCTACCAAACAAACCTTTGCCATTCAGCAGCTCACCGTGCAGGATTCCCAACTGGATAACCAGATTGAGACTCTCAACCGCGATGCCGAGAACCTCAGCTCCTCTGCGGATATCGCACGCCGCGCGGATGAAATGGGCATGGCCATTCCCAAGCAGCCGGGAATTGCGGAAGTCGGCGCCGATGGAAAGATCGTCGACAAGCGCGAAGGCACCCCGGAGACGGAAAAGCTCATTGACGTCAATGGCGAGCCAATCCGTCCGGGCCAGGCATCGAGTGACCCGAAGGATACTGAGGGAATGTCGGACTCTTTGAATGCGGTGCCGCAAGGCCAGCAGCGCACCAGTCGCGGTGGCGACGCAGGGGACCGAAACTCGAGTCGTGAGGCGGACAATGCGGATGCGGGTGCCGCTCAGGACAATGCGCGCCCCAACCTTCCCGCGCGTGCGCCATATGCCAGCCGCGCCGAGTAGCTAAGGAAGAATATTCGGTGAAAATGCTGATGCTCGTGCGTGGTGGCGCGGGCATTCTCACTTTTGTAGGGCACAATCAATACACGCAAGAAAATGTGGCGGAAATAGGGAAGGTGACATTGGACTGTGACTACGCCAAGTAAGGCTAGGCGCCGCCCGCGCCGCTCTACCAGCTCCACGGTGCCGCAAAAGAAAATGATGCGCAAACGTCTGCGCATCATCGTATCCGTGGTGCTTGTAGCAATGGTTGTCCTCGCCGGCCGCTTGGCTTGGGTGCAGCTTGTTTGGGGCCCAGATCTTTCCGCCAAGGCAGTAACCCAGCGCGAACGTGTCTATATTGAGCCAGCCCGCAGGGGAGAGATTCTAGACCGCGATGGCCAGCGCTTGGCGTATACGATGAAGTCTCGCTCCTTGACTGTTTCTCCTACCCGCCTGCGCGATGAGCTGAAGGATAAGGCCGAAATCGAGGCCCAGAATGATGGCTCGACAGAGGGCATGGATGACAAGAAGCTTGACAGCTTTCTCACCAAGAAAATGGAAGATACCCTCAAAGACATGTCTGAGGGGATCCCTAAGATGATTGAGGATTCCGGAGCCTCCACCTCCAAGGTGGAAAAGGACGACATTTTAAATAAGTTGAAGGCCGATACCCAGTACGAGGTGCTGGTGCGCAACGTCGATCCGGATGTAGCCGTAGAGATTGCCAATAAGTATCACGGCGTGGCTGCAGACCGCCAAGACATCCGCCAATATCCCAACGGTGCTATTGGTGAAAACGTCGTAGGCAAGGTGTCAATGGACGGCCACGGCCAGTTCGGATTCGAAGCTGCCCGCGATACGGAACTGACCGGCATCGATGGTCAGTCCACTGAGGATGTTTCTGCTGATGGGCAGGTTATTCCGGGCACCCTGCGAGACGTTGTTGATACCGTTGACGGCCGTGATGTCACCCTTACTTTGGACTTAGACCTGCAGACCTACGTGCAGCAGAAGCTGGAAAAGGCGAAGACCAATTCCAAGGCCTCTGGCGCAGAAGCTGTGGTCCTCGATGCCGCAACCGGACAAGTCCTCGCCATGGCCAATACCGACACCGTGGATCCCAATAAAAATATTGAGGATCAGCTCGATGAGGGCAAAGACTTTGAAAACCGCAGCGTCTCCCACCCATATGAGCCAGGCTCAGTGGCCAAGGTAGTTACCGCGGCTGCTGCCTTGCAGGAGGGCGTAACCACCCCGGACGAGGTACACCAAGTTCCGGGGTCCATCGATATGGCCGGCGTGACGGTTAATGACGCCTGGGAACACGGCACCGAGCCATATACCACCACCGGTATTTTTGGTAAGTCCTCCAACGTGGGCACCTTGATGATTGCCGATAAGCTGGGCCAGGAAAAGTACGCGGACTACCTGCAGAAATTTGGTTTGGGCAACACCACCGGCGTGGAGCTGCCAAACGAGTCGGCCGGCAGCATCCCAGATTTGGAGCAATGGTCCGGCGGTACTTTTGCCAACCTGCCCATTGGTCAGGGCCAGTCCTGGACTACTTTGCAGATGGCGAGCGTCTATCAAGCCTTGGCCAATGGTGGCGAGCGCATCGAGCCGCGTATCGTTGACTCGGTGAAGGGACCAGATGGCAAGGAAGAAAAGCTAGAGGATCCGGAAAAGACACAGGTGGTAAGCCCGGAGACCGCTAAGACCACGGTGGATATGTTTCGTGCCGTCTTCCAAGATGATGATGCCGGCCTGCAAAATGGCACGGCTGCCAATGCGCAGATCAAGGGCTATCAGCTTTCCGGCAAGACCGGTACAGCTCAGAAGGTTGATCCGGATACCGGGGCGTATTCGAATTCCGCTTATTGGATTACCTTCGCTGGCATCGCCCCGGCTGATGATCCGCGCTTTGTCGTTGCCGTCATGTTGGATGAGCCGAAGTCCGGCGTGGAGGACAATGGGGGTGGCGGCCAATCGGCAGCCCCGATTTTCCGAGACATCGCCTCTTGGCTGCTGAACCGAGACAATATTCCGACTTCGAAACCAGCGCCGCGGTTGACCCTGCGGGCACAATAGGAGCTTAGTATGACCGTTTCTTTGGATACTCTCGCCCAGCTTTCTGGCGGGCGCATCATTGGTGATGCCTCCGTGGAAGTCTCCGCATGCGGGCTGGATTCTTCCCGGTTGCCGGAAGGCGCCCTCTTTGCGGCTTTGCCGGGCACGCGGGTACACGGAGCGCAATTCGCCCGTGATACCCAGGCCGCGGCCGTGCTTACCGACGCCGCCGGGCTCGACCTGCTTCTCGAGGCCAAGGAAACCCGTCCCATCCTGGTGGTAGAAGACACTCGGGCCGTGCTGGGCCCGATCTCCGCGGAGATTTATGGCCACCCCACCCGCGACCTGACGGTCATCGGTGTGACCGGCACTTCGGGCAAGACCACGACGAGCTACCTGCTCGAGGCCGGGCTATTGCATGCCGGACATTCCGTGGGCCTTATCGGAACCACCGGCACTCGTATTAACCGCACCCCGGTGCCTACCTCGCTGACGACTCCCGAGGCACCGACCCTGCAAGAGCTATTCGCACGCATGAAAAACGAGGGCGTTACCCACGTTGTCATGGAGGTGTCCTCGCATGCGCTGGAGTTGGGACGCGTGCGCGGAACTCGGTTTGCTGTAGGCGGGTTTACTAACTTAAGCCAGGACCATCTGGACTTTCACCCCACTATGGAGGACTACTTCCAGGCCAAGGCGAAGCTTTTTGCCGGGGAGCAGGCCGCCGAGCGTGCAGTTATCTGCATCGATGATGAGTGGGGCGAGCGCATGCGCGGCGTCGCCAAAAGCGCCGGTCATTCCGTGACCACGGTGGCCACTCAGGGGACTGCAGCCACGATTTCCGCACACCAAACCGCTACCGAAGCCACCGGCGCCCAAGAGGTAGCCTTGAACTACGACGGTGCCGATTTCACCTTCCGGCTGCCGCTGCCTGGCGAGTTCAATATCGCCAATGCTTGCTTAGCATTGGGCATGGCCGCAGCTATAGGAGAGGATCCGGCGGAGTTCCTCTCAGGTGTAGAAAAGGTCGCCGTTCCCGGCCGTATGGAGCGTATTGACCGGGGCCAAGACTTTGTGGCCGTGGTGGACTACGCCCATAAGCCAGCAGCCATCGCCGCGGTGCTCGACACCCTGCGCGGCCAGCTAGAGGGGACCAAGGGCCGGGTCGGCATCGTCGTCGGCGCCGGCGGTGACCGTGATAGCTCCAAACGTCCCATCATGGGCGCAGCCGCAGCCGGCCGCGCTGACCTCACAGTGGTTACCGATGACAATCCGCGCTCAGAAGATCCCGCCGCTATTCGCGCTGCGGTCATGGAGGGCGCTCGTAAAGCTGCTCCGCAGGGCGATATCCGCGAGGTAGGCTCTCGTGCCCGTGCCATCGATGAGGTCGTCGATTGGGCTGGGCCGGGGGATGCCGTCATCGTCGTCGGCAAAGGCCACGAAGTGGGGCAGCTTATTAACGGAAAGACCTTGCACTTTGATGACCGCGAGGAGATGGCCCGCGCCATCGAGGAAAAGCTGGCCGGAAACTTGCACCGCGATAGCCTTGGGGATGCGAAGGAGTAGACATGATTCCACTTTCTCTTGCCGATATAGCCGAGATCACCGGCGGCAGCCTTGATTGCGTGGCCGACCCGGACCAGCGCGTTACCGGGGTTATCGAGTTTGATTCCCGCAAGGTGACTAAGGGAGGGCTCTTCCTTGCCCTTCCCGGCGCCCGCGTGGATGGCCATGATTTTGCAGAAAAGGCTATCGAACAAGGCGCTGTAGCGGTGCTGGCTGCGCGGCCGGTGGGAGTTCCGGCGGTCGTCGTCAAGCCCCAGGGCCGCATTACTGGCGATGCTGCCAACGCGGATATCTATGCCCATGACGAGGATGGCTCTGCCGCCGCGGTGGTGCAGGCGCTATCCGATATCGCGCGGGAAGTTACCCGCCGCCTGACCGCCGAACAAGGCCTAGATATCGTCGGGGTGACGGGCTCAGCCGGAAAAACCTCCACCAAGGACCTGCTGGCCACAATTTTCCGCGCAGAGGGTGATACCGTCGCCCCTCCTGGCTCTTTCAATAATGAGGTGGGCCTGCCATACACAGCGCTGCGCTGCGATGAACACACCCGTTTCCTCGTTGCTGAAATGTCGGCCCGCGGCATCGGCCATATCCGCCACTTGACCACCATTACCGCTCCCACCGTCGGCATTGTACTCAACGTCGGCACCGCTCACCTGGGCGAGTTCGGCTCGCGCGAAAACATTGCCAAAGCCAAAGGCGAGCTGGTGGAGGCCCTGCCTTCGGCCGCCGAAGGCGGCGTCGCAGTACTCAATGCCGATGATCCCTTCGTCGCGGGCATGGCACCGCGCACCTCGGCCAGGGTGGTGTACTACTCGGCTACTACGCCTCCGGCTTCCGACGCCCAGTACTACGCCAGCGATATCCAGCTCGATGATGTAGCCCGCCCCTCATTTGTGCTGCATGCGCCGGGGACTGACCCGCTTCCGGTAAAACTGCAGGTTTTTGGCAAGCACCAAGTCTCTAACGCCCTAGCAGCAGCCGCGGCAGCCATTGAATCAGGGATGGCTCCGCAGGTGGTGGCCAATGCGCTTTCCGGCCATCAGAATGCCTCGGAACACCGCATGGACGTGCGCACCCGTCGCGATGGCGTTACCACCATCGATGACTCGTATAACGCCAACCCCGATTCCATGCACGCGGCGATTGCCGCGCTGGCCTATACCTCAGCCGCCCGTCCCGACGCGCGCGCCATCGCCGTACTCGGGGAAATGGGCGAGCTCGGCGGCGAAGCGGTAGCAGCTCACCGCGCATTGGGTGAGGTCCTTTCCAAGTACCACGTTGAGCACCTCGTGGCCGTGGGAGAGAACGAGAATATGAGGGCCATGGCCGAGGCCGCACAGGCGCGGGGTATAAATACTACTATCAGCCCGGATGTTGACGCCGCCGCGGCGGCGGTGGAAGACATCCTTAGGGCAGCGCCTGCCGGCATCGAAGATTGGGCAGGGCGCGAAGCCAAAGATGTAGTCCTCATCAAGTCGTCGAATGCCCAGCGCCTGTGGCGCGTGGCAGAACAGCTCAATCGCCGTTAGTCCTCAGTACAAGGAGAAAGACCTCTAGCAATGACTCAGATCATTATCGCGGGTATCCTCAGCTTCCTCGTCGCGATCTTTACCACTCCCATGTTGGTCCGCTACTTTTCTGGCGTGGGCAAGGGGCAGGAAATTCGCGAGGACGGGCCGCAGTTGCACCTGCGCAAGCGCGGCACCCCCACCATGGGCGGACTGGCGATTTTGCTCGCCATCACTGTGGCCTACCTCGTGGTGGGCATCTACGCCCGCCTGACCGGCAATGGTGGTTTTAGCCCCTCCGGTCTCTTGGTCTACTTCCTTACCATGGGCCTCGGTGGCCTGGGCTTTGCCGATGACTTCATTAAGCTTTTCAAAAAGCGCAACCTTGGCTTGAATAAGACTGCCAAGCTGGTCGGCCAGTTGGCCGTCGCGCTTATCTTTGGCATTTTGGCGCTACAGTTCCCAGATGCACATGGCTTGACCCCAGCTTCGACCAATCTTTCCTTCGTCCGCGATTTTGACACCTTTGATATCGCTGTGGGCAGCGCAGTCATTGGCACCATCGTCTTTTTGGTCTTTCTCTATCTGCTCATTGCTGCGTGGTCGAACGCGGTAAACCTCACCGACGGCCTCGACGGCCTGGCCGCCGGCACCACCGCGATGGTCATGGGCGCCTACGCACTCATTTCCTTCTGGCAGTTCCGCAACTCTTGCGCCGTGTCGCCTGCGGCGGGGTGCTATGAGGTCCGTGACCCTCTCGATCTCGCTGTGCTGGCTGCAGCTGGCTTGGGCGGGTGCTTGGGCTTTTTGTGGTGGAACGCCGCACCGGCGAAGATCTTTATGGGTGATACTGGCTCGCTCGCCCTGGGCGGCCTCGTGGCCGGCCTGTCCGTGACCACTCGCACGGAGCTGCTCATGATTATCATCGGCGCCATCTTTGTTATTGAGACGGTCTCCGTAGTTATCCAGATCATCGTCTTCCGCAGCACCGGCAAGCGCTTTTTCCGCATGGCGCCCATCCACCACCACTTTGAAAACGGTGGCTGGGCAGAAACCGCCGTGGTTACCCGCTTCTGGTTGCTTAGCGCCATGGCCGCTATTGCCGGCGTATGCATCTTTTACGGTGACTGGTTGTCCGCGGTCGGCTTTAGTTCTTAAGACTCACGCCTTCTAGCTTTATCGAGGAAAGAGGAAAATAGATGACCGAGTTGCCAGCCTCGTTGCGCGGGCGCGTGCTCGTGGCTGGGGCGGGAGTATCCGGGCGCGGTTGCGTCGCTATGCTCACCAGCCTCGGCGTGGATACGACCGTGGCAGATTCCAACCAAGCCGCTCTAGAGGCGTTAGCGGAGGACTACGGCGTAGCTACGCTTCCCGTTGACTCCGCCGCCCAGAGTGAGTTTGACCTCGTGGTTACCTCGCCCGGCTGGCGCCCTGACTCGCCTTTATTGCTTGCCTTTCAGAACGCTGGGGTAGAGGTGATCGGCGATGTGGAGCTGGCCTATCGCTTGGACCGATCCGGCGTCTTCGGTGCGCCGCGCACCTGGCTGGTGGTCACCGGAACCAATGGCAAGACCACCACGACTGGCATGCTGGCAAAAATCATGCAGGCCGATGCCGCGCGCACCGGCAAGCGCGCCCTGGCGGTAGGCAATATTGGCGTTTCGCTTTTCGACGCCCTCACGGCCACCCCTCGCGTTGACGTCCTTTGCGCCGAGCTTTCCTCTTTTCAGCTGCACTGGTCTAGCCAGTTGCGCCCGGATGTAGGCGTGCTGTTGAACTTGGCCGAGGATCATTTAGATTGGCACGGCTCGTTCGACGCCTATGCGCAGGACAAAGCCAAGGTCCTCGGCGGCCAGGCCGCCGTCGTGGGCAAAGACGATGCCGCAGCGGTGGGCTACGCCGCAGGCACCGCAGACCTGTACGGCTTTACCGCCGCCGAGCCCGCGCAGGGCGAAGTTGGCGTGAGTGCCGGCCGCCTCATCTCCCGACTCACCCAGGAGCGTGAGGACCTCGCCTCCGCTGAAGGCATCGAGCCTGCCGGGTTGGCTGGTGTCTTGGACGCTGCGGCCGCGGCGAGCGTCGCGCGTCTCGCGGGCGCGACCCCGCAGTCCATAGCACAGGGGCTGGCAGCGTACACCGTCGCCGGACACCGCGGCGCGGTAGTGCATGAGCATGCCGGCATTACCTTCATCGATAATTCCAAGGCCACCAACCCACACGCGGCGGATGCGGCACTCAAGGGACTCAACTCCGTCGTATGGGTTGCCGGTGGGCAATTGAAAGGCGCGGAGGTAGACGGGCTCGTCGCCAAGCACGCCGCCCAGATCAAAGCCGCGGTGGTCATGGGCGTGGATAGGGAAGAGATTGCCCACGCCCTAGCCGAGCATGCACCACATGCGCCTGTAGACGTCATTGAAAGTAGTGAGCCGTCCGCGGCCATGAACGCTGCGGTGCGGGCTGCACTGCAACACGCCGAAGCCGGGGATACCGTTCTTTTGGCGCCGGCTGCGGCATCGTTGGATATGTATACCGGCATGGCTCAACGCGGTGATTTCTTCGCCGCGGCCGCGCGGGAGCTTACCCCGCAAATAGAGCTAGAGAATTAAGGATCAGGAGAACACATGACGGCAACCTCCCAGCAGCGCCCGCGCTCCAAGAGCTTCGGCGATCGCGTTCGCGAGCTGCGCGAGCAAGCCCGCCAGCAGGCCGGCCTGGATTACCAGCTGTTGCGCTTTATTATCTTCTTTCTCGTGGGCATCGGCGTGCTCATGGTCTTTTCCTCCTCTATGGCTACCTCCTTGACCGAGGACGGCGGCGTATGGAACCAGGCATTGCGGCAGTGTGTGATGGTCTTTTTAGGCCTCGTTGCCTTCTGGTTCGGCCTTAAGGTCTCGCCGCATACCCTGCGCAAATGCGTGCCGTGGATTGTGGGTCTCTCCATTATTTTGCTCATCGCCGTGTTGATCCCTGGTGTAGGCACCGGCCGCGAAGAGGTAGGTTCGCAGTCCTGGATTTACCTTGGCCCATTCTCCCTGCAGCCTTCGGAGCTTGCGCGCGTCGCCGTAGGCATGTTCGGCGCAACCGTGTTGGCGGATAAAGAGCACAAATCCATGAAGATTACCGATCCCTTCATGATGTACTCCCTCATTGCCGGCGTGATGTTCTTGCTCATCGTTTGGCAGGGCGACTTGGGTATGGCTTTGTCCTTCGCTCTTGTGGTGGTCTTTACTCTCATTTTCGCGGGCGTCGACTGGCGAGTCCCGGCGACCATCGGCGTCGCAGCGGTGGGCGGCTTGGCATTTATCTTCCTCTCCGGCGGTTTCCGTTCCAACCGCTTCCACACTTATTTTGATGCCTTGGTGGGCAATATCTCCGATACCCAGGGCACGGGTTTCCAGTCCTATCAGGGCTTTCTCTCGCTCGCCGACGGCGGCTTCTGGGGCGTAGGCATCGGCCAATCCCGTGCCAAGTGGTTCTACCTGCCGGAGGCGAAGAATGACTTTATTTTCGCCATCGTGGGTGAGGAACTTGGCTGGTGGGGCGGCGCGCTCGTTATCGTGCTGTTTGCCGCCTTGGGTTATGTGGGCCTGCGCACCGCTATGCGCGCGCAGAACCAGTTTCAATCTCTGCTGGCCGCTACGCTTACCATCGGTGTGGTCACGCAAGCCTTCGTTAATATTGGCTACGTCGTTGGCCTGCTGCCGGTGACCGGTATTCAGCTGCCCATGATCTCCGCCGGCGGTACTGCGGCGATCATCACCATTGGTTCGATGGGCATCCTATGTAACGTGGCGCGGCACGAGCCGATGCAGATTTCCGCCATGCAGAACTTTGGGCGACCGCTCTTCGACCGCCTCCTTTTCATCGGTGAGCCGCAGCCGCTGCCCAAGCAGAAAAAGAAGCAGCAGGGCCGCCATGCTCGCCCGCAGCAGCCACGGTCCCGCGCGCGTGAAGAGCGTTTCGGCCGTTCCGTAACTGGAAGCGGCCGCCGCTATCCGCGCGCCGAGCGCCGCTATCGCTAGGGGGCGCTGGTAGCCTTTAGGCTATGAATTCCACGCCTATTTCCGTCGTCATCGCAGGTGGCGGCACCGCCGGACACATTGAACCAGCCCTCGCCGTGGGCGAAGCTTTGCGCGAGCGCCACGGCGCACGCCTCACTGCTCTCGGAACCGAAAAGGGCCTCGAGCGCGATATTATTCCCGCCCGCGGCGTGGACCTTAGGCTGATTACCCCAGTGCCGATTCCGCGCAAGGTCAACGCGCAGCTTTTCAAGCTGCCGTTTAACCTCTCCCGCGCGGTGGGGCAGGCTAAGCAGGTGCTCAAGGACGTTGAGGCGGATGTTGTCTTTGGTACCGGCGGTTACGTGGCTGGACCGGCCTATATTGCTGCGCGTTCCCTCGGGATTCCGTTCTACGTACTGGAGACAAATGCCCTAGCTGGAATCGCCAATAAGCTGGGCGTGAAGATGGGCGGCATCGGCCTGAACGCTCATCCGGACTCCGGCATGCCGGGTGAGGTCGTCGGCATTCCCGTGCGTCCGAGCTTGGCGGAGGACCCAGATGGCACCCTCGCTGCGGAGGCGCGGACTAAGTGGGACCTGGCCGAGCTTCCCACCATCCTTATTACCGGCGGTTCCCAAGGCGCGGCCAGCATTAACCGCGCGGTAGCTGGGGCGGTAGAGGATTTAACCCAAGACTTCCAGCTCCTGCACGCCTATGGCAAGAAGAATGACCCTCCCGCAGAACACACCAATTACGCCGCACTGCCATATATCGAGGACATGGGCTCTGCTCTGGCGGTAGCGGATCTCGTCGTGTGCCGCTCTGGTGCTATGACCGTTGCCGAGGTATCCGCCGCAGGCTTGCCAGCCGTTTACGTGCCGCTGCCCCACGGCAACGGTGAGCAAGCACTGAATTCCCGTGAAGTGGTTGAGGCGGGCGCCGCCATCCAGATTCCCGATGCGGAACTGACCTCGGAGCGCCTTATCTCTGAGGTGCGCAGCATTCTCGATAGCCCCCAGCGTCTCGAATCGATGACGCATGCCGCCGCCCATGCCAGCGCCGGGGACGTTGCCAATACCATTGCAGACCGCATTGCCGCCCGCGTATCCGAGGCGGAGAATTCTGCCATAAAGGAGGATAAGTAAATGACCGACCCCGCACTTTACGATCTTCGTCGTGTGCACCTCATCGGCATTGGCGGTTCCGGCATGTCGGGTCTGGCGCGAATCCTCGCGGCTCGCGGCGCGGTGGTTACCGGCTCCGATGTAAAAGACTCCACCCCAGTCGAGGTATTGCGCACCATGGGCGCCAAGGTTGCCATCGGCCATGCCGCAGATAACCTGCGCCTTGCAGGTGATCTGCCCACTGTGGTGGTTACTTCCTTCGCCGCTATTCCGCAGGACAATCCAGAGTTAGTAGCCGCGAAAGAAAACGATATTCCAGTCATTCGCCGCTCCGATCTGCTCGCCGCCTTGATGGAAGGCTACAAGCAGGTGCTGCTGGCCGGCACGCACGGCAAAACCTCCACTACGTCGATGACCGTGAGTGCCATGCAACACGCGGGTCTTGATCCTTCCTTTGCCATTGGCGGCCAGCTCAATCGCGCAGGTACCAATGCCCACAGTGGCACCGGTGAGGCCTTCGTTGCCGAGGCAGATGAATCCGATGCCTCCTTGCTGCGCTATAGCCCTGATATTGCGGTGCTGACCACCGTCGAGCCCGATCACCTCGATTTCTTCCACAGCGAAGAAGCCTATTTCCAAGTCTTTGATGACTTTGCTGACTTGGTCACCCCGGATACCGGCTACTTGGTTGTCTGCGCCGAGGATGAGCACGCCGCCCACGCTGGCGAGCGTGCGCTACAGCGCGGCATCAACGTCGTGGCTTATGGCTCGGCGGAGACGTCTTTTACCTCCACCGTGCCGCTAGCCGCAGAGCTGGTGAGTGAAAAGACCACCGCAGAGGGCATGGACACTACCGTCACAATTAATCTTCCTGGCGTTTCTGAGACTGTGCGCTATGAGCTGCAAATCCCAGGACACCATATGGTGCTAAATTCCATGGGCGCATTGATTGCGGGCGTGCTCTCGGGCGGAGCCCCGGCTGCCATCGCTGAGGGATTGACTGATTTTAGCGGTGTGCGCCGGCGCTTTGAGTACCGGGGGAGCGTCGATAAGCAGGGCAAGCCTGTGCGCGTCTTTGATGATTATGCCCACCATCCCACTGAGGTGGAGGCAGTGCTGCGCGCTGCCCGCGCCAAGGTTGAGGCAGAAGGCCACGGCGGGCGCGTTATTGCCTGTTTCCAGCCGCACCTGTACTCGCGCACCATGGAATTTGACGCCGAGTTTGCCCACGCACTCTCGCTTGCCGACGCCGCCGTTGTACTCGACATCTACGGCGCGCGTGAACAACCCGTGGAGGGAATTACCTCCCGCATCATTACCGATAAGATGCCCAGCGATATGCAGGTCATTTTCGAGCCGGACTTTTCCGCCGCTGCTGGCGACGTCGTATCTCTGGTAGAGCCTAGTGACGTTGTACTGACCATCGGTGCTGGCTCGGTAACCATGGTGGCCGCAGAAATCCTCGACGAACTGCGAGCGAGCTAGTGCGCGTATCCTCAAAGTTTATCGCCGGAGTCATCGCAGCGGTTGTCGCTGTAGCCGTAATCATTACCGCAGTGGTGTGGACAGTGCCAATCCTGAAGGTGCGCAATTTCCAGGTTGAGGGTCTCCACCAGCTCGATCCTGCGCAGGTAGAAGAAGCCTCCGGGGTCCCCGAGGGCGAAAACCTGTTGCGTGTCAACACCCGCGAGGCAGCCGCCGGCGTTGCTGGGCTGGACTGGGTCGATTCGGTAACCGTCTCACGCGATTTTCCTTCGACCTTGACCTTCAACGTATCCGAGCACAAGGCTGTCGCCTTTGTAAAGCGTGATAATAAGCCGTTCCTGATCGACGATAAGGGCGAAGAATTTACCTCTGCGGAGCCACCCGCCGGTGCGGTTGAGGTCACAGGTTCTGTTGATAGCGGCTCCCCCCAAACTCAAGACGCCGTGCGCGCTATTGCAGTGCTATCTGAAGACGTACGCAATCAGGTAGCGAAGCTGGAAGTCGCCGACGAATACTCACTGACTTTCACCACTAAAGACGGCCGCCGCGTTTTCTGGGGAGCAGGCGATTCTAATAACGAGGACAAAGCACATGCTTTTGAAACCGTGTTGAAGATGGAAGGCCGCGAATGGAATATTTCCAACCCTGAGTTGGTTACTACCCGCGGATAGGGCGACGGGTGCCCCCGCGCGTGTTTTTATCCCGACTTTGGGCCCGGCAGCTAGGCTTATGCGCGTGCGCTGCACGGGCCCATTTTTCTGCTTGCAACATGGGCAGATGGTACGGGTGTGACTAGTAAAACCGCAGGTGAGAAACCCTAAAGTGGAACTTGAGGGTCTCGACACGCGCAAAATGTGCGTGAAAATTACACGGCTGTCGTTAAAGATGGAGGGGAACGCGATTCGCCTTCGGCGGGCCGCTTTACATTCCTCGTTTAATGCACGTGCAGACTTAAAGTAGCGAAAGGTGAGACCAACTCACATGATCTCTTCCAATAACAACCTCGCGGATATCAAGGTCGTCGGCGTCGGTGGTGGCGGCGTCAACGCCGTTAACCGCATGATCGAAGAAGGCCTCAAGGGCGTTCAGTTCGTCGCCATCAACACTGACTCTCAGGCCCTCATCTTCTCCGATGCCGATACCAAGCTCGACATCGGCCGCGAGGCCACCCGCGGTCTTGGCGCCGGCGCTAACCCAGAGGTGGGCAAGACCTCCGCAGAAGACCACAAGTCCGAGATTGAAGATGCCCTCCAAGGCTCCGATATGGTCTTCGTGACTGCCGGCGAGGGTGGTGGCACCGGCACCGGCGCCGCCCCAGTCGTGGCATCCATCGCGAAGAAGATGGGCGCTTTGACTGTCGGCGTTGTCACCCGCCCCTTCAAGTTCGAAGGCGCTCGCCGTACCCGCCAGGCCATGGCTGGTATCGAGGAACTGCGTGAGGTCTGCGATACCCTCATCGTCATCCCGAATGACCGACTGATGCAGCTCGGTGGGGAAGAGCTCTCCATAGTTGAGGCCTTCCGCGCCGCCGACGAGGTGCTGCACAATGGTGTCCAAGGTATTACCAACTTGATCACTATCCCGGGCATGATCAACGTTGACTTCGCAGACGTCCGCTCCGTCATGTCTGATGCCGGTTCTGCGCTGATGGGAATTGGTTTCGCGCGCGGAGATAACCGTGCCATGACCGCTGCCGAGCAGGCAATCAATTCGCCGCTGCTGGAATCTACGATGGAAGGTGCCAAAGGCGTGTTGCTGTCTATTGCCGGCGGCTCCGACTTGGGGCTGCACGAGGTCAATGCTGCGGCCTCCATGGTCGAAGAGCGTGCCGATGAGGACGTTAACCTCATTTTCGGTACCATCATCGATGACACCATGGGTGATGAGATTCGCATCACCATTATTGCCACTGGCTTTGACGCTGAAGCAAATATGGCCCAAGCCGCTGCAGAGGAACAGCCGCAGGGCCAGCAGCGCAAGCCGGGCTCGCTCTTCGATAATCGCGAGCGCGCAGCCGCAGAGCCAGTCACCCCGGCTCCCGCGCAGCCTTCTGCTGCCCAGCCGGTTCAGGATGACTACTCCCCACGCCATTCCTATGAGCCGCGCGCTGGCCAGGAGCGGGAGCGTTTTACCACAGAGCGCCCGGCTGAGGAGCGTCGACCAGAATCCAGCGGACTATTTACCAACTCCGATCGTTTTTCCCGCGACGAGCGCCGCGATGACTACCGCTTGTCCCGTCCGTCCCAGCGCCGCGATGATGACGGCGATGATGATCTGGATGTGCCTTCCTTCATGCGCTAAACGCAAAGCGCTACGCTGGTGTGCATGCCAGTAAACGAGGAACATCGCACCAAACGCCCCGTCCGCATGGTTTTTACCAGCCGTGCCGGCGGGGCGTCTGATATTCCATATGATTCTTTTAACTTGGGACACCACGTCGGCGATGACCCCGCCTCGGTAGCCGCTAACCGTGCTCGCCTCAAGCGCGTGACCGGGCTGGAAGATATTGTGTGGATGGAGCAATTGCACACCAATACAGTCACGGTTATTGATGGTCCGCAGGATGAACCCGTGCCGGCCACTGACGCATTGGTTACCACTCAGCGCCGCCTTGGCTTGGCCGTTCTGGTTGCGGATTGCACGCCAGTGCTGCTTGTCGACGTCGCTGCTGGCGTCATCGCCGCAGTCCACGCCGGCCGCTTAGGTGCCCGCAATGGCATCGTTGTCAATACCGTGCGGGAAATGCAGAAGCTGGGCGCGCAGTCCGAACGCATTCAGGCGGTCATGGGGCCGGCAGCCTCCGGAAAGAATTATGAGGTGCCAGAAGAGATGGCCAACGACGTAGAATTCCGGCTGCCGGGCTCTAAGACTCGAACATCGAGGGGCACGTGGGGCATCGACGTTCGCGCAGGACTCATTCGCCAGCTGATGGGCCTGGGCATTACGGCGATTGAATCCGACCCACGCTGCACCATTCAGGATGAAGAATTCTTTTCCTACCGCCGCGAAGGCACCACCGGCCGTCAGGCTGGACTAATTTGGTTGGAGGCACAGTAATGAGCGAAAGAAAAGTACAGCTACAAGAAAACCTAGCGGCTACCCGCGCCCAGATTGAGCAACTAGCAGCGGAGTCGGGATGCAAGCCTCCGCAATTGCTCCCAGTGACGAAGTTTCACCCAGCCGCGGATATCGCTCTATTGGCGGAATTAGGGGTTACAGACGTTGCCGAGAACCGGGAGCAAGAGGCCCGCGCCAAGGCCGCCGAGCTGCCGCAACTACGCTTCCACATGATCGGTCAGATCCAGACCAAGAAGGCCAATCATGTAGCCCGATGGGCGGCCAGTGTTCATTCGCTCGATTCCCTAAAACTCGCCCATGCATTGGAGCGAGGCGTTGCCTTAGCCAAGGATCGGGGAGAGCGCGAAACTAATTTGCCGGTCTTTATCCAAGTTTCCGCTGACGGCGATGGCGCTCGCGGCGGTGTTCCAGCCGAAGCGCTCGATGAGCTCGTGGAGGCGGTAGAGGATTCGCAGCAGCTGGATCTTGCCGGCCTCATGGTAGTTCCGCCGCTTGATGCCGATGCAGCTGAAGTATTCCAGAGTGTTCGTCAGACGGTAGATCGCCTATCGGACGAGTTGGGGCGAGCGCTGAAATTGTCTGCTGGAATGAGTGCGGATATGGCAGAAGCAATTGCTGCGGGCAGCGATATCGTGCGTGTCGGAACCAGTATCATGGGACCGCGACCAGTAGGTTAAAAAATATTGCAAAAGCGCATTTCACAGCGTAAATCACATGAGTCACACTAGACACATTTTACGCGTTTGGACTTGTACAAATTTAGGTCAGAGGGAGACCCAAAAATGTCATTCATTGATAAGACGAAGGATTTCTTCGGGCTGGGCCCGATGGATATCGAAGAGGACGATGCTTACTACAACGAAGAGCCTCGTTACTCCGAAAACAGCTCCTCGGCCTATGCTCGCCGCCGCACCCCGCAGTCCTTTGAGCCAGCTCCGGCACAAGAGGAGTTCGTTCCGACCATCGTGGCCATCTCACTGACGTCTTTTAATGATGCTGCCAAGGTGGGCGAGCCCTTCCGTGACGGCGACGCTGTGGTCTTCGAGCTTACCGACGCCGAAAAGGCCACAGCTAAGCGCTTCATCGACTTCGCCGCGGGCCTTTGCTTCGGCCTTGAAGGTCGCATGCTCAACCTCACCAAGGGGCTAGACACCGAGCGTAAGGTCTTTTCCATCGTGCCGAAGTCAGCGGACATCGCTAAGCACGAGCTCGAGCGCGCCGCAGGCTTGCGCTAAAGCAGCTGGTATTTCTTGACCCCCGTGGGGTGCCGATTGGGTACCTGCGGGGGTTTATTCGATAGGCTCAACAATTGTGACACAACTCGGAATTATTCTTATCCTGCTCGTGCGGATTTATACGTGGGTGCTCATCGCCCGCATCGTGATCGAGATGATCCAGTCCTTCTCGCGGCAATTCAATCCGCCCCGCTGGTTTATGGTCGTAGCGGAGCCCTTGTTCGTAATTACGGATCCGCCGGTCAAGGCGTTGCGGCGCTTGATCCCGCCGCTGCAGATGGGTGGCGTAGCCCTCGACGTTTCGGTCCTCGTACTATTCGTCTTGCTCTCGATACTCACGATGATCCTGCGGATGGTGTTTCTGACTTAGCACCCCCGTCGCCATGAAACCTGTGGTAAACGTTGAGACTCGACGGGGCGTCGATTATTGTGGGCGTTTGGTTACGATAAATCGCGATAACCCGTATTATGAACCACATGTACCTTTGTGGGGAAGGTTTAGTTAGACCTGAACCGCAGCTCCTAAGGCCCTGGAACCTCCGGGGTTGTACCAACCTGAAGGGGAAGAGAAGACATGCCACTGTCACCAGCTGATGTACACAACGTCGCGTTCAGCAAGCCGCCGATTGGCAAGCGCGGCTACAACGAAGACGAGGTGGATCAGTTCCTCGATCTCGTAGAGGATGCCCTTGCCCAGCTGCAGGACGAGAACGAGGACCTGCAGGCACAGGTTAGTGACCTGAATTCTCAGGTTAAGTCGGGTGCGGGGGCCGCCGCTGGTACCGCGACCGCAGCTTCCGCCCGCACTGACGAGGCTGCACTGCGTAAGGAAATCGAATCCAAGCTGCGTGCTGAGTACGAAACCAAGCTGGCAGACTCCAAGTCTGAGCTTTCCCGCGCTAAGGAAGAAACCAAGAAGGCTCAGGAGCAGGTTAAGGCAGCCCAGGCTGAGGTTTCCAAGGCTCAGGAGAGCGGTTCTGCTGCTTCCTCCTCGGCAGACTTGAAGGCGGCCCGCGACGAGGCCGCTCAGGCAAAGAAGGATGCCGAGGCGGCACGCGCAGAAGCAGCACAGGCAAAGAAGGACCTCGAGGCTTCCAAGAAGGAAAACGACGAGCTGAAGAAGTCCGCTTCCGCAGCTGGTTCCTCCAAGGCCGGCGTTGCGGCCGCAGGTATTGCGGGCGCTGGCGCGGCTCAGACCGCCGATGGCCTGGCTACTCCGGAAACCCACATGCAGGCCGCCCGCGTTCTGGGTCTGGCGCAGGAGATGGCAGATCGCCTGACCTCCGAGGCCCGTGCGGAGTCCGAGTCCATGCTGTCCGAGGCACGCACTGCCGCAGAAAAGCAGCTGACCGACGCAGACTCTCGTTCCAAGGCTCAGCTTGCCGACGCCCAGAAGAAGTACGATGCCCAGCTGCAGGACGCAGATTCCCGCTCCAAGAAGCTGGTGTCTGACGCCGAGGCTAAGGCAAAGCAGACCGAGTCTGATGCTTCCTCCCGTGCCGAAGCCCAGATCCGTCAGGCAGAAGAGAAGGCTGCTTCCCTGCAGGCCGATGCTGAGCGCAAGCACACCGAGGTTATGAACACGGTCAAGCAGCAGCAGACCGCACTGGAGGCTCGCATTTCCGAGCTGCGTACCTTTGAGCGTGAGTACCGCACTCGTCTGAAGACTCTGCTCGAGTCTCAGCTGGAAGAGCTGGCTACCCGCGGCACCGCCGCGCCGAACGGTGAGGCTGGCAATAACTAAGCCACCCCGTTCCTCTTAGCGCCCCCGCCACTGCGGTGGGGGCGCTATTGTTGTTTTTGACCGTTGTGCCTTAACCCGCCCTAATGAGAGGAACCGCTGTGCTCGTTGCCGCTTTAGTTCTCGCCCTCGTGGCATTCGTGGCCTTGGTGAATTTTGTGATTTCGGGGGCAGATTGGTCGCTTTATATCGTATTCGCTGCCGCTGGCCTTGGGCTGGTCTGCTTCATCTTGGACTGGGTGCATAAGCACCGTGCCGATAAATCCGAGGCAGCAGTACGCCCTGATCAAGAGGCCTTGCGCGAAGTTTTCCGCGAGGGTTAATGTGCCGCGCCCACAAGTCTTGGTTTGAGGCATGCGAATGAGGCGCACGAGGCGCCTTTATCGCAATCTTTTCCTTAACAATCAGGTGGCTGCCACCGAATCTCGCCATTCGTTCGGGCAAGCCGTCCGCGCAGCGGTGGGGCATTGGGATCGTCATCGTTAGCGCCATTGTGGTAGGCGCAGGCTGTGGATAAGTTCGCGATATTGGTCAATCCACCGTGTGACCACGGGTCCAAATGGTGAATTTGGCATTGGTCGGCAGGCTTGGCACACCGAGGCCATGGGCACACGGGATTTTCCGCGCCCGCCATCAACCGCTGCTTGGCATTGGCGAAGCGCTCGGTGCGATACAGATTTACCGCGCCTTCAAAAGGACTTACCAGGGTAATGAGGCCATGCTCCTTGAGCGTGCGACGCAAGTACTGCGCACCCGTAAGCGTCGCCCCGTTTGTCATCTGTAAGGTGATTTCCTCACCGTCACCGTTGACGATGCGTACGTAGTCTTCCAAGCGCACGATGACATTTGTTATCACTGTACTTCGTTGCGCGCTATCGCCCCCGAAGAAGGTATCTTTCACCACATCTAGCGGCTTTTTATTCTGGTTTTCTACCGCTGCGTGCAAGTCCGCAATAAATGAGGACGAGCCGTCGATCGCAAGCGTCCATGGAGCATCTTTACGGCGGATAATGCGCACGCCCGGTTTCACCGAGCGCCTTTTCTTCGGGACTTTGGACTGAGCCAGCTTTTCTAGTGCGCCTGCTGTGGCTTTGGTGGTGCACAGCTGTTCGCGGAGAACCCAGGCGTCGAAAAGCGTGGGCATTTTTCGCGCATACTTTTCGATCATGGATAGTGCAACGATGGAATGTCCATTGTGCTGAGCACCTTCGATAGCGCGGCGGCGCTTCCCTGTGAACTTGGTCGTGCCGCAGTATGCCTCTTTCAATAGAGCCAATTCATGGGCAGTTCTTTCGGCGGCACCCCGCGCGCAGAGATCCTCCTCGGACATGCCTGCGCACCCGAGGACGATGTCCATCCCGGGGGCCATGGCTGCGAGGTAAGTATCTAGCGCGTTCACAAATCACAATCTATTTCCCCGCGCAACCCCGCACAAGAGAAAATTTTTAGCCTGTGGATAACTTATTGTGCACGAAGATTCTGGGGCGCTATACTATGACCTACATGCAGTGATCCGGCCATCACCGGGGAGTAATTCAGAAGAACAGCCTCTGCGGCCCAGTAGAACTGAACGGGTGGGACCGTCAACTCCTTCACCGAAACGAAGCGGAGCCTTCGGGCTCAAGCAGGGTGGTACCGCGAGCCTTGAAGGCGCGTCCCTGCACCGTTTTACGAGTGAAGGATAGTTATGGCGAAAAAGATTTACCCCAAGGTCGATCTGACCGGCGGCTCAAGCCGCTTCCCGGATATGGAAGAGGAAGTCCAGAAGTACTGGAAGCAGGATGATACCTTCCAAGCTTCGCTAGAAAAGACTAAGGACTGCCCAGAGTACATCTTCTATGACGGTCCTCCATTTGCTAATGGCCTGCCGCACTATGGCCACCTGCTGACCGGTTATGTGAAGGATATCGTCCCGCGCTATCGCACGATGGCAGGCAATTACGTTCCTCGCGTCTTCGGTTGGGATACCCACGGCCTGCCCGCCGAGCTAGAGGCCGAAAAGCAGCTAGGCATCACCGAAAAGGCGCAGATCGAGGACATGGGCTTGGAAAAGTTCAATGAGTACTGCGCTAAGTCCGTATTGGAATACACCGATGAGTGGGAAGAATACGTCAACCGCCAGGCCCGCTGGGTGGATTTTGACAACGGCTACAAGACCATGGATATCAATTACATGGAATCGGTTATGTGGGCGTTCAAGGAACTATATGACAAGGGCCTTATCTATAAGGGCTTCCGCGTCTTGCCGTACTCCTGGGCGGAGCATACCTCCTTGTCTAATCAGGAGACCCGCTTGGATGATTCCTATAAGATGCGCCAGGACCCGACCTTGACGGTTACCTTCCCTGTGGAGGGCGCGCGCGAGGGCAGTGCGGCGGAAAAGACGCTGGCGGAGCACCCCGCGCTTGCCGACGCCGCTTTCCTCGCCTGGACCACCACCCCCTGGACCTTACCTTCAAATGAGGCGCTGGCGGTTCACCCCGAGGTTAGCTATGTGCTCTTTAGGGCCACCGAGGGTGACTTCGCTGGCCGTGCCTTCATCATGGCGGAAAATCTATTGGCTACCTTGGAAAAGGAACTGGGTGAGGCCGAGGTACTGGAGTCTTTCACCGGTGCGCAGCTCGAAGGCTTTACCTATGAGCCAATCTTTGGCTTCTTCCCAGACCTGCGCAATGCCTACCAGGTGTTGGTCGCTGATTATGTCACCACCGAAGACGGCACCGGTGTGGTTCACCAGGCGCCTGCGTTTGGTGAAGACGATATGAATACCACCAACCAGTACGATATCGAGCTGGTCATCCCGGTCAATGAGGACGGCAAATTCACCTCGCAGGTACCGCCGTATGAGGGTCAGCTGGTCTTTGATGCGAACAAGGACATCATCAAGGACTTGAAGGCCGCTGGGCGAGTGGTGCGCCATGTGACGATTGAGCACTCCTACCCGCACTCGTGGCGCTCGGGTGAGCCGCTTATCTACATGGCGCTGCCGGCTTGGTTCGTGAAGGTGACTGAGTTCCGCGATCGCATGGTGGAGCTTAATCACAATGAGATCGAGTGGTTGCCAGAGCACATTCGGGACGGCCAGTTTGGAAAGTGGCTCGAGGGCGCGCGTGACTGGAATATCTCCCGTACCCGCTACTGGGGTGCGCCTATCCCGGTGTGGATGTCCGATGATGACAACTACCCGCGCATGGATGTCTACGGATCACTGGATGAGTTGGAGCGCGATTTCGGCGTCCGCCCGCAGTCCCTGCACCGCCCGCATATCGATGAGTTGGTGCGCCCGAACCCCGATGATCCGACCGGTAAGTCCATGATGCGCCGCGTGCCGGACGTATTGGACTGCTGGTTCGAGTCAGGTTCGATGCCGTTCGCGCAGAAGCATTACCCATTCGAGAATAAGGAATGGTTTGAGACCCACTCGCCTTCTGACTTTATCGTTGAATACTCCGGACAGACGCGTGGCTGGTTCTACGTGATGCATGCGCTATCTACGGCGCTATTTGATCGCCCGGCGTATAAGAAGGTCGTTGCTCATGGCATCGTGCTGGGCAACGAGGGTCTCAAGATGTCGAAGTCTAAGGGCAATTATCCCAACGTCAACGAGGTCTTTGACCGCGATGGTTCAGATGCCATGCGCTGGTTCCTGATGTCTTCGCCTATCCTGCGCGGAGGCAACCTCATTGTGACGGAGCAGGGAATTCGCGAGGGAGTGCGCCAGGCTATTCTGCCTATCTGGAATGCCTATACCTTCCTGCAGCTCTACGCGGAAAAGGAGGCCAAGTTCGACACCAGCTCCACGCATGTTCTGGACCGCTATATCTTGGCCAAGACCCACGATGTCGTGGCTAATGTAGACGCAGCGCTTGCCGATACCGATATCGCTACGGCAACCGAAGAGGTACGCCTGTTCGCAGACGTTTTGACCAATTGGTACGTGCGTCGCTCGCGCGAGCGTTTCTGGGAAGGCGAAGATGCCCACCCTGAGGCATTCAATACCTTGTACACCGTGTTGGAAACCGTGACTCGCGTGGTCGCGCCGCTTTTGCCGCACGTAGCAGAAGTTATCTACCGCGGGCTAACCGGCGAGCGTTCTGTGCACTTGGCGGATTTCCCGCAGGCCGCGGATTACCCAGCTGATGCAGATCTGGTCTCTGCGATGGACGCCACTCGCGCGGTGGCTTCGGCGGCATCGTCGGTGCGCAAGTCCAATAAGCTGCGCAACCGGTTGCCGCTGCCGAAGCTGACGGTGGCTCTTGAAGGGGCACAGCGTTTGGCGGACTTTGCCGATATCATTCGCGACGAGGTCAACGTAAAGGAAGTTGAGCTTACCGAGGACGTCGATTCGGTAGGCACCTTCCAGGTAGTTTGCAATGCCAAGGTCGCTGGTCCGCGCCTGGGTAAGGATGTGCAGCGCGCCATCAAGAACCTTAAGGCCGGCAACTATGAGCGCCGCGGCGACGAGGTCGTAGTTGACGGCGATATCGTGCTTGGCCCGGATGAGTACACCGAGCGCCTGCAGGCAGCGAACCCGAAGTCGACCGCGCGTATCGAAGGCCTCGACGGCCTTGTAGTACTCGACACCGAAGTGACTGAAGAGCTCGAGGCAGAAGGCTGGGCGGCAGACGTTATACGTGGTCTCCAGGATGCCCGTAAGGCTTCTGGGTTTGAAGTTTCGGATCGCATCGCGGCCGTACTTTCTGTACCGGAGGAGAAGAAGGCATGGGCTGAGCGTCACGCCGACCATATCGCCGGTGAAGTGCTCGCGACCGATTTCCAAGTGACCACCGAGGCGCTTGATGGTGAGGACGTGCACGAGGTGGTGAAGGGGGTTAGCGCTACCGTCGTGAAGCAGTAGCGCGCTAGCCTCCACCTAAAATTAATTGCCCAGCCGGTGTGGCTGGGCAATTTTTATGAGTGATAGGACTTAACGGACCGGGCCCGGCAGGTGAGCACGCCAGCCGAGGACCACGTTAACTAGGCAGCACAGTGCAAGCACGGCGCCAATGAGGAATAGGGTGGTAAAGCCGAGCAGCGGGGCGAGTGCGCTAAAGGCCATGGGAATAAAGAATCCGGTATAGGACACTGAGTAGTAGACGGCGGTCAGGCCGGCGAGTTCTTCGGCACGGGCGATACGCTGGACCTCGGAGAGGCCGGCGACTAGGGCTAGGCCGTAGCCCGCGCCCATAACTGCCGCGCCGACGATACCCAGCGGCAGTGAGCGGGTATGAGAAGCAACTGCACCGAGGATAGTGCCTACGGTGATAACTCCCATTGCTACCGCGGATGCGCGGGCGGACCGGCTGGTATCAATGACTTTGCCGAGCATTTGGACGCCAACGCCGCAGCCCAAAGTGATAACGGTCATTAGGCCGGAGAAGGCGATAGGAGCATCGCCGGCGGATTTGGATAGCAGCTGTGGCAGGAGGGCATAAGCGGCACCGGCGCAGCCGAAGACCCATGGCGCTACCGGCAAGACGATGCGCACGAAGCGGCGGTGGGCTGCGGAGGGAATGTGCAGCATGCGCAGCATGTCGCGGATGCTCAGGTCAAGGAAGGTGTCTTTTACCGTGGCGCCGCGTGGCGGACGAGTCTCCGGGGTCTTCATCAACCAGATGGCGGTGGCGACGGTGAGGAGGATGTGCAAGATATAGGCTAAGTGGGTGGGCCACGGGCCCCATTGGGCCAGCACCGAGGCGAGGCCGGCGCCGATGAGGAAGCCGAGGGTTAGGCACATCGAGGCGTGACGCGGGCCGGCAGCGGGATCTCCACCGGCTCGGGTGATGAGCTCTGAAACCCAGGTGGAGCCTACCGCCATGACGATGCCTAGAGCCAAGCCACACATGATGCGGCCCACGGCGATGACGAGTGGCTCGTTCGGTGCGATAGATAGAAGGAAGGAACCTAAAAGCGATAGTGGCGCGGCAGGCAGCATCGTGGGACGGCGGCCGATGTAGTCCGAAAGCGGACCAGAGATAAGCAGCGCAGGCACGATGCCGAGCACATAAGCAGCCAGCAGACCGTTGACGGTGACCTGCGAGAAGTGAGACTGCTCGCGGTACATGACTAGTAGAGGGGTGAACTCATTGCCGCCCCAGGCCACGGCAACCATACTGCCGGCGACGGGAAACCATGAGTGCTTGGCAATTTTTTCGGTCATAGTTGATTCCTCGAGTTGGTTAGGTGGGTGTCCAATGCAGAAAGGTAGGCGTCGAGGTCGCCGGTGCGGAGGGCATCGGCAAGCGTGCGGTGCTGATCCACGAAGGTGCGGGCGCGGGCCACGTTGCGGCCAATGGCTGTGGCGGTAAAGCGCTGCTGACGCTCGCGCAGTTGGTGTCCCAAACCAGCTAGCAGGCGATTGGCCCCGCCATCCATGATGATCTGGTGGAAACGTGCATCCAGATGTGTATAGGCACGTAGGTCTGCGTCATCTAACGCGGCGTCTTGTTCCGCGATGGTCGCATCTAGTTGATCAGCGATGTCCGCGCGCTCGGCATCAGGCATGGCGCAGATCTTTTCGGCGCAGTGCCCGTCTACGAGCAAGCGCGCCTCATAGACCTCGCGAATTTCCTGTGGGCTAATTGGCACGATGAGTGCACCCCGCCTGGGGTAGAGCTGTAGAAAGCCTTCAACCTCTAGGCGTAGGAAGGCCTCGTGCATGGGGGTGCGGCTAATTCCTATCTCGGTGGCTAGGGAAGCCTCGGAAAGCATCTGTGAGGGCTCGAAGGAGCCGTCGATGATCTTCTCTTTGACGAAGTCATAGGCGCGCTCCGCGGCGGGCTGCATTCGTTTATTGGGCATGCATCCATCTTGCATGCAAATTTGCATGCAAGCAAAACTCCGGTGGCGCTTTGTGGGGAAAGAATCTAGTTACACAAGCGTGTGACTTGGCGCGTATCGGGGTCGAAGAGTAAGCCACGGCCCATGCCGACCCAGCCGATGAAAGGGGCGTCGGCAAGTGTGTGTGGGGTGTGGACATGGCCGAGGATCCAAGCATCAGCGCCACTGGCCTGCAATTCCGCCACTGACAGTGGGAGACAGATTCCTGTGGAAAACTCGCCGGTAACGGAAGAATGTAAGAGCCCAAGGAAAGGCGCGTCACTGGGACGCGGTGGAAGCTGAAGGCGGCGCGGGTCCGGATCGGCGGCCACCGCTGCAGCTAGCACTGTGGTTTTTCCCACCTGGAAGGTATGTACCTGCGTGCCGTGAACCGTGACCTCCGGCGGGAAATCCAGGGTGTGGTGGGTATCGTGGTTGCCGGAAAGAAAGTGGACTTCGTGAAAAAGTGTGACAGCGTGGTCCAAAACGGCGCGGGCCTGGGGCGCGAATTCGGCTGCGTTTGCGTTGCGGTCGATGAGATCGCCCAAGCAGACACAGGTTGTAGCGCCCAGCCGGGCGGCGGTCTCTAATTCCTGCAAAGCCCAATCCATCCCTGGGGCGCCGGGGAGGCCCAAGTGGAGATCTGAAAAGACGAAGATGCTAGCAGACATGGGATGCCTTTCAGTTGCTTTTAGCAAGACAGGTGGAGAGACCGTGTTATTGGGATTGCTTTCGGTGGGCGGCAGTCATGTGGCGGGGCAGTCCAAGGGGGCTAGGTGAGTCGATGGGGGTGGATTTGTTCTAGAGTCCACGAATGCGTGTGAGGTTTTATCTGGAGAGCTACTTTTAATGGCCTCGAAAAATATAAGGTCGTAAATTTGCGTGGGAGTGACGGCCAGATGGAAAGCAATAAAAGCTTTAATTAACGGCATGCAAATACCCAGGAGTGCACCTGAGGACACGCCTATTAAACTGGGCCGCATGCAACGCTGGGTTCTACACATCGACATGGATGCATTTTTCGCCTCCGTCGAGCAGCTCACCCGGCCTACGCTGCAGGGGCGCCCCGTATTGGTGGGCGGTACTAATGGGCGCGGTGTTGTAGCCGGCGCCTCCTATGAAGCGCGCGAATACGGCGCGCATTCGGCTATGCCTATGTACCGCGCACAGCAGCTTGTTGGATTGCGCGCGGTGGTGGTGCAGCCGCGCCGGGCAGTTTATTCGGCGGCCTCACGGCGCGTTTTTGACATCATTGCGCAACATGTGGAGGTCATTGAGCAGCTTTCTATTGATGAGGCCTTTATGGAACCTGCCGCCCTCGAGGGGGCGAGCGCAGAGGAGGTCAAGCGCTGGGCGGATGAGCTGCGCGCGCTCATCAGAGAGGAGACGGGCCTGCCATGTTCCATTGGTGCGGGCTCGGGCAAGCAATTTGCCAAGATCGGTTCAGGCGAGGCGAAACCCGATGGTACGTTCGTCATTCCGGTGGAGCGCCAGCTAGATATGTTGCATCCGCTGGCGGTGAATAAGTTGTGGGGCGTGGGCCCGGTAACCGGCGCGAAGCTGAAGTCCATTGGGGTCGAAACTATTGGGCAGCTTGCAGCGATGACGCGCAAGGAAGTAGAGATTTCCACTGGTAGCGTGGTGGGGCTGCAGCTCTGGCAGCTGGCCCGCGGCATCGATGACCGCGAAGTGGCACCGCGTGCTATTTCTAAGCAGATTTCTACCGAACACACCTACCCGAAGGATCTGCAGACGGTGCCGGAAGTTGATGCAGCCATCGCCCGCGCGGCGGAGGGCGCGCACCGCCGGCTGCTCAAAGACGGGCGCGGCGCGCGCACGGTAACGGTGAAGCTGCGTATGGCGGATTTCCATATTGAGTCGCGGTCGACTACCTTGCCGTACGCGACTGACGACGCCGCCGTGCTCACCGCCGCCGCCTTCAAGCTCGCCCGCTATCCGGATGAGCTAGGGCCCATCCGCCTGGTGGGGGTGAGCTATTCGGGGCTTGAAACCGCCCGCCAAGACGTACTGTTCCCAGAATTAGACCGCGAAATCGTGCGCCCTGCGCCGGCGGATACGGATTATGAAACCGGGGTGAGCGACGACGTTGTGCCGCCAGTACCGACACCGACGGTGACGGTGGAAGAAGAAACCGATAACCAGTGGCACGCAACGCAAGACGTATTCCACCCCGAATATGGCCACGGCTGGATTCAAGGCGCCGGGCATGGGGTAGTCAGCGTGCGCTTTGAGACCCGTGCCACGGGGCCCGGCCGTACCAAGTCTTTCGCGGCCGATGATCCTGCGCTCGTGCCGGCGGATCCGCTCGACTCGCTTGATTGGCAGGATTGGCTCACCGTCGAGGATTAAGCACCTAGTGTGGGAATAACTCTGCCGGGTCGGTGCCGGTGGCCAGTGCCGCTGCCAGCAGGATGCGCGCTTGGCTCGGGCGGAAAGAACCGGCGTTAATAGCGCCCAGTTTTCCAAGGCTCGCGCCACCGCCATCGCCTCCGTAGGCTAGGGCCGTGGGGCCGTAGGGTGTGCGGGTAGAAATGACGACGGGGAGGCCGGCGCGGAGGGCGTCGGCAAGCGCGAGGCCGATGTCCTCGCCCATATTGCCCGAGCCCATGGCCTCGACAATGAGCCCGGCGGTCGAGGAGGCCACAGCGGCGTCCACCAGCAAGCGCCCAGCTCCTGGATAGGCGGGGATGATCTCTACCGGGTGCGGCGCCAGCGGGGCAGGGCTAAGACGTGGAGTGGAGCCAGGCACGGCCAGGGATTCAAACCCGCGCAAGTCGCTGGTGTGCCGCTTGCGTGCACCGCGGGCCGGGATGATAGCACCGCCAAAGCAGAGGTAGACCCCTGGGCGTCCACTAGCCGCAAGCTCGCGGGCATCGCGCAGATTCGTGGGGCCGTCGGCCGCGGGGTGATCGTAGGCACGCTGCGCACCCGTGAGCACGATAGGCTTTGCGCCGCTACAGAAAATCTCTAGCGCCAGCGCTGTTTCTTCCATGGAATCGGTGCCGTGGGTGATGATCACGCCGCCGATGTCCTCCCGTGCCATTTGGGAGTTGACTACCGCAATGAGCTCGTCGAGGTCGGCCAAAGTAATAGAAGAGGAGTCGAGCTGGCGAAACTCCACCACCTCGGCGTCGATATCAGCGGCAAGGGCCGCGCCGGAGACGGTGGGAACCAGGGAACCATCGGCCACGGTGGTACACGCAATAGTGCCGCCGGTGGCGATCAAAGCAATTCGGGTCATGTCCTTAAGATTAAAGAAATCTTCGCCCACGCGGCGGGCGCAGCCCGGAAAAAGCTGGTGCAGCTGTAAACTGATGGGAGTTTAAAACCCAGAAGTGAGGAGTTAGAAGTGAAATTCCGCAAGTTTAGCGCCGCGTGCCTCGCACTGACCGCGGCCACCGCCCTGGCCGCCTGCTCTTCCGATGATGAGCAAGACGATTCCGCCGCCACCAATACCGAGGCGCAGGAATCCGCCTCCTCCGACGGCGATTCCGCCGCCCCGGCCCTGCCGTCCCCGGCGGACCTGAACGCTATTTTGGCTAAGGCTACCGATCCAAATGCCTCCGAGCAGGAAAAGACCGCCACCGTGCAAGGCGGCGAGACCGCCCCGGAGATCTTTGACACCATGGCCCAGTCTAAGGCGGAATCCGGCGCCGAGTTCGAGGTCGTTGACCCCGTACTGCCGGGCTATGACCCACAGTCCGTGCTGACCACCGTGAACTTCACCACCGCTGACGGCCAGCAGCAGACTGCTGACCAGGTGGAATTCGTCTACGAAAATGGCACCTGGAAGCTTTCCAAGGCCTGGGCTTGCACGCTCATCCAAAATACCGTGCCGCCAGAGCAAGTTCCGGAAATGTGCGCGGACACCGGTGCCGGAGCCTCCGCACCCGCTCCGGCACCGGCCGAGGGGGACGCTGCTCCTGCCGAGGGCGATGCCCCCGCTGCCGGCGCCGAACAGGCCCCAGCCGAGGCCCCTGTAGAAGCCCCGGCTGAGTAACTAGGAGAAATTCAGTTCCGTCAGGCTCGACTGCACCACCCGCAGCTCCGAGCCGGCGGTGCCGTAAATGACCTTCGTGTCGAATGACACGTCACCGCCCACGGGCAGCGGCTGGGTGAGATCCACCGTGATACTGCCCTTGGATTCGGTGCGGGAGTCTAAAACCTTGAGCTCCTTATTTTCCAGCTCTGTGCCCTGGGCTTGCCCCTCAAAGGACAGTGCGCCTAGCGACGGCCGCTGTTCTACCTCCACGTTGAGCTTCACCTGGTCCCCCTCGATGGAATCGACCGTATAACGCGTGGTTTGCAATAGGGTGGACTCGCCGGTGACACGAGAATCCACGGTCCAGCTCGCGCCTTTGCCCACCTCCTCGGTAGGGAAAACCACCGGCAGGGCAGTCAGCTTCATAATCGCTTGTTCGACCGCTCCGCGGGCTTCATCCGTGGCCTCCTGGGGCGCAGCTAAGCGCAGCGAATTCATCTGGCCAGTATCTTGGCCGCGCCAGCCAAATTGAAATCCCTCGGCCGAAGAGACGTCGGTGTCTCCGGAGGTTTCCGGGGTACTGGCCGTAACGAAAGCATTGCGGGTGGCTGGTAGTTGATCTTCCACGTCCTCGCTGGCCTTATCTACCTTGGCTGAAAGCGGCAGGGAAGTAGTGGTGGAGTCGACGTCGGAGGCTTGAAACTTCTCGGCCACTGACTTTTTGAGCAGGTCCTGCGAAAAGCCTTCGGTAACGCGGTAATTAACGTCCTGCGTGGAGTCAATATCGCGGTATTCCAGGAGCTTTTTCTCCCCGGTTCCGGGGTTATCCACGGTTACACGCGGGGCGTCGATAGTCAGGCCCACGGGCTGTTCCACCGCGGGTCCCGGCTTTTCATAGGAACACGCCGTAAGTGCTACGGCGGCTGTGGTCAGGGCTGCAAAAACTTTGACTCGAAACACGCTTACCAAAATACCGGACGCTGCCGTTTAGAATAGAGCGGGTGAGTCAAAAACGAAGGAGCAAGACAGGACTTATCGCCGCGATAGTCATCGCCGTGGCGCTGGTGGACCAAGCCATAAAACAGTTAATGCTTTCCATTCTCACGGAAGGCGAGCCCTTGCCGATCATTGGGGACTGGTTCCGGTTTACCCTGCTTTTTAACCCTGGCGCCGCCTTTTCCATGGGCGGGGAGGGATCGACGTGGCTTTTTACCACTATCCAATTGGTCTTTGTGCTCGGCGTGGCCATTGCCGCCCCGCGCATTACCCACTCGGGCCAGGCAGTAGGCTTGGCGCTCATTGCTGGCGGCGCGCTGGGCAATTTCGCCGACCGCATCTTCCGCGCCCCCAGCTTCTGGTTCGGGCACGTGGTGGACTATATTTCGGTCGGATCTTTCGCCGTGTTTAATATCGCGGACGCGGCGATCACCTGCGGAGTGGTGCTTTTCATCATCGCCATGGTGCTGGAGGAAAGGAAGGCCGAGCATGAATAGGCAGATGCGCAGCTTCCCCGTCCCTGAAGGTTTAGAAGGCATGCGTGCCGACGCCGCCCTAGCTAAGCTCCTTGGCCTTTCCCGCAGCGCCACCGCGCAGCTTTGCGCTGAGGGCAGTGTGACCATTGATTCCCAAGAACTGGGCAAATCCGAGCGTTTGACCTCCGGCAATGTAGTCTCCGTGCTTTTGCCGGAGCCAGAAAAGCCAATGCTGCCGCGCGAAGAGCTCGTCGAAGGCATGGACGTGCTCTACAGCGATGCCGATATCATCTGCGTGCATAAGCCGGTGGGTGTGGCCGCGCACCCGAGCGTGGGGTGGGACGGGCCGACGGTCATCGGCGGGCTGCGCGCGGCCGGCTATACGGTGGCTTCTTCCGGGCCGACTGAGCGCCAGGGAATCGTGCATCGCCTCGATGTGGGCACGTCTGGGGTGATGGTAGTGGCTTCTTCGGAGCGTGCCTACTCTGCGCTCAAGCATGCCTTTAAGTACCGCAGCGTGAAAAAGACCTACCACGCCGTGGTCCAGGGGCTGCCGGACCCCATCGAGGGCACTGTCGATGCCCCCATCGGCCGCCACCCCAAGTCGGGCTGGAAATTCGCCGTGCTTGACGACGGCAAAGCGGCCGTCACCCACTACAGCCTCATCGAGGCCTTCCGCGAGGCCAGCCTCATCGAAGTGCACCTGGAGACTGGCCGCACCCACCAAATCCGCGTGCACATGTCTGCTACCGGGCACCCGTGCGTGGGCGATCCCATGTATGGCTCGGATCCGAATCTGGCCAAGCGCCTTGGGCTCGAGCGGCAGTGGCTGCACGCGGTCAAACTCGGCTTTACCCACCCCGGCACCGGCAAATGGTTTGAAATTCAGGCACCGTATCCAGCCGATCTCGAACATGCCTTGGCGGTGCTGCGGGGATGAGGAAGGTCTACCAGCGGCGTCGGCTAGCGGCCTTGGCGGTGCTCGCGGTGCTTTTTCTGGCGGCGCTGGCGCTCTTCGGCGCCTTGGGGACCCAGGCTACTTCGCAGGTGCAAGGCGACCAGCTCGGCCCGGATGGCGAATCGCGCGCGGAGTATATTGCGCGCGTGGCGGGCAGTGACCTTCCCGATGAGCCTGCCTACGCCCTGGTTACCTTCGACGAGGAACTACCGCCCGTAGCTGCTGCGGCCGCCGTCGCCGCAGCCCCGCGCATGGATGCCATCCTCATTGGCTCCACCGCTCCCATCGACGTTCCTGAGCCGAGCGCTGGCGAGGACCGCGCCGCTGTCATCCAGCGTGCCGTCGGCCGCATCGATGCCTCCTATGGGCAGCGATCCAACGCGGTAAGCGCAGTTGTGGTGTGGGGATCAGGCGCCCAGCTTGCCGACGTCGCCTCCACCCCCTCCGTTGCCGCCGTCGAAGCAGCGCCTGCCGACGCCGCCTGGGGCAGCTTCGCCATCCGTCCACCCAGCTAATTTCGCCTTCTTTACTCCCGCAGCGCGCAGTGCCCCCGCGGCGCTTTTAGCATCAGGGGCATGGAACATATTCGGGCCTATATCGCGGCACTGAACTCGGCAATGGATATCCTCGCCGAGGCCGCCGCCGTTTCTGCTGCCGACCTTGCCGCCGCCGGCATGCCCGATGCCGCAGCGGACTCTATTGCGCAGCTCGCGCAGGTCTACTTCGGCCCCACCAGCTTTCGCCGCCGCCAACGGCGGGCGGTGGATGGGGCGCGCCGAAACAGGCATTCACTGCCGACGCTGGAGGTCATCGAAAAGCATGCGCGTCGCGCGCCCACCCAAGCCCGCGCCTGGGCCCTGCGCGCCGAGCTTGCCCATATCTCTTGTGATACGAGGGAGATGGAAAAGCTCGCCCGCATAAAGCTGCGCAAGATGCGCGCGCCACGCGAGCCCAAGCCTGGCGTGCGGCTGCAGCGCCGCGCCGCCGGAAAGCCGTGGACGCTTTCTATCACCGGTCCTTCCGCGCTCATTGCGGAACTTCACCAGCATGCCGGCTCGCTTGCCGACGTCGCCTCTTTCTTCCGCACCGGCGCCTCTACCTCTACCGTGCGCACTAATGTTGTGGTGCCACTAGATAAGTTGGTCGGCGTGGCCCATGGTAGTGATGATGTGGTGCTGACCATGACCAACGGCGCGCAGATAACCGGTGCCGAATTGGCCCAGCGCGCGCTGGCAGAGGAGGGGTTTGTCACCCTGCTGCATCCCGTGGAAGGTCCGGTGAATTTGTACCGCATGCGCCGCGGGGCGACCTGGAAGCAGTTTATGATGGCCGCGGCGGAAAACCCCACCTGCCCGGTTAAGGGCTGCCACAAGCCTGCCGATGAGTGCCAAGTCCATCACATATTCAGCTGGGCCGGCGGCGGGTGGACGAACGCGAAGAACCTCACCACCGCCTGCGCTTATCACAATGGCCGCAATGACGATCATCGCACCGGCCCGCCGCGCAATGGCCGCTTCGAGCGCACGGCCCGCGGCGTGCGCTGGGTCAACCCCTGGGAGAAGCCCCCGCCGGACCTTGTTAATACCGGGCCTACTTAGATACCAACCGCGTAGGCTAGAGTCATGTCCCCGCAGCAGCCTTTTTCGCAGTGGATGCCGAACTATAAATTTGCCTATATCGCCGCCTGGGTCGCGGTGGTGGTTTCCGGCATCGCCCTAGTTATCGGCCTTATTACGGGCGGCACCTCCATGACGCTGGTGTTTTCCGCGATCGTTTGTGCCTTTGGCATCTTTCTTATCGTAGTGATGCCGCGCTGGGCGCTGGAAGCGGAGGAGGAACAGGCCGCGCGTCGTCGTGCCCGCGCCGCCCGCGAGGAACTCAGGCGCTCCTAGCCATACGCACTAAGTCGGCCACGTAGATCGCTACCGCTAAGCCGATAATGCCGAAGCCAATCCACCGGTGGGGCGAAAAGTGTTCGTGGGTGACGAAAAGTGCCCACAGCATTTGCATGATGGGGGTGAGGTATTGGAGCATGCCGATCGTCGATAAGCGTAGCGTCCGCGCGCCCTCTGCAAAGCAAAGAAGCGGCAGCGCGGTGATTAAGCCGGCGCTTAACAAAAGCAGCGCGTGGCCGACGCCTTCGCTAGCGAAGGTACCTTGGTCGCTACTTTCTAGCCACAGAATGTAGCCCACCGCTAGTGGCGACATCACGAGCGCCTCCGCTGCGACTGAGACGGCCGAGGACACCCGCACCTGCTTTTTGAGCAGCCCATAAATTCCGAAGCTGAAGGCCAGCAAAAGCGAAATATAGGGCGCCTGGCCGGTAAAGAACGTCAAATACAGCACCGCGATGGCCGCAACTCCCACCGCGCCGGCCTGCCACGGCCGCAGCCGTTCCTTGAGAAACACCATGCCGAGGGCAACCGATACGAGGGGATTGATGAAGTACCCCAGCGCCGCGTCGGCTACGTGGTTGCTATTAATCGCTACCACGTAGGTGCCCCAATTAGCCGTGATGAATACTCCCGCGGCCGCGAGCCATCCCCACGTGCGCTTGTCCATGCGCACCAACTCGCGCCATCGGCCGGCGAGGCACAAAAATCCCGTGACCAATACCGCGGTCCACAGCACGCGGTGAGCCAAAATCTCTAGCGGCGATGCCGGCAACAGGAGAGGGAAGAATGCGGGGAAAATCCCCACATGATATAGGCGGCGAGCGTGTAGAGCATCACAAAATAATAGCCCATTTTGACCGCCCCGCTATGATGAGCCGCATGGCCAAAAACTCCTCCTTCGTCCACCTGCACAACCACACCGAGTTCTCCATGCTCGACGGCATGGCCAAGGTCGATATGCTGGCGGACGAGGTGGTTCGCCAGAAGATGCCGGCCGTAGGCATGACTGACCATGGCAATATGTACGGCTCCGATGCCTTCTACCGTCGCATGACCGGCGCCGGCATCAAGCCCATTATCGGCATCGAGGCGTATATGGCGCCCGAATCCCGTTTCAATAAAAAGCGCGTGTTGTGGGGTACGCCGGACCAAAAGCGCGACGATGTCTCCGCGTCCGGCGCTTATCTCCACCAGACGATGATTGCGGAGAACGCCACCGGCCTGCGCAATCTTTTTACCTTGTCCTCATTAGCTTCCTATGAGGGCCAGTTGGGCAAGTGGCCGCGCATGGATGCCGAGCTCATCGCGGAGCATGCTGATGGCATCATCGCCACCACCGGGTGCCCCTCCGGCGATGTCCAGACCCGTCTACGCCTTGGCCAGTTCAATGAGGCGCTCGAGGCCGCGGCCATGTGGCAAGACATCTACGGCAAAGATAACTTCTTCTTGGAGTTGATGGACCATGGGCTGGACATCGAAAAGCGCACGCGCGATGGCCTATTAGAAATTGGCCGTAAATTGGACTTGCCGCCGCTGGTGACCAATGACTGCCACTACGTGCTGGAGTCCCAGGCGCCGGCGCATGAGGCGATGTTGTGCGTGCAGACCGGCAAGACCTTTATGGACCCCGATCGCTTCAAGTTCGGCGGTACCGGTTACTACATTAAGTCGGCCGCGCAGATGCGTGAGACCTGGGACGATATGATTCCAGATGGCTGCGATAACACGCTGTGGATTGCCGAGCGCGTGCAAGACTACGGCGAGATTTGGGAAGAGCATACCCACGATCGCATGCCTATTGCCGACGTCCCCGAGGGCCACACCCCAACCTCCTGGCTCACCCACGAGGTTATGGAAGGCCTGCAGGCACGCTTCCCCGGCCAGGATGTTCCGGAGGAGTACATCGAGCGCGCCAAGTACGAGATCTCCGTCATTGAGATGAAGGGCTACCCGTCCTACTTCCTTATCGTGGCCGAGCTCATCAAGCACGCGCGCTCGGTGGGCATTCGCGTGGGGCCGGGACGTGGCTCGGCGGCCGGCGCGCTTGTCGCCTACGCGCTGACCATTACCAATATCGACCCCCTGGAACATGATCTCCTCTTCGAGCGATTCTTGAATCCCGAGCGCCCGTCCGCGCCCGATATCGATATCGACTTCGACGACCGCCGCCGCGGCGAGATGATTACCTACGCGGCCGAGCGCTGGGGCGAGGATAAGGTAGCGCAGGTCATTACCTTCGGCACGGTGAAGACGAAGCAGGCCATTAAGGACTCCGCCAAGGTGCACTTTGGCCAGCCGGGCTTCCAGATGGCCGACCGTATCAACGGCGCGCTGCCGCCGGCAATCATGGCGAAGGATATTCCGCTCAAGGGCATCACAGACCCGGACCACGAGCGCTACTCCGAGGCCGCCGAGGTCCGCCAGATGGTCGAATCCGACCCGGATGTGAAAAAGATTTATGACACGGCTAGGGGCTTGGAGGGCGTCGTCAGGCAGGCCGGCGTGCACGCCTGTGCGGTGATTATGGCCTCGGTCCGCCTCATGGACCACATCCCCATGTGGAAGCGCCCGGCCGACGGTGCCTATATCACCGGCTGGGATTACCCAGCGTGTGAGGCCATCGGCCTGCTGAAGATGGACTTCCTGGGCCTGCGTAACCTCACCGTTATCGGCGACGCGATTGAAAACATCAAGCGCAACCGCGGCGAAGAAGTTCACTTGGAGCAGCTGCATGCCGACGACCCCAAAGTCTCCAAGGTCTATGACCTGCTCTCGCGCGGCGATACGCTGGGCGTCTTCCAGCTTGACTCCGGCGGTATGCAAGAGCTGCTCAAACGCATGAAGCCAACCGGCTTTAAAGATATTGTCGCCTCCCTTGCGCTCTACCGCCCCGGCCCGATGGGCGTGAACGCCCACTGGGACTATGCAGACCGCAAGAACGGCCGTAAGGAAATCACCCCGATTCACCCAGAGCTGGAAGAGCCGCTGAAGGAAATCCTGGATGAGACCTACGGCCTCATCGTCTACCAGGAGCAGATCATGCGTATCTCCCAAAAGGTTGCTAACTACACGGCCGGCGAGGCAGATGGCTTCCGTAAGGCGATGGGTAAGAAAAAGCCCGAGGTGCTGGCTCAACAGTACGATAAGTTCTGGGGCGGCATGCAAGAAAACGGCTATTCCAAGTCCGCCATGGACGCGCTCTGGGGCACCATCGAGCCCTTCGCGTCCTACGCGTTTAATAAGTCCCACGCCGCAGGCTATGGCTTGGTGTCCTTCTGGACGGCCTACCTTAAGGCCTACTACGCGCCAGAGTATATGGCCGCGCTGCTGACCTCGGTGGGCGATAAGAAAGACAAGTCCGCCATCTACCTGTCGGACTGCCGCCACTTGGGCATCAAGGTGCTGCCGCCTTCTGTCAACGAGTCCGAAGAGGATTTCCAGGCGGTGGGAGAGGATATCCGCTTCGGCATGGGCGCTATCCGCAACGTTGGCTCGGAAGTGGTGGAGTCCATCATCAAGTCCCGCCACGACAAGGGCGCGTTTAGCTCGTTTAGTGATTACCTGGACAAGATCGAGTTGACCGCCTGCACTAAGCGCGTGACTGAAGCTCTCATTAAGGCCGGCGCCTTCGACGACTTGAACCATCCGCGCAAGGGGCTCATGCTCATCCACGAGGACGCGGTGGATGCGGTGCAAACCACCAAGAAGGCGGCGGATAAGGGCCAATTCGATCTCTTCGCCGGAATTGGCGGGGGAGAAGATGATGAGGCCTCCAACGCCTTTGCCTTGGACATCCCAGAAGACAACTGGGACCGCAAACATGAGCTCGCCCTGGAACGAGAGATGCTTGGCCTGTACGTTTCCGGTCACCCGCTCGATGGTTTTGAGGAGGCGCTGGCTGCGCAAACGGATACCCCGCTGACAAAAATCCTGAACGATGAGGTGCATAACGGCCAAGAGCTCATCATCGGTGGCATCATCTCAGGCGTAGACCGCCGCTTTTCCAAGCGCGATGGCTCCCCCTGGGCCATTGTAACGGTGGAGGACCACAACGGCGCGCAGGTAGAAATCTTGGTCTTCAATAAGGTCTATTCGCTCGTCGCCCCACAGATTGTGGAGGACAATATCATCTTGGCGCGCGTAAACGTCAAGGTCCGCGATGAGCGCCGCTCCCTGTTTTGCTCCGATATCCGCGTCCCAGATCTCGGACCTGGCGGTGGCGCGGGCCTGCCGCTGCGCCTGACCATGCGCACGGACCAGTGCACCATGGAAAATATTGCCCGGCTCAAGCAGGTTTTGCTCAAAAACCAGGGCGAGTCGGACGTGTACCTCGAGCTTGTCGACGGCTCCGAATCCACCACAATGATCCTCGGTGACCACCTGCGCGTGGAACGCTCCGGCAACCTCATGGGTGATCTCAAGGCCACTATGGGCGCAGGTATTTTAGGCTGAATTTAATCCCGGCGGCGGCCGAAGTCCTCCGTTAATCTAGACAGCACAGTCTATATCAATGGAGGAAACCTGATGGTTACAAAGATTCGCACCACCCACGTCGGCTCACTGCCGCGCACTCTAGAGTTGCTGGAAGCCAACCTGAAGCGTGCGGAGCTGCCGGCCGCGGAGTTTCAGGGGATTTTGAAGGCCGCGGTGGCGGACGTCGTCAAGCGGCAGCTCGATCTCGGCCTCGATATCATTAACGAGGGCGAGTACGGCCATATCACCTCGGGTGCCGTGGACTACGGTGCGTGGTGGAATTATTCCTTTAGCCGCCTGGGCGGGCTGACGATGACGGATACCGACCGCTGGGAATCGGCTGAGGTAGTGCGCTCCAAGCCGGGGGAGCCGCGGCTGACGTCGTTTATTGATCGACGTGACCGCGCGCTGTTCTCGGAGGCCTATAATGACCCGGATTCTGGCATCTTCACCGGTCGCGCCAAGGTGGCAAACCCAGAGTTCACCGGCCCGGTAACCTATATCGGCCAAGATGAAGTTGCCGCCGATGTCCGCTTGCTTGCCGACGCCCTACCTTCCGGCACCCCCGGCTTCATCGCTGCCCTTTCCCCCGGCTCGGCCGCGCGCCTGACCAACCGCTACTACGACGATGAGCATGAGCTGCTTGCCGACGTCGGCCGAGCAATGCGCACCGAGTACCAAGCCATCACCGATGCCGGGCTCACCGTGCAATTCGACGCACCTGACCTGGCCGAGGCCTGGGACCAAATTAATCCGGAGCCTTCCGTAGAAGACTTCCGAGGCTTCATTCGCGAGCGTATTGACGTGCTCAATGATTCCATTGCTGGCCTGCCCAAGGAACAAACGCGCCTGCATATCTGCTGGGGTTCCTGGCACGGCCCGCACGTAACCGACGTCCCATTTGCAGATATCATCGAGGAAATCTTGCGGGCCGAGGTCGGCGGATTTTCTTTCGAAGCCGCGTCACCGCGTCACGCGCATGAGTGGCGTGTGTGGCAGGACCATGCGCTGCCGGAAGGAACCGTGATTTACCCGGGTGTGGTCTCGCACTCCACCAATGCGGTGGAACACCCGCGGCTTGTAGCTGATCGCATCATTCAATTCGCCGAGGTGGTTGGACCGGAAAATGTCATCGCATCGACCGATTGCGGTTTGGGCGGCCGCCTACACCCTCAGATTGCGTGGGCGAAGCTGCAATCCTTGGTAGAAGGCGCTGACATCGCTACCCGCGAACTGTTTTAAAAACGCCTAAAGCCGCTCCGGAACTCCGGAGCGGCTTAATCTTTGGCGCCTAGAAGCGCACGCCCAGCTGCGTGAGGGCGTTCTTCATCGGCTTCAGCACAGCCGGGTTCACCTTGGCAACCATAGTCAAGGCTTGCAGCAACGCAGCGACGAGGCTGGTGGCCACGGTCACCCAGCTCATGACCTCGAGGAACTTTTCTGGGGTGGAAGAGCCCCAAATAGGCAGACGCTCAAGTGCCTCGATCTGGCGCTGCTTCGCCTCCTGGGCAACGCAGTCTGGCTCCTTTGGCATTCCGGAAGAACCGTAGCCGTTGGTCAGGCCCTGGATAAGCTCCTGCGGGGTGTGGGCGGAAGATCCGAGCTCGCCGTTCTCGATCTTCTTAAGATGCTCCTCCTTGGCCTCGTCGACCTCGGCCTGGCATTCAGCCGAAATCTACTTTGATTGCTCTTCTGCGGCAGAAGCAGTAGCTGGTGCGACGAGGCCTGCTGCCACGGCGATGGCTGCGACGAGCGAAATGCTGAGACGGTTGCGCATGGTTCTATTTAGAGTGAGAGGTATTAGCCTCAAACAATTTAGCAGGTAAACCTCGGAACGTCTGTGGCAAAAGCTTGCGCACCTGTGCCGGTAGCAGTGCGTAGAACTCGTCAATGGGCTTCGGCAAGAAGTTTAATGCCCCGCCAATCAGCGCACCGAGGCCCACTAAACCGTCGATGATTCCGGCACCGGCGGCGATGCTACTGCCGGTGCTGGAGCCATTGGGCTTGTCAGGCGTGGAGTTGGCGGCATCGGCAAGCAGGTCCTTGACTGAGAACACGGTGGTGGTGCCGGATACCTCGTTGCCGGCGATGAGGAGGGCATCGTCGGTCGGGGAGTCAGTCGCTGGGACGAAAGCAAGACCCTCGGGGCCGAGGTCGCCGGCCAGGGCTATCGCTGCGACATCGTCCTCGTTGTAGCCGACGGAAAAATCGCGACTATTAACGTAGGTGACAAACTTTGTTTCGGTGGGGGTCGTCACGTCGTAGACGAAGATGCCGCCCACGCGCTCCGCGCCGATAAAGGCGTAAGTGCGATCCCCAACCTTGCCAATGGTCAGTGCCTCTGGCTCCGGGCCCTTATTATCAGAGCGGTCATCAAATTCGGGATCCTCATTATCGGCATTAAAGTTCAGACTAGGAATGCCTTTGGTGATTTCTTCAAAGTCCGAGCCGGAGTCGAAGACGACGTTGCCCTCGCGGTTGTAGATGCTAAAGGAGCGCGAGCCGTAGGAGTACAAACCATCGAAGCAGCCCTTTTGCTCGTCCCAGCCAGAAGCATTAGATAGCTTGAGGTTGCCGGCGAACTTCTTGTCTTCGATGCCGTCAGCAAGCTCGAGATCGTCGCAGACCTTGCCCTCCTTGACTAGGTCCTTGAGTTCCACTTCGTCGGTATAGTCGCCCCATTCGCGGGCATCGCCCTCGTTGGCGGTGGCGAAGAAGGTTTGTCCATCTACTTCGAAGGCACTGATGGAGTCCGGCATGGATAGGCCGTGTACCGGGATGGTGCGCAGCTCGGCAGCGTCATCCTTATTAGACGGATCCAACGGCACCTGGGAGTGGTCTGCAATGTGGGCGGGAAGAACCTTTTCTACCGTGGCAGACTCGATATCGATGACCGCGATGGCGTTGTTTTCTTGCAGCGTGGCTTAGGCTTTTCCGTCCGCAAAGGAAATGTATTCCGGCTCGAAGTCCCGTGAAGGCAGATTATGGTGTTCGGAAGGGCCGAAGATACGGATGGAGGGGTCAAGGTCGGCGGTGTCAAAGGCGGTGAAGTCGGCCGTGTGAACGTCGCTAAGCGGGGGCGCAGCGACGTCGGTGGGCAGGTTAATGACAGAAACGGAGCGTTCCGGATCCTTGAGGTAGGCAGGGCCTTCGGCATTCAGGGCGTCGGAAGGCTCGCCCTCGTTGGCTACGAGCGCGTGGCGGCCATCGGCAGTGAGATGCACGTTATCTGGTAGCGCGCCCACGCCCACGCGTCCGAGCTCCTCACCAGCCTCGGTGTTGAAAACAGCGCCTCGCCACTGTCAGTCTTATCTGCCTGTTGCACCGCGGCGACGGCCAGGCCATCGGGGCGTACAGCTACCGAGTTGATTTCTTTGTCTCCCCCGGCGGAGATGGCGCCGATCTTGTGCGGCTGGGTGGGATCGGAACCATCAAGGATGTCGACCTCGCCGGAGCGCGCGTTGACGGTGAGGATGCGCTGGGACGCGGAGTGCTCCAGCACGTTATCCACGATGTGGGCATGCGCGGCTGGGCCGAAGGCAAGGACGAGCGAGGAAGTAACGCAGAGAGATGCGCTTGAGCATTAATATTCCTTTCTTGTGGTTATGTCCACTATGTAACGCTGGAACTAAAAGCCAGTGAATTTCCAGTGAATGGGTAGACTGTCAAGACATGACTGAATCGACCATCCATGCATCCGATATCCAGCAGGCGCAGGCGCGGATTAGCTCGGAAATCGCCCCGACTCCGCTGCAGTATTGCGCTCGGCTTTCGGCCGAGACGGGTTGCGAGGTCTACCTCAAGCGGGAGGATTTGCAAGACGTACGCTCCTATAAGATTCGCGGCGCGTTAAACGGAATGTCGAATGTCCCTCAGGAAGAGCGCGGCCGGGGAATTGTCACGGCCTCGGCCGGCAATCATGCACAGGGCGTGGCTTATGCCTGCCGCACAATGGGAATCAGCGGCAAGATTTTTGTGCCAGAGCCCACGCCGATGCAAAAGCGCGACCGCATCCTGGTCCACGGCGGCGACCAAGTAGAACTGGTGGTGGTTGGTTCCAACTTCGATGAGGCAGCCGCGGCCGCGCATGCCGACGCCGCCGAGCGCGACGCTACCTTCATCGAGCCCTTCGACGCCCGCGATACCATCACCGGACAAGGCACCGTTGCCGCGGAAGTTTTGGCGCAGCTATCGGCCAAGGGAAAGTCGCTGGATACCATCGTTGTACCCGTGGGAGGAGGCGGCCTGATTTCGGGCATCACCTCCTACCTTGCGGATATGGCACCGGGCGCCGGAGTGGTGGGAATGGAGCCGGAAGGGGCGGCGTCGCTAAGAGCGGCGTTTGACCACGGCGGGCCGGTAACGCTAGAAGAAGTCGACCCCTTTGTGGATGGGGCGGCGGTAAAGCGCTTGGGCGCGCTGCCATATGAGATTTTGGACGCCAATCGCGAGCGCTTGAGTTTTGACACCGTGTCCGAGGGCGCGGTGTGCACGGACTTGCTCAACCTCTATCAAAATGAGGGAATCATTGCCGAGCCGGCCGGTGCACTGTCGGTGGCGGGCCTGCACCAGCTGGACTTGCAGCCGGGCTCGACGGTGGTGTGCGTGATTTCTGGCGGCAATAATGACGTGCTGCGCTACGCCGAAATCATGGAGCGCTCCCTAGTCCACCGCGGACTCAAACATTATTTCCTGGTGAATTTCCCGCAGGAGCCGGGACAGCTGCGCCACTTTTTGCAGGAGATTTTGGGCCCGACCGATGACATCACGCTGTTTGAGTACCTGAAGCGCAATAACCGGGAGACTGGCGCTGCGCTGGTAGGCCTGCAGCTTAGCCGCGCCGAGGACCTCGACGGCCTGCTCGAGCGCATGGGTGAATCCAAGATTTCGGTGCAGTACCTCAAGCCTGGCACCCCCGAGTACGAATTCCTCGTAGCCTAATGCAGGATTCTTATCGTCGCCCCGTAGGCCAAGTCGAACACGAAATTGAAATCAAGCGTTCTCGGTTCATTACTGTGATCGGCCGCGTCACCAATGAGGAAGAGGCCCGCGCGTTTATCGACGCCGCCCGCACCCGCTTTCCCGACGCCCGCCACCACTGCTCCGCCTACGTCTACCATGTCGACGGCGCGAATCCGGTGGAGCGCTCCTCCGATGATGGCGAGCCTTCTGGAACGGCCGGAAAACCCATGCTGGATGTAGTCAAAGGCTCCGGCATGCTCGATATCTGTGCGGTGGTTGTGCGCTACTTCGGCGGTATCAAGCTGGGTGCCGGCGGTCTCGTGCATGCCTATGGCGGTGCAGTGAGCGAGACCATGGAGAAGGTGCGCGCGGTGACCCGGGCGCGCCGGGAGCTTTATGCGGTGGAGTGCCCACACGCGACGGCCGGGCGAGTGGAGGCGGATCTGCGTGGGCGCGGCTATGAGATAACCGATACCGCGTATGCGGCTGCGGTGACTTTTACCGTGGCCGTGCGCCCGGGTGGGCTGGAAGAGCTGGAAGCTACGCTGGCAGCGATCTCACAAGGCCAGCTCGAGGCGGCAGAAGCCGGTAGCGCGTGGGTTGAGGTAGGATCCTGAACATGAGTATGCAGCAGCGACCGAATAACCCCATTGCGCAGCGCAAGCAGCAAGTGCGCAAGCACTCCCGCAACGTCGTTGTGTGCGTGGCCGGCGGCCTCGGCGTGGGCGCAGTGCTGGGCGTGCTATCTGCGGCAAGTTTCTGGGCCTGGATGTTGGTGGGCGCCATCGTCGCCGTGGTTGGTGGCGGCTATAACTGGTTTAAGATCCAGAAGATCGTCAACGAAAACCACAACCAGTACTAGATGCCGGCACCGCAACCTAGCGGCCGCCCCGTCCGGATTGATGCCTGGGTGTGGGCCGTGCGCATGTTTAAAACCCGATCCGCGGCCGCGACGGCCGTGCGCGCCGGGCACGTCAAGATAAATGGGGAGGCCGTCAAGCCCTCCCAACAGGTGGTGCCGGGCGACCGCGTGCGCGTGTGGCGCAACCATCACGAGCATGACCTTGAGGTCCTAGCGACTGTGGCCAAGCGCGTGGGCGCACCCGTGGCGCGTACGTGCTATACGGACCATGCTCCGCCGCCTCCGCCCAAGGAATTTATGCCGTCTGTCCCCGTGCGCCCGCGCGGAGCGGGGCGGCCGACGAAGAAAGAGCGCCGCGATATGGAGAAATTCCGCGGCGGTTTCCGATAATCAGCCGAAACTAGCGGGCAGCGCGCAAAGCTTTCAGGCGCGCAGTAAGTCGGCGTTTGCGGCCCGGGCGATCGCCGGATTCGGCGGTGGCTTCGATATGCTGCTTGCCAAACTTATTGAGCAGCAGGTCGTCGATAAGCCGTACCTGGCCGGGGCGGAAGCGGTAACGCATGGCGTCGTGGACGTGAGCAATGGCGGTATCATCAAGCAGCTGCTCTAGCTGACCCAAGTGGCGCACTCCGTTTTGTTCCAGCAGTTCTGCCAAGAAGCGGTAGTGTTCCGAGCGCGAGAGTGGGAAGCGGTTGCCTAGGATGATGGCCAGCACGCCCGGCAGGGTCTCGGCGGTAAGTTCTACGTCCTTATCGGTTTCTGTATCTGGAGCCTTGAGTGCGGCAATCTCATCGAATTGTTGGTCCGCGAGCTCGATAAGTCCCGCGGCCAAGGTAAAGAGGCGGTCCACTTCGGGCGAAGGCGGATTGGGGCCCTGCTTATAGCGAATATCGTGCTCAAACTCCGCCCATGCGTGCTGCAGGACGGTACGAATCTGCACCTCAAAGGTCCAGCCTACATAGTCCGTGAGCTCTTCCATTGCGGCAGCGCTATCCTCGGTCACGGTGAGCACGAGGTGGTGGGAGCCGTAGCCAAAGCCGCCGGAGATGCGGGTTTCGGCAGCCTTATCCACGGAGCGTTCGACCTTGAACGATTCCCCTAAAACGCTCAGCGCTTCTGGAATAGCAGTGGAGTGATAAAGCGTAACGCGCACCCCCATCACATCGTGTATCTCTTGCCACGGCTGGGGGTAGACAAAATCGCCGTTCTCGCGGCGCTTTTTGGCCTTGGCTTTAAGAGAGGGCCAGGTTTTGACGCGGGTGGAGACGCGGTCGAAGATGATGCCGGCGTCATTGAGGAGATCCTCGATAGCGGTGCGGAAGTCCATCGCGGCGGTGGGGTGGCTGCGCGCCCAGTCGTGATACTGGTTGCTCAGCCGCGACATCCTACTTTCCGGCATGGTGCTCCTTTCATAACTCCCGCGGGAATCCGTTAGACCATACTAGCGGGCGTGGGTGGAGCACGGTGCGATGACGGGGCACGCGCTCGACGGCGTCGGCAGCCAGCTGGCGAGCATAGGTGTCAGGCAGGTGGGCAAAAGCAAAGAGCGTGGCGGAGTCCGGCACGAGGTAGGTCAGCGAGTGTGAGCGCAGGAGGCGGCGCATGTGTTTGTCCAGCACGGTAAAGGTCTCTGGGTGGGCCATCCAGGAGGAAATCGGCGCCCTGTGGGAGCGGACCTGCAGGCCTCCGAAGCGTGCGGCGGAGGGAAGATCGCAGGCGGCGGGGCGGGTCCAGAAGCGCAGCCCCTGCGAATCGAGAGCGGCGCGCTGCAGGTTATGAGAGGCGTGATTCCAGGCCCGGCGCGCGGAGATATCCATGTCGGCAAGACCGCGGTGGCTGAGCCGGCGGAAGGTTTGCTTGCCGGGAAAGACAAGCGCCATGGACAGGCTGGGGGAGAGTTGGATGGTGGCGAGGGAGTCGCAAAAGCCGTCGTCGGAAAGCCGCTGTTCTTTCAGCCAGGATCGGGCGAAGAGGGCAGGCAGCAGGTTTGCGGTGGTTGGGCGAGGCGGGCGCAGGGCGACGGTCACGGCGAATTCTCCAGTGGCGGTAGGATGCGGTCGCCTTTATTGGACTGGAGAAGACGCCGTTTGGTTCCCCGGGTGGGCCTAAAAGGGTGGATCGGCGTCGAGCTGCAGCTCGGCAAAGAGCTTATCGGCTGGCCAAATGTCGATTTCTTGGCCCTTGGCCTGCAGCTCCTCCGCGCGCTTTTCCTTGGAGGTCTTCTTCGCCCATTCGCCCACGATAAGCAGGGTGGTCTTTTTGGTGACGTTTTTGGCTACCTGGCCGCCGCGCTCGGCGATGCCCTGCCATAGCACGCCCTTGTCATAGGGCTCGAAATCACCGGTAAGGGTGACATGCTGGCCGTAGAGCGCGCCTTCCGGATCCGCGTCTGGATTGGGCTCCGGGATTGTGTCTGGGGTGGCAACGGTTTGCCACGGGGCGGGCCTGCTGGACTTTTTCTTTGCAGAACCGGCAGCGCGGGTCTGGCCGCGGAAGTCGGTGCCGGCGCCGAGGTCCGCGCCCGAGGTGGGGGCGGTATGGGCGCGCAGGACGGGCAGGATAGCCTCGGCATCGAGCCGACCCAAGGTAAATTCGCGGGCGGTGAATAGGTCGCGAATGCTGCCAGTGTGTCCAAAGCGTTCGGCTAAGCGAGCGATGATTTCGCCGGCGGCGCGGGCGTCTTCGGTGGCGTCGTGGTGGCTAAAGTCCGGCGCGGAAAGGTGGGCTGCGACGGTGGGTAGCTTGTGGTTTCGCACCGAAATTACCTTTGCTTTGGAGGCGTCGCGGGCCAGTGCGAGGGAGCACGCCAGCGGCACGGTGGGCACCTCGGCACCGGCGGTAAGCAGACCGGAGCGCAGCGCGGTGGAATCGAACTGGGCATTGTGCGCGACAAGCACGTCGCCGCCGAGGAAGTCGAAGAGCTCCTTGGCAACGTCGGCGAAGGCCGACGCCCCTTCCACATCGCTCGCGGTAATGCCGTGTATGGAGACGTTGATATCCGCAAAGTGCTCGAGGCCAGGCGGTGGGGTGCACAGCCAGGAGCGGGAGTCGCTCTCTTGGCCGTCACGGAAGCGCACAGCGCCGATTTGGCAGATAGATCCCCAGTTATCGTTGGCCGTTTCTACATCCACGGCGGTGAAATCGAGGCCGGGGATCGTTGCGGCGGAGGAGGGAGCATCGCCGCGCTGGGCGGCGGCGATGGCGCGGGCGACGGCTTGCGGGTCTTGGTGCGGGGCAAAAGAAATAGAGCCGGCGGCACCAAGGTCGAGGACGCCGAAGCCAGTGGAGGTCGGTTCATTTACGCGCACGGCGTCGATGGAATCGAGCGGGATGCCCTGCGTGGCGGGGGCGCCGAGGCTGGTGGCCAGCAGGGTGCGGTGGAGCACAAGTTTTTCCGCTGTGACATCGATGAGTGCGCCGTGCGCGGGAAATGACACGAGGGGCCTTTCTTTAGGAATCGAAAACGGGCGGTTCAACCTGACGAAAAATCAGCGTCGAACGCGGCTGCACCGTGATCGTACCCTCTGCTTCAATAAGGGTTTCCTCTACGGGGTAGCCGCCGGAATCGGCGGTATCGACCATCAGCCGCCACGTGGCGCCGAGATCCTTGGTAGGCAGGGTGAACTCGATTTCGCCGTCGTGGGAGTTGAAAATCATGATGAAGGAATCATCGGTGATGCGCTCGCCGCGGGAGGTGGTTTCCGTGATGGCATTGCCATTGAGATAGACCATAAGGGCGCGGCCGAAGTCGTGGTCCCAGTCGTCCTGGGTCATGAGGCGTCCGGAAGGAACCAGCCAGGCGATATCGCGTTCCTTTACATCCGCGCCGAGTGGGCCGCCGGCTAAGAAGCGCTTGCGGCGAAAGACGGGGTGGTGGTTGCGAATAGACAGCACGCGCTTGGTAAAGCCCAGCATGGCGGCGGACTTTTCCTCTTCCAGCATGGACCAGTCCATCCACGACAGCTCGTTATCCTGACAGTAGACGTTATTATTGCCGTCTTGTGTGCGGCCGAACTCATCGCCGTGCGAGAGCATCGGAGTGCCTTGGGAGAGTAGGAGGGTGGTCAGGAAGTTGCGCACCTGGCGGCGGCGCAGCTTGCGGACCTCGTCGTTATCGGTCGGGCCTTCTTCGCCGCAGTTCCAGGAGCGATTAAAGGATTCTCCGTCGCGATTGTCTTCGCCATTAGCCTCGTTGTGCTTGTCGTTATAGGACACGAGGTCGCGCAGAGTAAAGCCATCGTGGGCGGTAATGAAGTTGATGGAGGCGCTAGGGCGGCGGTCATTATCGGCATAGAGATCCGAAGAGCCGGTCAGGCGGGAGGCGAATTCGCCCAGGGTAGCGGGCTCGCCCCGCCAGAAATCGCGCACGGTATCGCGGTATTTGCCGTTCCATTCGCTCCAGATCGGCGGGAAGTTGCCTACCTGGTAGCCATCATGGCCAATGTCCCAGGGCTCAGCGATGAGCTTGACCTGGCTGACGATGGGGTCTTGCTGGACTAGGTCGAAGAAGGTAGCTAGCTTGTCGACGTCGTCAAGCTCCCGCGCCAAGGTCGCAGCTAGGTCGAAGCGGAAACCATCGACGCGCATCTCCGTGACCCAGTAGCGCAGGGAATCCATAATCATCTGGAGTGAGTGCGGGTGGCGCACATTGAGGGAATTGCCGGTGCCGGTGTAGTCCATGTAGTGGGCTTCATCGCCCTCGACGAGGCGGTAGTAGGCGCCATTGTCGATGCCGCGGAAAGCAATGGTGGGGCCCATGTGATTACCTTCTGCGGTGTGGTTATAGACCACGTCGAGGATAACTTCGATGCCGGCCTCATGGAAGGCGCGAACCATGGTCTTAAACTCGGAGACCACCTCGCCTGGCTTCTTAGCAAAGGCGTAGTCATGGTGTGGGGCAAAGAAGCCGAAGGTGTTATAACCCCAGTAGTTGCGCAGACCTAGGTTGCGCAGCCGATCGTCCTGGAGGAATTGGTGCACGGGCATTAGCTCAACGGTGGTAACCCCGAGCTCCTTGAAGTAATCAATCACGGCTGGGTGGGCCATGCCGGCGTAGGTGCCGCGCAGCTCTTCTGGAACGTCCGGGTGAGTCATCGTCATGCCCTTGACGTGGGTTTCATAGATAACCTTTTCATTATCCGGAATATGCGGGCGGTGATCGCTGCGCCAGTCAAAGAAGGGGTTAATGACCACGGAAAGCATGGTGTGGCCGAGCGAATCTTCCTCGTTGCGGCCGGTGCCGGGCTCTTCGGCGTGGATGTCATAGGAATACAGGGAAGCATCGCCGTCGAATTCGCCGTCGAAGGCGCGGGCATAGGGGTCAACGAGGAGCTTGGAGGGATCGCAGCGCAGGCCCTTTTCTGGTTCATAGGGGCCATAGACGCGGTAGCCGTAGCGCTGCCCAGGGGTGACATTCGGGAGGTAAATATGCCACACATGGGCGGTTACTTCGGCCATTTCTATGCGTTCTTCATCGCCCTCTTTATCAATGAGGCAGAGCTCAACCTTGTCTGCGACTTCCGAAAAGAGGGCGAAGTTGGTACCGGATCCATCAAAGGTGGAGCCGAGTGGGGTGGGTTTGCCGGGCCAGATTTGGCGGCTGTAGCGCTCGGTGGGCGTGGGGATTGCGTCCATGGCGGGAGTGTTCATGCCCACGAGCATAACTACTTTCTAGTCGCCGGCGCCGTGTATTAATCCGGTGTTAATAATGCGTACACCGCGTATGAGGTCAGCGCGATAGTCTGTATCGGGCGCCGCGCCGGTGGTTTCTGCAAGCTGGCGTTGGGACTGTTCCATCAAGGTGGCGCCGAGTACTAGGTGAATGGCTGATAGGGCGGCGGCGCGGTGGGCGCTATCAGCGGCCGGTGTGCTGCGTGCTGCGGCAGCGGTAAAGACTGCTACCAGGCGGTCCCAGGCAGGGGCTTGGGGGAGGGAGAGGCCGGCAATGGCCACCTCAGCACCATCGCGCCGGGCAAGCAGTAATTCGCGAAGGTTGAGGCTTAGTTCCCCGAGCGATTCCCCTGAAATAGGGGCGATAATGTCTTCCGCTAAGGCCGCAATAAGAGCCTGCTTATTGGCAATGTGCCAGTACAGGGCGCCGGGTGCAACGTTGAGGGAAGAAGCAACGCGGCGCATGGTGACGTCGCCAAGCCCATAGGTATCAAGCAGGGAAAGAGCGGCGGCGATAATACTCTCGCGATTTATTTGCACCCTCGCGATTGTACGGACTAGACCGACCAGGGCGGTAGTTCACAGGTTCTTTTAACGGAGTCTCAATGTGATTTCCATCGTCGGGTTGTTAGTCTTGCGAAGACAAATAAGAAGCTGCCCAACGCGGCTTCACATTCGCAAGATTGATTCAGGAGCTTTCCCTTGTCCTTTTTGACCCCTGCCAAGAAGTCCCTCATCGCGGTTGCGCTGGTTACCCCGCTGGCGCTGGCTGCGTGTGGTTCGGATGACAATGACGACTCCAAGAAGGATGCCGCTACCACGGCGTCCAAGGCTTCCGAGGATAAGTCTGCAGATAAGTCCGAGGACAAAGACGCCGATAAGGACAAAGACAAGGAAAAGAATAAAGATAAGGAAAAAGACCAGAACAAGGACGCCGCAGCTGGTGCTGAGGGCCAGGAGGGCGAGGATGCCGCTGGTGAGGGCCCGGATGAGATGGCCAACCCCCTAAACAATGGCGAGGATCCTTTCGCTGGTGCAAAAGACATCAAGCCGATCGAGGGCGGCCAGGACGCCAACGATAGTGACAAGCAGGCCATCGAGCAGCTGGTCCGCGGCCAGCACGAGATCGATAATGTGAAGGAATACTTCAACTACATGCCGCAGCACGCCTGCCAGGCCGTGCGCGAAGGCCAGGCTAAGGAGTTTGACCAGTATCAGCAGTACGTGGATAGTCTGCCGAACAAGTCCTTTGCCGAATACGCTAACACCATGCGCCAGCAGGGTGGCGGCAATGGTGAGGTAGAGAAGTTTGCTAATCAGCTGGAGTCCATCCCACAGTCGACCAAGCTGCAGTCCGTCAACGACATCGTGGTCAATGGCGATGATGCTTCTGCAACCGTGAGCGTGTCTAACTCTGAGGGCACCGAGACCTCCACGGTGCGCTTCCGTCGTGAGAATGGCAACTGGACCTTCTGTAACTAAGTTGTCCCTTTTCCAGCGTCGGTTACCCCGCACCCTTGGTTTTGGTGCAGGGTTACTCGCGTGTGCGCTCCTAGTCTTTGGCGTGGCCGGGGTGTTGTGGGGGCTTTTTCGGCCGACGCTTACCGGCCGTGAGGTAGAAGATGGCGGTTATGCCATCGAGTCGATGGGCAGTGCCCAATTTATCGCCTTCATTACCTTTGCCCTTATCACCGGCTTACTCGGGCTGCTTTTGGGCTTGGGTGCGTATTTGCGCCGGCAGGGTCGAGGCCTATCAATGCTCTTGTGGGTGGGCGTGTGTGCCTTGGCTGGGGCGGCCTCGTTCTATGTCTTTGGAGGAGCCACTGCCACGCATCCGCCGGAAAATCCAGGGGAGGTCGTGGAGTTTGCACCGAATTTCTCCCCCGCTATTTCTTGGGCGGTCGCGCCCTTTATGGCGATGTTTTCTTATTGGTCCACGGCTTTTGTGAGCGCCGATGATGATTGGTAGGCAAAGCGGCTAGGGCCATTCGACGGGGGAGGCGCCAGTCACCTCGCGTGCGATGTCATCGATGCCGTGCAGGATGTGTTTGAGTCCGCGGCCGATGGCACTAAAGAGCTGCGGCCGCGTAAGCCCGGCGGCAGTGATGGTAGCGGCATCCATCCGCACTTGCAGTCCTTCATCGGTGTGGTGACAAAAAGCGACGGCTCCGTGGTGGGCGCGATTCCAGTCATTGCAGATGAGGAATAGACGGGTAAATTCCGCTTCTTCCAGGCTGGGATCCCAATGCCCCTTGATGATGAGGCTGGGGCCGTTGTCCAGTGCAAAGGCAAAAAGGACATCGTTGACCCACGCGTAAATGGCGGTGGCGCCATCGCTTTGGAAACGTTGGATACCGATTAACGGCAGCATTTCGGCCAGGCTATCGAGGGTGAAGGGTTCTAAGGGGGCATCGGCAAGCGGGGCAAGCACCGGCGAGGTGTCGCGGACGAGGCTGGGGTGGGATTGGGCAAGCAGATCCATGAGCACTTCAGCGTTGCGCAGCGCCGGCAGGAGGAACGCCGCGAGCTGCTCGCGGCTGGGGGAGGTATCGGCCGGCAGGTAGCTATGGCCGGATACGCTTACGCACTCGGGCTGGTCATAATCGACCATTACGGCCGGTGAGAGGCAATCGTGATTCCACTCGTTGGCCAGGTGTGCAAGCTCGGATATCTCGCTGAGGTCAACGCCGCCGCGGGGGCTGGTGTGTAGGTGTAGCACCGGTTCTTCCATTTGGTCGACAAAGATGAAGGTGGAGCCGCCGGCTGCATGCGGGACTAGAAGCTCGCCAGTAGGTAGCGTCCAGCAGGCAATGTCTTTTTCCTGGGCGATGGCGCGGACATGTGCGAGTAAAAGGGAGGGCTCATTCTCGCTCATCGCTGTCACCACCTTAAAGCTATATTGAGTCCGAGTCTATAGCCCAAACCGGCCCCCTCGCTGGAATTTGGCTATTAGGATATTGGTTTAATAACAGAAATCCGATAAACAGAATGGGAGCCGGGAATGCTTCGCACCATTGATCTGCGCGGCAAGGAGCTGCGCCCTGCCCAGCTGCGACGCGTCTTGCCCCGCGGTGGCACTGACGTCGCCGCCGTGGTGGACAAGGTGGCGCCAATGGTACATCGCGTCCGCCACGAAGGAGCCGCGGCGGCATTGGACTACGGCGAGCGTTTCGATGGCGTGCGCCCGAACCACCTGCGGGTACCGCAAGCGGAATTGGACAAGGCCGTCGCCGGCTTAGACCCGCAGGTGCGCCGGGCAATTGAGGCCTCGATTGCGCGTGTCCGCAAGGTTCACCTCGAACAGAAGCCGGCCACGCGCACCACCGAACTGGCACCTGGCGCCACGGTGACCGAGGTCTTTCGCCCCATCGAGCGCGTCGGACTATACGTGCCGGGAGGCAAGGCCGTCTATCCTTCCTCGGTAATAATGAATGCGGTGCCGGCGCAGGCGGCCGGGGCGGAAAGCTTGGTGGTGGCCTCGCCACCGCAAAAAGAGTTTGGCGGTCTGCCGCACCCCACGGTGCTAGCCGTGTGCCAGATGCTCGGCGTAGATGAGGTGTGGGCTATAGGCGGTGGCCAGGCCATTGCGCTTATGGCCTACGGCGACGATGATGCCGCCCTGGCACCGGTGGACATGATTACCGGGCCGGGAAATATTTTCGTCACCGCGGCCAAACGGCTAGTGCGTGGTGTGGTGGGCACCGATGCCGAGGCCGGCCCTACCGAAATCGCCATTATCGCCGATGACACCGCAAACCCTGTGTTTGTGGCTTATGACCTCATCTCGCAGGCCGAGCACGATCCGATGGCGGCGAGCGTGCTTATTACGGCATCGGAAAGCTTGGCCCAGCGTGTGAATGCGGAGGTAGAAGCGCGCTATAGTGCTACCGCCCATGCGGACCGGGCGGCCGCGGCCTTAGGCGGCGAGCAGTCCGGGATCGTGCTGGTTGATTCCCCGGATGTAGCAATTGCGGTGGCTAATGCCTATGCTGCCGAACACCTCGAGATCCACACCGCAGAGCCCGGCGCGGTGGCCCGGCAGATTAAGCACGCTGGCGCTATCTTTGTGGGAGACTTCGCGCCAGTGCCACTCGGGGACTACGCAGCTGGCTCCAACCATGTATTGCCCACCTCCGGCACGGCGCGCTTTTCTGCCGGCCTGTCTACCCATACTTTTATGCGCCCGGTCAACCTTATTGAGTATGACCGGGCTGCACTGGAGGAGATTGCCCCGCACGTTATTACCTTCGCCGAGGCCGAGGGATTGCCTGCTCACGGCGAAGCTATTCGCGCCCGATTTGAGGAGTACTAGATGACGCAATTAAACGACCTTCCCCTGCGCGAAGAGCTGCGCGGCAAGTCCGCCTATGGCGCGCCGCAACTCACCGTGGCCTACCAACTCAATACCAATGAAAATCCTTATCCGCCCTCGCAGGCGCTAGTAGATGACCTAGTGGCGGAGACCCGACGCTTAGCCAGCTCGCTCAATCGCTATCCGGAGCGCGATGCGGCAGAGCTGCGTAGGGCCCTAGCGCATTATGTTTCCGGGCAAACCGGCGTGAGTGTGGGCTATGAGCAGGTGTGGGCGGCTAATGGTTCGAATGAAATTTTGCAGCAACTGCTACAGGCTTTTGGCGGTCCGGGGCGCAGCGTGCTCGGCTTTACACCGTCCTATTCCATGCACCCCATTCTCGCGGACGGAACACATACGCAGTTTCTAGAGTGCTCGCGCGATAATGACTTCCGCATTGACATAGACCGCGCGTTGGCCGCCGTGGCGCAGCACCAGCCAGAAATTATCTTTGTGACGACGCCGAATAACCCCACCGGTGGGGTGACTAGTGTGGACGATATTGCCGCGCTTGCCGACGCCGCGCCGGGCATCCTCATCGTCGATGAAGCCTACGGCGAATTTTCCTCTGCGCCCTCCGCGGTGACGCTATTGGATAAGTACCCCACGAAGCTGGTGGTCTCGCGCACCATGTCCAAAGCCTTCGATTTTGCTGGCGGTCGCCTAGGCTACTTTGTGGCGGATCCGGCCTTTGTGGAGGCCGTTATGCTGGTACGGCTTCCGTACCACCTGTCCGTACTCTCCCAAGCTGCGGCAACGGTGGCGTTGCGTCACAGTGCGGATACGCTAGCAACCGTAGAGAAGATTGCCGCTGAACGAGAGCGCGTGTCCGCTCGCTTGGGCGAATTGGGATATACCGTCTTGCCGAGTGAATCCAATTTCCTCTTCTTCGGCCGTTTTGCTGATCAGCACCGCGTGTGGCAGCAGTTCTTGGAAAAAGAAGTGCTCATCAGGGATGTCGGCATCGGGGGACACCTGCGCATGACCGTGGGCCTGCCGGAAGAAAATTCGGCCTTCTTGTCCGTAGCTGAAGAGCTTGCAGATACAGTAGTGGCGGATTATCCAGTGGGAGAAGGGAGCGAACCATGAGCAACCGAGTCGGGCGTGCCCAGCGGGCTACGTCGGAATCGCAGATTTCCGTGGTGATCAACCTAGACGGCACGGGGCGCAGTGAAATTTCCACTGGGCTGCCTTTTTTCGATCATATGCTGACGGCCTTTGCCACCCACGGCAGCTTTGATCTCACCGTGCGCGCCGTGGGCGATATCGAGGTAGATGCCCATCACACGGTGGAAGATACCGCCATCGTGCTCGGCACCGCACTGCGCGAGGCGGCGGGGGATAAGTCCGGCATCCGTCGCTTTGGCTCCCAGCTACTGCCCATGGACGAGACCCTGGTGGAAGCGGTCGTGGATTTTTCTGGGCGCGCCTATTTCGTGATGAACGGCGAACCGGAGCACCTGCAATGGCAGACCATCGGTGGGCACTACGCCACCGTGATTAACCGCCACTTCTTCGAAACGCTTGCCATCCACGCTGCAGTAACTCTGCACCTTAATGTGCGCTACGGGCGCGATCCGCACCACATCACAGAAGCGGAGTTCAAGGCCGTCGCGCGTGCGCTGCGCGCTGCCGTGGAAACTGACCCGCGCCAGACTGGCATTCCTTCGACGAAGGGAGCACTCTAGAACGCATGCACTTTATGATCTTGGTCCTCTTCCTCGTAGCAGGCATGTTGGTAGGCGGTGCCTGGTCTGCCTACCAACAGGGGTCGAAGGCACTGACAGTAGTGGCCTCTCTTTTGGCCGCAATCACCGTGGTAGCAGCAATCTCGTGGATGGTAGGAGCGTTTGGTAAGTGAGCACAACCCAAGAGACTAATATCTGGAAGATCCCGGGCTATACCGCCACAATGATGGCCATTGCCGCCGCCTTTGGCGCTTGGTCCATCCTCCTTCCGGTGGTGCCGCTAGCTGTCATTGATTCCGGCGGCTCAGCTACCTTGGCGGGCTCATCCACCGGCATCTTTATGGCCTTTACCGTGCTTACGCAGATCATTTCTCCGTGGCTTTTGCGCCGTTGGGGCTATCGCCGCGTGATGGCACTTTCCGCCTTTACCTTGGGCGTGCCCGCTTTCGGCCACCTTTTGGGAACAGATGCCTGGGTGGTCCTGCTCTTTTCTGCCTTGCGCGGAGTGGGCTTCGGTGCATTGACCGTCTCCGAGTCTGCGCTGATTGCAGAGTTGGCACCAGTTCGCCTGTTGGGCAAGGCTACCGGCATGATTGGCGTATTTACCGGCCTGGGCCAGATGGTCTTTTTGCCCTTGGGCTTGATTATGGCGGAGAAGCTGGGATATGCCTCGACGTATATTACTGCCGGCATCATTGGCTTCGTGGGCTTTGGCATGTGCTTGCGCATTCCCAAGATCAAGGTCACACTGGCCTCCGATACCGAAGACGAGCCTAATTTGATCCGCGTTCCCACGTGGAAGTTGGTGCTAGTGCCCGCATTAGCGCTGACAACTTTCTCCATGAGCTACGGCGCCGTGTCGTCCTTCCTGCCGCCGGCGGTACAGGAGCTAGATGCAGAGCGTGGCGCCAGCCTTGCCGGCATTATGCTGTCCATCGTGGGGGGCGCGGCCATGATTTTCCGCTACTTCGCCGGCATGGTGGCAGACCGAGTGGGCGCTCCCGGCCGGTTGTATATCCCCAGCCAGATCATGGCCATTGTGGGTGTGCTCGCCATCGCCGTCCCTCTTTATCTTGACGGCTCCGTGTGGTGGCTCGTGCTTGGCGCATTTCTGTTCGGCGGTGCCTTTGGCATCGCGCAAAATGAGGCCCTGCTGTCGATGTTTGACCGCCTGCCGCGCGAGCGTGTCTCGGAAGCTTCGGCCATCTGGAATATCTTCTATGATGGCGGAACCGGCGTGGGCTCAACCCTTCTGGGCGCTTTGGTTGCCGGCTACGGCTATGCGGGGGCATTTGGTGCCGGTGTGGTCATCCTCGTCGTTGGTGTAGTAATGACGCTGGCGGATTTTGTCCTTGGGCGCACCCGCGTGAGCGAAACCAACGATATCCGGACGCGCCTGCGTCGCATGCGTAAGGTATAGCCCATGACAAAGACGGTCGCATTATTGGATTATGGCGCGGGCAATGTGCGCTCGGCACAGCGCGCTTTAGAGCGAGTAGGCGCGGAAGTCACCGTGACTGCGGATCCTCATGCTGCGGTGGAAGCAGACGGCCTGCTGGTCCCCGGCGTTGGTGCCTTTGACGCATGCATGCGCGGGCTAAGCGCGGTTCACGGGCCAAGGGTTATCGGCCAGCGTCTGGCAGGAGAGCGGCCAGTCTTGGGTATTTGCGTGGGTATGCAGGTGCTTTTCGACGCCGGAGTGGAACACAACATCAACTCCACCGGCTGTGGTGAGTGGCCCGGCACCGTGGAAAAGCTTCACTCTACGGTCCTGCCCCATATGGGGTGGAATACCGTTGAAGTGCCCGTCGGCAGCGATATGTTTGCAGGATTGTCTGAAGCCGAGCGATTTTACTTTGTGCATTCCTATGGCGTTCGCCGGTGGAAATTGGAAACCGAAATCACTCGCCCGCCCTTGGTCAGCTGGGCTGAGCACGCAGGCGATAGGTTTGTCGCAGCGGTGGAAAATGGCGCCCTGTGGGCGACCCAATTCCACCCTGAAAAATCCGGGGACGCCGGCGCACAACTTTTGGAAAACTGGATGTGCACGCTCTAGGTAGGATGATGACTATGACTTTTACGCTTTTGCCCGCAGTCGATGTATCTCAGGGCCAAGCCGTGCGCTTGGACAAAGGCGAAGCAGGCACCGAAACCTCTTACGGCGCGCCGCGTGATGCCGCGATGAAGTGGCAGTCTCAAGGCGCGCAATGGCTGCACTTTGTGGATCTGGATGCGGCATTCGGCCGCGGTTCCAACCACGAGCAGATGGCGGATATCACTGAAGAGCTGGGCATAAACGTGGAGCTTAGCGGCGGCATCCGGGACGATGCCGCGGTAGAGCAAGCACTGGCTACTGGCGCGCAACGCATTAATATCGGCACCGCCGCTCTCGAACACCCGGAATGGATCGAAGACATCCTTGCGCGCTATGGCGAGAAAGTCGCCGTGGATCTCGCCGTGCGTGAAGACGGCGGCGAGTGGCGTACTGCAGGCAATGGCTGGGTCTCCGATGGCGGCGACCTATGGGAGGTGCTCGAGCGCCTCGATGCTGCCGGATGCCAGCGTTTTGTGGTGACAGACGTATCTAAAGACGGCACACTAACGGGGCCGAATATTGAACTGCTGCGTGAGGTAGCGATGGCTACGGAAGCAAAAATCACCGCTTCCGGTGGTATTTCTAGCCTGGAGGACCTGCGCGAGCTCGCGCTCTATGAAAATGAGGGCATTGATTCCGCCATTATTGGAAAGGCCCTTTACGAGGGGAATTTTAGCCTCGAAGAAGCTCTCGATGCAGTGGCCGAGGTAGAGCCGCTGCCGGCGGAAGAAACCATTGACCCTTTCGACCCTGAGGATAACTAAGCCATGATGGATCCCCGCGAGTTGGTGGCCTTCGCGGAGGCGGCCGTAGACCAAGTAGAACCCGTTTTCCGCTCTGGCCTCGGTGCGGCACCTGCCCGCTTTAAAGGGCAGGGAGATTTTGCCACCGAGGTAGATCTCGTCATCGAGCAACAGCTGCGGGATATCTTGACCCAAATGACCGGCATCCCGGTGTATGGAGAAGAATCCGGTGGCAGCGTGCTGGATACTGTGTGGGTGGTAGACCCGATTGATGGCACCGCAAATTACTCCGCCGGAAACCCGCTAGCCGGCATCTTGGTAGCGCTCATACATAAAGGAGCACCTGTTGCTGCGGTGTCTGACTTCCCGCTGCTTGGGCGACGTTTGGTCACCTGCGATGGCTCTCCATTGCGCTCAGTAGGCGGGCCTGCCACCGGCTTCGGCGGTGGGGAAGAAGCGATGGGCTTTGATGAAGCGCGCGGACACGTGGGCTGCTCTTCCCATCTACCCACCGAGATCTTCCACGAACTGCGCGAGACCGGCCTGCGTCCGCGGATGACCGGCTCAGTGGGGCTAGATAATGCCTTTGTTGCGCAGGGGGTATTTGACGGCGCGATTAACTTCTCCCCACACCCGTGGGATAACGCCGCTGGTGCATTGCAAATTCAAGCCGCTGGCGGGGTAGTAACTGACCCGGAAGGAAACCCGTGGACTGCGCAGTCGCGCGGCTTGGCGGCAGGTACCCCGCAGGTTCATGCCACTATCGTGGATATCCTGTCCCGTCATACCGGTTCCATTTACCGCTAAGACTTCATTTTAAATAAGGAGGCGGCCGATATGGCTGTAGCCGTACGCGTTATCCCCTGCCTAGACGTCGATCAAGGACGAGTGGTCAAGGGTGTAAACTTTGAAAACCTACGCGATGCTGGAGACCCAGTGGAGCTGGCCGCGCGTTATGATTCCCTCGGAGCCGATGAACTGACATTTTTAGACGTATCTGCCTCAAAGCAGGGGCGTTCAACCATGCTCGAGGTTGTGCGCCGCACTGCAGACCAGGTATTTATCCCACTAACGGTCGGCGGCGGGGTACGCAGCGTCGACGACGTCCGGGAGCTACTGCGCGCCGGTGCGGATAAGGTCTCTGTAAATACGGCGGCGATTAAGAACCCGGAAGTGCTGCGCGAGATGGCCGAGGTTTTCGGGGCCCAATGCATCGTGCTCTCCGTTGATGCCCGCCGGTGCCGTGAGGAGTTTGCGCCTTCCGGTTACGAGGTCACCACGCATGGAGGTACGAAGTCGGCCGGAATTGATGCCATCGAGTGGGCACGCCGTGGCGAGGAACTCGGCGTAGGGGAGATTCTCCTCAACTCGATGGATGGCGATGGCACCAAGCAAGGATTTGATGTGGACCTGCTGCACGCCGTGCGCGCAGCAGTGACTATTCCCATCATCGCTTCCGGCGGCGCGGGCAGCGCCGCGGATTTCCCACCCGCCGTTGCGGCCGGTGCCGATGCCGTTTTGGCCGCAAGCATTTTTCACTTCGGCGAGGTAGAGATCAGCGACGTCAAGGACGCCCTAGACGCCGCGGGCTATGAGGTGCGCCGATGAGTAGCCCGGGCGAATATGAACTAGATGGGGGCATCGCCAAGCAGCTCAAGCGCAATGACCAAGGATTGGTGCCGGCCATTGCTCAGGCTGAGTCTGGTGAGGTGCTGATGATGGCATGGATGGATGACCACGCTTTGGCCCATACCCTTGCCACGCGCAAGGCAACGTATTTTTCGCGCTCGCGCAATGAATATTGGGTCAAGGGCGAAACCTCTGGACATACCCAAGAGGTGCTGGGCGTTCGCCTTGACTGTGATGGAGATACTATCCTGCTGACCGTGCGGCAGCGTGGCGGCGCCTGCCATACCGGTGATCGCACGTGTTTTGATGCCACAGATCTCCTAGGAGGACAATCGTGAAGGCTAAACGCCTTGGACCACTACTTATCGCTGTAGGAGCCATCGTTTTGTGGCTGTCTTCCCGTGCCACGTGGGTCGTAGCCGCTAGCGAGGATGATAAAGCCGGTTCAGCAGTTATTGACATCGTAGGTTCGGCATGGTCGCTGGAAATTATGGCCCTGACCTTAGTTCTGATTGCCGGTGCTGTTGCAGGGATGGCGCTGCGGCGCACCGGTAGGCGAGTGGTGGGCATCGTGTGCGCCCTCGCGGCCGCAGCCAGCGCATGGACCCCGGTAAATCTGCTGACGGCGGGCGCGGATACCGAGCGCGCGCAGAAGATTCTGCAGGGCGCCTCGTCTAATGAAAACGCGGTAGATTCGGCACAGATTTCTGACTGGGCCACTATCGTCTCCACCGAAGTGCATGCTTGGGCGCCGGTCCTGGCCCTAGTGGGAGCGGCAATGGCCCTCTTCGGCGCGGTAATGCTCGCGCGCAACCCCGGCGAGGATAAGGCGATGGTATCCAGCAAATACGAGACGCCGGCGGCACGACAGGCAAAGTTGGAGGAAGATTTGGAAACTTCCTCCGATTCTGGCCGTGTGATGTGGGACGCCCTTGATAGTGATATCGATCCTACCGATATGGGCAAAAAATAGCCCCGCTGCCTGTGCAATTTCCGCAACTGCACCTGCCCGGGTTAACCTAAGTGTGATTTCAATCGCCCGTGGAGGGAGGTGCTGATGCCTACGCCGATTGCCGTTGACCACCTTGTTGCAGGAGTCTTGGAAGACGTCGCTGCGCGGGAAGCCCGCGTGTCCTTCAAAGAGGTAAAGGCGCGCTCGCGTGACATGGAATCTCCCCGGGATGCGCGCGCGGCCCTGCTGCGCACGGGTTGTTCAGTTATCACCGAGCTCAAACGTGCCGTTCCCTACGGCGGCGAAATCGCCCACGTCGGCTCCGCGGAGCAGATGGCGGAATGGGCCCGCACTTTTGAGCACTGCGGCGTACATCTAATGGCGTGCCAGACTGATTTCCGCCGCTTCCACGGTTCTCTGGAGGATATGGCAGCCGCCCGCGCTGCAATTGATGTCCCGATGATGTCGCGAGATCTCATCGTGGATCCCTACCAAATTCATGAGGCCCGGTGTTATGGGGCCGACGCCATTCCGCTACAAGTGGAGCTATTGGAACAGGCTCGCTTGGAGGCGCTATTAGACCGCGTGGAATCACTCGGCATGACCGCCATTGCCGAGGTGCGCAACTGTGCCGAGGTCGACCGCGCAATTAAAGCTGGAAGTAGCGTCATCGCCATTAATGCGTGGTCGTTGGCCTCGGATGCTATTAACCGTGAGGCGTTTAATGATATTGCCCCGGGCCTGCCCGAATCCATCCTGCGCATTGCGGTAGGTGGAGTAAACAACGCCCGCAATCTATTTCATTATGCCTCCCGCGGGGCCGATGCCGTGCTTGTAGGTGAATCAGTCATGGCAGCCCAAGACCCAACAGCGTTGGCTCGCTCGCTGGTGGCCGCCGGCCAGCACCCTGCATGCCCCGCGCGCAAAATAGATTAATACCCCGACTAGCTGGCGGGGTGGGGGATAAGGCACACTGGCTACGTGCACACAGAAATTCTTGCAAATATTCCGTCTCCGCCGCAGGGCGTGTGGCAGTTGGGCCCCATTCCCATTCGTGCCTATGCGTTGTGCATCATCGTGGGCATTATCGTCGGCCTGCGCATGACTTTGCGCCGTTATACCGCTCGCGGTGGTAATCCCGACACAGTATGGGACGCCGCCATCGTGGTTATCCCAGCCGGCATTATTGGCGGGCGGCTCTACCACGTCATCACCGATAATCAGAAGTACTTCTGCGATAGTTGCAATCCCGCAGATGCGCTGAAGATTACTAATGGCGGCCTTGGCATCTGGGGCGCTGTTGCTCTCGGAGCACTGGCTCTGTGGGTACTTTTCAAAGTGAAGAAGGTGCCACTCGGCCCCTTTGCTGATGCCGTGGCCCCAGGCCTCGTTCTTGCGCAGGCGATTGGCCGGCTAGGCAACTGGTTTAACCAAGAACTCTACGGGCGCCCGACCGACGTTCCCTGGGCTTTAGATATTTATTACCGCGTCAATGACAATGGCGGCTATGCGCCGGTTTCCGGGCATTCCACGGGTGAGGTTATGACTTCGGTGCATCCGACCTTTCTCTACGAGCTGGTGTGGAACGTCCTTGTATGTCTATTCCTTTTGTGGGCTCATAGGGCATGGAAGTTGGGGCACGGGCGCGTCTTTGCTCTCTACGTCATGGGCTATACCCTGGGTCGGTTCTTTATCGAAGGCATGCGCTCCGATGAGGCGACCCATATCTTTGGGGTGCGCGTAAATATCATCGTCTCCCTGGTGATTTTTGTCATTGCTGTGGTTGTGTTCTTCTTACTTGATAGGCGCCGCGAGGGTCCTGAATCCCCCGAAGAGGTGGATCCAAAATATTGGGCGAAGCGCCGCGATAACGAAGAGCAGCGCGATGAGCGCGCGGTAGCTGGGGGACAGCAGCCTAGGTCTGAATTGAAGTAAACCCCGCCCTAGAGTGCCCGGTTGGTTTTAGTTTTATCGGGAATCGGGCATTTTTGCATGCCCGTTCGGAAAATGGATTCGAAAAGTTGTGGCCCCAATCCCTTCGAAGGAGTAGGTTGGGGAGTGTTCAGTTTCCCCGACGGAATAGGCCAATAATGCTGGATAGAAGAACTAAGATTGTTTGTACTCTCGGCCCTGCCGTTGCTAGCGAGGATGGCATCCTGCGCCTCGTCCAAGACGGCATGGACGTTGCTCGTCTGAATATGTCTCACGGCGAGCACGCGGACCATGAGGCGAATTACAACTGGGTGCGTGAAGCCACCGATAAGACTGGCCGCGCCGTAGGAATTTTGGCGGATCTCCAGGGCCCGAAGATTCGCCTTGGTCGCTTTATTAACGGCGAGGAGCAGTGGGACAACGGCGAGATCGTTCGTATCACCGTGGATGATATTGAAGGCACCCACGATCGTGTTTCTACCACCTATAAGGGCCTGGCCAAGGACGCCAAGCCGGGGGACCGCCTGCTGATTGACGACGGCAAGGTCGCCGTCGTATGTAAGGAAGTCGACGGCAACGACGTCGTCTGCGAGGTTACCGAGGGCGGCCCAGTTTCCAATAACAAGGGCGTTTCCCTTCCTGGCATGGATATCTCCGTGCCGGCTTTATCGGAAAAGGATATCGCCGACCTGCGCTTTGCTCTGAAGCTTGGCGTAGACCTTGTCGCGCTTTCCTTCGTTCGCTCCCCAGCTGACGTGGATAAGGTCCACGAGATTATGGATGAAGAAGGTCGCCGCGTTCCGGTTATTGCGAAGCTGGAAAAGCCGGAGGCGGTCGATGCCCTCGAGTCTATCGTGCTGGCCTTCGACGCCATCATGATTGCTCGTGGTGACCTTGGTGTTGAGGTGCCGCTTGAGCGCGTGCCGCTATTCCAGAAGCGTGCTATCCAGATCGCTCGCGAAAACGCTAAGCCGGTTATCGTGGCGACCCAGATGCTGGATTCCATGATTTCCAACCTGCGCCCGACCCGTGCAGAGGCCTCCGATGTGGCCAATGCCGTCCTGGACGGCGCCGATGCAGTCATGCTCTCTGGTGAGACTTCCGTAGGCATTGACCCGCAGAACGTTGTGCGCACCATGTCCAAGATTGTGGCTAATGCTGAAGATGGTGGCAAAGTTCCGCCGCTGACTCACGTTCCGCGCACCAAGCGCGGCGTGGTGTCCTACTCCGCTCGCGATATTGCCGAGCGCCTTAATGCTAAGGCTATCGTGGCCTTCACCACCTCCGGTGATACCGCAAAGCGTGTAGCTCGTCTGCACTCCCATCTGCCGCTGTTGGCATTTACTCCGGACCCGGCAGTTCGTTCCCAGCTGGCTTTGACCTGGGGTGCTGAGACCTTCTTGAGTCCGCATGTTAAATCCACCGATGACATGATGGAAGCCATCGATGATGCATTGCTGGAGATGGACAGGTATGAGGAAGGTGACATGATTGTCGTCATTGCTGGTACTCCTCCAGGAATTGCTGGCAACACCAACATGATTCAGTGTCACTTGTTGGGTGAAACCAAGAAGTAGATTTTTGGCACGAGCGCCGCGACCCACCCTTTAATACGTTCCACGGGTCGCGGCGCTTTTCTATATACATTTATACAAATGTAGATTTATATTTACCTCGAGTACACTCAGCGGTTGCTTTCCTGACATGCGGCTGCAGTACTTTTTGGTTGTTCATGTTTCAGCTTCTCTACACATTCAAAGGACAACTGCACAATGACCTAAATCAGGCCGACTTGGCTTCAGTGGCTGCGCTTACCTCCATCCATTTTCATTTAATTGTCAATAAGCGTCGACGGAGATAGGCTGAGTGCATGGCACACGAGCACCACGACCACGATCACTCCAGCACGCCGCTGCGCGCACTCTTGATTGCGCTAGGCATTACCGGCACCGTCTTCTTCGCGGAGCTGATCGGCGGCTGGTTGGCGGGTTCGATGGCGCTGATGGCGGATGCGATGCACATGCTTTCCGACGCTGCGGGGTTGATCATCGCGGTGTTAGCGGTGTTGGTTGGGCGCCGACAAGCATCGGCTCAGGCCACGTACGGCTACCGACGAGTGGAGGTGCTTGCTGCACTGGCGAACGCAGTGATGGTGCTGGCGATCTCGGTGTGGATTGTCGTCGAGGCGGTGCGCCGCCTGCAGAGCCCGGCCGAAGTGCAGGGAAAAACGATGCTGATCATCGCGGTGATCGGCCTGGTGGCGAATGCGCTATCGGCGTGGGTTCTGCACCGGCACCGCAAATCCTCGATCAACGTGGAGGGCGCGTTCTTGCACGTGTTAGTGGATATGCTCGGCTCGGTCGCAGTAATCGTGGCCGGCATCGTGGTACTGACCACGGGGTTTGTGGCGGCGGACGTGATCGCCTCCCTAGCGATCGCGGCGATGGTGCTGCCGCGCGCCTGGCAGCTCATGCGGCTTTCGGCGAGCGTGCTGCTCGAGCAAGTCCCGGCGGACTTCGACGCCAGTGCGATCGAGCCCGCGCTGCGGCAGGTCGAGGGCGTTGCTGACATCCACGACCTGCACCTGTGGAGCCTGGACGGCGTGAACGTGCTCACGACCGTGCATATCGTGCGCGACGGCACCGTCGGCACCGGCCCGCTGTTGGATGCCGCCCAGCAGGCCCTGCGCGAACACGGTATCGAGCACTCCACCATCCAGATTGAGCACCCAGAGCACGAATCCCACGAGACGGTGTGCTGATTCCCTTCTAACCTGACTTAGGCCAATTTTGTGCGGAAGTTCGCGGCCGGTGATTACTTGGATGGTGGCAGTGAGGTCGGGCGGGAATGGTACGGCGGCGTGAATGGTTTCGCCGCCAACGACGAGTTGAAAGCTGCGGTATTTCTTGAGTGTTCTCACGAGGCGTTTGATGAAGTGACCACTGCGGGTCTCCATCAGGTGGGTCACGGCTAGTGCTGCCATCACAATATTGAGATGTGCTGTGATCGAGTTTTGTTTCCTCGCATAGATTGGGCGTGCTTTCAGGTCTGATTTCGACATCCGATACGACATTTTCAATGTGGAATAGCCTGCGGTAATGCCCGATAACCTCCTGGGCGGGAAGAGCGGTCAGATCGGTTTCATAGCCTTTAATTCCGGCTAGGGCTCGGTGTTTGGCAGCAAAAGCGTAGTTGACCTTCTTGTTCGGGGTGGAAAGATCGAAATAGCGGTTGCGCTTAATGGCGATTTCGCCGTCAACAGCACGTTTGGCTTTTGCGACTTGCTCTTTGATTCCGCGCAGGCCGCGTCTGGCCCGATCATAGGAGTACTGGAAGTGGGTCACCGTATTCGGGGTTGTGTGTTTGCGCGCATCGCTTGCCGAGGCTTGTGTCCAGATCTGGCCGTGGGCGTAGGCTTCACCAGGGATTTCCCGCCGCCAGGTTTCAATCACCTCAGGCACGGTGGGGTTTCACCGACAAAATGTACTGCAGACCTGCATCTATCAATGCTTGCTTGTTCGGAGGGTGTCAAGTTGTTTGTGTGTGGGGCTAGGTTTATAGGTATTTGTCGAAGCTGTCGGGGTAGGCCACGGCCATTTGGTTAATGGCTTGTTTCCAGCCGGAAACTCGGGTCCCTTCCATGAGTCTGCCGGTTGTCGCTGAGACTCGTTTGCCCTGCTTCGCTCTCTTGGCAGCTCGTCTGTCTTCGATATTGCAGATCATCAACCATAGCGTCTTGAGCGCTGATTCATTGTTAGTGAACTGCACCCTGTTGTGGGTAGCTTTCCGCAGTTCATTGTTGAATGATTCAATCGAATTCTTCGTGTAAATGACCTTGCTGGCTGCTGGTGGGAACTGCAGAAACGGGACAAACCGCTCCCAGGCATCCCGCCAGACCTTGACTGAGCGGGGATACTTTTCTGCCAATTCAGAGGCTTCAAATTCGTCTAAGGCAGCCTTAGCTGTGGACTCGTCCGTGGCGGTGTAAATCTTTTTCAACGCGGCCGATACGCCCCGGCGATCCCTGTAGGCTACCCATCGGTTAGCGGCACGAATCAGGTGCACGATACAGGTTTGCACCATAGAGTTCGGCCAGGTTGCCTTTACTTCTTCCGGCAAGCCTTTGAACCCGTTATAGCAAACGATAAAGACGTCTTTAACCCCACGGTTAGAAAGATTGGCGCATACTTGCGCCCAGGATGAAGCGTTTTCTTCTTTGGCAATCCACGATTCCAAAAAGTGCTTGATACCGTCGAGAGCCACGCCGATTGCCATGTACGCGGACTTATTGACCACTAGGCCGCCATCGCGGATTTTAATGCGCAGCGCGTCCAGGAAAATGACCGGGTAGAACTCATCTCACTGGCGGTTTTGCCAGACCATGGCCTCATCGAGGACGGCATCGGTGACTGCGGAAATCGTCTCATGGGAAATATCAACACGCATCGCCGTTGCCATATGGTGCTGGATGTCCCTAATTGTCATCCCACCGGCGTACAAGCTAACGGTCATGTCATCGACATCGGTCAATCTCCTCGAGCCTTTAGGGACCATAGTCAGCAAGAATGTGCCAGCCCTATCCCTCGGCACATCAACGGTAACTGGCCCGTAGTTAGAATCCACGGTCTTTGGATACGTTCCGTTGCGGTGATTGTCTGTTCTAGCTGCAGCTTTAGCGCTCCTGTCGCCAGACTCGTAGCCCAGGTGGGCATCCATTTCAGCGTTGAGTCCCCTGGTAATCGAGGCTTGCAACATGCCGCGAACCAGGTCGTTGGCATCCGTTGTAGACGTGCCTAGGTCATCAATCAGCTTCGCGATTTCAGGGTTAGCAAGAAGCTTCTTTTCAATCGCATCAATCTTGGCCTTATCAGCCGGATCTCGTCTCGCCACAGTAGTCATTCTGGTCCATCTCCTCATGCAGGTTAGGTACCCACACACAAACCATCAGACACTCTCTATTCCGAAGCCACTCCGGCGGCGTGGGCCGCGCACAACAAGGACCGCGATAAGCTGCAGGACATTAGCCGTGAGATGCTCGGCAGCGCCCTCGACTTGGTCATGGCCGCTGGCCACCCGTTCTACGATAATGACCACCAGAAGGTCGATACTTCCGACTATAGCTTCATGTACGAGGACGACTACGCCAAGCTTTCCGGAGGCGAGACCGACTGGAATTACTTCGAGTCCAACGATGACTTCAAGAAGATGGCGCAAGGTGACGTCAAGCCGTAGCAGAAGTATTGGGGTATCGCGCAGGTAGGTTCCACGTTGCAGAACTCCCGCTCGAGCGAGGCAAAGGCTCCATACTCGGACGAGCTTAACGACGTCGTCGATCTCCCCACCATGACGACTGGCGCCCTCAATGCGCTGGGACAGGACGAGGATGGCTTTTCCATCATGATTGAGGGCGGTGCCATCGACTGGGCCGGCCACGGAAATAACCCAGTGCGCGATATCGAGGAGACTCAGGACTTTAATAAGTCGGTTGATGCTGCCATCAAGTAGGTAGAGGAGAACTCCTCGTGGGAGGACACTTTGCTCGTCGTGACCGCGGATCACGAAACCGGTTATCTATCCGGTGCGAATGAGGCAGCGACGGACGACAACCCTGATGCGGAAGACCGCTTTAACGCCATGGAAGGCGAAAAGGGCAAGGTCGCTCGGCACGGTTGGTACTCCGGGCAGCACACCAACCAATTGGTGCCATTCTTCTTCAAGGGTGCAGGCTCTGAGGACATCATGGCTAATACCTCCGGTACGGATTCGGTGCGCGGCGATTTCATCGATAACACCTTGGTGGCCAACTTGGTCTTTGATGAGTGGTGGAATGGTGACGCCGGCTCTGCCGACGAGCCAGAGCAGCCGGGAAGTACTACTAATCCGGCGGATGATGCAGGAAAGAAGGGCAGCAGCAAGGGCTTTGCCGCAGGTCTAGCTACAGGCCTAGGAATCTTGGGCGCTGTCGTTGGCGGACTCGGTTTCCTAGCCACGCAGATGGGTGTGCTCAATATTGACCTAAAGCCCATCTATGAGCAGCTAAAGCGCGTCGGCCTGCGCTAAACAAACGGAAGTAGGCCTAACGCCACGTTAAAGTCCTGCCCTCAGCTGCAGAAGCGGAGGGGCAGGACTTTTCTTAGCTCTGGGAAATCGGAGTTGGTTGGATCTTCCAGACCTCGTTGGCATAGTCCGCGATGGTCCGGTCGGAAGAAAAGCGGCCAGAGTAGCAAATATTGAGCCACGCCTTCTTGGCCCAGGCAAGTTGGTCTGCCTCGTATTCGGCAGCCATGCGGTCACGGGTTTCGCGGTAGTCGGCAAAGTCGCCTAAGACGTAGTACTGGTCTTGTGCGTGTTCGCCGTAGCCGTCGAGAAGCGAGGCACGCAGATCGCTGAAGAGCCCGGCATTTTCGGAGCCCAAGGTGCCGTCGACAAGCGCATCCAGTACGCGGGCCAATCCAGGAACGTTCTGGTAAAGCTCGCCCGGGTTGTACTCGGCCTGCAGCTGCGGCAACTCCTCATTGCGGGCACCAAAGATATAGGCATTGTCTTCACCAACCGCCTCGACGATTTCCACGTTCGCGCCATCCATGGTGCCTAAGGTCAGTGCGCCATTCATCATGAACTTCATATTGGACGTGCCGGAGGCTTCCTTGCCAGCCACAGAAATCTGCTCGGAGATATCAGCGGCCGGGATGATGTGCTCGGCGGGGGAGACGTTGTAATTCTCTACAAAGACAACGCGGATAATGTCCTTGGTGGCCGGGTCGTTATTTACCAAGTCCGCGATGGTGTTGATGAGCTTAATAATCGCCTTGGCGCGGTCGTAGCCCGGCGCGGCCTTGGCACCAAAGATGAAAGTACGCTTCGGCACGGTTTCGCCCTCGTCCTTGATGCGGAAGTAGAGGTCAAGGACGTAGAGGGCGTTCATCAGCTGGCGCTTGTACTCGTGCAGGCGCTTAATCTGCACGTCAAAGATGGAATCAGGGTCGATTTCAGCGCCTTGGTGGTCGTTTACCCACTGCGCAAAGTCGCGTTTATTGGCCTGCTTGATGGCGATCAGTTCTCGTAGTAGGTCAGCATCGTCGGCCTTATCGGCGAGTCTGGCCAGCTGGGTGAGGTCAGTAACCCACGCATCGGAACCAGCCTGCTGGGTGAGCAGTTCTGCCAGGCGGGGGTTGCACATCTTCAGCCAGCGGCGCGGGGTGACGCCATTGGTCTTATTGTTGAATTTTTCTGGCCAGAGCTCATACCATTCGGACAGCGTATCGGCCTTGATGATTTCGGTATGCAGGGCGGCGACACCGTTAATGGAGTAAGCGGCGTAGCAGGCGATCCAGGCCATGTGAACCTGTCCGTTGGACACCGGTGCCATGTAGTCAATGCGACCCTGATCCAAGCCGCGATGGGCCATATCTTCGCGGAAGCGGCGATCGATTTCTTCCACCAACTGCCAGATGCGCCAGAACAGCTTTTGGAAGATGGACACTTCCCAGCTCTCCAGTGCCTCCGCGAGCACGGTGTGGTTGGTGTAGGCGAAGGTCTCGGTGACGATCTTCCACGCCGCATCCCAGCTCAGACCATGGTTATCGAGCAATATGCGCAAGAGCTCTGGGATGGCGAGCACTGGGTGAGTGTCATTGAGCTGGATGGAGTTGTACTGCGCAAAACCGGTGAGGTCCTCGCCGTGCTGGGCAATGTAGTTATCCACCATGGTTTGCAGGGAGGCGGAGACAAAGAAGTATTGTTGGCGAACGCGCAGTACCTTGCCCTCGTAGGTGGTGTCGTTGGGGTAGAGCACGCGGCAGATATCCATGACACGCTCGCGCTCGACGATGGCCTCGGTAAAGCGCTGGGAGTTGAAGGCATCGTAATCGAAGTCGTCGATGGGCTCGGACTTCCACAGGCGCAGCGTGCCTACGTTATCGGTCCCGTAGCCGGTGATAGGCATGTCATAGGGAATGGCGCGCACCTCCATGTCATCGAAATGGACGTGGCGTTGTTCGGAGGCACGGCGGATGACGAAGTCATAGCCGTTTTCCATCCACGCATCCGGCTGTTCCTTCTGGAAGCCGTTCTCAAAGGATTGGCGGAATAGGCCGTAGCGATAGAGCAGGCCGTAGCCGGTGACGGGATAGTCTTGGGTGACAGCGGAATCGAGGAAGCAGGCGGCAAGGCGTCCGAGGCCACCATTGCCCAGTGCTGCATCGTGCTCAGCTTCGAGGACATCGCTCAAATCGTGGTCGGCAGCTTTGGCTGCAGCCTTGGCATCGTCAACGAGCCCCAAGTTGGTGAGGTTATTGAGCAGCGCGCGGCCCTGCAGGAACTCTGCGGAGAAATAGTGTTGCTGGCGGGTTGCAGCGTAGGCGGTACGGGTGCGCTCCCAATTATCGGCAATCTGTTCCATCACGGCGCCGGAGAGGCCCGACCAGAACTTGCGGTAGGAAGCACTGTGTGGGCTCACACCGGAGGCTGCGCGGACGTGGGAGGGAACGGTGGATTCGAAAACAGAATGCCGTGGCTGGCTCATTTGTACCCTTAAGCTAGTAGGTAGTCACGAAACGCTTGCCAGCTTAATAGCTTTGGCGCTGCCCTGCAGGACGGAACAGGGGGCTACGCGCAGGGTCTCAGCATGCTGCCAAGTAGGTCAATGCCGCAGCATATGCCGCCCGGGTAGAGGCGTAGACGGTTGGGGCATAGTCCGGCAGGAAGGTCGCCTGGTGGTTAACCGGAGGGTCTTGGAGATCTTCTTCTGGGGTGCAGCCGATGTGCCAAAACACATAAGGCACTCCCCATGCCTGCGGCAAATAGCAAAAATCCTCGGAGGCAGTAGACGGAGCGGCGAGGACGGAATCGGGGCCAAAGGCGGCGTCGAAAACCTCGCCCACTGGGGCGTGGGCGGCGGCATCGTTATCTGTGACCTCGCCGTGGGCATAGTACGCGAAGGTAGGGGCCTGCTCGCTTCCGGAGGCTATACATTCGGCTTTAACCATGCGCTCGAGGGAGCTATAGACTTTTTCTGCGAGTGCGGGGTCATAGTAGCGGGTATTGAGCACTAGCTCGGCGGACTCGGGGATGATGTTGTTTTTATCGCCGGAGTGTAGCTCGCCTACGGAGATGACAAAGAACTCGTGTGGGGCGACTTCGCGGCCCACGATGGCCTGGAGGCGAGTGACGATCATGGCTGCGATGTAGGTGGGATCGATGGAGTTATGGGGCATGGAGGCGTGGGCTGATTTGCCAAAGACGCGTATGCGGAGGGAATCGCAGCCTGCCATGATAGGGCCTGCGGTATGGCGCACGGTGCCGGCGCGGCCGGGCATGATGTGTTGACCCAAGCAGATATCGGGGCGTGGGACGCGTTCGATGAGGTTATCGTTCAGCATGAATTTAGCCCCCATGGAGGACTCTTCGGCCGGTTGGAAAAGGGCGAGGAAGGTGCCGGACCAGGAGCTACGGGAGGCGTCGAGAAGCGCACAGGCACCCAGTAATGCCGTGGTGTGCATGTCGTGACCGCAGGCGTGCATCTTTCCATTGGTAGCGGAATAGGACACGCCGGTGGCCTCCTCTACAGGCAGGCCGTCGAAATCCGCGCGCATTAAGGCGGTGGGGCCGTCACCGTTGCGGAAGATGGCAACCATTCCATGACCACCGATGTTTTCTACTACTTCGCAGTCAAAATCGGCGAGTTTGGCTCGGATACGGCCGGCAGTGCGCTCTTCTTCGTGAGAAAGCTCGGGGTGGCGGTGCAGGTCCTCGTAAAAGTCCTGCTGCCATTCCAGATCAGTTTCTTGGGAAGTGGCGAGCTGGGCGATGTGGGCAGAATCAGACATGGTTTCACACCTTAGGAATTGGGTAGGGTTAGCGCTATGCCGGTTATTCAATTCGATGTTTTAGTTCCCAACGCACAAGCAGAGCGCGTCGCGGACATCTTTACCACTGCCACCGACAAGCTGGTGGAGGGCGGTTCATTATCCTCCGCTGAGGTTACTCGCCCTGATTCGCCGCAGTTTCCAGAGGGGTTGGAAGAACAGCTGCGGCAAAATTATCGCGATGAGCATGAGGATCGCGACCTCGAGGACGCGAGCGTGTACCGCTACGACATTGCGGTTACGGGAGTTAGCGGATCGGTAAATCAGCTGGGTATGGTGCTCTCGCGTCTTCTTACCCCGCACGCAGTGCTGCCGAAGGACCACGTATTGTTGGAAGATGAGTTAGCGCACGAGCAGCCAGCCATCTTCCCGTGGTCTTTGTCTATCCGGCCTTAGAGCTGCTTGACGATGTCCCTGGCGGCCGCCGCCAGCTGCTGCGACATCGATCCTTCTTGGCTGAGCTGAGCGCAGTAGGCATCCGTGTCCTGCTCGAAGGAACCGGCGATAATGCCCATGGGCATGCCTGCGTCTTGGGCGAGAGCCGCAATGGTTCCGACGGCCTTTCCAGTCAAAGATTGCTCGTCAAACCGGCCCTCGCCGGTGATGACGAGATCGGCGGAGGATATTTTTTCTGGAAGTCCGAGTGCAGTGGCCACATGCGCGCTGCCAGATAAGACGCGAATATGCTCATCTGAGCCCCAGAGCGTGCGAGAAAGCCAGTGCAGGCCAATGGGAAGGCCGCCCGCGGCACCGAAATATTCGGAGTCTGCATCGGCGCCGGTAACTTTGCATGCTTGCAACATGGCACCGGCCAGCAGTGCTACCTGCTCGCCTTGGGCTCCCTTTTGGGGGCCGTACATGGTTGCTGCCTGCACTGGGGTGGCGCGGGTATCGGCCAGCAAAGTGAAGTCAAGCATGCCCGCCTTGATATTAAGCTGCGCGGTGTCGATGTGATCGAGCTGAACTAGGGGAGCGCCGCCCTTAGGCAAGGCGTAGCCGCGGGCGTCATGCGCGGCGGCGCCGAGCGCGGTAAGGATGCCCATGCCGGCATCGATGCTGGCGGTGCCTCCCAGTCCGAGCACAATCGAGGTGGCACCGCGCGTTTCCGCATCCGCGATCAGCACGCCGGTGCCATAGGAATCGGCGTGCAGCGGGTCAAGGTTGTCTTGTACTGCGGGCAGGCCGGTGGCAGAGGCGACGTCGATAAACGCAGTAGTCCCAGCGAGGAAGTAGCTTGCCTGGGTTAAACGGCCTATGGCGTCGGTGGTAGGCAGGGTGATGGTCTCTACGGATTGTCCGCCGGCCACGGATGCCTGCGCGAGGACGGAGGCGGTTCCCTCGCCGCCATCGGCCATGGGCAGGGTGGTAACCGTGGCGTCGGGGAGAGCCTGGCGCACTCCCATAGCAATGCTGGCTGCGGCCTCGGGCGCGGAAGCGGTGCCTTTGAACGAGTCTGGCGCGACGACAATATGCATGACCGTGATTATAAAGCCCACCTGCGATGGGAGTCTGCGCGGCTTAAGATCCGAACGTTCTACAGAAAATATTTTACTTTATTGTCGCTGGTAAAGACGGTGCGGATCTATGCAAGGTCTAGAAACTGCTTGCTTTATCGGTAGTTTGATAGGAAACTGGTATCTGTTCTTATACGTCCACAGAATGGAATGCACGCCATGTCAGTAGATAGCCAAATTTCTGAGTACTACGACAAATTGCTCAAGCGTAATGCGGGAGAACCAGAATTCCACCAAGCGGTTTCTGAGGTTCTAGATTCGCTGAAAATTGTCCTAGAAAAAGACCCGCAGTACGCGGACTATGGCTTGGTGGAACGTCTCTGTGAACCTGAGCGCCAGCTCATCTTCCGCGTGCCGTGGATCGATGATAATGGTGATATCCAGGTCAATCGCGGCTTTCGCGTCCAATTCAATTCTGCGCTCGGCCCCTACAAGGGCGGACTGCGTTTCCACCCTTCGGTCAATCTGGGCATCATTAAATTCCTCGGTTTTGAGCAGATCTTCAAAAACTCCCTGACCGGCTTGCCTATTGGCGGCGGTAAAGGCGGTTCCGACTTTGACCCCAAGGGAAAGTCCGAGGTCGAGATCATGCGCTTTTGTCAATCTTTTATGACAGAGCTGCACCGACACATTGGCGAATACCGCGATGTGCCGGCAGGTGACATTGGAGTAGGCGGCCGCGAAATCGGATTCCTCTTCGGCCAATATCGTCGCCTGACCACCCAACACGAGTCCGGCGTCCTTACCGGCAAAGGGTTGTCCTGGGGTGGTTCGCTAGTCCGTACTGAGGCGACGGGCTACGGCACGGTCTACCTCACCAATGAAATGATGAAGGCTCACGGTGAGTCCTTTGACGGTTCCAAAGTCATTGTCTCCGGTTCTGGAAACGTCGCTATCTACGCTGCAGCAAAAGCCCAAGAACTAGGTGCCACCGTGGTGGCCATGTCCGATTCCTCCGGTTATATCACCACCCCAGATGGCGTGGACATCGAGCTTCTCAAGGACGTTAAAGAATCCCGTCGCGAGCGCATCTCCACTTATGCTGAAGAGGCTGGAAGCGGCGTGGAATTCCATAAGGGCGGAAATATCTGGGAAGTACGAGCGGACGTGGCATTGCCGTGTGCGACCCAGAACGAGCTGGACGGCGATTCCGCTAAGGAGCTCGTGGAAGGCGGCGTGCGCTACGTGGCAGAAGGCGCCAATATGCCGTCGACCCCGGAGGCCGTCCACATTTTCCAAGAATCCAAGATCAACTTCGCGCCGGGCAAGGCCGCTAACGCCGGTGGTGTTGCTACCTCCGCGCTGGAGATGCAGCAAAACGCTTCCCGTGATTCCTGGTCCTTTGACTATACCGATGATCGCCTCCACGCGATCATGTCCAATATCTTTAAAAATATCGACAGCACGGCCAAGGAATACGGACGTGAGGGCGATTATGTAGCTGGTGCAAATATCGCTGGCTTCAAGAAAGTAGCAGACGCCATGTTGGCACAGGGCGTCATCTAGAAACAGACCTATTTTTAACCGGCTCCCCTTCTTCGCCGCATTATGTGGTGGAGGAGGGGAGCTGGTGTTTTAAGTACGTGTCATAGATTCCCTACGCGTGGAGGTAGACCAGCAAGACCGACTATAGAAGTTAAATCTGCAGTACACACTCGGTGCGTGGCCTCCACGCCTGGCAGGTGAGGCCATGTAAAATTCGCAGCATGTACCGTGTCTTTGAGTCCCTAGATGAATTAGTCCAGCACTTGGAAGAGGCCCATAGCCTCCCTATGACCTCTAATTGCATGGTTCCGCGCCATGAAATGCTCGCGCTTCTCGATGACCTGCGGAATGCACTGCCCGTTGAGATTGATGACGCGCAGGACGTTTTGGATAAGCAGGATGAAATCTTGCATGGCGCCGAAGAACGCGCGGACCAGACCATCAATGACGCTAATGCGCAGGCAGATGACATCGTGGGTCACGCCCGCGAGGAGGCAGATGCCACGGTGTCCCACGCAGAACAGCATGCTGCCAAGCTGGTAGCTGATGCTGAAGCTCATGCACAGTCCATGGTGGAGCAAGCCCGTGCGGAAGCAGACCGCACCATCGCCCAGGCTAATGACGAATATGAGCGTTCCGTTGCAGAAGGCCGCGCGGAACAAGAGCGTCTGGTTTCGGAATCAGAAGTTGTTCGCCGCGCCGATGAAGAAGCACACCGCATCGTGGAGTCTGCCCACACCGAATCTAACCGTTTGCGCAGCGAATGCGATGAGTTTGTGGATGGCAAACTTAGCGAATTCGAAACCACGCTCAACGGCCTGCTGCGCACCGTAAGTTCCGACCGCTCTGCACTGCGCGGCGGTGCCGGGGTACGCTCCCGCGGCGGCGATTATTCGGCGCTGGGCCGCGCCGGTGGCGCAGCGGGTGGCACACGCTACTCGGAAGGTGAGGCCTATGAGCGTCGCTATAACGAGCGCTAAAGCACTACCTTTACTCTCATTCAGCCCCTAAGCTCTATGGCCCGTTCATAACGGGGCCATGGACTAGGGAGGGGCGAGGGGGAATCTAAAGCGCCAGGCACGGCCAAAGGTCCTGTTTGGTGGGCAGGCGGTTTGTCGTACACCGTCTACCCACCCAACAGGGCCTTTTGTTTTATTGGTTACTCCCAGCTGGCTCAAGCAGTAGCGCGGGAGCAAGGCTGTCTTGCTGGAATCGCTTTTCCTGATTCTGCGGCAGCAGGCGAGTCTTGTGCACGCTGGGCAGTGGGCTGTTCTTCCTCTTGTGGAGTGAGATGCTCATCTGCGGCGGATTGGACAGCCATACATGCTGCGATAGTCGTGGTAACCAAGCCGGGGAAAAGGAATGCTACGAGTGCGGTAAAGAAATAGGAAGATAGTGACGTTAATGCGCTATCACTGAAATTCTGGGGGAAGCACACGGCACACGCGCTAAGGAGCGCACCGGTAGTCAGCAACATTGTGCCTACAGAAATGAGCGCGGTAGGAATGGTCGCGCGGGAGAACCAAGTGATAGTACCGCCGCTTAGGGAAAAGATGAGTGCGCCGGTAAGAACCGAAAGGTCCATGCCGGTGGGCAAGACCAAAATGGCACCGGCTACCACACCGGCAACGACGCTACAGATGAGTGCGGTACATAAGCGAATTCCACTTACGCCGTACATTCCTGAACGGTCCGGCCGTGGAGTGGCGTGAACGAGCACACCGGCAGTAGCTAACACCGCAGCGGGAAGGCAACTAAACACGGCGAAACTAAGTGCTATGCTGCGTAGATCGGTGGAGGTTAGCGCCAAGTGGTAGGTCATGCTTCCACACTAAGGGCGGTTTTCACCTGCGAAAAGACTAATCCGGAAAGGCATAGGCCCTTTTACTTTAAACGCCAGACTCTTGACAGAAACTCGGCTTGCGCGGTCCGCTAGGCGGAGCTTGCGGGGCAAGGTAGACTACCCAGTGTTATGACATCACCATTGAAGTTCGATGTGGGCGAATTGTTGAACGCCCAAGGCGCTGACGCACTGCCGGAACAACGCACCCAGACCGGCCCCGCACCCGAGAGGATTGGCGTAGAGATGATCGCCATTCCACAGGGCGAAGAGCTCACCGTAGACGTTACCTTGACCCCACTTGGTGCCGGTGTCTTGGTGGATGCCAACATTTCCGGGCGGCTGACCGGGGAATGCTCCCGTTGTTTGAAGGAGCTGCACCCACAGCTGGATTTGCACGTCACGCAAGTCTTCGCCGCCGATGAGTCCTTCGTCTCTGGAGACGAGACTACAGACGATGATGAAGGCTCGGGAGATGAGATTCCAGAGATTGAGGATGATGAGCTGGACCTTCTGCAGGCCGTTATCGATGAGGCGGGGCTAGAACTTCCCTTTGCGCCGGTGTGCGAGGATGGCTGCGAAATTGCTACGCCAGAGGGCGTGACCACCGGTATCTCTGGCGAAAAGGACGAAGATAAGGTCGATCCCCGCTGGGCCGGTTTGGAGAAGTTTCTATGAGCCGCAAAAAGAAGCTAACTGGGGAAGAGGCGCTGGCAGCCGAGTTTGCTGCAGTAGACCACACCCCGTTGTTGGAATCACTCGGTGTGGAATTGCAGCCTGAGCACCTGTGCTTGGCGTTGACCCACCGTTCATTTGCTAATGAGAATGGGCACTTGCCAAACAACGAGCGCTTGGAGTTTTTGGGCGATGCGGTGCTGGGCCTTTCGGTGGCCTCCCAGCTCTACATCACCTATCCTTCCCGCCCGGAATCGGATATTTCCAAGATGCGCGCTTCCATCGTCTCGCGCTATGGCCTTTCGGACATCGCCCGGGAGATAAACCTGGGCCCGCATATTCTGCTGGGCAAGGGCGAGCAATCCACCGGCGGCCGCGATAAAGATTCCATTCTTGCCGATACCACCGAGGCGATCTTCGGTGCCATCTACCGCGAGCACGGTTTTGAAACGGCGCGTGACGTCATCTTGCGTTTATTTGCGGAGAAGATCGAAAATGCGACTGTGAGCGGGCGCCACTTGGATTGGAAAACCACTTTGCAGGAGCTGTGCGCGGAGCTAAAGGCGCCGATGCCGGTCTATTCGGCCACCTCCACCGGTCCCGAGCATGACCAGACATTTACCGCAGTCGCTACTGTTGCTGGTCTGACCGTGGGCAATGGTGTGGGGCATAATAAGAAGTTAGCCGAACAACAGGCGGCTCAGGAGGCCTGCCAGACCTTGCGCGAAACCCCGCTTTTGGTGCAAGGTACTGCACATAAAGAAAGCTAAGCATGCCGGAATTGCCGGAAGTCGAGTCCGTTCGCCGGGGCCTTGCACCCCACGTGGTGGGACGGACTTTTGAGTCTGTAGAGGTGTTACACCCGCGCGCTAATCGTGGCCAAGATGAGCCACTCTCCGGTCTTCTCGTAGGCAAAGAAATTGCTGCAGTGGCCAGGCGCGGGAAATTCATGTGGCTAGAATTTGTGGGCGAAGATTCTATGGACCCTCACCGCGACGTCCTCTTTATCCACTTAGGTATGTCGGGCCAGGTCCGTATCGGCGCCACCGATTCATCGCATCTGCGCATTAGCGCCCAGTTGAGCGGCGGGGCAGAGCTTAGCTTTGTTGACCAGCGCACCTTTGGATATTGGCTCTATGCCCCGTGGTCAAAGATTTCACACATTGGCATTGATCCGTTGGAACCAGATTTCGACATCGTGGCTACCGGACGGCGCCTGCGGGCAAAGAAGACCGCTGTGAAAACCGCGCTTTTGGATCAGACCTTGGCTTCTGGAATCGGAAATATTTACGCCGATGAATCCTTATGGGCGGCACAAATTTCGCCCCGCAAGAAAGCCTCGACCTTGCGGCAAAAAGATGCCATCGCCCTGCTCGAAGCAGCCCAGGAGGTTATGACTGCCGCCCTAAAAGTGGGTGGCACGAGCTTTGATTCCTTGTACGTTAACGTGAATGGCGAATCGGGGTATTTTTCGCGTTCATTGGCAGCATATGGGCGTGCTGGCCAGCCCTGTCGGCGGTGCGCAACGCCCTTGGAGCGCTGCGTAATTTCAGGGCGTTCCGCCCATTTCTGCCCCCATTGTCAATAAGTTATGGCGGATTGGGTTCACGTTGTGAACCCTAAGGCAGTAAATTATTCTGCATGGATTTTCTTGAAAATGTCGTTACGACATTTAATGACGGCGTCTGGTCGTGGATTCTGCCCTGGCTGCTGATTGCTGCGGGCCTATTCTTCGGCATCCGTACCGCATTGGTGCAGGTGCGCATGGTGCCGGATATGTTCCGCGCCGTCGTCGAGCGGCCCAAGGGGGAGGGCCGCGACGAGGACGAGGACTATGGTGGCCTTTCCGCCTTTAAGGCCTTTACCATTTCGGCCGCCTCCCGCGTTGGCACCGGCAACGTGGCTGGTGTAGCGGTGGCCATTTCCGTGGGCGGCCCAGGTGCCGTCTTCTGGATGTGGCTGATTGCCATCCTGGGTGGCGCTACCGCCTTTATAGAGTCGACCCTGGCGCAGCTTTGGAAAGTCCGCGATGGCAATGGCTACCGCGGTGGCCCAGCGTATTATATGAAGCGCGGTTTGGGGTGGGGCCCGCTCGGCGTGCTTTTCTCCATCGCCATCGCCTTTACCTTTGGCTTGGTATACAACGCCTTCCAGACCAACGCCATTGCGGATGCAGTGTCCTTCTCCTTTGACCGCGATGACACTACGTTCCGCTCCATTATCGGCGTTGTTATCGCCGTAGTTGCGGGGCTTATCATCTTTGGTGGTGTGAACCGCATTGCCAATATCACCCAGATCGTCGTGCCATTTATGGCGGTGGCTTACCTGCTCGTCGGCGGTTTTGTAGTCATCACCAATTTTGACAAGGTGCCGGGAATGATTGGCGATATCGTTGGTCACGCCCTAGGAATCAAGGAAATCGCGGGTGCCGGTCTTGGCTTCGCCATGATGAAGGGTATTCAGCGCGGTCTGTTTTCTAATGAGGCCGGCGAAGGCTCTGCCCCTAACGCTGCGGCTACTGCGGCCGTCTCTCACCCCGTCAAGCAGGGTTTGGTCCAGACCCTCGGCGTGTACTTCGACACCTTGGTGGTATGTACCATTACCGCTTTCATCATCCTGTTGGGACCTGAGATTGCCTATGGCGCAGAGGCAGAAGGCGTCTCTTTGACCCAGGCCGCCTTGTCTTCTGAGGTAGGCGAGTGGGGAATTCACTTCGTCAGCTTTATCCTCTTCTTCCTGGCTTTCTCTTCCATCCTGGGCAACTATTACTTGGCGGAGTCCAACCTGGAGTACCTCACCCAGAGCAAGCCTGCTCTGGTGATTTTCCGCCTCGTCGTGCTTTTCTTTGTCTGGTTCGGTGCGGTGGGCTCCCTGCCGCTGGTCTTTGCCTTGGCCGATACCGGCGCGGCAACCATGGTGATCCTCAATATCCTCGCCATCGTGCCGCTATCCGGGGTGGCCATTAAATTGCTCAAGAACTACAACGTGCAGCGCAGCCAAGGCATTGACCCGGTATTCCACCGCGATATGCTGCCGGAGCTTAAAGGCGTTGAATGCTGGGACGGCTCCGACCCCGTCACTCGTCGCAGTGAAGAAGACCGCCGCGTCCTGCGCGATAAGGGGCAACATGATCACTACTAGGAACTAGGGAGGCTGCATGACCAAGGAAAGAATGACCGCTTTTGTCCACGGGCGCGTCCAAGGCGTGGGCTTTCGATGGTGGACGCGCTCCCGTGCCCTCGAGCTCGGCTTGCATGGGCATGCTACTAATTTGGCTGATGGTCGGGTTCAGGTTGTAGCCGAAGGACCGCGGGAGAAATGTGAGGAGTTGCTAGGACTCCTCAAAGAACAGCCCAGTATGACTCGCCGACCAGGAACGGTCGATCTAGTAGTCGAGCAATGGGCTGCCTCTAAGGGAGAATCCGGCTTTATTGAACGCTAACGCACAGCACATGCCCGCAGTTTCGATCCTTGAGGCTCGGCTGGGCAGGCGTACTCTAAGCTTGCTAAACTAACCCGAATGCACCTGAAATCGCTGACGCTCAAAGGCTTTAAATCATTTGCGTCGGCGACGTCTCTAAAATTTGAACCCGGCATTTGCGCTGTTGTCGGACCGAATGGCTCCGGCAAGTCCAATGTGGTGGACGCGCTAGCTTGGGTTATGGGCGAGGGAAGCGCCAAGACGCTGCGTGGCGGAAAGATGCAAGACGTCATTTTCGCCGGCGCCGGCGACCGCAAAGCCTTAGGCCGCGCCGAGGTAACCCTCACCATTGATAATGCGGACGGCGCGCTACCGATTGAATATTCGGAAGTCTCGGTCACCCGCCGCATGTTCCGCGACGGGGCCAGCGAATACGAAATCAATGGCGCCAAGGCGCGTCTGATGGATATTCAGGAGCTGCTCTCTGATTCGGGTATTGGCCGCGAGATGCACATTATTGTCGGCCAAGGCAAACTTTCTGAGATCCTTGAATCTAGGCCCGAGGATCGGCGCTCCTATATCGAAGAGGCAGCGGGCGTGCTCAAGCACCGCCGTCGCAAGGAAAAGGCGCAGCGAAAGCTCACTGGCATGCAGGCCAATTTGGATCGCCTGCAGGACCTTACTGATGAGTTAGGCAAGCAACTTAAGCCTTTGGCGCGCCAAGCCGAGGCTGCGCAGCGTGCTGCCACGGTGCAAGCTGATCTGCGCGATGCCCGCCTGCGCCTAGCCGGCGATAGGGTAGTGCGCCTGCGCAGCAAGTTTCACGACGCCGAGCGCGCGGCCGAAGTTCTCGCCGAACAGGTTGAGGAAGTTACGGCGCAGCTGGAAGAAACAACGGGCTCTCAGCTAGAGGTTGAAGCCCAGCTTGAGGAAGTAAGCCCCAAGGCAGATTCCGCCCAAAAGCTGTGGTTTGATCTGTCTACGCTTTCTGAGCGCATTTCTGCTACGCAGCGCATTGGCGAAGAGCGGGCGGCCAATGCTGGCGCGCAGGTGGCTTATTCTGGCCAAGACCCGGATGATTTGGAAGCACGGGCCGCTCGCGCGGACGAAGAACATGCGGAGCTCCTCGCTGCGGCGGAGGAGGCGGCGGAACGCCTGGAATCGATCCGCGAAGAGGTAGCAGAGCGCCGCGAGGCTTTCGAGGCCGCCGAGCGCGAGCACATGGCCCAGCTGCGTGCCATTGCAGATAGGCGCGAGGGCGTCGTCCGCCTTATTGCCGCGGAAGAAAAGGCGGCAGGCCAGGTTACCTCGGCAGAAGAGGAGCTGGCGCGGCAAGAAGAAACCCTTGCTTCTACCAGCCAGCGCACCCAGTCTGCCCAGGCAGAGGCCGATGAAGTGGCGGATAAATTGCAGTCCTTGGCCGGCGAGCGCGAGCCGCTCGAGGAGGCACATGTGCGCGCGGCCAGTGAATCGGGTGCGGCCGATAAGCGCTTGGAACAGTTGCGCGACGAGCAGCGCGAACGTGAGCGTGCCGTGTACACGTTGCGCTCACGCATCGATACCTTAGCCCAGACCGTGCCGGAGAAGGTCGATGTAGGTGAGCAGTTCCAGCCGCTGGCCAAATTCATCAGCACTAAATATGAGACTGCGGTAGCTGCCGCATTGGGCGTCTTCGCTGAGGCCCAGGCCGGCGAGATTTCCGGTCAGCTCATTGCGGCCTTGGAAAAGGGTACCCGCTCCGCGCTTGTCGATGTTTCCGTTGCCGCCCCCGCCACATCCTGGCGCGTGGATGCGACTTTGCCCACCGGCACCTCGTGGCTGCTCGACCATATTGCTGTGGTTCCGGAGGTATCCGCCGCGCTGCACCGCCTCCTTGCGGATGTCGTGCTCGTTCCCGATTTCGCGGCGGCGAAAAAATTGGTGGCAGAGGATCCTCGCCTGCGTGCCGTTACCGAATCCGGCGTGGTGTTGGGCGAAGGTTGGGTAGAAGTAGGCACCGGTGCCTCATCTACCGTAGAAGTCACCGCCCGCATTGCAGAGGCGGAGGAACAGCTGGAAACTGCCGCGCAGGAGCTGGAAGAGCTTTCCGGCACTCTCGAGGGCGCGAAGATCGCGGCGGAGGATGCCCGCGTGACGGCAGCCTCAGCGAAGGCCGCCTTACGCGAACACGATACCGAGGTGGAGGCGTGGAAACGCGATCATCAGCGCCTGCTGAAGCAGTACGAGGCCAATAAAACTGAGCACGAGAAGGCCGCGGCGCGGGCGACCGAGATCGAGGTTAAGCTCGCCGGAGCTCGCACGCAGCTTGCCGACGCCCGCGATAGGCTTGCCCGCGTTGATGCGGACGAGCAGCCCGACGAGCCCTCGTCGGTGGAGCGTGACGAGGCCTCGGCTGCATTAGAGCAGGTTAAGTCGATGGAGATGGAGGCGCAGGTTGCTGCCCGCTCCGCTCAGGATCACGTGGGCCAGGTAGCGGGGAAGAGCGAGGCGTTGCGTCGCCAAGCGCTGCATGAGCGCCAAGCCAAGGCTCGCCATGAACAGGCTATGGCGCGGCGCAAGGCCCAAGGAGAATTAGCCGGTGCGGTGGTAAGGCATTCGCGTGATTTGGCCGCGCGCGCCACCCAATTGCTAGAGCGCGCTACCTCTGAGCGCGATGACTACTTTGCGCAGCGCACCTCCTTGAACGCACAGCTGCAACAGGTAAAGCAACAGGTCTCGGCCGCGCGGCAACAGCTGGACCGGTTGACTAACCGTGCTCATGACTCGGAAATTGCCCGCTCTCAGGCGCAGGTTCGCGTCGATGAAGCTGAAACCAAGATAGTAGAACAGCTCGGCATTGCGATTTCGGACCTTTTGCAGGACTACACCCCCGGTGAGGATTTCGATCGCGGGGCGGAAAATGCACGCTTGAAGCAAGCAGAGAAGGACTTGAATTCTTTGGGCAAGGTCAATCCGCTTGCGTTGGAAGAATACAAGGCTTTGGAAGAGCGTTATTCTTTCCTCTCCACCCAGCTTGAGGATGTCATCCAAGCCCGCAAGGATCTGGCCGGGGTTATCGAGGACGTGGACGCGCAGATTCTGCAGTTGTTCACCGATGCATGGCATGACGTTGAAGCAGAATTCCCCAAGGTTTTCCAGACCCTTTTCCCGGGCGGTGAGGGCCGCCTCATTCTCACGGAGCCGGAGGACATGCTCACCACCGGCATCGAGGTGGAAGCGCGTCCACCGGGCAAGAAGGTCAAGCGCCTGTCCTTGCTTTCAGGTGGTGAGAAGTCGCTTACCGCGCTGGCCATGCTGGTAGCAATCTTCCGCGCTCGCCCTAGCCCGTTTTATGTCATGGATGAGGTCGAAGCAGCGCTTGATGATGTTAACCTGCGTCGCCTCATCGCCCTTTTTGAAGAGTTGCGCAAGGACTCGCAGCTTATCGTCATTACGCACCAAAAGCCGACGATGGATGTAGCTAACGTGCTTTATGGCGTGACCATGCGCGGCGATGGTGTAACCCGCGTGATTTCGCAGCGCATGAATCCCGCAGGTTGGGCGCCGGGCACGGAGCAAGCTAGCGAGGATGCTACTCGCCTGGGCGTCGACGCGCCGCGGGGCGATGAGCTAGAGAAGTAGCCAGGATCGCTGCCTGCCGGCGCCACCCCTTCCGAGCTAGGCCGGGGGTTTGGGGTGCCGCGAGCCAACAAGACTGGCACTATAGAGGCATGAATTCTTTATGGTTATGGATCGGCATTGCGATCGCCGTTATTGTGCTGATTATTCTTCTCGTAGTAATCGGCAAAAAGCGCGGCGACGCCAAGAAGGTGTCCTTTGATAAGCCCGCTGAGGAAGAACCGAAGCAGCTTACCCAGGAGCAAAAGTCCGGCAACTATCAAGCTAAGTCTGGCTTTAACTTCGCTCCTGCTGGTGGTGCCAAAGAAGCGCAGAAAAGCCCGGTTCAGGCGGAAAAGCCCGTGGCGAATAAGCCAACTGCGGATAAGCCAGCTCAGGCATACCAGCAACCAAAGGAAGAGCCTAGTGCTACCGACATCGCCAACGAGCAGCTCAGTGGCAAGGCTCCACAACCAAAGGCGAAGCCGCAAGCACACGAGGACGAGCCACAGTCTGTAAAGCCGAAGACCGATGCTGCGGCCGACAAGCCCGCAGTGGGGCAACCAGAGGTAAATAAGCAGGAACCACAGCAGGCGAAGCAGGCAGAAACCAATAAAGTTACTGAGACCAATAAGTCGGCTAATGCGAAAGAACAGCGGTCCGACTCTATCCCAGATAAATCCGAACAGACCCCTTCTACGGGCGATGGAGCTGCGGAGGCAACGGCTGCCGGTACGGCAGGGGTAGCAGGTACGGCAGCTGCGGCTGCAGAGAGTGAAGACACGCCTGCGGATAATGTCCCAGAATCGGTCGAGCAGCCAGAAACCGCATCCGAGCCGGAGGAGCCAGCGACGCCGCAGGCCGATGAACCAGCGGAGAAGTCCTCGCCAGCTGCTGAAAAGTCAGAGGCTCCAGAAGATGCCGCCGCTGTGGAAGATGCTGCAGTAGAAGAGGAATCCCCAGTCTTTGACGAGGTCGTTGAAGATAAGAACGCGGAGGACATTGAAGAGCGCGTCGATGACCGCGAGGAGGCTGAAGAAGCTGCGGCTGCAGCCGAGGCACAGACCGGTGCGGCCGAAGCTGCCAAGGAACAGACAGAGGTTCCCGATGCAGAGCCAGCCCCAGCGCCAGCGCCACAGGAAGATATTGCTCCCGCCGGCGGACGCCTAGGCCGTTTGCGTGGACGCCTTTCGCGCTCGCAAAATGCCATCGGACAGGGGCTTATGGGAATTCTTTCCGCCGGCGACTTGGATGAAGAAGCCTGGGAGGAAATAGAAGATACGCTCATCATGGCGGACTTGGGCACCAAGTCCACCATGAAAGTGACTGATTCCCTGCGCGAGAAGATTGCTGAGCGCGGTGTGTCCAGTGAGGATGAGGCGCGTGCCATGCTGCGTGAATGCCTTATCGAGGCAGGACACCCAGAGATGGACCGTTCCATTAAGGCCATGCCGAATGAGGGTAAGCCGGCCATCGTTATGGTTGTCGGCGTAAACGGCACCGGCAAAACCACAACTACGGGCAAGCTTGCTCGCGTGCTTGTAGCCATGGGGCACAAGGTACTTTTGGGCGCAGCGGATACTTTCCGTGCTGCGGCCGCTGACCAGCTCGAGACTTGGGGCCGCCGCGTTGGCGCCGATACTGTGCGTGGCAAGGAGGGCGCTGACCCAGCATCGGTGGCCTTCGATGCAGTAGCTCGCGGTGTAGAACAGCAAGTAGATGTAGTCTTGGTTGATACCGCAGGCCGCCTTCATACCTCCACTGACTTGATGGACCAGTTGGGCAAGGTCAAGCGCGTAGTGGAAAAGAAGACCGATGTGGACGAGGTTCTGCTGGTATTGGACGCCACCGTGGGTCAAAATGGCTTGACCCAGGCCCGGATCTTCCGCGAGGTAGTAGATATCACCGGCGTCGTCCTGACCAAGCTGGATGGTACTGCCAAGGGCGGAATCGTCTTCCAGGTGCAAGAGGAATTGGGCGTTCCGGTCAAGCTCGTGGGCTTGGGCGAAGGTGCCGATGATCTCGCACCATTTGAGGTCGAAGGCTTCGTCGACGCACTCTTGGGCGAGAAGTAACGGCCAACTTTAAAACTCTCCCCCTGCACATCGGGTAGCACGAGCGTGCGCCTTGGTGTGCTGGGGGAGTTCTTAGTTTTCATGGCTGAGCTCGAGCGTGTAGCAGTCTCGCGAATTCTTTTCGCACATAAGGGACCACCATGTCGCAAACTATGCGGTATAGGCAATTCAATTGCTACGACAAAAAGTACTGCTAAGCGCCTGTGGTTTTTCTGGCTGTGAGCGTAATTGTGACGGTTGTGCTCGCCTTTTATGCGCCAAAAGGGAACGCTGCAATGTGGTTTGACCTTGGTGGGAATGGTAGCCTGAAAGGGCTGTATTTAATGCGAAATTCGCATTAAACCTAGACCAAGGTTCGTGAGGCAAGTATTTCGTGACGCTACTTTATGCAGTCCTCCTCGCGGCGCTGGCAGTGATCTTGGCACCGGTAACCGTAAAGGTTATTGACCGAAAGGCAGGCTATCCACTAGCTGGCCTTTTTGTTATTGCAGCGGTCCTTATTGCCAAGGAATTCCCTGCCATTGCAGCCGGGGAGGAATTGAGTTTCCACGCCACTTGGGTGCGCGATTTCATCGCACCGGGCGTCGACGTAAGTTTTGCTCTCCGCGGGGACGCGTTGAGTATTTTCTTCGCCATGTTGGCGCTGGTCATTGGTGCCGTCGTTTTTACATATTCGGCGGCCTATCTGCCTAAGAATGAGGGTAACACCAGCTTTTATACCTTGATGACAGCGTTTACGCTGTCCATTTTGTTGCTGGTTTTGGCCAATGACGTTGTGGTTTTGTTCCTTGCTTGGGAGCTAGTCTCCTTGGCTTCCTTTATGTTGATTGCGCGCTCTGGTTCGAGCGGTGAAGCTGGTTCGCAGCGCACATTGATCCTGACCTTCATTGGCGGATTGACCCTGCTGACAGGTTTGGGTATTGCTGCGACAGTGACCGGCTCGACTGCGGTATCTGACATTCTGGCTTCGCCGGTATGGACGCAGCGCCCAGGTGTAACGGCGGCCGTAGCCGTGTTGATCGCGGCATCTGCATTTACAAAATCGGCGCAATTCCCATTCCACTTCTGGCTGCCTGAAGCTATGGCCGCCGCCACTCCGGTTTCGGCCTTCCTACACGCAGCCGCCGTGGTAAAGGCCGGTGTCTACCTGCTGATTCGCTTCTCCACGATCTTCCACGATGTGGCGGTTTGGAATTGGTTGCTCATCGTGGTCGGAATGGGTACCGCGGTGATGTCCGCGGTCTTTGCGGTGCAAAAGACGGATTTGAAGAAGCTCACGGCATATTCCACCGTCTCCCATTTGGGCTGGATTGTCGCCACTATCGGTGTGGGAACCCCGTTCGCAATCGCCGCTGCGTTGGTACACACTCTGGCGCACGCATTGTTCAAGTCTTCGCTGTTCATGCTTATTGGCGTCATCGACCACGAGGCTGGTTCGCGCGATATTCGTCGCCTCGGCCCGCTGTGGAATAAGATGCCGTGGACATTTGGCTCGGTAGTTATCGGTGCGGCATCGATGGCCGCGGTACCACCGCTTTTGGGCTTTGTATCCAAGGAGGGAATGCTCACCGCGTTTGAAGACGCCCCGATTGGCAGCACCGGCCAGGTCATTTTGCTCATCGTTGCCGGTATCGGTGCCTTCTTTACCTTTACCTACTCCGCAAAGATTGTTTTTGGCGCCTTCTTCGATGGGCCTCGTGATATGGAGCATGTCCATGAGGCACCGGTGTCCCTGTGGCTGCCCGCTGCATTGCCGGGCTTTATGTCCCTGCCATTGGTATTCGTACTCGGCATCTTTAATACCCCGATCGACCATGCAGTGGCTGCTGTTGGTTTGGAACATCATTCGCACCTAGCCCTCTGGCACGGTCTCAATGTTCCGTTCCTTATCTCGCTCTTGGTCCTCATCGCTGGTATTGCCGGTGTCTTTGCCCGTAAGAAGATGTGGCCAAGCTTTGAAGACAACGAGTTCATGCCGCGCAGCGGCAATGAGTTGCTCCACTCACTGCAGCTAGGCTGCACCCGATTGGGACGAGTCCTAGGCAAGATGTCCGATTCGCATAATCCCTCTCGCCACATGTTGCCGATTGTCATTTTGATCATCGTATTGGCTGCTACCACCCTCATCCGCGATGGTGTTGACGGGGTAGCGCTGCAGCCGCGGGTGGATGGTTTGGACAATCCTTGGGACTTGCTGCCACTGGGCATCATCGCGCTGGCTATGTTTGGGTTGGTGCGCACTCAGAACCGCTTGACCGGTGCCATCATGATCGGGATTGCCGGTTCCGGTGTAACCCTGCAGATGTTCCTGCTCGGCGCGCCCGACGTAGCTTTGACCCAGTTTATGGTGGAAGCCCTATCCGTCATCGTCATGATGATGGTGCTGCGCTACCTGCCGGAAACCTTCCAACCGGTGAAGGATAAGTCCCGCAAGACCGGCTCTATTGTCATCGCAGTATTGGCCGGTGTCGCTGCATTCTTGGGTGTGTGGGGCCTAATGGGCCGACACGAGCGTTCGGATCTGGCCATGTGGTATCTCGATAATGCTCCGGATATCACTGGTGGTGACAACGTTGTGGCTACCATCATCGTGGAATTCCGTGCACTCGATACCTTGGGCGAGCTTTCCGTTCTGGGCATGGCTGCGGTAGTTATCGCAGCTATCACGACGACGCTGCCGCGATTCCCATTCAAGTCGGGCACACGCCCGGCGCCATTCGGGCAGTCGCAGTTGAACTCCGTGCCGTTGCGCAAGGGCGTTCACGTGGTGATTCCGCTGCTGGTCGTCATGTCTATCATCGTTTTCTTCCGTGGACATAATGCCTCTGGCGGTGGCTTCCCGGCGGCATTGATCATGGGTGCGGCGATCGGACTTATTTATCTGTCTCGTGGCTCCGACGAAATCGTCTTTGGCCGCATGACCCCGATTCACCTGACTGGCATTGGAATCATTACTGCCTTGATCGCAGGCTTCGTGGGCTACTTGCACCACGGCCTTGGAAATGGTGGCTTCCTCGCGGCCATTCACGCCGAGGCCTTTGGTCAGCACTGGACTACCTCGCTCATCTTCGATCTGGGCATCTACCTAGCGGTATTGGGCATGTTGACCATGGCGATTAATGCCCTGGGCGGTTACCTGCGCCCTGGCACGGAGCGTGACTTCCTGCCGTGGATTCATGATGATAATTCCGCGCTGCCAACCACGCCGCGCATTTCGCTTGAGGATGTCGACGATCCATATCCGGACCCGATTAACCCCTCGACCGATCCTTGGGCTTTGCTGACGCCATCGGAAGCAAGGACGAAGAGGAAAAATAAACGGTCTATGCCTAAGCGGGGAGGAGAGAAGTAATGATCCTTGCATTGACTATTGCTTTGCTCATAGGCAGTGCCGTCTACCTCATCCAACAGCGCGGTTTGGTGCGCATCGTGTTGGGCATGATGGCCTTCGGACACGGAGCCAACTTAATGCTGCTGGCTACAGGCGTGTACTCCTACCGCGGTGAGTCTTTCCCGTCCCAGGTTCCACACGACCAGATGGCAGATCCGCTGCCGCAGGCCTTCGTGTTGACCGCGGTGGTTATTTCCATGGCCACCTCGACCATTCTGTTGACGATGGCGGCAATGGGTAAGAATGACGACACCGATGTGGTGGAGCCGGTAGATGACAACACCATCGATCATGCCTTTTCAACCTTGGGCCGCGACGCCCAAAATCGCCAGATTCTGGAAGATTCCACCAACCATCTTGACCGTATCGGTCAGGTGGACCACGACACTCCCGTAGCAGAGCGTGGGGCAGCTGAACAGAAGGAGGATGATAAATAATGACTGATGCTGTAGCTCAACTCCTTCCGCTATTCCCAGCGGTCCCGCTGATTGCAGCAGCCTTTGCACTGCTGGCACCGTGGCGTGCGGTGCGCGATTCCATCATGTTGATCATCCCGGGCATGGGAATCTTCGCTGGCCTGGGTCTGCTGATGTACACCATGAACAACGGGGTAGTTGCCCACACAGTGGGCCTATACCAAGGCAATGTGGGTATCCCGTTTGCTGCGGATGCTTTCTCCGCGTTGATGATCATCACCACGATGATTGTCGCTTTTGGCGCCAACTGGTTTGCCATTGCGGGCGGGGAGACCAAATCTCGCTTTTATCCATCGCTCACCTTGATTTTGATCACCGGTGTCTGCGGTGCGCTGCTTACCGCTGACCTCTTTAACTTCTTCGTCTTTATTGAGGTCATGCTCCTGCCGTCCTACGGCCTGATTACCATGTCGGGTACTTGGTCGCGTTTGGCAGCCGGCCGTGCCTTTGTCTTGGTGAACCTATTCGCCTCCACGTTGCTGGTGGTTGGCGTCGGATATATGTACTCGGTTACTGGTGCTGTTAACTTGGGCGCGCTGAAGGGCGCAGCAGCAGGCAACGGACCGGTAACCGTCGCCGCGGGCTTAATCCTCATCGCGATCACCGCCAAGGCCGGCGTGTTCCCGGTGCAGTCGTGGTTGCCGCGCACCTACCCGGGAACCTCGGCTGCGGTGATGGGCCTCTTTTCCGGCCTGCACACCAAGGTAGCCGTGTACATTCTCTACCGCCTCTACGTGCAGCTATTCGACCTGGATCAGCGTTGGAATGTGTTGATCATCGTCATCATGATCATTTCCATGATGATCGGTGCCTTCGGTGGCTTAGCGGAGAACTCTATTCGCCGCGTGCTCGGCTACCAGATGCTCAACGGCATGCCGTTCATTCTGGTCATGCTTGCGTTTACCTCTGATGACCCACGTCGCGCATTGGCAGCCGGCATCATGTACACGATCCACCACATGTTGACCGTCGGTTCGCTGATCCTGGCTTCGGGCGCTATTGAGGAAACCTACGGCACGGGCCTGCTAACCAAGCTTTCCGGTCTCGCTCGCCGGGACCCCATTATCGCGTGGATTTTCGCCGCCGGTGCGTTCTCCGTCGTCGGTTTCCCGCCGTTCTCTGGCATGTGGGGCAAGCTCATGATCGTCTTCGAGATCGCCCGCGTTGGTGGTGCCTGGGCGTGGATTGCCATCGCGGCCATCATTATAGCCTCCTTTGCCGCCTTCTTGGCCATGCTGCGCGTATGGCGCAAGACCTTCTGGGGCAAGGGCTTGCCGGAAGACAAGGTCCCGGATGAATTGATCATCCGCAAAAAGCTCATGGCCCCCTCTGCGGCACTTATCCTTGGTTCGCTGTGCATGTTCATCTTCTCTGGCATTGTCCTAGATGTTGTGGATAGCGCATCGGAACAGCTGCTTGATACCACCGCTTATACTGAAGCCGTCTTGGGAGACGAGCCGATTGCAGTTCCCAATATCGATGAAATTCAGGAGGGCCGTTAAATGAACGCAGTGGTGTATGCATTGTGGCTCATCAAGGAAATCTTCGTTGCCGGCATTAGCCTGGCGGTAGCGGCTTTCAAGCCAGATAATGAATACCACCCGGTTATTATTCGTTATCCACTGCGGGTGACCGGCGCCTGGGAGATCTTTTGGTTTACGTCTTCCATCACCGCAACGCCAGGAACGCTTTCGTTGGGGTTGCGTGAGCCACCCCGCAAGGGGCTGCCGCGCATCGTGCTGGTGCAGGCCGTGCAAGGATCTGACCCGGCGGCAATCGTGGCTGACTTGGCTGATATGGAGCAGCGCCTTGCCCCACGGGTGAAAGACATCGACTATGGTGTCCCAGGCCAAGGGGAGACTACAGAATTGGATGAGGCTTTTTACGAGTATCCCCTCGAATCTGTCGGCCGCTTTATGCGCTCGCCTGACTTGGCTCAGGCGGAGGACACTCCGCTTTCAGAAAGCGAAGCGGACGTCGAAAAGCCAAAGCGTCATGCCCGTAATGTAAAACGCAGAAAGGAGACCGAGCGATGATTGATTTTGCCACATTGTCCCCGTTCGGCTGGGTCGTATTGGTATGCGTATTCATCATTGGCATCGCCACATGGTGCGGCGTGCTGCTCGCGCTGCGCACGCGCGATGAGCTCACTCGCGCAATTACGTCTGACATCGTTTTCTACGGCATGATCTGCATGTACCTGGCATGGTCGATGACCAATAACGCCCCGATGGCGTACTACATTGCACTCCTCGGCGCCATTGCCGCGGGCGTGCTGCCTACGCTATCTATGGCCCGCATTATTTCGAAGGGTAGGAGATAAGCAATGGCTATTTCTGAGATTATCGCCTCGGTGCTACTTATTATCGCCACCATTTTGGTGGTCGCGACGGTGATATCCCTGTGGCGCGCGCCAGACGCATTGACTCGCGCTAACCTGCTGGGCCCTACTGTGGGCCTTGCGGTACCACTGATTATTTTGGCCAAACTAGTCGTGGATTTCGGCCGCGATGGTTTTTCCCTGTGGCTGCTCATTCAAGGACTGATCGCCTGTTTTGGTGTATGGATTATTGGCTCGGTAGGTTCCTTCTACCTTGGACGTTCCATCTACGGCGTGACAGTTACTGACGTCAAGCACGCCAAGCATAACCACAAGAAAGTCCAAACCGTGCAAGCCAAGGAAGACGATATCTAGTCTCCTCAATTGGCTTATGGCGGCGAGCTCTATCTGCGGTCGCGCTTAATAGCGGGAGGGCAGAGGGGGCTCGCTGCTTTTTGGGTTCAACGCATTTTTGGATTCACCGGGCGCTGGATTCATGATGCGAATATAGTGCACAGCAACTGCCGTGCTCGGGCTAGAATGGGTGCACACTATTCGGTGCTTCAAGCCCCGCCCCGAAGAAAGCAAGGAGTAACAATGAAACTCATCACGGCCATCGTCAAGCCCTTCACCCTGCCGGAAATCCGCCAGGCGCTAGAGCAGCAGGAAGTACGCGGTCTCACTGTTACTGAAAGCCAGGGCTTTGGGCAGCAGCGTGGGCATAGCGAGGTATATCGCGGAGCAGAATACGCCACCGATTTTGTACCTAAGGTGAAGTTAGAGGTTGTCGCAGCGGATGACCACGCCGAAGACATCATCAATGCCATCGTGGATGCTGCCTATACCGGCAAGATCGGCGATGGCAAGCTGTGGGTAACCCCAGTAGAAGACGCCATACGTGTGCGCACCGGGGAGCGCGGGGAGTCGGCACTGTAAAACCAGAATGCGTACCGCCGCACAGATTCGCGCCGAGGCCCATGCCTCGGCGCTTCGTGTATTGCGTAGCCTCGAGCTACCACCGGGGACTGCGCTCGCTGCCACCGGGTCCTTTGCGCGCAATGAGATGACCCCGCAGTCAGATATTGATGTCATCCTTATCTATACGGAAGGCTACGATCCAGACCCAGCGCTGGTGGAGAAGCTGTGGTTGCCCGTATGGGATGCCAAGTACCGCCTAGATTATGCCCTGCGCACCCCGCGGGAGTGTGCGGCAATTGCTGCAGAGGATGCTTCTGCTGGCTTTGCACAGTTGGACTTGGCCTTCGTAGCTGGGCGCAAGATTCTAGTTGATGAGGCGCGGGCGCAGCTGCTCGCGGCATGGCGGCGCCAGCTGCAGCGGGGTTTTGATGATTTTGTGGATACCGCGATTATTCGCTGGAAGCGCTCGGGCGCGGTAGCGGCAATGACGAATCCGGACTTGAAAAATGGTCGTGGGGGACTGCGCGATATTCAGCTTCTGCGCGCGATGGCCCTGGGTAACCTGTGCGATTCTCCTGATTTGGACGTCGAAAAGCAGCTGCTTCTCGACGTCCGCACACTCCTGCATGTCAAAGCCCGACGCCACCGCGATATCTTGGATCCTGAGTTTGCCGCTGACGTGGCAGCGGATCTGGGCTTTGAAAATCGCTATGCCTTGACCGCAGCGTTGGTAAGCGCCGCAGCCACTGTTAATAAGGCCGTAGAGCGCGGCCTGGCTACTGCCCGAGGTGTGCTGGGGCGAAAAGCATTGGCGGCGGGCCACGGACAGCGCCGTCCGCTCGATGTGGACGTGGTGGCAGAAGGCGGTGTTATCTATCTCTCACGCAAACCGAATGTAGAGGATCCGTGGTTGCTTACACGCGTGGCAGCTGCCGCGGCGCGCACGGGATATGCCGTTGCCGAGGCTACCTGGCACCAGCTCCAAGGATTGCCGAACTTACCGCCATACTGGCCGCGGGCGGCGGTGGATGATTTCTTCGCTATTTTGTCATCCCCGCAATGCACACCGCGGGTCATTCAGGATTTGGATCGCTATGGCCTGTGGGAGCGCTTAGTGCCGGAATGGGGGCATGTGCGCGGTTTATTGCCGCGCGAGCGTAGCCATGTCAGTGCGGTGGACCATCATCTCATCGCAACGGTTACTCGGTGCGCGCAGGTGCGTACCTCGGTGGCTCGCCCTGATTTATTACTGCTGGCCGCCCTTTACCATGACATCGGTAAGGGCTACGAGCGCCCCCACGCCCAAGTAGGCGCGGAAATGATAGCTCGCCAGGCAGCCCGCATGCGGTTGAGCGTGGCCGATAGGTCGCGCGCCCAAATTCTGGTGGCAGAACATGCCACCTTGGCGCGGCTAGCTGCGACGATGGATCCGCTTTCCGATGCCACTCGCGACGCATTGCTGGCCGCTGCGCATTACGATCCGCTGATTATTTCCCTGTTGGCGGTATTGGCTAAGGCTGATGCGCAATCGACAGGGCCTGGTGTGTGGACACCGCGGGTGGAGCAAGCACAAAAACTTATTGTCTCGCGCGCGCTGGAGGCCCTCAAACCGCGCGTTCTTCACCGCCCCGCGGTGCATGTGCCGCTATCGACTGAGGGCGTTGCACTTACGGTGGATTGGGAAGACCAAGAAGTCACCGTGTCCTGGTGTGGTTCCTCTAAAGGGGAGCTCAAGCGCGTCTTTGCCTTGCTATCTGCTTTGGGGTGGACCATCGTGCGGGCCAATATCGTCAGAGAGGATGACGGTACTTATAAGGCGGAGTTCTTCATCCGCACCGTACAACAGACCCTAAAGGAGGCGGCCCAGGAGATAAGGTTCATCCAGTCTTATAATTCCCGTACCTATACGGAGCTGCCAGATATCGAGGGAGAGGTAACCACCGCGGCTTTTGATGTGGGCGGCATTTTGGTTATCCGTACCGTCGAACGAATTGGCGCTCTGGGGCATTTGATAGAGGCATTGCCAGACTTTGTGTGGCTGCGCCATGAAATTATGGGCGCGACGATGATCGTCAATGCCTTCCTCTCCGGAAACGTTTCCCGCGCTACGGTGGTGGGGAATGTGACCAGGGCCCTGGCAAGGGACTAGGATTAAATAGTTGAACTTTAGATCGATCTAAATTAAGGGAGCGCATCCGTAGTGTTTGACTCACTATCAGACCGCCTACAGTCAGCCCTGGCGGGCCTGCGCGGTAAGGGCAAACTGACCGAGGCTGACATTAATGCCACTGCCCGCGAGATCCGCCTCGCGCTGCTGGAAGCAGACGTGTCTTTGACCGTCGTCCGTGGCTTTATCAAGCGCATCAAAGAACGCGCCCGCGGCGCGGAAGTTTCTGAGGCGCTCAACCCAGCCCAGCAGGTAGTCAAGATCGTCAATGAAGAGCTCATTGAGATCCTCGGCGGCGAAACCCGCCGCTTGAACCTAGCGAAGAACCCACCGACGGTAATTATGCTCGCTGGTTTGCAGGGTGCCGGTAAGACCACGTTGGCCGGCAAGCTGGCCAAGCATCTGGCCAAGCAAGGGCATACCCCGATGCTGGTGGCTTGTGACTTGCAGCGTCCAGGTGCGGTCCAGCAGCTGCAAATCGTCGGCGAGCGCGCCGAGGTGCCGACCTTCGCACCGGATCCGGGAACCTCCCTGGACTCCAATGAGCATGAAATGGGTACCTCCCACGGTGATCCGGTGGACGTCGCCAAGCGCGGCATTGCTGAGGCCAAACAGAAGCAGCACGATGTGGTCATCATCGATACCGCCGGCCGCTTGGGCATTGATGAGACACTCATGACGCAGGCGCGCAATATTCGCGACGCCGTCGATCCGGATGAAGTCCTTTTCGTTATTGATTCCATGATCGGCCAGGATGCTGTGCAGACTGCCGAGGCTTTCCGCGATGGCGTGGACTTTACCGGTGTGGTTCTCACCAAGTTAGACGGTGACGCCCGCGGTGGTGCGGCCCTGTCTATTCGTGAGGTCACCGGCAAGCCCATTATGTATGCCTCTACTGGTGAGAAGCTTGATGATTTCGATGTCTTCCACCCCGAGCGCATGTCCAGCCGTATTTTGGGCATGGGTGACCTGCTTTCCCTTATCGAGCAGGCCGAGGCCACACTTGACCACCAAAAGGCAGAGGAGGCTGCCTCCAAGCTCGGTTCTGGTGAGCTGACGCTGAATGACTTCCTTGAGCAGATGCTGATGATCCGCAAGATGGGACCCATCGGCAACCTGCTGAAGATGATGCCCGGCGGCAAGCAGATGAATGAGATGGCCGCCATGGTGGATGAGAAACAGCTGGACCGCATCCAGGCCATCATCCGTGGTATGACTCCGCAGGAGCGTGAAGATCCGAAGATCCTCAATGCCTCGCGCCGCAAGCGTATTGCTAATGGTTCCGGTGTGAGCGTTTCCGAGGTCAACCAGCTCATCGAGCGCTTCAATCAAGCTAAGAAAATGATGTCCAAGATGGCCGGACAATTCGGCATGGGTGGTATGGGTGGTCGCTCTGCTACCAAGAAGAAGCCGAAGGGCCGCAAGGGCAAAAACGGCAAGCGCAAGAAGGGTAAGGGCGGCGGTGGCAACCGCGGCCCGAAGATGCCAGGCGGAATGCCGGGCATGGGTGGAATGCCAGGTATGCCCGGTGGTGGCGGCATGCCGTCCATGGAAGAGCTGCAAAAGCTCCAGCAGCAAATGGGCGGCGGAGGTGGCATGCCGGGTATGCCAGGCATGCCAAAGATGCCGAAGGGAATGGAAAATATTGACCTCAACAACTTGGATTTTGGCAAGGGCAAAAAGTAGTCTTCCTCAGTCTTAAGACATAGCAAACGAGGCTCCCGCGTTATTGCGGGAGCCTCCTTTTATTGTATGCAGGCTGCTGGAGTCGCCCTATCCCCAGCGCCCTTGGACGCAAACATCTGCGTGCATTCGTGCGAGGTCTTAGACGGCTTCGTCGTACACGGCGTTGGGATAGGGGACTGGATTAGCCTGCGGCTTGCCGGCATCGGTAGGTGCGGCGGGTGCCTTCTCCACAGCTGCTGCGGCCTGCTCCGGTGGGATATCAGGGGCCTCCTGCTGAACCTTTTCCCCGTTGAGGAATGGCTGCAGGGCCTCGCGAATCATTGGCATAGCCGAATCCGCGAAGGCATTGGTGATGTGGTGCATGTCGCGGTAGACCATCGTATTGCCGATGATGACTGGGCAGTCACCATTAGCATCGCAGAACCACGGGGCGGTATCTACCGAGAGCATATTCTGGTACTTCGATAGCACTACTGCACCGGGGTCATAGGGCTGGTAGACCTGCTCAAAGCGCATGCCGCAACCATAGGCATCTTCGGTGGCTACGTAGCACTCATCAAACTCGCGCGGACGGCCCTCCTCATCGAAGCCCCATGGGTTATCACGGAAGCCCAAGAAGGGGATATCGCGCTCGGCTAGCTCCTCCCAAAATGCCTGGTAGCCTGCGGGGACAGCATCAGGGCCGGTGCCTTCCTCATTTTGCGGGCGCGTGGTATTTGAGATCACCAAGGCTGGGTCTGCTTCTTCGATGCGGTCCATGACCAATTTTCCCCATTCGGCGCACTCTGGGGTCACAGTGACATCGTCGCCCAGCTCGATCGGGCAACCTTGACGTAGTAACGGAACCAATTTAAAGCCCATTTCCTTGCCCAGGCGGTCAAGCGCGGAAGAATACTGTTCCGCGTGGGAACCGCCGACCAAAAAGACTTCTTTCTCCGCGTTTACGTCACCGAATGTGCACGGAGTTTTCCTGTCTTTGCGGGTTTCGAAGAAAAAATCAGCAGGCATGCTATCCGGTACGAAGCACCAGTTTGCGGCCACCGGTGGTTGGATGCCGCGGGCCAGAATTGGGTCTGGCTTAATCTCTACGTTATCCGGTGGGGTGAGGTTATTGATGAACGTCGTTGCACCCGGGTAGACGGAAGGATCCAAAAGCTCTGTATCGGCATCATCAAGCGTGCGCATCCACAGCGGTTGGATGGCCAAGAGGCCGATAACGGACGCAGCAACCACGACACCACCGACGCCGCGAGCAGCGCCTGCCGGTTTACGCAACGTCGATAGGCCCTTGCGCACCGGCAAATCCTCGGCCGTGGGGCGCTTGCGATGCTGTCGTAGTGGACGCTCCAAAAATCGGTGCGTGAGGTCCGCCAGCACCAGAGAAATAATGATAATGACAACGCCCAGCCACCACGATGGGGTTTCTTGACCCAAATAAGAGGTGGACAGGATAAGCAGAGGCCAGTGCCACAGGTAGAGCGGATATGCAACATCGCCCAACCAACGGGCCTGTTTGGACGCCATGGCCTTGGAAATCTTGCCACCGCCACCCAAGATGATGAGCACGGCGCCACCCAGTGGCAAAAGCGAAAGCGGGCCAGGATAAGCGGTGGTATCCGCGATGAGTGCACCGGTAAAGACGAGCATCAAAAGGCCCAAACCCGTAAAGAGGTCATAAAGGCGGGGCGGAATCTTCCATGTGGAACCGTAGATGGCTAGGACAGCACCCAAGGTCAACTCCCAAGCGCGTGACCACGTGGAGTAGTAGTTCTCCGGGGTGCCATAGAGACCGTGGCGCGAAGCGTAGGCGAAGGAGACAAGGGTGACCACAATGAGGATCGGGCCCGCAATCTGGTTGACCGTGGGGAAGCTGCGCTTGCCCAGCGGTTGGTGCTTCGGCCGGAACTTCATGATGGCCGCCAAGATGATCGCAAAGGCAATGCCCATAATGTAGAACTGACCCTGCACGGCCATGGACCACATGTGCTGCAGCGGGGAGGTCTCGGCTGCGGCTGCGGCGTAGTCGGCGTTTTGTTCCGCCAACTCCCAGTTCTGGTAGTACAGCATGGTGGCAGTGATCTGCTGGGTGAGCTCGGTGCGCATTAGCTGCGGGGTGAAAATTCGCACTAGGATGTAGGTTACGCCGATGACCAAAACCAAGCTGGGCACCAAACGCCGCAAGGTGCGCCAGATGGGCCACCAAGGGTTCAAAGAAGCATTGGGCTTGCTGGCGTAGCGCAACTGGGAACCCAAGAAGAAGTAGCCGGAAAGCAGCAAGAATACGTCCACGCCGCCGGAGACGCGTCCAACGAATACGTGGTAGATAACTACTAGGCCGATGGCAATACCGCGAAGACCATCAAGGTCATAGCGGTACCGGAAATTTCGGGGTGATTCTTTAGTCATAAACTGTCTTTTCGTGCGTTAACGCCTTGATAGTGAGGCAGAAAGCGCGCCATTCATATGAAACGAAATGTCTATATTCGGCCCTTAAGGCTACTCTGCTTTAGTATCGATGGCATAATGAACCTGCGTGTGTGGCGTCGCGATTTTTAAAATTGCAGATATTCGCGCTAACCTATTTTAAGTTGTCTACTCGGATATTCTGAGCTAGGTAATCAATAGAACGTAATATTCTGCGTAGCACCGTTCCCGTCTACGGTCGGCCGGTATGTCACGCGCAGATTAAATCCAAGGGTTGAACCGGCGCACTATCTGGTGCGCGTCTGTACTGCCCAGTGACTAGAAAAGGAGCCGTCATGGCTGTCAAGATCAAGCTGCAGCGTTTGGGCAAGGTCCGCGCTGCTGAGTACCGCGTTGTTATTGCTGATGCGCGCACCCGTCGTAACGGTAAGGTTATCGAGAACATCGGTATCTACCACCCGAAGGAAGAGCCTTCCCTCATCCAGATCGATTCTGAGCGTGCACAGCACTGGCTGTCCGTTGGTGCTCAGCCAACCGAGCCGGTTCTTGCTCTGCTGAAGGTCACCGGTGACTGGCAGAAGCACAAGGGTCTGCCAGGTGCAGAAGGCACCCTGAAGGTTGCTGAGGAGAAGAAGTCCAAGCTGGATATCTTTAACGAGGCACTGGCTGAGGCTAACAACGGCCCAACCATCGAGGCCATCACCGAAAAGAAGAAGAAGGCTAAGGAAGAGGCTGAGAAGAAGGCCGCTGAGGAAGCTGCTGCAGCAGAAGCTGCCGCTGCTGCCGCCGGCGAAGCTGACGCCGAGGCCGAAGAGAAGGCTGAGGAAGCTTCCGAGGAGTCTGCAGAGTAATCTGCCTTTCTTTGCTTAGCGCACAGAGCTTCTAGCTTTGGGCCCTGTCTACGCCACTGTGAAAGTGGAGTAGACAGGGCCTTTGTGTTGTGTGGGTGAAAACCCACCGGCACAAAAAGATGACCGTGCACGCATGTCCTTGGTGGTACTGCATGCACGGTCATTTCTTAGAAGGACATGGCGAAAACCCGGAGGCTACCTCGGCTGGGGAGAGTGGGCTTTTCCTTTAGTTTTGTGGCTTATAGTTGGCGTAGCGAGTGTAGACATTAGACGGATCTTTAAAGTCCATGCCGCGTAGGCCGCCGGCAACAACCGGACCAAAAAGTTCTAGGATCTGCTCCCGCGGTAGCTGTGACAGGGGGCCGTCAATGGCCAGAACGGTAAAGCCATGGATGGTAGACCACGCCAAAAGTGCGTTCTGCATGAAATAAGTGGAGTCAGTAGTGTTGTCCAAAGCTTGCGCGTGGCGTGTTAAAAGGGCGAAAAAGTCGCGAATCTGCTGAAGGTGATCCATCTTCGGGTCATCTTCGGTGTGGGGATCTACACCGAGCATAAAGCGCAGTGCCTTCCATTCCAGCATGCAGCGGAAGTAATTGGTTTCATCCAAGGCAAACTCAAGGTATGCGTAACCGATTTGCATTAGGTGCTCTGGAAAGTCCAGGTGCTCGGCCGCCTCAGTGGTCTCGTGCAGGCGCCGGACCAATTCATCGGTGGCGAGCTCGGCTACCTTATCGTGCAGCTCGTTTTGGTCCTTGAAGTGGCGGTAGGCGGAGGTAGGGGATACTCCGGCTTCGCGGGTAACAGCGCGGACGGTGATGGCGCTAGGACCGCTTCTCTTGCCTAGTTGGACTGCGATGCGGAGCAGCTCATCGTGGAGGTTTCCATGATGGTAGGGCTTATTATGCGATTCCATGAGACTCATTTTATCACCAAAACTTATGTTCGTATAAACTACTTTGTCAGCATGGTGAGCAGCAAAATTGCGGGGATGGAGCTACCGGAATCCGCTGCGGCAGCCTCAACTTTATGCACCTCATATGCAGGAAGATGTACGATTGTGCCGGGAGTAAGGGCGACGGTTTCTTCACCATAAGTGAAGTTGAGCTGCCCGCGGAGCGTCTGCACGGTAATGGGATGAGCTGCTTTGTGGTCAGGCAGGGATTGTCCTGGTGCAAAGCTAAAGAGGATGAGATTAGCGCCATCGGCGCTCAAGACGCGCTGTACGCCTGGTCGAGGGCGCTGTGGATCCGTATCCGGTGCGCTATCGAGCAAGTTAATTGTGGTCATAGCGGACGCGGGGCCCAGCTGGGAAGCCGTGCCGAAGGTTTCCGGGGAGTTGGTAGGTACATCGCTCATGTGCCTACTTTAACGGCAATCAATCCCAGCGGCCGGAGCTTTTAACAAGTGGTTGAAAACCCATCACTGACAAGGGTAAAAGGCCAGTGCTGTAGACTTTCCGCTATGGAATTGATGATTGGTCGCGTGATTAAATCGCACGGCGTAAAAGGTGAAGTCGTAGTTGAGACCACTACTGACGAACCGGAAGTGCGCTTTGCGGTGGGGGAAGTGCTCCATGGTACGCAGGGCAAAAAAGAGCACACGCTAACTATCAAGGCAGTCCGCACTCACAAGGGAAGGCTGCTCATTACTTTCGAAGAAATTAAAGACCGCAATGTGGCAGATAGCCTGCGAGGTACGAAGTTTTTCGCCGCGCCGCTCGATAGTGATGATGATGGGTTTTATGACCACGAGCTAGAAGGACTCCACGTACTTCTAGAGGGCAAGGCAGTTGGTGAGGTTACGTCGGTCGTTCACGGAGGAAGCCAAGATTTGCTGGAGGTAAATCTCGACAGCGGCAAGGAAGTGCTCATTCCTTTCGTGCATGCCATTGTTCCTGAGGTGGACCTTGCAGCCGGGACGTGCACCATCGACCCGCCGGAAGGGTTACTGGACCTATGAGGCTAGATGTTGTCACCATCTTTCCGGAGTACTTGGAGCCGTTGCGACATGCACTTTTAGGAAAGGCCATTGAACAAGGTCGCCTTGAAGTAGGCGTACATGATCTGCGGCAGTGGGCGACGGATGCTCATAAATCCGTTGATGATTCGCCAGTCGGTGGCGGCCCCGGCATGGTTATGAAGCCGGAAGTATGGGGGCCGGCACTTGATAGCGTCGCTATGCAAGAAAGCGCACCGAACCTAGAATCGGCCCTTCCTCACCTGAACCGTCCCCGCCACGATGAGCTTGAAGGAGTAGAGGCGCACGCCTACGCGGTTGATGCCCAACCCGAAGAGGATAGTGACCTCCCGCTACTCATTGTGCCGACGCCAACGGGAAAACCGTTTACTCAAGCGGATGCGCGTGCGTGGTCGAATGAGGAGCACATCGTCTTTGCCTGTGGGCGTTATGAGGGCATCGACCAGCGAGTGGTAGATGATGCGGCTCGTCGCTACCGCGTGCGTGAGGTATCCATCGGTGATTATGTGCTGATCGGTGGGGAAGTAGCGACGTTGGTTATTGCAGAGGCCGTGGTGCGGCTTATTCCAGGCGTGCTGGGAAATAAGCGCTCCCATGAAGAGGATTCCTTTTCTGATGGTCTCCTGGAGGGCCCGAGCTATACCAAGCCGCGAGAGTGGCGGGGTCTGGCCGTACCGGACGTTTTGACCTCGGGAAACCACGCCTTGGTGGATAAGTGGCGGCGCGAACAAGCATTATTGCGCACTTGGCAGCGCCGTCCCGAGCTGCTGGAAGTAGCCGAGCTCGACAAAGGCGATAGAGCCTTTATTGCGCAGTTGGAGCAGGACGCTAATGCTAAGGGTAAAGGCTAATGGAGGTTAGTGCTGATCTGTCTGTCCTTCTAGGAACCCGGGAGTGTGAGGATTGCCTCGCAGGACTGCCTGAGAGGCTACGCACTCAGGACTTTCACCCGGCAAGCATTTTCGTCATTCAGGTAGCGGAGTCATGCCCGGATAACAGCCCGTTGGCACAGGAATACCGTTTTAGGTTTGGCCAGCGGCCGCAAGGAATTCCGGTGTGGCGGCTCATAGTTAACGGTGAGACCGCACAACCCCTAGCCGCGGTGACCCCCATTGTGGCGGAATGTTTGCCCCCGGAAGCGATTTGGTTGGGGAGTGCGGAAATCGGTTTTACAGAGATGGGGCTTGGTACCCCGGCGGTATGGCGGGCGGAAGCTGCGCAATAGGCGGCGGTTAGATGATTATTTGCCGCTTTTTCACGTTAAATCTGCAGCGTTTAAGGCGTCTGGGGCTATAGTAAAGGGGACATTCCCTCTAAGTTTCTATTCCCAAGGTGGTCCCTTAACCATGACGACTCCCAATGGCAATAATAACGGTGGATATAACCAGCAGCCGCCCCAGTACAACCAACAGTATTATCCCCAGCCACAGCAAAGCGGCGGCGTCAGCGGTGCCACGATCGCCGCGATTATCGCGGCAATTGTAGCGGTAATCGCGGTGGCCGCCATGGTCATTATGTTCGTGACCAATGACAAGAGCGATTCTACGGATAGCGTTGCCGCCGATAGTCAATTCCAGCAGGCGGATGCGAATACCGGATCCGGATCTGGGGCAGGGGCCGGCAAGAAATCCGGTTCCGCCGAGGATGCTGCAGAGGATGAAGACTCCGTCCCTGTCACGGTGACCGAGACCAAGGATGCTCCGGCGCCAGCGCCGGCACAGGCTGGTTCCGCTGGCAGCAGCAATGGACATTCGTGGAATGATTACACCAGCTATTACGCGGCTACCAGCAAGACCTCCAGTGGTTTTGCCAGCAACGTCTACACCGCTTTTATGAATAACTGGGTTGCGGGCGGCGGCACCAACGTTACCTTGAGCGTCTATTCGCCGGCCACCGGTGGAACCTACACCATGTACTGCTCCGGTAGCTCCGCCCGAGTTTCCTGCTCCGGCGGCGATAACGCCCGCGTGGTTATCCACTAGCACGCGCCACATAAAACCTCCTTTCCTTGCTGGGAAAGGAGGTTTTATGCGTTAAGGGGGCGTCGGCAAGCGAAGGCGGTGTAAGAGCCGTGCGGTAAATTGGGTGGGTCTAATCCCAAACCTCGAGAAAGAGTGAGGAGACCACGTGAATATTGCGGCAACCATCGCTGCCGAGCTCAATGTGAAGGAAACGCAAATTTCTACCGCGTTGCAGCTGCTTGCGGAGGGCAATACCGTGCCTTTTATTGCCCGCTACCGCAAGGAGGCTACCGGCGGGCTGGATGACTCCCAGCTGCGCACTATTGAAGAGCGCGCGAACTACCTAAAAGAATTGCAGGAGCGTAAGGAGACCATCCTTGCGGCGATTGAGGAGCAAGGCAAGCTTAGCGACGCCCTCAAGGAACAAATCCTTGCCTGCGATACCAAGGCGCGCCTGGAGGACCTGTACCTGCCGTATAAAAAGCGCCGCAAAACCAAGGCAGATATTGCCCGCGAGGCAGGCCTAGAAGAGCTGACCGATAAGCTCATCGCGGATCCTCACGCCACCCCAGAAGACTTGGCGCAGGCCTTCCTTTGCGAGGGTTTTGAAGATACCAAGAAGGCCCTCGACGGTGCCCGCGCCATCTTGGTGGATCGCTTCGCACTCGATGCTGACCTGGTAGGTGAGGTGCGAGAGCGCATGTTTAATGAAGGCGCGATGGGCGCGCACGTTGTTGAAGGCAAGGAAGCAGAAGGGGCGAAGTTTAAGGATTACTTCTCCTTCAATGAGCCTTTCCATACGTTGCCGTCGCACCGCATTTTGGCGCTCCTGCGGGGCGAGAATGAGGGCGTATTGCAGCTGCAGCTAGATCCTGGCGATGATGCTGACTATGAAGATCTTATTGCTTCCCGATTCGAACTGGATCGATCGTCCAAGTGGCTTGCTGACGCCGTCCATTGGGGCTGGCGCACCAAGCTTTATATTTCCTCCAGCCTGGATATACGCATGCGCCTGAAAGGGGTGGCAGAGGAAGGTGCCCTTAAAATCTTTGCCACTAATTTACGAGACGTCCTGCTCGCGGCGCCGGCGGGCCAGCGAGCCACCATCGGCTTGGATCCTGGATACCGCAATGGCGTCAAATGCGCGATTGTGGACAAAACCGGCAAAGTGCTCGATACCGCGATTGTCTACCCGCATCAGCCGCAGAATCAGTGGAGCCAGGCACTACAGACCTTGTCTACCTTGTGTGCCAAGCATTCTGTGGACCTTATGGCCATCGGAAACGGTACTGCCTCCCGTGAGACCGAGAAGCTCGCCCAGGATACTGCGGACCTCATCAAGCAGGCCGGGGGTAAGCGGCCCACGCCCGTCGTAGTGTCGGAATCCGGCGCCTCAGTGTATTCTGCCTCGCAGCTAGCAGCGGAGGAATTCCCCGATATGGATGTCTCGCTGCGTGGTGCAGTTTCCATCGCCCGTCGTCTGCAGGATCCTCTGGCGGAGCTGGTAAAGATCGATCCGAAGGCTATTGGGGTGGGGCAGTATCAGCACGACGTTAACCAGACCGCGCTAGCCCGCACCCTCGATGGTGTGGTGGAAAGTGCCGTGAACGGCGTGGGCGTGGATCTCAACACTGCCTCCGTCCCGCTGCTCGAGCGGGTGGCTGGAGTCAATTCCACCATTGCTGCCAATATCGTGGCCTACCGCAACGAAAACGGCACCTTTGCTTCCCGCAAGGAATTGAAGAAGGTGCCGCGTCTCGGACCTAAGGCTTTTGAGCAGTCCGCCGGCTTCCTTCGCATCAATGGCGGCACCGATCCGCTGGATGCCTCCGCCGTGCACCCTGAGGCTTATCCGGTTGTCTCCCGCATTGCGGAAAAGACCGGTCTGGGAATTTCTGAGCTTATTGGCAATACCCGCGTACTTTCCAAGCTTGCGCCAGCAGATTTTGCCGATGATACTTTTGGTATCCCTACGGTGAGCGATATCATCGCTGAGCTGGATAAACCCGGCCGTGACCCGCGTCCGGAGTTTAAGACCGCTACCTTCAAGGAGGGGGTGCATAAGGTCTCCGATCTCACCCCGGGAATGATCCTTGAGGGCGCAGTTACCAACGTGGCGGCCTTTGGCGCTTTTGTAGATGTTGGAGTGCATCAGGACGGTCTCGTCCACGTTTCTGCTATGAGCCACAAGTTCGTCTCTGATCCGCACGAGGTCGTGCGCTCCGGCCAAGTGGTCAAGGTAAAAGTCATGGAAGTCGACGTCGAACGTCAGCGCATCGGTTTGTCTTTGCGTCTAGATGATGAACCGGGGCTGCAGGCTCCCAAGCGCCGCGGCGATGCGCAGTGCTCCGCCAAGTCCGGGGACAGGGGAGAAGGTAAGCGCTCCGGTCACAAGTCTGGGCGCGGTTCCCGGGGTGGCTCGCACGGCCGCACCGGCGGTCAAGGCGGCTCCGGTGGTGGTGGAGCCATGGCCGATGCCTTGAAGAAGGCAGGCTTCTAGCCGTCGTGGGCTAGCCTTTCTACCTGCTGCTTTTGCTCCCATCGTTGCGTACGGTGGGAGTTTTTGCATTCTGGAGGGAAGAATTCCTCCACGACGTGGAGTCCAATGTACGCCCAGATTGTTTCAAAGTGGTAAGTTTGTCAAAACTAAATAAAAAACGCTTGGTGCCATATCAATTGCAAGGAGAAGAAAATGAGCAAAGCCGCCAAAGCCGGCCATGGCAGGGGAGTGTTGGGTTGGCACCGCGTATTGGATTGGCGTCCGCGCAGTGCATTGTCACGAGTGTTTATCGTGTTCTTCCTGGTTGCGCCTATTATCGTTGCCGGAACCATGATGTGGGCGATGTGGGACCCATCCAAATACATGCGCAAAATTGACCTAGCGGTGGTGAATGAAGACGCGGGCGTCAACAAGCAAGGCGTTGATACCAACTACGGTGATCAGGTGGTAGAAGGCCTGCTGGATACCGATTACCTGAATTTCGCAGAGGTGAATAAGGATGAGGGGGACCAGGGGCTGATCAAAGGCAAATATCTCCTGGTGGTGACCATCCCTGAGGATTTTTCCAAAAAAGCGGTGTCCATCATCAGCGATAAGCCTGTCAAACCTGAAATTCACTTCGCTAGCAATGATTATTACGGAACTAACGGCTCCGTTATTTCTTCGAGCTTAATCCCGCAGGTGCAAACCAGTGTGGAAAATGCAATCTCGAAAAAATATGCTGACCAGGTAGTCGAGGGGCTCAATAAGCTCAGCGATGGAATAGGCACTGCCGCCGATGGTGCTGGACGTCTTGATGAAGGTGCTGGGAAGCTACAAGAAGGCGGTGGTCGTGCGGTCGCCGGCATAGGTGAGCTGGGTGCCGGCGCAGGAAAGCTGCATGATGGAACTGGTGCGCTGCTTGACGGCACCACCCGCCTCAATGAGGGAGTCGGGCGACTCGATGAAGGTGCCTCTCGCCTGGATGATGGTGCAACGCAACTTGCCGAAGGCTCCGATAAGCTGCTCGCTGGCACTGGCCGTCTCGCCGACGGAGCCGGCCAGATCGATGACGGGGTCAATCAGCTCACGGGAATGCTCATCCCAGTACTCAAACAGGCCCAGGTCGTGGTTCCTGCTCTTTCGCAACTGGTAGAGGTACTGCGAAACTTGGGTATGGGGCAACAGGCTGAACAGCTCCACTCGCTCGTATCCAAACTTGATCCGGCGGCGAGTGGAAACATGGTGGATAAACTGGAACAACTTTCTAGTGGTACCGGTCAGCTGTACTACAACCTTTCAGATCCCAACTCGGAGTATCTAGGCGGCATGAACAAGCTCAATGGCGGGGCGCACCGTCTAGCTGACGGCACGAAGCAGCTGCACAGTGGCATTGGAGAACTCAGCAACGGCGCCGCTCAGCTGCACGATGGCACGAGCCGCCTCCATGACGGAACTGGCACCCTGAAGACAGGAACAGACCGCTTGGCGGCAGGCGGTGCCGAGCTCAAGGGTGGTATGGATAAGCTAAAGGCTGGCTCTGGCGAACTCTCGCAGAAGCTGGCGGATGGTGCAGACAAAGCACCATCCATCTCCAAACCGGAAGACTCAGCCCAAAACATGGCCGTACCCATTAACTTCACCGCGTCCAATGTGCACCCAGTCCAAACTGTAATAAGCTCCACGGACCCTACCCGCAAGGACGTGACTGGCGGTGCCTCTTTGCTCTTAGTGCTTGTCTTTGGCTTCCTTGTCATGCTGCTGGTGGCTATGGTGTTTCCCTATTACCTCTGCCGTAAAGGAACTCCAGTTGCGCATCCTGCGCGCGGAATATTTTCCGCGTTTGTCACGCTGACTGTGCTCAACTTCTGTGTCCTTGCGTTTATGGCGCTGATGTCAGCAACTTTGGGGTGGTCACCGGCTAGCTGGTCGATGATTCTCGGGGTAATAGCGGCTATCGCGGCGGTGGGTGCGGCCACTTACCAGTTTTTCCATGTGACTTTTGGGCGAAAGATTGGAGGCATCTTTGCCGCGGGACTTTTTGCGCTCGGTGTGATGGTCTTTGGCGGTGTGTGGCCGGTGGCTGCGATTCCCCGCCCGTTGAGCATTGTGCATCCTTTCCACCCGATGACCTACGCCAAAGGCGCGTTCACGCGTGCCACTGATGGGATTCATGATGCGACCTTCTGGAATGGAATGACAGCGCTGCTCGGATTCACCCTGATCGCACTTTTCGCCTCCTATTTGGTCTTCCGCGCGCGTCACTTGGGTACGGCGAAAATCCTAGATGAGCACCTTTTTCGCTCCCAGGCTGTTGCGGCGGCGTAGCTTGGGTAGGGGAGAAAAGCAGTGCCGGGAAGCTAATTTGGTTCCTTCCGGTGCGTGTGGAAAAATAGTTCACCGTTCTATGTAACGGGCACGAACCGGTTAGGCATTATGCCGCTAGGGTCCTCTGTCCCAAACTGAAAAGGAATATTGGCATGTCCAACATTATTGACAAGGTCGATGCAGCACAGCTGCGCGACGATATCCCGTCCTTCCGCCCAGGCGATACCCTCGACGTTAACGTAAAGGTTATCGAGGGCAACAACGAGCGTGCACAGCTGTTCAAGGGCATCTGCATCCGTCGTCAGGGCTCCGGTATCCGTGAGACCTTCACCGTCCGTAAGGTCTCCTTCGGTATCGGCGTTGAGCGTACCTTCCCGGTTCACTCCCCGAACCTGGAGTCCATCAAGGTCGCCCGCCGCGGCCGCGTTCGCCGTGCGAAGCTGTACTACCTGCGCGACCTGCGCGGTAAGAAGGCTCGCATCAAGGAGCGCCGCTAGTATTAGTGCGCCGCGCGCCAACATCCCCCCTTGCGCCCTTGTGGGTGCAAGGGGGTTTCTGTGCTTTATTCAAGATGTTCCCTCGTGACTGCCGGCAGGCTTTAACCGGATAGTTGCCTGTGAATTCTCCAGCCGCGAGGGGGATAAAGTCAGAACCGAGACGTGGGGTTGCTAGGATCTAGCGCGTGAATAAAGACAGCATCTCGCAGGAACAGTCGCCTGAAGGTGAGGGGGCCAACCCCGCACAGGGGCTCGCTGCCCCGCAAGGCGATGGGGAAACCAAGAAGAAAGACATGCCGTGGCTGCTGGAAACCCTTCTAGTCGTGGCAACGGTCCTTGTTATCGTGGGCCTTTTCCAGAACTTTATCGGACGGCAGTATGTGATCCCTTCTGGTTCGATGGAACCTACCCTACATGGCTGCGAGGGCTGCACCAATGACCGTATCTTTACGGAAAAGATCTCGTATTATGGCGATGGCGAGCCAGAACCAGGCGATGTGGTCGTATTCAAAGGCACCGAGGACTGGAATTCCAACTATGTCTCGCCGCGCTCGTCCAACCCGCTAATCCACGGTGTGCAGGACGCGTTGAGCTTTGTATCTTTGGCACCGCCCGATGAAAATACCCTAGTCAAGCGTGTGGTTGCTACCGGTGGGCAGACAGTGTCTTGCCAAGAGGGCGATCCTGCAGTCATGGTTGATGGCAAGCCGATCGAGCAAGACTACGTGCAAGACCCACCCACGTACCCGGTAGATAAGTCGACAGGCTCGGAAGCCTGTGGAGGCCCGTACTTTGGTCCCGTGGAAGTACCGGAGGGAAATATCTGGGTCATGGGTGATAATCGCACGGCCTCGGCTGACTCTCGCTATCACATGAGCGATAAATTCCACGGCACAGTTCCGGTTGAAAATGTCCGCGGCAAGGTGAAGTTCGTCTTCTGGCCGTTTACCCGCATCGGTGGCATCGATGACCCGGACATCCAGGAATAAACCTTCTTCCCAACGCCTGCGCACCCGGGATTTTTTCTTCCCCGTGGTGGCAGGTTTTGTCCTGCTGGTGCTCTTACAAGCATTGGTGGGACGGATGTATGTCATTCCTTCTGCGTCCATGGAACCTACCCTGCATGGTTGTGCCGGCTGCGAAAATGATCGCATTGCAGTGCAGAAGGTCAGCTATTACTTCACAGATCCAAAACCCGGAGATGTCGTCGTCTTTGAAGGCCCGGAGTCATGGAATAACGAGTTTCAGGTCAAACGCTCGCGCAACATTATCGTGCGTGGTGCGCAGAATGCCTTGGCGACAGTAGGGCTTTTGCCCAACGGGGAAAATATCCTCGTCAAGCGGGTAATTGCAACCGGCGGGCAAACGGTGAGCTGTGAGGCTGGGGATACCTCGGTAATGGTGGACGGTCAGCCGATTGACCAATCCTTCGTGCTTGATCCACCGGAGATACCCGTAGACCTCGGCGTTGGCTCGCAGGAGTGTGGCGGTGAGTACTTCGGTCCCGTCACCATCCCGGAAGGGCATCTGTGGGTAATGGGGGATAATCGCACTAACTCCCTCGATTCGCGTGCACACTTGGGCGATAACCTACAAGGCACCGTGCCAGTAGACAATATTCGCGGCCGCGTTGAGGCTGTCATCTTGCCTCTATCGCGGTGGGGTGGGGTGGAACACCCAGAGATTTCGCATGCGGCGGCTTAAGCAACGACGCACCTATGAGCTGGCCTTGAGCAAGGCCGGGCTCGGGCCGGTGGCTGGAGTGGATGAGGCCGGGCGTGGCGCGTGTTGCGGGCCGATCACCATCGCGGCCTGTATTATGCCTGATCGCCCGATCAAGGAGCTGGCGGAGCTTAGCGATTCCAAAAAGCTGACTCCCCGGCAGCGCGAGCGGCTCTTTCCACTCATTAAAGACAAGGCTGTGGACTGGTCTGTGGTGCACATTAGCGCGGGGGACATCGATAAGCGCGGCATCCAGCACGCTAATATTTCCGGTATGCGCAGGGCGGTAGCACGTTTGGATGTCCGCCCGGGCTATGTGCTTAGCGACGCCCTCTTTATCCCCGGCCTAACCCAACCTCAGCTGCCGATTATCGGTGGCGATGCCGCCGCGCGGTGTATCGCCGCGGCGAGTGTATTGGCAAAAGTTAGTCGCGACCACATAATGCGCGACCTTGATACGCGCTACCCAGGCTATGAATTAGCCAAGCACAAGGGCTATGGCACTAAGGCGCACGAGGCCGCGATTTCGACGCTTGGAGCGTGCCCGGAACACCGGATGAGCTATGACAATGTCCGTCGCGCTCATGCGGAGTTCGCCGCGCGTGCCTAGCTAAAATTTAGGCTCCTGCGCGCTAAGCTTAGGCGAGCTAACCCACAACCTGGAGGTCCACCGTGAGTGCAGAGGAACTCGATAACTACGAGGCTGAGGTAGAGCTGTCCCTCTACCGCGAGTACCGTGACGTTGTCAGTCAGTTTTCCTATGTCGTTGAAACTGAAAGGCGCTTTTATCTGGCTAATGCGGTAGAGCTAATTCCACATACCTCTGGGCCTGATGTCTACTACGAAGTGCGCATGTCCGATGCGTGGGTATGGGATATGTACCGCTCCGCCCGCTTTGTGCGCTATGTCCGCGTCATTACCTACAAGGATGTCAATATCGAAGAGCTGGATAAGCCGGAATTCATGGTGCCGGAATAATTTTGTCAACTCGGCGCTACAAGCGTTGTGCCCTGGCTGTGGATAACAGTGCCTCGAAGCCTAGTTATTCACAACCAGGGCACTTTCCGTTTTGTATACCTTGTGTAAGCCATGCTAGCTGCGGTGTTCTGGGCAGGCCGATAAATTTCACAACGCACAAGGATAAACTGCTATGCAATTTAGCTCAGAACACCACCTAGCCACGAAGAAGCCTCGCCATAAGCAAGTCTTAGGAAAAAGGGGAGAGGCCTTTGCTGCGCGCTACCTTCGCGAACGCGGGACCGAAATCATTGCCGCCAATGTCTCTTATAAGGTGGGAGAAATTGACCTCATCGCGCGCGAGACGGACGGAACCATCGTCTTTGTTGAGGTTAAGACGCGTGCTACTTCCAGCTTCGGGGTAGCAGAGGCTGTAACCCCGCAAAAGCTAGCGCGCCTTCGCAAAGCTGCAGCGCAGTGGCTCGATGGAAAGCCGCTGTCTTCGGTGCGATTCGATGTAATAGCGTTGCTGGAGCGCGGGCAGGGGTTTGCATTAGAACACTTCAAGGGGGTCGAAGATGGCTCTAGGTAATTGCTTGACGATGTCCCTTAATGGAGTCCTAGCCCAGTTGGTCGAGGTGGAAGCGAACGTTGGCCACGGCCTGCCAGGGATACATGTAGTGGGTCAGACGGATACCGCGATCTCTGAATCGCGGGATAGGATCAAGACTGCAGCCTTTAACTCCCATCTGCCGTGGCCCAAGACCAAAGTGGTTGTCTCGATGTCTCCAGCGTCGCTTCCCAAATCCGGTTCCCACTTTGACTTACCCATAGCGCTCGCGATCCTGGCGGCGCAGGCAGAAGGTGACTTTCCGCGCTTTGGCAACTCGCCTTCGCCCGCGAGGCGGCTGCAGAGCACCCTGGTTTTAGGAGAGCTTGGTCTCGATGGTTCAGTTCGGCCTGTAGCAGGCATCATTCCCGCCCTTCTAGCTGCAAGGGAGGAGGGAATATCAACTCTTATCGTGCCGCCAGGCAACGCAGCCGAGGCTACCTTGGTGCCGGATTTGGAGGTGCTTGTCGCAACTTCTTTGAAAGAGGCTTATAGCTGGGCGTGCGGAAACCGTGAGCTACCGCAGGCGGCGAGCTTTTCCGGCTCGTTTGAAGATGTGCCTGCAGCTCCAATGGGCTTGGACTTTTGCGATATCGCGGGTCAAGCTAATGCAAAATGGGCTGCCGAGGTCGCCGCAGCCGGCGGTCACCACCTTATGATGATCGGGCCTCCTGGGGCAGGTAAATCCATGATCGCATCCCGCCTGCCTACCATCCTGCCCACACTTACTCCCGATCAGCAGGTTGAAACCACCGCGATTCATTCGCTTACCGGAACCCCAGGTGAGGTCATTGAGAGGGCTCCTTTTATCGCCCCGCATGCTTCGGTTACTCGGGCTGCGTTACTGGGTGGCGGCTCTGGGCATCCGCGACCAGGAGCGGTAAGCCTGGCCCACAATGGTGTGCTTTTCCTCGACGAGGTTAGTGAGGTTGCTGCACCTGTAATCGATGGTCTGCGTGCCCCGTTGGAAGAAGGGCAAGTTCGGCTAGCGCGCTCGCGCCAGGAGGTGACCTACCCTGCTCGTTTTCAACTGGTTATGGCTGCAAACCCGTGTAGGTGTGCTGCAGAAGACCCGACAAAGTGCCGGTGCAACCCGCATGAGCGCATGAACTATCTATCCAACCTCTCCGGTCCGCTACGGGATCGTCTAGATATGGTAGTCACCTTAAGCGGACAGGCGGCAACGATTAATGCGGAGGGCGAAGAAGACTCCGCAGCTATTGCGGAGCGAGTTGCCGCTGCCCGCGAGCGCGCCGCCGCGCGGTGGTGGGCAGATGGCATTTCCGCCCGGACCAATGGCGAGGTCCCCTCGTCCTACTTGCGCCGAAAGAGACCAGCTGCAGATGCTGCGATGGTTATGTTGTCCGCCTACCTGGCAGAAGGTGAAATCTCCCAGCGTGGGGTAGACCGTGTACTAAAGCTTTCGTGGACCCTAGCTGATATAGCAGGAAAAACGCAGCCGGACCTCGACGAGGTGGGGCGTGCGCTCGATCTGCGTGGTTCCATTAACGTGGGAAGGCTTGCGGCATGAGCGAACTAGATCTCTCCACTCCTTATGCCACCTGGGTATACCTCAACCGTGTGGTGGAAGGCCCTTCTGCTGCTTTGCAGGCCTTGCTCACGCAGTATCCGGCCGAGGAAATCGCCCATGGAATCTACCATCGTGCTGAATGGATAGGCCCGCTGCTAGCGCGCACGGCCTCCCGTTATGACTGGTTGCGTCAAGGGGAGGATATGGCAGCAGCCGAACGCGTTGGGGCTCGGCTTATCACGGCAGAAAGCCCAGAGTGGCCCACGCAGGAGTTTGATTCTGCATTCGGCTTCTATCAAAACAGCGGGCAAGCCCCAGCCACTTTTGATGAACAGGCCTTGCCACCGCATAGTCTTTGGGTGCGTGGCGCCCCTTTGAAGCAGGAGGTTGCTCAGACCATAGCGATTGTTGGCACTCGCGCCATTTCTCGCTATGGCTGGCAGGCAACCCAAAACGTAGTGTCCGGATTGATCCAACACGAATGGACTCCTATATCGGGCGGCGCCTTAGGTGTAGATACCGTTGCGCATGAAACTGCTTTGCACAACAACGGGCACACAGTAGCTATAGTGGCGTGCGGCATCGATAGGGACTATCCGGCTCGCAATGCCAACTTATTTGCCAAGATCGCGGATAACGGGTGCATTATTTCCGAATTTGCACCGGAGACCGCACCGAAGCGACACCGGTTCTTGACGCGCAATCGCTTAGTGGCAGCACTTAGTCACGGCACCGTAGTTATGGAAGCGGCTTTTCGTTCTGGCGCACTAAATACTCTCAACTGGGCAGAAGCGCTAGGACGTGTGGCCATGGCTGTTCCGGGGCCGATAACCACCAGCGGCTCGCTGGGCTGCCATCAGCGCATTCAGGAAGGCCGTGCACAGTTGGTCACCAGCGCCGATGAAATTCGCGCTTTAGTTAGCCGCGCCGGGGAAGTAGATCCAGGTGCACAATACGAAATCAATTTTGCGGCAACGATGACACAACGCCTCTCCCGCAATGAGTTGCGGGTCTTTGATGCAACACCGCCGCCAGGACAAGAGAAAGCTACGGCAGAAGACATTGCCCGCGAAGCGGGATTTCGTCTGCCGCTGACAGTCCACCTCCTGCTGGCGTTAGAGAAAATGTGTGTGGTTGTCCGCCATGGCAATACCTGGTCGCGCCGGGAAACCGAATAAAAGGCCCCGGCGAAAGGAGAGTACACTGCTGTGGCATGAGTGAAGATGGAGTTTCCGCTAAGGCGCCAGATGTGCAGGGGCAGATGGCTGAGGCTATCGAGGACTTCGCGGACTTCCAACTGCATGTGAAAGGCCGTGCGGAGGCTACGGTACGCGGGTATCGCTCAGATCTGCGTGACCTTGCTCGCAGCGTGCCCACCTTTGCGGAATTTAACCTCAATAACCTGCGCCAATGGCTGGCAGAGGCTGTGGCGGAAGGAAAGTCGCGCTCCACCTTGGCGCGGCGCACAGCGGCGGCAAAAGGTTTTTCCACGTGGGCAGTGCGCGTGGGGCACCTGGAGCGAGATGTAGCCGCACGGCTAGTCACGCCCAAGGTAGGCCGTCATCTACCGACGGTTCTATCTCCCGGGCAGGCCGGTGAGCTAATGGGCAATGCGGTCTCTGCCGACGAAGCTCACTTCCTCCGCGATAGCGCCATTTTAGAATTGCTGTACGCCTCCGGGATGCGCGTGGCGGAGCTGGTGCGGCTAGACCTGAGCGATATTGATTTTCACCGCGGTACCCTGCACGTAACAGGTAAGGGAAATAAGCAGCGCGTGGTACCTTTTGGCCATGCGGCCCACGATGCTCTACAGCAGTGGATGGAAAAGGGCCGTGGACAGCTCGCCGCGGCAGAAACTAAAGCCGTATTCGTAGGCAGCAGGGGAGGGCGCATCGATCAGCGCCAGGTGCGGCGCATTGTAGATAGGGCCGCCAAAGTTACTGGTACACAGGGGCTTACCCCGCACGGAGTGCGGCACTCTGCTGCCACCCACCTCCTAGAAGGCGGGGCAGATTTACGCGTAGTGCAAGAACTATTGGGACACTCCTCTCTTAACACCACGCAGATCTATACCCACGTATCTGCGCAACGATTGCAGCGCGTATACAACCAGGCCCACCCCCGAGCTTAAAGCGGCTTGAGGCGTATTACCGGCATATCCAGCAGGGTTAAGGGATCAATATAGGTATCCTTTGCGATGAGAGCACCCCAGTGCAGGCCGGGATAGCCATCGACGGGGTTGCCCAAGCGGCCAATGACTTGTCCTTCGCGTACTTCTTGACCTTGTTTAACGGTGCCGTGGACGGGCTGATAGGTCGTCCTGACTCCGTCCGCATGGGAGATGGAAACGACCGGTTTTCCTGCCACCGTGCCTACAAACGCGATAACGCCATCTTCAGCAGCTACGACTGGAGAGCCCACGGCGAGGGCCATGTCTACGCCACGGTGGCCGGGGCTCCACTTTTGCTCTGGTGCTTCGAATCCGCGCAAAACCCGCGCCGGGCTCGGCTTGCCCGAAGCGGGATCAACGTAGGCTGTTGCTGGTGGACAGCACAGTAAAAGGAATGAGACAACGGCGAGCGAACCGAAGTAGCGGCTGGAGGGGCGTCGGCAAGCGGGCTTGAAAATAGGTGTGAGAATTGAAGTCATGAGCATAGTCTCTGCGGGATTCGCGCTGCGCGGGAAGGCCAATTTCTTTACCTGTGGATAAAGCCCAGCACATGGTGTACATGGGGCGAGTGTGGCGTGTGGTGCAGGCTAGTTTTGGCAAAGATGTGGAAAAGTCGCGTTCGGTTTGGAAAACCAGCTAAGGGGGATTAATCTTTGGGCAGCAGTGTGTCCACCACGTGGAGGCATTGACTACGCGCGGCGAAGTTGTCGCTTTCTGCTGGAAGGAAGAGACAGCCTGGCGGCTGACGTGGTCCTTGGAAACAAGGTGTCAGCGGGGCCTTCGTTGCTAGGGTGCGGAATAAAACACCGCACAATTGAAAAACCGAAAGACAAGATAAAAGAAAGCGAGCGAATCATGGCAGTTGTAACCATGCGCGAGCTCCTCGACGCTGGTGTGCACTTTGGCCACCAGACCCGTCGCTGGAATCCGAAGATGCGTCGTTTCATCTTCACTGACCGTAACGGCATCTACATCATCGACCTGCAGCAGACGCTGACCTACATTGACGAGGCTTATGAGTTCGTCAAGGAAACCGTTGCACACGGCGGCACCATCCTGTTCGTTGGCACCAAGAAGCAGGCTCAGGAAGCAGTTGCTGAGGAAGCAACCCGCGTCGGTATGCCTTACGTAAACCACCGCTGGTTGGGCGGCATGCTCACCAACTTCCAGACCGTATCCAAGCGTCTGAAGCGCATGAAGGAGCTTCAGGCAATGGACGAGCGTGAGGACGGCTACAAGGGCCGCACCAAGAAGGAAGTTCTCATGCTCAACCGTGAGCGTGCCAAGCTCGAGCGCGTTCTGGGCGGCATCTCCGATATGGCGAAGACCCCGTCCGCTCTGTGGATTGTTGATACCAACAAGGAGCACATCGCGGTCAAGGAAGCTCACAAGCTGAACATCCCAGTTGTTGCCATCCTGGATACCAACTGCGACCCGGACGACGTCGACTTCCCGATCCCGGGCAACGACGACGCCATCCGTTCCACCAAGCTGCTCTCCGGCATCGTTGCCACCGCTGTAGAGGAAGGCAAGAAGGCTCGTGAGGAGCGTCAGCTGGCTGCAGCCAAGGAAGCTGCCGGCGACTCTGCTGAAAAGGAAAAGCGTGACGCTGAGGCGGCTGCCGCAGCTTCCGATCCGGCTTCCGCAGAAAAGTCTGAGGAAGCATCCGCAGACAAGGCCGAGAAGTAATCGTACTTTCTTGGTAGGAACCTTCCTTACCTGCGCTTAACTGAATACCCCACGCACTTTTGGTGTGGGGCAGCAAGGGAGCAATACCTGCCCAAGGCTGTTTACCAACCCCCGCCACCGTGCTCAAACGGCGGCGGGGGTTGGTTTTATCTATGCTGGGTGCTGCTGAAGCCAGCTCCACCTTCATGCATAGGTGAGAAAAAGGGTGGTTTCTGCCACCCTAAAGCGGCGCGATTTCACCGCGTCGACTACGCTGTTTGAACGAATACTGTTTGATTTTCAAGGAGGATCGCCCCAACTATGGCGAACTACACTGCTGCAGACGTCAAGGCACTGCGCGAAGCTACCGGCTCCGGCATGCTCGATTGCAAGAAGGCTCTGGAAGAGTCCAACGGCGACTACGATAAGGCCGTTGAGTACCTGCGCATCAAGGGCGCTAAGAACGTCTCCAAGCGCGCTGACCGCGAGGCAACCGAAGGCCTGATTGCTGTTTCTGGCAACACCATGGTCGAGATCAACTGTGAAACCGACTTCGTTGCTAAGAACGAGGCTTTCAAGAACTTCGCAGCCAAGATTGCTGACGCTGCCGCTGAGGCCAAGGCAAACTCCGCAGATGAGCTCAACAACATTGAGATCGACGGCAAGAAGGTTTCCGAGGTAGTGGATGAGGAGTCCGCTAAGACCGGTGAGAAGCTGCAGGCACGCCGTGCAGTTACGGTAGAGGGCGACAACGTTGCCGTTTACCTGCACCAGCGTTCCGCTGACCTGCCGCCGGCAGTGGGCGTTCTGGTTTCCTACGAGGGCAGCGAGGAAGGCGCTCACGCTGCAGCCCTGCAGATTGCTGCAATGAACGCTGAGTACCTCACCCGCGAGGACGTTCCTGCAGAGATCGTCGAAAAGGAGCGCGAGATCGCTGAGGCCACCACCCGTGAGGAGGGCAAGCCAGAGGCAGCCCTGCCGAAGATCGTGGAAGGCCGCCTGAACGGCTTCTTCAAGTCCATCGTTCTGCTGGAGCAGGCTTCCTTGTCTGATAACAAGAAGACCGTAAAGCAGGTTGCGGAAGAGGCTGGCACCACCATCACCGGCTTCGTTCGCTACGAGGTTGGCGCTTAAGCACGCTCTCGCTTTTAAAACCTAGCCCACAAAGGATCGTCCTTTGTGGGCTTTGTTGTGCCTAAACGGGGCTGATAAACGCTGCTTGTTCGGGCTGTGTGGTTTTCTAGCGCGTAGCGATAACGTACTGGTCTGCATCGGCAGGCGGTGTGAGGATGCGAAAGTAATATGGGTAAGATGGGGCGGAGATTGAAACTGCCCCGTGTTAAGGAGACGAAGTAGGCGTGACTGCTGCAGATATTAAGCGAACCCGATACAAGCGAGTAATGCTAAAGCTGGGCGGTGAGATGTTCGGTGGTGGCAAGGTCGGTATCGACCCAGATGTGGTTGAAAACGTCGCCCGCCAAATCGCTGAAGTCTCCCGCCAGGGAATTGAGATTGCAGTGGTCATCGGCGGCGGAAACTTCTTCCGTGGCGCAGAGCTATCTCAGCGCGGTATGGACCGCGCTCGCTCGGACTACATGGGCATGCTGGGCACGGTCATGAATTCCCTCGCATTGCAGGACTTCCTCAAACAGCAAGGCGTTGACTGCCGCGTGCAGACCTCCATCAACATGGCGCAAATCGCTGAGCCGTACCTGCCGCTGCGTGCTGACCGCCACTTGGAAAAGGGCCGCGTGGTTATCTTTGGCGCTGGCATGGGTATGCCGTACTTCTCTACCGATACAACCGCTGCCCAGCGCGCCTTGGAAATCGGCGCCGAGGTCCTTTTCTTGGCCAAGGCTGTCGACGGTGTCTACTCGGATGACCCGCGTACTAACTCAGATGCAGAACTCTACTCCGAGATTACCCCGCGTGAAGTCATTGAAAAGGGCCTCAAGGTGGCAGATGCCACGGCCTTTAGCCTGTGCATGGACAATGATATGCCGATTTTGGTCTTTAATCTGCTGGAGGAGGGCAATATCGCCCGCGCTGCCGGCGGTGAAGTTATCGGCACGCTGGTGCAGTCCTAATACTGCAACTGCTGCGAACCTGCTACCTTTTATACAGCCACCCCTATTCGTTTAAGGATGATTTAGCCTCATGATCGATGAGATTCAGCTCGAAGCAGAAGAGCACATGACCGCTTCCGTCGAGCACACCCGCGAGCAGCTGGTGACCATTCGTACCGGCCGCGCGAACCCCACCATGTTCAACGGCCTGGTAGCTGAGTACTACGGTGTTCCTACCCCGATTACTCAGATGGCCACCATTTCCGTGCCGGAGCCGCGCATGCTGCTCATCAAGCCTTATGAGCAGTCCATGATTCATGAGATTGAAAACTCCATCCGCAACTCGGACCTAGGCGTGAACCCGACCAATGATGGACAGGTTCTGCGCGTAACCGTCCCGCAGCTGACGGAGGAACGCCGTAAGGAAATGGTGAAGCTGGCCAAGAGCAAGGGTGAGGACGGCAAGATTGCTATCCGTAATATCCGCCGCAAGGCCATGGAGCAGTTGAAGAAGCTGCAAAAGGACGGCGACGCTGGCGAGGACGAAGTTATCGCAGCAGAAAAGGAAATGGAAAAGATTACTTCCGGCTACATCGATCAGGTGGACAAGCTGGTAGCGAATAAGGAAAACGAATTGATGGAGGTCTAAGACCTCCCATCGTTGCCGCCGCGCCCATCCCCGGCCGGCGGCGCTTTTTCTGTTCCACGGCCTACGGCCCCTGATACTCGGGGTGCGAGGGCGGAGAATCTGAAGAAGCCAGCGGGGTATCCGAGAGAGACACCGAAAGGAGCCGGTCACGGTGAGTGATGCCATAAATCGCCGATTGCCACAGCCCAAGAATGGTGCAGGACGTGATTTGCCGGCCGCTATCGGGGTTGGCGTAGGCCTAGGCGCACTTGTCGTGCTCGCTGTATGGGCCGGTCCGCTCGCATGGTACGCCGTCGTGGCCCTTGCAGTAGGCGTAGCCATGTGGGAGGTGCTCAGCCGCCTGCGGGAGCATTCTTACTATATTCCGCGCACGCTGCTCATTATTCTTGGCCAAGCGATGGTGTGGGTTTCTTGGCCACTGGGTGCTCCCGGTCTTGTGGCGGTTTACGTCACCTCGGTGCTAGCGCTTATGTTTGGCCGTCTGTTCCACAACGGGCGGCATCGCCCCCCAATTAATTACTTGCGAGATATGTCCGTCGGCATTTTTGTCCTGACGTGGATTCCGCTTTTTGCCACCTTCGCAGCCATGCTGTCGCTGGTATCGACCCCGTTTGCCAGTGGTGCTGCGTCCATTGTTGTTTTCATGCTGTGCGTGGTGGCTTCCGATACCGGCGGTTATGTCGCCGGCGTGATGTTTGGTTCGCACCCTATGGCACCTGCGGTGAGCCCCAAAAAATCGTGGGAAGGCTTTTGTGGGTCCATCGTCTTTGGCGTGGTGACCGGTGCGCTTACGGTAAAAATCCTGCTCCATCATGATGCCTGGGTGGGCGGCCTGATGGGACTTGGGCTGGTCATTTGTGCCACGTTGGGTGACTTGGTGGAATCCCAATTTAAGCGCGAGTTGGGTATTAAGGATATGTCGGCCTTGCTGCCTGGCCACGGCGGATTGATGGACCGCCTAGATGGCATGCTGCCATCCGCTATGGTTACCTGGGTAGCCATTAGCTTCCTGGCAACGTTTACTCCGTAGAACCGGAGGATATGCGAAAGCCGCCTTTCCTACAATCACCGCCTGGAACGAGGTGGGAAAGCAGGGGAGAGGCGGCTTTTGAAGATCTATACCTGCTGCGCTTGCTTGCGCAGCTGGCGGCGCAGTTCAAACATACGCCAACCACCGACCAGCGCCATGATGAGCGCACCGCCGATGGCAAAAATGAGGAAAGCAATTCCGGCGGGGAACTCGCCGGACCAGCCCAGGAAGTTCATGGGAACCTCGTGTTGGTTTTGCATCATGAACACAATGAGAACGATGAGCAGCAGGAAACCTACGATGAGCGCGATCCACGTGCTAGCCGCGAAAGAACCCTTCGCCTTACCGGAGGGCTGGGTGGAATAAGAGGTGGAGTCAGAGGCCGTTGGCTCTAGGTCAGAACTGGTCTCCGCAGCAGAAGAGCGCATCTCCGTTGAGGAGATGTCCGCGTCGGAAGAAGAAAAGTCATCTGCAGAATAATTCGGATTTGTCATGGAACCATTATTTCTTTAAACCTGTCGATTATGCCACTTGGCACGGCTTTCAATTGGAAAAACCCACGCAGACCGTGGAAAGATGGGCAATATTATGGCTCAACCAGTGAAACTTAACTTCTCCGCCCCGCGCCGCGGACTTCCTCCGAAGCACTTCGCGGACCTGACCGAAAGCGAGCGAATTGACAAGCTCGCAGAAATTGGCCTACCCAAATTCCGTGCGAAGCAGTTGGCTAAGCACTATTACGAGCACTATACCGACAACGTGGAGGATATGACTGATATCCCTGCCGGCAAGCGGGAGGCAGTCAAGGAAGCTTTCTTTCCTGAGCTGATGAAGCCCATCCGGACCACCTCCACGGATGACGGCGAGACTACGAAGTCCCTGTGGCGTTTGCACGATGGCACGTTGCTGGAGTCGGTTCTGATGCGCTACCCAGGACGCGCCACTTTGTGTATTTCTTCCCAGGCAGGTTGCGGTATGGCCTGCCCGTTCTGCGCTACCGGCCAGGGTGGTTTGGACCGTAACCTTTCCACGGGTGAGATTGTCGAGCAATTCCGCCACGCTGCGGCGGCCATGGCTGCAGAAGGCGGGCGCCTTTCTAATGTGGTCTTCATGGGCATGGGTGAGCCGCTGGCTAACTATAAGCGAGTGGTGCAGGCCGTACGCCAGATTACTGGCCAAGATGGTGCCGGCTTTGGTCTATCTCAGCGCAACGTGACCGTCTCCACCGTGGGTTTGGCTCCGGCTATCCGCAAGCTTGCGGACGAGGACTTGGCTTGTACTCTGGCTGTTTCCTTGCACACTCCGGACGATGAATTGCGTGACGGTCTAGTGCCGGTCAACAACCGGTGGTCCGTTGATGAGGTGCTGGATGCCGCGCGTTACTATGCGGATAAGTCCGCGCGTCGCGTGTCCATTGAATACGCCCTAATTCGCGATAAGAATGACCAGGATTTCCGCGCAGATATGCTGGGGCGCAAGCTGCACCAGAAGTTGGGCTCTAAGGTCCACGTTAATGTCATTCCGCTGAACCCCACGCCGGGTTCGGAGTGGGACGCGGCCCCGCAGGAACGCCAAGACGAGTTCGTGCGCCGCGTGCAGGCCCAAGGCGTTCCCTGCACAGTGCGTGATACTAAGGGCGATGAGATTGCGGCGGCGTGTGGTCAGCTCGCAGCGGATGAGCGGGAAGATAAGTCTGCCTAACTGATAAGATTGGCGGACATGATTGTTCCGAATTATCCGCCACTTGCAGATGATCCGACCACGCAGGCCTTTGCCGTGCGCGGTCTGAACAAAATTTTTGCTGGACGCCCCGCGGTGTCGAATTTGAGCCTCGACATCCCGCGGGGCTCTATTTATGGCATCGTTGGCCCTAATGGCGCAGGCAAGACCACCATGCTGACTATGGCGTGTGGCCTGCAACGCCCAGATAGCGGCGAGGCCTTTATCGCTGGGCACAATACGTGGCAGGATCCGCTACCAGCCAAGGCGGCCATGGGCCTGCTTGTTGATGGCGCTCCGGTCTTTGACCGTTTATCGGGCCCAGAGTACTTGTTTTATCTCGGCGCATTGCGTCGCATGAATCAAGCCGAGGTAGAGCACCGCAGCGCACAGCTATTGGAAGCCTTGCAGCTTGCCGACGCCGCCGATAAACCCATTGCGGACTACTCCGCCGGCATGACTAAAAAGATACTTCTGGCTGGCGCGCTTCTGCATAATCCAGAGGTCGTGATACTAGATGAGCCTCTAGAGGCAGTGGATCCCGTTTCGGGGCAGCTTATTCAAGAGATCCTGCGTGCCTATGTCACCCGCGGAGGCACAGTAATCCTGTCTTCACACGTTATGCAATTAGTGGAAGGCTTATGCGATCACGTAGCCATCATCGCCGGTGGCCAGGTGCTCTCCGCCGGCCACGTGGAAGATGTGCGCCAAGGCGGCAGCCTGACGGATGCCTTTATCCACTTCGCCGGCGGAAGTGAATTTGATGCAGACTCTTTCGAGTGGTTGCGCAGCGAAGGCGGCACAACGCAGCGTGGGGAAGGGGAGGAGTAGGCGCAATGACTTCGACCCTGCTCAAGCTGCACCGCACCCTGTGGGCCCGCAGCCTTAAAGCGAATGCTGCAGCGGTTATGATCCCGATCTGCCTTTTGCTCTATGGACTCATCGGGCTAGCATCGCTCGCCGCTCTTGCTGCGGCAGATATTTCCACTGGAACTGGGAACGTGCAAGCCCTAACCGTGGCCCCTGGTCTTGGCACGCTTGCTTTCATTGTTATCGCCCTCATCATGCCCAGTGGAGAGAACCAGCTATCTGCCCGCGAACTTTCCGCGTTGCCGCTGCGGCTAAAAGACATCACACCGGCACTCGCTATCGCCTCGGTGCTTAATTTACGCGCCCCGGTATCAGTCTTGCTGTCCATTGCTTATGCGGTGGCCGGAAGCGTGATCCTGGCGGCAAACGGGAAGGCATTGTTCATCTTGCCTTTCTGTCTAGGAATGCTTTTCGCCCTTGTGCTGACGCTGGTGCTGGTGGATCTCGCGGTTTATGTGGGGGCTACTGCCGCGGAGCTTAGTTCCACGAAGCTTAAGGCCTTAGGCTCGGTGGCAGTGTTTGTGCTTATCTTTGGCTCGACTCAACTTTCCTCCCTCGCCGGCTCTGACTTCCCTTTGGGAACGGTAGGTGAAGGATTAGCATGGACGCCTGTAGGAGCGCCGGTGGGGTGGGCGCTTGCGCTTGCTCAAGGCGGACTGGTGGAAGCCTGCGCACAATTTCTCATCGCCGTAGTAACGCTGGGTGTAGCTGTGTGGGCGTGGCATCGATTGTTGCGGCGGCAATTCGAGCACCGCACGGTTTCCCCGTCGGCACGCAATCACCGTGAGAAGTCCAAGGGGATAAGCCGCTTTTCCCTTGGTTCCTTTTCCTATAGCAGCCCTGCTGCCATGGAATTTACGCGCTCGCTGCGCTATATTTTCCGTGACTCCCGCCTTATTGGCAGCATTATCATGCAGCCAATTCTGGCAGTCGTCTTGATCATCCAGGGCTTTGCTATTGACTCCGATTTATCGTCAGTAGGTTTGTTATTTCTGGGGCTGATAGGCGGAATAGTTGCTACCAATGATTTTGGTTATGACGGTCCAAGCCTGTGGGTAAAGATGGCCGCCCCAGTTCGTCCGCGCACGCTGCTTTACGCGCGGCACTGGGCGCACATGGCGCTATCCGCCATAATTTTTGTGCTCACGGCGATGCTGCTTTTTGCATTCAGTGCGGATAAAACTCGCACTGCCTGTTTGGCGGTTACTGCCTTGGGAATCTTCATTTCTTCCGCCGGATTGTCCTTGCTGCTCACCACCTTTAATCCCTTTGCCACCGCGCGGCCTGGAGGGAATATGTGGGCGGATAAATCCGGCTACTCGGCTAGTGCCTTCTTAAGCGCTATTTTGAGTTTGTTTATTGGCTGGGCACCTATTATCCCAGGCGTCATCCCGATGGCCATCGGCTACGGTTCGAATAAGGTGCTAGTTGCGCTGGGGTTTGTACTCGTTATCGCTGTGCCTGCTGCGTATTATATCCTCGCCCTCCGCGTCAGTGGTAAGCGCGTGGATAGTACCTTGCCCGAGATCTACGCCAAGGTGGGCCACTGGGTGTCCTAAACCCAGAGCGCTTCTAGCAAGCATCACCTGCATCGCAGAGCTGCTAGGGGCGCGGTGCGGGCAGAACGGCACCCAGCAGAGCGACACCCAGCAGAGGGAGCGCGAGAGGACGTCGTCAAGCGGAGACAAAAAGAAACCGCCGACCTTCGCAGGGAAGGGCGGCGGTAGCTAAAGTGTGCTGAAAGCTTAGAGCGCGTGCTTGCCGGAGGAAACCGGGGTGGCGTTGTTGGTGCCTGGCTCAACGCGCAGGTGAGAAACGCGGGAAGGCTCGATGTTGAGCGCGCGCAGCTGGGAATCGGTAAGCTCTGCGTATGCGCCAGTGCTGGTCTTTTGGTCGTAGACCCAGTCTGGCTCCTGGTGGCCCACCGGCTGGTTGCGGGCGGTCACGGTGCGCACCTGGTGCAGCTTAGGCTGGAAAGCGTGAATGAGCAGGCCAACTGCTACCAAGATAGCCAAGGCGATGAGCCAGATGGTCTCAACGTGGCCTTTGTGGTTACCAAAGTTGTAGGCAAGCAGGAACAGGACAGAGATCCAACCAGCAATCTGTACGCCAGAGCGGCTGATGCGAGACCAGCCGAATCCTGCGGATGGGACGTCCTCAGTAGAAACACCGTCATATACCTGTGGTACCGGCTTGTGGGAAGACACTTGCTCTCCTTCGCTTCTGCGTGTGCCCGTCTGCGCGATGGGCGTGCGGGCACACCAATGCCATTTGTCTGCTCAACATTCTAAAACATTGCACCCTAGATGGCGATTAAACACCCCCGTTGCAATGCCGGTTACCTGCCGTACCCGCCCCGTGGTGATGGGCGCTAGGGTGGAGGGGTGACTACACAGCGAATACTCATTCTTGGTTCCACCGGTTCAATCGGCACGCAAGCTTTGGAAGTTATTGCGGATAATCCCGATAAATTCGACGTAGTGGGAATCGCGGCGGGCGGCTCCAACCCGCAGCTCATCATTGAACAGGCTCGCCGCCTCAACCTTTCGTTTGACCACGTTGCAGTGGCTAAAGAGGAGGCTGCCGTCGAGGTCTCCGCCGCTTTGGGCGGCTCGGTATTAAGCGGCGCCGATGCGGCAGAGAACCTAGTGCGCTCGACCCCGGCCGATACTGTACTCAATGCTCTAGTGGGATCCCTCGGCCTTAAAGCCACTCTAGCGACGCTGGAGATGGGGGAGTACTTGGCCTTGGCTAATAAGGAATCCCTCGTCGCCGGTGGCAGGCTTGTTACCCAGGCGGCGCGCCCCGGCCAGATTATTCCCGTCGATTCGGAACATTCCGCCATGGCGCAGTGCTTGCGGGCCGGTGAGGAAGGAGAGCTAGACAAGCTCGTGCTTACCGCTTCGGGCGGGCCTTTCCGCGGGTGGTCGCGCGAAGAGATGTGGGACGTGACCCCAGAGCAGGCGGCGCAGCATCCCACGTGGTCGATGGGCCAGATGAATACCCTCAATTCAGCAACGCTCATCAATAAAGGTCTAGAGCTGATTGAGGCTACGCTGCTCTTTGACATCGACCCCGAGCGCATTGATGTCACCGTGCATCCACAGTCCATAATTCACTCTATGGCTACCTTTAAAGACGGCTGCACCATCGCCCAAGTTTCGCCGCCGTCGATGAAGCTGCCGATTTCACTGGCACTGAATTGGCCGCACCGCGTGCCAGGTGCGCAGCCTTCCCTGGATTTTGCGCAGGCACATGACTGGCGGTTTGAGCCGCTTGACGATGCCGCCTTTCCCGCCGTCGATCTCGCCCGCCGCGCCGCGGCAGAGGGAACAGGTGTCATCTATAACGCCGCCAATGAGGAAGCGGCGGCCGCGTTTTTATCCGGTCGTATCCACTTTCCAGAAATCGTGGACGTAGTAGGCAAGGTTCTTGATTCCGCTTCCGAGTTTGCTGGTGTAGTCTCTAGCCTCGATGAAATCCTCGCGGTAGAAGGCGAGGCGCGCAGGCGCGCGAATGCGCTTATTGATTCGCTGGCTGACTAGAAAGCTTTCACACCATGGCAAATTTGCTGGGCATTGTGTTTTTCGCCCTTGGCATTGGGCTTACCGTAGCGCTGCATGAAGCAGGCCATATGCTCACCGCGCGTGCCTTTGGTATGCGCGTGCGCCGCTATTTCATTGGATTCGGGCCACGGGTGTTTTCCTTCCGGAAGAGGCACACTGAATACGGGCTGGCGGCTTTTCCAGTGGGTGGCTTTTGCGATATCGCTGGAATGACCGCCCAGGATGAATTCCTCACCGAAGAAGAAGAGCCCCATGCTATGTACAAAAAGCCGTGGTGGCAGCGCATTATCGTGTTGGCAGGTGGCATTGGCGTCAACCTGGTTTTGGGTTTTGTCATTCTTTATTTTGTCGCGATGACGGCGGGCTTGCCCAACCCGGATGCTGATGTGCGCCCCCGCGTGGGCGAGGTGACCTGCTCGGCCAATCAGAAGCCGAACCAAGAGCTGGAGGAGTGTACGGGGTCGGGCCCTGCTGGCAAGGCTGGTGTTCGACAGGGAGATATCATCGTGGCCCTCGATGGCCAGAAGCTGGATTCTTTTACCCAATTGCGCGATGAAGTCATGCAGCGCCCCGGTGAGACCGTCACCCTGACGGTGGAGCGCGATGGGAAAGATAAAGACATCCCAGTCCACCTGGATACGGTTAAGCGGCTTAACAAAGACGGAGAACTGATAGATGCCGGCTCTATCGGGTTGAGCAATCAGCTTATCGATGTCGTCGAAAAGCACGGCGCCGTCGACGCACTACCGGCAACGTGGCGCTTTAGCACCTACTCGCTGGGGGCAACGGTTGATGGCCTCAAACAGTTCCCCGGCAAAATTCCGGGTGTAGTGGCCTCCATCTTTGGTCAGGAACGCGAGGCTGATGGCCCCATGTCTGTTGTCGGCGCTTCCCGCGTGGGTGGCGAATTAGCGGAACGTTCCCTGTGGTCGATGTTCTTTATGATGCTGGCCACGCTGAACTTCTTCCTAGCGCTTTTTAACCTGATTCCGCTGCCGCCCTTTGACGGCGGGCATATCGCCGTCATCATCTATGAAAAGCTGCGCGATGGGATCCGCAAGCTGGCAGGCAAGCCAGCTTTGGGCCCGGCCGACTACACCAAGTTGATGCCGGTGACGTACGCGATGGCTGCGCTGCTGATGGGCGTCGGCGTCATCGTTATCGTTGCGGATGTGGTAAACCCCATCCGGCTATTTGGTTAGCAGCCGCGGCCATCGCTGCGCGTACTTCAGGCATAAAGCAAGCAGTGCTAGAGTGGGGGCGTTAATCACCCACCGAATGTATTTACTGTGCTTCAACAAGGAGAATTCATGTCGACTCCTATCGGTCTAGGAATCCCAGACGGCCCACCACCGGTCCTGCACCCGCGCCGCAAGACTCGGCAGCTGCAGGTGGGCCCGGTCGGCGTTGGCTCTGACTCACCGATTTCGGTGCAGTCGATGACCAATACGAAGACGCACGACATTAATGGCACACTGCAGCAAATTGCGCAGCTGACCGCTTCCGGTTGCGATATCGTGCGCGTGGCTTGCCCTAAGCCCATCGATGCGGAAGCTCTTCCTGCCATCGCTAAGAAGTCTCCCATCCCGGTGATTGCGGATATCCACTTCCAGCCCAAGTACATCTTCCAAGCCATCGATGCCGGCTGTGCCGCTATTCGCGTTAATCCAGGCAATATCCGCGAGTTTGATGGTCGTGTGAAGGAAGTCGCTAAGGCTGCAGGCGATGCTGGCATTCCAATCCGCATCGGTGTTAATGGTGGTTCTTTGGACAAGCGCCTGCTGGAAAAGTACGGCAAGGCCACCCCGGAGGCACTCGTCGAGTCCGCAATTTGGGAGGCTGGCCTGTTTGAGGAGCATGGTTACGGCGATATCGCTATTTCCGTCAAGCACTCCGACCCGGTCCTGATGGTGGAAGCCTACCGACAGCTGGCGGAAAAGACTGACTACCCGCTGCACTTGGGCGTGACCGAGGCAGGCCCGAAGTTCATGGGAACCATCAAGTCCTCAGTTGCCTTCGGTGCGCTATTGGCTGAGGGTATTGGCGATACCATTCGCGTATCCCTGTCCGCGCCGCCGGTAGAGGAGATCAAGGTAGGCGACCAGATCTTGCAGTCGCTCAACTTGCGCCCACGCAAGCTGGAGATCGTGTCCTGCCCTTCCTGTGGTCGCGCCCAGGTGGACGTCTACAAGCTGGCAGAAGAAGTTACCGCTGGCTTGGACGGAATGGAGTTCCCACTGCGCGTTGCCGTTATGGGTTGCGTTGTCAACGGCCCGGGCGAGGCACGCGATGCCGACCTAGGCGTTGCCTCCGGTAACGGCAAGGGACAGATCTTTGTCAAGGGCGAGGTCGTACGTACCGTGCCGGAAGACAAGATTGTGGAAACTCTCATTGAAGAGGCCATGCGCATTGCCGATGAGCAGGGAATGGAGGCCGTAGAAGGCGCCAAGGCTGAGGTTCGCGTCACCCAGTAATCCACCCACATTAAGTAGACTGCCCCGCACTTCGGTGTGGGGCAGTCTTTTTTAGCTCTTGCGCTGCTAGAGTCCCAAGGCATGAAGAAGTTGGTCGCGCTGGTTGCCACTATCACGCTCGCTTCCACCAGCGTGGTTGCTTGTACGCCTAAACCGGTTTCAGCAGAACCGGTGGCGGAGGAATTCCTCGAAGGGATGGAATCCCGCAATAACGACGGTTTGGCCGCGCTTACCGACGCCCCCTCTGACGCCACCGCCGCCCTCGATGCCACCTACTCCGGCCTGCAGGCCGAGGGGCTCGACATTGAGTTAGAAGGCATTGACCAAAACGAGAACCTCGCTACGGCGAACTACAAGGTCAATTGGGATCTGCCCAAGGATCGCACCTTGAGCTATGACACGCAGATGACGCTTACCAAGACAGAGGATGAGTGGACGGTGCGCTGGAAGCCGAGCCTTATACACCCGGACCTGGGGGCAAATCAGCACTTGGAGCTGCGTGCTTTGGAGGCAAAACGTGCCAGCGTGGTTTCTTCCAATGGGGTGGAATTGATGAGCCCAGGGCTCAACTACCGGCTGGTGGTAGATACCGACTCGCTAGAAGATGTGCGCCCTACGGCCGCAAAGATCAGTGGCGCGTTGGCCGCCGCTCACCGGCAGGACAATTCCATCGCGGAGATGGATGCTAAGGACTTGGCCAAGAAATTGGAGGATGCAGACGGCCCCTTCTCTGTCACTATGTTCACCGAAGACCAAGCCAAGGCCGTGCGTCCCAAGGTGGAGGGTATGGACGGCGTGCGCCTCAACGAGGAGCCAGCCCTGGTTACCCGCGACCGCGGTCTTGCTCCCGATCTCATGTCGCGCGTGCGCTCTGCGGTCCAGGATGAGGTTGACGGCCAGACCGGCTGGTCTATTTCCGTGGTCAATGAGAATGGTGCGGCTCTTTCGGACGTCGAAAAGCATGATCCCAATGCGGCGCCTTCCATCAAGGTTGGTCTGGATTACGATGTGCAGCGCGCCGCGCAAGAAGCGGTAAATGAGCGTGCAGATTCGCAAGCCATGCTCGTAGCCATCCGACCTTCCAATGGCGATATCTTGGCCGTAGCCCAAACAGAAAAAGCCGATGAAGATGGCGACGTCGCCCTACAGGGTCAGTACCCGCCCGGTTCTGTTTTCAAGATTCTCACCGCCGCGGCAGGCGTGGATAAACAGGGCCTAAATACCGATACCATCGTTCCGTGCCCGGGAACTATGGATATCTTTGGCCGCGTGGTGACCAACTACAATGCCTTCTCTTTAGGTAGCGTTCCGCTCAGCCAAGCCTTCGCGCAGTCCTGCAACACCACCTTTGCGGATATCTCCACCAAGCTTAAGCCCGGTGAATTGAAGGACATGGGCAAGAAGTTCGGCTTCGGCGTTGAGTATGACATCCCCGGATTGACCACCATCACTGGCTCGATTCCAGAGGGAAAGGAGCCATTGGAGCGGACGGAAGCTGGCTATGGTCAGGGCTATGACTTGGCTAGCCCCTTCGGAATGGCGCTGGTTTCTGCAACGGTGGCTAATGGCAAGACGCCAACGCCTAGGCTGATTGAGGGCCATGAGACTAAAGCGTCCGATAAGCCGCAGCAGATTCCCAAGCCTGTGCTGGACAATGTCCGTGCTATGATGCGCCAAGTGGTCACCAGCGGTACCGCGCGCAGCATGGCTGCTGGCGGCACCATCTATGGCAAGACCGGTGAGGCCGAGATTAATGAAGGCTCGCATGCCTGGTTTACTGGCTACCGGGAAGAAGACGATATTGCCTTTGCCACCCTCGTGGTTTTGGGTGGTGGCTCCGATGCCTCGGTCAACATTACGAGCAATTTCTTGCAGAAAGTCGACGATTACCGCTCTGGTCCACACGAGGGGGCGGCGCCTCCAGCTGAAGGTTAGAACACCGACCGCCCTCGAGACCCCGGCTGCTGCTTTATGGGCGCAGAGGACTACCATGGGAAACCATGAGCAATCGAGGAAAGCTAAAGCCAGGAAAGCCCACCCCCATCCTCACCGTGCCGGAGAGCATTGAGCGACCGGAGTACGTGTGGAAGGACGAGGTACAGGAGGGCATTGGCGAGCCCTACGTCCAGTCCCCAGAGGTCATCGAGAAGATGCGCGAGGCCTGCAAGATTGCGGCCAACGCACTCAAGGAGGCTGGCAAGGCCGTTAAGCCGGGTGTGACTACTGATTATGTAGACCGCGTGGCACACGAATACATGTGTGACCACGGCGCCTACCCTTCTACGCTGGGGTACCGTGGCTTCCCTAAGTCCAGCTGTGTATCCCTTAATGAGATTGTCTGCCACGGCATCCCGGATACCACTGTGATCGAAGACGGAGACATCGTCAATATCGATATCACGGCTTATAAGAATGGCGTGCACGGTGATAATAACGCCACCTTCCTTGCGGGCGATGTCTCTGAGGAGCACCGTCTGTTGGTGGAGCGCACCAAAGAGGCCACTATGCGTGGCATCAAGGCAGCAAAGCCTGGCCGCGAAATTAACGTCATTGGTCGAGTTATTGAGTCTTATGCCAAGCGTTTTGGATACAACGTCGTGCGCGACTTTACCGGCCACGGCGTTGGCCCGACCTTCCACAACGGTCTGGTTGTCCTTCACCACGATTCGACCGTCTACCGCGATATCCTCGAGCCCGGTATGACGCTCACCGTCGAGCCGATGATTAACCTTGGCTCTCTGGATTATGAAATCTGGGATGATGACTGGACCGTCCAAAACACTGACGGTAAGTTCACCGCCCAGTTTGAGCATACCCTGGTCATTACCGAGGATGGCAACGAAATCCTTACCATCCCAGACGAAGACTAAGAATAAATAGCGACGGCCGCCTCCACGACCCGAAGCGGGGAAGTGAAGGCGACCTTGTGTATGCTTGCCGGCGCCGTGTCTAAGCCGTCCCATTCTTAGGGCGTACCGACGCGTAGAATAGGGGCCTCGTTCTAAGAACGAGGCCCTGCAAACCCTAGCTATCTAGAGCCAATCTACGGCTAATGATTAGCGGCGGAAGATTGGGTCCAGAACGTGAGGGACGAAGCCGTTCTATACGGTGTAGTTGTAGGCACCGATCAGGGTGCCGATTGCCGAGTTGATGTCCAGAGCAACGGTGCCGTCGCGCCAGATCTCGCCCCAGCGAGGGTTGTCCTTGTCCTTCTCTTCGCCGAGGATGGCGTGGCCGGTTACCTGCTGATCCTTGTCAACGTTAGCGCCGATCTTGGAGGACAGGGCGGGGAACTCGCCGTCGTCAGCCTTGGTGTTCTCAGCGGAAGCGACAGCGACGCCGCCGAAAGCGACGGTAGCAGCGGTGGCAGTAGCAACGGCTGCAGTGCGGAAGTTGCGCATTGTGAAATTTACCCTTCGGAAATTTTGATTTAGCCGTAGGGCTGTTGCTTAGAAGAAAGGGCCGTGGTTGATGAAGTTGAAGACCGGGCCGATGACGCCGCCCAGAACTGCACCGATGCCACCCAGGATGGTACAGGGGGTACAGAACCTTAGCCCATACCGACTGCTCGGAGAAGTCCTTAGAAGAGCCGAAGATCTTGGTGCCGCCAGCCGGACGTTCGCCTTAGTACTCGAGGTTCTGGTCAATCTGTTAGGGAGGTTCTGGCCCCGGAAGAGGAGCCCTGCTGGGAGGGGTCCTCGCTAGCTGAGGTGGTGGTCGGGTTAGCCTCAGCGGAGAAACCGTCTGCTGCTACGGCAATAGTGGTGCCGCCGAAGGCAACGGCGATACCGGTGGCGCCAGGGAATGCTGCATTGCGGATCGGCGTATCAAAATTTCTTAAAAGTCGTACTTGCAAGGGTTCCGCACAGGGAAACCAAAGTGTTATTGAGTACACAGGAGATATTCATGAACGTGCGGTAGCTGTTTTCAAATCGGCTCGAACCGATAGCTCATGGATTTTAAAAGACTGCGGCTCTTTTGCGCGACAAAGACCGGAATATCATCCATTAAATTAATGTCTGGCCCAATATGGTGGTAAATTCCTGAAAGGCTGAATGAGACTTCCTTGGCGTGAGGCGGGAATATGCTTCAAAAGCTGGAAGAAAACTGGGCGGGTGTGAGAAAGATTACGTAACAATTTACTTTTGCCACTCCAGTCCCAAAAGGGCGTTTTCCACCACTTCTGGTAGCGCGGGGTGGATCCAATATTGGCTACGCGTGAACTCCCGCATGTCCAACTTATAAACCATCGCGGTAACCAGTTGCTGGATCAAGGTAGAGGACTGTGGGCCCATGAGATGAGCGCCGAGAAGCTGCCCAGTAGCGCGGTCTGCAATTAGTTTGCAGATGCCGGTGCTATCTTCCATAGCCCAGCCATAGGCAACATCGCCGAAGTTTTGCACCTTGACGGTGATATCGAAGCCTTCCTTACGCGCCTGCTTCTCGGTAAGGCCCACCGTTGCGATCTGCGGGTGGGTAAAGATGGCCGCTGGGACATTGTCGTGGGGCAGTGGGCGGAGGTCTTCTGGGTGCAGCAAGTTGTGCTGCACGGCGCGGGTCTCGGCATTAGCAACGTGCTTGAGCATGTACGGCGAGGAGACGTCGCCAAGCGCCCACACGCCCTCGGCAGTGGTGCGACCAAATTCATCCGCTTTTACGCGGCCGTCGGCAAGCAGTTCAATGCCTGACTTGTCTACGTCCATCTGATCACCATTAGGGGTACGTCCAGTGGCGACCAGGATTGCCTCTGCTTCTATGGACTCACCATTGTCCAATTCCAACCGCACTCCCTGGTCGGTCTCCTCGAGCTTGGTGCCATTGGCAATATGCACGTCGAAGCGGTCGCGAGCAATCTGATTAAAGCGACTGGAAAGGTCGTCATCAAGGTGGCGCAGCAAAGTCTCGGAGCGATTGACTACGGTGACCTTGGTGCCGAGGCCGTCAAAGACATGGGCAAACTCCATCGCGATATAGCCACCGCCCACCACAATCAGACTCTCTGGCTGGTGGTCCATGCGCATAATGTCTTCATTGGTGTAGTACTTCACGCCGGAATTGGCATAAACGGCCGGAATGACCGGGCGGGAGCCAGCAGCGATGACAATTTGGTCGCCAGTGATGACATGTTCGCCGGTCTTAAGGGTTTTCGGGCCGATAAAGCGGGCGTGCTCGTCGTATACGGTGATATTCGGGGTTTCCTCACCGCGGCGGTACTCCTCGCCGCCTTGGGCAATCTGGTCAACGCGGTTGGTAAAGACGCGGTCCACGATGGAATCCCAGTCCACGCTATTGACCTGTGCGTCAAGGCCTAGCCGGCCGGCCTCGCGTGCAGCCAAGGCAATATCGGCGGCGTAGACGTACATCTTGGTGGGAATGCAGCCTACGTTGAGGCAGGTGCCGCCAAAGGTGCCCTTCTCAATAATGGCGATCTTGTGGTTATCAAACTCCGGGCTGGGAATGGAATTGCCGGAGCCAGAGCCGATGATGATGAGGTCAAAATGTTCCTCGCCGGCCGACGTGTGAGTCTGGTGTGAAGGAGTCATGTTTATTCCTTATATTTAGGGGCTAAATTACTGGACGGATTTATGGGAATCTAGGACTGTGGGCAACCACTCGTCACAGGCACCGAAAGCCTCTTGGAGCGGATCCGGAAGCGATAGAAAAACATCGTGCCTAGCGCCCTTGATGGGGTGCAAAGTGTAGTGGACGCCAAGTTCCTTTGCCCAGCGGCGCGTTTGGGAAACATCAATGATGACGTCCGCGTGGTTCGCGCTGTCGGAATAGGGCTGACCCAGCTGAGTGCGAGTGGACTGCAGGGTCAAAATAGGTACGCCGGCATCAACACGCCCGCTGTGGATAGCGTCAAAGCCACGGAATACTGCGGCTATCCAGCCGACATACTTTTTATGCCCAGCCAGTGGCTTAAAGCGAAGGTCAAAATTCCACTCGCCGTAGAAATCTTTGTGAACAGACTCGCCATAGGCGGTGAGGTTGCTACCGGGAAGGGGAGTCATGGGAGCGATGCGAGCCAGCGCGTACAACAGCGGTTTGAGTGGGGTGAGAACCTGGCCAGGCACACCCATCATGTCGAGCCACGGGCTATTGAGGATGAGGCCCTTTAGCCTCCGGTGGCGTTGTTGGTCGGAGTGGCGCAGGTGATCCATCCATAGCGGAGCGATTAAGCCACCGGTGGAGTGAGCGATGAAGATAACCTCATCATTAGGGATGGCATCGAGTGCGGCGGTGAGGTCAGCAAAATAAAACGCCAAATCCGAAACATAGTGCCATGACTGGCCGGGGCGGCGCGAACGGCCACACTTGCGCAGATCGACGGCGTAAAAGTCATAACCTTGGGCGGCAAAGTGCTCGGCTACGTGGGTGTGGAAGAAGTAGTCAGTCATGCCGTGTAGCCACACCAGTGCCGGGCGGGATGAGGTGGCGGATGACTCTCGTGCGGCATCGCCTGCTTGCTGGGGTGCGTAGTGCACCAGCGTGGTGACCACGTTGCCCTCGTCGTCGGGGTCTTCGCCCAAGTCAAGGGTGGAAGCTTCAAAGTCGGGACCGAGTTTATCTGGGCCCCATACCGGGGAGTGTGTAACCATGCCACGATTCTAGGTGCAATGAAGGATTGATGGTGTGGGTGCTGAGGTATAAATAATGGGGGGCGGAAATTCCCACATTTTTGCCACTGGTCTGGGGGAGAAATCCCAAATTGAGTAAGAAAAGCGTAGAGTAAGGCCTTAATGCGTGACGCGCTGCCAAGTTGTCATAGTGCAACGATGGTAGCGCGGGGCGCTAAGCGCTAAAAACAAGGCGTAGACCGCGCCGATGGATATCTATTTTCAATTCGAAGAGGTAATAACACAGTGTCCTCCGCTAAGAAGACAGCACAGGTTGTAGATGAGGTCGATGTAGCACTTATCGGTGCCGGCATCATGAGCGCCACCCTGGGTGCTATGCTCCGCGAGTTGGAGCCCAGCTGGACTCAAATGGTCTTTGAGCGCCTCGACGGCCCCGCATTGGAGTCCTCCTCCCCGTGGAATAACGCCGGTACCGGCCACTCCGCACTGTGCGAGTTGAACTACACCCCGGAGAAGAACGGCCGCATTGATGTCTCCAAGGCTCTGGGCATTAACGAGAAATTCCAGAAGTCTCGCCAGTTCTGGTCCCACCAGCTCAATAACGGCATCCTTACTGACCCAAGCGAATTCATTAACCCGGTCCCGCACGTATCCTTCGCTCAGGGTGAAATCCAGGTGGATTACCTTAAGCGCCGCTACGACGTGCTGAGTGAAAAGCACATGTTCCCAGGCATGCAGTTCTCCGCCGATGATTCTGTCTTTGCAGAGAAGCTGCCGCTGATGGCACAGGGCCGTGACTTTTCCAATAAGGTAGCAATCTCTTGGACTGATGCCGGCACTGACGTTAACTTCGGCGCGCTGACCAAGCAGTTCCTGACCGCAGCTAAGGCCTCCGGTACTGAGATCCGCTACGGCCACGAGGTCATCGATATCAAGCGCGATGGCTCCGCTTGGAAGGTGTACTCCAAGAACAAGCACACCGGTGATATCACCGTCGTAAAGGCTAAGTTCGTCTTCGTTGGTGCCGGTGGTTACGCCCTCGACTTGCTACGCAAGGCAAAGGTTAAGGAGGTTGCCGGTTACGCAGGCTTCCCAGTATCCGGTCTGTGGCTGCGCTCCAAGAACCCTGAGCTCATCGAGCAGCACCAAGCAAAGGTTTACGGTAAGGCAGCTGTCGGTGCCCCGCCAATGTCCGTGCCGCACCTGGATACACGCGTAATCGACGGTGAGAAGGGCCTGCTATTCGGCCCTTACGGTGGCTGGAGCCCGAAGTTCCTGAAGAAGGGCACTTATCTAGACCTGTTTAAGTCCATCCGCCCGGACAACATCACCTCTTACCTTGGCGTTGCCGTCCAGGAGTTTGGCCTGACCAAGTACCTAGTAGACGAGGTGCGCAAGAGCTTCTCCGACCGCGTGGAGGCCCTGCGCGAGTACGTACCGGAGGCAAAGGAAAGCGACTGGGAGACCGTCATCGCTGGCCAGCGCGTCCAGGTAATCAAGCCAGCCGGTGCCCCGCAGTTCGGCTCCCTCGAGTTCGGCACCACCCTGGTCAATAACCAGGAGGGCAATATCGCCGGCCTGCTCGGCGCTTCCCCGGGTGCATCCATCGCCCCAGCCGTCATGCTGGAGCTGTTGGAGCGTTGCTTCGGCGAGCACATGATCGATTGGGCAGACAAGATCCGCGAGATGGTTCCGTCCTATGGCATCAAGCTGAGCAACGATGAAAAGCTCTATGACGAGATGTGGGAGTACACCCAGAAAACCCTGAAGCTGGACCGCTAGAACCAGCTTCTTCCTAGATAACCCCTGTACCGCACCGAGACGGTACAGGGGTTTACTCGTTCTGGGCGAGGTGGGCAGGAGCTAGGTGCCGCAGTAAGTGAGGTATCCCTCCAGACCGTTGGGGTCCGGCGATTCGAATGAGGGGTTGGGCTCCCATGGGTGCGTTACCGCGTGGAGGAGTTCCTGATAGGGGCCTATGTCTCCGCGTTCTGCAGCGCTCAGCGCTGATTCCACTGCGAGATTGCGCGGGATAACCCGCGGCATGGCGCTATCTACACGGGCCGGATCCGGAGAAGAAGCCAGATACTCCTCTAAGAAGTCGCCCTCAGGCAAAAGCTCACGGGCGGGGGCGGGGTGGCCCGCGGCGGCGTCGGCAAGAGCGCGGTGGGCCAGCGTAATATCCGGGCCGTTGAGCTGCATGGCGGTGGAATAAGAAGAGATAAGGTCTGGGGAGGTATTCAAAGCCGCCGCCATATCTGCCTTGCGCTGGGCCTCAAAGTGATCTGCGAAGCCGTTGATTGACTCTTGGGCGAAGTCCATGGCTTTATTCATATCCAGGTCAAAGAGCGGCAGGAAGGACTCCGCCAAGCGCGCCAGATTCCAGCCCAGGATTGAGGGTTGATTGCCAAAGGCATAGCGGCCTTGGGTATCGATGCTAGAAAATACCGTGCTCGGTGAATAGGACTCCATGAAGGCACACGGGCCATAGTCAATCGTCTCGCCGGAGATGGTGGTGTTATCCGTATTCATCACGCCGTGGATAAAGCCGAGCCGCATCCACTGGGAAACAGTGCGGATCTGTGTATCCATCACCTGGGCGAAAAAATGCTGGTAGTCCGCACCAGGGTAGTGGCGCGCGATGGCATAATCGGCCAGCTGACGTGTGTAATCAGTCTGCGCGGCGAGGTGGAAGGTGCCGACGCGGATGTGACTGGCGGCCACGCGCACTACTATTCCGGCAGGCTGTACGTGGCCGCGCTGGATGGGCTGGCCGGTGGAGAGTACTGCAAGTGCCCGGGTGGTGGGCACGCCCAAGGCATACATGGCTTCAGAAACAAGGTATTCACGCAGCATGGAAGAAAGCGTTCCGCGGCCATCGGAGCCCGGGCGGGAAAAGGGTGTCAGCCCAGTTCCCTTGGCATGGAGATCCCACAGCTGGCCGTCCTTTTCCACCTCTCCTAAGAGCATGGCGCGGCCGTCTCCCATCTGCGGATTAAATGCACCGAATTGGAAGCCGGAATAGGCCATGGCGTGGCCGCCCGCGCGGCCGGTGAGGAACTCGATGCCTTCGGAGGAGCGCAGCCAGTCCGGATCAAGGCCTAGCTGTGTGGCTAGCTCCTCGTTGAGGATAAGCAGTTGTGGGTGCGGCTGCTCCTCGCCTTCGGTAGGGCGGACCAAGTGGGGAAGCTTCTGGGCAAAATCGTGGTGTAGCTGCATTTAAACCTCCAGTGTTCCGCGCACGCGAATATGGGCGCGCCCGCCTACCCAGATATCCGTGCCATCATCGTTAATAAAGACCTCGCCCGCTCTGCCTATCTGGCTTCCTTGCACAGCCGTATAGCGTGGCGGGACTAGGTTTCGCGAGCGCATAAACTGCGCGGCGCCGCCATTGAAAGACCCAGTCACCGGATCCTCGAATTGAGTGGTAAAAGCTCGCACTTCATAAGCCGGTTCGCCCTCTGCAGCGCGGGCATTGAGCCCCACAATGCCGACCTTGGGGCGCCCTGCTTGCGGCGTCACTGCGCGCACCGCGTCGGCGTTACGCATTTGCAGCAGGCGCCAGCCCGGACCATTGTCTACCCAGCTGTGGTCCACAATGTCTGCGCTTTCAAGGCCCAACCCGACGCACGCTTCCTCTAGCTCTTCTGGGGACAGCGGTTCCTCGCGGCGCAGCGGCGGGGTAGCAAAGGAAAAGACTGAGTCTTCTTCGCGGACGGTAACTAGACCCACGCCGCATTCTTGGACGAGTGTTCCCTCCACTCGCGGGTGATTGCCTAGGGCACGCCACGCGGCGGCACTCCCTAAGGTGGGATGGCCAGCGAAGTCAAACTCCTCGTACGGGGTGAAAATGCGCACGCGGTAGTCCGCGCGGGCGTCGGTAGGCTCGAGCAGGAAGGTGGTCTCAGAAAAGTTGGTCCAGTACGCAATGGACTGCATCTGCTGGGAGCTTAAGATATCGGCACCGGCTACTACCGCGAGCGCATTTCCGTTAAAGGCGCCGGTGGCAAAAACATCAACCTCAAAGAACTCGTGCTGCATGCCCGCCAGTTTAGTCAGCCCCAGGGATGAGGACTATAGCCTGAAGCCTGCGCTAGCCTAGAAGGCCATGAAGAAGCTATGGCCGGATGCGGTTCGTGCCTGGGTAGGCTCGCCGTGGAGAATTATCATTCCGTTGTTTTTCTGGGTTTCTTCGGTGCCGGCGGCAGAAGGTGCCATTGATAAAACATCGCTTTTTCAAGAGTTGGTCTTCTTACTTTATGCCGTTGGAGTTCCATTATCACTGTGGCTGCATCCTAAGCTCAAGGAATACGCTATTGGGTTTATTGCGATTACATTAACGGTGTGCATCTTTACCCCGCTGGCTGCAATGGGTAACGCTCACTTCTTCCCAGTGGCATACTGCGTATTTCTTATAGGTGCACATTCACCCAAGCGGTTACAACGGATCTGGATAGGGTGGATTGCATTAGGCACCTTGGCGGCCACTGCAGCGTCGCTCTACGGGCGGAGGGTTTTTGGCGGCATCGACTTTGGCCTAGAGGATTCTAGCATCGGCCCGCTGCCTGCTTTTGGGTCCCTCATCGCCATGGCGTGGCCGGTTATGGGCTTTTTCTACTTGCTTGGCACCAATGACCGTAAAAAGCGCGAGGACCAGCAGCTGCTGATTGAACGTGCGGAAATGGCTGGCGCGGTAGAGCGCAACCGCATTGCCCGCGAGATGCATGACATTGTGGCGCATAATTTAGCGGGCGTTATTGCCCTTGCCGACGGCGCCCGGTTCGCCGCCGCCAAAAATCCCGCAGCAGCCACAGAAGCCTTGGAGACCATCGCCTCTACCTCCCGCGATTCCCTCAAACAGATGCGCGGTTTGCTCTCTGTGCTGCGTGATGGGGATTCCCGCGCCGATACCAAGGCACCTGGTGCGAGCGATATTGCAGGACTTATTTCGGAAGCGCGCCGCACCGGTTTCGATATCACCGTGCACGGGCTGGAGGATTTGCCGACCGAAAGCGACGAGCTATACCAATTCACCGTCTACCGCGTGGTGCAAGAACTTTTGACCAATATGATCAAGCATTCGCGTGATAAAAGGGGAGTACTGCGCTTTCGCTCTACTGGAAATGGCTTAGTACTTAACGCCGATAACCCGGCCTCGCGTACGCCGAATAATCACAATCCTGGCTACGGCCTCATCGGAATGAGCGAGCGCGTCAAGGCCTATGGTGGCAGCGTTGAGACCCGCACTGAGGATGGACATTTCTTAATTACCGTGGAGGTACCCAATGACTAGCCCTAAGCAGCCAGCAAGCTCGCATGCTGGCCCCATCCGCATTGGCTTGGTAGATGATCAGCCCCTCGTGCGCGCCGGGTTCGCTATGCTTCTCGGCTCCCAAGAGGATTTAGAAGTTGCTTGGCAGGCATCCGATGGCGATGAAGTGCTCGATCTAGCCCGCGCGCAGCCCGCCGATATTGTGCTCATGGATGTCCAGATGGCCCGCGTCAACGGTATCGCCGCCACCGAAAGGCTCCTGCCAGAGTTTCCGGAAACCCAGGTCATTATGCTTACCACCTTCGATGACCAGAACTTTGTCCACGGCGCCATTTCCGCTGGGGCTTCCGGATTCCTGCTGAAAGATGTAGAACCTGAAGAACTCCTCGCCGCCATCCGTACCGTGCATTCCGGCGAGGCGGTGCTTTCGCCGCGCATTACCGCCCAGGTGCTGCAGCAACTACGCAGCGAACAGGCTGCTTCTAAGTCGCCCACCAACCACGTGGAGCCCGCGGCGGCACCGCCCGTCCCTCCGTCAGCAGACCTCACCCCACGCGAGCTTGACGTCCTTAAGTTGATGGCATTGGGGTATTCGAATACCGAAATCGCGGAGTGCGAGTTCGTATCCATGGCCACGGTGAAGACTCACGTGCGCCATATTCTTACTAAGACCAGCTCGCGCGACCGTGTTCATGCCGTGCTGTATGCCCTAACTCATGGCGTGGTTTCGGTAGAGGAGCTGCTGTCTCATCCCTAGGTATGACCTGCTAAATCACTCCCGAGGATGGTTACTGCGTGCTGGTCAGGCGGCACGATGGAAACCATGCTCAAAGTTTCACACCTTTTCAAGAATTTCCGTACCTTTAAAGCAGTAGATGACCTCTCCTTTGAGGTCCCAGACGGCCAAGTCACCGGATTCCTCGGCCCGAACGGTTCTGGTAAGTCCACCACCATGCGCATGTGCGTGGGCCTAGAGAATCCGACTTCCGGCACCGCGACCTTTGATGGCACGCCTTTCCGCGAACTGTCCAATCCTGCCACCACGGTGGGCACGTTGCTGGATGCCAACTGGTTCCACCCGGGTCGCAGCGCCCGTGCGCACTTGGGCTATATGGCTGCGTTGCAGGGCGTGTCCATGGACCACGTGGATGACACCTTGGACCGCGTCGGCCTTACCCAGGTAGCCACCAAGCGCGTGGGCGGATACTCGCTGGGTATGAAGCAGCGTCTGGGCCTTGCCTGTGCGCTTATCGGGGAGCCGAAGCACTTGCTTCTCGACGAACCCGTCAACGGCCTCGATCCCGAAGGCGTGCACTGGATGCGTGCTCGCATCCGTGAATTCGCTGAGGCCGGCTGCTCCGTACTTGTTTCTTCCCACTTGCTTTCGGAAATGCAGCTAACAGCAGACCGCCTTGTGGTCATCGGCAAGGGCAAGCTGTTAGGTGAAGGCACTATGGATGAATTCGTGAACGGTACGGAAAGCGCAAGCTTTGAGGTCATCGTTGACCAACCCGATGAGCTCCTCCGTCTGCTACACGGCACCGATGCGGAGACCTCCTTTGACGGCGAAGTCCTGCGCGTGCGCGGCCTAGAAGGCTCTGACATCGGCCGAATCTGCCTGGATAACCGCATCCTCATCTCCAGCTTGGAACGCAAGCAGCCCTCTCTGGAAGAGGCCTACCTCGGCGCCACTGCCGACCACGTGGCCTACCGCTCTGCATAGTTTTTCACCTGCACAATACGCTTCATCTGCAAAGGATTGAGTTAAATGAACGCTCTGATTTCTGAATCCCGGAAACTATTTTCGCTCCGCTCTACTTGGATATACCTCGCCGTAGTTTCAGCTGGCATGGCTGCCGGCGCTGTCTTGTTGGCTTGGGCGAATGACTTCAATGGTACGGTCGACGGCAAGTTCGAGGCTGTCGATGTGTCCATTTCCGGTTCACTCGCCATTGTCGTGATGGTGTTTGCTGCCGCCATGATGGTAGGCGGGGACCAAAGTAATGGAACAGTTTCATGGTCATACCTCTCATCAAATCGCCGCGTAGGTATAGTGCTGAGCCAATTTTTCATCATCACCTTTTCGTTACTGCTCGCGGCCACACTGGGCATGATGGTAGCCACGCTGTTGATTACTGCCTTCGGAGGTGATTTCAATTTTGACAGCTTCATGCATTGGCCGGATAACAATGGGTTCATCCTTGCCTACGTTGAGTGGACTGTCTTTATCCTGTTAGCTACCAGCTTGGCCTACCTTTTGCGCAGTGGTGCACTCGCAGCGATGATTCTCGTGGCAGAGTATTTCGTCATTGAAACCGCCCTCGATGCCGTTAGCGCTCCTTGGGCTAAGGCTATCCTCCGCGTGCTGCCTGATGCCAACGCTTGGGGGCTAGTAATGGGCGTCAATCGCAGTGGTGATGAGCAATCTCGAGCCGGTGCCGCTGTCATTCTAATCGTGATGATCTTGCTCACCGTTGGCGGGGCCTGTGCGGTGGCGCGTCGTCGCTCTGTTGCGAAATAGCTACTAGGCGTTACTACCCTAGTGGGCATGAGTGACGCACTTTTTGCCCGCATTGAGCCCATCCAGTCCATGCGGGATGGCACGGTCAAACAGGTCAACCCGTTCTCAGGAACCGAGGTGTGGACCGTGCCAGGGCGCGGCAACCGCCCGCTGGCTGTACCAGTAGCTAACCCGCAGCCGCTACAAGAGGAGGACTTGGCCCACCGGTGCGCTTTTTGCTCCGGACGCATGACCGATACCCCGCCGGAAAAGGCTCGCATCCTGCCTTCCGGCGGGATTGTGCGTGGATTGCCTTTGCAGGAATACGACCACACCGTAGCGGCCTTTCGCCGCATCCCCAACCTGTTTGAAATCGTCTCCTATGAGTACTGGCACGCCAACTACGGCTTTGAAATGGATGCCGAAACCCGCCAGCGCATGGATAACTACATCAGCGATCCGGCCGGCCGAGAACATGTGCTCAAGATAGTGCGCACTAAGCGCAAGGCGGCGCACCTGCCTGAGGCAAGCGAAGAAGAATTGGTGGACCAAGCCGCTGGATTCTTCGCCGGCGGTCACGACGTCATCGTGGCGGGCCGCCATTTTGAGCGCGGCGCACAAGATGATTCGCAGTTGGCATCTTCAGGCACGCTAAGCGCCGAAGAACATCTGCTGTTTATGCAGCTGACCATCGACTCCATGCGGGACCTCTACGAGCGCAACCGCTACGCGCCTTACGTGGTGGCTTTCCAAAACTGGCTGCAGCCAGCCGGCGCCTCCTTCGAGCACCTGCACAAGCAGCTCGTTGCTATCGATGATCGCGGCATGGCTTCACACCGAGAAGTCCAGATGCTGCGCAGCAATATGAATATGTACAACGAGTGGGCGGTGGATTATGCCGCTAGCCGCAACCTCATCATTGCGGAAAATGATCATGCCGTCCTCTTCGCGGGCTTTGGTCACCGCTATCCCACCTTGGAGGTCTACTCCAAGTCCGCAACCTGCGAGCCGTGGCGGCAGTCGGAAGAGGAAGTCCGCGCCATGAGCGACCTTGTGCACGCGGCCCACGCCGCAGTTGGCCGCGAGGTGCCCTGCAATGAGGAATGGCACCACAAGCCCGCTGACGTCGATGTTGCCCAACCATGGCGCATCCTCATCAAACTGCGAATTTCCACCCTTGCCGGATTCGAAGGCGGCACCAAGATCTACCTCAACACCATTTCGCCCTGGGACCTGCGCGATAAGGTAGTAGGTCAGCTGTATCCTCTGCGCGAGTCGGGGCACGTCGCTAGCTCAGTGCATGTAGCCACCGAATGCTCTGTACAGCGCAATAGCCTGTTGTATAACCCGCTGCTGCGCTAAACAGGTTGCGTTGAGTGGTGTCCTAGTGGGCTCAACGCTTCACGACGAGCGTAAGCTCACTCGACCCTGGCCTCGGCTCTTCAATGGTCATCCCCGCGGCGCGCGCGATAGCAGCAACGTCGGCGGCGCTATAGGCATCGGCAGGAGAGAGCGCTAGCTCGCGGGCGAGGAGGCCCTTGTAGTGCTTATTAAAGTGGCTGACTACCTTCCGCGAGCCATCTTCTTGCACGCTTTCCACCCGCACCGTTACCGCGTCTTTCACCCGGCCCAATTGTTGGTACGTACCCGAGCGCAGATCAACAATAAGCTCGTCTACCCCCTCCAGAGTCTGCGTAATCTGCTTGCCCCAGTGCGATTTCATGGTGCGGCCGTTAAGTTTTGTCCCGCCCGACAGACGGTAATGGGGGATGGGGTCGCTGGCGCGGAGGACGCCAAAAAGGGCGTCGCCAATGGCAAGGCGGTCCCACGTGGGAAGGGTGGGAGCGTCTAAGGCATCAAAAAGCACGCCGGTATAGCGCAACACGGCCGGCATGGTGGGGGTGGTATACAGCCCCTGATTGGATTCGGCCTCACCGCGCAGCTTTTCCGAAAGCCGCAATACTTCCATGGCCTCGTCAACCGGAAGAGACTGCAGCTCAGCGGCGATTTCGCGCCGGGTGTCGTGCAGTTGTGGGAAAGAGAGCTTATCAAAGTCAAGAGGCTGGCCCGTACCGTCGTGCGCTTTAGTTTCTGAAGGAGGGAGGATAATGAGCATATATACAGGGTAGCGAGGTATATTTTGGTGCATGATTACCCGCCTTTCTGAACTATTTCTCCGTACCCTCCGTGAGGATCCCGCTGATGCCGAGGTCCCTAGCCATAAGCTGCTCGTTCGCGCTGGTTATGTACGCCGCGTCGCGCCGGGCGTGTATACCTGGCTGCCGTTGGGTCTGCGCACCCTGCGCAAGATTGAAGATGTAGTCCGTCAGGAAATGGATGCTATTGGCGGCCAGGAAATGCTCTTTCCGGCCCTGCTGCCACGCGAGCCTTATGAAAAGACTAACCGTTGGGTTGAATACGGCGATAATCTCTTCCGCCTGAAGGACCGCAAGAACGCAGACATGCTACTCGGCCCTACCCATGAGGAGATGTTTGCCAGCGCCGTAAAGGACATGTATTCTTCTTATAAGGATTTTCCGGTTACGCTGTATCAGATTCAGACCAAGTATCGCGATGAGGAGCGCCCCCGCGCCGGCGTGCTGCGTGGCCGTGAGTTCACCATGAAGGACTCATACTCCTTCGACATGACTGATGAGGGCTTGGATGAGTCCTATGGTCGCCACCGGAAGGCGTATCAGAATATCTTCAACCGTCTAGAGATTGATTACGCCATTTGTAAGGCTACCTCTGGCGCGATGGGTGGTTCTGCCTCGGAAGAGTTCCTCGCCGTCTCTGAAGTCGGTGAAGATACCTTCGTTCGCTCTACTGAAGGCGATTATGCTGCCAACGTGGAAGCCGTAGTTACCCCAGCGCCGGCGGAGAAGGACATCGAGGGCCAGCCGGAGGCGCAGGAATACGATACCCCGGATGCAGAGAGCATTGATTCACTCGTTAACTGGGCAAAGCAAGCTGGAATTACTATCGACGGCCGCGAGGTCAGGGCCGCAGATACCCTCAAATGCATGATGGTAAAGCTCTTCCACCCAGCTGCTGAGAGCGAAAAGCGCGAGTCCGAGTTGGCCGCCGTGCTCATCCCAGGTGATCGTGAGCTGGATGAAAAGCGCCTTGAGGCTGCACTCGAGCCGGTGGAGTTTGAATTGGCCGGGGACAAAGACTTTGCTGACAATGACTTCCTAGTCAAGGGCTATGTTGGACCGCGCGTATTGAATGCCAATGGCATTAAGGTCTTGGCCGATCCGCGCGTGGTCAAGGGTACAGCGTGGATTGCCGGCGCTGATGCGAGTGAGCGCCACGTTGTTGGCTGCGTGGCCGGCCGCGATTTCACGGTGGATGAGTTTATCGAGGCCGCAGAGGTCAAGGAAGGCGATCTTGCCCCGGATAACCAGGGCACGTTGACCCTGGAGCGTGGCATCGAGCTGGGCCACATCTTCCAGCTGGGCCGCAAGTACACCGAGGCCTTCGATGTACAAATCCTGGATGAAAACGGCAAGCGCGCGGTTCCTACTATGGGCTCCTATGGCATCGGCATTACCCGCATGCTGGCCGTGCTGGCCGAGCAACGCCACGATGATAAGGGACTCAATTGGCCGGTTGCCGTTGCTCCCTATCAGGTGCACGTGGCCGTGGCCAACAAGGATGCCGCCGCTATGGAGGCTGGCGACAAACTGGTAGAAGAGCTCTCCGCCAAGGGGATCGAGGTGCTTTTTGATGACCGTCCGAAGGTCTCCCCAGGCGTGAAGTTCAAGGATGCAGAGCTGCTAGGCATGCCATTTGTGGCAGTCCTGGGCCGTGCCTTCAAGGAAGGCAAGATAGAGCTGCGCATCCGCGGCGGAGAGACCCTGGAGGTCCCGGCGGAGGAAATCGTGGACAAGATTCTTGAGCTGGTTCGCGGTTAGAAAAGCGCGCAATGATTCGCGTCGGGGTACCGTGGAAGGCATGAATTTCCAAAAGAATGGACTTTCCACCGTACTTTCCGCCATAGGCGTATTGCACTTTGTGAAGGCGCAAACTTTCGAATCCATCGTTCCGCCGCACCTGCCTGGACCTGCACGGTTTTATAACTTTGCCTCTGGTCTCTGGGAGATTGCCACCGGTGCGTTGCTGCGGCGCCGCGCTACCCGTGGGTTCGGTGGTGCTTCTGCGCTTGCGCTCTTTGCCGCTGTATGGCCAGCCAATATGTACCACGCGTGGATCGAGCGCAAGTCCGGGTGGCCGAAAAAGATCTACCACGTCATCCGCCAGCCGCTGCAGGTGCTGCTCATGATGTATGCCTGGAATATTGCCAAGCACGAGGCTTAAAGCAATTGGCATTGCTGCGCGCTAGCCAGGAAGACGCAGCAGAAAAGCCGGCCCCGTCCTCAACCCCGCGGAAACGCCGCAGGGTGGGGAGGGGCCGGTTTTCGCTTTCGTGCCGGAGCCTAGGACTTAGCCGGCAACTGGGCCGCCGCAGTTAGGCCATGCGCCAGCGCCCTGGGTGGCCAGAACGTTTTCGGCCACGGCAATCTGCTGCTCTCGCGTTGCCTGGTCAGCGGTTGCAGCGTACTGGGTGCCGCCATTGGCAGACCAGGTTTGCGCGTTGAACTGCAGGCCACCCTGGTAACCGTTTCCGGTATTGATATGCCAGTCGCCGCCGGACTCGCAGGCGGCTACCTGGTCCCATGCGCTAGCCGGTGCGGCGGTAGCGGCGGGTGCAGCAAGACCTGCAAGGCCCAGTGCAGCGGCGGATACGGTCAAAATGGTCTTCTTAGAACGCATTGAGAGGAAACTCCTTCTCTTTGTGTCTTTCTAGCTTGCGGAATCTCCTGCAAGCTCATGGTCGCCCAACTTACGCACGTTTGAAGAGTCGATGCAATGCATGCGGCCGTAAAGGTTGTTGTTTTTCTACTGTCTAGCGTTCAGTGGATGTACAGGTGGGCTGGCAGGCTAGTGGTGTCTTAGTGCATCCCGTGGGACTCGGCGGCTATGCCAACCAGCCAGGTGACCCACTCTTGGTCCGGAGACTCTTCCTGTGCCGCATTCGTGGCAGCAGCTGACCATTTGCGTCCGTCGCGATCGGCAAGGCCATTGATAAAATCCAGTGCAGAGGCGGAATCGTGGGGTAGTTCTTGTTCCCCCGAGGTATAGGCCGGTTCTGGCTGCGGAATAGTGCCATAGCGGGCAAGCGCATCTTGGAGGGCGTCGATGCGGCGGTGGTGGACTGCTAGGCGATGATCCACATCGTCTTCATGCTCCGGACCCACGTAAGCGCGGGCGAAATCTAGGCCGTATACCTGCTCGTATTCCCAGGCAAGGAGATCGGCAGCGCCTTTTTGCTCCGGTTGGGAAAGCTCGGGGATATCGGGGGCATCGCCTGGCAACCAAGCATTGAGGGCAATGGCTTGTTCAGTAACGAGCGTGCGTGATTCAACGGTGACTTCATCGGCCGCCTCCGTCGTAGCGGATGCGGCATTTTCCATAATTTCGCTGGAGTCTACGGCACGATTGGCCTTCGTTGGGCGCTCTACTTCACAGGAGCGCGGGGCGTCGCCGGTAGCATCGGTGCCGCACAGGCGCGTAATCTCCGCATAAAGCGCATCCGCCTGGGAGCTGCGCAGCCCCGCGGCATGGTCGTCAACGCCGCTGAGGGCAAGGGCGTCGGTTGCGGCGGCGTCGGCAAGCGCCAGCAGCCTGTTTTCTGGCCGCGGACCAAAATAGGCGACGACGGAATCAACCGCTTGGCACCCCGCCACAGTAGGCAGGAGGGCGGTTGCGGCTACGAGGGTCAAAGCTATACGTCGGCGGTTCACGCAAAAGACTGTACTCCGTAGCACGTAGGCTAGTGGGCATGGCTTTCCCAGATGCACAACAATTGACCGATCTTCTGCAGCCGAAGCTCGCTGAGCGGGGACTGGATGTAGAAGACATTAAAACCACCAAAGCGGGGAAGAAATCCCAGGTGATTATCCGTATTGATGGCGATAAGCGCCCTAGTTCCGATGTGCTGGAGGAAGTATCAAACGATATTTCTGCCTTCTTTGATGACAAGGAAGCGCAAGGGGAGTTGAATTTTGGTGCCGGCTACACCTTGGAGGTTTCCACCCCCGGCGTGGATTTGCCGCTGACTGCCCCACGCCACTGGCGCCGCAATCGGGGACGCAAAGTCTCTTTCGACCTTGGCGATGGCAAGACACAGACGGCGCGCATTGGTGCGCTTAACGACGCCGCCGATGCCGTAATCCTCATCACGGCAACCAAAAAGGACGTGCAAGTGCGTGCCGAGCGATTGGAAAACATTGCCCGGGCAGTGGTAGAAATTGAGTTTGCACAGCCGTCCGAACAGGAGTTAGCGGCAGTGCAAAAGACGTTTGAAGAAGCCGAGAATTAACCGGCAACCGAGAGGAATGACAAGTGAATATTGATCTGCAGGCACTTCGCACCATCGAATCCGAGCGCAACGTCCCGGTAAAGGACTTGCTGGAATCGATTGCGGGTGCCTTGTTGTATTCCTACCTGGACTACCGCGAGTCTAATGCTGGCGGCAAGGTAGAAGGCGCCAAGTCCCGCGTCGATATCGACGCCACCACTGGTGCAGTCAGCGTCATTGTCTCGGAGCGCGACCCGGAAACCGGGGAAGTTACCACCGAATACGATGACACTCCGGAAAACTTTGGACGCGTGGGCGCACAGGCCGTACGCGACGCTATCTTGCGCAAGCTGCGCGAGGCGGAAGCAGAGCGCACCTATGATTCCTACTCAGAACTCAGCGGCCGCGTGGTCAGTGGCATTGTCCAGCGCGATGCGCGTGCTAATGCCCGCGGCATCGTGGTGGTCCAGTTGGGCTCTGAACTGGAATCTCAGGACGGTATCTTGCTGCCAGCCGAGCAGATTCCGGGCGAGAAGCTTGAACATGGTGACCGCATTAAGGCTTATGTCGTAGGCGTAAACCGCAATGGCGCCCAGGTGCAGATCAACCTCTCACGCACCCACCCTGAGCTGGTGCGTGGACTCTTTGAGCTCGAAGTTCCTGAGGTTGCCGATGGCACCGTAGAAATGATTGCCATTGCCCGCGAGGCGGGACACCGCTCCAAGGTGGCTGTTATCGGCCACGCCAAGGGCCTTAACGCCAAGGGTGCCTGCATCGGACCGCGCGGCCAGCGCGTCAATAACATTATGCGCCAGCTCGGCGGTGAGAAGATTGACATCATTGACTTCAGTGAGGACCCCACGGTCTATGTGGGCAATGCCCTAGCCCCCTCGAAGGTGGTTAAGGTCACCGTTGTAGACAACGAGGCGCAAATCGCCCGCGTGGTGGTGCCGGATTATCAGCTCTCCCTGGCCATTGGTAAAGAGGGTCAAAATGCCCGTCTAGCTGCCCGTTTGACCGGCTGGAAGATTGATATCCACTCGGATGCTGACGCTAATTAAGGATCTGCGCTTTTGTAGCGTAGGCTGGTAAACGGCCCAGTTGCAGATTGGGGCATATTGGCGACGCGAAAAGTAAGGAGTTGAATGTCTGAGAGGCTAAGACTCCGGACTTGTATCGCTACTCGCCGCCGCCTGCCAGATTCGGACTTGCTACGGGTGGTCATCGATAGAGATGATCCGCACGGCCGCCGTCTGGTAGCCGATCCACACCGTCGGCTTCCCGGCCGCGGAGCGTGGATTAGCCCCACTATTTCTGCACTCGAGCTGGCGGAGCGCAAACGCGCTTTCAAGCGCGCGCTTCGCACGTCCGCACCCGTGGACACAGGTCAGGTACGGCAGTACTTGGAAGCGCACAGCGGACAAGTACTTGGCGCGGGAAATGCCGCGTTAAATTCGTACAAACCAGAGTTACAAAGGAAGACCGAACACTGATGAGCGCACAACGATGAAGCATCAGCGATGAAAGTCCAACAAACCTAACTAGGGGTCAGGCCAGTTTCCGCGGCCTTGGCTCCTAGTCGATACCAAGAGGAGACAAGTGCCCGGAAAGCTACGTGTTCACGAGCTAGCAAAGCAGCTCGGAGTAACCAGCAAGGAACTGCTCGCTACCCTGAAGGAACAGGGTGAGTTTGTAAAGACTGCTTCTTCCACCATCGAACCGCCGGTGGTCAAGAAGATGCGAGCTCACTATGAAGCACAGTCCGGTGGCGATGAGGCCGCCGAAAAGAAGCAAGACAAAAAGCCTGCCAAGGGTGCCGCTAAGGCAAGCGCTCCTAAGCCGGGCGCGAAGTCCGCTGCTCCCAAGCCAGGTGCCAGCGCTAAGTCTGCTGCCCCGAAGCCGGGCGCAGAGGCACCGAAGCCAGGTGCTAAGCCTGCCGCACCGAAGCCTGGCCAGGGCACTGCCGCCAAGCCTGGCGCAAAGTCTGCTGCCCCGAAGCCGGGTGCACAGGCACCGAAGCCAGGGGCAAAGTCTGCCGCACCGAAGCCTGGCCAGGGCACTCCAAAGCCCGGACCGGCTGGTGGCAAGAAGTCGGGCGAGCGCCCGACCCCAGGCAATTCCATGCCTCGCCCGATGCCGAAGCCAGGTGGCACTCGCCGCGTAGCCAATAACCCGTTCTCCACGGGTGGCGGCGATAACCGTCCGGGCCCACGCCCAGGCGGTTCCAAGGGCCAGCGTGGCGGCAATAAGCCAGGCGATAACCGCGGCAAGCGCGGTGGCCAGAACGAGGGCGGAAATAACCGCCAGGGTGGCAATAGCCAGGGTGGCGGCGGTCGCCGTCCGTCCCCAGCCATGATGCCTTCCCACCCGAACCCTGCATCGATGCCGTCTAAGGCACCGAGTGGTGGTGGACGCGGCGGCCGTGGCCGTGGTGGTCACGGCGGACCAGGCGGCGGTAGGCCGGGTGGCGGCCGTCCAGGCGGCTTCCGTGGCGGCGGACGTGGCGGACGTCGCGGTGGCACCGCAGGTGCATTTGGCCGCCCAGGTGGCGCTCCACGCAAGGGCAAGAAGTCTAAGCGTCAGAAGCGCCATGAGTACGAGGAGCAGCAGAAGCATGTCGTAGGCGGCGTGCGCTTGCCTGACGGCAAGGGCCAGACCGTCCGCCTGCGTCGCGGTGCTTCCCTGTCGGACTTCGCCGAAAAGATTGGTGCGGATCCAGCAGCACTGGTGCAGGCACTGTTCAACCTCGGTGAAATGGTGACGGCAACCGCTTCCGTATCGGAAGATACGCTGCAGCTGCTCGGCTCCGAGATCAACTACAATGTCGAGGTTGTCTCCCCTGAGGATGAGGACCGCGAGCTGCTCGAGTCCTTCGACCTGAAGTTCGGTGAGGACGAAGGCGGCGAGGAAGCACTGGAGAATCGTCCTCCAGTCGTCTCCGTTATGGGTCACGTTGACCACGGTAAGACCCGCCTGCTGGACGCCATCCGCAAGACCAACGAGGGCGCCCGCGAGGAAGGCGGCATCACCCAGGGCATTGGTGCATACCAGACCACGGTGGACGTGGATGGCGAGCGCACCATCACCTTCCTGGATACTCCGGGTCACGAGGCCTTTACCGCCATGCGTGCGCGTGGTGCTAAGTCCACCGACTTGGCCATCCTCGTGGTTGCTGCCGATGACGGCGTCATGCCGCAAACCGTGGAGGCCATCAACCACGCCAAGGCTGCCGATATTCCGGTAGTCGTGGCAGTAAACAAGGTGGATAAGCCAGAGGCTCAGCCGGATAAGATCCGTGGGCAGCTCACCGAGTACGGCTTGGTTCCGGAAGAGTACGGTGGCGACACCATGTTCGTGGATATCTCCGCTAAGCAGGGCAAGAACATTGACCAGCTGCTCGAGTCCGTCATCCTGACCGCGGATGCAGCCTTGGAGCTGACCGCGAATCCAGACATGGACGCACAGGGCGTGGCCATTGAAGCACACCTGGACCGCGGCCGTGGTCCGGTTGCTACCGTTATTGTCCAGCGCGGTACCTTGCACGTGGGTGACTCCATCGTCGTAGGCGATGCACACGGTCGTGTGCGCCGCATGCTCGATGAGTTTGGCGAAGACGTGACCGAGGCCGGTCCATCCCGTCCGGTCCAGGTTCAGGGCCTGTCCGGTGTGCCGGGCGCTGGCGATAACCTGCTCGTGGTGGAAGATGACCGCGTTGCCCGTCAGATTGCCAACCAGCGTGACGCTCGCAAGCGCTCTGCCCTGCAGGCAAAGCAGCGCAAGCGCGTCTCCTTGGAGGATCTGGACAAGGTATTGCAGGAGACTTCCACCCTCAACCTCATCCTCAAGGGCGACAACGCCGGTTCCGTCGAGGCACTGGAAGATGCCCTGCTGGATATCAAGACCGAGGACGAAGTCGAGCTCAACATCATCGACCGTGGTGTGGGCGCTGTGACCGAGACCAACGTCTCCCTGGCTGCGGCTTCCGACGCCGTTATCATTGCCTTCAACACTCGTGCGGAAGGCAAGGCGACGGAGATGGCCACCCAAGAGGGCGTGGATATTCGTTACTACACGATCATCTACAAGGCCATCGAAGAGGTCGAGGCTGCTCTCAAGGGCATGCTCAAGCCGATTTACGAGGAACGCGACACCGGTGCGGCCGAAATCCGTGCCCTGTTCAAGTCCTCCGCAGTGGGTACCATTGCCGGCTGCATGGTTACCGAGGGCAAGGTTGTCCGCAACGGCAAGGTTCGCTTGCTGCGCGATAACAACGTCATTACTGCCGACGCCAAGATTGAGTCCCTGCGTCACGAGAAGGATGACGCGACCGAGATCAAGGCCGGCTACGAGTGCGGTATGGTGCTCTCTTACCCGGATATCCAGGTAGGCGACATCATCCAGGCCTACGAAGAGGTCGAGGTTCCGCGCGACTAATTGCGGCAGACTTAGGGCCCGTTTCTGCTTCTACCGCCTACGCTTATATGCTTCCCGCGTATAAGCGGGGCGGGTAGGGGAGTAGAAGCGGGCCTTTTGCTATACCAGCGTGTCTAGGAGACGAGTGCCCTATGGGCCGCTTCACACCGGGGCTGCCGGTACGGGTTTTCATTGCCTGGGATTCGGCACTAGACTGGTGTTTTCTTATACCGGTTGGCGGTAATTTTAGGAATAGATTCTTTTTGAGCTGGGAGGTTCACATGGTCGATCACGCACGCGCAGCGCGCATGGCCAAGCGCATTCAGGAAATCGTGGCAAGCGCCATCGAACGCCAGATTAAAGATCGCCGCCTCGAGTTGGTGACCATTACGGATACTCGCGTCACAGGCGATCTGCACGATGCCACCGTTTTCTATACGGTACGTGGAAAAGACATTGACTCCGAGCCGGATTTTGCACAAGCAGAAGAAGCGCTCAAGCGCGCTAAGGGGCAGCTGCGCAAGATTGTGGGCGACCAGCTTTCCGTGCGCTTTACCCCGACGCTGAGCTTTGAGGTCGATACCGTCCCAGAGGCTTCGGCACATATGGAAGAGCTTCTGGCCCGCGCCCGCGCCCGCGATGAGGAATTGGCAAAGCTGAAGGAAAACGCCCAGCCTGCAGGGGATGCAAACCCATATAAGACCTCCGATGAAGACGAGGCTTAAGTGACTAGAAAGCAATATCAGCCGGCAATTGCAGCCTTGCAGGATGCCCACAGCATCTGCATTGTCACGCATCTGCGGCCGGATGCCGATGCCATCGGTTCAGCTGCGGCGTTGCTGCTCGCCTTGCGTCAACGAGGCAAAGACGTGTGTGCCGTGGTGGGCCAAGATCGGGAAATCTCCCGCAACTTGTATACCATTCCAGCTGCCGATGAAGTTACCACCAGCCAAGAGCTGCCTGAAGGCTATGACCTCTACGTCACGGTTGACTGCGGGTCCTTGGACCGGACGGGATTTTTTGCGGACCGGATTGAGCAGCTAGCGCAGCAAGGCAGAGTTCTGTGCATCGACCACCATTCCTCCAATCCAGGATTCGGTGCCATTAATGTGGTGGACACCGAATGTGAGTCCACTACCGTGGTATTGCTGAGCATTTTGGATTTTTTGGAAATTCAAATTGACCGCCACATTGCACACTGCTTGTACGCCGGTTTGATGACTGATACAGGCAGTTTTCGGTGGGGAAGGCCGGCCATGCATGATATTGCCACCCGCCTCATGCATTACGATCTAGATACCAAGCAGATCGCCTCTGATCTACTGGATTCCACCACGCCGGACGATATACAAATGATCGGAAGGGTACTGGCTGGTTTGCGCCTTGAGGAAGCAGGGCAGGAGCATACCCTGGGTATTCTCGTGGCGCGACAAAAAGATATTCAGGGACACTCCGATTCGGCCGTCGAATCACTGGTGGATTTCGTTCGCGCGCTAGAAGGAACCACTGTGGGCGTGGTGTTTAAGGAACAAGCTCCAGAAGTTTGGGCGGTATCCCTGCGTTCTTCTTGCATTGATTGCTCTTCCGTAGCGCTGACCTTCGGTGGCGGCGGGCATGTTCCGGCCGCAGGTTATACCGCTTATGGTGCTCCGGAAAAGATCATTAAGGAATTGGTGGCCGCTATTCAATGACTAAAGGGCACACGGATGGAATAAATACTCAGGATTGCTCCACCGCGGGCACGGTAACCGCACGCGAGGTCTTTGGCCTCGCGTTTCCCGCGCTTGGTGTGCTTGCGGCGATGCCGCTCTACCTCCTTCTGGATACCGCGGTGGTAGGCCGACTCGGTGCCCAAGAGCTCGCCTCGCTGGCTGCAGCTACCACGATTCATTCCGTGGTGACGACGCAGCTGACCTTTTTGTCCTACGGTACAACTGCCCGTTCGGCGCGTCTCTTCGGTTCAGGCAAGCGCGAAGCAGCGGTTGCTGAGGGCGTGCAAGCCACCTATGTGGCCCTAGGAGTGGGCGGACTTCTTGCGGTTATTATGTGGATCTTTGGCGGCGTATTTGCTCGCGCTTTAACCGGTGACCCCAACACGGCTGCGGGGACGGCCTTGTGGCTGCGCATCGCCGCACTAGCAATTCCCGTAACCCTGGTGGAAATGGCTGGAAACGGCTGGATGCGTGGTGTCCAGGATACGAAGAAGCCGCTGTACTTTACTTTGTCTGGCATGGTTCCCGGCGCCATTGCGGTGCCCATCTTCGTCCACTTTTGGGGATTGGCTGGATCCGCTATAGCTACGGTATTAGGCATGAGCATTATTGCTGCTCTATTCGTGCGCGAGCTGCACAAGGAACATACCGGTTCGTGGCAATTTCACTGGCACGTGGTGCGTGAGCAGCTCATTTTGGGCCGCGACCTTATATTGCGCTCGGCTAGTTTTCAGGTCGCTTTCCTTACCGCCACGGCTGTGGTTTCCCGCGTTGGTACCGCTTCTTTGGCCGGTCACCAAATCATGATGCAGCTGTGGAACTTTATGTCCCTCATCTTGGATTCTTTGGCCATTGCCGCGCAATCTTTGACGGGAGCGGCCTTAGGCGCTGGCTCTGCTAAGCATGCACGCGGTGTAGGCAGCAAGGTCGTGTTGTACTCTACGATTTTTTCGGGACTGCTGGCCGCCGTTTTCGCTGCTGGTGCCCGAATTATTCCGCGCATTTTCACCTCCGCTTCGGAGGTTCTGGATGCCATTTCCCAGCCGTGGTGGATCTTGGTAACCATGGTCATTGGCGGTGGCGTGGTCTTTGCTCTCGATGGCGTACTGCTTGGCGCCGGCGATGCGGCCTTCTTGCGCACACTGACAATTTCTTCGGTTTTGGTGGGATTTTTGCCAGGCGTTATCTTGGCCCACTTTATGGGCACGGGATTAACCGGCGTGTGGTGCGGCCTCGCCGCCTTCATTGCTTTCCGTATGGTAGGCGTGGTCTACCGGTTCCGATCCATGAAATGGGCCGTAGTACAAGAGAACTAGCTGCGCTAAAGTGGGCGTATTGATATTCGCGGGTGAGGCACGTCTCCGTGCAGTGCGCAGTTGTTTGGAAGGCAGGTAGAACCTATGCCAACAGTGTGGGCAGTTTCTGACCTGCATGGTGCAGTAAGCGCCAATAGCGAGCGCATTGCTCAGCTCACGCCGCCAGATCCCGCGGATTGGCTCATCGTGGCTGGAGATGTAGCAGAACGCACCGATCTCATCATTCGTATTCTGCGCCAGCTCAAAGATCGCTATGCCAGAGTCATTTGGGTGCCTGGCAACCATGAACTCTTCTCGCGCTCACAAGAGCGGTATCAAGGTCGAGACAAATACACGCACCTGGTGGAAAGGTGCAGGGAAATCGGGGTAATTACTCCTGAAGATCCGTATCCGGTATTCCACGGGACCACCATCGTGCCGCTTTTTACGTTGTATGACTATAGCTTTCGTCCGCATGGGCTCACGGTGGACCAAGCAATTGACGCGGCGCGTGTGAAGCAACTGTTGATGACCGATGAGTTCACCATTGCCCCCTTCGTAGACGTGCGGGCGTGGTGCTGGGATAGGTTGGCCTATTCCATCAAGCGTCTTTCTAGGGTGCATGGCCCCACGGTGTTGGTGAACCATTGGCCGTTGGTACAAGAGCCGACCATGTTGCTGCGTTTTCCAGAGATTGCACTGTGGTGCGGCACGCGGCATACAAGGTCGTGGCCGCGGCGTTATAACGCGCAGTCTGTGGTTTACGGCCACTTGCATATGCCCTTGCGCATGAACGTGGATGGCGTTGACCACATTGAGACCTCTTTGGGATATCCGCGTGAATGGCAGGGCCGTGACAGCGTTCAGCCTTGGCCGTATCCGGTACTGCGTTCCTTTGTGGAGGAGGGGACACCATGATGTATCCAGAGCTTTTTCCTGACAGCGCGCGCTATTGCTATGTACGCACGGATTCGAGTTACGCGAATTTGGCCAATTTCGAACAGCTCGCGGCCGAAGAAAAGTCGCTCGTTTCCCAGGCAGTTGATGTACGCAAGGCGGAGTTCGGCGATGCTAGGTGGTGCGCGCACCGAGCCTTGCAGGAATTGGGTGCTAATTCGACGACGCCGATTTTGCGCGGCGAGCGCGGAATGCCGCTGTGGCCAGAAGGGTTTATCGGCTCGATGACACATACTGAGGGGCTGCGAGCCGCGGTGGTTGCTCCAACCACAGCCCTAAAATCTGTCGGCTTGGACGCAGAACCTGCCGAGCCGCTGCCGGATCATGTGCTCACCATGATTGCCCGGGCCGGGGAGATGCCGCAGCTATTGCGGCTAAGTAAGGCGGGGATTAACTGCCCAGACCGATTGCTCTTCTGCGCCAAGGAAGCCACGTATAAGTCGTGGTTTCCCATGACCTTCCGCTGGCTCGACTTTGATCAAGCTGAAATTGATCTGCGCGAGGACGGCACGCTCATTTCCTATATTTTGGCTAGGCCCACACCGGTTCCGTTTATCACTGGGCACTGGGTGATTCGAGACGGCTACGTCATAGTGTCTACTACGGTTCCGGCCCTAGACTTTAGCCATTAAAGGGTAGAAGGCCGTGCTACAAACACGGTGGCTAGGCGCTTGCCCTTTTCCTTGATGAGCGCGACTGCCTGACCATTGGGAGCCACGGCAGCATGCACGCCTTTGAGCCCACGCGGCTCGAGCCATTTGCCCATGGCAAGCGCGCCTGCTTCATCTTTGGTGACGGAAAGGACCGGGAAGCAGCGAGCCAAAGCTTCGTCCAAGCTCAAAGAAAGGCGAGGGGAATTGGCGAGGTCGTCGAGCGAGAGGGCGTCGGCAAGAGCAAAAGGGCCCACTTCAGTGCGCCGTAGAGCCGTCAGGTGCCCGCCCACCTGTAAGGCCTTGCCCAAATCGCGGGCTAAGGAGCGGATATAAGTGCCAGAAGAACAATCCACCGTAACGTCTAAGTCGATGTAGTCGCCCTCGCGGCGTTCGGCAAGAACGTCGAATTTATTAACCGTTACGGGCCGGGCAGGAATGTCTACTTCGTGCCCCTCGCGGACGAGGTCATGGGCGCGGCGGCCGTTAATCTTAATGGCGGATACGGCCGCGGGCTTTTGCATGATATCGCCAGTGAGCTTGGTAATTTCAGCATCAATTGTGGGGTGTTCGATGGCCGCAGCGCTAGCGCCCCAGGAGTGTTCTCCCTCTGCGTCATCGGTTGTGGTGGCCGCGCCGAGGCGAATGGTGGCGTCGTAGGACTTAGTGGAGGCCACCATATGGGCCAAAAACTTGGTGCCGCGCTCCAATCCAAGAATTAGAACACCGGTGGCCATAGGGTCGAGGGTGCCGGCGTGGCCTACTTTCTTGGTGTGGAAATACCTGCGTAGGCGACCAACCACATCGTGGGAGGTCATGCCGGCAGGTTTGTCTACGATGACGAGTCCGGAGTTTGCGAGCGCATCAGTCATAGCCTCTAAGTCTATGCTCTACGATGGTCTGCGTGGATATTTGGTACGGAATCAATGAGATCCCCGCGCAAGTGGGCCCAACGTCAATAACCATCGGCGTCTTTGACGGCTTGCACCGCGGCCATCAGCAGCTCATTTCCGCCTGCGTGGAGCACGCGCGCGCCAATGACGAGCTTCCAGTCATGGTGACCTTTAACCCGCACCCAGTGTCAGTATTCCTGCCGGAGCGCGCCCCACTGGCGGTGCTGAGCTTTGAGCGCCGGCTGGAATTGGCCGAAGAGATGGGTATTGAAGCCGTGCTAGTCATCGACTTCACGCGGGACCTAGCCGGCGTGGAGCCGCGGCCCTACGTAGAAGAACTATTGATAGGAAAGCTCAACGCCCAGCACATTGTGGTGGGGGAGAACTTTACCTTTGGCGCGGGTGCCACCGGAACTGCCCAGGCTATGCAAGATTTCGGAGCCGAGTTCGGCTTTAGCGTGGATATCGTCCCGTTGCTGGATGATGCTGGCGTGCGCATTTGCTCCACCCATATTCGCGAGTGCCTTGCAAACGGGGACGTTGAATCCGCCAATTGGGCGCTCGGCCGCCATTTCACCGTGACCGGGCCCGTAGTACGCGGGGCAGGTCGGGGAGGAAAGGAACTGGGATTTCCTACGGCCAATCAGTACTTCCCGGATACGGTGGCCATCCCGGCCGATGGCGTTTACGCGGGCTGGTTTATCGTCCACTCTGAGGCTTCTATTGATGGTGATATGCGCCCAGGCGTGGCTTATGCGGCTGCAATTTCCGTGGGAACCAACCCCACTTTTGGTGATGAGGAGCGCTCCATCGAGTCCTTCGTACTCGACCGCGATGCGGATCTGTATGGATATGAGGCCACGGTGCATTTCGTCAGCCATCTTCGCGATATGGTGAAGTTCAATTCCGTAGATGAGCTGCTAGACGCCATGGCTAATGATGTAGCCAAGGCCCGTCAGGTGCTTGCTGCCGATGCTAAGGCTCAAGGCTGGACCGCCAAAGACTACTTCTTACGGGAGAAATAAATGAAGGCCATTCTCGATCTTGATACCGGCATTGATGATGCCTTAGCGCTGGCATATGCCATCGCTCATCCAGACCTGGAATTAATCGGCGTGACCTGCACGTACGGCAACGTGACCGTACCGTTAGCCGTGCGCAATACACTGGCCCTTTTGGAGCTGCTGGGCAAAGACAATATCCCGGTCTTTGCCGGCTCGAGCCCCGATGGTTTTCAGCCGAGCGATATTTCCTCCTTCATCCACGGCCGCAACGGCGTGGGCGAGGTCCTCCTACCGCCGGCAACCGGGCAGGCCCAGTCCCAACCCGCGGCAGAATTCCTCATCCAAGCAGTCCATGAACATGGCGATGACTTGGTCATTATTCCCACCGGCCCTTCCACCACGATCGCTGCCGCAATGCGCCAAGACCCCAATTTCGCCGCTAATGCGCATCTGGTGATGATGGGTGGAGCTCTCACTGTCCCTGGCAATGTCACTCCATGGTCTGAGGCCAATATTTCCCAGGATCCGGAGGCGACCGATTATCTTTTCCAGCACACCATCGATACCACCATGGTGGGGCTGGACGTCACCTTGCGCACGCTGTTGACCACTAAAGAATCAGTTCGTTGGCGCGCTACCGGTACCCGCGCTGGGCGCATCTTCGCGGACATGGTGGACTATTACATTCGGGCCTATGCCACCACATCGCCACACTTGGGCGGCTGTGGGCTGCACGATCCACTGGCCGTAGCGGTAGCGGCAGATGCCTCGCTTGTCGACGTCCTTTCGATAAACCTCAAAGCTGACACCACTGGCCCTACCCGCGGCCGTACGATCGCAGACGAAAACCGGCTTTCCACACCGGCAACCGCGAAAGTAGCTGTGGGCGTGGATAGCGAGCGTTTTGTGCGGGAGTTTGTAGAACTATTGGAAACGCTTTTTAGCGAGCTCTAGCAGGCCAGACTTAGGGGCCAGGTGGTTTTGATTTTCTGTGCCTGCGCGCTGTAAGGTGTTTCTTTGGCTTAGCGACTGCGGTTCACAGCAGTTGCGGCACGCACAAGTTATGCGCGCAGCGCGAGCTTATGCGTCACGATAATGTGGACTGAAATAAAGGAGAAATACTCATGGCATTGACCACTGAGAAGAAGGCCGAAATCCTCAAGGAGTACGGTCTGCACGAAACCGATACCGGTTCCCCCGAGGCACAGGTTGCCCTGCTGACCTCCCGCATCAATACTTTGACCGAGCACCTGAAGTTCCACAAGCACGATCACCACTCCCGTCGTGGTCTGTTGCTCATGGTTGGTCGCCGTCGTGGCCTGCTGAAGTACCTGGCCGAGAACAACATCGATCGCTACCGTGATCTGATTTCTCGCCTGGGCCTGCGCCGCTAGTTTCGGTCCAGCTTCGGCCATTTCGCCCCGCCTTTTGGCGGGGCTTTTGTGGTTTTTCTGTTAGAATTTGACACCGTTGTCATAGACAAAATCGACCAGGCGGCACCGACGATCGCCTAAACCACTCAAGGAGACATTTTTTAATGAGCGTTCAGAACTCCGTCGAGTTCAATATTGACGAGGACTTTGGCATTACCGAGGCCATTGCCACGCTAGACAATGGCGACTTTGGCACCCGCACCCTGCGCTTTGAAACCGGCCAGCTGGCCCGCCAGGCAGACGGCTCTGTGACCACCTACTTGGACGATGACACCATGTTGTTGGCCACCACTACCGCTTCTAACCAGCCGCGTGAAGGATTCGATTTCTTCCCCCTGACCGTAGACGTTGAAGAGCGCATGTATGCCGCCGGTAAGATTCCGGGTTCCTTCTTCCGCCGTGAAGGCCGCCCATCTTCTGAGGCCATCTTGGCGTGCCGCCTCATCGATCGCCCGCTGCGCCCGACTTTTGTCAAAGGTCTGCGCAACGAGGTTCAGGTCGTCGTCACTGTGATGTCCCAGGATCCGGAAGAGTACTACGACGTCGTTGCTATCAACGGCGCCTCCGCTGCCACCCAACTGTCCGGACTCCCTGTCTCCGGCGCTGTCGGCGGCGTCCGCATGGCACTTATCGCTGATGATAAGCACCCAGAAGGCCAGTGGGTGGCCTTCCCGAACCACGAGCAGCATGAGCGCGCGCTATTTGAGATGGTCGTCGCTGGCCGCATCGTCAAAAAGGGACGCAAGGATGACGTAGCCATCATGATGGTTGAGGCCGGTGCCGGCACCAACGTTGCAGAGCGCATTGCTGATGGCGCTCCTGCGCCGCAGGAGCCAGCCGTTGCTGAAGGTTTGGAGGCAGCCAAGCCTTTCATTAAGACCTTGTGTGAGGCCCAGAACGGTCTGGCAGAGCGTGCCGCCAAGGAGACCCAGGAATTCCCACTGTTCCCGGCATACGGTGATGATGTATTCGAGGCAGTGGAAAAGGCCGCTGCTAAGAAACTGGAGAAGCTGCTGACCATTCCGGGCAAGCAGGAACGCGACGAAGCCACTAATGATTACATGGAGCAGGTCGAAGACAAGCTCCTTGACCAGTTCGCGGACCTCGATGAGGCGGATGCTTCTAAGCAGATCCGCGGCGCTTATAACGCCCTAATGAAGCAGATCGTGCGCCAAAAGATCCTGTCTGAGGGCTTCCGCATCGATGGCCGCGGCGTGACCGATATCCGTGACTTGTCCGTTGAGGTGGATTTGGTACCGCGCGCTCACGGATCTTCGCTATTTGAGCGCGGAGAGACCCAAATCTTGGGTGTCACCACGCTGGACATGCTCAAGATGGAACAGCAGATCGATTCCCTGACCCCAGTGGAATCCAAGCGCTATATGCACCACTACAATTTCCCGCCATTTTCCACCGGTGAGACTGGCCGTGTGGGCTCGCCGAAGCGCCGCGAGATCGGCCACGGCGCTCTGGCTGAGCGCGCCCTACTTCCGGTTATTCCTTCCCGCGAAGATTTCCCATATGCTATCCGTCAGGTCTCTGAGGCCTTGGGCTCCAACGGCTCTACCTCCATGGGCTCCGTGTGCGCCTCCACGTTGTCTCTCTACAACGCCGGTGTTCCGTTAAAGGCTCCGGTAGCCGGCATCGCGATGGGCTTGGTTTCTGGCGAGGTCGACGGCAAGGAAAAGTTCGTCGCCCTCACCGATATCCTCGGCGCCGAGGACGCATTTGGCGATATGGACTTCAAGGTTGCCGGCACCTCTGAGTACATCACCGCTCTGCAGCTGGACACCAAGTTGGATGGCATTCCTTCTAAGGTTCTGGCCCAGGCTCTGGAGCAGGCTCGCGATGCCCGTTCTACCATCCTGGAGACCATGGCTGAGGTTATCGATACGCCGGATGAGATGTCCGGCCTTGCCCCGAAGATCACCTCGGTGAAGATTCCGGTCAATAAGATCGGCGAGCTCATTGGACCAAAGGGCAAGACCATCAACCAGATCACCGAGGAAACCGGTGCGGATGTCTCCATTGAGGATGACGGAACCGTCTTTGTTTCCGCTGCTACTGGTGAAGCCGCAGATGCTGCCATCGATAAGGTCAACTCCATTGCGAACCCACAGCTGCCGAAGGTGGGAGAGCGCTTCCTGGGCACCGTGGTAAAGACTGTTCCGTTTGGTGCATTCGTTTCCCTGACCCCGGGTCGCGATGGCCTGATTCACATCTCTAACCTTGGTGGCGACGAGCGCATCGAAAAGGTAGAAGATGTCATCAACGTTGGCGATAAGGTGCAGGTAGAAATCGCGGACATCGATAACCGTGGCAAGATTTCTCTGGTTCCAGTAGAGGACTAATCCTAAAGCCTAAAGAAGGCCCTGAGTTCCAGCTGGTGAGCTGGAATTCAGGGCCTTTCTTGGCTTTGCACGCCACCGAGCATCGATGCCGGAACTCTAATTCTGGAAATCAATCACCACACGTGACGGGTCCTGGAGATAGGTGACGGAGTAGGGCGTCTTTTTCTCCAGGCCGATAATGAGCTGGGTTTGTGCTTCAAACGTGGTGGTGTAGTTGATTTCGCTTACTACGCCGGCACCAGGTGTAGTTCCTGGTGACATATACTTTTCCTTGAGCTCAGGAGTTGAAGGCCATGGCGTTCCCTCTATGTCTAGGTTGAGGAACGTATTTCCTTGGACCGCAACTGGCTTTCCAGATGCCTGTTGGGCAGGGGCATCGGTATAGGAGGTAAACCACCCCGGTTCACCTTCGCCCTCTAAGTCAATGACAACGCGAGTAAACCCATCGTGTGCTGCTACTCGCACACCAGTGGGGATGAGGTTTCCTAGCCCTTTCGGCATATGCTGTTGGTCCTCGAGCGAGGCCGTACCCATGCCCGCAAACGCAACTGGGAACGCGGCTTGTGGGATTTTTTGCTGACCAGCATCCGCCGCTGAGGTACTTTGCGGGGCGGAAGTAGTAGGTGCGGCGGTGTTGGTCTTGGCCTCAGTCGTGTCGATAGTTGACTGAACCCCGCTGACTGCTGGTGAGCTTTGCTGCGCGGTGTCCTCGGTGGAACAAGCGGCAAGTGCTAAAGCACATCCTGCGCTGGTGACTATGGCGAGAGGGCGAGAGAAAAATGAGCGAGACAAGTTCATCACTTCCTTCGTGCTTACCGTCCTATAAGCCTCATTCTACTGGGGCAGACGGGGCGGGGATTATAAAGTGATGCAATTGTTAATCCTCGCATGAGGCAAGTCGCAGAGAGGTGAACCTACTTCTTTAACTGTACGAGCTGAATAAGGTTACCTACGGTGTCATCAAAAACCGCAATGATGGACGGGCCAACATCGGTAGGCTCCATGGTAAAGTGCACGCCCTTGTCATTGAGGTCCTTGTATTCCTTTTCAATATCTGCCGAAAGGAACTGGGTCACTGGGATTCGATCGGCCTTTAGTGCTGCGGCATAGTCTTTTGCAGCGGGATGCCCCTTCGGCTCCAGAAGCAGCTCAGTATCTCCTTCACCATCGGCATTGGTGACGGTAAGCCACCGGAAATCGCCGTGCGTAACGTCATCCTTAACGCGGAAGCCTAGGGTGTTGACGTAGAAATCGTGAGCGCGTGAAACATCATCTACAGGAACAGAAGCGATATAAATCTGCATGCAGGCCATCCTAGTGACGAATGTAAGTCATCGTTTAGAAGCACACGTCCTTTCAGACAGGCGAGGAATTGCGCAGCTGTCATGCGCGTTAGGATGGAGAGAAAAGTACTAAGAATGTGGCTGAAGTAAGGAGAGCACACCATGGCAATCAAGGTTGGCGTTCTAGGCGCCCACGGACGTGTGGGCCAAGCAATCGTCGAAGGTGTTAGCGCGGAGGATGACCTAGAGCTGGTGGCAGAAATCGACCGCGGTGATGATTTGCAGCAGCTTGTCGACGCCCACGCAGAAGTCATCGTGGACTTTACCCAGCCGGATTCCGTCATGGGCAACCTTGAATTCTGCATCGCCCACGGTATCCACTGCGTGGTAGGTACCACCGGTTTTGATAAGGAACGCTTGGCGCAAGTAGAGGAGTGGACTAAGCAGGACGGAGCCGGCAATGTCCTTATTGCTCCGAACTTTGCCATCTCCGCGGTGCTCACGATGGTGCTGGCGAAGCAGGCCGCCAAGTTCTTTGAAACCGCAGAGGTCATCGAATTCCATCACCCGACCAAGTTAGATGCTCCTTCCGGTACTGCAATCCATACTGCTGAAGGTATTGCCGCCGCACGCAAGGAGGCTGGCCTTGGCGAGATGCCCGATGCCACGGAAAAGCAGTTGGACGGCGCGCGTGGTGCCAATGTCGACGGCATTCCGGTCCACGCAGTACGTACCCGAGGCATGGTGGCACATGAAGAGGTTATCTTTGGCGCCCAAGGCCAGTCGTTGACCATCCGCCAGGATTCTTATGATCGTGCGTCCTTTACCCCGGGCGTGCTGGTAGGCGTGCGCCAGATTGCGGATCACCCGGGACTGGTTGTGGGCCTAGACAAGTACTTGGGTCTTTAAGCCATGGCTAAAGCAAGTGAGCTAGATATCCAGCTCATTGCCGCAACGCAGTTTCAGGCCCCGCAGGGAGTGGGTTGGTACGCGGATAAATCGGCATCCGATGGAGAAGCGCTCGTCGAGTTCGCTGGCAGGGCGTGCTACGAGTCTTTTGATAAGCCAAATCCACGCACGGCAACCAATGAGGCCTACCTGCACCACATCATGGAGGTAGGCCATACGGCTTTGCTAGAGCATGCCACGGCCACGATGTACATCACAGGATTGTCGCGTTCGGCCAGCCATGAGCTCGTGCGACACCGGCACTTTTCCTTCTCCCAGCTTTCTCAACGCTTTGTTCACCCAAATGAAACTGAAGTTGTCCTGCCGAAAATGGTTGCCGAGGACGAGCAGCTCAGCCGGCTGGTTATGCAAGCGGTCGATGAAACTCGCTTCGTCTACGATGAGTTGCTTAACGCACTAGAGGAGAAGCTGGACGAGCCCAACGCGCTCCTGCGCAAAAAGCAGGCCCGCCAGGCCGCTCGTGCCGTGCTTCCCAACGCCACAGAAACCCGCATTGTTGTCACCGGCAATTATCGTGCGTGGCGGCACTTTATCGGTGCACGTGCGGCGGAGCAAGCTGACGAAGAGTTGCGCCACGTTGCAGTTGCGTGTCTGAAGTTGTTACAAAGCAAGGCGCCGGTCCTCTTTGATGACTTCAATATCACCACGTTGGCTGATGGCACGAAGATGGCAGCGAGCCCCTACGCCTAACACGCGCGTAGACCCGATGCGGCTAATTGTTAGTCAAAAGGGTAATCTTGACGGCTATGAGCACAGGTATGACAGCAAAGACTGGCGTCGACACCTTTGGACGCATCGGCGTCGCCATGGTCACCCCGTTTGATCGTGACGGTGCGCTGGACGTTGCAGCAGGTCGTCGCCTAGCAGCTCATCTCGTTGACAATGGCGTTGATTCGCTCATCCTCGGTGGAACCACGGGCGAGTCACCGACCACCTCGGTTGAAGAGAAGCTGGAGCTGCTCAAAGCCGTAAAGGAAGAAGTAGGAGACCGCGCAAAGCTTTGCGCCGGTGCTGGAACGAATGACACCGCAGCCTCCATCAAGTTAGCTAAGGCCACCGCGGAGGCGGGGGCAGATAGCCTATTGGTGGTTACTCCGTACTACTCTAAGCCTTCCCAAAAGGGCGTTTACGAGCACTTTGCCGCAGTCGCGCAAGCCACGGATCTACCGATCTGTGTCTATGACATCCCTGGCCGCTCGGGCATCCCAGTAGCGCCGGATACACTCCGCCGCCTAGCGGAATTGCCGACCATCCAAGCCGTGAAGGACGCCAAGGGCGATCTTCCTGCGGCCGCAGAACTCATCCGAGAAACCGGTCTGGCCTGGTATTCCGGTGACGATCCGATTAACCTGCCGTGGCTTTCCCTCGGTGCTTCTGGTTTTATCTCCGTCATCGGCCATGTTGCACCGCGTGCCTTGGCAGAACTTTATGAAGCTTTCGACGCGGGCGATATGGCCCGCGCCCGAGAAATCAATGTAACTACGCTCCTTCCGCTTACCCATGCACAAGCACGGTTGGGCGGAGCGACTTTTGCAAAGGAAGCCCTGCGCCTGCAGGGCATCGAAGTAGGCGATACCCGTCTTCCCAACACCGCTGCGAGCGAGGAGGAACGCGAGGTACTTCGCCGTGATCTGGAACAATCTGGAGTCCTCTAAGAATGAATGAACCCCGTAACCGTTCCCGCAAGGTGACCCGCAAGGCGGGACCACCGGCGGAAAACGAAACCGCCTCCAACGAGGCGGCTTCGCCAGTTTTCCAAGCCCCAGCAACTGATGCGGGCAACTCCGCGCAGGATAATTCGGCTAATGGCGACAAGGAAAACTCTAACAAGAAGAATTCTTCCGATAATCACAACGATGGTGGCGGCAATAATCGTCGCTCCCGTTCCCGTGGCAGCCGCGGCCGTGGTCGTGGTGGCAATGGCAATAACCACGGTGGTAATAACAATCACGGTGGCAATAACAAGAATGGCAATGGCAAGAACGGAAATGGCAACGGTAAGGGCCGTGGCCGCAATAACCGAGGTCGCCGCAACGTGCCTAAGTCTATGCAGGGCGCCGATCTGACCAAGCGCCTGCCGGAGCCGCCAAAGCAGCCGAAGGATGCGCTGCGTATTTACGCTTTGGGTGGCATTTCGGAAATCGGCCGTAATATGACCGTCTTCGAGTATGGTGACGACCTCATCATCATCGACTGCGGTGTGCTCTTCCCGTCCTCCGGTGAGCCAGGAGTGGACCTCATCCTGCCTGACTTCGGTCCGATTGAGAAGAAAATCCACAAGGTCAAGGCTCTCGTCGTTACTCACGCGCACGAGGACCACATCGGTGCCATCCCGTGGCTGCTCAAGCTGCGCCCAGATATCCCAATCGTTGCTTCCCGCTTCACTATCGCGCTTATTGCTGCGAAGTGTAAGGAACATCGTCAGAAGCCGAAGTTCGTCGAGGTTAATGAGAAGTCCGACGTAACCTACGGCCCGTTCCGCGTACGCTTCTGGGCAGTCAACCACTCCGTGCCAGATGCCCTAGGCATCATGTTGGGAACCCCGGCAGGCAATATCATCCACACCGGTGACATCAAGCTGGACCAGACCCCACTGGATAATCGTCCAACGGACCTACCAGCCCTGTCCCGCTATGGTGATGAGGGCGTTGACCTCATGCTGTGTGATTCCACCAACGCCACTGTGCCTGGTGTATCTGCCTCTGAGGGCGATATCCCCGCTAACTTTAAGCGCCTAGTTGCCGGAGCAAAGCAGCGCGTTATCTTGGCATCCTTTGCTTCCAACGTCTATCGCGTCCAGGCCGCTATCGACGCAGCCGTGGCAAACGGCCGCAAGGTGGCCTTCAACGGTCGTTCGATGATGCGCAATATGGAAATCGCGGAGAAAATGGGCTTCTTGAAGGTCCCACGCGGCACTATCATCCCTATCGATGAAGCCGCCAAGATGGCTCCGCATAAGACCATGCTGATTACCACCGGTACCCAGGGCGAGCCGATGGCTGCCCTGTCCCGAATGGCTCGCCGCGAGCACCGTCAGATCACCGTCCGCGACGGCGATACCATCATCTTCTCCTCCTCGCTTATTCCAGGCAATGAGGAAGCCGTCTACGGCGTGATCAACATGTTGTCCCAAATTGGTGCCAACGTCATTACTAACCAGGACGTCAAGGTGCACGCTTCTGGCCACGGTTATGCCGGCGAGCTTCTTTTCTTGTACAACGCAGCCCGCCCGCGCAACGCTATGCCGGTCCACGGCGAGTGGCGCCACCTGCGTGCCAATAAAGAACTGGCCATTTCTACTGGCGTAGACCGCGATCGTACGGTTCTTGCTCAAAACGGCGTGGTCGTGGATCTGCGCAAGGGCCGAGCCGAGGTTGTAGGCCAGATGCAGGTCGGCAACCTCTACGTTGATGGCGTTTCCATGGGCGATGTGGATGCTGATACCTTGGCGGATCGCACCAACCTGGGTGCCGGCGGCGTGGTTTCAATCACCTGCGTGATTGATAACCGCACCTCGCGCTTGCTGGAGCACCCGACGGTATCTACCACGGGCTTCTCCGATGATGACCGCGGCATCGTGCCGGAGGTTGCAGAGATGGTGGAAAACACCATGAACGATCTCGCTGCAGAAGGCGAGAACGATACCTATCGCATGGTGCAGAAGCTGCGCCGCAAAGTGTCCAAGCTCATGGACTCCAAGTACAAGCGCGAACCCGTTATCTTGCCGACCATCGTGCCGACCAACTCCGGCCCGTTGGTTACCGATGAGGAGGACGTCGACGCTTCTCGTGAGTCCCTGTAAATAGCACGGGACCGCACCTTAAATTGGACGAAGCCCCAGCATGCCAACCAGCTCGGTATGCTGGGGCTTATGTCGTTTTCTTCTGCCGAGCGTGCCAAGATGGTCGCGCTATTTCATAAGCTTGGACCCGATGCCCCTACCTTGTGCGAGGGCTGGACTACTCGCGACTTGGCCGTGCATCTGTGGGTGCGAGAAAATCGCCCCGTCGCAGCCGCCGGAATCTTTATCAACGCACTGTCTGGTCAGCTGGAGAAGGAATCACGTACGGCGGCTGAGCGTGATTTTGATGAGCTGGTTGATGACTGGGGGAGGGGGCCGGCCACCTATAATCCGGTTCGTTTTGTGGAGGCTCAGCAAAATTTCGTGGAGCATTTTGTGCACCACGAGGACATGCGTCGGGCTAATGGAATGGGTCCGCGGGATTTCTCCGCCCGGATCAAGCAGCAAATGCATAGCTACCTGAAACCCTTAGCTAAGGCGGCCCTGCGAAAATCCACCCGCCCAGTCATTATCCAGCCCGAAGGCTTGCTCCGCATTGTCGCAGCGGATAAGCATCACGTGGCTGACAAGGGTGATGCCGTAGTCAGAGTGACAGGCGAGGTTGGCGAGCTCATCCTGTGGTCCTTTGGGCGGGAGGCTGCCGAAGTTTCAGTCGAGGGAGATGCCACGGCCATCGTAAAGTCAATTTTCTAATCTTGATATAGCCATCAATACTGAAGTCCTCGCTGCATGAGGGTGATGTCTCGTCAGGCTGTGGAGCTAAGCGCTAAAGAAACGCGTGTGGCTAATGTGATTTATGGGGTGGCCCGGTTAGAGTAGAGGCATGTCTGTCAAAAATGCCTCATCGCGCGGGACGCGCCGAAAGTCGAATCGTTCACGGCCATCCGGCCGCAGCCGGTCCGGTGCTGGCATGCCGGAGACCTTGGCCATGACGTCTTCGCATCAGCGCGCAGCGGCGACCTCGCAGGAGCGCACGGGCAGTGCGTTCCGGGCCGTCGGCAAGGGCTTGGGCGTGGCATTTGGTGCCACGGCTCGCGGTATGGGAAATATGGCGCGAGGCATAAGCCATGGAATGGCCGGGCTCAAGCCCAGCGAAGATGCATATGACACTAAGGAGTACGAGACGACGAGGGAGCCGGAAGAAATTTCTGCACGCGGGGAGAAAAAGAAGCAAAGCAAGGTTACTCGTGCGCGCGACGTAGAGGCGGAAGAAGACTTTTCCGCTATGGAAGTGGGCGAGTCAGAAGCGCGCGGCATTCAGGTAAAAAATCCCGATGCGGTAGCACTGGTGCTTATCGGTATTGCCATCGTGCTCGCGGCCACGGTCTGGTTCGGTGTCGCCGGCCAAGTAGGCGCCTGGGTGGGCAATATCGTGCGCTATGTCATTGGTGCGGGCGCCTGGGTGCTTCCGGTGGCCCTAGTAGCTTTGGCCATTGCCCTTATGATGGATATTTCCGGCCCTGCGGGTCACTTCAAACCGCGCATTGTGGGCGGAGTCAGCATCATCGTCTTGGCCATGCTGAGCCTCATCCATATCTTTGCTGGAACCCCTGAGCTTGGCTTTACCCCGGACAGCGCTGGTGGTGCTGGCGGTGTTATCGGCTACGGCATCGGTGGCCTTTTGGAAACTGCCTTCACGTCCTTCGTTGCCGTGCCATTGCTTTTTCTGGTGATAATTTACGGCGCTTTGCTGGTCACCGGGATTACCATCCGCGAGGCCTACGAGTTGGTGGCCGATGCCATTGGTGCGGCTTTCTCTCGCTTCGGCGGAGCCGAGGATGACTCTTATGACGATGAAGGTGATGACCTTTATGGCCACGTCACCGGTGATATCGATGACATTGCAGAAGGCCGCGAGCGCAGCGAACGCCCCGCACGACCTGCGACCAAACGCCGTTCCTCTGAACGTGGGGGAAGCCTACGCGCTTTCCGACGCTCCTCCGAAGACCCTGCCCCGCATGGTTCCTCTTATCCGGTAGATTCCCCCGCTGCGGCAGAAGAGGAACACGCAACCCGCACCTTCAGTGCGCCAAAGCGCGATGGTTTCCAAACCGTGTCCAACCCCGCCGATAAGCCGGCAGAGCGCGAGATGGGGGATACCGATGAGAGCCCAGTGGTAGAAGACACCGCTGTTTCTTCGCCCGCTCAGCCAGAGTCTGCGGATCCGGAACCAACGCGCGTTTTGGGCACCGCGCGCCAGCGTCCTGCTTCTAATTCTTCTCGCTCTGCTGCCGCAGCGGGTTCCGCTGCAGGCTCCGCTGTGGGGTCGGCTACTGGCGCGGTGGCCGGCGCTGCTGGTGCTGCTGGTGCGGCAAGTGGCGCAGCCAAAACTGCTGCCGCCGGAGCTGCAGGTGCCGCTGGTGCGGCAGCAGCCGGTGCTGCTGCAGGTGCTGCCGGCGCCGCTGCAGAAGGAGGTGCGGATGCGGTCTCATCCGCACACGAGAAGGCTCGCCAGCTCTTCCGTGAGCGTTCCGGGCGCGACGCCACGACCGGCGCGCAAGTGGATAACGCTGAGCCTGCAACCGAAACCGCAGGAGGGACGAGCTCTACAGCTGCTCCTGCACCTGCTGCGCAGTTTGGTAACGAGAATTACGCGGTTCCCAGTACTGACTTGCTAACTCCGGGTACTCCGGCCAAAGAGCGTACCGAGATTAATGACCGCATTATCGAGGCCATCACCGATGTCTTCGAAGAGTTCAAGGTGGATGCCCAAGTAACCGGCTTCAGCCGTGGTCCGACAGTGACCCGCTATGAAATCGAGCTGGGGCCAGGCGTCAAGGTATCCAAGATTACGAACCTACAATCCAACTTGGCCTACGCTGTGGCCACGGATAATCTGCGCTTGTTGACGCCTATTCCAGGCAAATCTGCAGTTGGTATCGAGGTTCCGAACCCCGACCGCGAAATGGTTCACCTGCGCGAGGTACTGGATGCGCCAGCCATGACCAGCTCGCCAGACCCTATGCTCATCGGATTGGGCAAGGACATTGAAGGCGAATACACCTCCTTCTCAGTACAGAAAATGCCGCACTTGTTGGTCGCTGGTGCTACCGGTTCGGGTAAGTCCGCCTTTGTAAACTCCATGTTGGTCTCGCTGCTTACCCGCGCTACCCCAGAGCAGGTTCGCCTCATCCTGGTGGATCCAAAGATGGTGGAGCTTACCCCGTACGAGGGTATTCCGCACCTGATTACGCCCATCATCACTCAGCCGAAGAAGGCGGCGGCTGCCTTGCAGTGGCTGGTGGAGGAGATGGAGCAGCGCTACATGGATATGAAGGCTGCTCGTGTGCGCAAGATCGAGGACTATAACCGCAAGGTTGTCTCCGGTGAATACCAAGCGCCCGCAGGTTCCGAGCGCGAGGTTCGCCCGTACCCGTACATTGTCTGCGTCGTCGACGAGCTGGCCGACCTCATGATGACCGCGCCGAAGGAGATCGAGGACTCCATCGTCCGCATCACCCAGAAAGCGCGTGCCGCCGGTATTCACCTCGTGCTGGCAACCCAGCGCCCGTCCGTGGACGTGGTTACCGGTTTGATCAAGACCAATGTGCCTTCGCGCTTGGCTTTCGCCACATCCTCGCTGACGGACTCTCGCGTCATCTTGGACCAAGGCGGAGCTGAGAAGCTCATTGGTATGGGCGATGGCCTCTTTATCCCGCAGGGTAAGCGGCCGGTGCGCATGCAGGGCGCGTTCGTTTCAGATGATGAGGTCATGGCCGTCGTCGATGCCGCGAAGTCTCAGGCTGCGCCGAACTACACCGAGGGCGTGACTGAAGAAAAGCAGTCCGAGGCCAAGCAGGAAATTGACGAGGAAATTGGCAAGGATATGGATGACCTTCTCGAGGCCGTCGAGCTGGTTGTCACCGCCCAATTGGGATCTACTTCTATGTTGCAGCGTAAGCTGCGCATTGGCTTTGCCAAGGCTGGCCGCCTAATGGATCTCATGGAATCCCGTGGTGTTGTCGGTCCATCCGAGGGCTCAAAGGCCCGCGAAGTGCTTGTGAAGCCGGAAGAGCTCGATACCATCATTTGGATGATTAAGGGCGCCGACCCGGCTGAGGCCCCGAAGGAGATTCAGGAAGAGATGCAGCAGCAGGAGCAGAATGAAGCGGCAGCTTCCTCCGATGCCGATGCTCCCGCACCCTCCGATTCCTCCCCGGAAGGCGATGCTGGTGATACCCGTACCGTCCAGGCAACGTATAACCCTTCGGCAGGCGCCTTTTAAGATCGTGTAGAGTTGGACGAGTCTTGGAGGGGAGTACCCCATTTTTCGGTATCGATCGTCAGCACGGAAGCGTCAAGCTCCCGGTCGTGCCGGCCCGGCTGCTTTGTAGTCGGGCGGGGGAGACCTCCGGTCATTTTGTTGTATCTTCGACCGGAGGGATGTACCAATGCATGTGCCATTGTGGATCTGGGCGATTTCCATCGTCGTTATTTTGGGATTCTTTGTTTTTGACTTCTACTCTCATGTGCGGACCCCGCACGAGCCAACGCTGAAGGAATCCGGGTTTTGGACCCTGTTCTATGTAGGTGTTGCTCTTCTCTTTGGTGCCGGTGTGTGGGTCATTTGGGACCACGAACACGGCATTCAATACCTCACGGGTTACGTGACCGAAAAGGCGCTATCAGTAGACAACCTCTTTGTCTTCGCGCTCATCATGGGGGCCTTCAAAATCCCGCGCAAGTACCAGCAAAAGGTATTGCTCATCGGTATCGTCATCGCCTTGGCGTGCCGATTAGTATTTATCCTCTTGGGTGCTGCGGTCATTGCTGCTTGGTCCGATATTTTCTATCTCTTTGCACTATTTCTCATTTACACGGCGATTAAACTTATCGTCGATGAGGTTCGCGATGCCCCTGAGACCGATCCCAATGACATGGGCATCATCAAACTGATCCGCAAGGTAGTCCACGTTACTCCGCGCTACCACGGTGATAAGCTCACGCACCGCGTGGAGAATTCCGCCGGTAAGCGCAAATTTGCCTTTACCCCGCTTTTTATTGCGCTGGTTTCCGTTGGCCTCATTGACGTGATGTTTGCCTTTGACTCCATTCCGGCTATCTACGGCATTACTTCAGAGGCGTTTTTGGTCTTTACCACCAACGCATTCTCCCTTATGGGATTGCGCCAGATGTATTTCCTGCTTGATGGCCTGCTTGATCGCCTGGTGTACCTACCTTATGGTTTGGGCATCATCTTGGGCTTTATTGGTGTCAAGCTGCTATTCCACGCGCTGCATGAGAATAACTTGCCGTTTATTAACGGCGGCGAGAACGTGGAGACCATTCCAGAGTTTTCCACTATCACCTCCCTCATCGTGATCGTGGGTGTACTGATTATTACGGTGATCGCCTCGATTATTAAAAATAAGCGAGATGAGAACCAAGGCGGAGTGCCGGTATCGCACAATCACTTCGACTGGGACGAGGAAGGCAATAAGATCGTTCGCAATAAGAAAGGCGAATTCTTGGGCAAGGCCGAAGACCTGCCCAAAGAGGAATTGCCGCACTAAAAGCGAGCGTTGACGGGACTCCATTCGCGGAAGCTACGGCCGGTGATGCAGCCGGCCTGATAGAACGGGTCGTTGTCCATGAGGGCGATGGCATCAGCAACCACGGCGTCGTCGTCAAGTGCCACGATGATAAGCGCGCCTCCCTTGGAATCTGTCAGCGGGCCGGTGGCAATAATGGTGCCCTCTTCAAAAAGCTGCGAGGTAAATTCGCGGTGCGCTGGGCGGGCCTTGGCGATCTCTGGATTAGTGGGGTTGTAGTCGTAGCTAACTGCAAAATACTTCATGCTGTGCATTTTAATTTGCAGGGGCATCTAAGCGCAGGCCCTTAGTGCTAACGGGTAGTATGTATAACGTGAATCAACCCGGAACACAGTCAGCGCAATCCTCGGATGTGAATCCGCAGGTGTCCAATTGGAACCTGCCAAATATTCTCACCAGCCTGCGCATTCTATTCATTCCGGTATTTGCATGGCTGGTCATCGCAGACCATGAATGGTGGGCTTTTGGCCTATTTGCAGCGCTAATGTTGACCGATAAGCTCGACGGCGACATTGCCCGCGCCCGCGGCCTTATCACTAACTTCGGCAAAATCGCCGATCCCATCGCGGATAAAGCGCTTATGACCACTGCACTGGTCTGCCTCAATATTATTGGGGTATTGCCGGTGTGGATTACTGTTGTCATCCTCATCCGTGAATTCGGCATCACCATCTGGCGGATGATTTTGCTGCGCCGCGGAAAGGTAGTGCCTGCTTCCAAGGGCGGCAAGCTAAAGACGGTATTGCAATCGGTGGCCGTTGGTCTGTACTTGTGGCCGCTGCCAGAGTGGATGAACCTACCTACCTTCCTAGTCATGCTGTTGGCAACAGCGGTGACTGTGGTCACCGGTGCGCAGTATCTCATTGACGGCAAAAAGCAGAATAGCTAGGGAATCCATGAGCACTACGGCGGCTGGTCTGGTATCACAGCTCACCCAGCGTGGCGAAACCGTGTCCTTCTGCGAGTCACTTACTGCCGGGTTGGCTAGCGCTACGGTGGCGTCCGTTCCCGGCGCATCGGCTGTGTTGCGCGGGGGTCTAATCACGTATGCCACCGAGGTGAAATCCCACTTCTTGCGCCAATCTATCGCTGATATCGAGGCCGTCGGCGTGGTTTCCGGCGAGACCGCTCTGGCTATGGCGCGTGCCGCAGTGGCAGAAACCGATGCAGACTGGGGGATAGGCCTTACCGGAGTCGCGGGCCCAGACCGACAAGAGGGCAAGCCAGCAGGCACGGTCTACATTGGAATCTATTCCCCTGGCAGAGTTGCTTTCTCCCAGCTGCTTGCCGGACTAGGGGAAGAACGAAATGAGATCCGAGAGGCCACGGTGGCAGCGGCTTTGCGGATACTAGGAACAGCTTTGGAACAAAATCCGGTAGGGCGGGAACAATAACGGGAAGAGGGGCGTTGACTATAGTGATGAACATTTCTACTGCAGTCCTCGAACACTCGATATCCGGCGCCGCAACACCGGCGGCACCCAGCACTGCTCGTACCCCTGAGCCGCTTTTGCGCGAAGCCCTTGGGTTGACGCTGCGCGCCTTCCGCGCGGACAAGGGAGTAACCTTGCGTGAATTAGCTGGAGTAGCTCGCGTATCCCCAGGATATCTCTCGGAGTTGGAGCGCGGCCGCAAAGAGGTCTCCTCTGAACTGCTCGCGTCTGTATGCCACGCGCTAGATTGCTCGGTGTCTGACGTACTGATCGAAGCCGCCGGTTACATGGCTCTTCCTTCCATGGATGAGGAGCTTGCCCACACGGCGCCTGCCGCATCAGAACTCTAGAGCACCGCGGTTCGCCGTGCCTGCAGCCGGCCTTGTCCATGCGAGGAGGTCGGCTGTGGTGATTATGGGGAGGACGTCGCCAAGCCTCGGCGAAAGTGGGGAGTGCAAGCGGCGGAAACGGCGCTTCGCTACTATAAATTGCAGAACAAAACGCACGTATATTTAGCCAAGGAAGGTTGAAGCACACCATGGCGAACCCATTTGTTAAGGCCTGGAAATACCTGATGGCCCTCTTCGATAACAAGATCGAGGAAAACGCCGATCCGAAGGTACAAATCGAGCAGGCCATCGAGGAAGCTCAGCGTCAGCACCAAGAGCTATCTCAGCAGGCCGCTGCCGTGATTGGTAACCAGCGTCAGCTGGAAATGCAGCTCAACCGCCGCCTGTCTGAGGTAGAAAAGCTGCAGGGGAATGCCCGTCAGGCTCTGGAATTGGCTGACCAGGCCCGTGCCAAGGGCGATGAGAACAAAGCCGTGGAATACGAAAATGCAGCCGAGGCTTTCGCCGCCCAGTTGGTGACTGCGGAGGAATCCGTAGAAGATACCAAGAAGTTGCACGACCAAGCGCTGCAGCAGGCTGAAAAGGCTAAGCATGCGGTTCAGCGCAACAACGCCGCGCTGCGTGAAAAGGTCAATGAGCGCTCCAAACTGCTCTCCCAGCTGGAGCAAGCAAAGATGCAGGAAAAGGTTTCCGAGTCGTTGAACTCCATGAACGAGCTGACCGCTAATGGCAACACTCCATCCCTGGATTCTGTGCGTGATAAGATTGAGCGGCGCTATTCCAAGGCATTGGGCCAAGCCGAGCTTGCAGAGAACTCTGTGGAAAACCGCATGGCAGAGGTGCAGCAGGCTGGCGTGCAGATGGCCGGCCACTCCCGTTTGGAGCAAATTCGCAGCGAAATGAACTCCTCCAAGTCCGTGGAAGGCAATAAAACCCAGGCTATTGAGGGCAATAAAGCTCCCGGCTCTGCTGCCGATAGCGCAGCGCAGCCTGGCACCGCTGCCGACGATGCGGTGCAGGCCCGTTTGCGTGAGTTGCGTGGGGAGTAAAGCCACAACTTCTTAGAAATTACCGCCTTCCCCGAAGAAAATCTCTCGGCCCAGGAAGGCGGTATTTTTAGCTCTCAGTCGCCGACGCCTCGGGCTTGTAGTGCTTCACCCATGGCCCGTGCACGCCGGATGGAGCGAATGATGACAGGGGTGCCAAATGCCAAAGGCGACATGCCAGCACCGCGCGCTTTGCGGGCATCGAGGACCTCATAGACGGTTTCAAACATGAGTGGGATGAGCCGAATCGTCAGTGACATGGCTAGGCTGATGTTTTCTACCGGCACACCTACTCGCTCAAGCGGCTGCAGCGATTCTTCTAAAGACTCCATGATGGCGTCCACAGTGGACGTAAGCGTCAGCAAGAATGCGGCCATCATGGCAGCGAAGACATTGAGGAACATCACCGCCGCATAATCGAAGTCCTTTGCCCACCATTGAAAGCTTGCCAAGGGAACCAAGAATAGCAGCGGTGGCCACACTTGGCTCCAAGCAATGCGCAGTGGAATCTGGGCGCAGCCATAGAGAATGACAACAAAGATGACACCGCCAGCTGCCCACGGAATGGACTTGAAGAAGAGGCTGGTGACCAGAATAAAAACGAGTAGGAATGCGATCTTCCAGCTGGGTTTGAGCCGGTGAACAAAGCTGGTGCCGTCAACATAGACCGAGAGCGGGAGATTCGTGCGTCGCTGCATGGCAATCCTTCCTACAGCGGCCGCTGGGCCATGAGGTTTTGGTAGAAATCTATGACCTCCGCTGGTTGTCCATCAGCGGCGATGCGATGGTCATCGATGCAGATGACACGATCAAAATCGCGGAGAAAATCCAGATCGTGGGTGACTACAATCAGCTGCTGCTCCAGCCGTGCGAATTCCCTTTTGATCCGATCGCGGTTGCGCAGATCCAGCAGGGTAGTGGGCTCATCAGCGATGACGAGAATGGGATCGATAACCATGACGGCTGCCAGCGCGAGGAGCTGCTTTTGTCCGCCGGAAAGTGTATGCGGTGAGCGCTCGGCAAGCTCTCCGAGCCCAAAACGCTCAAGAGCAGCATCTACCCGGGCGGTGCGCTCGTGTTTGGGTAATTTAAAGCGGCGTAGCGAAAATGCCACGTCATCGCGCACATTGGGCATCACAATCTGATTTTCGGCGTCCGAAAAGACAAAGCCTACTTTTTCGCGCACCTTTTTGCCCTGCTTGGCGACGTCCATCTGGTCCACCGTCACCGTACCCTTACTGGGAGCTCCCAGGCCGTTAATGAGCCTAGTCAGCGTGGATTTTCCGCCACCATTTTGGCCGATTATTCCTATGCGCTGTTCAGTAAGCGTGAGGTTGATGTCCTCAAGCACGACGGTGCCATCAAAGGCTACCGTGACCGAGGAAAAATCGATGGTGGGCACTAGGAGGCCTTTCGTCCCATTAGATCGGGGAAAGCTGCATGGACACCGAGAGCGATAATGACGGCTACGACAAGCTTCGCGGCATCTACAGGAATGAAGGGCAGCTGGGCGGCAAAGGCCGGTCCAATCTCCAAGCCGGAGCGGATCATGAGGCCAAAGGCACCGCAGATGTACTGGACGGCGAGGCCGACCATGGCAGCAACGGCGAGTACGAGGGTCATGCCGCCCTTGTTCTTGGGGGAGCGGTAGGCGATAGCGCCGGAAATGGCCGGGGAAAGAACGTAGCCGATGATATAGCCCGCGGTAGGCCCCGCCAGTGCGCGCAGCGTGGTTCCGCCACCGGCCAAAACGGGAAGGGCAAGGCCCAAAAACAAGAAAAGGACACCTACGTATCCGCCGCGTTTGCCGCCCAAAATTAAGCCGGCGAGGATAAGCGCTGCATTTTGCAGCACGATGGGGACGCCTGCCGAGCCGATGGGAATGGAAACGAATGCGAGGACAATGACAAGGGCGGTAAACACGGCAACATATGCAATGGTGGTGGCCAGAGAGTTCTCTTTCATGATGAAGAGGTTAGCACTGCATGAAAACTGCAGACAATTATAGGTTTTGAACGATGTTCATTTAGAGCTTCAAGTTGGGTGCCAAAGGAAAGGCGGTGGACGAACAGTTAGCCTTTACCGGGCTGCTGGCGCGGCCTGTCGCACACTGAGTAGGATGGCCCGCATGCGATTGACCGAGTACCACCAGCTCATTGTGGATGAATTTGGCGAATCTAAGGGGAAATGGATAAGCCATTCGCATGTCTTGCCTGACCTAGGTGCAACCCCGGATGAGCTTATCGAACGCGGCGTCGATCCGCGTCGCGTGTGGCTGAGTCTGTGCGATGACTTTGACGTCCCGAAAGAGCGCAGGTTGGGAGTCGATTATCCGTCTTTGTAGCGCCACTTGGAGCGCCTTAGCGGTGTGTCTGCTTTCGAAATTCGAACAGATGTATGTAATATGGCGGAGGTGTCGACGTAGTCGTCTACAGTGGGATGGCGTTGATGGCGGGAACCGTTTGAGTTTCTCAGCAGTCTAATTATGCGTTAGTACATCGTTTTAGAAGATAGGGATGAAAATTTATGGCAACCAAAAAGAAGTCTTCTTCTGCCGCGGCTAAGGGAGATGACCGCCAGAAGGCGCTCGATGCCGCCATGGCCATGATTGAAAAGGATTATGGCAAGGGCGCTGTCATGCGCTTGGGCGATGACAATCGCCCGCCGATTAAGGCCATTTCTTCGGGCAATACCGCCATCGACGTCGCTCTGGGCATTGGTGGTTTCCCGCGTGGCCGCATCGTAGAGATTTATGGCCCTGAGTCTTCTGGTAAGACCACCGTCGCGCTGCATGCCATCGCATCTGCGCAAAAAGACGGCGGCATTGCCGCGTTTATTGACGCCGAGCATGCTCTCGACCCACAGTATGCTCGCCTTCTTGGCGTGGATACCGATAATCTCTTGGTCTCCCAGCCAGATACCGGCGAGCAGGCCTTGGAAATCGCCGATATGCTGGTGCGCTCCGGCGCTATTGACATCATCGTGGTTGACTCCGTGGCGGCTTTGACCCCGAAGGCGGAAATCGAAGGCGAGATGGGCGATAGCCATGTCGGCCTCCAGGCCCGATTGATGTCGCAGGCACTGCGCAAGATGACCGGTGCGCTGTACAACTCTGGCACCACCGCCATCTTCATTAACCAGCTGCGCGAGAAGATTGGCGTAATGTTTGGCTCGCCTGAGACCACCACTGGTGGTAAGGCGCTTAAGTTCTACTCCTCCGTTCGCTGCGATATTCGCCGCATTCAGACCTTGAAGGATGGCCAGGATGCCATTGGTAACCGCACCAAACTCAAGGTGGTAAAGAACAAGGTTTCCCCACCATTTAAGATTGCCGAGTTCGACATTATGTATGGCGAAGGCATTTCCCGCGAGTCTTCCATCATTGATCTTGGCGTAGAAAATGGCTTTATTCGCAAGTCCGGCTCATGGTTTACCTATGAAGGCGATCAGCTGGGCCAAGGTAAAGAGAAGGCACGTAACTTCCTGAAGGATAACCCGGATCTAGCCAATGAAATTGAGCAAAAGATTTTCCAGAAGCTCGGAATCGGTGAGGCCGCAGCCGAGAGTGAAGAAGCTGCCGCGATGGACGTTCCCGGCGCTGATGACCCATTGACCGATGAGTCCGTGGATCTTGTCCCCAATGTCGATTTTGATGACGACTAAAACCGTCTAGCTTCGTACCCCACCGTCTGCATCCCCTTCTGAATCTGCATTATGAATCAGCCCGCCCCCGAAAAGCTCGCCCAACTCCGACAGGCCCTCGAGGCCTATGAGAGTGGTGCGGCTGGGGGCGGGCTTTTTGATAGGGAAGCAGAAGAAGCCAAGGCTAAGGTTCGCTCCCGCGCTCTAGGACTTTTGGACCAACGATCTAGGTCCCGCAAAGAACTTTCTGACCGCCTGATTAAGGCGGATTTCGAACCGGACCTCATCGAGGACGTACTGGATGATTTGGCCCACACAGGGCTAGTGAATGACGCCGCTTTTGCACGAGAGTGGGTGCGCCAGCGTCATAAGCGTCGCGGGAAGTCTCGCTTGGCGCTTAACAGGGAGTTGCGTGAAAAAGGCGTGAGCGAGGCCGACCGTGCTGAAGCTCTCGAGCAAATCGACCCTGCCGATGAAGAGGCAATGGCGCATGCTTTGGCAGAAAAGAAGGCCGGTTCCATCAAGTCCGTTCCGCCGGATCGCAAGGAGCGCGACAAGGCACTACGACGCATCGTGGGTGTACTTGCTCGCCGTGGTTTCAATGAAGGGATGTCGCTGCAGATTGCCATCGCGGCGCTTGATGCGCGGTGCGCTGAATTGCGCGCAGAACGCTAATCGCGCCCTGTGGGATCGCGCCGGAGGAGCAAAGCTTCGACAGTTATGAGATGCTTAGCTTCATGGCTAAACTATGCCGACGTGGAGCAGACAATCGCAGATACCCGTACTTATGAAGTCCGAACCTTCGGCTGCCAGATGAACGTGCACGATTCCGAGCGCATCTCTGGTCTCTTGGAGGAGGCCGGCTACTCGGCAGCTGGCGAAGATGTAGAGCCAGATCTCATCGTCTTTAATACCTGCGCCGTGCGCGAGAATGCCGATAAGCGGCTCTACGGCACCCTGGGTGCCTTGAAGAAGACGAAAGAAAATCACCCGGGCATGCAGATCGCCGTGGGTGGTTGCTTGGCGCAAAAAGACAAGGACACCGTCCTTGATAATGCCCCGTGGGTAGACGCTGTATTCGGTACTCACAACATGGCTGCGTTGCCGACCCTGCTGGAACGCGCCCGCCACAACGATGAGGCCCAGGTGGAGATCGTCGATTCCCTGGAGGCTTTTCCATCCGTCTTACCTGCCAAGCGCGAGTCTGCCTATGCCGGTTGGGTTTCCGTTTCTGTAGGCTGCAATAACACTTGTACTTTTTGTATTGTGCCGTCTCTGCGTGGCAAGGAAGAGGACCGCCGGCCGGGCGATATTTTGGCTGAGGTCAAAGCGCTGGTGGACCAGGGCGTATCTGAAGTCACCTTGTTGGGACAAAACGTTAACGCCTATGGCGTCAATTTCGCCGACCCAGAGATGCCGCGAGACCGCTTCGCCTTTTCTAAACTTCTGCGTGAGGTAGGCAAGATCGAAGGCCTTGAGCGCCTTCGCTTTACCTCCCCGCACCCGGCGGAGTTTACTTCCGACGTCATTGATGCCATGGCCGAGACCCCCGCCGTGTGCCCGCAGCTGCACATGCCTTTGCAGTCTGGTTCGGACAAGGTCCTCAAGGACATGCGCCGTTCCTATCGCACGAAGAAGTTCCTCCGGATTTTGGATGAGGTACGCGAAAAGATTCCGCACGCCGCGATTACCACGGATATCATCGTGGGCTTCCCCGGAGAGACGGAAGAAGACTTCCAAGATACCATGGAGCTTGTGCGCCGCGCTCGCTTTGCCTCTGCCTTTACCTTCCAGTACTCGCCGCGCCCAGGTACCCCGGCCGCGGAGAGGGAGGATCAAATTCCCAAAGAGGTGGTCCAGGATCGCTTCGAGCGACTCGTCGCGCTGCAAGACAGCATCCAGGCTGAGGAGAACAAAAAGCTCATCAGCACGGACGTGGAGCTATTGGTTCAGGCAGGCGGCGGCCGCAAGAACGATGAGACTCACCGCATGACCGGCCGCGCACGCGATGGCCGCTTAGTACACTTCACCCCAGTTGATTCTGAGGGCGCGGATATTTCCGCCGCGATTCGCCCAGGCGATGTGGTCCATACCCAGGTCACTGGTGCGGGTTCTTTCTTCTTGCTTGCCGACGCCGCCGTTACCTCCCACACCCGCACCAAGGCCGGCGACATGTCTGCTGCCGGCGAGACTCCGACCACCGCGCCCATCGGCGTGGGCTTAGGCCTGCCGTCGATTGGTAAGCCCGCTGCTGCGGAATCTGGCGATTCTTGCGGTTGCTAGTAGGGGAGTAGGCTAGTAAGCCATGACTGAGGAATCTTCGACCACCGCGGCCCAAAAAGCAGCTACTGCGGAGCGCAGAGCAGCACAAACAATGGAACTCGGTGGGCACAGGGTGACGCTGTGCATTGCGGTGGTGGCCTATATCCTCTATCTGATTTTGCCCTACGCCGGCCCAGCCCATGGCTGGGAGGCGTTGACCTTCGGCACCACGTCCAGCGGAGTCAGAATTTCCATCATGGAAACCGTCTCCGCGTGGCTCGCTCTTATTGGTTTGGGCATCCTCACTCCGGTGACGATTTTGACCCGTCGAGCTACGTCGGGGCTTATCGCTTGGATGCTGGTGACTGTGTCCTTCTTCGCCAACCTGTGGGGATTCTGGTTCCGCGGCTCTACGGCTGATGGGGCGTCGTTAGGCATGTGGGTTGGAATGCTGGCAACCTTCCTTGCATTTTTGGCCTATAGCATGGTGGCGTTGCGCCGCAGCCCTGAACAAAAGGCCGCCGAAGCTCAAGTGCGTGCCACCGCCGGACAGCTCGATGAGGTGGGCGAGTTCCAATCCAGTCTTGATTACACACCACGGCAGGAGCCGATAGAGGACACTCGCCGCCAGCAAGCCGCTGAGCGACACCGCGCCCAACGCGGCGAGTAAAGCGCGCCGCCGCGTCTTTTTCTGCAACGCCTGCGGCTCTAGGGCCGCAGGCGCAACTCCCAGGCAGAAGAGCGGGAGAGTTCTCTGGCGCCAAGGCTGCGGTAGATGGCATTCATGGCCCCGTCTTTGGCCGCAACAGAACCGTAGCAACGCCGCACCCGTGGCCAATAACGCGCAACCTCATGTAGCGCTGTGAGCTTAGCTAACTGTGCGAGCCCGCGGCAGCGGTGCGGGCGATCGGTGACGGTCAAAGTCCACTCGCATACCGCAGGATTCGCGTCTTCATGCCTAGCCATTTCTGCCAAAGCGAGGATGTCACCCTCCTCGGCGGTGAGCGCGATAAGCAGTGTATGACCGCGGCGAGAACGCAGCCGGCTGTGGGCTTCGCGCAACCGAGTGCGAGTCCACATGATGGGCTCGACCGTCAGGTCTCCGGTTTCCGCGTCTTTAGATGCTAGGGTGAGCAGCCGCATCACTTCGTCGAGGTAGTCTTCCGGGATGTCGTAATCGGGCCACACCTGTGCTGTGATTCCCGCGGGAAGCAGCGCCGCCACGGGGCTTTCGGGGATATCCATGACAAGCTGGTGTTCCGCATGCCTTTGGGTAAAGCCGAGCTTGCGGTAGACGCTTGCCATGGCGTCGTAGTCTGGGTCCGCACCCGGTGGGTGCAAAAGACCCACGTGGGCTACCGTGCGGCCGAGATTCCGGGCCAGCTCCAGTGCTTTCGATCCCATCCATTCGGCGACTTTGCGCCCATCTTCATCGAGTTGCTCTCCGGGGAGAGGCAAATCGCACAAAACGCATTCAATCTCTGCGGCCTCACGCTCTTCTAAAAGCGGCAAGCTGATGTGGATGAATCCGAGATAGTCCAGTTCTGGGCTGGGATCGACCGCCGGAATCAGTGGCAAACCGAGCTCGGAGACTTCGCCAAGGGTGGAATCGCCGTCAACTACTGCAAAGAGATAAGTTTGTGACTCGCTCGACCCTTGTAGCCGCTGCACCACACGGCCTGGCGACGTTGATGCCGCGGCATCGCCGCTTGCTTCCTGGGCTGCAAGGTTGGCCCAGAAGACGAAGCTACGAATGCAATCCGCGGGTTCTTTAGAACGGGCGTCAGCGGCAGATGCATGCGGCGGCCGCGGCGGCGCAATATGGACGAGGTGCACTACTTATCGTTGACGGCATTAGCGGCGGCGTCGGCAAAAGCCTGCCATTGCTCAGCCTGCGCGCGCAGATCAGCGGCCTTTTTTGCATTGCCCTTGGCCTCAGCTGCCTCGGCCTGGGATTTAAAATCATCGACCTTTGCCTGGAACTGTGCCACACGAGCCTGAGCTTCTGGGTCGGTGCGGCGCCATTCGGACTTCTCCGCCTCGGTCACGCGCTGCTCGAGAGCCTCAATCTTGGATTCGTACTCGCGCACCTGCTTGCGGGGAACGAAGCCGATTTCCTCCCACTTTTCCTGCAACTCGCGCAGCTTGGCCTTAGCGCCCTCGATGCCCTTGGAAGGATCGATCTGGCCGTCGTATTCCGCAATCAAGGCGTCTTTGGCCTTGGCATTTTCTGCAAACTCGCGGTCGCGCTCGTGATTGACGGCGTTGCGAGCGTCGAAGAATTTGTCTTGGGCGGCGCGGAAGCGGGCCCAAAGTTTATCGTCCACCTCGCGCGGGGCGCGGCCGGCTGCTTTCCACTCGGTCATCAAATCACGGTAAGCACGAGCGGTAGGACCCCAATCGGTGGATTCCTGGATGGCTTCGGCGCGCTCGACGAGTTCCTCCTTCTTCTTACGGGCAATTGCACGGGCACGGTCGAGCTCGGCGAAGTGGGAACCGCGGCGGCGGTTGAAGGAATCGCGGGCGCGAGAATAACGCTTCCACAGCGCATCATCAGTCTTGCGGTCGATGCCCTTGATTTGCTTCCACTCTTCCAAGATGGCGCGGATGCGGTCGCCGGCGGCCTTCCATTCGGTGGAGTTTTCCGCAATATCTTCTGCCTCAGCGGCCAGCTTTTCCTTGGCGGCAATAGCTTCCTCGCGGCGGCGTTCCTTATCGGCCTGCGCTTGCTCGCCGGCTTCTACGGAGTGTTCGATTACCGCGTTCAGGCGCTGGTCTAAGGCTGCGATATCCCCAATGACTGCAGCAGTTGGTAGGGTTTCGCGCAACTGGGCTGCACTTCTTTTAATGCCGGCAGCCTCGCTGGGATTAGCGCGCAGACGAGCCTCGAGCAGTTCAATTTCGGTGGAGAGATCGTCGTAGCGCGCGCCGTAGTGCTGCAAGCCTTCCTCAGGGGGTCCGGCCTGCCATTCGCCAATCTTGCGCTCGCCCTCCGGGGCAGAAACGAAGACGGAACCATCCGCGGCGACTCGGCCCCACTTGGCCGGGTCATTCTTGCTCGGTGCCTGTACAGGAACGGGCTTTGCGGTGGGGCGAGGTCCCTTCTTGGGCATGGAACCTGGGGTAGGGATGGGAGTCATGAAAAGCCCTCCTATGCATAGATCGCCGCGCGTCACGGCTGCCGGATAAAATCATTGGATACATTACCGCGAATATCCCGCGCGTGCCCAGATTCCATTTAATTACCTCCACTTGGGTAGATAGTATGGAGGAATAATGTTCAATCTCATGGTTATGCCAGCCTCACCGGCGCTGGCCGTGGAGCTTTCTGCAAATGATGCTGCCTCCCGGGCACTGCTTGCCGCTGCCCGCACCCTTGCGGTGGAGGCTGCGGCGGCCGGACTAACCCAGGTAGATATCGTCGGCAGCCAGGATAAGCGCTGGCATACCGCCCATACCGGCAGTTTGCAGGCTTGGGGAGCCGCGACTGACCTGGGCGGTGGCAACTTTCTGCCGGAGATAATGGCCCGCTACGTGCTGCACAGTGTGCCGCAGCTCCACGTCCGCTCGAGCCGGGAGCACATCGGCCAACCGGATTCGGAGGCATTGACCGTCGTCGTGACGGATGGCAGCGCAGGCCTGACCGAGCGCGCCCCCTTGGCGCTCGTTCCCGGCGCGCAGGAGGCGCACGAGTGGTGCGAGGAGGTACTGATGGGGGCGTCGGCAAGCGGGGCAGGCGAGTGGCTTTCCCAGCGCGGCGTAGAAGAGCCCTTACTTTGGGAGGCATTGGCGGGGCTACAGCCGAAGAAGTCGCAGTTGCTTGCTACCGACGCAGCCCTAGGCGTTGGTCGCTATGTCGCAGGATGGGAGGTCTAATGCGCCCGATTGCAGTCTTTGGCCCCACCGCCTCGGGCAAATCTGCCTTGGGTCTGGCGCTTGCGCATGAACTGGACGGTGAGGTGGTCAACGTAGATTCCATGCAGCTTTATCGCGGCATGGATATTGGCACCGCAAAGCTCACTCCGGCCGAGCGCGAGGGGATCCCGCACCATCAGCTCGATGTGTGGGAGGTGACCCAGACCGCTTCTGTGGCGCGCTACCAGCGCGATGCCATCGCGGACGTGGAAGGGATCATGGCCCGCGGCAAAACCCCCATCTTGGTTGGCGGGTCCATGCTCTATGCCCAAGCGCTTGTCGACGACTGGCAGTTCCCACCCACCGACCCCACCGTGCGCGCCAAGTACGAGGCGCGGCGCGTGGAAATTGGCACGGACGCGTTACACGCAGAGCTGGCGCAGGTGGATCCGGCCGCGGCCGCCATTATTGAAGATAAGGACCCACGCCGTACTGTCCGCGCGCTCGAGGTCATTGAACTAACCGGCAAGCCCTATAAGGCCAGCCAACCGCCGAAGAACGCCCCGCCGCGGTGGGGCACCCGCCTGCTGGGGCTGCGCACCACCGCGGATTGGTTGAATCCGCGCATCGAGCTGCGTACGCACCAGATGTTTGAGCGCGGACTTATCGAAGAAGTTGAGCACCTGCAAACTCAAGGCTTGGTGGCCGATTCCACCGCCGGCCGCGCGATCGGCTATGCGCAGGTATTTCAAGCCCAGCGCGGCGACCTCACCTGGGATGAGGCCGTCGAACGCACGATTACCGGCACCCGGCGGTATGTACGCCGTCAACGCTCCTGGTTCAACCGTGATAAACGCATTACATGGCTGGATGCTGCGGGTGATACGACCGCCCAGGCCTTGCTCGCGCTAGGGTAGGGAGCATGAAATTTGCCAAGGGCCATGGAACTGAGAACGACTTCGTCATCGTCGAGGACCCCGCGGCCGCCACGCCGCTTGCACCTGCGCGCGTAGCGGCCCTGTGCGATCGCCGCGCCGGCATTGGTGGCGATGGCTTGCTGCGTGTCGTGCGTGCCGATGCCTTGCTTGCGGCCGGTGAAATCGAGGCGCTGGCCGAGGACATCGCGCCCGATGCCTGGTTCATGGATTATCGCAACGCCGACGGCTCCGTGGCCGAAATGTGTGGAAATGGCACCCGCGTTTTCGCTCACTGGCTGCGTTCGCGTGGCCTCGTGGAGGAAGACGAATTCACCATTGGCACTCGCGCCGGTGCGAAACGCGTTAAGGTGCACTCTTTTGATGAGCACGCGGCCGAGGTCACCGTGGAAATGGGCCCGGCCGAAGTAATGGGCGTGTCCACTGCTTCAATGGCTGGTGAGAGTTACGCCGGTCTGGGCATAGACATGGGCAACCCTCATCTGGCGGCCGTGGTTCCGGGTTTAGAAGCAGAGGAGCTGGCGGCAAAAACTCTGGAGCAGCCCGTCATCGATGATGCTTTCTTCCCCGCTGGCGTGAATGTGGAGATTGTGACCCCTCTGCGCGACGGCCACGTGCACATGCGTGTCTTCGAGCGCGGAGTAGGAGAGACCCGTTCCTGCGGAACCGGCACTGTGGCGGCCGCGACTGCCGCGCTTGCCGACGCCGCCGTTGACCACACCACCACCCCTCATGGCACCGTGCACGTACACGTGCCCGGCGGTGAGGTGACCGTGGAAATCTATGAGGGCGGCTCGCGCCTGACCGGCCCGTCCGCCATTATCGCCACCGGCGAGACCTCGCTGTAGACCGCGGCCTGCCCGGTGAGTGCTTAGGCGCTGTGCCCTTCGCGTTGTTCGTCCTCGAAGGCTTGCTCTTCGAGGGCTTGGCGGCGCAGGGTGCGGTTTTCCACTTCGTTCTTTTCATATTTCGGCCCGAGCGCAAAGGCAGCGCGGCGGGCTGAAAGCCATGTTTCTTTGAGCTCGCGGGCCCTTCCATCGGTTACCTTGAGCAAAGAATCCAGCTCGTTCGTGCTGACCTTTTCCGCGTTCACGCGCAGGTTCAACCGGCGCAGGAAACGCCGGGCGCCCGACAGCTCATAGTGGAAGGCTTCGATGCTGGGGTCAGAGCAATCCAAATCTAAAAGCGCCGGCCGGTAGAGCGTGCGGTCTGCGATTTTTTCGGCTGCCTCGGAAGATTGGAAGTCTTCGTATTCTGCAATGACGTCTTCGATATCTTCGGCAGAGAGGCGAATTGAGCCGCGTAGCGCCGCCTGCTCAGAAGCATCCGGGCGGGTATAGAGCATGAGCAGGGCTGCCGCAATCAGCAGCGCTGCGATGAAAAGACCAGGGATTTTGAGGGTCGCCACAACCGCTACTGATCCCACTAATATCAGCACAAGAACTAGTACGCGCCGGTTCCGCGCGTTTTCAGGAAATGGCATCCACACAGCTACTCCATTAGGCCTTTGCGTCCGTTTTAGTGGCCGCCGCAGCCGCAGCCGCCGGAGCCACAACCGCAGCCCGCACCATCGCCGCAACCGCCGCTGGGCAGCTCGATGGAAGCGGTAAGCATGGCGGTGCCGGCCACGATAGAGTCCTTCGCCGGCAGCTCTTGGACCTCTGCGGGAAGGCAGAGGTCGAAGGGGAAGAGGCCATCCATAACGAGGTGGGCGAATTTCTCGCCGGTGAGCTCGTTGGTGCGCCATTCGGATTCCATGACGCGGGCCGCGAAGGTAGCGGCCGGAGTGGGAACTTCCGCCCCAGAACCGGAAGAAATTACCTTCGCTCCAGCGGACTCAAAGAGCTCTGGGAATTCGCCCTTGGCCTCCTCATAAGCTGCAGCGGACTCATAGGTGCGCACATCAAGGCCCATCGCAGTAAGGGAAATTTGCTGCCATTGCTGCAAGGGTTCGTCGACAAGCAAAGGCCCCTGCGCCAGGTTCGCGGTGGCCTGGGCGATGGTGGTACCGAAAGGATCGATGATTTCCAGTAGAGCAAGAACATCGTTGACCATCTCCACGTGGGCGAACCCCTGCGTGACGGCATTAAAGCCAATGAAGGTGGCAAAAGGCTCTACCGCGAGGACATTGAGCTGCGCACCCGAGGGATCAGTGAACTGAATTAGCTGGCCCCCGCGAACCTCACCGGTGACGGCCAAGCGGTCGCTAGCGATGGCGGCTTCGACGGCATCTTGCCAGCGTTCGAAATTGAGGCCAATGGCCTGCATCTCGGTATTCTGCTTCACCCCGGTGTCCTTAACGTTCATGCTCGCCATTGTATCGCCTTGTGGAGCCAGTTAAGAATCTGCAATTCCCGCTTTCGGCCGCAACGTGTCAAAATGGACGGTAGTATGACCGAATTTTCCCAGCACAATAACGACGATCTCCTCGCCCGCGCATTCCGCGATAACGATGCCCCGGCCGCGCCGGAGGCGACACCCACCACTGGTGACCTCGACCTGGCAGAACGCAACGCTTTTCGCCGCGTAACCCGCGAGACCACCATCCGCGCCGCGGACACCACCGACGGCTACGAGGTGGAGTACCGAAAGCTGCGCCTCGAGCGCGTCATTTTGGTCGGCGTGTGGACCGAGGGCACCGTGGCCGAGGTGGAGGCCACCATGGATGAGCTAGCTGCGTTGACCGAGACCGCCGGTGCCGAAGTAGTAGAAATGATCTACCAAAAGCGTGATAAGCCAGATTCTGGCACGTTCATCGGCTCCGGAAAGGTCAAAGAACTGCGCGATATTGTCGAGGCTACCGGCGCCGATACCGTGGTCTGCGATGGTGAGCTTAACCCCGGCCAGCTCACCGCACTCGAGCGGGCGCTCAATACCAAGGTCATCGACCGCACGATGCTCATCCTTGATATCTTTGCCCAGCACGCCAAGTCCAAAGAGGGTAAAGCCCAGGTGTCCTTGGCGCAGTTGGAGTATCTCTATACCCATACCCGCGGTTGGGGCGGCAATCTCTCGCGCCAGGCGGGCGGCCGCGCCGGTTCCAACGGCGGCGTGGGACTGCGCGGTCCCGGTGAGACCAAGATTGAGACCGATCGCCGTCGCATCCGCACCGAGATGGCTCGCCTGCGCAAAGAACTGCGCGCAATGAAGACTGCCCGTGAAGTCAAGCGTTCCAAGCGCCAGCGATCGACCATCGCGCAGATCGCTATTGCGGGCTACACTAACGCCGGAAAATCTTCGCTCATTAACGCCATGACCGGTGCGGGCGTGCTGGTGGAGGACGCGCTTTTTGCTACGTTGGATCCCACCACTCGCCGTGCCACGCTTGCAGACGGCCGCCAGCTTGTCTTCACCGACACCGTCGGCTTCGTTCGCCACCTGCCCACGCAGCTAGTCGAGGCCTTCAAATCCACCTTGGAGGAGGTGCTGGCCGCCGATATCATGCTGCACGTGGTCGACGGCTCTGACCCATTCCCGCTCAAGCAGATTGAGGCGGTCAACCAGGTCATTTATGACATTGTCGCTGAGACCGGCGAGCAGGCCCCGCCGGAGATTATCGTGATTAACAAGATCGATCAGGCCGATCCACTCGTGCTCGCCGAGCTGCGTCACGTTCTCGACCACGAAGACGTGGTCTACGTATCTGCGCGCACAGGCGAGGGAATCGATGACCTAACCGCGCGCGTGGAGCTCTTCCTCAACTCTCGCGATAGCCACGTTAAGCTGCAAGTTCCTTTCACTCGCGGCGATGTGGTGGCCCGCGTTCACGCCGAGGGCACGGTGCGCCACGAGGAGTATACGGCCGACGGCACGCTTGTCGACGTCCGCCTTCCCACACCCGTCGCCCGCGAACTTGCCGAATTCATCGTGGAGGAAGTTTCTTAAAACCGCCCGGGTGATCCATAATTAAGGCTCGTGAGCTTAAAAGGTTGGACCGTCCATGGAGACGGTAAGAAGATTGCACCGGGCGCGGTTGTAGCGCCGGAAGAACGACTCAGCTGGGGCCGCACTATCGGCATCGGTATGCAGCACGTGGTAGCCATGTTCGGCGCCACGCTGCTAGTTCCCACCTTGACCGGATTCCCCGTCAATACGACGCTGCTCTTTTCCGGCCTCGGAACCATTTTGTTCCTACTTATCACGCGCAATCGCTTACCGTCCTATCTCGGCTCCTCTTTCGCGTTCATCGCACCGCTATCTGCTTCGCAGCAGTACGGTATCGCCGCGCAGGCCGGTTCCATTCTGGTCACCGGCCTCGTCTTGGCCGCTGTCGGTGTGGCCGTAAAATTTGTCGGGCGTCGCGTACTGGACGCCGTCATGCCTCCGGCCGTAACCGGTGCGATCGTGGCGCTTATCGGACTGAACTTGGCGCCGAATGCGGCGTCGAACTTCGCCTCTCAGCCGCTCGTGGCCGCGGTGACACTGCTCGTTATCCTGCTGGCTACCGTCGCTGGTCGCGGCATGATCTCGCGCCTGTCCATCTTGCTTGGCGTGGTTATCGGTTGGATCTTCGCCGCGCTGACCGGCAACCTCGGCGATGACGCCGTCGCAGCCATTGATGCCGCCCCGTGGGTAGGTCTGCCGGAATTCCACGCGCCTTCCTTCAACCTCTCCGCCATCGCCGTGGCACTGCCTGTGCTGGTGGTGCTCATCGCGGAAAATGTCGGTCACGTCAAGGCCGTCTCCGAGATGACTAAGCGCGACCTCGATGACCTGGCCGGCGACGCCCTGATTGCCGACGGCCTCGCTTCCACCCTCGCCGGCGGGTTCGGCGGTTCCGGTACCACCACCTACGCCGAAAACATCGGCGTCATGGCCGCGACTCGCGTGTATTCAACTGCCGCGTACTGGGTGGCTGCCTTTACCGCCATCCTGTTGGCCTTCGTGCCGAAATTTGGCGCGCTAATTTTCACCATTCCTACCGGCGTTCTAGGCGGCGCCTGCATCGTGCTTTACGGGCTCATTGGCATGCTGGGCGTGCGCATCTGGATGGACAATAAGGTCAACTTCAATAACCCGGTCAATCTGACCGCGGCCGCGGTGGCACTGATTGCGGGTATCGGTAACCTTACCCTTAGCGTGGGTGGGGTCTCCCTCGAGGGCATTGCGTGGGGCTCGGTGGGCATCATCGTGGCCTATCCGATTATGAAACGCCTCTACGATTCCGTCGGCGAGGGCCACGCCGCCAAGTATTAATTTTCCTGTTGTGGATAACTGCCCCTCGTGCGCCCGCGGCGGGCATTGTTGTTGACGGGCCAACGTGGGTTATCCACACCGAGTTGCTAAGTGGCTGGTGCGGTGCTGAGCAGCCTGTTTAACTCAGCGGCATGACCGCATTGGACGCATACTTAAATGCCGTGAGCAGCGGCATGGACATCGTCGCCGCCGCTTACGGGCTAAGTGATCGCGCGCTCATTGCGCGAGGCGCTTCCGATATCGCCGCGCGTGATCTGCTGCGTTTGTGCGATACCTACTTCGGCCGGTGCGGCTTTCCTGCTAAACAACGGGCAGCGAGAAAAACGACGCATTCCCTCGACGTTCTGCAGCTTATTGAGAAATATGCCCTGCGCTTGCCGACGCAGCGCGAGGCCTGGACCCTTCGCTCCGAACTATGTGCCTTTCGCGGCAGCGCTACGGCGCTTGAAAAACGTGCGCGAACCCTGGTACGCGAGCTTCGCCCGCGTCGCGCGCCAGAAAAGGGAGTGCGCATTACCCGCCGCTCCGGCGGTCCGTGGTCGCTGACCATTACTGGGGATTCGGCCGACGTGGCGGATATGCACGCTGCCTTGGATTCCAATAAGCCACTGGAATCTGCCAAAGATCTTTTTCTCGGCAAGGCAAATGGGGCGCGGGCGACGGTGACAACGCAGGTGGTACTCACCTTGGATGAGCTCGACCGAATCGTCGACGGCGGCGGCGAGGAAATTACCCTTCAACTCACCAATGGCGCACGAATGACAGGTGCTGAGCTGGTGGCGCGGACGCTGAGTGACCACGGCTATGTCACGCTCGTCCATCCGCATGAAGGGCCGGTGAACCTCTACCGGACCTCTCGCTTAGCCAACGACAAGCAGCGGTTGATGGCGGCTGCGGTGAATCCGGTATGCCCGTGGGAGAGCTGCAATTACCCTGCAGATAAGTGCCAAATTCACCACCTGAAGGCCTAGAAACATGGCGGCGAGACCAATGCTGCGAACCTCACGACGTGTTGTCCTTACCACAACGGCGTCAACGACGATGATCCCAATGCCCCGCCTCGCCGCGGCCGACTTGCGCGTGTACGCGGGAAGGTGACATGGGTGCCACCGTGGGGATAGGTGGCGCCGGCAAGCAAAAAGCTCCCCGCCGCACGGGTGGGGAGCATTTAGCCGATCCGTTTTAGAGCTTAGGAAGCATCCAAGTCCTTCTCGATGAGAGCAGCAATCTTTTCGACTGCTTCTTCGCTTTCAGAGGTAACGGTAACCTCATCGCCCTGCTCGGCGCCAAGAGCCATGATCATCAAAGAAGAGGCTGCATCGGTCTCATCCTCATCATCATCGCCGACCAAGTTGAGGAAGATATCCTCATCGAACTCGCTGGCAGCGTCCGCAATAATAGATGCAGGACGAGCGTGAAGGCCTACGGAAGAGCCAACCTTTACAGTCTTGGAAGCCATGAAAAATATCCTTTCTTATGGGGATTGATGCAATCCAGTGTACGAGTGTTTGGTTTAGGCCGCCACGTTCCGAGCGGCTTCTTCGACGGCCTTATTGGGCCAGAACTGCTTCATCGCCAACACCGCCGCGGTCGAGACAACCACGCCGGCCGCAATGGCGACGAGATAGCCCCAGAACGGGTCGATGGCGAAGAGGACGAACACGCCACCATGCGGCGCACGGGAGCCGACCGACAAGGCCATCGAAATCGCGCCCGTCACCGCGCCGCCGGCCATCATCGAGGGGATAACGCGGAACGGGTCGGCCGCTGCGAAGGGGATGGCGCCTTCCGAGACGAAGGAAAGACCCAGTAGCCACGCCGACTTGCCGTTTTCCTGCTCGGCCGGGGTAAACAGCGACTTGCGGATGAACGTAGCCAGCGACAGCGCAATCGGTGCAACCATGCCGGAAGCCATGACAGCGGCCATAATTTGCATGGAGGATTCGTCGCCGGTGGACAGTCCGGCCGTGGCGAAGAGGTAGGCCGCCTTATTAACGGGACCGCCCAAGTCGAAGCACATCATCAAGCCGAGGATGATACCTAAGAGCACGGCCGAGGAGCCGGACATAGACGACAGCCAATTTTGCAGGCCGTCCATGATAGCTGCCAGCGGTGCACCCAGCAGCAGGTACATTGCAAGGCCGACGATTAGCGAGGTCAGCAGTGGGATGATGACTACTGGCATGAGCGAGCCCAGCCAGCGTGGCACCTTCCAATTGCCAATCCACATAGCGATAAAGCCCGCCAGAAGGCCGGTTACCAGGCCACCGATGAATCCGGCGCCTAGGGTGACTGCGATTGCGCCGCCCGCGAAGCCTGGGGCGATGCCCGGACGGCCGGCAAGCGCGTATGCGATATAGCCCGACAGCGCGGCGACGATAAAACTCATCGCAGCTTGGCCGACGGCGAAGAGAACAGCGCCGAGATACAGCAAGAGCCCAGAGCGCTCAAAGTGCATGGGCTCGCCATCTACAGTTACGTCATGGCCAGGAAGATTGCCTAGTGAGAAATCCGTAGACAGCGCCTTCCAGCCATCGGCCATATCGGCGCCGCCGAAGAGGAAGCCTAGTGCGAGCAACAGGCCACCGGCCGCGACGAACGGGACCATATAGGACACGCCAGTCATAATGGCCTGTTGGATGCGCTTGCCCCAACCAAGCGACTTACCTTCCTCTTCCGCATCGGCGCGGGTGGCCGTGCCGGAAACCTTGTGGGCGTGGGGGTTGTGGGCGGCGGCAACGGCCTCGTCGAGCATGGTGCCGGGCTCGTTAATGGCGCGCTTGACGCCGGATTCGATCACCGGCTTGCCGGCGAAGCGTTCGCGGTCGCGCACGCCAACGTCTGTGGCAAAGATAACGGCATCGGCCGCGTCGATTGCGGCTTGGGAAACGGACTCGTTATTCGACGAGCCTTGGGTCTCCACGGTCAGCGATATGTCATCGCGCTCGGTCGCGGTTTGGGTGAGGGCATCGGCCGCCATGTAGGTGTGCGCGATACCGGTAGGGCAAGCGGTGATGGCCACGATGCGGGTGACTTCAGTAGAAGTCTTTGCGCTGGCGGTGGTCGCGGCCGAGGACGTGGCGGCGGAGGTGCCAGCAGCAGCGGGTCCTGCGGTGGTGCCCTGAGAAGCCGACTCTTCGGCCGGTTTCTTCTTCGGTTTTTCTGCGTTGACTACATCCAGTACGAGTCGAACGATTTCTTCCTTGGTGGGTGCGCTGCGCAGTGCCTCGAGGAAGTCTTTGCGCACTAAGGCACGTGCCAACTTGGATAGAATCTTAAGGTGGGCTTTGCCACCGCCGGCCGGAGCGGCGATGAGGAATACTAGCCGGGCGTCGCCGTCAGGGCCGGAGAAGTCCACACCGCGGCTGAGGCGGGCAAAAGCGAGGGTAGGTTCAGTAACTGCCTCGGAGCGGCAGTGTGGAATGGCAACGCCGCCCGGGACACCGGTACCGGCCTTGGCCTCGCGGTCGATGGCGGGCTGGGCCAATCCGGCAATATCGGTGGCTCGGCCGGTGGCATGGACCAGTGTCGCCAGGTTGGTAATAACGGAGTCCACGCTGTCGCCGAAGTCGGCGTCGAGCGCGACTAGGTCGGAAGTGATGAGGTCGGAAGCCATGATGCGGCACTCCTTAGGCAAGCGAGTTTACAGGGGTATGTGCGATATCAAGTTCTTCTGGGCGGGGGAATTGGGTACCCTGCTTGGATGCAGCAGCGGTTCCGTAGGCCACCGATTGCGCGAGGCTATCGGCCGGTGACTTTCCGGCGGTGTGGCCGAGAAGGTATCCAGCGAGTGCAGCGTCCCCAGCGCCCACGGTGGACTTCACGGTGGCCGGTGGGGGAGTTGCAGCCCAAGCGCCGTCGTCATTTACTAGGACTGCGCCGGCGCCGCCGAGTGTGACAAGTACCTCGGCTATGCCCTGCTTGACGACGTCGCGAGCCGCGCGAACCACCCCCGAATAATCGCCGCTGGCAGCTTGTTCCTCCAATTCGCGCCCGTCCGTGCCCGTGAGTTGGCCGAGTTCTAGGCCGTTGGGCTTAATGAGATCCGGAGCGGCGGACTGGAGATTTTTGCCGATAGCTTGCATCGGGGCATCGGAAGTATCAACGGCAATGCGGGCCTGTGGTGCGGCTGCGCGGACTGCGGAGATGAGGTCGCAATACCAATCGGTGCCTACGCCACGCGGCAGCGAACCGGCGAGAACCACCCAATCGGCCGCAAGGGCGCGGGCAGTGAGTTCGGAGGTAATTGCCTTGGAGTCGGCGTCGGAAAGCACGGGGCCTGGACCATTGACCTTGGTGGTGGTGCCGTTAGGTTCGGTGATGGTGGTGTTGACGCGAATGGGGCCGTTCATAGTAATAGAGGAGGTGGGGAGCCCAGCTGTGTGGATAAGGTTCAGAAAAGAATCTGAGTCGTGGGCTGGGAAAATCGCCAAGGTGGGCACGCCGGCCAAGTGTACGGCGTGGGTGACGTTGACGCCCTTGCCACCAGCAACCTGTGTGACTTCGCTAGCGCGGTGGACATCACCGCTGGTAAGTGGCTCGCTGAGTACAAGGGTGGCGTCGATACTGGGATTCGGGGTCAGCGTAAGAATCAAGTCGTCCCTTTCGCAGGTTGTATATTGGGGCCGAACGCCGTTGGAGGGGAACCTTTTGGGTGTGGCCCGCCCTTAATGTTGATTCTTGTCCGATTGTGCCCGAAAGTCAACAGGATTCCTGTGGTATACATTGCTTTTCTATCCGATTTGTGATGTTCTGGAACATAAAACTGCTATCTTCGAAGGAAGTACGCTCATGGAAAACGCGTCTGAGTCCACAATCAAAGGCACCGGTGTCGTTGCCGGAGTCGCCTACGCCGAAGCCGTGTGGGTCCGCCCTCGTCCCGCCCTGCCCACCGAGGGCAGTATCGACCCAGAGCAAGCGAGTGAATCTGAATATGACCGCTTCCTTGCTGCCGTAGATACGGTCGCTGGCCGCCTAGAGCAGCGCGCGGCTGCCGCGGAAGGCCAGGCAGCGGAAGTTCTGACCGCAACGGCAGGTATGGTCAAGGACCGCGGTTGGCACAAGGCAGTGCGCAAGAATATCCGCACCGGAAGGAATGCAGAGTTCGCTACTGTCGGCGCCACCGATAAGTTTGTCACCATGTTCGAGGCGGCCGGCGGAGTGATGGCAGAGCGCACCACCGATTTGAAGGATGTGCGCGACCGTGTCATCGCAGAACTACGCGGTGAAGACGAGCCGGGCCTGCCGCTGGTAGATGGCGAGGCTGTTTTGTTCGCGGATGACTTGGCACCAGCCGATACCGCAACGCTGGATACCAAGCACATCAAGGCCCTGGTAACCGAGCTGGGTGGTCCTACAAGCCATACGGCCATCATCGCGCGTCAGCTTGACATCCCGTGCATCGTGGCGGTCGGCTCTGCGCTGGCCGAGATCGAAGGCGGCACGCTGGTATTCGTCGATGGCGCAGTGGGCACCGTGACCTCTGGAGCCGACGAAGAGACCTCCACCAAGGCCGTTGCCGAGTATCGTGAGCGTGCAGCACGCGTGGCCCAGTGGCGCGGTCCGGCCGAAACTAAGGACGGCCACCGCGTGCAGCTGCTCGCCAACGTCGCTGATGGCAACGCCGCCCGAATCGCTTCGGAGTCTCAAGCAGAAGGCATCGGCCTGTACCGCACGGAATTGTCGTTCCTCTCGGCAAATGAAGAGCCCAGCGTAGACGAGCAGGCGAAGATATACGGCAAGGTCTTTAGCGCCTTCCCTGAGTCGAAGGTTGTTGTGCGCACGTTGGACGCAGGCTCCGATAAGCCAATCTCTTATGCCACGCTAAGCTCTGAGGAAAACCCAGCCTTGGGTGTTCGCGGTCTGCGCATTGCGCGCGATAACGAGGCGTTGCTTACCCGCCAGCTGGACGCCATTGCGCAGGCGGCCGCGGGCCGCGATGACGCCGCCTCTACGTGGGTTATGGCACCAATGGTGGCGACCTCCACCGAGGCGCAGTGGTTTGCCAACCTCTGCCGTGAGCGTGGCCTGACCGCCGGCGCCATGATTGAGGTCCCAGCTGCAGCGCTTATGGCAGATAAGATCATGCCGCATCTTGACTTCGTGTCCATCGGTACCAATGACCTCACTCAGTACACGATGGCTGCAGACCGTCTGTCTCCGCAATTGGCTTACTTGACCGACCCATGGCAGCCGGCCGTGCTGCGTCTTATCCAGCACACTTGCATTGTGGGGCAAGCCAACAATGTTGCGGTGGGCGTATGCGGCGAAGCAGCAGCTGACCCGATGTTGGCGTGTGTGCTTACCGGACTGGGCGTGAACTCGCTGTCTGCAGCCTCTACTGCCGTAGCGGGCGTAGGTGCGCAGCTGGCAGAAGTCACTCTGGAGCAGTGCCAGCAGCTAGCCGAGGTGGCTTTGGATGCGGAGAGTCCTGATGCTGCCCGCACCGCAGTAGTAGAGCGCATGGAATCCTTCGCCTAGACCAAGGCGAAGGATCGGGGGACTATTCGCCGGCGAGCACGACCTCAATTTCGCGCTCGCGCAGCGCCTCCACAAAGGAATCGGGGGCGGCAGTGTCAGTAATGACGACGTCGATATCTGCAGCAGGGGCAAAGCTCACTAGGTAGTCGTTGCCCAGCTTGCTGGAATCGCACATCACCACAACTTTGTGTGCGTTGGTAACAAAGGCGGACTTGATGGCTGCCTCTTGGGAGTCGGCCGTCGACAAGCCGTGATCTAGGGTGAGAGCATTGGTACCAATGAATGCGACGTCGGCACGCATCAGCGCCAGCGTGCGCAGCGCGGTATTGCCAACAACAGCTTGGGTGATCGCGCGGACCGTACCGCCAAGCAGCTGGACATCGGGCACCCCATTGCCTGCTAGGGATAAAGCAATGGGCAAACTATTGGAGACAATATTGAATTGTGCCTGAGGATATTGCTGCCCAATGAGCTCTGCGAACGCATTAATGGTGGTGCCCGCGTCAAGGAAAATGCTGCCGCCTCCCTGTGGCAGATAATCAAGCGCTGCTCGGGCGATGGCCGCTTTCGCGCCGGAGGCGGAGCGCTGTCGAGTATCCAGGGTAAGTTCCGCAGTCTGAAAGGACTGGGAAGCCACGGCGCCGCCGTGCACGCGATGGACGACGCCCTCGCGGTCTAGTACCGCAAGATCTCGTCGAATGGTCTCGGCTGTGACTTCAAAGCGCTCTGACAGTTCGGTGACATTGACGCGGCCTTCGACGGCTGTAAGGGACGCAATTTGTCGACGCCGTTCTTCTGCGTACATGATTCCTCCTAGGGCTTAGAGTCATCGCGGTATGGGGGTAAAAGTCTCCCCATTTGGTGGAAATGAAAATCCAGCGATGTTGTTTTACTTAGCCCATTGTCTCAAAATTCGGGAGTAACCGGACTAAAGCAGAAATTTGCACGGCTCTAACTAGGCTGCGAAACCGGAAAATGGCTGGTAGAGGCAAAAGTGGGAAAGTGGGAGTTTTGTCTCTTGCGCTGCCCGAGTTCGAAATAGTGCCAAAATGGGGGTGCTACATATGCTGGCGCGCCAATGGATAATGGGCATAGATAATCCCCGCAAAACCTGGTGTGGCTTTTGCGGGGATGGAAAGTGGGAGTTGGGAAAACTCCTAAAGCTTGCGGAATACGGATACGACCTTGCCCATAATCTCGGCATCATCGCCGTTAATGGGCGAGTAAGCATCGTTGTGTGGAAGCAGCCATACTCCCGAGGAATCGCGGTGGAATTCCTTGACTGTGGCTTCGGAACCATCAAGTAGTGCGGCGACGAACTCGCCCTCTTCAGCAACCGACTGGGAGCGAATAATCACCCAGTCGCCGTCAAGAATTCCGGCATCCCGCATCGAATCGCCGACCACCTGCAGCATATATAAATCGCCGCCGCCAACGACCTCGTCAGGCATAGGGAAGTAGGTGTCGACGTTCTCCTCGGCAGTAATGGGGGCTCCTGCAGCGATACGACCGACTACAGGGATATAAGAAACAGCACCTGCTGCCTCAGGAACCTGTGTTTCGGGCTTAGTCGGTTTGCGGCCCGGCTTCTTAGCGCCATCATCCGTATTGAGGTGACGAACGTCTACAGCGCGTGGTTTATTGGGGTCTCGCCGCAAAAACCCCTTCTCTTCCAGTTGCTTTAGCTGATAGGCGACCGAGGATGTTGACTGTAGTCCTGCTGCATCACCGATCTCGCGAATGCTAGGCGGATAGCCGCGCAGCATGACGGCATCACTGATGACATTCAGAATTCGCCGTTGACGTTCGGAGAGGGAAGCGTAATCGGATTTCTCGGTGGTCTTCTTTGGCTTGCGGCCCATTGCTGGCTCCTAGAAAAGGGGTTGGGTGGCTTCTTTGATGGTCAGTTGGCTGGTGGCATAGAAATCGCCTCACGTCATTTGTAGCACGAAAAGTACAAATGTTCGAGATTTACAGATTGGGGTGGACAAGTTTTCGAAGCGGTGCTATAAATCGAACATACCAACTAAATCGAACATTATGGCGACTGTGTTTCGGTCTGTGTCGGGCGGAATGCCTACGTTGAACTCGGTCGACGAAAGGAAAGTCATGTCTCTGCTAACCAATTCTCGCAATTACCTGGTTAATCGTAGCTCTGTAGAACCTTTAGTGGTTCCTTCCGCGTCTGTCTGGGATGTAGAGGGAGGTGACCGTAGGCCTACTCGTGGCGAAGTTAACTCGCGATACGTTCGAACTCTCCGGGTGGAACCTCGAGCGACATGCCGTTCGAACCGAGTGGTGGGTATGGGCCCTGAAAAACCTGCGAGAGAGATTCACGGTGATATTCACAAGTCGAACACAGGTAACTACGCCTTGGGTGCAGTATTTGGTATTGCAGTCTTTTTGGGCACGTTGTTGGGTGGATTAGCGGGGTCGGAAGAAGATGGCGCACCGCAACAGCCGGTTTCTGAAGTGCGACAAGTCGAGACTGCGGTTTCGGGCTAGATAGGTCAGCGAGCCAGGCCCGGTGGTCGCCCAGAACCGAAGGTGAGTAAACTACTGGCGTAACGATGTCAGTGAAAGGACCACTGTGTATTGCCCCTTTTGCCATAATGAGCAATCCCGCGTCATCGATTCTCGCGTGGTCGATGCTGGAGCGTCGATTCGCCGCCGGCGCGAGTGTGCTTCGTGCAGGGGTCGCTTTACTACAGTTGAAAAGGCCGTCCTGCTTGTGGTGAAGCGAAACGGTCTGGCGGAGCCTTTTAGTAGAGATAAATTGATTCGCGGTGTACGCCGAGCCTGTCAGGGGCGGGACGTTAGCGATGATGCCCTGAAGAAGTTGGCGCAAGAAGTGGAGGAGACAGTGCGCAGCCACGGTTCCTCACAGGTCAACGCCAATGAGATTGGCTTGGCGATTTTGGAACCGTTGCGCGACCTTGATGAGGTGGCTTACCTGCGCTTCGCTTCCGTGTATAAATCATTTGAAAGCGCTGACGATTTTGAATCTGAGATCCGCCTCATGCGTAGGCGCGACCGCGAGGATTTCTAGCGCAGTTTGTCCACCGCCTTTTGTATGCGACGGAGAGAAACTGCGTGAGCTGTGCCGAGCCGTTGAGCGAACAGGGAAACCCGAAGTTCTTCTATCATCCAGCGTATGTCTTTGACCTCACGGGTCTTTTCGCGTCCCGCCGGGAGGTTACGTAAACGGTTGGCGAGGTAGGCCTTAGCGTTATCTACCTCGGCTTGGCGGTCTGCGTCGCGGTCCGGATCCAGGTTCATGTCTTCGAGGCGAATGCGCATCGCTTGGATATATCGGGGGAGATGACGCAGGTGGGATATGCCATGGACCGTGATGGCATTAGGGGGCAGGAGGAAATCTAGTTGCTTGAGCATGTCATCGATGGCTGGGCCATCCCAGTGGGCGAGTTCTGCCCGCAGATTGGAGTACTCAGCGAGACCTGGGGCGATGGCTACTACCGCTTGGCGCACGCGGCCTGGAACTTGGGGCTTGACGGTGTCCTTGAGCTTTTGGAACGCGGAAGGAGTGCGGACCGGTCCGCCGGCTTCTAGCATTAGGTCGCGAATGGCTGCGACGCGGGCGTCATTGACCAAGCCATCGGCGCCGCCGTGGGGATAGGAGTCGACGGCAACACGTTGTTGCAGCGGCAGGCCCTTGACCATTTGTGCAGTATTGACCGCAACGTCGCGCATAAGGAGGGTGAGCGTGGTGGTGACCATGGCGGCATCTGCGGCCGCCTTGGTGGGATGTACCTTGAGCTCGACGCCATCCTTTGTGGCGACGAGGGCGGGGTAAGCCGTGACTTCGTGGCCGTCGACAGTGGTCGTGACCGTGTCATCGATGGCACCTAGAGTATCGTCGGTCCACTCGCTGACAGCGGTGGACTCAGCGGTACGGGAGACGCGGGACACGGAGGACTTGATGTGCCCGGCCTGACGACGGATGAGCCCTGCGAGGTCACGGTCCGAGTCGACTATTTTGCCGCGTTTGTCGATGGCACCGTAGTTCATCCGCAAGTGTGCCGGCAGCTTGTGGGGCTGGAAGTCGGTAGCGTTGATGCCTTGGCCGCCGAGCTCGCGGAGGACGTCGGCAAGCTGCTGGGTAATGGAGCCTTCATAGGGAATGAGGCGATCGATGGCACGCTCGGCGAATTCGGGCGCGGGAACAACAGTGCGGCGCAGGGCCTTAGGCAGGCTGCGGATGAGCTCGGTTACGAGCTCGAGACGCAGGCCAGGGACGAGCCAGTCGAAGCCTTCAGTGTCCAAGCCGGCGAGCATGGGGATGGGGACCATAAGGGTGACACCATCGAGTGGATCGCCGGGTTCAAACTTATAGGTTAGTTCGTAGTCGATGGATCCCTTGCGCCAGTGGTCCGGGAAGGCTTCTTCGGTCACCTCATGGGAGTCATCGATGAGCTTTTCCGGATCAAAATCCAGCAAATCAGGGTTGCGACGGCGTTCCTTTTTCCACCAAGAGTCGAAATATCGGCCGGTGGTTACCTTCGCTGGGATGCGCTGGTCATAGAAATCAAAGAGGGTGTCTTCGTCTACGATAAGGCCGCGTCGGCGTGCCTTTTCTTCGTATGCGGCGGCGTCGTCAAGCGCTTGGGCATTGGTTTTGAAGAAGGCGTGGTGCGTATTCCAATCGCCGACTATGAGGGCGTTGCGGATGAACATATCGCGCGCGGCGGTGGGATCGACGCGGTGGTAGGGCACGGTGCGGTCGGCCACGATGGGCACACCGTAGAGTGTGGATTTCTGGTGTGCGATGGCAGCAGCGCGTTTGCGGGACCAAGTGGGCTCGGAATAATTGTGCTTGAGCAGGTCTGCGCCGAGCTTTTCTACCCAGGCGGGATCGATAGCGGCGACATCGCGTGCCCAGAGGCGGGATGTTTCCACCAGCTCGGCAGCCATGAGGAACTCTGGCGGCTTTTTGGCCAGCGCGGAGCCGGGAAATACCAGGAATCGGGTATTGCGTGCGCCTTGGAATTCTTTGGAATTGCCGTCGCGAGCGCCGATATTGGATAACAGACCCGATAGGAGCGACATGTGAATATCATCGGAGCGGCGCTCGGTGCCTTCTTGGTAGGTCCAGCCTAGCTGCTTGGCGACGTCCTTGAGTTGGCGTACCAAGTCGAACCACTCGCGGATGCGCATGTAGTGGAGGAATTCCTGCTTCATGCGCTTGCGGAATTTATTGCCGGATTGCTCGTTGCGGGTTTGCTTGATGTAGTCCCAAAGCTTGAGCATAGACAAGAAATCCGAGGTCTTGTCTTTGAATCGGGCGTGGGCTTGGTCGGCCTGTGCTTGGAAGTCGAGAGGGCGCTCGCGTACATCCTGAATGGTCATGGCGGCGACGATCACCATGACGTCATCGAGGCATCCGTTGGTATTGGCTTCAATGAGCATGCGTGCCATGCGGGGATCTAGTGGAATGCGGGCGAGGTCGCGGCCAGTGGCGGTCAGTGCAGGCTTATCGTGCTTGTCGTGGAGAGCCCCTAACTCGTGGAGAAGGGTGAGACCATCGCGGATCGCCTTGTGCTCGGGTGGCTGGATGAAGGGGAATTGTTCGATATCACCTAGCTTGAGAGAGACCATTTGCAAGATGACGCTGGCGAGGTTGGTGCGCAGGATTTCTGGGTCGGTGAATTCGGGGCGGCTTTCAAAGTCCTGTTCGCTATAAAGTCGGATGGCGATTCCGTCGGCCACACGGCCGCAGCGGCCGGAGCGTTGGTTAGCGGATGCCTGAGAGATGGGCTCAATTGGCAGGCGCTGGACCTTGGTGCGCGTGGAATACCGCGAGATGCGGGCGGTACCGGTATCAACAACATAGCGGATGCCAGGCACGGTAAGCGAGGTTTCCGCAATATTGGTGGCCAGCACAATGCGGCGGCCACGGTGCTCGCTGAATACTCGGTGCTGTTCTTGGTTGGACAGCCGGCCAAAGAGGGGAGTGACTTCGACGTTTTTCCATTTCTTGCCTTCGATGGCTTCCATGGCATCGCGAATATCCCGCTCGCCAGGGAAGAAACAGAGGATATCGCCGTCGCCTTCGCGCATGAGCTCTTCGATGGCCTCAGTCAAACCGTCGAGCGGATCCTGGTCCACGATCTTCCCACCGGCTTCAAATTCGAGGGGACGGTAGCGGATTTCAACGGGGTAGGTGCGGCCGGAGACTTCGATGATGGGGGCGGGCTTGCCGTCGGCGTCGGCAAAGTGAGCGGCGAAGCTTTCTGGATCAATGGTCGCGGAGGTAATGATCACCTTGAGATCTGGGCGCTTGGGCAAAAGCCGCTTCAGATAGCCGAGCAGAAAGTCGATATTAAGTGAGCGCTCGTGGGCCTCATCGATGATGATGGTGTCGTATTTATTGAGGAAGCGATCACGCTGCATCTCGGCAAGCAGGATGCCATCGGTCATGAGCTTAACCGCGGTGGTCTCAGAGACGCGGTCATCAAAGCGGATGGCGTAGCCGACGGATTCGCCAATCTTTTGATCCATCTCGGAGGCGATGCGTTCGGCCACGGTGCGCGCTGCAATGCGGCGCGGCTGGGTGTGGCCGATTAATCCGCGGCGGCCGCGGCCCAAATCCAGACAAATTTTTGGGATCTGGGTGGTCTTACCCGAACCGGTCTCACCGGCGATAATGACAACCTGGTTATCCCGGATGGCCGCGGCAATATCGTCTCTGCGGGACGTGACGGGGAGGGAGTCGGGGTAGGTGATGGCGGGAACGGCGGCGTCGGTAAGTGCGACTCGCTCGGCCGCAGCACGGATATCAGCGCCGATTTCTTGCAACGCCTTAGGGGCGCGGGCTTTTTTCAAGCGGCGTCGGAAGGAGCGAGCTTCAGCGAGAGTGACATTGTCGAGTGCAGCGAAAAGTTCATCGCGGGAAGGGGTTTCATTCATAGTCATGACTAGGCACAGAGTTTACCTGCCCGCCAGAAATGAGGAAAAAGTTGTTAAAGTGGCAATACTTATTCATGCACTGATTGGCATTCCTTAAGGAGGGACCCCGGTTATGACGAACCCGTATTCGGGCGGAAATGATGATTTTCCGCGCTATGAACCGACAGATCACCCCGAAGACCGACCCAACTATGGCCAGCTTCCGTCTTATGACGGCAGCCATGAAGAAAACACCCAGGGCTATGCGGGCTACCAAGCAGGCCAGCGTCCTTATACCGGTAAGGTCTCTGCAGTAGACGCCGTTTCTTGGGCGTTTAGGACCGTCTTTGGCAATTGGAAGCTGTGGATCTTGGGAGCCCTAGCGCTTTTTGCTCTAAGCATTGTTCTTGTTGTGGTTGCAGCTGGCATCAATGCTGCGGGCGACTCCGGCACGGGTCAGGCAACCGCGGGCTCTTTGGTCTCTCAACTCATTTCGACTGTCCTAAGCCTTGTTTTGTCGCTGGTAGTTATGCGCCTGGCGCTTTTCCAGATTGATGACTCTCGCACCGGTTGGGGCTATCTTTTTAAGAACGTGCGCTGGTGGCAGCCGCTGGTCATCATGCTCGTCATCGGGGCGGTGTCGATGTTCATTGCATTCTCTGTAGTAGGTGGAACCGTCACTGGGCTGCTTGGTGACGCCGAGAATCTCACGGAGGAAGAAGCAACTGCGGCAGTATTAAGCGTCATGGGCATCATGGGCGTACTTTTGGTTATCAGCTTCTTTATTCAGCCGCTCTTCTCGCTAATGCAATGGTTCGCCGCCGACGGCGATAGCGTTGGTGACGCCGTGAAGAATGGCTTTCAGGCAGGTAAGAACAACTACGGTCAAATGTTGCTGCTCGCAATTTTGAACTTTTTCATCATTATCGGCGGCTTCTTGCTTCTGGGTATCGGCCTCATCGTGGCTTATCCGGTTACGCTCTTGGCGCAGGCGCATATGTTCCGCCAGTGCGCCGAGCGCAATACGATCCCGCAGGTATAGCACTAGATAGGTAAAGGCCACCGTTCCCTTTATGGGGCGGTGGCCTTTGGCGTGCTTGGCGACGTCGCAGCGCTCTTGGCCGGCGCGCCTACTGCTGAGAGCGTTCCAACGCCTTGTCGTAGGCGGAGGTGATAAGCGTGCCAAATTCGCGGAATTCCTCGCTGCGGGCAGCGGAGGAGCGGAATACGAGTCCGACCTCGCGCTCGGCTGTGACGTCGGGGGCGAAGTGGGCTATGGCGACATCCTTGCCATGGCATTCGGTGGCTAGGGCAGACTCGGGGACAAGGGTGCAGCCCAGCCCGCCCATGACCAGCTGCATGATGGTGGTTAGGGAGGAAGCGCGGGTAACAGAATTGGTGGCCTCGGCCGGGTTGATATTGGCATGACGGCAGAGATCGACGACCTGATCGCGCAAGCAGTGGCCGTCGTCAAGCAAGAGCAAATCTAGGTCCTTAAGCTCTGCGAGCTGGACATCTTCGCGGCCGGCGATGGGGTGATCGGGAGGGCAGACGATGGAGAATTTCTCCGTGTACAGCGGGCTATCTACCATGCCGGTGGCCTCTGAAGGAAGGGCCATGATGGCAAGGTCCAAGTTGCCGTTGCGCAGGCGGGTAATGAGGTGCTGGGTTTGCTCTTCTACAAAGCGAGGCTCGAGATCCGGGTAGGCCTCCACAAGCATAGAGAGAAGATCGGGGAGAATGTAGGGGGCGATGGTGGGGATAACGCCGATGGTTAGCGGTCCGGCAAGGGTGCCGTTGGCGCCGCGGGCGTGGGCCAGGAAGGTATCGGCAGCCTCGAGGGTGGCCTTGGCATAGGGAAGGAGAGTCTCACCGGCCGAGGTGACGATGACTTTGCGGGTGGAGCGCTCGATGAGCTGCAGGCCTAGACCCTGTTCGAGGGCAACGAGGCCCTGGGAAAGGGAGGGCTGGGAAATCTCTAGTTTGGCGGCCGCTGTACCGAAGTGCTTGTTTTCCGCAACGGTGACAAAGGTGCGCAGCTGAGCAAGTGTAGGGCGATACTCTTTATTATGCATGCCTATCACTCTAACACCTACCTATAGGATTTACTATTGACGCGAGCGGAAAAGATGGTATAACTGATCGTGTTGGGCCGGACACGGTCCGGCCCCGCTGCTTGCACGCCAAGCGGCAGGAAACTTAGAGGAAAAGCCTTTGCTTAAGGAGTTGAAGACTATGCCTATTATGACCGTCGGCGAGAAGTTCCCAGAGTTCAACCTCACCGCCCTGACCGGTGGCGATCTGCACGACGTCAATGCTAACCAGCCGGAGGATTACTTCGAGCAGGTTTCCCTGGATAAGTACGAGGGCAAGTGGAAGGTCGTCTTCTTCTACCCGAAGGACTTCACCTTCGTCTGCCCGACCGAGATCGCTGCCTTTGGCAAGCTGGACGAGGAATTCCAGGACCGCGATACCCAGATTCTTGGCGGTTCCACCGATAACGAGTTCGCTCACTTCAACTGGCGCGCAACCCACCCAGAACTGAAGGAAGTTCCATTCCCAATGTTCTCCGACGTGCGCCACGACCTCATCCGCGCACTGGGTGTAGAAAACGCTGATGGCGTTGCTGACCGCGCTACCTTCATTATCGACCCGGATGGCGTTATCCAGTTCGTGTCCGTTACCCCGGATGCCGTTGGCCGTAACGTAGACGAGGTGCTGCGTGTGCTCGACGCCCTGCAGTCTGAAGAGGTCTGCGCTTGCAACTGGGAGAAGAACGACCCCACCAAGAACATTAATAAGATGGACGTCGTTCAGTCCGCTCTCTAAGTCTCGCTGAGATGCAGGTTTACCCCGCTTTCGTGGCGGGGTTTCCTTTTAAATCCAGCGCAGAAAATTCCTATCAAAACCTCGAAGGAGAAAAGCTATGTCTATTGATAATCTGAAGTCTTCCCTGCCGGAGTACGCTAAGGACCAGAAGCTCAACTTGGGTGCCTTGACCCGCTCTAAGGACCTCGATGAGGAGCAGCTCTGGGGTTGCCTGCTGGCGTCTGCTGCCGCAACCCGCAATGACACCGTGCTGTCTGAAATCGCCGAGGAAGCTAAGGAACATCTCTCCGAGGAAGCTATCGAGGCAGCCTATGGTGTAGCTACTGTTATGGCGATGAACAACGTTGCCTACCGCGCTAAGGGCTGGTTGGGTGATGATTACGCACAGGTGAAGTTCGGCCTGCGTATGAATATCATCTCCAAGCCAGGGGTAGACAAGGCTAATTTCGAGCTGTGGAACACCGCAGTCTCCGCCATCAACGGCTGTGAGCATTGCCTGGGTGCCCACGCTCACGAGCTCAATGAAGCCGGCCTGAGCAAGGAGCAGGTCTGGGAGGCCGTCAAGGTCGCAGCCGTTGTTCAGGCTGTGGCACAGGCGATCCAGATTGAGGCTGCACGCTAAAATCCTCAGCTTATAGCCGCCCTCGCGCTTGCCGATGCCCCTCATTCCGGGGCCGCGGCAGCCAGGGCGGTTTTGTCGTATCCGTTGGCTAGTACTCCACGCTTAAGTCCGCTAGGCGGACTTCACCAGCCTCGTCGGAGGCATCGAGATCCACCGTAGCGACAAACTGGTAGGCGTGGTCGTCGGCCGGATCCTTGATGATCTGGCGCACGGACCAGACTCGCGAGTCAGTATCGGTCAGGCGGAAGAACTCGGGCCCGCGAGCCGCAGGGCCGGAATCGATATCGTCGTACTCATCGAAGTAGTCATCCAAGATGGCGCCGAAGTCCGGTACCTCGTCCAGATAGTCGAGCAGTTCCGCCAAGCGGTCTTCCTTTTCTAGCGCGAAGAGCTGCACCAACCGGAACATGTAATTGCGCACCATAATGGTAAAAGCACGACGATTGGCGGTGAGGGCGGTGGGATCCTCCACGCCAAAAGCAAGCTCGCGATCCACCGTGTCTTGGTCAATGGGGGAGTCTTCGCCTGCCATCTGCGCCCATTCGTCGACAAGCGAGGAATCTACCTGGCGGATGAGCTCGCCCAACCAGACCACGATGTCCTCGAGCTCTGGGGTGTTGTACTCGTCCGGAATAGACTGCTTAAGGGTACGCCAGGCGTCGGTCAGGTAACGCAAGATCACGCCCTCGGAGCGGGCCAAACCGTACGTGGCGACCAAATCCGAGAAGGTCATAGCGTTTTCGAGCATGTCGCGCACGACGGATTTGGGCCGCAGCTCGAATTCCTTTACCCACGCATTGGTCTCAGCAAAGGTATCGTAGGCCTGCTCTAAAAGCTCCTCGAGTGGCTTCGGCCAGGTGATATCCTCCACGATATTCATGCGGTCTGTGTAGTCCACCCCGTCCGCCTTCAGCGCGGCAATCTCTTCGCCGCGGCGTTGCTTCTGCTGGGCGATGAGCACCTGGCGCGGATCATCCAAAATGGATTCGAATACAGAAATAACGTCGAGATTATAGGTCTCTGCTTCCGGATCTAGCAGCGAGAGTGCGGCCAAGGCGAATGGCCCCAGCGGCTGGTTGAGCGCAAAATCGCGGGGCAGCTCTCGCACTAGGTGGTAAGGGCGGCCGTAGATATCCAACCCTTTGGTGGATTTTTGCACGACTCCTGAGTCCAACAGCCCGCGGAAGAGATCCAGAGCAGTGAGAATGTCCTTATTCTGCTTGCTGCGATTATCGTGATTGTCCCGCAGCAGGTGGCGCATGTGCTCATAGCCATTGCCATGTCGTGCCAATACATTAAGCAGCATCGAGTTAGAAACGCGGAATTGGGAGGTCAGCTGCTCGGGTTCAGCTTCAGTAAGTCGCGCGAAGGTCTTTTCGGACCACGAAACCTCGCCTTCTCGTGCGGACTTCTTCTTCAGCTTCTTAAGCCTTTTGGGGTCGTCGCCGATCCGGCGGCGCTCTTTGGCATTTTCAATCTCGTGCTCGGGAGCCTCGACCACAACAGTGCCCTCGGTGTCATAGCCCGCGCGGCCAGCACGCCCCGCAATCTGGTGGAACTCGCGCGATTTCAGGATGCGCTGGCGCTGACCATCGAACTTGGCAAGCCCAGTCATGAGAACGGTGCGGATGGGAACATTAATACCTACGCCCAGGGTATCGGTGCCGCAGATGACCTTGAGCAGTCCCTTTTGCGCTAGGCGCTCTACAAGGCGGCGATACTTGGGGAGCATGCCCGCGTGGTGGATGCCGATTCCTTTGCGAAGGAGCTTGGAAAGATCCCTACCAAAAGCAGTGGTGAAGCGGAAACCACCTATTTCCTGGGCAATGGTCTCTTTTTCTTCTTTGGTAATAATCCCTGAAAGGGAGGTGAGCGCTTGGGCGCGCTCAGCTGCCTCGCGCTGGGAAAAGTGCACCACATAAATGGGAGCCTTCTTATCGGCCAAGAGCTCTTCAATGGTCTCGTGCACCGCACTAAAAACATAGGAAAAGTCCAACGGCACGGGGCGGGTCGTGCCGGCAACGAGGTCGGTGGCACGACCGGTGCGACGAGTGAGGTCTTCTTCCAACCACGTGGTATCGCCCAGAGTGGCGGACATGAGTAGGAACTGCGCCTTGGATAGCTCTAGAAGCGGCACCTGCCAGGCCCACCCGCGGTCTGGCTCGGAGTAGTAGTGGAACTCGTCCATTACCACCTGATCGATATTGGCCTCAGCGCCATCACGAAGAGCTATATTGGCCACGATCTCGGCCGTCGCGGCGATGATGGGAGCGTTGCCGTTGACGGTGGCATCGCCAGTCATCATGCCCACATTTTCGGCGCCGAAAATATCGCAAAGGGCAAAGAACTTCTCGCTCACTAGTGCCTTAATCGGAGCGGTATAAAAGCTGCGCTGGCCGCGGGCCAAGGCAATGAAGTGCGCAGCATTAGCCACCATAGATTTTCCGGAGCCAGTAGGCGTGGCGAGGATGACATTATCGCCGGCCAAGATGCCGAGCGAGGCTTCTTCCTGAGCCGGATACAAACTAATGCCCCGGCCGGTGGTCCACGAGGTAAAGGTATCCCAAATCGCCTCGTCCACGAGGGATTCGGGTACTTCCGTTAAATCTGGCAGCAGCTGAGATAAGTTCACCCCCACCACCTTAGCGGCGATGGGGGTGGGTTAGTTAGATATCGTCACCTAAGTCGCCCTCACCCTGAGCAGGATCGGGGCCATCCTCGCCATCGTCGTCCTGTGAGTACTCATCCTCGGCGGAATCTTCGCGGTCATCGATCTCGGTATTGATGATCTGCTGGCTTTCTTCTTTATCCAAAGAGGCCAAGAAGGCTTGGAATTCTTCGCTGATTTCTTCGCCGGTAGGCACGGCTTCCTCGCCTGGCATGATCGCCTGCGGGTGCTCTCTGCGGTAGCGCTCCATATATGCGTCATACTGCTGTTCGAGCTGCTGCACCACGCCCTCGATTTCTTCCGAGCCACCAACTTGTTCTTCCAATTGGTTTTCCACCCGGGATATATCCGCCTCGATGCTACCCAAAGGAATATTGAGGCGTGCCGCCCGAGCCACCGAATCAAGCAACTGGAACGTAGCCTGTGGATAGGGCGAAGCCGCTAGGTAGTGCGGTACGTGGACGGTATAGCCAGCCACGGTGCGGTCCTTATCGGCCAGTGCCTTTTCCAAATAAAGCGCAGCAGAGCCAGGGACCATCATGGTGGAATCCATCGATAACATGTGCTCGGTTAGGCGAGAGGACGTACCATGCGCCGTGACCACCGTGGGGCGGGTATGTGGCACGGGCATCGGCGCAGCATAGAGCATGATGGTGTCCTCGATGTTGAACTTTTCCACCAGCTTAACCACAGCCGTAGTAAATGCCTCCCAGCGCATATCCGGCTCCGGGCCAGATAGAAGGAGGAAGGTTTTGCCGGAGTTATCCCGCAGGACCTTAATACCGAGGTCCATCGACTCGATTTCTAACGCCCGATCCTTGTCAATCGTGATGGCGGGGCGACGTGAGCGGTAATCAATAAGTTCATCAGAGTTAAATGACGCCAATTGGCGGCCTTCCAAGGCGGCCTTGAGATGGTCCGCACTTGCCTCGATGGCCTGGCCAGCGTCAGCATAACCGTGCATGGCAACAATCATGGTAGGGCCTTGTCCGTCACCGGAATCATCCCTAATCACCGGAGCCGGGTACTCCAGCTCATACATGCGGCGATCTTCTTCGTGCATGTTGTGTTACCTCCTTGCATTCTTACCTAACCCAACACCGCGGGCGTCCTCATTATTCCCGCCCGCGCTGCGAGGTTAAATAAACAATTGTGCCCCAAACTGTCGCGCATTGCCAGCGCAATCCCGGCCGGGGTGTGGACAAGCCGCTTTCCGACGCCCCCTTTACCCACCTATCCACAGAACACCACGGTCGCTCGTGCTCTGGCCTATACAAGCCTGCATGCGTAGCAGAAGCTGGGGCCATGAACATTACAACACCAACGCAGCCCATCCGTACGCCCGGCGATATCCTCGCCAATATTCCAGGAATCCTCGGATTCTTTCCCTCCGAATCAGTCATCCTCATCTCCATCCAGCCCAGCCCCCATGGATATAGCATTGGACCAGTAGCCCGCCTCAACTTGAACGATATCCCCGACGCCTTGCACGAAGTGATGGATGCATTTCATTGCGGAAACCCCGAAATCATCTTCTGCTTCGTCCTCTCACAGCGTAAAGAAGAAGAGCTTTGGGATATTTTTCACTCCCTTTACCGCTTTCAAGACCGCTCAGGACTGGGCATCGATGCCTGTTGGCTGGCCGAAGAACTATCAACTGATACCGCATATGACCTCATTTTTGGCCACGCCACCGAAAGCGGTGAAGGCCCGCTGCAGAATTGGATGGAAGGTACCATTCCAGCCATCTCGACGAGCCACTCGATGCGCGCCTGCGTAGAAAATGGCCTGCTCCCAGAACTTAATCGCAAAGACTTGGTCCGGCGCTTTAAAGACCCGAACCCGTACTTCGGGGAGGAAGAAATCGGTTCCATGGAACGCTGCGCTAAAGAGATAGCCGGACAGCTGCGTGCCGGGCACGGATACGGAACTACAGATCCAGTGCAATTGGTCAAGCACCTCATTTCCGATGTCCGCTATGTGCTCAGCGAGGTCGAATCGCTGGAGGAGACCTTGGAAAATGAAGAGTTGCTGTGCGTAGCAGCCATGTGGATGTCTACCACGTGGACCCGTGACCTAGTCATTGCTGAGCTAGTGTCCGCACCGCAGGAAGCGGGAGACCTCCTTTTAGCGGTGGCGCGTACTTTTCAAGGGCCCATCCGCTATAACGCCCTTGCCTTGTATGCGGCTAGCCAGGTATCCCATGAATTTGGAATTTATGCCGGTCCTGCACTTTCCGTGGTAGTAGAAGAGGCGCCCCATCACAATTTGGGGCGCCTCATAGCGCAGGGATATCGCAGCGGAATGGGACAGCGGCTAGTCTCCAGCCTGTGTCACGGTTGCGAGCTAGCGCGCGAAGCGGCGGGCCTTCCAGTCTCTAGCTCTGCTTAGAAACCGCGGCGTCTAGGACTGCTGTGCGGAATGTGCCTTATCGCCTAGCTGTCGGGTGAAATTCCATGCGTCGGTGACGATGGTTTCCAAGTCCGTGCGGGTGGGGTTCCACCCTAGCTCCCGCTTGATCTTCTCAGAGGAAGCAATGAGTGTGGCTGGGTCGCCTGCGCGGCGCGGAGCCACCTCGGCAGGGATTTCGTGGCCGGTGACCTTGCGGCACATCTCAATGACCTGCTTGACGGAGTACCCGTCACCAGAACCTAGGTTGTAAATGCGGTGCTTACCTGAATGATTGGATTCAAGAGCAAGCACGTGGGCATCGGCGAGGTCGCGAATATGGATATAGTCTCGGACTGGAGTGCCATCTGCGGTATCCCAGTCATCACCGAACATGAAGATCTTATCGCGGTGGCCTAATGCCACCTGCAGCACGATGGGGATGAGGTGGGTTTCTATCTCGCGGTTTTCACCGATATTCCCGTAGGCACCGGCCACGTTGAAGTAGCGCAGGGAAGTAGCGCCCAATCCATAAGCGTGGGCGAAAGAGGTGATCATGTAATCGATGGCCAGCTTGGTGGCACCATAAGGATTGGTGGGCTGGGTCGGCATCTCCTCCGTAATCGGCACCTGGTCAGGCTCACCATAGGTTGCAGCGGTGGAGGAGAAAACGAGGTTTTTAACATCGTTATCCCGCATGGCGTTGAGCAGCGTCAGAGTCGTTACGACGTTGTGCTGCCAGTACTCACCCGGCTTTTCCACGGATTCGCCCACTAAAGAGCGCGCGGCGAAGTGAATAACGCCCTCGAAGCCACCTTCTCCTAGGACTTCGGCGGCCTTGTCCGCCACGTCGCCTTCGACGATGCGGGCGTCCCCAGGGACGGCTTCCCGGTTGCCGGTGGAAAAATTATCAATGATGGTTACGTCATGGCCTTGCTCGACTAGTACTGCGGCACAGACGCTGCCGACATATCCGGCGCCACCGGTGACAAGAAGTTTCACGGTTATACCTCCACGCGCACTGCGTGCGCCAAATCGTCCGAAAGCACTACGCTGCCGCCTTCCGGTGTCGACAAGGTAATTGTGCCGCTGTTATTGACTACCGTCACCTTGGCGCCCACGCGAATGCCAGCATCGGTGAGTTCCTGGAAGGTTCCATCATCAACCTGCAAGATTTCATTGACTTGAATGACGGTGGCAGCAACCTGCTCGCCATTGGGGAGATCGACCGCGCGCGTGCCTTGGTCAGGCTGCGGAGCATCGAAACCAAGTGCAGACAGCGCCGGAATAGGATTACCAAATGGCGACCGAGTCGGATCATCGAGAACAGCCACCATGCGCTTTTCTACCTCTTCGCTCATCACGTGCTCCCACCGGCAGGCTTCGTCGTGGACCTTGGCAATGTCGAGCCCGAGGACGTCGGTAAGCAAACGCTCTGCCAAACGGTGCTTGCGCATGACTGCGGTAGCCAAGCCACGGCCCTTGTCTGTGAGATCCAAGCTGCGGTCGGTGCGCACGTGCAAAAGGCCATCGCGTTCCATTCGAGCCACAGTTTGAGAAACCGTTGGCCCAGACTGCTCCAAACGCTCCGCAATGCGAGCGCGCAGGGGAGTAATGCCTTCTTCCTCTAGCTCGTAGATGGTGCGTAGATACATCTCCGTTGTATCAACTAGGTCCCTCACGTGGGCATACCTTTCTGTGTGAATACAGTTTCGCGGCAAACTTCCCGACCAAGGACGGGAAAGCGCTTTCTAGACTCTGCAGTCCAGATTAGCCTACCTAAGTCTTTGCTCGCCGTGTCGAACTCTGCCGCTGCCTTTCTAACGCCAAACCCCGAGTCCATAGCCGCATTGTGCCGAATGGACTCGGGGAGAGGGTCTAGCCGCGGAAAGCGGCCAACCCGGATTAAAGAGCGTATTCGCGCAGACGATCGGCGCGGTTGCCATCGCGCAGCTTCGCCATAACTTCGCGCTCAATTTGGCGCACACGCTCGCGTGACAGGCCGAAGCGGCGACCAATCTGATCCAAGGTGCGCGGAACACCATCATCGAGGCCGTAACGCAGGCGGATTACGTCTTGTTCGCGCTTTTCCAAAGTGTCAATCACACCGCGAATATCGGAATGGCGCATGGATGCTACGACCGCAGTTTCCGCATCGGTAGCCTCGGCGTCTTCGATGAAGTCACCCAAAGGAGCCTCTTCATCGGTACCTACCGGCATATCGAGAGAGACTGGGTCACGCGACTGGCGCAGCAGCATCTCAATCTTGTTTTCATCAATGCCGGACTCCTCCGAGAGCTCCTCATTGGTAGCCTCGCGGCCCAGAGATTGATACATTTCGCGCTTGATGCGAGACAGCTTATTGACCTGCTCGACCAAGTGAACTGGGAGGCGAATGGTTCGGGACTGGTCAGCCATTCCGCGGGTAATCGCTTGGCGGATCCACCAGGTGGCATACGTGGAGAACTTGAAGCCCTTGGCGTAATCGAACTTCTCCATGGCGCGAATAAGACCGAGATTGCCCTCCTGGATGAGATCTAGCAGCGGCATACCGCGGCCGGTGTAGCGCTTTGCCAGCGAAACCACGAGGCGTAGGTTGGCTTCGAGCAGGTGGGAGCGTGCCTTTTTACCTTCGCGGGCGAGGATTTTCAGGTCGCGCTTTTCTGCACGGGTGAGCTTTTCAGCGTTATTGAGCTTGTACTCCGCGTACAATCCAACTTCGATGGTCTGCGCGAGTTCTACCTCATCTTCCGCGCTGAGCAGTGCGGTCTTGCCGATGCCGTTGAGGTAGACACGTACGAGGTCGGCAGAAGGATTGTCGTTGGTTTGGTTGCGGCGAGATCCGCGATCTACTTCCTGTTCCTCATCAGTAGCGGCACCTGAAGTGCCTTTGGCGGTGGTGGCAGATGTCTTCGTCATAATGAAGCCTCCTGAAATTGTCGCCGGTTTCACAAGGTACAACGGCGTCTTTAATAATTTAGTTCCCGTTGCGGCAAGAATCGCTAAAACGAGACGTTCCCCATGTCACAAGCCCACCTTTTCGGGGGAGATGCGTCATGGGGAACGAAATTGAACCGACGTTGACCAACGCCGTGGAACTATTAGCCGCGCACTTTTACGAGATAGCGGTAAATAGTGGGTTCTGAGACACCGAGGCGCTCTGCTGCGGCCGCAATTCCGCCTTTAAGGAGAAAGAAGCCCGTGTTCTCGAGCTCTGAAACCACTTCGAGGCGTTCATCGCGTTGCATGCGATTAACCGGGGTGCTCTGCTTAGAAATAGCTGAATCCAGCATGGAGTCCACAAGGTTTTCGACGTTGGAGCGAAGTGACTCGCTCACTTCCTCGTCTGATGCCTCTTTTACTGCTGCTTCATTATCTGGAGCCGGGTCTGGCACAGCGACGGGCCGCTGTGGCTGCTCGTCTGCTCCAGGATAGCCGCCGAAAGCCTTGGATTTATCGAATGCGGGATCATCGGCATTGCCGATCAGTGCTGCGGCCGCATCGCGGATGTGCACCAATTCGGATACATCAACATTTATGCACAGCATTCCGCGCATATGTCCGGAATCGTCTCGGATGAAGTAGCTAGAGGAGCGGCAAATCTTGCCTTCCGCATTGACGGCGCGGTAGCCGGTCATCATAGGGATTGCTGCGGCATCGCCCTGTTTCATAAACCATAGAGCGAAGTCGGTCACGGGTCCGCCAAGTTGCCGGCCAGAGATGTGGCCATTTGCGATGGCCATGATCGATTTATCGGGGACGTCGAGATCGTGGAGCACGATTTCGGTGTTGGGGCCCATTGCCTTTCCGAGGAATTCGACGAGGGGAATATACTGCTCGAGGAAATTTTCTTCGGAGGCATGGCCGCTAGGGAAATTCATTAGCTGAAGCATGTCCTTTAATTCCTGTCAGGTTATAGAGAATGTAACACACGGAATCGATTCGATGGAAGGAGGGAACAGTGGCAACTAAGCCGGGTGAGCACAAGCGGCTTAGTGCTGTGCTCACCCGGCTCATCGCTTCTCTACAGGGTGGACTCTATCCACACACCGGGACTGGTGGGTGAACTGCTAGAGCCAAGCCACCTTGTGAGGTCTCCCTGTACTTGGCGTTCATATCCTTACCCGTCTTGTACATGGTCCAGATGACTTCGTCCAAAGAAACGCACGGCTTGCTCTCACGCTCTAGCGCCATGCGGGCACTGGTGATGGAGTCGACCGCAGCAACAGCGTTGCGCTCAATGCAGGGTACCTGAACTTGTCCGAGGACCGGGTCACAGGTCAAGCCAAGCTTGTGTTCCATGCCAATCTCAGCTGCGATGCATACCTGCTCTGGGGTAGCGCCCATGAGCTGGGCGAGTCCGCCGGCAGCCATGGAGCACGCTACACCAACTTCACCCTGGCAGCCGACCTCAGCGCCAGAGATGGAAGCGTTCATCTTGTACAAGGAAGCAATCTGGTTGCAGGCGAAGATGTAATCAGCGAACATCTCCGTGGTAACTGGCTCGACAAACTTGTCGTAGTAAGCCAGAACTGCGGGGACAACGCCGCAGGCACCGTTAGTCGGAGCGGTAACAACGCGGCCGCAGGCTGCATTCTCTTCGGAAATAGCCAATGCGAACATGTTGACCCAGCTGAGGATATTCAGACCATCGTGCGGTTCGGACTGCTCGAGGCGACGCTTAAGGGCAGCGGCGCGACGGGGGACAAGCAGGGAACCAGGCAGCGGACCATCGGTAGAGGAGCCGCGCTTGATGCCGGTGTACATGACATCGCGAACCTTCCGCAGGTGCTCATTGACCTCATCTTCGGAGCACAGTGCCAATTCGTTGGCCAATCCCAGCTCGGGGAGGGTCATATTGTTCTTCTCGCATAGCTCGAGCATTTCTGCAGCGCTGGCGTATGGGAAGGGGATATCAACCTTGACGTCCTTGCGCTTGGCAAAGTCCTCCTGCTTGACGATGAAGCCGCCGCCGACTGAGTAGTAGGTCTTGTGCAGGATGTCCTCTTCGCCAGCGAAGGCGATAAGGCACATGCCGTTCTCGTGCATCGGGAGGTATTCGTCGTGGAAGAAGAAGCCGCCGTCCTTGGGGAATTCTACCTCGCGGGTGCCGCCCAACATGAGCTTTTCGCTGCTGCGGACGTTCTTCATGAATTCGGAGATGCCGTCGATGTCAACGGTCTCTGGCTCCTCACCGGCCAAGCCGAGGAGGATGGCTTTGTCAGTGGAGTGGCCGATACCCGTGAGAGAGAGGGAGCCGTAGACATTTGCCTGAACTCGGGTGACCTTGTCAAAGAGGTCCTTTTCCTTGAGCTCGTCTACGAATGCCTTGCCGGCCTTCATTGGCCCAAGGGTGTGTGAGCTTGAGGGGCCGATACCAATCTTGAACATATCGAAGATGCTGATGAACATTGTTCTTTCCTTGAATCCTCTGCGATTTTCTCGTCTGCGGCGGTGCTTAGAAGGCGTGGACGATGGAGTAGATGATGGTTGCTAGGGCGACAAGGCCCATGAAGAAGACGAAGTAGTTGGAAGCCTTGCCCTTGTAGCGCTGGAGAGCAGGAACCTTGTGGATGGCGACCATTGGGATGATGAAGAGCATGATGGCAATCGTTGGTCCACACAGGGTCTCAATCATGCCCAGGATGGAGGGGTCAGCCCAAGCGACGAGCCAAGCGGTAACCAGCATGAAGATGAGGGTGATGGTGTCGAGCTTGTGAGCAGACTGAGCGTCATCCTTGCTTGCGTTCTTGCTGCTCTTAACGACGAGGCCCTCGAAACCTTCGGCGGCGCCAAGGTAGTGACCCAGGAAGGACTTAGCGACCGCAATCATGGCGATGATGGGGGCAATCCACTGGATGAGCGGGTTGTCGAAGTGGTTAGCCAGGTAGGACAGAATGGTGATGTTTTGTGCCTTAGCTTCTGCCATATCAGCCGGGGAGAGGCTCAGGGCGCAGGAGAAGACGAAGAACATAACCACGACGACCATGAGGATTTCTGCGCGGAGCAAGGTCTTGCGGGACTTGGCTTCTGCGAACTTACCGTAGGTCTGGCGGCGGTCAACGGCGAAGGAGGAAATCATCGGCGAGTGGTTGAAGGAGAAGACCATAACCGGAACCAGGAGCATCAGGGTAACGCCCATGCTGTGGCCAGAGGCTTCGCGAGCAACGTTCAGGTCGAAGGAATCGAAGAGCGCGGTATTCCACTTCGGGATGAGGTAAAGGGAAAGCAGAACCAGGATGCCGATGAACGGGTACACCAGGTAGGACATGACGTGCACTACGACGTCCTTACCCATGCGGACAATCAAGATGAGGCCACCAACGAGCAAGAGAGAGGTAAGCCAACGGTGTGGCGGGGTAACGCCTAGCTGGTGCTCTAGGAAGGAGTTGACGGTGTTGGTGATGGTGACCGAGTAGACCAGCAGGATGGGGTAGACCGACAGGAAGTACAGGATGTTCATGAGAACGCCGGCCTTCTTGCCAAAGTGCTCTTCCACGACGTCCGTAAGGTCACCGTCTGGCTTGGAGCTAGACAGAACCAAGCGGGTCATTCCGCGGTGAGCCCAGTAGGTCATAGGTAGTGCTACAACCGTCATGATGAGCAGTGGAATGATGCCGCCGATACCGGCGTTAATAGGGAGAAAGAGGACGCCGGCGCCGATTGCGGTGCCGAACAGGGAGAGCATCCATACGGTGTCTTCCTTATTCCACTTCGGCGCACCCTTTTGGCCATCGAATGGGGTATCAATGCCGGGCGCTGGTGAAGCTTCCTTTGCAGCAGGTGATGCTTTGGAGGTCTTGAGGTTTTCGGGCATCTCGGCCCCGTTTTCTGGGTGCTGGGCCTCGTTGCGCCGCTTGAGTGAGTGGGACATTTTCTTTCCTACATCTAGTTGGTCGGCCGAAGCGGTGGGGCTTCTGCAACCGTGACTGAGAAAAATTTTCTCACTCAACTTTGCGTTAGTAGGACTTTGAGGAATTATCTCGCATCCCGCGTATCCAGCCCTTTTTGCTTCGCTGTGCCTTCAGTATAGAACAGAACCTCGCAGGGTGATAATAAATTATCGCACTGCAAGTAGGGCATTTATCACTCTCTGAGAATTTGCATTCCGCAGCACTTTATGCCCCGCTCTACACCTAGACCGAAAAATGGCGTATATCACGGAAACGTTTTCAAAAGGGCCTGCTTAACAGGTTTTAATTTTGCAGGTGGAGGAAAATGGGGGACGCGGGCTAGGTCTCAACCAAGACAGTGAAAGGGCCCTCATTTACAGAGGAGACGCGCATTTTAGCCCCGAATTGACCTGTTTCTACTGACACGCCGCGCTCTTTAAGATGCTCAATAATCGCTGTAATGACCGGTTCAGCTTCCGGACCTGGCGCGGCATCTGCCCACGAGGGGCGTCGCCCCTTGGCAGTTCGGCCGTACAAGGTAAATTGGCTGACCACAAGCACTGGCGCTGCGGCATCGATAACTGAGACTTCGCCGTCCAGAATGCGCAGTTCTGCAATTTTGCGCGCCATTTTCTCCGCCCGCGGCCGCCAATTATCCAGATCCTCGCGCGAGACGCCCACGAGAGCGAGGAGTCCGCCGGTAGTGGGGCAATCAATGGCCCCTACGGTTTCTCCATCGACGGTTACTGTAGCTTCCGAAACCCGAGTCAAAACTGCGCGCAAGGCTTATTTCTCCTTATATCTAGCGGATGGGGCAAAGGTGGGACTAGTTAAGGTCCGTTGAACTGGTGTCCAAGAGAAGATCTGCCGGGATAAGCAGACCGTGGCGGACCATATCTATGACGGCGGGAAGGGCAGCGGCGGTAATTTCTTCTTCGTCGAATCCGTGCGCCGCCGCATATAGCCCGATGGTTTCTTCTAGGTTCAGCCCCTGCGGGTTGAGCCCAGCGACAATCGCCGCGATGTGTTCATCTACCTCGTGGCTCCAGCGCGGGCCGTCCGAGCGGGTCAGGCGCAGGGCAGCCCGGGTGAACCCCTGCCGCAAATCTTCATCTGGGGTGCTGATGTCTTCGCGTGCCAAGCCGGGCCGTACCTGGAAGTGCTTTCCCTGCAGTTCGCCCGGTACGAGATCACGCAGCCAGGCCACACGGGCAAAGTATTCTTCAACTTCGGGACCAAGCGGATCGCTAAAGGCCTGCGGCATTTCTTCGGCCAAGATATCTGCAGGTTCATCGTCACCAATGCGTTGGATAGCCACGAAACCAAAACCAATGCCATTTACTTCGTGGTCCTGGAAATGCTCGAGCCAGGCGCGGGAGCGCTCTTGCCCCTCAGAGGAGCGAACATCGAGGGATTCATCTTCGAGCCAGGTGGATACATAGAGTGCGGGATCTGCCACGTCACGCTGAATGATCCAGGCAGCGATCCCCTTATCCGGCAACCAGGAAGCAACGCGTTGCTGCCATGTTTCGCCGCTGGTGTGCACCCAGGCAGCCAGAAGGTGGGCGGTTCCGCCGGGGGTTAGGTGTTCGGTGGCTTGTGAGACAACCAATTCGCTTGCACCGTCGAGGTTCAACCCGGAATCGCGGTAGACGTGGCCGACCTCAGGCAGACCTACAACAAATGGTGGGTTAGCCACGAGGCGGTCGAAGCGGCGGCCAGCTACAGGTTCGAACCACGAGCCTTGTAGAAGTTCCACCTTGTCGCCCTGACCCGCGGCCGCAATGGTGGCCGTGGCCAAATCCAATGCCCGCTCATGTACGTCAGTCGCGGTGATTTTTTCTGCACAATCGATTTGCCCCAGCAATTGGACACCCGAGCCGGTTCCCAAATCGAGAAGGCTGCCGACTGGGCTTACTGGCGTGGACTGCAACAAAGAGAGACTGGCCGCGCCTACCCCAAGCACGTGGTCAGGGCCAGGTACGTGTTCCACTAGGGATGCATCAACGTCGGAGAAGATGAGCCGGTTAGCGCCCACTATATTGTGGGGGCGGATGTCGAGGGCAATGTAGGCCTTGCCGTGGGCGTCGGCAAGCGCGACGTTGGCATCCAGCAATTGGGTTGCTAGACGCGCTCCTACGGCCTCACCCAAAAGCGTGGCTGGCAGGTGCTCGTGCAGGAGGAAAAAGCGGATCAACAAGTCCATCTGAGATTCGCTGTTCGCAGATAGCGCCACAGGTGCCGGTTCGCCGCGGAACAAGGCTTCGGTAACTTCCGGCCCTAGGTGGCCGGCCACGCCATCGGTAGTAAAACCGGCAGTGGTAAAGACATCTGAAAGTTCTGGGGCCAGCTTGGCTAGTGCCGCGGCATTGAAATCGGGTCCAAAAGCAGTCGTCATATGGGCAGGCTTCCTTTACTCTTCTTCGTGGTCGATGATGTCGTGTTTGGCCTCAATCGGCCGAGCCGTGCCGCTGGAGACCTGTGGTGGGTGTGTCTGGCCATAAAGCTGCCGATTCATGGCCGGCTTGTACACGTTCTTTTCGCGCTTGTCTTTCTTTTCTCCCCGGCCGTTGCCAATTACCACGGCGATCCATGGGAGGGGAAAGGTCACGCCCACCACGATGGCGGCCAGTAGCCACCAATGCATATAGAGGAAAACGCCTGCTATGAGCAAGGAAGGAACGCGCAAGAACTGGAAGATTCCGTACTGAATTTCGCGGCGCTTGCGATCCTGGCCAGGCGTGAGCTTGGCATCTGTGATGAGGTAGCGCTCTTTTTTGCCAAACAACCTAGACCCAGCTCCCCTCGTGTGAAGCGGAGATCCCTCGATAAGGGGAGAGGGGTGCAGCGGCTAGCATGCATGACGTGTACATGTTCTCCAAGGGTAGACGCATGACTCGCAAAGTTCGATGCCGATGCGGCAAAATGGAGCACGTGACTACGACTACGAAGACAATTGAACGGCCAGATATTCGTGAAGACACTTCGACGACGGATAATGACACGCCGAAGTTCTTCCATTACGTCAAAAAGGATCACATCCTCGATTCCGCAGTGAACGGCAAATACGTCGTTGCGCTGTGTGGCGAGACCTTCCCGGTGACCAAGCAGGCAAAGCCGGGTTCTCCGGTATGCCCCGATTGTGAGCGCGTTTATAAGGGTCTGCGCCGCAAGTGAGGACCTTTAAGAAGACGAACCTCCGCGCCTGGCAGCAATCCGCGCTCGATAAATTCCTCGCCACTAAACCGCAGGATTTTATGGCGGTGGCGACCCCAGGCGCCGGAAAAACCACCTTCGCGCTGCGCATTGCCACCGAGCTCATGGAAGACCGCACGGTCGAGCGCGTCATTGTGGTCGTGCCGACCGAGCACCTCAAAACTCAGTGGTCTAGCGCTGCCGCCCGGGTAGGTCTGGCTTTGGATCCCGCGTTTAGCAATTCCTCCGCGGTCAATCCTTCGATGGATGGCATCGTGGTGACCTATGCACAGGTAGGAATGCACCCCTTTAAACACCGCGCGGTGGCTTCTGCTCGGCGCACGTTGGTGATCCTGGATGAGATTCACCACGCCGGTGATGCCAAGAGCTGGGGCGATGGTGTCAAGGAAGCCTACGACGATGTCAACCATCGCTTGGCGCTTACCGGTACGCCTTTCCGCTCCGATGATTCGCCAATTCCATTCGTCCAGTACGTCGACGATGGGGAGGGCCACAAGGTCTCTCGCTCGGACCACACTTATGGCTATGGCGATGCGCTTGCCGACGGCGTCGTGCGCCCCGTTGTCTTCCTTTCTTACTCCGGCGAGGCCCGCTGGCGGGATTCGGCTGGCGAGGAACATGCCGCCCGCCTGGGCGACATTATGAATGCGGAGCAAACCGCCCGTGCCTGGCGCACCGCGTTGGACCCCAAGGGCGAGTGGATTCCTGCTGTGCTGCAGGCAGCGCATACCCGTTTGATGCAAATGCGGCGCAATATGCCGGATGCCGGCGGACTCGTGCTGGCATCGGATACGACAACCGCACGCGCGTATGCCAAGATCCTCAAGCAACTTTCCAATACGCCGGTGTCGGTGATTTTGTCTGATGACCCCGGTTCCTCAGACCGCATCCAGGAATTTTCTGAGTCCACCGATGAGTGGATGGTGGCGGTGCGCATGGTATCTGAGGGCGTGGACGTCCCGCGCTTGGCGGTAGGCGTTTATGCGACGTCCGCCTCGACCCCGCTGTTTTTCGCCCAGGCCATCGGCCGCTTCGTGCGCTCTCGCATGCCGGGCGAAACCGCTTCCGTTTTCCTTCCTTCGGTGCCTGTCTTGCTGGGCTTGGCAGAAAATATGGAAAAGTCCCGCGATCACGTGTTGGGTGAGGAAAAGCCGGACAAGGAAGGCTGGGACGATGAACTGCTAGAGCAGGCGAATCAGAAGAAGACCGAACCGGACATGCTGGAGAAGTCTTATGAGTCGCTAGGCGCCGAGGCTGAATTCTCCGGACTGCTCTATAACGGTTCCCAGTTCAACACTGGGGACATGACTACCGATGAAGAAGCCGACTTCCTTGGTATTCCCGGGCTGCTCGATGCGGACCAAGTCAAGGACTTGCTGCGCAAGAAGCAATCCGAGGAAATGGACCGTCGCGAGGCGGAGGAAAAGGCGCGGCGCGCGGCTGAGGCCGAGGAAGCTCACCGTCGCAAGCTTTATGGCATGGACTATGCGCCGGCCTCGCGGAAGAAGGCTGTGGAGGCGGAGTCAAGCGATACCGGGGTCGTCGATGAGCTAGGTCAGCTGCGCAAGGAACTTAACACGGTAGTATCCATCGCCGCCCAGCGCTCCGGACGCCCGCATGGTGCTATCCATACCGAGGTCCGCAAGGCCTGTGGCGGCCCGCCCACCGCGCTGTGCAATGCCGACCAGCTACGCGAGCGCATCGAATACCTGCGCAAGTGGTAGCTCGCAAGTGGTAGCTCGAGTAACTTTGCCGTTGAGGAGCTAGAAATTAAGCCCGCACCGAAATGGTGCGGGCTCTATTTCTCGTGCGGTTGCAGTGATTAGTCGAGGTAATCGCGCAGAACCTGAGAACGAGACGGGTGGCGCAGCTTCGACATGGTCTTGGACTCGATCTGGCGAATGCGCTCGCGGGTAACCCCGTAGACTTGACCGATCTCGTCTAAAGTGCGCGGCATGCCGTCGGTCAGGCCGAAGCGCAGACGAACCACACCAGCTTCTCGCTCGGATAGGGTAGTCAGCACGTCTTGGAGCTGATCTTGCAGCAAGGTAAAGGATACGGCGTCGACCGCAATGACAGCCTCGGAGTCCTCGATGAAGTCGCCCAACTGCGAATCGCCTTCGTCACCGATGGTCTGATCCAAGGAAATGGGCTCGCGGGCGTACTGCTGGATTTCGAGCACCTTTTCCTCGGTGATATCCATCTCCTTTGCCAGCTCTTGCGGGGTGGGCTCGCGGCCCAGGTCCTGCAGAAGCTCGCGCTGGATGCGGCCCAGCTTGTTGATGACTTCCACCATGTGCACCGGGATGCGGATGGTACGGGCCTGGTCTGCCATAGCGCGGGTAATGGCCTGGCGGATCCACCAGGTGGCGTAGGTAGAGAACTTATAGCCCTTGGTGTAGTCGAATTTCTCTACGGCGCGGATGAGACCCAAGTTGCCTTCCTGAATGAGGTCCAAGAAAGCCATGCCGCGGCCGGTGTAGCGCTTAGCCAAGGAAACCACCAGGCGCAGGTTGGCCTCCAGCAGGTGGTTTTTGGCCTTGCGGCCATCGCGAGCGATGCTGCGCAGGTCGCGCTTTTCCATAGGGGAGAGCTTGGCAGCCTTATCGCCTTCGGCGCGGGCTTTTTCCATCTCATCCATGCGGTGCTGCGCGTACAGGCCGGCCTCAATGCGCTTGGCTAGGGAAACCTCCTGCTCGGCGTTGAGGAGGGCCACCTTACCAATCTGCTTGAGGTAGGCGCGTACGGAGTCAGCAGAAGCGGTTAGTTGGGCATCCTTGCGCGCCTGGCGCAGCGCCGCGGATTCTTCCTCATCCCAGACGGAGGAGGAGTCTTCCTCTTCTTCCTCATCGTCTTCGTCCAAGTCCTCTTCGAGGTCATCGTCCTCGAGGTCTTCACCGGCTTCGAAGTCATCATCATCTTCGATATCCGCATTGGTGGGATCGAAGTCGACGTTCTCGTCGCGCTCGTCCTCCTCGAGCTCGTCATCTACCTCCGGCTGTGCCTGCTTCTCGGACTCTGCCGGGGACTCCTGCTTTTTCGCCGCGGATTTCCGGACCGTCTTCTTGGTGGCCTTCTTGGCAGACTTCTTAGTGGTCTTCTTGGCCGACTTTTTAGTGGTCTTCTTGGCTGTTTTCTTAGCGGTCTTTTTCGCCGTCTTCTTAGCCGTCTTTTTCGCAGTTTTCTTTGCCGTCTTCTTGGCGGTCTTCTTTGCAGGAGTAGATGCCTCAGCGGCGTTTTCGCCCTCGCCGAGTGCCTGGTCTGAAGATTCAGTGGCTGCCACGTACGCCCTTTCGACTTGCTTTTTGATTGAAACAGCTCAGTGCGCCCTTGTCGGGCGCTCGTGCATCAATGTGATGTTAACGCGTTGTGGTCTTATGCAGGCCAGACGCGCCCTAGAGCTATTTAACTTAGGATCGACCGCCCAGTATAGAGGATCTTTCCTTTCTGCCGGTGGATAGGGTCACCCACAGGGTGCGCATTTACGGTTTCAAACCGTTTACTGCCGCCATTGCGGCGCCGACAATTCCTGCGCGATTGCGCAGTTGTGCAGGCATAACAGGGGTATCAATGTCAAGGTGGGGTCCCCATTTTTCAAACTTGCGCGAGATTCCACCCCCGATGAGGAAAGCCTGCGGGTTGAACAGCTTTTCATATTCCGCAAGAACCTTGTTGAGACGCTTTGTCCATTGTTTGTATTTGAGGTCTTCGCGGTCCTTTACGGCCGAAGACGCAAGCTTTTCAGCTTCATCGTCGCCCACGATCATGTGTCCCAGTTCAGTATTAGGAAAAAGTTGGCCATCTAAAAAGAAAGCCGAGCCGATGCCGGTGCCGAGCGTTAGGAAGATAACGGAGCCTTGCTTGGCGATGCCCTCTCCGTAGGCAACCTCTGCTAGGCCCGCCGCGTCGGCGTCGTTTAGCACAGCAAAATCTGCATCTAAGTAGTCGGCAAATAGCTCTGTGGTCTTGACCCCAATCCAGTCCTTGGAAATATTCGCAGCGGTCTCGACTTCTTGATTGCGAACCACGGAAGGCAGGGTGATGCCGACGGGACCGTCCCACTGCTTTTCCCGCACGATTTGAGCTACTACCTTGGCGACATCATGCGGCGTAGATGGCTGGGGGGTGGCGATTTTCATACGCTCGCCCACGAACTCGCCGGTGGCAAGGTCCACCTCAGCGCCTTTAATGCCGGAACCGCCGATATCGATGCCAAAGGAATGGCCAGAAAGTGTAGTCATGCCCGACAGTCTAGAAGAAGGCACAATAGTTGGCATGACTGAGCAGATCGATTTTCTCCAATTGCGAGATTTTGCCGTCTCTACTGCCAAGCGCGCAGCCGAATTGATTACCTCGCGGCGCGCAGAACTTGTAGCCGGTGATGGTATCGCGGCGCATACCCAGACCAAGTCCAGCAACGTCGACCCGGTAACGGAAGTCGATACCGCTGCAGAGGATTTCATCGCCACCACCATTCGCACCGCACGTCCAGGGGATGGAATTTTTGGGGAAGAAGGCTCCAATGTGGACTCCACCAGCGGTGTTACCTGGATTGTGGATCCGATTGATGGCACTGTGAATTTCCTCTACGGAGTGCCAGACTTTGCAGTTTCCATCGGTGCGGAATATCAGGGGCGCCTAGTAGCTGGCGCGGTGGTCAACGTGGCACGTGGGCGCACTTATGCAGCCGCGGCCGGACAAGGGGCCACGGTTACCGGTCCAGACGAAAAGCCCCACCTGCTTCGCTGTGGCCAAACATCAGATCCCGCGTTGGCCTTGGTAGCTACCGGCTTCGGCTACGGTTCCCAAAGAAGGGCAGCGCAAGCACAACTGCTTACTAAACTTTTGCTCGAAGTGCGTGATATCCGCCGTATTGGCGCTGCCGCGTTGGACTTGTGCCGCGTGGCTGAGGGCACTGTCGACGCTTACTTTGAGCACGGTATTAATGCCTGGGATTTTGCCGCCGGGGCAATTATTGCCCGCGAGGCAGGTGCGGTGGTGCACCATCCTGGCTTTGATAAAGGTTCCGCTCAAGGTGAGCTCACATGGGCTGCGGGGGCAGATTTGGCCCCCGCCTTTGAAAAGCTTTTAGCAGCACACGGCGCTACGGGCGCGTTGCGGGGGTAAAAGTTTCTCGCGCCGGCGAGCGGTGAGATGACATCTAGCCATTTGTGCTTTACTATGCGCGATCGATAAAACCCATTCCTTAAAGCAACTTGACCATAAGGGGCGTGCATTATGGCCACCGATTATGACGCACCGCGCCGCCGCGCGGAAGATGAACTCGAAACTGATTCCTTAGAAGGACTCAAAGCCGCGGAGAGCGACAACAACGGCATGGATGATGACGGAGAAATTGTCGAAGCCTTCCAGCCGCCATCGGTCGATCTCACCGGTGAGGAACTTAATGTTGAGGTAGTACCTCGTCAGGAAAACGAGTTCACCTGCGCATCTTGTTTCCTTGTGCAGTCCAATAAGCGCTACTCCCACGATGAGGACGGCCAGCCTATCTGTAAGGATTGTGCCTAAAAGGGACACTTGGCAGATACTAAACCCCGCACTCGGCAAAAGTTTTTAAAGCCGAATGCGGGGTTTGTTTTCGCCATCAAAATTACGGTGGCGCTAGGCCATTAAGTCGTTGCGAACTAGTGCTGGTCCGGGACGAAGGCGTGGAGCAAAGCTTCCGGATCCTTTGAGGCGATGAGCCAATAAGGAGTATCGTCCTCAGGATCATTGAGCACCATCATGGCGTGTTCATCCACCCAAGCGTGGGAAACCAGGAACGCTGCGGGATCTAACTGCGGGCCCAGCGCATTGCGTCGCGCAGACTTAGGGACGGTAATAGACCGCGAGACCACATCATTGGGCAGTTGGGCATCTTTGACTGTGAGCCAACGCGTACCATCTGGGTCGCGCTCTACCTTGACAACTGTATTGGACCACGTAATTAGTACCCAGACGGCGATAGCGCCAAGCAATACCGCGGGAATAACAATCCACCACACGGAGCGGTTAAGGCCGGCAGTAGCGGAAGTAAGTGCCACGATGGCGGCTGCGAAAAGCCAAAAGTACCAAGGGACCCACTGGCGTTCGTGGTAGAGCACCTGAGGGGCCTCCGTGCCCTGTGCCGAAGCGGCGCTCGAGGGTGTCGGAGTTGCGGAAGTAGCAGATGAATCAGACACGTCTAGTCAGTCTAGTCCACAGGGGGCGCAGAATGAACCTCCCAAGGCAGGTAGGATTGGCCAAGTGACTGACTCGTTTCCACATTCTCGACCAGAAAGCCCGTTTGGGGACATTAAAGTAAAGCGTTTGGATAAGGAGCTTCCCCTACCGCACCGTGCCCACCGCGGCGATGCAGGTGCGGACCTCTACGCGGCAGAAACGCTGACCCTGCAACCCGGTGAGCGCGCTCTCGTCGGCACGGGGATCGCAATTGCGCTGCCGCTAGGAACAGTCGGTTTGATTCATCCACGTTCCGGCCTCGCCGCTAAGCAGGGGCTGTCCGTTGTCAATACCCCGGGAACTGTGGATGCGGACTACCGCGGGGAGATCAAGGTGTGCCTTATCAACCATGACCGGCATACCCCAATCGAAATCGAGCGCGGTATGCGTATCGCCCAGCTCGTGGTTCAGCGCGTAGAGCTGGTTGGTTTTGCTGAGGTTGAAGAATTGGATGACACCGTCCGCGGAGCCGGCGGCTATGGCTCCACCGGTGTGTAGCTAAAGCGATAGAGACTCCACGAAGCTTTTAGGAAGGACGAAAACCATGGGAATTTGGCCCTTTGGAAAGAAGAACAAAGAAGAAAAGAAGACCCAGGACATGCCTGCGGCAGATAACGAAGAGCCGTCAGCCCCAAAGTCTGCTGGCAAGGAAGCACAGGACTCTTATGCTCCGGTAGAAGATACCGCAGCAGATGCAGCGGCGGCCTCTGGTAATCAGCCTCGAGAATTCGCCCATGATGCCATTAACGGCCAGACTGGCCCCTTCGATGGCGATTCCGTAGATATTGAGACCTTTGACTTCAGCGATTTTTCCATTGGCGTATTGGATCTGGGCTCCCTGCGCATTCCACTTCCTAAGGAATCCCAGGTGCAGGTGGAAATGGGCGAGCAAGGCCCACGGATGCTGCACATCGTGACCAAGGTAGGACGAATTACTCCGGTAGCCTTCGCCGCTCCACGTAAGCCAGGTCAGTGGGCAGAATCCGTGGAGGAAATCAAGGAAGGCATGAGCCGCGATGGGCTTAATGTTGCTACCGAACCGGGCCCTTGGGGCGCTGAGGTCGTAGGCAAAAATGACAACGGTCAGGTACGTGTCATTGGGGCTGATGGTCCTCGCTGGATGCTGCGCATGACCCTAGCAGCACCGTCTGGTATGGAAGCTGAACTAGCAGAACTGGCCCGTGAGGTAGCTGCGCGTACCTTCGTCTACCGCGGCGAAGATCCCATCTTGGCGGGAAATGCGTTGCCGGTCATCATGCCCGAGCAACTCGTGGAGCAAGTAAAGAAGGCCATGGACCAGCGTCAGCAGGAACAGCAGGCAGCTGCTAATGCCCAAAACCACCCCGAAAACAATGTGGGCGGCCCAGACCCTGCCGCAGAAGCAGAGACGGAACAACACCTGCGCGATTTGGGCGGCACCCCACAGGAGGGTGAGAATGGATCGTCCCCGCGGAATCCCGATGAGGGCTCTGCACCTGATAGTCAGAACTAAACAAAGCAGTAAACCACGTGACACACTCTTCCTCGCCGCAATCCTTGCCGGACGCTAAGACTCTTGAGTCTGATGAGGCTCAGTCTGAACCGACTTTGTTAGAACAGATGGGTGGCTTTTCCGGACTCGTTTCGGCCACCTTGCCGGTAATTGTGCTGATTCCTGTCAATAATTTCTTCGGGCTGGGGCCAGCCTTGGCAGCTGCGCTAGGCGTGGCCGTCATCATCGCTATCTGGCGGGTGGTCCGTAAAGAGACCCTGCAGCCGGCCATATCGGGTCTACTGGGAGTGGCTCTGTGTGCAGCCATTGCTTGGTTTACCGGTGATGCAAAGGGCTATTTCTTGTACGGCATCTGGATGTCGTTGGCGCTGTGCATTGCCGCGGTATTATCAATCCTTTTCCGGTGGCCTGCAGTGGGCGTTATCTGGAAGGGGATTAACGGCGAGGAAATGCTGTGGCAAAAGATCCCACAGGCGCGCCGGGCTTATGCCATAGCTACCGGCGGATGGGCGGTAATTTTTCTCGCTCGCTTTGTAGTTCAGCGCGCCATCTATGATGCCGATGCAACCACAGCTTTGGGCGTGACCAGGATCTTGATGGGGTGGCCATTGACCCTTCTGATCACTGCGCTCACCGTGTGGATGGTGCGCCGCGCGGATGCTGCCGTTGAAGCGGCCACGCCAGCAAGAGAGGGTACCCACGCAGAACCACAACAGGAGTCTGAGGCAGAAAATGACTGAATCTACGATTAGTCGTGGCGATATTCTTGAGGTCACCATCGACCGCATGGCGCACGGTGGCGAAGGCATCGGCCAGGCCCCCGATGGGCGCGTAGTTTTCGTTCCGCGCGCATTTCCAGGCGATGTCGTTAAGGCTACGGCTGGCCGCGTAAAAAAGTCGTTTATTAAGGCGGACCTAGAAGGCGTAATTGCCCCGGGACCTGTGCGCGTACCATCATCGTGCCCAGCTGCCGCACAAGGAGCAGGTTGCTGCGATTTTGCAGAGCTAGATCCAGCCGCCGAAACCGGCATCAAGGCAGCGATCTTATCGGAGCAATTGCGCCGCACAGGTGTAGTAACCGGTGAGGGGCTGGAAATTGAACAAAACACCCTTGAACCGGTGAGGGGATGGCGCACTCGGGTGCGGTGGGGCGTCGACCAGCAAGGGCGAGCTGGAACCCGTGAGCGTCGCTCAAATGAGCTCATAACAGGGGCCGCCTGCACGCAGCTAGCACCGGGGTTGGCTGAAGGCCTTGTCGGAGAAGGTGCTCGTCGCTTTACCCCAGGCGCAGAGGTCATTGCCGTTTTCGATGGTGAGGGAAATCGCCACGTAGTAGAAACCCGCAAAGCCCCGCGCGGTCGCCGCGTGGAAACTATCCGCGAGGTGGTTGAAGGAAACGGCAAGGTGCAAGAATACGTAGGCGGGCGGGAGTTTAGGTTTCCCGCCACCGCCTTTTGGCAGGCGCATAGGAACGCGCCGGCGGTGTATACCCAGCTGGTAGCGGACTGGCTCGGCGGCCGCGACTACCAGGAGCACACAGCTTGGGATCTCTACGGTGGCGTGGGCCTTTTTGTTCCGGCACTGGCCACTGCGGTGCATGGCAAGGTCATTTCCGTGGATTATTCGCCAGCAGCAACCGCGGGAGAGCAGCCGGGCCTTGCGGAATTTGATGTGGAAGTAAAGTCCGCGAAGGTGGAGCAAGTCGCTGAGCAACTTCCTAAGCCTGGCGCTGTAGTCCTAGATCCCCCACGCACTGGCGCGGGAGAGGACGTGATCCGCTCCGTGGCTGCTGCCGCACCCCAGGCAGTCATTCACGTGGGATGTGACCCTGCCACCTTCGCCCGCGATTTGGGATACTGGGATCGGTTCGGATACGAAATCGAAAAGATGGCGCTAATCAACGCATTTCCCGGAACACACCATTTCGAAACGATTGCGCTCATTACGCCCGCCTAGTGTGCCGCATGGGCGCCCGGCTGTAGCTGGGGGCGAAGCCGCGCTGTCCCAGAACTACGACCGATATAATAATTACCAACCGGCGCGGGTACGGTAGAAAAGAAGAACTAAGCACAGAAGGAGTTGAAGGCCGCTCCATGACTATCTTGGATACCATTAACTCGCCGCAGAACCTCAAGGCACTGTCTGCAGACAAGCTTGAGGAGCTTGCGGCAGAGATTCGGCAGCGCCTCATTGAAAAAGTGTCCGTCACGGGCGGACATTTGGGGCCCAATTTGGGAGTGGTGGAGCTAACCATCGCGTTGCATCGCGTATTTGATTCTCCGCGCGAGCCCATCATTTTTGACACCTCGCACCAGTCCTACGTGCATAAGATGCTGACTGGCCGCACGGATCAGTTCGATACGTTGCGGCAAAAGGACGGCCTTTCCGGCTATACGGACCGCGGCGAGTCCGAGCATGACTGGACCGAATCCTCCCACGCTTCGGCGTCGCTGTCGACGGTGGACGGCTTGTCTAAGGCTTTAAAGATTCGCGGCGATGGTCACCGCAATGTCATTGGTGTGGTCGGCGATGGTGCTCTCACCGGCGGCATGTGCTGGGAAGCGCTGAATAATATTTCCGAGGACAAGGACCGCAATGCGGTCATCGTAGTCAACGACAACGGTCGCAGTTATTCGCCCACCATCGGAGGTATCTCTGAAAATCTCGGTCGCATCCGCTCACAGCATGGCTACGACGAGCTGATGGAGCAGGGCAAGCGCCGCCTGAAGCAAATGGGTTGGGTCGGTGAGCGAGCCTTTGATGCTCTCCATGCTATGAAGGAGGGAGTCAAGTCCACGGTCTTGCCCACCGAGATGTTCCCGGAACTGGGCATGAAATATATCGGACCCATCAACGGTCATGATATCGATAGCTTGGTCCACGCCCTGACTTATGCCCGCGATTATGAGGGGCCCATCATCGTGCATGTGGTTACTGAGAAGGGACACGGCTTTGCCCCGGCCGTCAATGAGCCAAAGGATCAGATGCACTCCACCGGTGCTATCGATCCGGTCACCGGTGTGGCTAAGGGCACCAAGCAGCCTGGCTGGACGGCGGCCTTTTCGGAAGAGCTTTTGGCCGCTGCCGAAAAGCGCGAAGATATTGTAGCCATTACCGCTGCTATGGCAGGTCCTACTGGGCTTTCGCCGTTCCAAGAGCGCTTCCCAGAGCGTTTCTTTGATGTAGGCATCGCTGAGCAGCACGCCATGACCTCTGCTTCTGGTTTGGCGCTTGGAGGCATGCATCCCGTCGTGGCAGTGTATTCCACCTTTTTAAATCGCGCCGTGGATCAGGTCATTATGGATATTGCGCTGCTGAAGCTGCCAGTAACCATCGTGCTCGACCGATCCGGGGTTACCGGTTCCGATGGAGCATCGCACAACGGCGTGTGGGATATGGCTCTCATGAGCATCGTACCGGGCATGCATATTGCTGCCCCGCGCGATGGTGCGCGCCTGCGCGAGCTCTTCCGCGAGTCACTAGAGATCGACTCCGGCCCGTCTGTAGTCCGTTTCCCCAAGGGTAATCTGCTACCGGATATGGAAGCAGTGGATACCTTGGGCGATGGCGTAGACATCCTCCACTACGGCGAGGCCGATGCTGGTGAGGACACCCCTGAGGTGCTTATTATCTCCATCGGTGCGATGTCCGCACGCAGCATCGAGGCAGCAAAGCTGCTGGGAGAGCAGGGTATTAACGTCACCGTTATCGACCCGCGCTGGGTTGCACCGGTAGCAAGTTCCGTTGTGGCCCTCGCCGCCGACCACGATCTGGTGGTTACGGCAGAAGATGGCTTGATTCGCGGCGGCATTGGCTCCATGATTTCGGAGGCCCTCGGTGCAGCTGAAGTAGATACGCCCGTGCGCCGGCTCGGCGTACCGGGGTACTTCCCCAAGCACGGTTCCCGTGGCGAGGTGCTGGAGGAGTTCGGTCTGACTCCGGAGCTCATGGCGGCGTCGATTAGCGAGTGGCTGGAAAACCTCACCGCAGATGCCAATGCGCTAGGAGAAGAAAACTAAACCTAGCGGGGATAAGCAGTGTTAGAAAAGTCCGTCTACGATGCGTGGGGTGGTCATTTCTATTTGCCATTCGCGCGAGCCTTCTGCCCGTAAGAAGGTGGCGACGTCGTCTGGCTGGCGGATGGTGCCGGCAACAGAATCAGGCCCGCGGTGGCGCTTATTGGCTTGCATGCCCACCTTCGCCCACACTGCGGCACGGAGGGCGGCCGGGCGGATAAGAAGCTCGGAAGGCATACCTAAATCAGTGGCGAGATCCGCGATGTCCGCGCGAATGGTCTGGTATATCTCCCACAGGTCTGGGTAGTCCTTTGCCCAGATGGTTTTGGAGGGAACTGGTTGCGGAGCGCGGTGGATACGAGGCCGCTGCTGCGGGGGAACAGCGCGTGCTTGATTAAGTACCGCCATCCAGCGGGCGGTAGCTCCCCTTTGTCGGCGCGGAAACCCCTTGATGCGGGCAAGTTCGCCGCCGGTGGTGGGAAGGGCGCGCGCAATTTCTACCAGCGTCTTATTTGCTAGTACTCGGCCGGGTGCAGTATCGGTGCGCCGTGCGATAGCGTCACGCTTGAGCCACAGTGCCCGAGCGGCGGCGAGCTGGCTGCCGCTGCGGAGGCTGGAAGTTCCTTTCAGATCCCGCCATGTTTGCGGTTGGGGAGCAGTGTCACCGGCATGTTCTTGGACTATGGCGGAAAACTCTTCCAGTGCCCAGTCCATTTTGTCTTGTTCGGCCAAGATATCGCGCAGAGATTCGGCCAGCTCGAGAAGCAGCTCTACATCTAGTGCGGCATACGCCTTGAGCTCCTCGCTAAGCTGCGGGGTTGACCAATCAGCGTCGCCGTAGCCCTTTTCCAATTCGACGTCGAAAAGCTCCGCGACCATAGTGGCCAGATTGGGGCGTTCAAAGCCAGCGAGCCGCGCCGCTAGCTCGGTATCAAAGACGGAGGCAGGGAATAGTCCGAGCCACCCGAGGCAAGGCAAATCCGAATGAGCGGCATGAATTATCCATTCCGTCCCGTTGAGCACTGGGGCAAGGGCGGATGTGAGCTCTTCCCGGTGGCCTTCCGGGGCAAAGAGCATTGTGCCCGCGCCGCGCCGGCGAATCTGCACCACGAAGGCGCGGTCATCGTAGCGATAACCGGAGGCGCGTTCAGTGTCAATAGCAAACGGGCCCGTACCTGCGGCTAGGCGGGCCGCGGCAGCGGTGAATTCCTCCGGGGTGGCAAGGGTTGGTGGAATGCCCTCTAGCGGCCGGCTGCGCAATTCTGGCATTCTAGCGGCCGAGCTCGGTAACGCCTTCTGGGGGGAGGCCGGCAACGTTGGCTAATACCTTTGCAAAAGCCTGTACGTGTGGTGCCAGATCGAGTCCTTCGGCGGTCCACGAAGCACGCATTTCGATTTGGTACGCGCGTGGTGGGCCGCCAATCTCGCCAAAACGCACGGACGCGGTGGAGGTGACGGTGCCGCCCAAGTTGGTGTGGCCAGCGCCTTCCTCTTCTAGGCCTTCATTGAGCCATTGCCAGGCCACATCGGGCAAGAGCGGATCGCCTGCTACGGCATCGTCCATATCGGCCTGAATATAAGCCACCAAGCGCATAGCACCTTCCCAGGCTTCCTCAGCGCCCGGATCATGGAGCAAGATGAGGCGGCCAAAGGCATCGCCTTCTGTATCAGTGGGCACGATGTCAGGGCTGTCTTCGCTTCCCACCTCAAGGCCGATCGCGTGGCTAAACGGCGCAAGCCGTTGCGGTGGGCGAATGGAGCCGAGGGTTATCTCGGGGCGCAGGTCGGCCGCGTGCATGGACTCCACTGCTTGGGTGAAAGCGGCGGGGGTGGCTGGCTCGTGGCTGTCCGCCTGCCCGTGCAAAGGGGTAGGGGTGGAAGCCTCGGCGCTGCGTGGGGTGGTCGATTCGGAATTGCTCACGACGTTCAAGCTATAGTTTCGCGGCCTCTAGCTGGGGGAGGCGCGCCGATGTGAGAGTGTGTCGCCCTCCCTGCGGTGGGAGAAGTGACAAGGTGTCATATCCAACTTATGATGGATATGTTCGTTTACTCAGAGGCTTCTGCAAAGGAGAACGCAATGGCGAAGCTTGACTACAAGGAACTCAACGCAGTTCAGCAATATTCCCAGCACGCAGTCTTCAAGGTGATTCCGGGCGCACTCGGCACCGAGCGAGCGGAGATCATTGCCCAAGCGCAACAGTTCTTCGCCGACGTCGAGAAGGCAGGCAAAGTAACGGTGCGCGGCATCTATGACCTCACGGCTATGCGTGATTCTGCTGACTTCATGATTTGGTGGCACGCTGAGGAATTCTCTGATTTACAAAAGGTCTTTGGGGATTTCCGCCGCGAGACTGTCCTTGGCCAGGTCAGCGAAGTGACCTGGGTAGGCAACTCCTTGCACCGTCCGGCAGAGTTTAATAAGTCGCACCTGCCGTCGTTTATCATGGGTGAGGAGCCTAAGGAGTGGATTTCGGTGTATCCCTTCGTTCGCTCTTATGACTGGTACACGATGGATGATGAAAAGCGCCGCCGTATTCTGATGGAGCATGGCATGCAGGCGCGCGACTATCCTGATGTGCGCGCGAATACCGTCCCAGCTTTCGCATTGGGCGACTATGAGTGGATCTTGGCTTTCGAGGCGGATGAGCTCCACCGCATCGTCGATCTGATGTATCTGATGCGCTACACCGAAGCTCGCCACCACGTGCGCGAGGAGATTCCCTTCCACACTGGCCGCCGCGTGAAGGACGTAGCAGAACTCATTGCAGTACTGCCCTAAAGGGAGCGTCGCCTAGCAGAAGCACTGCTTGGCGACGTCCCAGGCTGCGCCCCGTCACTAGCCTCTTAGCTAGGCTGCCGACGAGGCGCTTTGTTGTATATAGCCCTCCTTTAAGCTGTGTCTCCTTCTACCGGCTTTTCCTCCAAGTCTAGGCAGATGGAATTGATGCAATAGCGCAAGTCAGTAGGGGTATCGTAGCCCTCGCCCTCAAAGACGTGGCCTAGGTGCGATTCGCAGTTGGCGCACAAGACCTCCACGCGGCGCATGCCTAGCGAGTTATCTTCTCGCTCGATGATTTTGTCTCCTGCTAGCGGGGAGAAGAAGGACGGCCAGCCACAATGGGACTCAAACTTTTCCGTGGAACGGAAAAGCTCCGTCCCACACGCACGGCAAGAATAAACGCCCTTTGTGGTCGTATTGGTGTACTCGCCTACATGGGGCGGCTCCGTACCTGCCTCACGCAGAACATAGTATTCCTCGGGGCTTAAGCGCTGGCGCCATTCGGTATCAGCAATGAGCTTGAAATCGGTCATGGGCCGAGTCTAAACCGCTCTGCGCGCGGCACGCCACCAGCCAGCGACCGTAGCGAAAATTGCGACGATAAGCAGCGCCCATCCTGCCGTGGCCGTGAAAAAATTCATCCAACGCCCAGCATCCGGGTGCGCTGTAGACGCCCACGAGACCGGAGCCAAAAAGAGAAATGCCGCCAACCACGCTCCCGCGGAATGAAACACCGAGCGCGGGAGAACAACGGTAAACATCAGCGGGAAGAGCCACATGGAATAGTACTGCTGGCCCAAGGAAGATAGGAAGAAGATTCCCACCATGATTGACCCGCTCGTCGTCAGCGCCCACAAGGTCGAGTCGGAGTTGCGCCAGCGTAAAAGCCCGAGAATCGCTGCAGCCGTAAGGGCGGCAAAAATCAACCACACGGCCCAATACAACCCAGTACTAAAGTCGACGTAGGCGTGGAAACCTGCCCAGGAAGAGTTGGCATAGTCACGAGTTTCCGAAAGATAGGGCAGGAGTTTTTCTAAAAAGCCGCTCGCGCCCGGCACTACCGGCCACGCCAGTAGGTTGAGAATCACCGGAACCCCGATGCCGCCGGCGAGGCTGCGCCACTGGATCTTTACTAAGGGCAGGAAGAGCAATGGCGCAAATTGCGGCTTAATCACGATGGCCAGGCCAATGACCACGCCTGCCACCCAGCCCAGCCAAGGGGTGTGCTCGGCCCGCAAGAAGGCCCACAAGAACACAGCCATGCACAGCAAAAGAATGCCGTTAATATTGGTAAAAGCGAGTGTGTTGGTCACCGACTCCGTGACAAACGCCAATGCAATAGATACTGGCCAAATGGGGGAAGTAAGCTTGCGGTCCACTATAAGGGTAAGCACCGCCAGTGCCGCGACGATCGCGGCTGCATTTGCCACGATGAATAGTCCTCGCGCGAAGGAGAAGTCTAGATGCCCTAATGGCGCAAGCAGCAGCGTGGCACCCGGGGTGTACAGATATAGCGGGTCCACGTGGTTATAGGCCTGCTCGTAGACCGGCTGGCCGCTAGACATGCGCGCCACTGCGTTATACACGGTGGTGAAATCATCCGTTGGCGTGCCGTTGCGCGCAATGATGAATACGCGATGTACAACAAGCAGGATGGCCACGGGCCAGGCGGCGGCATTGATTCGGGAATTCACGGCCCCTTAGTCTACGTCCTTGTGGTCGCGGGAATACCGCAGAAACACCGTGCCATCCGTATCGGCTGCGACATTGTCCAGCTGCATGCGGCGGTGGGAATGCTCGCCCTTAAAAGTAGCCATGGGAGTTTCGACGCCGGTAGACAGATGAGGATCCAGGGTCAAATACATCTGGTCAATCGCATCGGCGTCCACTAATTGCCCAATCATTCCTGGACCGCCTTCACATAGCACGCGCTTAAACCCGCGGTCCTTCAAGACGGATAGGTAGTCCCGCACGCCTCCCTCACCGGCATCGCAGACCTCCGCCCCCGTGCTTTGAATAGCCTCGAGTCGGGTAACGATGTCTTCATCCTCCCAGCTGCTGTGTGGGACCAAGATGATAGGTGGGGTAGTGAAGTCGTTAAAGAAGTCCGAATCGATATCGAAATCTAGGCTGCGGGATGGAACGGCGATAGGAGCTGGGCGCGAGCCATCGGTGCTAGGCACAACGCCCGAGTAGTCTTCTGCACGCACCGTTTGCGCGCCCACCAACACCACGTCTGCCCACTCCCGCAGAGCTGCAAAAAGCTGTCCATCGGTGTCATTTCCCATGTCTTCTGAAACATGATTCATCGTCGCTGAGCCAGTCAATGTGCTGACCATATTCGTGCGGACGGTGAATGCGTCGTCGGAATCAGACCCCAAAAGCGATGAGATATCCATGCCACCACAGTGTAGCCAAGCCACTAGATCCCCGGCATGGTAAAGAGTTGGCCACAGCCGCAACAGAGGGGCTACACCAAGCGGATCAGGATGACTCCAATCAAAATAACTGCAATGCCGATAATTTGACGCAGCTCTACGCGGGCACCACGCATACGATCAATAAGAACAGAACCCAACATAGAGCCAAGAAGAGTCGCCACCACAGTAAGTCCCGTGCCAATCTGTGGAACCAAGGCCGCGTTGCCAAAGACAAACAAGGCGCCTAGGACGCCGCCAACCCACATCCACCATGGGTTAGCCTTTCCCTCGGGACGCTCGATACGGGGGCGCCAGCGCAGGACAGTATTGAGAATAACGAGTGCAGAAACGCCAATCGTAAAAGACACTAAGGCCGCGCTGACGGGTGACCCGGTGATTTGACCCAGATGACCATTGATGGCGGACTGGCTTGCGGTAAAGCAGCCAAAGACGAATCCGGCTAGGCGCCACAGCCACAAAGAAACAGCGGAGTCTTCGCTCTTCGTAGGCGCGCCGGGCCCGGCGACGATGGCGATTACCCCACCTAACACAACCAGCGCCCCAAATGCGCGCACGATGGTTAGTGGGGAAGCAGGGGAGTCAAAAAGCCCCAAGTGGTCAATGACGAGCCCCATCATGATCTGGCCTGCGATGGGAAGGACGACGGTCTGGACTGCGCCCAAATGAGGAAACAAGAGGATGTTTCCAGTAAGAGCCACCACTCCAAGTAAGCCGCCAAGCCAAATCCACAGCGGTTCGCCGAATGCCCGGGAAATTCCGAAGTCACCGCCGGTGACTGCCGTTGCGATAATGAGCAAGGTCACCGTGCCCACGGCAAAGGAAATAAGCGAAGAAGAAAATGGGGTGCCAGTTGATGCGCGCAGGCGCGTATTAACCAGGGTCTGTATGGGGAGAACGAGTCCGGCTATAATGCCTAAAAGAATCCACAACACGTCGGGACACTTTACAGATATACAAAGAAACCCGCCCAGTCTCCTTTAGATTGAAGCTAGGGGCGGGAAATGGTGGTCCTAACTGGGATTGAACCAGTGACCTTTCCGGTGTGAACGGAACGCTCTCCCACTGAGCTATAGGACCTTGCGGGGGTTAAATTTACACCTGTGTAATTTGAAATACCTAATTGGCTGGGTAGGCGGCGCCTTTGAGGAGTCATTTGATTGGCGATTTCTCTCGATGAATTACACCGGTGTGTTTTTGAAGGGACCAGAGGCGAAATTTCAGCGGCTAAAAGAATGCTGCTGGGCTGGGGATTTGGAAACTGGGGCGGAGCACGATAATGTTTCTTCTCGCACCGCAACGATACAAATTTTGCGGCGCAATGCGGATGTAGCGCAGTTGGTAGCGCATCACCTTGCCAAGGTGAGGGTCGCGAGTTCGAGTCTCGTCATCCGCTCCACGCTTTTCTAAGGATGTTCCTGCGAAGAGTGATTCTAAATGAATAGCGCGCGATTAGCTCAGTGGGAGAGCGCTTCCCTGACACGGAAGAGGTCACTGGTTCAATCCCAGTATCGCGCACAAGGACTTTGTCCTAGAAACCGGGCTTGGTTTCGCATGCGGATGTAGCGCAGTTGGTAGCGCATCACCTTGCCAAGGTGAGGGTCGCGAGTTCGAGTCTCGTCATCCGCTCCAGCACTGTATTGTGTGAGGCGGTATCGCCACGGTGGAATGGCCGAGTGGTGAGGCAACGGTCTGCAAAACCGTGCACACGGGTTCGATTCCCGTTTCCACCTCAACTTCTTAATGCCCTCGGGCATTAAGCGCGATTAGCTCAGTGGGAGAGCGCTTCCCTGACACGGAAGAGGCCACTGGTTCAATCCCAGTATCGCGCACTAGAGTCCCGATGGGACTCGCCAACAAATCTCGGTTTGTTATGCGGATGTAGCGCAGTTGGTAGCGCATCACCTTGCCAAGGTGAGGGTCGCGAGTTCGAGTCTCGTCATCCGCTCCATATAGCCGCTCCCGAAAGGGGCGGCTTTTTCTATGTCTTCTGCCGTGTGTGGTGCGATACGCTTGCCCTTAGAAAGTCAAAAACACTCGACGGAGGAGGGATGATGCCACGCACACTGGTGGTGCCGCTAGTAGTGGGAGCTTGCGGCTGCGCGTCTTTTGTTTCGGGAACTGTGCTTTTCTTTGTGGGCCTTAATGTGGCAGATGCGGGTGACGGCGACGGCAGCGCGGCGTTTCCTTTGGCACTTATCGGCGTAGGTACCGTCTTGTTTATTGCTTCACTGATGACTTCTGGTCCGCTTTTTAGTGCCCGAAAGATGGAGCGGGACTAAAGCGAGGCCCGTTGGAATTGAGTCAACTTGCCTTAGATAGTGATAAATACCTCTTTTTATTTCCAAATAGGAACTCCTTCCCACCTCAAGCCGACAAATGTCTCGACGCCCTGCTTGTCGCGATTGCTGTTCTAGCAAGCCCCGCGGCTAGTATGTCTGACAATTCAACTTGTGCATTTCCAACAGCAAAGGAGCTATCTATGGGCTACCGCTTACCTTGGCTGCGCCGTACGGCCGCAGCAGTAGGCACTGCAGCACTGGTTCTTGGCGGGTCGTTGCCTGCCGCAATCGCGCACGACTCCGTTATTGGTGGTTCGGTCAAAGACGGCGAACAACTCGATGAGTTCCCTAAGGAAATCACCCTCGAGTTTTCTGGCATTCCCAAGGAAGATTTCAATACCTTCGCCGTGACCAACGCGGATACGGGAGAGAAGCTTTTTAGCCAAGAGCCGAAGCTCCATGAACGGGACCTCACCATTGAAACTCCAGCGGACGTCAATCCTGGCCCAGGCAACTACCAAGTTGGTTTCCAAATCACGTCCTCGGATGGACACGCTACCCGCGGCGGAGTGAAATTTTCCGTCAAGGGTGAGGCCTCAGAGAACACCGAGGCGCCCGATTCTAAATCGATAGAAGCCCGCGGCGATGAGGGCCTGTCAATGCCGCTGAAAATCATTCTGGGGGTGGGCGGCGTTCTGGCAATTGCCGCAGTAGTTGCCCTATTTATTGCCAAGTCTCGTCGCATTGATTCGGAAGGTGAAAAATAATGTCTAAGATTTCTAACATTGCCCTTGTAGGCCTGACAGTGGCCGGCCTCGCCCTGGCAGGTTGCTCCCCACAGAACCAAAATGACTCCACCGAGTCGAAGGCGGATGCCACCACCAGCGCTGCGGAGAAGTCCTCCTCCGCCGCAGCCGAGGACCTGACCTTCGAAGATGCCGTTGTGCGCGCCAATGAGGACAAGGACATGACTGCCATTTTTGGCACCCTGGTGAACCACACCGATAAGGACATCGCTATCACCGGTTTTTCCACCAGCCTTAATGCCAAGGTGAACCAGATCCATGAGACTGTTGACGGCAAGATGCAAGAAATGTCGAGCCCGTTGGTGGTTAAGGCCGGCGAATCCCACGAACTTGCACCGGGCGGTGACCACTTCATGCTCATGGAAATGGAAAGCCACATCGCTCCCGGCGAATCCCTTGACCTTAAGGTGAAGCTTGAAGGCGGCGAAGAGCTCGATCTGGGTGAGATCCAAACGCGTAGCATGCCTGCCGGGGATGAGGACTACGGCGATATGGAGGGCCACGATATGTCCCACATGGAGCACGGAGAAATGTCCCACAACAAGGAAGGCCACGACCACTAGTCATGTCTGGATTCAGCAGAAGGGGCTTTCTCACTGGCGCTGCGGTATCGACTAGCGCCTTCGCGTTGGCAGGCTGCAATATCCAGGGGTCTTCCCCAGGTGCTGAGGCCCAGGAGCAGCCCGCGCTTGCCGACGCCCTCGTGGCTTTTGACGGCGAGCATCAGGCGGGCATTGCTACCGCAGAGCAGGCTCACCTGAATCTGGTGGGGTTTGACCTTAAAAGGGGCGTCGACAAGCGGAAGTTTGCCAACCTCATGAAGCTGTGGACCGAGGACGCCCGCGCGCTGTGCACCGGGGAGCCGCCGCTAGGTACGCTGGAGCCGGAAATGGTGCAACAGCCCGCCAACTTGACCATCACCTGTGGTCTAGGCCAGAAGGTTTTCTCCCTGCTCGGCGTGGAGAAACCACACTGGCTGGGAGGTGTGCGTTCCTTCGACCGCGATAAGCTGGAACACAAGTGGGGACAAAGCGATATCGTCTTGCAGATTTGCTGCGATGATCCTCTGATGAATACCTACGCCCTGCGTCATATGGTGCGTGCCAGTGAGCATTATGCCAGTGTGAAGTGGCTGCAGCAGGGGTTTATTAATGCCTATGGCAGCCAAGAAAAGGGCGCTACCGCGCGCAATATGTTCGGCCAAAAGGACGGCATCGTTAATCCGCGCAGCGAGGAAGATTTTGCGGCCCAAGTGTGGATCGATAAGGGGCCGAAGTGGGCGCAAGGCGGAACGGCGATGGTAGTGCGTCGCATTCGCATGAATGTGGATACGTGGGAGAAGCTCGATCGCTCCTCCCGCGAAAATGCGGTGGGCCGCAAGCTTGACACCGGCGCCCCGCTTACTGGAGAGGATGAGTTTGATGCCGCGGACTTCAACGCGGTGGATGACTATGGTCTGCCGGTGATTGATAAAAACTCACACATGGCCCTTGCCGCCCCGCCGGCGGATCATCCAGAGCAGCGCATCCTGCGCCGCCCGTATAACTATGAGCTGGCTCCCGATGGCAAGGAAGGGCAGCTGTCCAATATCGGCCAGGTTTTCATCTGCTACCAACAGGATCCCACCAAGCAATTCGAGCCTATCCAGGCCCGTTTGGATAAATCTGACCTGATGAATGAGTGGCTGACCCATATCGGCTCCGCTATGTATTTCTGCCCGCCGGGCACCCTCGATGCGGATGGACGCGAATCATGGTGGGCAAAATCGCTTTGCGAGCACGCAGGGTTGTAGAATAGCTATCCGTAAATTTAAATAGCGGAAGCGGCCAGGTATGCCGCCGACGCACGAGCGCAAAAAGGAGCGCGATTATGGCGGAACTCATCCCCGCAGTACCGGTCAATTACGATTCCTTCACCGTACCCGCCGGCCAGGCCGTGGGTGCAGCAATGCGAGAGCTCAACCTTCCCAACAAGGGCCCAGAGGCTGTCGTAGTCGTTCGCAGCGAGGACGGCACTCTCTTTGATTTGTCGCATACCCCCGACACGGAATCCACCTTCACCCCGGTTGCCGCCTGCGAGGAAGACGGCCGCGCCGTCGTCCGCCACTCTTGCGGTCACGTCATGGCACAGGCCGTGCAGGCCGAGTTCCCCGGTACCAAGCTGGGCATCGGCCCGGCCATTGAGAATGGCTTCTACTTCGATTTCCAGACCGCTGAGCCTTTTACCCCAGAAGATCTCAAGGCGATTGAAAAGCGCATGAAGAAGATCATCAAGGGCGGCCAGCGCTTTGAGCGCCATGTCTACGAATCTGCTGAGGAAGCGAAACAAGCGCTTGCCGGAGAACCCTTCAAGCTCGAGCTGGTCCAAGACAAGGGCAACGTCGACCCGGACTCCGACGAGGCCGCAGAGGTTGGTTCCGGCGATCTTACCCACTATGACAACATCAACCCGCGCACCGGGGAAGTAGAGTGGTTCGATCTTTGCCGCGGACCGCACGTCCCGACCACCAAGTACATCCCGGCCTTCACACTGACCCGTTCTTCTGCCGCCTATTGGCGCGGTGATCAGTCTAAGGCTGGCCTGCAGCGCATTTACGGCACCGCTTTTGAGTCCAAGGAAGCTCTGGAGGCCTACCAGACCATGGTGGAAGAGGCGGAAAAGCGCGACCACCGCCGCCTGGGCCAAGAACTAGACCTCTTCTCCTTCCCAGATGAGATTGGCTCCGGTTTCCCTGTATTCCATCCGAATGGCGCCACCGTGCGTATGGAGATGGAAAACCACTCCCGTAACCGCCACGTGCAGGCCGGCTACTCCTTTGTCAACACCCCGCATATCACTAAGGGAGACCTTTTTAAGAAGTCGGGCCACCTCGACTTCTACGCCGATGGTATGTTCCCGCCAATGCAGCTCGACGGCGAGTATGACGAAGAGGGCAATACCGTCAAGGAGCCGCAGGACTACTACGCCAAGCCCATGAACTGCCCGATGCACAACCTGATTTTTGCATCCCGTGGCCGTTCCTACCGCGAGTTGCCGCTGCGCCTATTTGAGTTCGGCACCGTCTACCGCTACGAAAAGTCCGGCGTGGTCCACGGTCTCACCCGTGCCCGCGGTTTTACCCAGGACGATGCGCACATTTACTGCACCGAAGAACAGCTGGAAGAAGAACTCACCAAGGTCCTCGACTTCATCATTTCCTTGTTGAAGGACTACGGCCTGTCTGATTTCTACCTGGAGCTTTCCACCAAGGATCCGAATAAGTTCGTAGGTTCCGATGAGATTTGGGATCGCTCTACTTCCATCTTGCAATCGGTCGCGGAAAAGTCCGGCCTCGAACTGGTACCGGACCCAGCAGGCGCAGCATTCTACGGCCCGAAGATTTCGGTCCAGGCCCGCGATGCTATCGGCCGTACCTGGCAGATGTCTACCGTGCAATTGGACTTCAATCTGCCGGAGCGCTTCGAGCTGGAATACACTGCGTCTGACGGAACAAAGAAGCGCCCGATCATGATTCACCGTGCGCTCTTCGGCTCCATTGAGCGTTTCTTCGGTGTGCTGCTGGAGCACTATGCCGGCGCCTTCCCAGCATGGCTGGCACCGCACCAGGTGGTGGGCATTCCGGTGGCCGATGAATTCTCCCCGCATCTCGAAGAGGTTGCCGCGCAGCTGCGCCAGAGGGGTATCCGCGCCGATGTGGATACCTCTGATGACCGCATGCAGAAGAAGATCCGCAATCACACCACTGCTAAGGTCCCATTCATGTTGGTCGCTGGTGCCCGCGATGTGGAGGCCGGTGCTGTTTCCTTCCGCTTCTTGGACGGTACCCAGGTCAATGGTGTGCCAGTGAACGAAGCCGTGGAGCTCATTGCTGCTTGGGTAGCAGAGCGCAATAACGAGCAGCCGACCGAAGAGCTCATCAGTGCCCGACGCTAAAAAGACGCACCACACCGACAGCGCCGCCGCTTCCCAAAGCCAAGCGGCGGCGGAAGAAGCCTTCGTTGACACAGGCGCCGGCGAGCCGGATCGTCTAGAGCGGCTGTGGGCTCCTTATCGCATGGCCTATATAGCCAAGCGTTCTAAGGATCCCTTTGTTGCAGCGCCCCAAGGCAGCGACGAGGACGGGCTTATCATTGCTCGCGGCAAAACCGTATACGCATTGCTGAACCTGTTTCCGTATAACGCTGGGCACCTAATGGTGGTGCCTTACCGGAAAGAATCGCAGCTTGAGAATCTCACTCAAGAGGAGTCTCAAGAGTTAATGGCGTTTGCGCAAAAGGCGGTTAGGGTGCTCAAGCGAGTCTCGCGCCCTGAAGCTATTAACGTAGGCCTGAACTTGGGTCGCGCTTCAGGAGGCTCCGTGGGAGATCACTTGCACCTGCATGTGGTGCCAAGGTGGCCCGGGGATAGTAACTTTATGACTGTCCTCGATGGGACTAAGGTATTACCGCAGCTTCTGCAGGATACGCGCCGCGTGCTGGCAGAGGGTTGGCGCGAGATGGAAGAGGAGGATTCGCGTGCTTAGCGTGCATGGGCGAAAGCCCGCCGCCGTGGTGGTGGAACCTATAGCCAAGGCCTTTTTGAAGTTAGGCCTGACCCCGAATGTGGTCACGGTTGTGGGAACCATTGTCACCATTGCCATCTCGGTGGTCCTCATTCCAACCGGGCATCTTTTTGCCGCAGCCGTTTTATCTGGCCTCTTTGCAGCCTTCGACATGCTTGATGGCACCATGGCGCGTCTGACTGGCAAAGCTACTGCCTTTGGTGCGACCTTGGATGCTTCGTGTGACCGTATTACTGACGGCGCACTGTTTAGCGCCATGGCCTGGTGGTTGATTTATTCCGCGGATTCTTCCCGCATTACGGTCATTGCTTGCTTTGTCACCTTGGTATGTTCCCAGGTCATCTCCTATATCAAGGCTAGGGGAGAAGCATCCGGTTTCAAGATGGTTGGCGGCCTAATTGAGCGCCCGGAACGGCTTATCTTGGGCTTGGGCGGCATTGGCCTTGAGGGCCTTGGCGTTCCGCATGCCATCGAGGTAGCACTGTGGATCCTTGCCGTCGGTTCTATCTTTACCGTGTGCCAGCGCATGGTTATCGCTGCCCGCCAGGAGCAGCACTAGCTCGCGCTGCACCACCTAAACCAGGAGGTTTACACCATGTGGGATAAAGAGGACCTCTCCGCGGCCGGATACCTCGCGGGGTGGAAGGTGGTGCGTCGGCTGCCTGATCGGATTGCGCGGGTGTTGTTTCGGTGCGGCGCAGACTTTGCTAGCAGGAACGGCCGCGGAATGGATGGCTTGCGCCGCAACCTTGCCCGCGTGGTGGGGCCAGAAAACGTTACCCGCGCACTGGTGCGCGATTCTGTTCGGTCCTATATGCGCTATTGGATGGAGGCCTTCCGCTTGCCGGCCATCCACAGTGATGCCGGGTTGCACGAACGCTTGCTCAGTGGCTTAGAAGGCCTTGAGCACTTTGATGCTTCCGCCCAGTCTGGGCGTGGCACCATTTTGGCGCTGCCGCACTCGGGTAACTGGGACATGGCGGGCGTCTTCCTCGTCGGCCATTATGGTCAGTTCACCACCGTTGCGGAGCGGCTCAAGCCTGCCGTGCTTTTCGACGCCTTTGTGAACTACCGCGAAACCCTTGGCTTTGAGGTTCTTCCCCTCACCGGCGGCGCAACCTCGCCTTTCGCGCGCCTTAAAGAGGTACTGGAGGCCGGCGGCGTGGTGTGCCTGCTGGCTGAGCGTGACCTCACCCGAAGCGGGGTCAGCGTGAATTTCATGGGAGAAGAGGCCAACATGGCCGCAGGCCCCGCGCAACTTGCTCTGGAAACTGGCGCCGCCCTCCACGTTGTGCACTCGTGGTTTGAAGGCGAAGGATGGGGGCTATCGGTGTCTCCGGAGCTCGAGGTAACGGACCTGCAGGAGACTACCCAGCGCATGGCCGATAGCTTCGCTGCGAATATACGCCGACACCCGGAGGATTGGCACATGTTGCAGCCACAGTGGAATGTCGATATTAAGCGGCGTCGGCAAGCGCGCGCTGTCAACAAGGCCTGTGATACCCGGCAAACTGGTGCACGGCAGGAAGGCGAGAAATAATGCGCATCGGAATCGTGTGCCCTTACTCCTTCGATGAACCCGGCGGAGTTCAAGCCCATATCCTTGATTTAGCGACGGTGTTTATTGAGCAAGGGCATCATGTTCAGGTCATCGGTCCTGCTTCGGCGTCCACCCAACTGCCGGATTTCGTAGTTAAAGGCGGCCCAGCGTTTCCCATCGCCTATAACGGGTCAGTGGCGCGCTTGTCCGTCGGCCCTCAGGTAACGCGCAAAGTAAAACGTTTTATTAAGGATGGCGACTTTGATGTCTTGCACATCCATGAGCCAAATTCCCCGAGTTTTTCTATGACCGCGCTGGCCGTAGCCCAAGGCCCGTTGGTGGCGACATATCACGCCTCCGCCTCGAGCTCGCTGGTGTTGACCCTCGCCAAGCCTTTCCTCGCTCCCTTCCTGGAGAAGATTCGAGGCGGTATTGCCGTATCCGATATGGCGCGACGGTGGCAGGTAGAGCAATTGGGCGGGGACCCCGTCCTCATTCCCAATGGCGTGGATACATCTGTATACGCGCAGGCGCGGCGACGCAGCCCGGTAAAGGCTCCCGGTGACCCTTTAGAAGTGGTCTTCTTGGGGCGTCTGGATGAACCGCGCAAAGGCCTGGACATTCTGCTCAGCGCGCTCCACCAAGTGCCCCCCGATATTCGTGTCACCATCATGGGCGGGGGCCGCGCCCGCGAGGTCGATGGCGTAGACTTTGTCGGCCGAGTCAGCGATGCTGAGAAGGCAGAAATCCTCGGCCGCGCCGATGTGTATGTGGCCCCAAATACCGGGGGCGAGAGTTTCGGCATTGTCTTGGTAGAGGCCATGGCGGCCGGCGCAGCCGTCGTCGCCTCTGATCTGGAAGCTTTCCGCGCGGTGTGCAACGCCGACTCCGACGAGGTAGCCGGTGCACTTTTTCGCAACGAAGATAGCGGGGATCTGGCCCGTGTTCTCAATGAGGTACTCGATGATGCCGACTACCGGGCCCAGTTGGTGCGCAACGGTGTTCAGCGTGCCCGCACTTATGACTGGGACCATGTGGCAGCAGCCGTTATGCAGGTCTACGAAACCGTCCAAGACGGAACCAAGGTAAGGGTGAAGCGTTGATGGCCATTGAAATTGCGCTAGTACTCTTCTTGCTCATTATCGTCGGTTCATGGGCGCTTTTTACCGCCCAGCGTCTCAACTCGCTGCACATCCGCACCGATGCCTCGTTGGCGCAGCTGCAGGCAGCGCTAGACCGCAGGGCAGCGGTAACGGCGGCGGTGGCGCCCGAATTGGCGGCCCTAGCCCAGCGGGCCGAATCTACCGAGCTCTATCAGGGGAATTTCGAACCACGCACCATGATCGAGCGGGAACTATCTGCCGCTATCGTGCGGGAGTTTCCCGCGGAGCACCGCCCTGCTGCGCTTGCCGACGCCGAGGGGCGCATCCAGCTCGCTCACCGCTTTTATAACGAAGCGGTCAGCGATACACGTGCCCTGCGTCTGCGCCCTGCGGTCCGGCTTCTTCATCTCGGTGGCACCGCAAAGCTGCCGGAATATTTTGACTATATGCTGGCTGATTAGCCTGCTGAGCTAATTTAAGACGCGAGAGAGTGCCGACCCCGTCGGGGGCGGAATACCGGCTTAGCCTCAGTGCTAGCGGTCGCCCCATTGACTGGACTGGAAGGCTCTTGCTGCTGGTGCAGTTCAGCGCGTTCTATCTTGGCGGCCAAAGCGACCTCGACCCCGAACCAAATCAGCCCGATGACGGCCATGGCGACAATGAGAATATTGCGGGCGACCAAGAGGTAGACAGCGAACATGTTCTCGCCCACGTGATTCCAGATGTAGTCATAGTTAAACGGGTAGACCAAGGTTCCCAATCCCGCGGCGATGATGGCACAGCCCGCTATTAGGGCTTGAAATGCCCGCAGGGATGCGAAGCCGTGCGGGAGGCGTTGGCGGATGACCACGGCAAGCAATGGACCTAGCCAGACGATGTATTGCGGAGAGAAAACCTTATTGGTCGCGATAAGGAGCAGCACCATAACGGTAAAAAACGCTATGGTTGTGCGCGTGGTCCATCCGCCGGCGCAAAGCCGGTAGAGCGCCCAACTCACCGCAAGTACGAGCATGATAATGATTGCAATGGTACTCCACCTCATGGCGGTATCCACGCCGGGTCCGGAGATCTCAAAACTCTTGGAAGCGGCGTAGCCCAGGTCCCATCGGCCGGGATTGCGGTGGGCTTGCAGCAGCAGGAATGTCGCCGGGATGGATTCTAATTGGAGACCGCGCACCCCCTGATAGTCCAGGGGAGAAAGCAGGCGTTCGGTGCCAGAGGTAGCTATCGTGACGGCGCATACTGCAACGATGGTGCAGAAGAAGGCGAGCAAGCGTTGCCAGGTTGCGGAACTATTAAAGCGGCTTACCAAGCCAGCGGCGAGCACCCCTGGCCATAGCTTCATCGTGGTGGCAAATCCTAGCAGCGCCGAGGCAATGAGTGGACGGGTAGCCAGTAGGGCAGCCGCGCCAGCCACGGCTACCGCCGGGAAGATATCGAGGCGCCACACAAAGGTATGGCCAGCCGCGGTGCCGAAGAGGACCCAGAACCAGGCGGCCCAAAATGCGCGCGGGTGGGCGGGATGGTGGCGCAGTAGCAAGGCTAAAAAGGCGGCGTCAACAAGCAGCGTCATGATGGTGAAGCCGATATAAAAGGTGGTGATGTTTTCACCGGTGAGCCACCCCAAGATCACCGTAGGCCAGGTGCCGGCGTGGGGATATTCGGTCATTTTGGTCGGGTCATCGCCATAGCGACCCGCAAAATAATACGCGACATCGCCCCTGGGACTGTGATCAATCTTGAGTAGATATATAAGACACAGGCGGGCGATAACCCACCCAATCCAAACTGCAGGAACAGAAGCGAGGCGTTTCACCCAAAAGACTTTATTCAAATAGTTCTCACTTCGGTAGCAGACATAGTTTCTTCCGGAAAAGTCTTCCCCTCTGTGCCAAAAATGGGGGAGAGATTGTGAGAATAGAAATCGGCGCCTCGACCCTTTAGTAGTGTGGACGGCAATTGCTTGCGGAAGTGATATAGAACATAGGGAGTGTGGAGATGGCGGCCATCCGCGAGATTTTGACCATAGACGAAACGGGAACGGACGATGTCTTTAGTGGCCCGGCGGTGGAGTCACGGATTGAGCGTACCTTTGGTGGACATATTGCCGCGCAGGCGCTGGCTGCGGCCCAACGCACCGTTTCCGGGAAAGAGGTTCACTCCTTGCATGGCTATTTTGTGAGCCCCGGTGACGCGAGGCGGCCGATTGAGTTGCGGGTCGAGCGCATTAGGGATGGCAGGTCCTTTGCCAACCGGCAGGTACGCGCCTATCAAGGCGGCAGGTTACTCTTCTCTGCCATGGTGAGCTTCCACCGTAATGGGGACTGCGGCCCGCAGCACCAAGATCCCATGCCAGAGGTACTTGGGCCCGAAGAAGTAGCTGGTATGGGTGGTGGTGCGCCTTACTCCACCCGCATCATCCTCAAAGAGTGGGAAGAGTGGGATATCCGCTTGGTGCCAGAAGATGGAAGAGATCCTGTGGCAGCTGAGCGCACCGGTGCAGGATTTCGTCATATCTGGTTTCGCAATACCGGTCAGCTTCCGGAGGAGCCGGCTTTCCACCGTGCCGCGCTGACGTATATGTCCGATATGACTCTCATCCGCTCCGCACTTCTTCCGCACCAGGGAGAGAAAGTGCAGTTGGCAAGTCTCGACCACGCCATATGGTTCCTGCGACCTTTCCGCGTGGATGAGTGGCTTTTATATGAACAAGTATCGCCCTCAGCGGCTCAAGGAACCGCAATTGCGCGCGGCAAGCTTTTCACTGAACGGGGTGAATTGGTGGCATTGGTCAACCAAGAGGGGCTAACTCGCTTTCTGGATGAAAAGCTGGGTAGCGGCTCTGCCCACGGCAATTGGCACAACGTGTAATTATGCCCCGCTTAAAAGGGGGTCGCTTTCACGCATTCATGCAGCACACGTATAATTGCCACCAGTTTCAGCACCCGATTAGAAAGGGACTACATGTCAGGCCACTCGAAATGGGCAACTACCAAGCACAAGAAGGCTGCCAACGATGCCAAGCGTGGCAAGGAATTTGCCAAGCTGATCAAAAACATCGAAGTGGCGGCCCGTACCGGCGGTGGTGACCCAGCGGCTAACCCAACCCTTGATGACATGATCAAAAAGGCCAAGAAGGCCTCCGTCCCTAATGACAACATCGAGCGTGCTCGCAAGCGTGGTTCCGGCGAAGAAGCCGGTGGTGCGGACTGGGAAACCATCATGTATGAGGGCTACGGTCCAAACGGCGTAGCCATGCTCATTGAGTGTCTGACGGATAATCGCAACCGCGCGGCAACCGATGTTCGTACCGCGATGTCTAAGAATGGCGGAAACCTGGGTGAGTCCGGATCCGTGGCCTACATGTTTACCCGTACCGGGTTCGTCTTGGTAGAAAAGGGCGGACTCACCGAGGACGATGTTTTGATGGCCGTGCTCGAAGCCGGTGCAGAAGAGGTTAAGGACCAGGGCGAGAAGTTTGAAATTGTCTGCGCGCCGACGGATGTGCAGGCCGTTAAAGACGCCCTAAAGGAAGCGGATATTGAGGTCGATGACTCCGATAATGATTTCCGCGCCTCCGTTGAGGTGCCGCTTGGGGCCAATGACGCCAAGAAGATTTTCCGCCTCATTGATGCTCTGGAAGACTCTGATGACGTGCAAAACGTCTACACCAATATGGACCTGTCCGATGAGGTTCTTGCCGAGCTGAACGAGGACTAAGCACTTTCGCGCTGCAAGGGTCATTAGCGCCGGTAGCGTTCCGCGGGCATTGTTCGCCGGAGCGTTGCCGGCGCTTCGCTATGGTTAGGCTGGATGCTACTCTTGTAGAACACCTGTGTGTAGTCCATAATGGGGCAGTAGGCCGTGCGAAGTGGTGCTGATATGAAAGTGGGGGAGAAATGAACCTAGAAGGGATGCGCGTGATGGGCATTGACCCGGGCCTAACGCGCTGTGGACTTTCCGTGGTTCAGGCTGGTCGCGGCCGAGCAATTCTTCCCGTTTCTGTAGGTGTGGTCCGCACGCCTAGCGATAAAGACTTAACTGAGCGGCTCCTGCGTCTGTCGGTGGCAGCGAAGGAATGGATGGAAGACTATTCTCCGGATGTGGTTGCGATCGAGCGCGTCTTCGAACGCGGACAGGTGTCTACCGTCATGCAAACTGCCCATGTCGTAGGAGTGTTAGTGCTGGCCGCAGCCGAGCGCGATATTCCGGTGTACATGTACACCCCGTCCGAGGTGAAAAAGGCCATCTCTGGCAATGGACGCGCAGATAAAAAGCAGATGACCACCATGATCACCCGTATCCTAGGGCTGACGGAGCCACCCAAGCCTGCCGATGCCGCCGACGCGCTCGCCCTGGCAGTGTGCCACTGCTGGCGGGCCCCTGCCATCGTGCGCATGGACCATACCGGTCTTGGGCTGGGGGCGAAGACGAGTGGCGTGCGCGGACAGGGTAAGAAGCGCTAGGTAAGTTGATTGAGAGTAGAAGGATAGAAAGCCAATGATTGCTGCACTGCGTGGAGAGGTAATCCATATCGGACTCGATCATGGGGTCATCGATTGCGCAGGCGTGGGCTATAAATTTTTGGCCACGCCACAAACTCTGGGCACCTTGCGTCGCGGGGAACAAGCTACGGTGCTTACTAACTTGGTCGTCAAGGAAGACTCCCTGACCCTTTATGGCTTTAGCGCGGATGAGGACCGCGAGATGTTCCAAGTTCTGCAATCCGTGTCCGGCCTAGGTCCAAAGCTTGCTTTGGCGGCGCTTTCGGTCATGGGGGCAGGGGAGCTCGCTGCGGCGATTGGTGCGGAAGATGTGAAGGCGCTGCAGTCTATCCCAGGCGTCGGCAAGCGTATGGCTCAGCGCCTAGCATTGGAGCTTAAAGATAAGGTGGCGGCCTTTGCACCAAGCGAGCCCTCCACTGCAGGTGCTAGCGATACTGCCGTCGCGCCAGCCGGCGGGGCCGTGGTAGAAAGCGTGACTGAGGCGCTCATTGGCCTTGGGTTTACTGATAAGGCGGCGCGCCCCGTGGTGGAATCGGCTCACGCGGACAACCCCGACGCCGATACGTCCTCTCTCCTGCGTGCCGCGCTGGCGCAGTTGGGCAAGAAGAAGTAACGGCAGGCAGGAAGGTAAAAATCATGTCCGATATAGAGCGCACCGAATTTAACCTCCCTGAAGGCGTTGATGCTGCGCATGCCTCGCAGCGCAATAGCGATGTGGAGGCGACCGCTCACTCCGAGGAGCATGATATTGAACGGTCCTTGCGCCCGAAATCACTAGATGAGTTCATTGGCCAACCCAAGGTGCGCGAGCAGCTCTCGTTGGTGCTCAAAGGCGCGAAGAACCGCGGGGTTACGCCGGATCACGTTCTACTTTCCGGTCCGCCTGGCCTGGGTAAGACCACTATGGCGATGATTATCTCCCAGGAATTGGGGACTTCGCTGCGTATGACCTCCGGGCCGGCATTGGAACGAGCCGGTGATTTGGCCGCGATGCTTTCAAACTTGATGGAAGGAGACGTCCTTTTCATTGATGAGATCCATCGCATTGCCCGGCCGGCAGAAGAAATGCTGTATATGGCAATGGAAGATTTCCGTATTGACGTCATCGTGGGAAAGGGCCCCGGTGCTACTTCCATTCCGCTAGAAATCCCGCCTTTTACTCTGGTGGGAGCGACAACGCGCGCCGGAATGCTTACCGGTCCTTTGCGAGATCGCTTTGGTTTCACGGCGCAGATGGAGTATTACGATACGGCTGACTTAACCCAGGTGATTAAGCGTGCAGCTCATATCTTAGATGTGGATATTGAACACGAGGCGGCGGTGGAAATTGGCTCTCGTTCGCGTGGTACCCCACGTATCGCTAACCGCTTGTTGCGCCGCGTTCGCGATTATGCCGAGGTAAATGGCACAGGCCTGATTGATCTTAGTGCGGCGCAGGGCGCGCTCGAGGTCTTCGACGTGGATGATATGGGCCTTGACCGTCTAGACCGGGCGGTGCTCAACGCCTTGATTAAGGGGCACGGTGGCGGACCAGTCGGTGTGAGCACCCTTGCCATTGCAGTGGGCGAGGAGCCCTCGACGGTGGAGGAAGTGTGCGAGCCTTACCTAGTGCGGGCCGGAATGGTGGCGCGTACGGGACGCGGCCGCGTAGCTACCGCCGCTGCGTGGCGGCACTTGGGACTTACTCCGCCGGAGGGCGCAGCCGGACTCTTTTAATTCTGAGGTGATTCTGCTTAGTGGTGCACCCTGGGGTTTCTGCGTCCACCGCTGTCTGGCACACTAGGAAGCTATGGAAATCATTATTCTCATCATTATTGGCGTCCTATTCGTCATTCCCTCTTTCATGGCCATGCGAAAGCAGCGCCAACGCCAAAATGATATGCAGACCCTCCAAAATTCCCTCCAGCCAGGTGACGCTATCGTCACTGCAGGTGGCGTGCACGGCGTGGTACGTAGCACGAGCGAGAAGAGCGTGGACCTAGAAATCGCCCCGGGCGTGGTGGTTACTTTTGACAAGATGGCTGTAATTCGCACCGAACAAGAGGCTAACGACCTTGAACGCCCTGCGGCTGCCGGAGATACCAGGGGTGATGTGCAAAACGACCTGCCCGATGAAAAGTACCCTCCTTTTAACGACGGCGGGAAGAACTAAAACCTCACCACTTTCTAAGAGGTTCCTTAATGTTTGCTAGGTGTGAGGGAACTTCACGGAGCGTAGACCCCATCACACTTTCGGCCTATTCTGGCCCTCGTTAAGGAAAACTCCGCCTTATGACGTACGATTGTGCGTTGTTGACGTGCCTGCGCCATTCGGCTGGGCCGTATTTAATGTTTAAACACCCTGCTATAAGCAGCACAGGAGATTATCGTTGTCCGCATCATCGCGTGGCGCTATGAAAAATAGCAAACGCCAATGGCCGAAGCGCGCAATAGCGCTCTTCGTTCTCATTGTGGTTGTTATCTATGCGCTTATCTTTTTAACTGTCAGCCGTCAAAGCACCCCGAAGCTTGGCATTGACCTGCAAGGCGGTACTCGCGTAACGCTTGCCCCACAAGGCGAGGAACCCACTCAAGACCAGCTTAAGCAAGCTCGCACCATCTTGGAACAGCGTGTCAATGGCATGGGCGTTTCCGGCTCTGAGGTTGTCATCAACGGCAATACCTTGGTCATTACCGTGCCGGGCGAGGACGCCTCCCAGGCACAGGCCGTAGGTCAGACATCGCAGCTGTTTTTCCGACCGGTGGCTAAGCCATCTATGCCGGACATGGGCAAGCTCAATAAAGAGCTGGAAGACATGGCCAACCGCTGGGTGAAGTATGGCGTAATCAGCGCCGACGAGGCTAATAAGCAAATGGAGCAGGTCACCAAGGCCCTCGCTGAGCAAGAGGCGCAGATGAGCGGAAAGAAGCCGAAGGAGCAAAAGGCTCCTAAGGTCAGCGCCAAACCCCTTGAGGAGCCAAGCAACTCCATTGAGCAGACTAAGCGCCGCGATGAAGTCGCGGAGATGCTGCTAAAGGACCGCCAATCCGAGGATCCGACGACCCAGGCCGCAGCCTCTGCGCTGATGACCTGCCAAGGCAGTACTGATCCTCTCGCCGGCGCAGATGATCCTTCCAAGCCCTTCGTTACTTGTGATTACTCCAACGGTAACCCATATGTTTTGGAACCAGCACCCCTACTCAACGGCATTAAGGATGAAAACGGCACCCGCCTGACCGGTAACGAGATCGATACCAACTCCCCAATCGAAGGTGGCCTTAACGGTCAGTCCGGCCAGATGGAGATCAATTTCTCCTTCAAGACCGGCAGTGGCCCGAACGGCTCCCAGACGTGGGCGGACCTCACGCAGGAACATCTCAAGGACCAAGTTGCCATCACTCTTGACTCTGCAGTTATCTCTGCACCGGTCATTCAGGGCGCAACTCCAGTAGGCTCCGCTACCTCTATTACTGGTGATTTCAGCCAGGAGGAAGCACAGAACCTGGCGAATAACTTGAAGTATGGCGCACTGCCGCTGTCGTTCGCCGGCGAAAATGGCGAGCCGGGCGGTACTGTTGAATCCATTCCGCCGACATTGGGTAAAGCCGCGCTGCAGGCCGGCCTCATCGCGGGCCTCGTAGGCTTGGTACTCGTGATGGCATATTCGCTGTACTATTTCCGCGCGTTGGCTGGCGTGTCCCTCGTCTTCCTCATCGCTTCCGGCTTGTTGACCTATGGCGCCTTGGTGCTGCTGGGTCGGTGGATCGGCTACTCACTGGATCTCTCCGGTATTGCCGGTCTGGTCATCGGTGTTGGCGCAACGGCTGACTCTTTCGTGGTTTACTACGAGCGCATCAAGGATGAGCTGCTGGAGGGACGCACTTTCCGCTCCGCAACGCACAAGGCGTGGGAGCGTGCGCGTGCCACCATCGTCACCGGTAACGCGGTGACCCTCATCGGATCCGTTGTGGTGTACTTCCTCGCCATCGGTGAGGTGAAGGGCTTCGCCTTTACCATGGGCCTGACTACGGTCTTCGACCTCGTCGTCTCCTTCTTGGTCATGGCGCCGCTGATGCAGTTAGTGGGCCGCCGTCCAGCAGCAGCCAAGCCTTCGATGAATGGCCTTGGCGGTATCTACGCATTGGTAGAAGAGCGGCGCGAACGTGGCTATTTTGGTGGGGGACGTCGCCAAGCAGGCTCTGCTGAGACCTCCGACTCCACGGAGGCAGCCACCAAGGAAACGGCAGGACATACTGCCGCAGGAACCGCACGTCCCCTCGATGCTGCGGAAGATGAGGAGAAATAAGCATGGCTGTTTCGACTAAGCACAAAATTTCCCGAATGGACCGCCTCTACGAGGACGAGAGTGGTTATGACTTCATCGGCCGCACCAAGCTCTGGTACGGCATTTCCGCAGCGCTTGTCGTGGCGGCAGTGGTGGCGATCCTCATTCGCGGTTTCTCCCTTTCGATTGATTTCGAGGGCGGCACCACCTTGTCCATGCCGGCAGGCGATCTCAAGGAAGACGAAGTAAGCCAAGTCTTTGAAGACTCCACCGGCATAGAACCCGAGCAGGTACACATCGTTGGCGCTGGCGACTCCGAGACTTTGGAAATTGTCTCCGAGCGCCTGAGCCAAGAGGACGTGAACGCTGCTCGCACGGCTATCTATGACAATTTCAAACCGGAAGATGAAAACGGCAGGGCCACTCCGGATGCCATCGGCTCGTCCACAGTTTCTGAATCTTGGGGGTCTTCGATCACCCAGCGCATGCTCATTGCCATGCTGGTCTTCCTCGTCGCTGCCACCGTTTACGTGGCCATTCGCCTGCAGAAGAACATGGCTTTTGCCGCCATCATCGCGCTGATTGCGGATGGCGTGGTTATTGCCGGCATCTACGCCCTCTTTGGCTTCGAGGTTTCCCCAGCCGTCATCATCGGTCTGCTTACCGTTCTGACCTTCTCCATGTATGACTCGGTCATCGTCTTTGACAAGATCAATGAGAATACGGAAGGCCTCGAGGGCCAGCGCAAGAAGACCTTTGCTGAGCTGACCAACCTGGCGATTAACCAAACCGTCATGCGTTCGATTTCTACCTCGGTGATTTCCGCGCTGCCTATCATCGCGCTCTTTGTCGTGGCTGTCTGGCTCATGGGCATCGGTACCCTGCGCGATTTGGCACTTATCCAGCTCATTGGCGTGGTCGAGGGTATTTTCTCCTCCATCTTCTTTGCTACGCCGCTGGTCGTGACCTTGGCTAATATGTCCAAAAAGATTAAGCGCCATAATAAGCGAGTAGCGGACTACCGTGCCGGCAGGGATGAGAAGAACGCGGAAGAAGATGGCGTACCCGCAGCTGAGCGCACCGTGGTTTCTCCAGTAAGTGCGCAGTCCAACCCGGTTGGCAATGAAACCGATTCGGTGGAGTCTACCGGGCACCCCGGCGCAACGTGGCGGCCGGGTAGGTAGTTTCTGGTAGTAAAATTCAGGTGGATCGCTAACTGAAGTGAGGGCAACAACCGTGGTCAAAGCAAAGAGCAGTTCTGGAGAACGTCATTGGAGTAGGCGGGCCCTTGCTTCGTGCGTATCGGCACTCGCTTTGGCTGCTACTGCCTGTAGCGGGCAGGGCGGCGAAGATGAGTCGCCGACTTCGCCCCAGGAACCAGAATCCTATGGATATTTTGGCTACCAGGTAAATTCCCGCTTGGCCACTACCAATGCTGGTACCTCCTTTGGTAATGCCACCTCCGCCGGATTGTTGTCTACGCGGTTGTACCCGGGCCTTTTCGTGCCCGGGCCCTCTGGCGAATTGATTCCCAATGCGGACCTTGTTGAGACTGAAGAGCTTCCGCCCGTTGCTGGCAGCGACCAGCGTAGCGTCCAGCTAACCTTGGAAGAAGATGCTGTTTTCTCCGATGGCACTCCCGTGACTTGTGATGACTACTTTTTGGCGTATGTAGCCGGTACCCACCCAGCTGAGTTCGCTTCGCATATGCCGCTGATGAATGACATCGCAGAATTCAGCTGCAAGCCGCAAAGCAAATCTTTCACCTTGACCTTCAATAAGGATCAAGGTCAGCGCTGGCGCCATATGTTTGGTGCCGGTACCGTTATGCCCGCCCATGCGCTAGCGCAAAAGGCCGGACTGAGCATTGAGCAGCTCAATGCGGCTATGGCTGCCGGGGACATGCAATCGCTTGCACCTATTGCAAAAGAGTGGCGGTACGGCTTTTCCGTGGCCAAAGATCAACTTGACCCTAAGCTCCAAGTTTCCTTCGGCCCTTATGTCATTGACAAGGTAGGCGATGAGGGTGAAGTGATCCTCAAGGCGAATGAAAAGTACTTTGGCGACGCCCCGGCCGAGGAGCACATTGTAGTTTGGCCTGCCGATGCTGACGCGGAGAAACTTGCGGATAAGGGTGCGTTGCGTGTGGTTGATGCCTCCAGCGACAGCCCTGACTGGCTTGAGAGCACCAAGGACCAGACGGGGGAGTCTCCCTACGAAGTCACCCCGATGGTCGGCGAGCTGACGGACACGCTTACTCTGTCTGAAGCCGGCGTATTCGCGGAACCGTGGGCACGGGAGAGCTTCGCTGCCTGCGTCGATCAGCAAGCGGTTGCTCAGGCGAGTACCGCGGCCTCTGGCGTGGAGGTGCCTCCAGCATATTTGCGCACCGTTTCCGCCACTAACCCAGTCTCCGGTGGTCTCGACAAGGTGGGCAAGGAACACCAGGGCACCGATCTGGCGAAGGCGGGCAGCCTCAGCGGCACGACCATTAAAGTCGGCTACTTGGGACCAGACAAGCGCTATGCGGCCATGGTCGAACAGCTCCGTGCATCTTGTGAACCAGCCGGTATTACTATTGAGGATGCGTCTGCGGAGTTTATGTCTCAGCACTACCTGGAAATGGATCCAGAGACCTGGGCGCCTACCGTTGATGCTTTCCTCGGACCGGTAGATCCCCAAACGGAGTATTCCACGGTGGAATCAAGCATGAAGAATTCCGCGGAGCTTAAAAAGACAGAAGAGGCTTTGTGGAAGGACGTTCCGTCTATTCCGCTTTCCGCACAGCCGCGTGTTTTTCTAGTCCGCCGCGACGTGGAAGGTGTCCTGCCGTACACTGGCGTCTCGGGCATCGGTTGGAATATGGATCGCTGGCGCAGCACCGCCCAAGCCGAAAAGAAATAGGACCCACAACCGCGGCCTATCACGACCTCTCGCAAATATTTCTCAAGGAAGATTATGAGTTCGCACTACGAATCAGCAGCACAGGCACTCAAGGATAAGGTTCGCCTCGTTCAAGACTTCCCAGAGGAGGGCATCCTCTTTGAAGACCTCACCCCGGTCTTGGCGGATCCAGAGGCATTTCGCACCGTGGTGGACGGCTTAGCAGCTGCCTGTGAGGAGTTAGGCGCGGATATGATCGGCGGCCTGGATGCCCGTGGATTCCTATTAGGCTCGGCCGTGGCCTACAAGATGGGCTTGGGTATCCTAGCCATCCGCAAGAAGGGCAAGCTTCCGCCTCCGGTATATACCGAAGAATATGAGCTGGAGTACGGCTCTGCGGCGCTGGAGATTCCGGCCAGCGGCGTTGATATCAAAGGCAAGCGCGTTGTGCTTGTCGACGACGTCCTAGCCACCGGCGGCACCCTCCACGGCGCTAAGCTTTTGCTCGAGTCGGCAGGAGCCGAGGTTGCCGGCAATGTGGTGGTGCTGGAAGTCAAGGGCCTTAACGGACGTGAGCGTTTATCCGGCCCACCGCTTATTGTGTTAAATGCCACAGACTAAGATGGGATGTCTAAGCTAGTTCCCACGATCTAGAGGACATGAGGCCACAAGGCTCGTGGCACTGTGAAGGGCGGTAGATTTGGCCATGGACAAACCCGTAAAACGCCAGACCGGCGGCGGAATGCGCAGCATGTCGGCTCGCCTTGCCCGTTCGCTCACCGGCGGCCGGGTCAAGGTGAATCCGGTGCTGGACCCGTTGATGTCCATCCACCGCAAGTTTCACCCCAAAGCCGATGCGGACTTGCTCAATCGCGCCTACGACACCGCCGAGCGGCTCCATGAGGGGGTTTTCCGCAAATCCGGAGAGCCTTATATCACCCACCCGCTTGCCGTGGCGACGATTGCGGCGGAAATCGGCATGGACACCACCACCATCGTGGCGGCCCTTTTGCACGACACGGTGGAGGATACGGACTACTCCTTAGAGGATCTCACCCGCGATTTTGGTCCCGAGGTGGCTCGCTTGGTGGACGGTGTGACCAAGCTGGATAAGGTGGCGCTGGGCTCGGCCGCCGAGGCAGAGACTATCCGAAAAATGATCGTCGCAATGGCCACCGATCCCCGCGTACTGGTCATCAAGGTAAGCGACCGGCTACACAATATGCGTACGATGCGGTTCCTTCCGCCTGAAAAGCAGGCCAAGAAGGCGCGACAAACCCTTGAGGTCATTGCCCCTTTGGCTCACCGTCTAGGTATGGCAAGCGTTAAGTGGGAGCTGGAAGACTTATCCTTTGCCATCCTGTATCCAAAAAAGTATGACGAGATCGTGCGCATGGTCGCTGACCGGGCTCCCTCGCGTGACCGGGCGCTCAAGGAGATCATTAGCCAAGTCAGCGCGGCATTAAAGGAAAACGGCATTGAAGCCGAGGTTATGGGCCGTCCAAAGCACTACTGGTCCATTTATCAAAAGATGATCGTGCGCGGCCGTGACTTCGCGGAGATTTTTGACTTAGTGGGTATCCGGATCTTGGTCGAAGATGTCAATAGCTGTTATGCCGCCATCGGTGTGGTGCACTCGATTTACCAAGCTCTGCCCGGACGCTTTAAGGACTATATTTCCTCGCCGAGGTTTGGCGTATATCAGTCATTGCACACCACCGTCCTAGCAGATGGCGGCGCGACGCTAGAGGTTCAAGTCCGCACCCATGAGATGCACTACAATGCCGAATTCGGCGTGGCCGCTCACTGGCGTTATAAGGAAACTAAAGGGAAGAACTCGGGCCACCAAGAAGAAGTGGACCAGATGGCCTGGATGCGCCAACTTCTGGATTGGCAGAAGGAAGCTGCTGATCCTAATGAGTTCTTAGACTCCCTGCGGTATGACCTTACCGCCAAGCAAATCTTCGCCTTTACCCCCAAAGGCGACGTCGTAAACTTGCCGGCCGGTTCTACTCCAGTGGATTTTGCTTATGCAGTACATACTGAGGTGGGACATAGGTGTATCGGTGCCAAGGTCAATGGCAAGCTCGTCGCGCTCGAGTCGAAGCTAAAGTCCGGCGACAAGGTGGAGATCTTCACCTCTAAGGATCCGAACGCTGGTCCGTCCCGTGATTGGCAGGACTTCCTGGTGTCTGCCCGTGCCAAGACTAAGGTACGGCAGTGGTTTGCCAAGGAGCGCCGTGAAGAACACTTGGAGGCCGGACGCGACGCACTGGCCACTGAGGTCCAACGTGGTGGCTTGCCCATGCACCGCCTGTTTACTGCCAGCTCCATGAAGCAGGTTGCGGAGCAACTTCATTACACCGACGTCGACTCGCTCTATACCGCCATCGGCGCGGGCCATGTATCTGCCCAACACGTTGCCAATCAGTTGGTTGCCATGTTCGGTGACCGGGACGATGCCATTGACACTTTGGCCTCGCGCACGCCGCTTTCTGAGATTGAGCACTCCCGTGCCCAGCACACCGAAGATTCCGCTTCGGGTACCGGCATTTTGGTGGAAGGCAGCCCGGACGTGATGGCCAAGCTGGCTAAGTGTTGCCAGCCCGTTCCAGGTGATGCCATCTTTGGCTTTGTAACTCGCGGCGGCGGAGTGTCCGTGCACCGGGCCGACTGTACCAACGCAGAAAAACTCAAAGCAGAACCTGAGCGCATGCTGGAGGTGACTTGGTCTTCCGGTACGTCGGCGACGGGCGCTTTCTCTGCAACCCTGCAATTGGAAGCTCTTGACCGCCAAGGTCTTCTCTCGGAGCTCACCCGGGTGATGAGCGATCAGAATATTAACGTATTGACCATGAATTCCAATCGCGGTGATGACCACATCGCGACGGTACGGTTTACCTTCTCTGTGTCAGACACCAAGCAGTTAGGTACGTTGATGACGACGTTGCGCAATACCGAAGGCGTCTTCGACGTCTACCGAGTTACCGCCTAACGCACTTTGTTCTTACCCTAAAGGAGGGGAGAGGCAAGCAACGTGAAGGCTTCGGGTGGGTTACGCCTGCGTGAATTCTTGGCTGCTGCAAGGTAAAGCTCCAGCAGAAAAGCTTAAATTCTTCTGCCAGGTAGTTAGCAAAGCGATATAAATTATCCTGTCGCTTTCTACTATCTAGGAGTACCTCATGCAGTTTCGTCGCATCGGCCAGCTCGTGGCCGCCACTACCGTTTCCGCAGTCGCTCTCTCCGGCGTGCAGGCGGTGGCACAGGAGAACAAGACCACCATCTCTGTCACGAATATCACCGATATTCACGGTCACTTGGAAGACCAAATTGGTGATCCCGCCAAGGCTGGCGATGAGATGGGCGTGGCGCGACTGCAGTCCCTTATCAAGCAGGTAAACGAGGGCCAAGAATTCAATCTGACCTCCTCGGGTGATAACATAGGCGGCTCTGCGTTCGTATCGGCAATTTCCGATGATAAATACACCCTTGAAGCCCTCAACGAGATGGGCATGAAGGTATCCGCAGTAGGTAATCATGAGTTCGATAAGGGCACTGAGGATCTCACGGAGCGCATCCAGCCCAACTCCAAGTACCCAATTTTGGGAGCCAACGTGCTCAAGGACGACAAGCCTCTGCTTAAGCCGTCTCACGTTGAAGATCTAGACGGCGTCAAGGTCGGTTACGTAGGAACCGTAACGGAGAACACAAAGTACAAAGTTTCTGCAGCGAAGATCCCAGGCGTATCCTTCACTGATCCAGTAAAGGCCACCAATGAAGAGGCCACTCGCCTGAAGGAGTCCGGCGAGGCAGACGTTGTGGTTGCATTGTTCCATGAGGACGCCCAAGAATATGCCGAAGGATTCAACAAGGACGTAGACGTGCTCTTCGGTGGTGATACTCACCAGCGCACCAAGGGGGAGATTCCGCGTGAGGGTGCACTCCCGCTGCAGTGGGCGCAGGGCCATGAGTACGGCAAGCTGCTTAACGACGTCGACATTACCTATGACAAGACCGCAAAGAAGGTAACCGACATCAAACTCAGCCAATACGATGCTACGGACGCGGCCTCGGTTGAGCCGGACGCTGGCCTCGCTTCCGTGGTGGAAAAGGCACAGAGAGAAGCCGAAGTTGAAGGCTCCAAGACTGCCGGCACCGTCACTCAGGATCTTTTTCGCGGTTCTGACGAAGGCGCTGAGGCAGGCTCTAACCGCGGCGTAGAATCTACCCTTAATAATTTCATCGCTGATGGACAGCGCTACGCCATGAGCAAGCAGGTGGGTGAGGACATCGAGATCGGTGTAATGAACGCCGGCGGTGTGCGCGCCGATTTGAAGGGCGGCGAAGTTTCCTACAAGGACATCTTCGAGGTACAGCCATTTGGCAACTCCGTGATTACCGCCAAGATTTCCGGTGAAGAGTTCATCAAGGCCTTGGAGAACCAGTGGCAGGAAGGTAGCCGCCCGCGTCTAGCTATGGGCCTTTCCAACAATGTCCAGGTTGTTTATGACCAGAAAGCCGGCAAGGGTGAGCGCATAAAGTCCGTGACCATCAACGGTGAACAACTCGACCCGAATAAGGACTACTCCATCGCACTGTCTTCGTTCCTTGCCTCTAGCGACGAGGATGCAGGCGGTGACGGGTATTTCAACGCTGGTTCCATCAAGGACAAGAACGATGTGGGCTACATGGACACTCAGGCCATGATCGATTACATCAAGTCAGGCGAATCTGAGGTTCGCACCGGCCAGGGCCAGATCGGTGCCCACGTTGAGGGAGAGGTAAAACCAGGTGAGGAAATCACCGTGCACTTGTCGAGCCTCAATTACTCCACCAACGGTGAACCGATGGCGAAGAAGGCGACCGTAAAGCTGGGCGATGCTGAGCAAACCGTTGACATCGATAACGCTGCTCACGAGGGCGATGCGCAATTTGGAGAGCGCGGGCGCGCCACGGTGAAGCTCACCGTTCCAAAGGACCTCAGCGGAAGCCAGAACCTGGAAATCACCACCGATGCCGGCACCAAGGCAACGCTGCCTCTCGAACTAAGCGGCAACGCTTCCTCGGAACCGGGTGCAAAGCCTGAACCTAAGGGCTCTTCCTTGTCCTCTAACGGCTCTTCTGCGGGTGGTGCAGTATTTGCCATCATCGCGGCGCTGGTCGCAGGCGTTGCCGTTGTGGGCATGAACCCCCACATTCTTCCCGCCCCAGCACGCAAGATGATCGAGGACTTGCGCAAGCAATTCCATATCTAAGCCATTAGTCGTTAGGCGGAGCGGTTCTTCCTGAACGGGGGAGAAGTGCTCCGCCTTTTTCTGTACAGCTTGCAGTAGCCAGGTAACCTAACCAACCGTGGATCTTCTAGACCTCTTTCTGCGCGAAATTACCTATCAACTCGGCATTGAATGGCACCGTATCCCCGTTGTCGTGCTGGCCACCTTGGGTATATACCTCTCCTTCATGGTCTTGGTGAAGGTTTTTGGCTCTCGAGTGTTAACTTCCATGACGGCCTCAGATGCCATCATCATTATTATGTTTGGCGCGGTCGCAGGCCGCGTTATCGTGGGAAATCCTCCGACCTTAGCTGCCGGTGTTATCGGCCTAACAACCCTGATGGCGCTAGAAGCCGCGTTCGGCACTATCCGTAAGGTAGTGAAGTGGACGCGCTTTCTTGACCGGCGTCCAGTTCTCCTAGTCTTTCGCGGGAAGATGGTTGAGGATAACTTGACCCTAGCGCATATTACTAAGTCAGATATTTATTCTGCGGCCCGCAAGGCAGGCATTAGCCGCATGGAGGACGTCCAGATTATGATCCTGGAGCCCACGGGTCATATTTCCGTGATCAGAATCGGGCAATCTATCGACCCTGAGCTTTTCAGGGACCTGGTGGGGTCTGAGTACATAGAGGACGCCAAAGACCTCTAGACTGCAGCTCAATGTCGGGCGAAGAAGCTCGGAACCATTAGCTGTCCGGGCCACTCAAAGCATATGAAAAAGCCGCTGCATCCCAGCAATGTGAACTGGCCCCCGAAAGTTGGACTGGTTTAATTCTAGGCGGTTAGGGCTTCAAGGGTCTGATTTCGATATTGCATC
>NZ_JAKOPM010000020.1 GCF_022288805.1 Corynebacterium yonathiae
TTTGGGACCAGCACCCGCCGCAAGCAATAATAGAAATCAAGGCAAATGCCTAGGAACAAAACCCGGGGCACTTCACAGGAATGGTCGAAGCACTCACATCAGCTACACTGACCAAAGCAGCATAGCTAACCCCCGATGTGTCCACTGTCCGGGGTCAGGCCCGTGGTTGTTGTGGGGTGTTTTGGTGGCAACCAAATCTTTGATTTGGGCGGCAGCCCAACGAGCCGTAAGGCGAGGCGGGAGCATAAACAGTAACCCGTAGTGAACGGTTTTGTTGGTTGATCAGCTGGGGATATAGATCTACAGGGATATAGTTATAAGCCACCTGGGAAAATAGGTAAACCCGCAGGTAAAACCCTGTGTATAAGTGCCTTTATGTGTCAACTTATGCGCAGGCATGTGTCAACTTATGCGCAGGCATGTGTCAACTTATGCGCAGGCATGTGTCAACTTATGCGCAGGCTCTTTTTCTGTGTGTCAACTTATGCGCAGGTTGAGCTGGGAGAACCTGCCATGTGTCAACTTATGCGCAGGCATGTGTCAACTTATGCGCAGTAGTCTCATGTGGGTTTCCGTATGGGTAAATCAGCGCAGCCGTATTTTGCGTGAGGGTAAATCTGTGCACGCTGTTTTGGGCAAAAAGAAAGCGCCCCGTAGGGCGCTAGTCTTCCGTGTTCGGTTTAGTCGAGTTCGGGGCGCGGTGGCTTCTGGTGAACTGATGGAGCAGTCCTCGTGACCGTTACGCCGTCTGTGTTGGCTTCAATTCCCGAGTTCGGCCATACCTTTGAAACTTCTTCGATTGCTTCCTTTGTGCGTCGTCTGAAGTCTCGCATCTGAGTCGTAGAGGTTATCTCTGAGGTGGCGAAGTTGGCGGCGATCATGTCCCAAGTGAAGGTGTAGGCTTCGCGGTTGTTTTTAGCCAGCCAGTATTGCTTTACGGTAAGCCAGATGTAAATGTCCATCGAACGTGGTTTGTTGAGCTCGCGCAGTACATTGAGGTCGATGGGGATGGGGGCTTCGGCAATGTGCTTGAAGAACTGGGGGGTTAGGACGAGTTCTGATTCCATGAAGCTTCCCTGGTTGGGGTCGCGGGGGTCGAACCAGAGGTTCCAGTCTTCGAGGATTTGGGTGTTGCGTCCGCGTGCGTGAACGCCGTCGTCGCTTTGGACAGTGATGAAAGAACCTGCGATGCGTAGGAGCTGCTCGCGGATATTTTTCAGGTTTCCGGTTGCTCCTCCGGTGCCGCGTCCGGTGATGCCGATTGCTTGGAGGAAGTGGCTCATGGAGTGTCCTAGTGGAATGCGGCAGGCTTCTTCGTGGGTGATTTTTCCTTCTTTGAGGCGTCCGGCATTAGCTACGGCGCGGGTGATGATATAGGCCATGATGAGCCTGGGGTACTTGCCGTAGGGGACTCCTCGTTGGGAGAGGATGGTGATTGTTCCCTGTGGGGTTTCGACGGTGCGGTTGTTTCCCTCGGTTTTGCGGTAGGGGAAGAGTGCTTGGACGAATAGTTTAGAGGTGTAGCCGACGTCCTGGGCTTGGAGGAGTTCTTGTGCGGCGTCGTGTTCTTGCCTGCGGGCTAGTTCTTTGACTGCTTCGAGCTTGGCGCGGCGCTCGTCTCGGGGCTGCATGGTGTCGTAGTCTCCTTTCGGACTATCGGCACCGACCGTGTTGTGCTTTGCTCACTGTCCGTGTGGAAGTGGTAAAGTCTGAATCGACACGGTCGGTGTCGTTTTTCGTTTGGACCCCCGCTAGAGCGCCAACTCTATGATGCGGGGGTTTCCTCGTTTTGAGGAATGTGCGCGCCCTGGACTTGAACCGAGGGTGTGTGCCGCTCGCGCTGCGCACCCCATGAGTGTGGGGTGCGGCTTTTTATTTTCTCCGCCTATTAAATCACACCGGTGTGATTAATAGCTGGAATTTCGCAGGAAGGTCTGCGCGTGTTGCGTGTTCTGCGTTCATTGTACATGCTGCGTTGAGGGGTGTGCTACAGCTCATTTCCGTTATCGTCCTCTTGTTCTTCGTCTAGGGGCTGGGATGAGTTTTCTTCTTGGCCGTCACTGTGGGGACTATTGCTTGTTTCATCTCCAAGGCCGAGTCCGTCGAGGAAGTCCATGCTTGTCTGTGCTTCGGGGTGAAGTTCAGGGTCGGCAGGAGGATCCATAAGTGCAGTGTCTCCTGCTGTGTGGGAGATGGGTTTGCTGTCTGGGTGGCAGATCATTCCTGTATCGCGCATGAACCCGGTGGGGTTGAGCTCTAGGGAGTAGCCGGGGCTGCGCCCTTTGCTGGCGAGTCGGCTGGCATATTCTTGGCGTCGGCGAACTTCTGCGTCGGAGGCGTCGAAGTCAGCCAGGCGTTGAGTGACCGTGTTGAGTTCTTTGCGAGCCGAGTCCAGCTGGTCTTGCTGGGGGAAGGACTCTGGGTCCCCGAGTTGGTCAATATCGTCGATTGTTTGCTGATGGTTGGTGATGTCTGCGCGGGTTTGGTCAACGCGGTCGGGGGCTGAGCGCACCGTATTTTCTAGCTGGGTGAGCAGTCCGCTTTGTTTGTTCTTGATTTCTTCAGGAGTAATGCCCGAGTGCGCGTAGGTGGGGTCAATGACCCATTTTTCAATGGCGTCACGGCCTACTTGCCCGAAGTCGGATTTAACCTGAACGCTGCCATTAATCGCGTCGAAACGTGCCGCAAACGAGATTCCAGCGATAGTACCTACTGGCTGGTAGTCGGTGCTGCGCGAGTCTTTGACCTCTTTGAGACGGTTAATAAGGGCGCTAGTGGCTTCTTCGCGGGAGTCTTGATGGGAGTTGTTGATATTCCAGGTGCGCTCCTTTGAGTCGGTGTCTGCCCATTGTTCTGCTTGGTCTACTAGTCCTTCGGTTCGGTCTAGGCGTCGTTGGGCGCGGGCGAGGCCTTCTTGTGCTTGCCTGCGGGTGAGAACGTTGGATTCGGCGAGTGCTGTGTGTTCATCGGCGGCAGCTTCGAGCTTTTCTACCTGTTTGGTGAGCTCTGCTTTGCGCACGAAGTCAGGGTTTCCGGTAGCGATAGCCTTGTTTTGGGCCATGGCTTCTAGGTCGTTGTCTTCGAGCGGGGCAATTGAGCGCATGGAGCGGTCAGCATTCCAGAATTGGTTGGTAAACCGGCCTTTGCGCTCGATAGTGGCCCAAGAATGCCCGTCGTAGGTGCCGCGTCCAACGTAGGTATAGCGGGCGACTTCGTCGTTTTGGTTGCCTTGGCGGAAGAAGCGTCCGTCTTGCTGCTCTAGGTCAGCAGGACGCCAGGGAACGTCTACGTGGTGGATAGCTACGCCACGAGATTGGATATTTGCGCCGGTGCCTAGCTTGGCCGTATTGGCAATAAGCACATCGACTTTGCCGTTATTGCAGTCGTCAAAAAGCTGGGTGCGCTTATTGTCCCAGTCGTGGATAAAGCGAATGCGGTCTTTATTCATGCCGGCTTCGACAAGCTGGTCGCGGATTGCCTCATACATGGAGAATGAGCCGTCAGGCTTGGGCACTCCCTTATCGCAGAAAATAAGCTGTAGGCCACCACGATTAGGTGAGACATTTCCCTGTTGGTCGGTGTACTCGTTGTCTTTATTGTCCTGCCATTCGCGTACGACGTTTTGGACAACGGCGTGAACGCGGCCTACGCCTTGTGAGGGCGGGAGGTTAGCTAATTCCGGTGAGAGCGTGGCGTTTTTGCCGTCGCTCATAATCTTTAAGGCGTTGTCGATTTTGGGGTTGTCTGGCTGATTATCTTCGCGCCAGGAAAGATCTTGAATTAAGTCCTTGGTTTCTTGGTCTACGTCGAATTCCACGACAGTAGTCTCGCCGCCTTTAACGCTGGGCAGCTTGCGTGGAATATCTTCGCGGGTGATGGTGTCGGCCATGGGCGCGCACATTTGGGCCAGCTCTGCAAGGTTTTCATAGCTGGCAATGCGGGTTTGTGGCTTGATTTTATTGCCAGCGGTAAAGCCAATTTCGCTGCGCTTCGAGGTGAAGTTTTGTGCCCAGGAGTTCACGCCATGCATGCCTGCTTCGTGGAGAAGATCGGGCCGAAGATAGTTGAGCATGGTGTAGATTTCGGCGATGGAATTGGCAATAGGTGTACCCGTGGCAAAGGTGGCAATGGGGTGGTCGTTGCCTTTTTCTCCGCGTAGGTAGCGCAGTTTTACGTCGAGGTCAGTAGCGCGGTCGGAGCCTTCTTCGGCAAGGTCGGCCAGCTTAGATACGCGCCGGAGGTTTTTATAGTTGTGTGCCTCGTCGACAATGATGTAGTCGCCGCGCGTTTGATCCCAAGGGATTGTGTCACCGCGAGAAATCTTGTCGATTTTTTGGTTCATGCTCTGCTCGAACTTGTCGCGCTTTTGCTCGATGCGGCGCGTGTTATCGCGGCGGGTTTGCTCGTCTACCTCGTTGTCTTCGATTTCTTGCAGGTCGCGCTCGAATTCGTCTAGGACGCTGTCGCGGTAGTCGCGTAGGTAATCTGCGGACATGCTCATTTCGCCGAACGAGCTCATAGAAACAATGACAAGCTCCCAGTCATTGGCTGCGGCTTGGGCAAGAAGGCGCTGACGGTCATCTTTGCGGCTGCTGCCACTGCGGGTTTCTACCAGCATATTCGCACCGGGGAACCACTGCTTTGCCTCGATTCCGACCTGCTCTACGAGGTGGTTAGGCACAACCATCCAGGGCTGTTTAGCAACGCCTAGGCGCTTTAGCTCCATGGCTCCCATGAGCATGCTGCCGGTTTTTCCGGCACCGACAACGTGGTTTAGCAGCACACCTGGTTCGTTGAGCATGCGCTCGACTGCGTTGAGCTGATATGGGTAGGGCTTGTAGCGGTCGCTAATTCCTGCAATCTCGCGGCGAGAACCGTCATAGCTGGGGGCAACAACACCATTGAGCGTGCGGTTGTAGACATCGACTAGGCGCTCATAGCGCTCTGGGTCTTGGGTGACCCAGCGGGAGAAGTGCTTTTCTAGGCCTTCTACCTTGGAACCGGCAAAGGCAGAAGCCTTGCGGTGGACGACTAGCGCATTTTCTCCGTAGCCTTTGTCCAGCTTGGCGTATTTGGACATGTTGAGCTGCGGCGGGCGCATGTTCATGGTGTCTTCAATGAGCTTTGCTGCCGAGTAGACAGTGGCGTCGGCACCAGAGTGGGCGATACCAGCGTGGCTGAAATCCTTAAACTCTTCGTCATTGAAGTTGTATTGGCCATTTGCGTTAGCCGCGCGCACGCCCCATTTCAGATCGACTTCTTCTCGCGTGTGCCAATCCTTTGGAGTGCTGACAAACCATTCATCGGCGCGGTTGTTTACTGTGACTCGATTGTGCAGGCTGGCGGGAATATCCAAGGTGTCAATGATGAAATCGCGGTAGACATCATCGGGTATCCACGTGGCCCCTAGACTCATCTTGATTCCGCTGGTGACCTTGTCCGGCAAGGCTTCTTCCAAGCCTGCGACATTGGGAAGAAAGCGCGGATCGTTTTGTGCGACCTGGCGGGCAGTTTCCAGCTTGGGGTAGATAGACCCAGAAAGGTACTTGGTTGCTGGAACCCACTCGTCAGGGCGGTGCGGGTGGCGAAAAGCAACCTTATTTTCGGTCAGCTCGCGGGCAAGGGCGTCTTCGTCGGTATTTCCCAAAAGCTCTGCAAAGGTGGCAGTAGTCATGGGAAGGTTATGGTTTTGAGCGATAACTACCGCGTCCTGGGCCGAATCGGCACTGGTGGGAGTGTCTATAGAGCGCAGTGGGTTAGTAGTAAACAGTGGGCCCTTGGTGGCCTGCTGGGTATCGTCATTGAAGTCTTCGAGTGCTAGAACAGCCGTGACGTACGGGTCGCGGCGCAGTGCGCCAGAAAGGTGCAGTTGCTTGCGCTGCTCGCGGGTGCTGGGTTGCTTGGCTTCGTCCCATAGCCGTGCGGTGACTTCCTCGGGTAGTTCACCCTCGAAGGGGCGATCATCGACGGCGTTGTGCTTGCGCCACAGGTCAACCTTTTTCTCGAAGTCAGCCGAGATACGCTCCGGCGTCTTTTCCTTGGCGGCTTGGACAGTAAAGCGGTTAAGCAGGCCGTAGGTGCTGGCGTAAGCGTCGTATTGGGTGTTAAGAACCTCGCGTAGTGCGGGAAGCTCGTCTTCTTGTCCCTCACGGCAGGCTTCTAGGACTGCCTCGGTGGTATTGCGCAGGTCAACAATGGCTTTCCATTCCTGCTGGTATTTCTTAGCGCATTTGACGTCTTCCCATGCGGACTCGCCGCTGCCACCGATGGGGTTAAGTTGCTGGAATTGCACGCTGCCGTCGTCATTGTCGATATAGCGCAATGCGCCCAAAGTATCTTGGATCTGTTCTCGGCGGGCTTCAATAAGGCCAGAGACGTCTAGTTGTTCGGCGTGGTTAATCGTTTCTGGACTAGCGGTAAGCCCCTGGCCGTTGGCGACAGCAGTAGAAATATCGCGGCGCAAAATATCGCCCAGCTGGTTTGCCACGTTGTCCGTATTGTCGCTGCGTACCTCTAGGGTTGGCCCGAATTGGGAAGAAACTTCCTTCCACGTGCCGAGTACGTGGTCTGGATTATCTGCGAAGAACTTATTTATCGAGCGGGTGGTATCGCCAACCGTAATGGACTGTTTCCTGCAGAATTCCTCGGTACGCGCACTAGGTTCCTGATTTTCGTCGCGGACACGGAAGACGAGAACGTCAGTGCCTACTTCGGTGCCAGCAAAATCGGCAAAAGCACCGTTTGAGCCGCCAGGCAGGCGCACGCCAGTGATGAAATCGGCGCGGTCAGTAAGTGCTTGCTGCACGCTGGTAGACCCGCGCCCAGCCGAATCGGCAGAGTGCTGGGAGGTTAGAACAGCAACATAGCCTCCTGGGGCGGTCAAGTCGATGGACTTGGAAATGAAGTAGTTGTGCGTGGATAGGCCCGCACGGTTGTGGTGCGGGTCGTAAGGCACAGTCTGGGAGAAAGGAACATTGCCGATGGTGGCGACGAAGGAGTTATCGGCAATTGAGGTATCCGCGAAGTCTTCGCGGCGAATCTGCGACTCGGGGTAGCGAGCATTAGCGATAAGCGCGCTCATAGGGTCGCGCTCAATGCCTACAACGTCTGCGCCTTCGGGTGCTGCGTCAATAAATCCACCTGCTCCCACGCCGGGTTCAAGTACCTTGCCCTCGGTATATCCTGCGGTTAGAAGGCTGTCCCAGATGGTGGAAGTAAGGCTTGGGGGAGTGTAATAGGCGGTAAGAATTGTGCGTCGAGCTGCCGTGTATTCGTCGTCGCTTAGTAGCTCGCGAAGGCGCTGGCGGGCAGGTGCGTAGCGCTCGTTGTGTTCATCGAAGACCTGGGAGAAAGCACCCCAAGAGCGGTATTGTTCCAGCGCTTGGCGCTGGCTATCGTCAAGACTGTCACCGTCTCGGTAGGCAATAGCCGCCTCAATCGCGGCGATATTTGTCCAAACCGGATCTAGTTGAGCGTCATTGCGTGATTGACCTTCGCCTCGAAGGCGGGAAGAAGTGTCGAGTCCTTCTCGGTCGGGTACTCCTTGTTCTGATGGTCGCTGACTTGCAGTAGTGCCGTTGCCACCAGCAGCCACTTCGAGCTCTTCTCCGGCCACAGGCTCGCTGCTAGTTCGTTGAGCGCGTCGTTGTCGGGAAGGAGGTTCCACTGAGTCATCCACAGATTCGGGGACGTGAGAACCTGCAGGCTCGGTGGATTCATCTCGTCGTGGAGAAGATTGTCCTCGATTACTTCCTGGGTGAGCGGGTCGAGCCACTCGCTGCGGACTTCCTCGCTCGCCTGCTGGTCGGCCAGATTCAGAAGCTGTCCCCGCGTTAGTGCGTCGACTGTCTGCTTGCCCGTCTTCTGCTTCCAACGGTCGGTGAGTATCTGCAGATTCCTCGCGGAGGTCTGCTCCCACTGACTCATCATTGCTTCGTAGGTCTCGGTCAGTGCTGGCTCGCTCAGTTCGCGTCCTGCGTCCTGATAGGCCTGCTGGATTGTCGCTTTGTAGATCATTGGTGCTTTCTCCTAAGAGGTCGAAAAGGGAGATCTGATTGGGGTCTTCTTTCTTCTTCCTCGCCATGGCCCCGAATTCTATGGGGCTAAAAACCTAGTGCGCTAGACCTTTTTTAACCAGACAGCGTTCTCCAAGGTATCTGGCAAGACTCTCAGAAATGGCCTGAACGATCAGCGCATTCATCGTTGTATGCTGACAGATAGCCATATGATGCAGCTCTTCTTTGAGGTGTGCATCAATACGAAAGGTGACTTTGGTATCCATAAATGCCCTCCTAGCAGGGCTAAGTGTTACCTAGATAAAATGGTTTAAGAAAACCTCGACAAAGCCAGCTTTATGGCCCGAGGTAGAAACGAGAATAGACAAAAAGCGCAAAAGGCGCAATACGCGCAGAACGCGCAGAGTGTGCCAATCGCGTGATTGACGCCAGCTGGAGTGGATGTAATATGACCGACATGACTACAGGAGACGCTGAGCAGACCAACGAAGAAGTGTGGCTGACCTCGGGAGAAGCTGCAGAACTGCTTCCCAACGTCTCTCGACGTTCGGTGCAGGCGTGGGCTGCGTCCGGAAAAATCGACGGAGTTGTCCGCTTGCCGAGTGGTCGATACCGGATTCCAAAATCTTCCTTAGAAGAATTACTCAACGGGATACCCCCACAGGAGTAGCGAAAGCTGTAGCTTTCTTGCCAGTTAGGGCTGGTCAGACACCCCAGAATGTTCCATTCTGGGGTGTTTTTCTGTAAAAAGCAGAAAAATGCGGACATATCATCAACTAATAGGAATGTTAACACCCGCCCCGAAATGGGGGTATTGGCCCGTTTTATTGCTGTGAATTAAATTCGGGAATTCCGGTAAATAAAGGAGAAAGTCCCAGCGCATAAAGGGAAAGTAAACGCATGTGAAAACCTTGGGGGAAGTTAAAAGGCAAAAATAATAAACAATTGCTGTTGGAATGGCACAGGACTTGCGCCACAATGGAGTGCGACGCAGAACGCGCAGAACGCGCAGAATGCGCAAAACGAGAAACGACGCACACATTGTAGAGAGGGACCAATGGTCAATATCCGCACCGCTATTTCCACAAGCGCCGCCACACTCGTCGCCTTGAGTGCTGTTACTGGCGTAAGCGCTGCCTCGGCGCAGGCCGAGGAATCTACTGGTGCCCAGCCCGGCACGGATACCACCGCCTCCGATGATTCCGACGCACAAGCTGCAAGCGAAGCACAGCCTGGTACGGACACCGATAACAACTCCGCGGGCAACAACGGCGGGGAAGAAGAATCCACCGCTGCTAATAACGCCCAGCCGGGAACCGAGATCGATGCGCAGCTTCCTAACCAGTCCAATATTCCGGCCCAGCCAGCTAACAATGCGCAGCCAGGTACCGAGACTGCTCCGACTGCCTCCGACGAATCTCAGCCGGGTACCGAAGCTGAAATTCCGGCACCAAAGCCGGTGGAATCTGACAATGGCAACAACAATTCCGCAACCCCACAGTGGAGCGATGAAGTTATCTCCGAACAGCCGGCAGCAGAACCTGCCATTAACAATGAGCCGGTAGACACCGCTACCGAGCCGACTTACCAGCCTGCCGTCCACACCACTGAGCCAGCAGTAGAAGAACAGCCAATCGCCGACCAGCCTGCCGTGGTGCCACAAAACGGTGAGGTAGAAGACGCTAGTGAAGTAGAAGACATTCAGCCGGTAGAAGAAAATCATCAGCCTGCCCCACAGGCCGTTGAATCGGTTCCTGCACAGTCAGAACAGCCGGAACAGCCAGCGCCAGCCTCGGCTCCTGCACCTAGCCAGCCGGAGCCTGCCCCAGCTGCGCCGGTAGAAACCAACGAAGTAGAAGGCGCGTCAGCAACCGTGAGCGCTCCAGGAATCACGGTTACCGCGCAGGGCACCGCCCAGCCCTTCGATGGCGATGTGACGATTTCTACCCCAGCCGGAGAAAACACCGTTGCGCTTCCAGCGAATGAGGTGGCCTTCATTCAGCAAGCAGGCCAAAACGCAGCGTCTACACTGCCGGACTACGCCCAGGAAAACCTCAATAACCTGCACAACGCGGTTATCGACCACGTGGAAAACCTGCCTACTTCCCAAAGCGGTGAACTGGGCGCGGTGTCGGCAGATATGACCATCGACCACAAGACCGTCTAATTTGCCTGCGGCAACAGCCGAGAAATGAGGAATACCCATGGACGACTGGCTTGACGCACTAAACAACCAAGACAAGGACAAGAACTCTTCCAAGCCGGAGCTACGCGCCCTCGACGGGGCTAACGAGAGCACAAAAGCGGAAGAAGACGTAGCCGATAAGCAGCCGGAACAGCCTGTAGAGGAGAAACCGCAGCCAAAAAAGAAGCCGAAGGCTGTTAAAAAGCCCAAGCTATCTCGTCCGGCACGCAACGAGAATAAAGAGAGCGCACCCTCTGAGCCGAAAAAGCGCGGATCTGCAGCGCCGATAGCACTCGGTGTAGCCGTACTCGCACTGGTAGGCATTGGCGCTACAACCTACCTGAACCAGGGAAGCGATTCGCCCGAGACGACCGAAGCACAGGGCGAAACCGAACAATCCTCGCCGGTTGCTGACCAAGTGGAGCAAAAGGGCCCGCAACCCATCTCTGATACTTCGAAAGAAGTCGCAGAGGTCGGAGATCGTTGCGGGGGAAACAATGACGTTGATGTCTCCCAGGAGGACTCACCGCGTGCAGCTATCGCCAAGTTTGAAAAGGCTTATTTTGACGCTGACGCCAATGGCGTCAAGGCGTCTTTGACCAAAGACAGCGAAATGCAAAAGCAGGACTGGATGAAGATTCTGCCCAAGGCTGCTCCCGAAGGTACGACCTGGTGCTTGACTATGCAGCCGTCCGAGGGAGATACGACCTCCGTAGAGCTAGAGGTCAAGCAACCCAAGGAAGACAAGCCAACTCTTTACAAGCAAAAAGTAACCGCCAAGGACAACCACGGAACGTGGGCTGTTCACTCCATTGGACGAGAGGACTAAGACGGTGAAATCGATAAAAGCCGCATTCTCCTACGCCGCCACGGCTTCCGTTGTAGCCATGTTCGGCCTGTCTGTGCCTACCGCTATGGCCCAGACTGAGACCGAAAAGAAGGAAGTCTCCGACGACAAATGCGCTGATATTCAGCTCGTTCTTGTCAATGGCACCTTTGACACGTCCGCGCAGGAAGACTCTACTCACGACCATGGCTTCGGCTCGAAAATCGCCGGGCCTGCCATGCGTGAAGGAAACCCAAGCACCCCGAAAGACCCATCGGGCGGTATTAGCTTGGAGCAAGCAGAAGACTCCTCTGAGTCCGCCTCAGCCCAAACAACTGCAGAAGCAGTCACGGACAACCACACCCAACTTATTGCCGCTGACTCCAATGACTTGTGGGGCAGCGGAGATAAAAAGACTGGTGAGAACTCTAGCGACAGCAACGACCTCTGGGGCTCGGAGGACAATTCGGACGATTCCACAGATTCCAATAGCAACGCTAACGACCTGTGGGGAGACACCGAGACGTCTAAGGACGAAAACTCTGCAGACTCAAATGATCCGTGGAACAACACAGACAAAGACAGTGCAAAGAGCACTGAAGAGTCTGACAGTGATAGCGAGTCTGCAGACTCACTATGGGAAGACGCTCCGAAAAACGACACTGACGAGTGGAAGACCGAGCACAAGGACACGGTAGAAAAAGACGGCACGCGGATTGCCCGTACCTACGTCACCTACCCAGCTGCTGCAGGCGGCGCCTTTGTACCAGGACTGAAGCCATCGGCACCTGTTGCTTATTCCGAGTCGATGGAAAAGGGCGCACAAAACACCGCAAAGGTACTGCAAGAAGTAGCTAACAACTGCCCCAACACGAAGGTCTTTTTGGCCGGACACTCCCAAGGCGCACAAGTAGCTTCCACCATTGCCCGTGAAATCGGCTCCGGAGAGTCCGATTTCCCAGCTGACAAGGTAGCTGGCGTAGCCCTGTTTTCTGACCCCACACGAGACAAGGGCGTAGAAGTCATGCAGGGTGGCGCTTCTACTCCAGAAGCCGTACCCGGAACTGACGGCGGAAACATTAAGCAGGTAGGAGACTTTAGCTCCCCAGAACAAGACAAGCTCGATGGCGCAGGCATGGGCCTGGACAAGACCGGAGGAAAAGACTTCGGAGAGCTCGCCTCCCGTACCGCGTCGTGGTGCTCGGAAGGCGACCTTGTCTGCGACCTGCCTGTTTCAGGACGACTTTCTGACCTTGTTGTCGGCACCGCAGAACGCCTTGACCTGCACGACCCAGAAGAATCCCTTCAAGCCGTAAGCGACACCTTGGGCCCTGCCGTTCGGCTCGGCGGCATTGATGATGTCAAAGGCGGAGGAATCGACTTCGGTAAAGGCGGATTTAAGGTCGAATCGGTCAGTGACAACGAAGTTCCTGGATTAGCTGCTGAACCATCGACAGCACCCAGCTCTAGCGCAGAGTCTGCCGATAGCGAAACGACGTCTACTACCGCAGAGGAAACGACATCGGCGAAGCCCAAGGGCCCGTCAGCCTCTGCTACTGCAACTTCTGAGGCGGAGTCTGCTTCTCAGTCTGGCGAGGTAGACCTAATTTCGACCATTTCCCGCGACGGTGCTCGTAGCAAATCCATGGAAGAAGCACGCGGGCCAATTGGCGGGGAACTTATCGGAGACCTCGGAAAATCTACCGTTGCTGCAGTCAGCAAACTTGGTGGAATGGCCCTGGGCAAGGGAATCACCATTGCCAAGAAGGCAGTAACCGTCGAGAACCTCGCACAGGTTGTCTCGGCAGGTGTTACCAATCCGAAGGCAGGATTGGCTGTTGCTGCAGCCAAGCTCGCTGACGCCGCACTAGAAGTCCTAACCCCAGAGACGGTTACCGGCATGGCCGATGAAGTCTTCAAAGAAATCGATGTGCTGGGAATTACCGGTGATGGACTAGCGGAAACTGCTGTACAAGCAGCAGGACATGGAAACGCCCACAACTCCTACGGAACCCGACCTGCCACAGCAGACGGTCGAAGCGCCATTGACGCCACCGTTGATTGGGTAGTCGCTTCCAGCCGTGATGTCGCCGGAGATGAAGTGCGACCAGAAGCCGTACAAGCAGCAGGACTGGACAACGCCACCTACAACGCGGACGAGGCCAAGCAAGCCCTCGACCAGGTGACCAACTTCAAAAAGGAGCTGATGGGCTAGTGACCTCCCAAGACACGGCAGCAGCACAACCAAAACCCCTCAAGCGCGTAGCGCTTAACGGGTTAGGCAATGACCTTGCAGACACCCGCCTTGCCCCCGAGGGGGAAATGGATCCGCTTATCTGGCTTGTCGCTGCCCACGGCGGCGCAGGAGCTACCTACCTAGCTCACGCGCTGGCACCCTTTGGCGACGCCGGCCAGTTGTGGCCAGTCCATGACAAATACCCGTGGTGCGTGATTGTCGCGCGAACCACCCGTGCAGGACTAGAAGCAGCACACGACCTGGCACTGCAAGACCAGTCCAACAAGACAGGTGGTTGCCGCGTCTTGGGAATCATCTTGGTTGCTGACGCACCTGGAAAGCTGCCCCGCAGCTTAGAACAGCGCATCACAGTTCTGGAAAAAACCGTCCCGACCATCTGGCGGGTGGACTACTTCGACGATTGGCGTGAGTCAACCGTCGACGAACTTCCCCAATGGTCACCACTCGACGACGAACCGGAGGACGAAGAGCCCACAAAGTTCTGGCAAAAGAAAAAAGAATCCCCTGACCTCGTTCACAAATCCGTGCGCTCAATCGGGCAAGACCTTGTAGAGCGCGCCCGCGAAGCCAACAAACACCTCTAAACCGAAAGGAAAATCCATGTCTCTGACCCAAACCGCAGCCAACATCCACTCCCAGATTCTCGCGCAGGTTCCCGGCCAAGACCTAAGCCCACAAGCACCTGGTGACTTCGGCGAAAAAGTAGACCGTGGCCTCAACTTCGGCGTTTATATCGGCCTGGTCGTTGCCGTGGCTGGCGTGATTTCCATTGGCGCATCCATGGTTCTCTCCCGTCGCGAGGGAACCAGCGAAGAAGCCACCTCTGCCGCGCTGCGTGTCGGCGTCGGCTGCTTGATTATCGGCGGTGCCGGAACCATCGTCGCAGCACTTATCTAGCACCACTACGTAAGGAGAACTGCTCGTGATTCTTGCCCAAGGCCCACCATCAACCCCACAAGACATCCCGCAAGAAGTGTGGGGAACGGGCTGGCAGTGGCTGCAATACGCACTGTATGTCTCCCTAGCCGTTTCCGTTTTGGCAGTAATCATCCTCGGCGCGCTCATGGCCGCAGACAAAAACCGTGGCGAAGCAGTATCGGCAACCTCCCCCACAACCGCCGCACTGAAAATCGCTCTTGGCGTTCTTATCGCTAGTTCTGCTGCCACCATCGCGTCGTGGTTCGTCTAACTAACTACACCTCCGAAAGGAAGACATGAATATCACCCGCCTCAGCGCAGCCGCAGCCATTGTCGCGGCCACGCTTGGACTAGCGGCCTGTGGCTCCGACGAGCCAGAGCAGCCCACCGAGGCGAGCGATCAGCCCACCGTTGACCTAGAAGCAGCACCCGAGAACGCTTCGTGGTCTTCGGTCGGGGGGATCGGTACGCCGGTGGATTCCAACGACGGGCCAGAGGAAAGCGAACCTGTCCCGCATGGTTACTCGCATACCCCACAGGGCGCAGTGCAGGCAGCAATTAACGGTCAGGTCATGCTTGCTACTGCAGACGATAAAACCTGGCCCAACGTTGCCTCGGACATGACCGCTCCAGGCCCTGGACGAGACCAATGGGCGCAAGGACGCTCTTTGATGTCGGTGGAAGGAAACGTTGATAAGAAAGATGCCGCTGAATTCAAAGGCTTCAAAATCACCGACTACAGCGACGACAAAGCACAAGTACTACTTGCAGCCGACTATCCCGACGTAGGACTCACGGTCTATCCCGTGCAACTTGTCTGGCAAGCAGACGACTGGAAGTTGGTTCTTCCCGACCAAGACCACGCCCCTGACCTCCACAAGCTAGAAAGCCTCGACGGCTTTACCGAATACGCACAGTAAAAGCGCAAACAGCGGAAGAAGGCCACATGGAAACGAAGAACTCCCGAAAAATCTGGGCGATTGTTATTGCAATCATCGTCCTTGTCATCGCAATTGTTGCCGCATTTTTTATTGGAAAAGAGGCGAATCACGAGGAAAGCCCCCGCGAGGAGTCTCAAGAAATGAACAATGATGAAAGCGGAGACTCTAACGAGAAAAATCAAGAGGATTTGAGCGCCGCGGAATGGTCTGAAGATACCTCTGATGTCTTTGGGCGAAGTATAAAAACTCCAGCTTCTAAAGTCGGTAAGCCTCTCGGACAAGTTAAGGAACAGGACTCCCTACAGTGTGAAGTCAATTCCCCTGAAAAGCTGACCATTGAGCGCACTCATGACATGCAGACGCTGTGGAGCGAAGACTTGGGCCCTGGTGGCGTTACTAAGGATGGAGTTCCAGAAAAATACGCGCACACAGCAGAGGCTGCGATGCTGGCTGCGTGGAATTCTAATGCGTATCTGTACCGAGGTGGAGACCTCGCTACGGCTGCTGTGAAAACGAATTTTGCGGGCGAAAATGCTGAGAAGTTGGGGGCGGAACTTGAAAAGTCCCCAGCAAATACTGATGAGAAAGCTACGCGCCGCGCCGCGCCACAAGCCTTCAAAATTACTAGCTGTGGTGACGATCGCGTAATCGGCGACCTAGCTCTCCCACTTCCAACTGATGAAAACGGCGATACAGACAACCCAACATGGATAGTTGTGCGTATGTCTGCTGTATGGCAAGAAGACGACTGGAAGACCGAGCTTGAATCGGTCAAGCAGCCTGCTAACAAGCAAATTGCAAACCTAGATGGATGGTCTGAATGGAGCTTCTAAAAAAGCTTCCGGTGGCTGCAATAGTTGCGTTAATCGTGACTCTGGCAGGTATAGCTCCTGCCAATGCGCAAGAAGCCAAGGATGAGTTTCAACAGTTAGTTGAAGACTGCCAAGCAGAATTAGATTACTCCCCCGAGGGGAGCATTGATCGAAAGATTGATGAGGCGATCACCCCAGACGATTGGGAAGATACTCTTTTCGAAACATTCGAAAAGTTTGACTGTAACTTCACCGAAGGCGTGAAGCACCCGATGAAGGCAATGTCCGCAGGTGCCTCTGAGTTTTGGGGAGATCCAGTTGGTGACTTCACCAAGTCTGTACTTGAGGGTAATAACCAAGCGCTCCAGACAGTTATGACGTTCTGGATGGACTGGCGTATGGACAAAAACATCATGGACGGGTCTGTCCAAGGTGTGAAGAACATCGTGCTTGGAATTGCTGGTATGGCGCTGATTTCTTCCTTGATTATTGGCGGCATGCACATGGCCTATGACCGAAGACAAGGCGTTGCCGACGGTCTAGAGAGTATGGGAAAGAATATCGGCAGCTACCTGCTATTTTCCACACTAATCGTGGGATTGGGAACGGGGGCAATGGTTGCTTCTGATCAACTTGCAGATTGGGTTATGAAGCAATTTGGCGCGAGCGATGCCGAATCGGTTCTCGGTGCTTCTGAGTTAAATGAGGAAATGGGCGGGCCGATCCTTATGCTGGCGCTGGCCGGTGTGGGTGTTGCTGGCTCCATTATGCAGATCGTTTCTTTAGCGACCCGTACTTTGCTCTTCCCGATTGCATTGGGCATGACGCCAGCGTTAGCTGCCTTCTCTTATACGAATATTGGACGACAAGGCCTTAATCACGTGGTGTCTATGTTGATTGCTTGTGTGCTTTTCAAGCCGATTTCAGCGCTGTTGTATTGCGTGACTTTTTGGCAGTCAGCGTCTGGCGGCGAGGACATGATGTCTGCAGTGATGACTGTTTTGATGTTGGCTGCTGCCGGATTTTCGGGCCCTGCGCTGGTGCGCACCGTTGCCCCGTTCGTATCGCAAGCAGGCGGCGGTGGTGCAGGTTCCGTGTTGTCTGGTGCGGCAGGACTCGCAGGTGCTGCAGGCGGTGCTATCGGTATGGCCGGTGGCGCACTGATGGGCGGTGCCGGTGGTGCTGTTGCAGGCGCGAAGGCTGGTTCTTCCGCAAAGAATGCAGCTCCGGGCGGTGGAGCAGGGGGATCGGGAAGCAGCCCGCTTGGTGGCGGTTCCGGTGGAAGCCCTCTCGGAGGCGGTTCCGGAGGCTCCGGGGGCTCTGGCGGATCTGGCGGATCTGGGGGTTCTGCTGGTGCAGGCCCGGCAAGTCGTGGCGATTCTGGCACCACGGCTTCTGGTTCCAGCCAAGGTAGTAGCAGTTCGCGTGCGGTATCTCCCGGTGGCTCGAGGTCTGGTGCAGCTAGTACGTCCGGCAGTGAAGGTGCGAGTGTTCGCCCAGCCAACTCGGGCGCTGGCGGTAGTGCGGCTGGCGGTAGTGCGGCTGGCGCAGGAGCGCGTGGTGCCGCAGCAGGAACGGGAGGCGCGCGCCGCACCACCATGAGCGGTGCCACAGGTGGTTCTCGTCTCGGAGGGGCTGCTCGGGGAGCACGCCGCGGAGTAAGCCGGGGCGTGCGAACTGGACGCGTATTAGCAGGACAAGGAGCGCGCGGCGGTCGTGCCGCAGGCTCAGCAGCACGTCAAATCCAAGGAATCCTTGATGAGTCCATTGGTCAACAAGGCAACTATCACGGAAATGTAAGGAGGTAAAAGCCATGGCGGATAACGTAGACGTCCCCGTGTACGCACTCGGCCAGCCTAGCCGTCGTACTGGTATCGGCGGATTTTCGATGAAAACCACCATCGTTCTAGGCGCGGGCTTCATCGGCTTTTTGGTTTGCCAGCTCGGCGGAATGCAGAAAATCGGCTTTCTGGTGGTGCTTCCAATCACCGTGATTATCGCCTTGCTGGTCTCGCTTAATGTGGGCGGACGCTCGGTAGCCCAGGTATCGGAGATGATTTTTCAGGACTGGCGTCGCCGTGCTCGCGGCGACAACGTCTATATCTCTGGGCCCTCGTCGCGGTTAGCAGGAGGCCGCTACCGCCTTCCCGGTTCGCTGGCACGTACCGAACTACTTGAAGGAACAGACGCGGTAGGCCGAGACTTCGGCGTGGTCTTTGACCGTCACCGCCGCGAAGCCACAGTTCTCTTTTCCTGCCAATTGTCAGGACAAACCGCTATGACTCAGGAAGAACGCAATGACATGACGGCTAATTGGGGCCGCTGGCTGGCCGGCCTGTCACTGTCAGGTGACGTGGTCTCCACTGTCTTTGTTACGAACTCTCGCCCTGATACTGGCGAGCTGGTGGCTAAGGAAGTCCAGGCAACGGTTCACGACGACGCGCCCGAGGTAGCAAAGCGCATTATGCAAGAAGCCTCTGATGAATTGTCGGTCGGAATCCCTGAGACAGAAGCTCATATCGCAGTCACGTTGAAAGTGAGCGTTGCTGAAACAGACGACACTAGCTTCTTGCAGCTAATTGGCACCCGCCTTCCCGGCCTGTACGAGGAACTGACCTGGTCGGGAATCCAGGCAGCTCCCATGGATGCAGAAGAAGTCTGCGCACGCGCACACAAGTTCTTTAACCCTGCCGCCGAAGGCGACTTTGAAGAGATTTCCGTTGGCGGAAACACCCACGATCTCGAATGGTTCGACGCGGGCCCAGCGTTCCATGACGTGCGCAAGAACGTCTATCGCCATGATGGTGTGTCTTCGGTGACGTGGGAAATGGCCTCCGCGCCCCGCTCTACGTTTGAAGACACCTTGCTCGGCAACCTGATTGCACCTCATGCACGCATTGACCGTAAGCGCGTCGCGCTGGTTTACCGCCCGTATGAGGCCGGTACAGGTGCTTCCCGTGTGGAGGCAGAGCACCGAGACGCGATGGTGGCGGCTAACTCATCAAAGAAAATCCGGTCGGCTGCTGCTGAAATGCGTCTAGAGCACACCGAAGCAGCGCGTAGAGCACAAGCACGCGGTGCGCAGTTGGGACGCTACAGCCTGTTTGTCACTGCCACGACAGAAGATGAAGAACTTCTGGGGCGTATTCGCCACGACGTCAAGCAGCTAGGCGCACAAGCCAACCTGCGGTTGCGCGAGATGTCGCGCCAGCAAGACGCAGGGTTCATCACGTCGTGCGGGCTTGGCCAGATTCCATGGACGAAGGAATCTACGTCCGCGCTGGCGGCACAAGGATAGGGGAAATTAGGTGCTTTTCGGACTTTTTGGCAAAAAGAACAAGGCGGGTCGCACTCTGTCACGCCTGACGAACGTGCAGCTGCATGCTTCTCGTGACAAGGCAGGATTTTCCTTTGGCGCAGTCATTCGCCAAACCCCGCGCGCTACGGCAACGGTGTGCTTCCAAGTTGATAACCCAGATGAGATTAGCTCGGAGAAGATCTGGGACTGGGAGCAGGCTATTTCTGAAGATGAGTCGGTCATTTCTACTGCTTACACCGTCGATTCCACGGGTAGCTATATGTCTGTCACCTTTAAGCAGCTCGATAAAACAGAGCGCAAGGACTCCAACGAGGCCTTGACCCGCCTTGCCGCGCAGCTGCCTGACTTTTATGAATTCGGCGAGGTGGTCTCGACTCCTATGACTGATGAACAAATCTATGCCCGCGTAGCGAATGCTGTCGGTACTTCAACTGGACAGTGGCCAGAGCTCAAGGTGGACACAGTGGAAGAGACCACCGCAACTATCACTTTTGACGATGTGGCGGCAATCAGTTTCGACGTCATGGACGACGGAGACTTGGACGCTTTGCTTCGTGAGCTTGTGTTGGAGGGAGAACTTGCCGGTGTAGCGCGCTGGACACGAATCTTTAGGCCTGGATCGGAATCCGAGGAACACGACCCAGGCCGACATTCCGGGATTCTCACAGTCGCGGCGGAAGCAGGCGTGGAACAGATAGAAAACGCCGCAGCGGCACTAATTAGCGAATTGTCAGCAGTAGAGCGCCTTCGAGTACGCCGCATTTATGGCCGACAAATGGCGGGCTTCCTCGCAGGCTTAGGCATTGGCGAGCTGGCGTGGGACGCAGAAAAAGTAACGGTTTAGACACAGGATTCTAGGGAGCAGATTAAAGCAATGGGCACGCACGACGCAGAAATGATTACCCTCCACGAGCAGATCTTGGACGGCGAGAAGGAAACTCCGTCCCGCTGGTCGAGTGAGGGTAGGCGCTATCGCAAGTGGAAAAAGACGAGCCAGAAGCACGCCGAAGCCATTGAGCGCCAGCGCCGACGTGCTGGCGGCGCCATGCCGGTGCGCGGCGAAAAGCCTTTCACCATCATGAAACCACGCGGCTTTACCGGCCACCACGCAGGCTACATGGCCGTTCAAAATGGCCCGATGGAATGGCAGACGACGACGAATCTAGGCTGCGGCTTCAACCCCAATGTCATTGGTGCCCCTGCACCAATTATTGGAACGCCACTAGGACGCCATGTCACCACGGGCGCGGCAGTAGGATGCGACCCGTTGTCGTGGTTTCGAGAAGGAATTATCGCTAACCCCTCCTGCTTTATTCTCTCGCTCCCGTCGCTAGGAAAGTCCACCCTAGTGCGCAAAATGCTCATGGGAGGGGCCTCCAATGGGCAGATTACGATTGCCGCAGGCGATATTAAAGGCGAATACGTCGGCTTTACCCATCAAGTCCACGGCCAGGTCATTACTGTTGGCCACGGCTATGGGCACATCAATCCTCTTGATGTGGGCGCGCTCGGTCGTGTTATCCCACAGCTAGAAGCCAAGCGCGCAGAACTTATGTCCTCTGAGCGAGACGAGGCTGCAACAGAAAACGACGATATTTCTCTGCAAAACATTGAAGACTTGCTCAACCGCGCAAAAGAGCAAGTCCATGGCCGTCAGGTCACGATGGTAACCACGCTAGTCAGCCTTGGTCGCGGCGGCGCTGTCCAAGACTATGAGTCCATGCTCATTTCTGCGGCACTGCGCGGAATGTACGAAGAAGAGCGCATTGACTGGGAAAACCCGCCAGTGCTCAAAGACCTCATTGCCTACATCGAGCGCGGCCCGCAGTGGCTGCGCAAGCTCGGCAGAGCAGAGACTAACGAACAGTGGAATGCGCGCATTGACGCGCTTGTCCTTTCCCTTAACTCCCTGCTTGACGGCGCTACAGGCCGTATCTTTGACGGTCAGACTACTACTCCGATTGAGGTAGATTCACCGGCTATTTGTATCGACGTCTCCGCTATTGATCGTGGTGATTCCGCGATGAAAGCAGCGGTCATGATGGCCTGCTGGGGCTCTGCCTTCGGTGCCATTGAGGCTTCACACATGCTCGCCGATGCCGGCCTTGGCCCTCAGCGCTACTTCAATCTGTGCCTCGATGAGATGTGGCAGGTGCTCTCGTCAGCTCCGGGAATGGTCGGCCAGATTGACGCTTTGACGCGCCTAAACCGTACAGACGCGACTGCGCTGTTTATGATTACCCACACTTTCAAAGACCTAGAGGCCTTGCCGACTGAAGAAGATCGCAAGACAGCAATGGGCTTTATTGAGCGTGCTGGCATGGTTATTTGCGGCGGACTTCCCACCAGTGAGCTGGATATTTTGTCTACGCAGTTGGAGTTTTCACCTGCCGAAGCAGAGATGATTGTCTCGTGGTCTCGCGGTGCGCCGCCTGCGCGTTCACGCACTCGCGGTGCGAGGGCAACCCCGCCTGGTCGTGGACGATTCATGATTAAGCCTGCCAAGGACGGTTCGCCAGGCATTCCGGTACAGACAATGCTTTTCCCGACCGAAGTCCAAGAACAGCTACACAATACGAATGCCCGCTTCGAGGACTTCTTCTTGGAAGGTGAGGGGGCATAGATGTCTGGCTTTGTAAGTCCTTTTGATGAGTCCACTAAACGCCAGGCCATGGCGGAATTTCAAGCAACGTGGAAAGAATATTCCTCTGCGTCTGCCGCAGCGAAAGCAATCGCTAAAGACTGGGGCATGGGCCGCACAACGCTTACGGAATGGCTGCAAGAAGAAAACCTCTGGCCGTCTCCCACGGTCAAGCAGGTTCAGCACCTGCAACGAGAAATTAACCGCCTAAAGCGGCGAAATGAGCATCTGCAAGAAGAAAACGAGCGACTACGACGACTAAGGAGTCAAGACGGATGAAAAAGGTTATCGGAATCGCCGTCGCTATCGTCCTATTTCTCGTCCTTATCATCGTCGTTGTCCTAGATGGCGGTAACGAGGATGAAGTATGTGCCGAAGATGAAGGCGGCTCGGGCTCAGGTGATGTTGTCGTTGATGGTGACTTTGCTTACCCGAGCGATAAAGAAGCCACCCAGGAGACCTCTCCTTATGGCCCACGCGAGGGCGGTATGCACTTCGGTCAAGACATTGCAGGCCCACGAGGTACTCCTATTTACGCTTTCGCAGATGGTCGCGTTATCCAAGCCCAAGACTCTGGCGTGCAAGGATTCGGCGGTTGGGTTGTCGTGGAACACGACATCGACGGTAAGAAAATTCAAACCGTGTACGGTCACGAAGAACCTGGTCAGGTCAAGGTCAAGACCGGCGACAAAGTTACTAAGGGCCAGCACATTGCCGATATGGGCAGTGCCGGTCAGTCTTCTGGCCCTCACCTGCACTTCGAGGTTGTCGAGGGTGACCGAGCAGCAGGCGGTGAGCGCGTCGACCCTAAGCCATGGCTGGAAAAGGCCGAAGAAGGCAAAAAGGGCGGCGGAGATTCCGACAAGAAGGACAAAGACTCTAAAAAGAACTCGGACGGCGGAGGAAAAGTCCTTGTCGTAGGCGATTCCATTTCCAACGGTGCGCGCAGCCAGATTGAAAGCGCGATTCCAGGAGCCGAAGTCAGGGCCAAAGACTCCAAGCAATACGCAGCCGGTATGCAAGAAATCGACGACGGCGACCAATTCGACACTGTGGTCATGGCCCTAGGCACGAACGGCGAAGTGGGACAAGACCAGTTCGACGCGGCTAAAAACAAGATTGGTGACGCCAACCTGGTTCTTATGACTATCGCCGGTGTACCTCACGCCGACAGCTTTAATAAGTCGGTGAAAAAGTCTGGGTATGACTACTTTGACTGGGCAGCAGAGGCGAATAAAGATCCCGGAATGCTCGTTGATGGCGTCCACCCTGGCCCCTCTGGATCGAAGATCTTCGCCGACACCATGGCCGCCGCTGTAGGCGGCGGAAGCAAAGAAAGCTCGGATAGCGGCAGTAAAAAGAGCAAGTCTAAAGGCAGCGGACAGCCCGCTGACGAAAAGGGCGGATTCGAGGGGCTTAGCGGTCGCCAGCTCGCCCTGGCGAAACAGATCGTTGCAATTGGCGAGAGCATGCACGTCGATGAGAAGGGACGACAGATTGCTGTAGCTACCGCTAAGCACGAGTCCCAGCTACAGGTCTACGCCAACGATGGAGTTATTACCCCAGAAGAACAAAGCGGTATGGCCGACGATGTGACGTCCGAAAAGCTCAAAAAGTCGCTGGATTTCCCGCACGATGCAGTAAGTAGTGACCACGGCTCTGTAGGCACCTTCCAGCAGCAGGTTGGTATTTGGGGTGAGGTAGAAGAACTGATGAACCCAGCAGTTCAGGCGAAGAACTTCTATGAGCACCTCGAAGACGTCGATTACCAAGGAATGGAAGTAGGTGCAGCCGCAAGTACGGTTCAGGGAAACGATACGGGTACGGGCGTTTACCAGCAAGAAGCTGATATTGCGACCAAGCTGGTAGATAAATATCGCGGTGCGGGCAAGGACTTGTCCGAGGAAGAAATTGAAGCCTTGGGCGAGGCCAACGTAGGTGATGGCTGTGATACCGAAGCCGGAAACGGCGATTCCAGCGATGACCCGGCACCGTCTGGTGAGCTTGGCGAGCGCATTGTCGCCGCAGCACGTAAAGAATTCGGTTATCCCTACGTGTGGGGCGGTGGCGACGAGAACGGCCCGACGAAGGGACAAGACGGCGGAGAAGAAGGCTACGACTGTTCCGGACTTGTTCTTCGTGCGGTGGCTGTCGCTACCAAGGGCAAGGTCAAGCTACCTCACCAGACGCAGGCACAGGCCAAAGATGAGCACCTGAAAAAGGTTGACTGGGAGGACAAAAAGCCCGGCGACATCATTCTCATCGGCGGCGATGGAGCAGAACACCACGTTGCGATCTACTCCGGCAAGAAAGACGGAAAGGACAAATGGATCGAGGCTCAAACCTATGGCGTGGACTCCGGTGAATACGACGTACGCACCGATGAGCCACATCAAGCGTATCGAGTAAGCGAATAAGAAAAGGCAGGACAGCAATGAAAAAGACAGCTATCGCACTCGCCCTGGCCAGCACTGTAGCGCTCACGGCGTGCGGAAATGATGAGCCAGACGGAACGGATACCGGCATGGAAGACCCCACGGTAAGCCAGTGGGAGCAGCCCGAAGTGCGCGGCCCGCTTCAAGACACTGACCAAGAAGACGTGGACAAAGTAGCCCATGATGTTGTCGAGCAGATCTTCTCCTGGTCTCCAAAAGACGATCACACCATCGCCGATGCTGCCCGCAAGGCCGAGCCATTGATGGATGAAGACTTTGCCTACGACAACCGCGATTCTTGGTCGGGGATGTTCAAAGTGCCTGGCAAACAGTGGGCTAGTTGGGTCGACGATAAGGCTACGGCCTCGGTAGAGCTCACCGAAGGCCTAGAAGAGCGTCCCGAAGACACCGATATGGAAGCCCGACGCCAGTACTCGGTAGAAGTCACCGTCAAGGGTGACAAGCATGAGCAGAAACTGCGCTATGACGTCTTCGCGCACTTTAACAACCTGGGGTGGTGGAGGCTAGACAACATCACCATTTCTCAGCCGCAGACCATGTCCTAAACAGATACGACAAGGAGTAAAACCATGAGCAAAGCCAGTGACAATGCCCGATTCGACGAAATTGAAAACCTTGTGACCTCAGAGGAATACAAGGACAAGCTCAAAGCAGCAGAAACTACCTCACAACTGCGCGAGATTGGAACAGAGGCCGGCGTCGACGTTGACGACCGCAGTGACATGGGTAAGTTCATGCACAAGCTAAAAATCCTTGGCATTGACTACAAGGCCATGTCGGCTATCGAGAGGGAAGAGCGACAGGCTCGCCAGCACGAGCGCGCCGAAGAACTCGCACAGAATGACGCCACTGGCCCTCGCCTAGATGTGTGGACGGGCGCAGTAGAAAGCGATAAGGGCGATAAAGGTGCTTTCGCCCTAGTTGACGAGACGGGCGAGGCTATTTGGTTTGGCAGCTTCTTTGATAACGACGCCATCTATACGCCGGGCGATATTGGTAGCGCCGAGCAATCAGCCGCAGAGAAGGCGGTGTACCTTGCTCGCCGCGTACAAGAGGAAACGGGAGCAGAACTCATTGACCTGCATATCCACACCGAATATCCCGACCTTGATGAAGATGAGCTGCGACTTCGAGGCGTTGTCAAAGACTCGCAAGTCGCAGTGACCGTTGAGGTCGATCCGACAGATGAGCGTGCGTCCTCGGTAGCGCGTATGGGAGGGTTCCGCTCGCTGAAAAACGTTGACCTCGCAAGCCTTGTTGAACTCGATGATGAATAACCGTCAAAGTGACGAAAACCCGCAGGTAAATAGCACAGGAAAGGACGAAGAGTAATGGGCAAAACCAACCCCAGAAACTCAGGCGGGCCAGGAGCGGACGGGCAAACCATCTTCCTTGCCGTCATTCTCGTAGCAGCATTGTCCGTCCTTGGCACCGTGCAAATCGGTGCAGTAGCAAGCTGGAAGCTTGCCGGTAAAGACAAACCACCTCTCAATCCATTTCAAACACTAGCCGGACTTATCAAAGGCCAGCTGGAGTGGACTGTCATTGCGACCGTTGCCGCAGTGCTGCTGTGGCTAGTTATTGCTGGGTTAGTTTATCTATGGGTGAAGTCCAAGCCGAAAAAGACCACCAGCACTACGGGGCAGGCCTCAAAGTACTTGGCCCCCAAGGGCGATATTGCTTCCTTGTCGCGCAAAAGCGCAGAGAAGAAGGCAGCGAAGTTTATTGGCGAGGACGCCGCTAAAGACTATCCCGGCCTGCGCATGGGCAAAGATCTACAGTCTCGACGCGGGGTGTATTCCTCGTGGGAAGATCTGTATCTCGTGATCTTCGGGCCTCGCCGAGGAAAGACCACGTCTCAGGTTATTCCGGCCATTGTTGATGCTCCGGGAAACGTACTGACCACCTCAAACAAGGCCGATATTGTCTATGACACCGCCGCGATTACGGAGGCACGTGGAAACATCTGGATTTTCGACCCACAAGGCCTTGTTGCTGGCCGCGACGATCGCCCGTGGTATTTCGACCCTCTCGACGCGGTACGCCGCGATCCGATGAAGATGGACAGCGAAGCTATCGCGCTGGCCGATATTTTCCGCTCTGCAGCTCACGGTGATAACAGCACTGGCGACGCCTTCTTCTCCGAGGGCGGTCGTGACCTGCTTGGCAGGCTGTTTCTCGCCGCAGCACTGGACAACCGCCCTATTACCGACGTTTTCCGCTGGGTTAACGACGATGAAGACCGCACGCCAGTAGGTATTTTGCAGCGCTTTGACGAATGGGAATCCATGGCCGACGCGCTCAACGGAACCTACAGCATTACCGAGCGCACCCGCTCCGGTCTTTTCTCCCAAGCAGCGCAAATGGCTGCGCCACTGGGACGACGAGCCATCAGGCAGTGGGTTACCCCAGGCGAGGACAAGGACAAGTTCGAACCAGAGCAGTTTGTCCGCGCCGACCACGACACGTTGTATCTGTTGTCCAAGGAAGGCGTAGACAACGCGGCTGCTCTAACGACGGCACTAGCAGCGGCCACGATGAAAGCTGCCGAGCGCTATGGCGAAGAAAACGGTCTGCGACTTCCAGTGCCGATGATTGCCGCACTCGATGAGGCTGCGAACACGGTTCCGTGGCCCGAGCTTCCTAAGCTGTACTCCCACTACGGTTCGCGTGGAATTATCGTCATGACCATCTTGCAGTCTTATGCCCAAGGCGTAAAAGCCTGGGGCAAGGAAGGAATGGAGGCGTTATGGTCTGCTGCGTCCGTTCTGCTCTACGGCGGCGGTGTCCGTGACCAGGACATGCTCAACAAGCTAGAGCTTCTTATTGGAGACTATGAAGAGCTGACCAAATCCGTATCTCGATCGGCAGACGGAGGACGCTCAACGTCAATACAAGCGCGGGAAAAGAAGATCCTTAACGCGGCAGAACTTGCCGCCTTGCCCTATGGGCAAGCACTCGCCTTTACCGGGCGACGGCCGTTCGCGCTGTATCTAGAGCCGTTCTGGGAGCGCACCTACTGGAACGACGAAACCCGCCAGCTGCTTCCTGCACAACAGTAACTACCACCGGAGGAATCCATGGCAGAAGAGAAAATCGATCCCAAAGACTTCCACTACAAAAGCGTCTTCGAGTTTGTCGATAAGTTCCTAGTGACTATGTACCCGACTACCGACAACCGGATGAAAAACATCGCGTGGTCTCCCACTTGGTGGAACCACCCCGAGGTAATTGCCCGACTAGACGGGCTCTGGAAGCGCTACGAGTATCTGCGGGTAAAGGAGCCAGATACTGCACTTGAGACCTTCCTGCGCCTGCACGGCGACTACCACATGCGACAAATCATGAAGGACGACGGAGTCTTCGCTGATTGTAAGCGTGAAGACGTTCCATCTCGTCCGCTACCAGTTACTTCCGCAACTAAACCCGCCTCCTAAACACAAGCGAAAGGACACCTACTATGTCTCGTACATCTGTCGATGCGTCCACAGCCCGCACTATCCGAAACCTGCGCCGCGCACTACATGCAGAGCGTGTACGCCACTTTCCTCCACGCACGATTCAGCCCGGCCCCAACGCTCTCACACGCATGGCAGGCGGAGCACTCGCAGTAGAAGGGTGCCGAGCGCTCATAGAAGAAAATGAGCAATCCCGCACATGGGTCATTGATGATTTCAACCGCCGCGGTATGGCCGAATCTGCCGCCGCTATCGCCGATAGCTTCGAGGACAACATGGCCTTTACTGACGAAGATGGCCACGATTTCCGATTTTCTTCCCGTGACGGAGAACTTTCGCGTTATAGCGTGGAACGCCTTGGCAAAGACATCTCCGCAGCAGCCGGAGACGACGACGCCCGCGAGGTCACCGCATTGTCTCCGGCAGAAGTGATTGAAGATCTAGAAGCTCAGGACGCAGATCCCGAAGCCATTGATTCCTACGCTCTCGCAGTAGGCGACAGTGACGTATCCCCCAGCGATCAGCTAGTTAACCAGCTACAGGAAGAGACCAGCGAAGAACTGGAATCGCCGGGTAACGAACTTGCTGACGCAGCCGAACAAGCCGATGAGCAGGTTGCCGAAATGTAGCCATACACCCGCGCACAAGGCGGTAGAAAGACCAGACGGTTCTTTCTACCGCCTTTCTGTTTATCTAGAGCTCTGGGCCTTGCTCTTCTTCAAGCTCATCAGCGGGTGCTTGTTCGTCGGTGGTGTCGCTGTCGCTGGTAACGCTTTGCTGTTCGCCGCCTAGTCCGAGGCTGGCGAGGAAGTCGAGGCCTGCTTGCGCGCCCTCGTGCAGTTCGTCGGCGTCTTCATCTTCTGCTGTGGTCTCGGGTGCAGGTTGCTCTTCCTTTACGGTGTTCTGGACGGCGGCGTCTTGCTCATCGTGGTGAGTCTCGTCATTGTCTGGTTCGTAGGCAGCAGCAATGGTTTCAGCCATCATGTCGCGGATTGCCTCTTGTGCTGGCTCATCTACGCCCAGGCGGCGTAGTTCATAGGTGCGTTGTGCGGCAAGTAGGTTGACTTCATCAGCGATGTAGCCTGCATGGTCGGCAACATCGTTGGGTATTTCTTCTGCACGCAAGCGCGTGGCGATGTCTGCGCGGTCGGCCCAGTCCATCTTGTCGCGGCGAATCGTATCTAGTCGTTGTTGAAGCTTGTGGGCGTGCTCGCTGTCGTGTTGTGCGGCAGCGTGGAGGCGCTTGTCCCATTCTTCTGTGTCGTCGGCGCGGTAGCAGATTTCCTCCCACAGACCTGCCTCCGGCAGGTTAGAACCGGTGTCTTCAATGGCCTGCTGCGCCAAGCTGCGGCGCTGTTGCGCCTGTTCAAGGCGCTTGTGCGCATGGTCTATGCGCTGTTGGTACGTGCCAAAGCCTGCGGCGTCGTGGTCGTAGTCCCGCTCGGCTACCGGGCGGGTGTAGTCCTCTGCCAGTAGGCGTTGGTGCTCAATGTCTGCGCGGGCTGTTTCTTCTTCACGAAGGGCCGCACTGTGGTCTGCCATGGCCTGCTCGTAGGCGCGAATGCGCCCAGCAGTAAGTACTACCTGCTGGTAGTTAGCCTGTACCTCGTTGAGGGCTGCGTCTTTGTCCTCGTGTAGGCGAGTAGTAATACTTGCCTCCTGCCAGGTCAGCGACTCAACCTTTGAACGGGCAAAGCGTGCGTGCTCGGCCAGCACAGTTTGGTTGAGCTGGTTGAGGTTTCCTTCCTTTCCAGTAAGGCGAGCAGTTTCCGCGCGGTCGTAAGGGTTGTGGGTGCGCAGCCACGTATCGAGTTCTATATCTGTCTGACCAGATACAGGAGGCAGCTGGTTGCGCTTTCCGGTATCGCGCAGGCGGAGCTGTTCGTCCAGCCGGTAGCGGATAAGGCGTGCTGGATCGTGGGCGTTGTCAATATCGCGGGTAGCAGCGTCCATGACGGTGCGCGGGTCAATGCCCGCGTCAATGAGTTTTGCCCAGCCGTGGCGGATTGGTTCTGCGCCGTCGTTACTGGTCTCAATCTTTCGGGCAAGGTCACCGGGGAGCGTATCGATCCAGTCGGGGAGGTAGGCGTCGATGAAGTCGTTGGTGGCTTCGTCTTTGCCCATAAGCCACAGGCCCATCATGCGATCGGGTGAGGTTTGCTCGTCTACGACTTCGGCGATGACCTCGCGTGCGGCCTTCGGGGTGGTATCGCGCGAGATTGCCTTATTAAAGACGTCCCTAGGACTCGGGGCTTGGTCTATGCCTTGGTAGTGGTAGTGGCCTTCCTCAGCAAGTTCATCTAGCTGGTGTTCGGTCACAGCATAGATGTGGTTGGCGATTTTGCCGCGTGTCAGCGCCACATACAGCCCGGCCCTATCGACGTGGTGGTCAATGACCGCACGGGTACAGTCCACGGTGCTGCCCTGGGCGCGGTGGACGGTAGCAGCGTAGCCCAACTGCACGTTGTCGTGGACGTAGTCTGCTGGCAGGCACAGTTCCTCGCCGGTTGCTGTGTTGCGGGCGGTGATACTGCCGTCCTCGGCAATGGCGGTGACAGTAAGCAGTGTGCCGTTGTTGATCCGGGTACTCGTTGCGGTCTCGTCGTCGTAGAAAGTCTGGTTTTTGCGCGCCAGAATCGTATCGCCAACGCCTGCTTTTTCCCCTCTGGAAAGCTGGGCTTCCATGGTGGTATCAACAACGCCGTGGGCGATGTAGTGGGCGCGGATTTTCTCGTTGAGCTCTGCCACATCGTGGTTGGTGGCAGCAATAAGAAGGCTGGATTTACCGCTAGAAATATCAGCCAGGTAGTCTGCTGCGGCTTTATCCAGCATGTCGCTGCGTGCGCCACCATTGACCCAACCACGCTCAGCGTAGAAGTCGAAGGTAGAAGAATCTCCTTCACGCAAGCGCAAGCTGGTGGCAGATTGTTCACTATCTCCGCCGAAGCGTACTACTTCGGAGAGTTGATTATCAGTGCGCTCGGCGGCGTTGACCATAGCGCCGAATAGGCCACCGTTTTCTACTGCGCCGAGCTGTTTGTGGTCGCCGATAAAGCGCACGACTGCGCCTGCCTCTTCGGCAATTTCTAGCAGTGAGCCGATGTTAGGAGTCGAGGCCATGCCGGCCTCATCAACGATGATCATATCACCTGCGTTAATGGATACGGGAAGGTCTTTGAGGCTGTGGCCGGGTTTTGTTGGGTGGTTTCCTCGCCAGGTGTAGGTGAGTTTGTCGATGGTAAAAGCGTCAAAGCCTAAGTCCTCCGACAACACGTCTGCGGCTTGTGCAGACGGTGCCAGGCCAATCACGTTGCGGCCTTCATTGGCCCAGACGTTGGCGACAAGGCGCATAGATGCGGTCTTGCCGGTGCCTGCCGGGCCTACGCCAGTAGCGGCCAGTGTGCCGCAGGTAAGCAGGTAGCGCGCCATGGATTCCTGCCCTGCGTTAAGGCGGAACCCGGCCTCTGCTTCGTGCTCATCAAGTGCTTTATCAATCGCTGCCGATGGTGCGAATGCGGCCACCGGCTCGTTGAGTGCAGCCAGTGCCTTGTCTTCGGTATCGAGAATGTCCTGGGTGGTATAAAGCTCACTATCAGCGCGGGTATCGCGGGCTTTACCTGCCGTGTTTTTCAACGCCTCGGGCAATTCCAACACGTCGAAGTCGTTGAGCGCAATAGCTTTATCGCGCACGATAGCCTCGACCACAGTGGCGTGGATAAGGTCGCGATCGGAAAGAGAATTAAAGCGATAGCCTTGGAGCTTTCCACCCGCAGCAGTAGCTACATGCGAGGTACGAAAGTAGGAACGACGCCTGGTCACCGTGGATAGAACGTCGTCAATAAGGCCCGATAGGTGGACCTCGGCGTCAAATAGTGGGCGCTCATCATGGCCAGAATTTGCGGCAAGTTGAGCGATAGAAGCTAGTTCTTCTGCGCCGTTGTTGCGGGCGGATACTTCCGCTTTCCAGCCTGCGCGAAGCTCTGAAAGGCTTTCTGGTTCACGCTTAGCATCACGGGTTTCCAAGATAGCTTGCTGCCATAAACGCCCTACCTCAACCGAGTTTGGGGTTGTGCCGCGCGCGGCAACGAACTCTTCGACCAGGCGATTGTAGACCGGTTCTGCGCCGCGTCGACGCTTAGAAAAAGACTCCATCAACGACTCGGAAATACCCTCGATCTCCCACGTTGGTTCTTTGTTTGCGCCGTGGTCGCGGGCGGTGAAAGTGTAGCCCATGTTGTTGGATAACAGGGTGTTCAAGATGGAGTCATAGCGGTGAGAAATCGACTGATGATACTTCATCAACGTGTACCCATCGATAGACAACCAGCGTCCATCTTCGGTTTGAACCTTGTTGGATACCAGCACGTGCGAGTGCAGATCCGGGTCTCCTGCGCGCGTATCGTAGTGCTTAAATTCAGACGCTACGAACCCTTTAGTCTTGACTTGTTCACGCCCCTGCTTGCCTACTCGGGTAAATAAAGCGTTGTCTTCGGCCCACGCCATAGCCTCTTTGACGGCCTGGTGATGAAGCTTTTCAATGCGCTGCGCGGTCTCTTCATCAGACAACGCCCACACCACGGATACGGACTTTGCGGGCGAAAAAGTAAGGTCAAAACCCGAGACAGATTGGCGCACATTGTCTTTAAGACCGTTGACCCAGTTGACGATTTCCCGGCCCGATTGCGGCTCAACACCGTGTTCTTCAATGAAGAATTCCCGGCCAATATTCTGCACTAATTCGGCGCGCTCCTGCTTTCCCATCAGCGTGCCCGTTGTCTGCCGATGGCGGCGCTCAGCGTCACGAAGTGCGACCAAAACCGGTACATCATTCGTGAAATTAGCGAACGGTCGACCCAGCTGAACGTCCTTGATTTTCTGTCCCTCGGACATCTTCATATCCGCATCTGGGTGCAGTCCCTCGCCATACAATGCGGCCATTTGCGACTCGGTAACTTCCCCACCCTGCACGACATTCTCGGTGTTCAAACCGGCAAGACCAGAGCCCAGCCAACGCCCCGGAGGGGTTCCTTTAGCGTCGTAATACTTCGACAAACTCGGCGCGTCTGTTGGCCCATCATTGGTAGCCACAGAGCGCAACAGGTACTCATAACCTGTTCCGCTGTTGACTACGCGCAGGGTCATCATGCGCCCTAGTCTAGCAGCAAAAACCCGATTAACACTAAGAGTGCATATAGTGTGTGTCTGAAAGCGCGCTTGCGCGCGTCGACGCGGCCGTGCGCCGCGTCTGGCCATGAGCGAGAAAGCCTCGTCTTTCTGTTTGGGCTCTGGTCTTTTCGCGTCAGCGGGTGTTTGTGTCAGGGTTGCGATGGTGTGTGTGCGCTGGCATTGTGGGCTTATGGTTACCGCAAGTAGAAGTTTGAAGAAGCGTCAGGAACTACGTCAGCATCTCGAAGATGAACAGCGCAAGCTGCGCGACAGGAAGAAGAAACTCAACTCGCTACTGTCGCTAATCGACCAGCGCGAGAAACTCGATGAAAAGATTGGCGAAGCCTCACAAGAAATTATCGACCTAGGCGAGTCCAAGGAACTTGTGCGCGAGCTCGTTGGTGTCAGCCAGCGGGACTTCAACGACATGCTGGGGGCCGCTAGTGATTCCTCCCCTAGTGCGCAGGATTCGTCTGGAGACGATGAGTCGCACACTGGTGATGATGAGCGCCTGGACAACGACGAAGCCGCCAGCGCCTCTGAGGGCGCTGGCGGCGAGGGTGGCCACGATTCTGATGGTCAGTAGTCGGTAGAGAGAAAGAGAATTCTTTCGCGGTGATTCTGGCTAGTACTTCTGCTCGTTGGGGTCGTAGTACTCGCCAGGGTTAGCGGGCGCGTCTTCGTAGGTGTTGGAGTACGGCGAGTCGTTCGTCTCGTCGGTGGCGCGCTCGTAGTGGTCGGCCATGGAGCCAATCATCACACCGAGGAAGGTAAGGAAATACCAGATGATTACCCAAGCGATGATTCCGCCTAATGCTCTGAGGATTCCTGCCACCAGTCCTGCTCGTCGTATCTGGGCGATGAGCATCCAGATAGGTATGGCAATCAGGGCGAGTTGCCACCAGCCGGGAACGTGGTTGGTGGATTCGATAAATGGCAGTGCTTCCATGGGTGTGTCCTTCCTCTCTGTGGTGCGTGCTGCCTATGGTGTCATAAGCGTCGGACGTGTGGGGTGTCATGAAAGACTTTGAGGATATTCCTTTTGCGGAGCTTGCTCACCTGGAGCCGAAGCCGGCCGCTTCGGCTCGGCAGTCTCGGTCGGCGCGTGTTCATGATCCGGAGCTTCCTTTTGACGATAAGACTGTCAAGACTTTCTTTGAGCATGTCGTGAAATCACCGCACGGGTGCTGGCTATGGGTGGGCTCTATTTCCTCTCCTGATGGGTATGGGCGGTTTACGTGGCAGCGCGGTAATCGTCAGCGCACTGTGGCGGCTCACCGTTTTGCGCTTCTTGTCGCGGGCGAGTCGTTTTCTGCGCGCGAGGTTGCCGAGCATGAGTGCAACGAACCGCTGTGCGTGCGGGTCGGTTGTGGTCATGTGCGTAAGACAACACAGCGGGAGAATCTTCGCTATGCGGTAGCGCTTGGCCGTCATACTGGAAACAGGGTTGCCGTTACGGCGTTGAGTTCTCGGGTTGAGCGCTCGCGGCGGATTAGGAATGCGCTTCGTGATGGGTGGGACGAGCGTCGCTATCGTGAGGCAATCTTTGGTGTCGATAGTGACCAGCAGACGTTGTTTTAGTGTGCGGTGTTTGTGTCAGGGATTGGGTGGGGTCTCCCCCTTTCTTTCAATGAGTGCGCCCCGGCGTGTGGCCGGGGCGCTATGTCTACAGTGCGTTGGCTTGGGCTAGTTTCCAGAAGTCGGTGTTGGTGCGGACTCGGAAGCCGCTGCGGTTGAGGTTGATGGTTCCGTCGGTGTTGATGTCGTGGTGCCAGTAGATGAGTCGCTCGGCAATGGCGTTGATGTTGAAGTGGTGTGCCCACTCCCCTAGCGGTGTGATGATTTCGTAGTGGATTGCGTCGTTCAAAGTGGCGTAGGTTGCCATGGTTGTAGTCTCTTTCCGTCTCGTGTGCGTCTTGCTTGTGCGTTGTTCCGGTGTATCCGGCGCTGTCGTCGTCTGTGAGGCATTCCTTGGGGCTTGGGTGCCCTGTTGGGGAACTGGTGGGCCAGCGGCCCGGTGTGGGCCGCTGGCGGGGTCTTAGATTTCGACGACGGTGGCTAGGACGGTAAGGAAGACTTCGGCGCGCACGATGATGGAGTGCTCTAGGTGGGTGGCGCGGCAGTTTTGCAGTTCGTTCCAGATTTCGGCGGCCTGGTGCTCGTTGATGGTGATCTCGCCGAGGTAGGCGCGGGCTTCGTGGCGGATGTGCTTTGTTGGCGCGGTGGTGTCGATGTAGGCGTAGTCAGGGACGAAGCCGTGGTTCTTTTTGTTCCACCATTCGAAGGCGTCCATGTGGAGCTGTTGCTGTGGGGTGTAGAAGGTGGTGGTTTGGGTTGCCATGTCTGGCGTTCCTTTCGGTTGGTGTCGAGTGTTGCCGCGTGTGTGGTGGAAGATGTCTCTTCCGTGCGGCGTGCCTTTAGTTTAACATATGTTTTAACATATGGCAAGACATATGGCCTAGCATATGCTTTAACAGGTATCAGATACATTCGCCTGGTAACACTGTTTATTGCGCAGCCCCCTACTCCCCCACTGGTGCGTGCGCTAGGTGTCATTGCTATACAAAAAGCCCCAACCGTGAGACGGCTAGGGCTTGATGCGTGAGGGTCTAGGTTATCCCACTAGCGTGTAGGCAGCTTGCGGGGTTGTGCGCAGTTCTAGGCGGGCGGCAGTGTCAATGGCCATAAGTGCCAGGGTGACGATCAATCCGCTAAGGGCGATTGCGGAGGGGATGAAGATTGCTTTTACCTCTTGGGGAAAGACGGCGACATTGGCCAGGAGCGGAAGCAGGATAGCTATGGCGACGGCGAGCACGAACAGTGGGCGGTAGGTTTCTTTGATGGTGTGGCTGGTACCTTCGGATAGCTGTCGCAGGCGCATTTCCGCGTTGCTGAGGTAGTTGATGATGGGCACGATGAGCATGGTGGCGGCGATGAGGATCAGTAGTCCTAGGGTGGTTGCCATGTCTGGCGTTCCTTTCGGTTGGTGTCGAGTGTTGCCGCGCGTGTGGTGGAAGATGTCTCTTCCGTGCGGCGCACCTTTAGTTTAACATATGTTTTACCATATGGCAAGACATATGTTAGGCCATATGCTTTAGCGTATGTTAAAGCATATGGCAGGCTGGTTAGTGCGGTTTATGGTCTATGCGCTGCGTTTATGCGAGTGCTTGTTTTAGCGCATGATCAGCTATAAGCGCCCACATCACGACGGTCGATAGAGCGATTACGAAGACGATGAAAGAGAACGGTGCCCCTATCCACCAGAGCATTACGAGGGGAACTGTCCAAAAAAGCGCCGAGGCGACCACTCCTACACCTGCGGCTAGGCGGCGATCGGAGGGGTCGCTAAGGGCTACGGCAATCAGGGCTAGGAAAGCGGCAACAACGAACAGGGCGAGGGTGCATGAGGCCATGGCAAGTTCCTTTCAGTAGGTGCTTTGGGGGTGCCGCTTTTGATCGTATCGGCAGGGTGTGCACACCCCAGGCGGGCTAGATCGTGGTGATGTCTTGGTAGCGCTGCCAGGCCTTGCGTTGGCCTATGCCGTGGTTGATCATGATGTCGAGTAGTTCGGCTTCGGGGGCGTGTTCGGCGGCGTGGCGGAGTTGTTCGGTCATGTGGAGGTATTGGCGGCGGTAGCTGGTGCTGGCTACTTGGCGGGCGTAGTCGGCGAGGTGGAGGTCGACGATTTTGAGGGTGACCAGTTCGGTCATGATGTGGTGTTGGTCGTCGGCAAGTCCGTCGCGGTTGCCTTTGGCCTGGAGGGCGTTGAGGACGGTGGAGGCGTCGGTGGGGCGGTTGTCGTTGACGAGTTCTTGTAGGGTGGCAAAGATTCGTGCCAGTAGGGTGTTGGCGAAGTCTGCGGGGTCGAGTTTGTCGGTGATGGTGGCGATGGTGCCTTTGTCGCCACTGGTGAGCATGGCGGAGATAAGGCAGGCTTCGGAGTTGGTGACGGTGATGGTGGCGCTGATGGTCTCGGCAGTGTCCTGGGCCATGGGGTGCTCCTTGCTTTTTGGGTTATGCGGCTTGGCGTAGTTTGTCGGGGCGGAAGCCGGAGAAGCTGTTGCCGGCGTCGTCGACGACGACGGGGGCGCTGGCGTGGCCGAGGCTGGCGAGGTAGTCGGTGTGTTCTTTGGCGGGTTTTTCTTGGTAGTTGATGCCTAGTTTGTTGGCGGTTTTGATGGTCAGGCGGCAGGGGTGGCATCCGGGTTTGGTGTAGATGGTGAGCATGTCTGCTCCTTTCTGGTCGAGTGTTGCCTTCCGTCGCGGTATGCCCCCAGTTTAACATATGCTTTAACATATGGCAAGACATATGGCGGGCCATATGCTTTAGCATATGTTCTGATTTTGCGGCTGTCACCTGTAGTTTTCCTGGTGCCGGTGGTGGTGTCCTGGGGTGTGGGGCGTGCATTTTTCTTGCTTTCATCTCCGGCACGTAGTGCCTGCGCCCGCCTGTGGTGGAGGTCAAGAAAGCGTGGAATAAATAGCGAAAAAGCGCCCCGGATTCGGGGCGCGCGGGAGCGGTTTATGCCGCGAAAGTTCTTGACCGTAGCCACAGGCGGGTTAAGCTGCCGAAGGCGGAGATGAAAGCGTATCTACCGTAAGCAGACACTGGTTGCAGTGCGCGCTGTGTGGCCGGTCTTTCACGGTGGTGTTGGGGGTGTTTTCCACGGGAGTTGCGCTCGGGCGCGCGGTGGGGTGGTCAGGCCATGATTGAAGGTCGTGGAAATTCCCGCAGCGAAGCGAGGAAATTGGAGCGAAGGCCACCGTGAGGTGGGTGTGGTTTAGTGGCGCTCTTGCGGGGTGTCTTTGTGGTTGCGGTAGTAGCGGTCTTTAATGCGGCGTTGTTTTTTACCTTCTTTTACTAGCAGTGGGTAGAGGTCTTTTTCTGGTGCGGTATGCGCCTGGCGGCTAAGGCGTTCGACCATGTTGCGGTATTGGCGGCGATACGAGTTAGAGGCTACGGCTTCGGCGTAGTCGGTTATTTTCGGCGGTATGTGCTCTAGGTTGGTGAGCATGGTGATAAGTCCGTCGATGTTGTCGGTGACTATGCCGGACTGGTCGCCTTCGGCGTGCAGGGCTGAGCGCACACTGGCAGGGTCGTAGGGTCTGCCGCTTTTGAGCTGTTGACTGATGGTGGCAAAGATTGCGGCGTAGTCAGTGGAGTAGAAGTCGGCGGGGGTGAGTGTTTGTGTCAGGTTTACTACTTGGGTGGTGTCGCGGTTCCAGAGCAGGGCTGCGATAAGTAGTGCTTCGGGGTCTTCGCGCGGGTCGTTGTCCGCGCGCTCGGCGATGTGGGGAGTCTCGTGGGACATGGTGGCTCCTTGGTCTCGCGGGTGGTTATCCTTCCCAGCCGGTTTGTTGCGCCCAGGAGGAGATGAGCTGGTCGGCGATGGAGGCTCCATGCTTGCTGCGGATTTTTTGCATGGTTTTGAGGGTGTCTTTGGGGATGTAGACGGTGGTGGTGCGGGTGAGCTCGTCGGTGTTGTAGGTTGCGTCTGCGGGCTGGTAGTCCGCGCCGTGGTCGGTGATAAGTTCCCAGGCTTCTAGAAGTTGGCGGTAGATGGGAGTTCCGGTTTCCGCCCAGTTTCTGCGTAGTTCTTTGTAGATGGAGTAGGGCAGGTTGACGGTGGTGCGATGCGGCTTTTCTTTCTTGGTGGCCTTTGTGGCTTTGGCGGTATTAAGGCCGGTGTCTTTGGTGAGAGTGGGCTTTCCTTGGGCGTCGGTTTGCTTCTTTTTCGGGCGTGCCAGACCTGGGGTGTCGTTCATGGTTGCTCCTTCTTTGAGGTGTGGTTAGTTGGTGATGTGGGCGATGATTTTGTCAAAGATTGCGGGGTAGCCGTGTAGCTCTTTGGCGCTGTTGCGGGGCCAGTGACCGAATTGGCGGTCGAAGTAGGCGCGGGATTCTACGCCGGGCCAAATGACGGGGATTCCTTCGTCTTCGAGGACTTTCCGCGCGCGGTCGGCGGTGCTTTTGCGCTTGTCCCAGATGGTGGGCAGTACGGCGTAGTGTTTGCCTTCTGGAATGACGTCGATGATTTTCCAGGTTTGCGCCATATCGGTGTGGGTGCCGGTGGTGGGAATGACGACGAAGTCTGAGTTTTCGATGATGAGTTCAGACATGCTGTGATTGCTGGGTGGGCCGTCGATGATGACAAGGTCGTCGCTGTATTTTTTGACCTTGCGGGCAAGGATTCCTCGGTTAACAGCTTCGACTTCGACGTCAACGTGTGGGGCGTTGGGGTCTTCTTCGAAGGCGTCGTTGGCGTATTCGATCCATTCGGAGGCGGTGCCTTGTTCGGCGTCAGCGTCGAGGACGTGGACGGTGTATCCACGGTAGGCGGCGACGGCGGCGAGGTTGATTGCACTGGTGGTTTTTCCGGTTCCACCTTTGGCGTTGAGGCAGGAAATTACGGGCATGGCTGCTCCTTTTAAGTGTCGAGTGTTGTGTTCTCAAAGTGTCCTTTGAGCTGTAGGTTTCATACTAGCATATGTTCTGCCATATGTTCCACCATATGCTTAAACATATGTCTTAGCATATGTTTATTTAGGGGCGTAGATTTTACGTCTCACGTGGGGATTTGTTGCTTTTTTCGGCTACGTTTTCTACGATCATTCGTGTCGAGTGTTTAACTGATTCCTTTCGGTTATTCCGACGTCTCGGGGATGCCCGAGACAGGCCCCCGGGGATGCCTGGGGGCTTATTTTTATACCCAAAGCGGTTGTCATGTGATACACTTAGGGCATTCCCTGCGTTAGCAGGGGTGAGCCAGTTGCAGTGCTAGTACACTTCATAACTAGCTCCTTTTCCCTGCGTTAGCAGGGATGAGCCGGTCGTGGTGCTTATAGCGCTAAACATTGAGCTCTTTCCCCGCGTTAGCGGGGATTTTTCTTTTCGGCAGGTAGCTTACTTTTGGGTTAAGGGTCAAAATGTGGGGTTAAGGGTCAAAATGTGTGTCTGGCTCGGCGTGTCGCGGGGGTTAGATTTGGCCTTTTTGAATGCCGATTGAG
>NZ_JAKOPM010000021.1 GCF_022288805.1 Corynebacterium yonathiae
CAAGATGCGGTCCTCTACAAGACGGACCACACGATCCTTCGCATCCTGGTCAAATTTTCTTGGCATATTCCAGATTTCCCATCTACTCAAACGGAACAAAACCTGGGACACTTCATTTAGCTCCTTGCCGTCTGTGCCCGTGGCTGTATAGGTGGCCTCAAAGGTGTACAAGCCAGGCTTGGAAAAGGCCCAGTGCGTATGGGTATGGGCCGGAAAGTCGGTTTCGATGGTGTAGTCTTTAGCCGCAGAATTGGCGAGGACCGAAAAGCCTTTGCCATGGGTGCCATCGATGAATGCGCCCCATTCGGCACCGTCCGGCGTGGAGGTGGGCTTTAAGTTGAGGTTGACGGCGTTGTCCTTGGTTAAGGAGTAGTCCAGGTCCTGGGTATTATAGCCTGGCCAAATGATGTTTTGGTCCTGGGTTTGCGGCAGGTGGTAGAAGCGCTCACCAGGCTTTCCTAGGAAGTCGAACTCCTTGCCCGCGAGCTTCTTATTGCGCGGGGTGAGCGCATTATCGTGTACACCGAGTACAACGTCATCGAGTTTGCGGTCAACAGATTTCTTGTCTACCTGCGCCGTGTCATCGCGCAGAACCGTTGCAAAGCCTCCCTCGGCAGGCTGGGCCTTGATATCTACATGCCCACGGTCTAATAGGTACTTGTCGCTGCACTGTGCATTGCCGGTTTGCGGTTTTTCGGTGCCTGGTTGCGGCGCTGAAGACGGAGCATCTTGCTCGCCGGGAGTAGTTTCCGGTTCGTCAGTGGAAGTAGAAAATTTCCCATTGACTTCATAATTTTCGCCGAAAGCAAAGGACTCGGTGATTACGCTGCTGGCATGTCCGGCCTTCAGAGTGGAATGGGGGAAGAGGTTAACCTTGGCAAAATAGCCTTTGAAGTACTCGCCCTCATCAAAGGCGACCTCGCCGTGGCCATTAGTAATAGGGGTTTCCAGATCCACGGTGGGGTATTTCGCCCCTTTGGTGTCATAGAGCCCGCCGGTGAGTAGGCCGTTGAAGTTTTTATCCTCACTATCCACCACGATCTTGGTGCCGCCATCGCCCTGCTTGCGCATGCGGATGGTGTAGCCCAACTCCTTTAGCTCGGTTTCCTGGGTGGGGGCAAGCTGGCGTGGTTGGGAGGTTTCCTGCCACGTATCAGCGGCGGCAGAAGAATCGGTGTGGCTGGATTTACCGGGTTGGAAGTCAAGGGGTTGGGATATCCAGCGTGGGGCATCGCCCTCTGGGGTAAATACAGCCTGCACCTGGGAAGGGTCGGGGCCCATGTATTCGTCCCACTGAGCATGCCCATCCTTGACGGGAAGGTCGGTGAGGAAGTAGCCGTCGATAAGCAGCGTGAGGGTGCCTTGCGCCTTGTTCTTGGCATCGAAGGAAATGGTGGTGAGCTTGTCATCACCGTCTTTTTCGGGATTGGACTTGGGCGCCATGCGCAGGCTGTAGCCTGCAGCAGCGGCGTTACCGGCTGCGGACTGCGCGAAGCGTTCCTTGAGGCTTGGCGTCTTTTCTTCTTTGGGTTTCTGCCCACCTACTTGGATGGTGGTGGTCTGTGGCTCATTGGCTATGAGCTGGCCGTCCTTTCCGCGCGCACTGGTGCGGTAGGTGAGGCGGTATCGCCCGGGCTTGGTAAACAGCGTGGAGTTGTGCGTATGCGTGCCGGCAACAAGGTAAGCAGAGTGCGGCGAATCCGGGAAGGAACCGAGCATGCGGTGCAGCTGGGTGCCGGCCTCATCATCTTTATTGGTAAAAAGCTCTACCTCGCCGGGGCCATCGACGCTGAGCAAGTCGAGGAACGCTACGCCGTCACGGAATTTGTCCGTGGGCAAGGAGGTATCTGCGCCAAAGCCCAGCCAAATGGGTGAAGTATTTCCGGAGACCTGGTGCGGCGCTGTGTAGTAGGTCGTACCAGGTGCCCCAATGTAGTCTTGGGTCCCGTTTGCCGGAAGCGTATAGAGATACTGGTTGCTGTTATCTGTGGCGCTGTAGCCCTTGCCCACCCAGGCAACGGTGTCTGCGATCGGGGGCTCTTGACCGCCAAACTCGGACTTCAGTACAAAATCGTTGTTCTCCCAGAAAGACTTGGGGGAGTCGACGTGGGTATTAGTAGCGATGTGCTTGCCATCATCAGGGCCCGCGACAGCCGTGGCGGGAGTGATTAGCGCCAATGTGCTCAGCGTGGCAAGGAAACGTGTGCGAGGGGAAACCACAGTTGGGGAGGCCTTTCTACAGTTCTCATAATTTCACCAGAAACTATAGAAAATGATTCCCATAACCTGTTAGCTGTAATGAAAACCGGTTTCACTGACCTGTGGTTTTATAGTAAAACCTGTTTCCAGTTACCCCATTTTGTGTGTAGGGATGGACGTGCCAACGGTCGCGCGCCGGGCAGAGTCCACGGCCACTTTGGGCTGGTGCGGATTGGAATCGGCGGCTCCACTACGATGGTTGGCATGACTGAAGTACGCGTTAGATTCTGTCCATCCCCAACCGGCACACCGCACGTAGGCATGGTGCGCACCGCACTTTTCAACTGGGCCTACGCCCGTCATACCGGTGGCAAGCTGGTATTTCGCATCGAGGATACTGATGCCGCCCGTGACTCTGAAGAGTCCTACCAGGCCATTATTGATTCCCTGACCTGGCTTGGGCTGGGCTGGGATGAAGGCATTAATGTCGGTGGCCCGCACGAGCCTTACCGTCAGTCCCAGCGCATGGACATCTACAAGGAGGTCCTGGACAAGCTCATTGAAGGTGGCTTTGTCTACCCGGCATATTCCACTGCCCAAGAGGTAGAAGAGCGCCACAAGGCGGCTGGCCGTGACCCGAAGTTGGGCTATGACAACTTTGATCGTGACCTCACCCAGGAACAGATTGATGCCTTTGAGGCCGAAGGGCGCAAGCCGGTGTGGCGCCTACGCATGCCGGATCAGGACTGGACCTGGACTGACTTGGTCCGCGGGGAAATGACCTTCAAGTCTGAAACCCAGCCGGATTATGTGGTTGCTCGTTCCAACGGTGCGCCGCTCTACACCTTGGTTAACCCGGTTGATGATGCCCTAATGCGCATCACCCACGTGCTGCGCGGTGAAGATCTGTTGTCTTCTACTCCGCGACAGCTCGCGCTTTACGACGCCCTGCAGAAGATCGGCATCGCCGAGTTCACCCCAGAGTTTGGACACCTACCGTTCGTGATGGGCGAGGGCAATAAGAAGCTTTCTAAGCGCGATCCGCAGTCCAACCTGTTTAATCACCGTGATAATGGCATTATCCCGGAGGGTATGCTCAACTACCTGTCCCTGCTGGGCTGGTCGCTGTCTGCTGACCAGGATATTTTCAGCATGGAGGATTTGGTAAAGAATTTTGATGTCCATGATGTGCTGGGCAACCCTGCACGTTTTGATCAGAAGAAGCTCGAGGCCATCAATGCCGACCATATCCGCCAGCTGGATCCGGAAGAGTTTGCCTTCCGTCTGCGCAACTACCTGACCGAATACACCGATTTCCCGGCCGACTATGACGGCGAGAAATTTGCCTTCGCAGCAGATCTGGTACAGACACGTATCAAGACGCTTTCCGATGCCTATGGCCTCATGAGCTTCTTGGTTACCCCAGATGCGGACCTGAAACTCGATGAGAAGGCGGCGAAGAAGAACCTCAAGGAGGAAGCTGTCCAGCCCCTCGAGGTGGGTATCGAGACCCTCGAAGGCGTTGCCGAGTGGAAGACCGAGAATATCGAGGCAGCACTTTCCAAGGCGCTTATTGAAGACCTTGAGCTGAAGCCTCGCAAGGCTTATGGCGCGCTGCGTGTAGCTATTTCTGGTGCCCAGGTTTCCCCACCGCTCTTCGAGTCCATGGAGCTGCTGGGCAAGGACTCCACCCTTGCTCGCCTGCGTGCCGCACGCGAGGTGACTCCCTATGTGCCTGCGGCGCAGTAGGGGTCGCTTTGGTATAGCGGGTTAAATCGCAATCCCCACAATGCGGCGGATGACGGCTGAACTACAGCACTGTCATTCGTCGCATTTTCGATTCCGGCTAAGCGAGCTGAAAATGTGGCATGTGCTGGCGATTTGGCAGTTTACGCGAATATCATTATAGTTATTACACGTTGCAGCGAGCAAGGAAGAACGGCTGAAAGGCAGTTAGTTTCTATAGCGAGTTAGCAAATGGCCTATGGTGTAATTGGCAACACAGCGGTTTCTGGTACCGCCATTCTAGGTTCGAGTCCTGGTAGGCCAGCAGTGAAAATGCTTTAATAGCAGACTCACTAGTTCTATGCCCCGTTCGTCTAGCGGCCTAGGACGCCGGCCTCTCACGCCGGTAACACGGGTTCAAATCCCGTACGGGGTACAACGACCTCCAGTCAATAGACTGGAGGATTTTTCATATTTGGGGCGGTGTACTTGCTTTCGTGCTGTAGGGGTGCGGTCAGGAAGGCGTGTTCAACTGGTTATAACCTACCCCAGACCATTAGCATCTTTCGCACAGGTAGCAGGCCACCGTCGGTGAGACCAGGGTTGAGACCACTGCGAAATGTTTGCTACCCCTTTTCGTCCAGTACGTACAGGCATAGACTGCAAGTACATCAGAAAACAGACAGAAAGGAGAGCGGGTGGCAGAAATCGAAACGCACCACAGTGAAGGCGCACAGCCCGAAGCATAGCTAGGTAGTAACGCTATAATCCACAACTTCCTTCCCACCAACAATTGTACGAAGTATAGGAGCCTGCAGCATATGCACTTCGACGCAAAGCGCCATCCCGAGTCCTACTAGCACAGCATTCTCGGCCACGGACTATCCACAGATTGCACGCGGAATAACCACTGATTCGATCCGCACCTCGGCCACGAAGAATCCTCACTGCAGTACCGGACTCGGGAATCTTTTGCGTTTCCTGCTAGCCGCCCTCAAAACCAATCCTGACCACACGATTTGTGCTGATTTAACCCATCATTTACTCTTAACAGGTCCGCAACGCACAGGGTGCGATTGCTGCGAACGAGCCCCGTTCGTCTAGCGGCCTAGGACGCCGGCCTCTCACGCCGGTAACACGGGTTCAAATCCCGTACGGGGTACCAATGACAAGCTGCGAGCCTAATGGCTCGCAGCTTTTAGTTTTCCTTGCATAGGAAGTCTGAGCGTTTCGGCGGTATGTTGTAGAGCCTGCTCTGTGTCAACAGGCGAGGAATCCCAGCATATAGCGACCCACTCTGTGGCTGTGCCGTGGTTCAGACTGCCCTCGGGCGCCTGTATTCATCCATTCTCGTGCAATTCTCACCGCGCACTCTAACAATGGAACGGGCGGCGTTTGAGCTCTGTGCAGTGAGCTCTGAGCGCTCGCTGTCGACCTAGACCCACCCGTAAGAAAGAAGCCCAACGGGCCGTGAAACGGCTCGCTGGGCTGTGTAGAGGGGGCGTCGCCAAGCGCGCTGGCTATGCCATTACCTTCGTCTTCTTAATCGCCTTCTGTAGGCGTTTGTGATAGGAATCCATGGCGCGGCGTATGAGGAGTCCGACGAGCAATGCTGGGATGGTAAACAACAGCAGCATGCCCAGCTCGCGCCAAATATCGCCGTGATAAATACCTGCAATGGCGCTGCGGAAGGCATCGATGGCATAAGTAGCTGGCAGCCACGGGCTGACGTTTTGGAACCATTCGGGCAGCAATGGCAGCGGGTAGGCGCCGCCGGAGCCCGACACTTGTATCACAAGCAGTAATACCGCCAAGGCCTTGCCAGCACTATCGAGTGTGATGACCAGTGAGTAAATAATCAACATGAACACCAGCGAAACCACCCATGCTGCGAACATGAGCATGAACGGGTGTGCAGGCTCGATTTGGACGAAGAAGATGAGGCTGAGAACCACCAAGGTGGCTTGGGCCAGACCGACCAACGCGAGTGTGGCAAAACGCCCGAAGAACGCCTGGCCGCGGGTGAATTCGCTCTCGTCGTACTTGCCGTTCTCGTCTTTGCGCAAGTACTTGCGCTCGGCATTGGTATGAACCAGCACGCACGCCAAGAGGGCGCCTACCCACAGTGACAAGGTGAGGTAGAACGGCGTCATACCCACGCCAAAAGCAGCGACAGGGTAGATCGGCTCGCGGTCGACAGCCACGGGAGCGGCAATTCGGGAGGCAAGCAGTTCCGGGTCGGAGCCGACAATATCGGCGAGCTTGCTCAAATCGCCGCCGTTGCGGATCTCGTCAATCTTGCGCCCCATATCCGCAAAGCGGCCGCTTTGCTCCCGCAGGGTGCCGGCAAGGCTAGCAGTAGTATCGCGGGCGCGTGCCAGGCTTTGTTGTGGTGACTCGTTATCTTGAGAAACCGAGTCGCGAATACCAGCTATGTCCTGCTTAACAGCATCAATATCGTCGGCCACTACAGAGACGCTTTGGTTGAGCTGATCCAGCTGGGGCTTGAGGTTCTCGTTATAGGAAGTGCGCGCCTTCTCTGCTGCGTGCTTCGCATTGGCGATGGCATCCTTGGTGCGCTGGCGCGATTCTTGCGAGGTGCCACGGCCCTGCTCAATATCATCGGCGGTCGAAACCAACGAATCATGTAGCGCGTTGCTCTGGGCGATAGAGGCATCAATCTGGCCCATCAACGCCTTATAGCCGCCAGCGACTGGAGCCGGCAGCGCCGCTTTATCGCCTTGCTCCTTGATGGAAGCGCGTACGCCCTCAAAGGCGCTCGTTTGCTCATTCACACGTTCAGCTGCGCTGCGGTAGGTCTGCGCCGTTTGTGCGGTGGCGTTACTTGCGTTATTGAGCAGCTCATCAACTTGGGCCGAGAGTGCATCGTAGCTTTGCGTTGTAGCTGCTAAGGAAGCATCCAGCGAACCAGCCGAATCATTGAGGGTAGAGCGCAGGATGTCAATGGGGTTTTCGCCTTGGGCATTGTCCGTCTCCGTAGCCTGGCGGCCGGCCTCGGCGAGGATATTATCCGCTGCCTGCGTAAGCGGGAGGGTGGAATCGACCAGATTGCTTAGGGCACCTACAGTGCCTGAAGCCGCATCGAGGCGAGTGCTGACGTTATTAATGCGGTTGTGAAGGTTATTGAGCGCCGTCTGGGTGTCGTCTTCGTTGAGGTATTTATCCAAATCGGATACGACGCCGAGACCAACATTGGACACCACGCGGGTGAAGGACTCGTCGATTTTTTGAATGACGCCGTCCGCACTCTTTTGTGTGATGTTGGTAGACAGCGCGTTCTTCTTCTCATTGGTATAGAGGTTGAGCTTGCTGGGCTCGGTTCCCTCTACATAGAACGTCAGCAGGTCCGCACTGAAGTCCTTGGGTAGGACGATGCCGGCATAGTAATCCCCAGATTTTGTTCCCTCGACCGCATCGGCGCTATCTGTAATGACCCAGTCAATGTCGTGATTGCGGCTGAGCTGCGAGAGCACTTCATCGCCCAAATTGAGCTTCAGGGAGGCGAGGTCGCTTTCGTGTCCCTCATCTTCACTGGCCACAGCAATCTTGAGCTGGTTGGTATTGGCAAAAGGATCCCAGCTGGCCAGCACGTTGAAGGAGGTAAAAAGCAATGGAATGATAGCAAGACCGAAGATAATGACTGCGGTCATGACATTGGTGCGAATGGCGTGGAGGTCATCGCGGAGAATGGTCAGAATGTTTTTCATGACTTACTCGCCGCCCTTTCCGGAGTCATCGCCTTCAACGGCGGGTATTTCTTTAGTCTCGGTGGTATCAGCAGGTGCGGATTCCTCGTCCAAATCTTCCAGGAGGTAGCGGTTTGGATGTTCCTGCTGGTGCTCGAGGTGCTCCTGGATTTCCTCGTCGCTAAGATCCGCCAGGCGGTTATCATGTGCGATGCTCTGCTTGACGTACTCGAGGGAACAGATAACACCCACCGCGATGAGCGTAACCAGGCAGGCTAGGCCGAAGATGATGGCCTTTTCTCCAGGGTTAATGCGTGAGTAGATACCCAAAGCGACAACCAGCGCTAGGCCCACCGCCACGGTGAATTTCATCAACTGAGAGTAGTTCCTGCGCGCCATGCTCCACTTATCCTCGAGGCTTTGTTTATAAGCCTCGCGGTCGTTCAAGGCATAGAGGAGATCGGTGAAACGGTAACGGCTTCCTACAAGGTGGACCTGTTCATTGATAACCAACCCACCCTTGCGCAACTCGTCGTTGACCAACATATTGACGTTGGACAATCCGCGGCGCATCACTGTACCGATGAAGTAAGCAATTGCAGCCATGCCGAAGAGCGCGCACAGGTCACGTGCGTAATGGTTGCCGTAGAATCCTCCGACGGTTTCACGCATGGCGTCGATGCCGTAGGTAAAGGGCAAGAACGGGTGTACCGCACGGAAGAAGTCTGGCGTCATCTCAATCGGGTAGAGGCCGGAAGCGCCAGGAATCTGGATGAAGGCGAAGACCACCGCGATGCCTCGGCCCACGTGGCCAAACGTAGAGACCAAGCTATAGGTAATGCTCAGGTAACACAGGCCGACGATGACTGCGGTACCGACATAAGCTATTGCATTGGCATGCTCTACTCCAATGGCAAGGTTGCCAATGGACACGATGAGCGCTTGGGCGATGGCAAAGAAAGAGAGCAAAAGGAAGCGGGCAAAGTACGCCTTGGTGATGGTGAGGTTCTTGCGGCCCTGCGGGTCTACCTCAGCGCGGAAGATGATGAGCAGCATGAAAGCGCCGATCCACAACGTGAGGTTGATAAATAGCGAGGACATGCCCGAGCCGTAGTGCTTCACAGGGAAGACAGCGTGGCTTTCCATCTCCGCAGGAGAGGCAAGGAAGGAAGAAACCTCATCGGTATCAAGGCCCTTGACCGACTGCAGGATGGAGTTGTTATTGGCGGTATTGCTCAACGCCAATACATCGTTGCGGGAGGCGCGGAGGCCCTCTTCAATGCCGTCTAGGTCTACGGAGAAGCGTTCCACTACCTGTTGGGCTTGGCTTAGCTGCTCGTCGACGCCGCCCAAAAGCCCATCGGTTTGGCCCACCAGGGCCTTTTGGCTTTCGAGGGACGCGGAAAGCTTGCCGGTGGTAGCGGTGACGTCGGAAAGCGCGGCATTGAGCTTGGGCAAGCCTTCGGCCACATTGTCGCGCAGTGCGTAGGAATCATCGCGCGTTTGCGCCGCCATCTTATCCAACATGCCCGTGGTCTTATTGAGCGAATCAATGGTGTCGTTGGTATCGCCGTTGAGGGCGTCCAGGTCGTCGAGGACGGCGCGGTTCTGGTCATTGCGCTCACGGAGATCTCCCACCTGATCTTTAATCTGCTGGGAAACCTGTGGGGGCAGTGCCGGCGACGACGCTAGCTTATCGAGCTGGTCAATAGCCCGATCAGCCTCGCCAGTGATTCGCGCCGCGCCAGCAGAGGCAGCACTAACCCGGTTGAGTGCGCCGCGCAACTTGCCCGACACTGAGCCGACTGTTGCGTTGGCTGAAGCGGTACCGTCTGCCATCGCAGTAGTGCCTTCTATGTATGCGGCGGTGGCGTCATCAGAGAAAGAAGTTACCTCCCGCTGGACCTCAGCGGTAATTGAATTAACTTCGCCCAAAGCGGTCTGCGCATCATCGACGGTCTTTTGCACCGTTCCCAGTGATTCGCGGGCCTGCGCGATAGTTGGACGTGCGTCTTCGATGGTGGAGTGGACATCAGCCAGCTGACTGCGGGAGTTAGCTACAGTATCAGCGGTTTCCGAAAAGGAATCCGCGGTCTTTCCCGCGGTGCTGGTAATCTTCTGGCTTAAATCGCCCCCGGAGTTTTTAAGCTCCGTTGCCACTGAATCCGCTACCTGCTCATTGAAGGTAGAGCTAATAGTGGTATCGAGAGTTGAAGCGCCAGTATCAGTAATCTTCGGCGCGATTGCATTGAGCTTTTCATTGACGTGGTACTCCAGCGTGGGCTGAGAATACGTACCTTTAAACAGGCTCACGAAATCGGCGGAGAAATCCTCGGGCACAATCACCGAAGCAAAGACGTCGCCCTTCTTAACAGCGTCCTCGGCTTCTTGCCTGTCCATGAATTGCCAGCCAAGCTTGTCATTGTCATGCAGCTTGTCAATCATTTGCCCGCCGACGTCTAAGTGGCCGGTCATCTCCGAGGAAGCGCCCTTGTCCTCATTTACTACGGCGACCTTGAGGTGCTCTGTGTTTCCGTAGGGGTCCCAGAAACCGGAGATGTTTACCCAGGAATACAGGGCTGGGGTGATCATCAAACCAATAAGGATCACCCAGACCTGCGGGGTCCGCCACAAGCGGACGAAATCTTGGAGAAAAATCTTCCAACTAGTAATCACTCGAAGAACCGTAGCACCCAACCGGAAAGAACTAATAGTCTGACTGTCAGTTTTAACAGAAATGAGAGAGTGTGTCCTGTCGAGCTCGCAGATATGTTTCTGGTGTGAATTTCGGGGAGTTCTTAAACGGAAGGGTAGACATAGAAAAGGCCGCCGTGGCCCTCTAAGTCAAGGGCCAGGGCGGCGCGGCAAGGGGCTAAGCCCCGACGGTCGATTAGTGCTCGTCGTAGTGATCGCCGTGTGCGGCGTGGCGGTGGCCGTCGTGCAGGTAGTCCACATGGTCGCCGTGCGGGATTGCTACGTGGCCACAGCCCTCACCGTGAGTGTGGTCGGTGTGTGCCTCGGCTTCCACGTGCTCGGTGGTCTCGCACTCGTCCCAGTGGCCATCGTGCTCGCGGTGGATGTGGCCCTCGTGGAGGTAGTCGGTGTGGTCACCGTGTGGGAAGGATACGTGGCCGCAATCGGTGCCGTGGGTGTGAGTGTGGTTCTCGTGAGTGGTGTGGGTCATGATGACTGATCCTTTCTGGTGGGGAATGGCTCCCTTTGTTTTCAATGTATTTTCATTAAACCGCATTTTCACTTTAGTTTCAATAGCTAGTGGCGAGTTTCCTCAAATTTTTATAGGAATAAGAAACGGCAATGCCCGTCTCTGTCGGCATTGGGCAGGGACGGGCATGGTGTGGTCGGGGGAGGGGCTCAAAGCTGGCTGCTTAATTCGCGAGCGGCTGCAGTGAGGGTATTGGCATACTTCTGGGCGGGTGAGGGGCGGAAGCGCTCGACAGATCCGGAGATGGACAAAACTGCCAAGAAAGCTCCAGTTCCATCAAAAACCGGCGCAGAAATAGAGGCTAGGCCAGCCTCGCGCTCTTCAATAGATTCTGAGTATCCTTGTTCCCTTGCTGCCTCAATGTCCCCTTGAGTAAAAGATGCGTTTTCGATATTGACATCTACATAGGCGGCAATGATGCGCGCAGCGGAGCCAGAGCTTAGTGGCAATTGGCGGCCGACGGGGACAACGTTGTGAAGGCCAGAATCGGGCTCCCTGGTGGCAATGCAGGTACGGGTATTTCCGGTGACCTCGTAGAGCTGGATGGATTCTCCGGTCTGCTCGCGCAGCTTCTCCATAATTGGCGCTGCCGCCTCAAGGAGGTGGTCACGGTTGCCGGGGAGGGCTGGGCCAGCCTTCCACTTTCCATCGGGGGTGCGAACGAGGATGCGGTGTGCTTCCAGTGCGGTGGCTAACCGGTGTGCCGTTGCCCGAGGTAGACCCGTGGTTTCACATAGTTCATTGAGGGTGGAGGGGCGGTTGGTGGCAGCCATCATGATGGCCATTGCTCGATCCAACACCTTGATTCCGGAAACTGCGCTATACTCTCCCATACAATGAAATCTACGTCCCAAAATATGAGATTTCAAGTGTGGAGAGATGTTTATGAACCAGAAGCTGACATTGGCAGAAAAAGTCTGGCGCGATCACGTCGTCCAACACGGCGAGGCTGGGGCCCCGGACCTTATCTTTATTGACTTTCAGCTACTACATGAAGTTACCAGCCCGCAGGCCTTTGATGGCTTGCGGCTGGCCGGCCGCAAGCTTCGCCACCCTGAACTGCACCTGGCCACCGAGGACCATAACGTACCCACGCAAGGCATCAAGTCCGGAAACCTCTTGGAAATCAAGGATGAGGTTTCTCGCACCCAGGTATCGACCCTGCGAAAGAACTGCGAAGAATTTGGTGTGCGCTTGCACTCCATGGGAGATGCACAGCAAGGAATTGTCCATACAGTTGGCCCACAATTGGGAATCACGCAGCCAGGTATGACCATTGTGTGCGGCGATTCGCATACCTCCACCCACGGTGCCTTTGGTTCCATCGCAATGGGCATTGGTACCTCTGAGGTGGAACACGTCATGGCCACGCAGACGCTTTCCTTGAAGCCTTTTAAAACGATGGCGATTGAGGTTACGGGTGAACTGCAAGAGGGGGTGTCTGCCAAAGACCTCATCTTGGCTATTATCGCCAAAATCGGTACCGGCGGCGGGCAAGGCCACATCATTGAGTACCGTGGTGAAGCAATCCGCAAGATGTCCATGGAAGCGCGCATGACCATCTGCAATATGTCTATTGAGGCGGGAGCCCGGGCCGGCATGGTCGCCCCAGATGAGACCACCTTTGAATATGTGAAAGGGCGAGAGTTCGCTCCTACCGGGGCGGACTGGGATGCTGCGGTTGACTATTGGAAGACGCTTCCCACCGACGAGGGGGCGGAATTCGATACCGTCGTTGAGATTGATGGTTCCGCTTTGACCCCATTCGTTACGTGGGGAACCAATCCTGGACAAGGTCTGCCATTAGGTGAGAGTGTTCCGGATCCAGAAGACTGCGGTGACGATAATGAAAAAGCCAACGTAGAAAAGGCCCTACAATATATGGACCTGCAGCCGGGAACTCCTCTGCGCGATATCAAAATAGATACCGTTTTTGTCGGCTCATGCACCAATGCTCGCATTGAAGATTTGCGCGCCGCAGCCGGCGTAGTCAAGGGCCGCACCATCGCTGAAGGTACGCGGATGCTGGTGGTGCCGTCTTCAGCGGCTGTCAAGGCCCAAGCAGAGCAAGAAGGATTAGACGAAATCTTCCGGCAGTTTGGCGCTGAATGGCGTACCGCTGGCTGCTCGATGTGCTTAGGAATGAATCCAGACCAGCTAGCGCCGGGGGAGCGCTCGGCTTCCACCTCCAACCGCAATTTTGAAGGCCGACAAGGCCCAGGTGGGCGCACACACCTAGTGTCGCCCCAGGTGGCTGCCGCTACAGCCGTGACCGGATACCTGTCTAGTCCTGCTGACTTGAATTAAGCGCTAAGAAAGGCATTGACAATGGAGAAATTTATTACGCATACCGGAACTGGCGTACCGCTGCGCGTTACTAATGTGGATACTGATCAAATCATTCCGGCGCGCTACCTGAAGTCGGTTAAGCGTACAGGCTTTTCTGAAGGGTTGTTTTCTAATTGGCGCTCCGATGACAGCTTCGTGCTCAACCAAGCACCATTTGAGCATGGGTCGGTGCTCTTTGCGGGCAGTGATTTTGGTACCGGCTCCTCCCGAGAGCATGCAGTCTGGGCGTTGAGTGAATACGGGTTCCGTGCCGTGTTTTCGTCCCGCTTTGCAGATATCTTCCGCGGTAACGCAGGAAAGTCCGGCCTTCTTACCGGCTTGATGGAACAAGAAGACATCGAGCTTATCTGGAAGCAGCTGGAGGCAGGAGAAACTCAGGTTACTGTGGACCTGGAGGCGCGAACAGTCACGGTGGGAGAAAATATATACCGCTTTGACATCGATGACTACACCCGTTGGCGGTTGATGGAAGGCCTCGATGATATTGGTATCACCCTCCGTAACGAGGGCGAAATTGCCTACTATGAAGAGCTACGTCCTAGCTTCAAGCCTTCTGTTCCTGCTATAGAGGAGAAGCTCTGATTGAAGTTAGACCGGTATGAGAACCCCTTCAGGCCTTCGCAGTGTGCGAGCTGTAGGGGTGCCGTGCGTTCACAATGAACCCTATAGGTTCGCCTCGGGGTGGCGTTGGGGGTGCAACTCGGTAACGTATACGTAACAATTGCCTGCTCCAGTTTCCTGTAGCTAAGTATGCCCTTAGCTTTAAATCTATGAGCAATCCCTATTCGAATAATGATTCCTTTAATCCAGGAAACAATGGTCCAGGTACTCTCGGACCTGCCAGTGAATCTGCGCCGTACGGAAACGGCGCGAACGGCCAACCAGGCCACGGGCAGCAGTACGGTCAGCAACAATTCGGGCAACCCGGATACGCCGGAAGCGCATACCAAGGAGAAGACTCCCTATTTGGTCATGACGTAGACGCCATTCAGGTCATCGCGGATAGCTTCCGCTACTTCGGTCGCAATTGGGCGCAGTGGATTTTCGGTCCGCTGGTGCAGATGGTAGTTGTCCTCATCCTCTATTTGCTGATGATCTCCGTCCTAGCAGGCAGCGGTACATCCATTGACGCCCTAGCCAATAGTGGCTCAGGTTCCGACGCGCTTACCGGTGGCCTCATTGCAGTAATGTTCTTAGCCTTTATCGCTATGTTCCTCGTGCTTATTTGGGCAGTTAGCACCTGGTACAAGGCTGCTAATAAACAGGTTGATACCGGGATGCTGGAGATAAAGGACTTTCTGAGCATTAAAAATGTCGCCGGTCTCATGGCGGTGTATGTGCTTTCGACCCTGGTTATTTCCCTGGGCTTCATTCTGCTGATTATTCCGGGACTTTTCGCCGCCTTCTTCTTTACCTGGATGCCGGCTGTTAAGGCCGTACGCCCTGAACTATCCGTTGGCGAGACCTTTGGGGCTTCCATCGAGGTAGCGAAGAAGAATGTCGGAGTGACCATCTTGGTAGCCGTCCTGATTGCCGTCCTGTACGCAGTGTTGAGCTTTACCCTAGTTGGCATGCTTATATTCCCAGCACTGAACACCCTCATTTTGGTCCTCTTCGTCCGTCGCACGCTCGGCTTGCGCGGTTAGAAAACTCGCAGCCGCACGATAGTCACGCAAATAGGGCCCTGCCGGTCCACCGAGTACGGTGGCGGGCAGGGCCATAATTGTTGGTCGGGGAGGAACTAGGAATCTAACGCACCGGCAGTGGGCTAGCCAGGCAATCGGCGCCGGTAAGCTCACCATTGTTGAAGGACAAAACCCACACAGAAGACTTCTTGAACTTCAGCTTGTCCACCGGTTTTTTAAGGAACTTTGGGGCGAGGTCCTCGATGATGCCGGGAATGGTATTGCCCTGGCTCACGATGACGGGAACCCCACCTTCGTTTACCACGTGGCGGAAGGCTTTCTTGGCCGCTTCTGGGTCGTTCTCCCAGGCCTCGTCGCCAAAGTTTTTGTTGATGGAGATGTCCATGCCCAGTTCGTCGGCAAGCGGGGCGGCTGTCTGCTGGCAACGTTGTGGCAGTGCAGAGTAAATGGAGGTGGGCTGGTAGGCGCTGAGCATCGGCACCAGCATTTCTGCTTGGCGGCGTCCCTTTTTATCGAGTGGCCGCAGGTTATCATCGCCTTCCCAGCTGCCGCTCTCATGCGCATGGGCGTGGCGGACATAGAGAACGCGTGTGGCTGGCGCGATGCGCAGACGCTTGGCAGCCTTGGCGACCACAGCGGTATCGACGTCATAAGATAGGAGCTCCTGCGCTTCGTCGATAGGCAGCCAGCGCAACTCATCGGTCTCACTATTGGCGGAATAGGTGCCGCCTAGGTATTTAGCCACCCAGTAGTAGACGACCTTGGTGCGCCCCTGGACCGGGTAGGTTACCTTGCCAATGAGCTTGCCTAGCCGGACGCTAAAGCCGGTTTCTTCCAGGATTTCCCGTGCTGCTGTGGTGGGAAGTGACTCGCCAGGATCAACCTTGCCCTTGGGCAGGGACCAATCGTCGTAATGGGGGCGGTGGATAAGCGCGATTTCTGGTTCCTGCGGAGTACCACGCCAGATCACGGCGCCGGCAGCAAGGGTAGTGCGGTGGAATTCCTTGGCAGGGTCTACCGGGATTTCCTGATGGCGGCCGGAGATAAATTCCTCGTGCTGCTGGTCCTTGTCGGTTTCGTGCATCTTTTTAATATTGGGCATCGTCTGCCTCCACGGGCCTTTCCACAGTAATCGGGTTTATGAGTACAACGTCTAAGGGCCCATTGTCCCACGGGTTAGGCGCTTTGCGCATCCTTGCCCCACGGTGAACGGGCATGCTTTAAGGTTGGGGTTATAGATTCGCACATTTGGAGGAAACACCATGGTTAACGTTGCCGTGATGGGCGCTGGTTCTTGGGGCACTACCTTGGCTAAGGTCTTTGCGGACGCCGGAAATGACGTTCGCCTCTGGGCCCGCCGCGCAGAGTTGGCGCAGGCTATCAACGAGACCCATACGAACCCAGATTACTTGCCAGATACCCGCCTGCCAGCCGCAGTGCGTGCCACCTATGATGATGCAGAAGCATTGGCGCTTGCCGACGTCGTAGTGTTCGGCGTTCCCTCCCAAACCTTGCGCGGCAACGTGGAGAAGTGGGCGCCGTACCTGCCTGAAGAAGCGACCCTGGTCTCCATCTCCAAAGGTGTGGAAACCGCCACGCTCAAGCGCATGAGTGAAGTCATTATGGACGCTGCGGGGGTGCCAGCAGATCGCGTCGCGGTGCTATCTGGCCCGAACCTGGCAAAAGAAGTTGCTGCTGGCCAAGTGGCCGCCACTGTAATTGCTTGCCCAGATGAAAAGCGCGCCCAGCGCGTGCAGGAAGCGGTGGCCGCCCCGTACCTGCGCCCATATACCAATACTGATGTTATTGGTGCAGAAATCGGTGGTGCCTGCAAAAACGTCATCGCCTTGGCCTGTGGCATCGCCTCCGGCAAGGGGCTGGGCAATAACACCATGGCCACTATCATTACCCGCGGTTTGGCAGAGATTACTCGCCTCGGCGTGGAGTTGGGGGCGGATCCATTTACCTTCTCCGGCTTGGCCGGTTTGGGTGACTTGGTAGCAACATGTACCTCGACATTGTCGCGCAACCGTACTTTTGGCTATCGCTTGGGCCAAGGCGGCACCATTGAAGAGGCCAAGGCCGCCACCAACGGGCAGGTTGCGGAGGGCGTCTACTCCTGTGATTCCATCTACCGCCTAGCTCAGCAGGCAGGCGTAGAGATGCCGATTACTCACGCGGTTTATGGTGTCTGCTACGAGGGCATGGCGGTGGAAGATATGATCATCGCTCTGATGGGTCGGTCCAAGAAGTCGGAGTAGGTCAAGGGTAAAATCTGCGGGCATGACTGAAAAGACCCGCGTGGCCGTTGTCTACGGCGGCCGTAGCACCGAGCACTCCGTATCCTGCGTCTCTGCAGGTGCGATCATGAATCACCTCGATCCTGAAAAATTCGAGGTGGTGCCTATCGGCATCACCCGCGAGGGCACGTGGACGCCCGGCACCACTGAGGGACTAGAAATTGTCAATGGTGTCATGCCAGAAGTCAGGCGAGGGGCGGAACTAACGCTTTCCCTGGATCCTAATGCCAAGGGCCAATTCCACAACGTCACCGATGGCACCCTCTTCGCCGAGGTCGATGTGGTATTTCCCATTCTGCACGGACCCTATGGCGAGGACGGCACCGTCCAAGGTCTATTCGAGCTTTCCAGCCTGCCTTATGTAGGACCGGGTGTATTGGCCTCCTCGGTGGGAATGGATAAGGAATTTACCAAGAAGGTGCTGGCAGCGGCAGGCCTGCCGGTGGCGCCCGAGGTAATCCTCAAAGGACGCACCGAGCTTAATGAGGACGAAAAGCAGCGCCTAGGCCTGCCCGTGTTTGTAAAGCCCGCCCGGGGCGGATCGTCTATCGGCGTATCCAAGGTCAATAGCTGGGAGGAATTCCCCGCCGCCGTTGACCTTGCTCTAGAAGACGACGAGAAAATCCTGGTGGAGCCGGAAATCTTAGGCCAAGAGGTAGAAATCGGCGTATTGCACTACGCCGATGGAACCTTGCTGGCCTCTGTTCCGGCCCTGCTGGCCGGCATTGATGATTCCGACGAGGGCTTCTATGGCTTCGACACCAAGTACCTTGACAATGTGGTCACCGCCGAAATCCCCGCGCCCTTCTCACCCGAGCTGACTGAAAAGCTGCGCGATATGGCTATCCGCGCATTCGAGGCCCTCAACTGTGAAGGCCTATCGCGGGTGGATTTCTTCGTTACCGAGGATTCCGTCTATATCAACGAGATCAATACCCTGCCGGGATTTACCCCGATCTCGATGTATCCCCAGGTGCTCGCCGCTTCGGGCGTGGAATACCCTGCGCTGCTGGAGGCCCTCATTGAGCAGGCCCTAGTCAAGTAGGGGCGAGTACTTTCTACTTTTCAGCGGTGTGCTTGGCGAGCACATCGCCAATCTCCACCAGTGCCGCTTGCGCGGCATCCTGTGGAGCGTGCAGCGCCAGGTAGTCCTCGCGGCCGAGGGCAAACCAGGTGCCTGCGGTCGTGCCGTGGGCCAAGGTGGTGTCCTCGAACCAGGGAATATCATTGACCTGCTGTAGCTTCACTCCGGCACGGTAATTCTCCGGCTTGGCCACGCCGCATCGCGCCACGATATCTTCACGGCCAACAGCGCTCCACACATAGGTATTCTTTTCCTCTACCTCGCGGCGGCGGTAGCCCTCTGCCACGGATTCAGACAGTGCCTTTTCCACTTCGGCGCACATCTGGTCATTTCCCGTCTTAAGTTCTTTGAGCGGGGCCTTGTGCGGAGTGGCAGGCTTCTCCTCGAGAGCCGAGAGAGCCTCGTTAAGCTCATCTGGTGTGGCGTCGGTGGAGGCAGTTACAGCCGCGATGGGGAAGCGCTGTGCTGCATACCAGGTAGTCAGGTCGGAGCCTGGAGTGGCATCGCGCACCTGATACCACTTTTCGCCCTCCACGTCCTGGGTCTGGGAATACTCGGTGTACTGGAACGGCATATTTACGCCACAGCGTACGGTGATTTTATCCTCAGAGGTAGCGGCCCAGGCTGCGACGCCGGGAGGCACAGGCTCGGCAATCTCAGCACGCGGCTTATCCATGACCTTGTTCGGAAGGGCATCGATAAAGCTATGGCAGGCCGGTGAATCTGCTTCCTTGGACTCCACAGGGGAGACCGCCACGGGTGCTTTGGCAATATTATTGAATACGTACTTTGCGCCGAAGAGGACCGCCAGAACCATCACTATGGACAACCCAAGTGAAATGAAGATCGCGGTGCGGTTAAATTGGGATGTCATAAGGGCTCATAGTATCGAAAGGAAGCTGGTGAACTTAACTCAGACTCTCGCAGATGTGGGAGAACGTGCAGCGATCCGGGAAATTACCTCCGTGGCCTCGAGCGGTCTCAACGGGGACGATGCTGCAGTACTTCCCAGCGCGCCGCCGAATTCCCGCACCGTGGCGGCCACCGATTTGATGGTGGAGGGGCGTCATTTCCTGCGCGAGTGGTCTACCCCGCGCGAGATTGGCAAGAAGGCCATCTTGCGCAACTTTGCCGATGTCGAAGCCATGGGTGCGCGCCCCGTTGCTGCTCTTTTAGCTATCGCCGCGCCAGGCGATACCCCAGTGCCCTTCGTGCGCGGCATCGCCGAGGGCATTGCGGAGCATAGCTCCTTCTATAATGCCGAGTTGGTGGGAGGCGACCTCACGAAGTCCGATCTCTTGGTCATTAATATTACGGCCGTCGGTTTCCTTGGTGGCAGCCTTCCTGCCCTGACCTTGGACGGCGCACGTGCAGGTCAGCAGGTGGTAGCGCACGGAAAGATTGGCCACTCCGCCGCCGGATTAGCCCTGCTTCAGCGCTTTGGCCGGCAACTCCCCGCGGGATACGAACACCTGCGGCCACTTATTGAGGCCCACTGTGCCCCTTGGCTAAATCCGGGCCGTGGCGTGATCGCCCGTGCGGCAGGAGTTACTGCCATGACCGATAACTCAGACGGCTTAATTCAAGACTGCACGACGATGGCCGAGCACTCAGGCGTGCACATGGATTTGGACCCACGGGCCTTGCAGCCGGAGGATTTGCTGTGCCAAGCCGCAGAGTTGCTGGATAGTGACCCGTGGGAATGGATTCTCAGTGGCGGTGAAGATCACACCTTCATTGGTACGACCGCGAAGGAAGCTCCGTCCGGATTCAGAGAGATTGGCAACGTAACCCGCGGTTGTGGGGTTACGCTGGGAGGCAAGACACCGAGTTATCAGAAAGGCTGGCTGAGCTTTTAACCATGCACCCCACCTACCACACGTCCTGGGAGCCGGTGCTGGCGCCGGTAATAGAAGAGCAATGGCCACAGATTTCTCACGCCCTTAAGGGCCAGGATTATTTACCTCCGGCAGAGGATGTTTGCCGCGCTCTACAAATGCCACTGGATGAGGTCCGCGTGCTCATCGTGGGCCAAGACCCTTATCCCACCCCTGGGCACGCCATGGGCATGGCGTTTTCTACGCGCCCAGGTGTAAAACCACCGCGTTCCTTGGTCAATATTTACCGCGAGCTTCACGATGACCTAGGCTTCGCAGGCCGCGAGGATGGTGATTTGAGTGCCTGGGCGGATCAAGGAGTTTTATTGCTGAATCGGGTGTTGACTGTAGCCCCAGGTCAGGCGGGCTCGCACCGCAGTATTGGATGGGAGGAAATCACCGAAGCTGCCATTCGCGCGCTCAACCGTAGCCCCATGGTGGCGATTTTATGGGGCCGCGATGCGCAGGCGTGTGAGCGCTTTCTTCCCGACGTCCCGTGCATCAAGTCCCCGCATCCCTCACCACTTTCTGCCAGCCGCGGGTTCTTTGGCTCTAAGCCCTTTTCCCGGGCGAACGCCCTTTTGCGGGACCAAGGCGCACAGGAAATAGACTGGCGCTTGTAAACTATTGCGCATGTCATATCCCAGCACGCTGGATTCCCGCGGATTGCGCAATTGGGCTACCCGCGCCGTGGGGGAGCTAGCCCATCGCCGCGATGAGATCAACGCGCTCAACGTCTTTCCGGTACCGGATTCTGATACGGGTTCAAATATGGCGCACACCATGGAAGCAGCGGTTGCAGAGCTCGACAATGGTGGCGATGTTGCCGATGCCTTGGCTCTCGGGGCGGTGCGTGGCGCGCGCGGAAATTCAGGAATGGTGTTGTCTCAGGTTCTGCGTGGCGTAGCTGAGTCCACGGTGGAATCGGTCATCGACGGCTCTGTCTTTGCTCGCTCACTCCAGCAGGCCGTGGAATTGGTGGATCGGGCCATTGCCGAGCCGGTGGAAGGCACGGTTATCACGGTTCTACAGGCAGCCGCGGAGGCAGCCGACGACGCTGCGGCGCAGTCCAGCGCTACCTTACATAGTATCGTCAGTGCCGCAATTGCTGCCGCACGAACTGCACTTGAACGCACCCCGTCGCAATTGCCAGCCTTGCGCGAGGCAGGAGTGGTAGATGCTGGCGGGGCCGGCCTCGTTATTCTTTTGGAGTCCCTTCTGGCAGAAATTGAGGGCTCCACAGGGCGCACAGGCGTACTTGAACCGGAGACGGACACTGAACTAGAAGTAGTCTTCTTCTTTGAAGGAGACATCGACGCGTTGCAGACAGCAATTGCCCCGTTGGGAGATAGCTTAGTGATTGCACGCGCCACCGAAAACAGCGCAAACGTGCACATCCACTCTTTCCAAGCTGGTGCGGTCATTGAAACTGCCTTTGCTAAGGGCAAGGCGACCAACCTGCACATCGAGGCGCTGCCGGCTCACGTCGACCCTGCTGCCGAAAATTCGGTTGCTCGCCGGGTTTTCGCTGCTGCGCCGGCTGGTCCTATCACTGACCTCTTGGAATCTGCGGGTGTTACGGTGGTGCCGCCGGATGCTCCTTTAGCAGTAGAAGAAGACGATATCGTCTTATCCACCGGACTAAGTATGGAGACCGACGCTGGGCGGGTAGTGCCCGCGCAGTCGCTAGCAGCGGCGCTAGCTGCAATCTCTGTTTATGAACCGGATAACCCAGATACCGTTGCGGTCGTCGCTGCCATGCGCGATGCGGCTAAGTCCATGCGGGTAGCCTATCCCAGCCAAGAAACTCTTCCGTCAATCATCGCCACCTGTCGCGACCTTTTGGCAGAAGGTGGAGAGCAAGCCACCATCTTGAGTGCCCTCGACATAGATGAGGAGGACTTAGCTCAACAGCTCCGTGTAGATGTAGTGGCTTTGAAAGTACCGGATATCGCAACTGAAATCGGAGTGGAATAGCAATGCTCGGCTGGCAGGACAACCGCCCATTGACGGATGTGCTTGCGGCAAAAGATGCTGCGAAGATTACCAAAGCGCTGGGGTATGAAACCTGCGGCGAGCTTCTAGCCCATTATCCGCGGGACTATATCCGTCACAATAAGGACGTCGGCCTGGGGGACGCCGCGGAAGGCGATATCGTCACCGTTACCGGAACTATTACCGGTTTCAACCGACACGACACGGGCAAGACCACTATCATCAACGTGCAGCTTGACGGCAGCATTATTGCGACATTTTTCAACGCTAATTACGTGATGCGGATGCTGCACCGCGGCCAGCGCGTAATGATGAGTGGCAAGCTCAAATTCTTCCGCAACCAGCCGCAGCTACAACAGCCAGACTTCGTAGAGATCGATGCTTTTGGCCGCCCCGATGGCGAATTGGATGACTACCGGCAGCAAACGGCAGATTCACACAAGAAGCATCGGCCGAAGGCCACCGGCTCATTGCGGAACCTGTCGCAGTTCGGCAGGCTCGACCAGCTCCTTTTGGAGCGGGAATGGATCCCGGTGTACCCAGCAACCTCCAAGGTGACCTCGTGGTACATCATGGGCGCCATTCACTACGTCTTATCTAAGACCCCGCCGATTGAAGAACCGCTGGACTATCAGATGATAATCAGCCTGGATAATGCGGTACGAGAAATCCACGAGCCCGGGGAGGCTGGCCCTTACCGGGCGATTCAGAGGCTGAAGTACAACGAGGCATTGTCCATCGGCTTGGTGATGGCATTGCGCCAGCGTGATGCTGAAGCGCGGACGGCTTCGACCATGCCTGCTACTTTGGGCGGCTACCGGGAGGAGTGGCTGGGCCATGTGCCCTTCGACCTCACCCAAGGACAGCGGCGCGTTATCAGTGAGATAGAAGATGACCTAGCGCGCCCGTTGCCGATGATGCGCTTGCTGCAGGGTGAGGTCGGTTCTGGTAAGACGATGGTCGCTACCTGTGCCATGTTGCAGGCTGTCGACGCCGGCGCCCAGGCAGCACTGCTGGCGCCTACTGAGGTTCTGGCCTCGCAACACGCTGCTTCCATTGGAACCTCGGTTCCAGGAGGAGTCAAGGTGGTACTGCTTACTGGTTCTATGCGCACAACGGAGAAACGGCAGGCTTTATTGGACATCGTCTCTGGTGACGCGGATATCGTCATTGGAACCCATGCGATCATCCAAGACTCTGTGGAGTTCTTCAACCTCGGTCTAGTGGTAGTAGATGAGCAGCACCGATTTGGCGTAGAGCAGCGCGATAGCCTGCGGCTAAAAGCCCGCGAAGGTTTAAGCCCCCACGTGTTGGTAATGACGGCGACACCGATTCCGCGCACTATCGCGATGACCGTATTTGGCGATCTTGCCGTATCGACCCTGACCGAACTGCCCGGTGGCCGCAAACCTATTCAGTCAGCGGTGGTAGCCGAATGGCGTCCTACCTGGGTACTGCGTGCCCTTGAGCGGATTCGCGAAGAGGTTGCCCAAGGCCATCAAGCCTATATTGTCTGCCCACGCATTGAAGGCGAAGGTGGAGTGTTAGAGCTTGCAGAGCAACTGGAAAGCGGTCCCTTTAAAGGACTGCGGGTAGCCATCTTGCACGGAAAGATGCCCGATAAGGACGAGGTAATGACATCATTTGCTAGGGGAGAGATTGATATTTTGGTCTCTACCACGGTCATTGAGGTGGGCGTGGATGTCCCTAATGCCACGGTGATGCTTATTCGTGAATCCGAATATTTCGGCGTCTCCCAGCTGCATCAGTTGCGTGGGCGTGTAGGACGAGGAGGCAATGCCTCTATCTGCCTTTTCCATACCGCGGCAGCTGATAATACTCCGTCCTTCCGCCGCATCAATCAGATTTCGCAAACCTCGTCGGGCTTTGAACTTGCCGAGCTCGACTTGCGCCAGCGCCAAGAGGGAGACATTTTGGGCACGACGCAGTCCGGCACGCATCGGACCCTGCGGCTATTGAATCTAGCTGATGATCAAGACATTGTTGAGCGCACCCATACGGATGCGCGTGCCATGGTGATGCGCAACCCCGAGCTCGCGGAGGAACTCACGCGCAATTTGAGCGAAAGCGAACAGGAATACTTGGAGAAGAACTAAGACGGGTTAACCTAGAGGCATGAAAATCTACGCCCCCTTTGCGGGCATCGTCCGCTGCCATGTGAATGTGGGAGACACTGTTGCTACCGGGGTCCCGCTCGCGACTGTCGAAGCCACGAAGCTCGAAGCTCCCGTGGAAAGCCCGGGACCTGGGAAAGTGCACCGCATTGTGGTGCCTGATTTCAGTGATGTGGTAGGTGGAGACCTCTTGATGGAGACTGGAGAAGCATAAATGACGCGCATTATTGCTGGCGAAGCCCGTGGCCGCACCATCAAGGTGCCGGCAGAAGGAACCCGACCTACCGCAGACCGAGCCCGAGAAGGGCTTTTTTCCTCTCTTAATGCACGGTGGGGTTTTGCAGGATCTGCCGTCCTCGACCTTTTTGCCGGTTCCGGTGCTCTTGGCCTCGAGGCAGCTAGCCGCGGGGCAGATGAAGCAGTGCTGGTGGAGTCTTCGGCGGATGCAGTGAAGATCATCCGGCACAACATGGGCGTCGTCAAACACCCTGGCGTGCGCGTCCAAGAGATGAAGGTAGGAACTTACCTAGCTAGCGCCCCGCGCCAGCATTTCGATCTGGTGCTGGCGGACCCGCCCTATGCTTTTGATGAGGTCGAAGATCTCATTGCTGCAATTGAACCGGTGCTTACTGATCGCGCAATGGTGGTCATCGAGCGCCACGTTGATTCCGCGGAGACAAAGTGGCCGGCTGGTTTCGAGCCCACCGGTCAGAAGCTTAAGAAGCGCACCTTTGGCATCGCCCGCATGGATATGGCAGTTTATACCCGCCCCGGCAGCGAGGAAGCCGAAGACTAAACCCCTGCACAAAAGAGAGTGAAATTAGCATGACTAAGGCTGTCTGCCCAGGATCCTTCGACCCCGTTACTCTAGGTCACGTCGATATCATCAACCGCGCTAACCAGATGTTTGATGAGGTTACTGTGTTGGTAACCGGAAACCCCGATAAACCCTCCGGGCTGTTTAGCGTGGACGAGCGAATGGAGTTAATCCGCCAAAGCGTGGATTCCTCCATCAAGGTGGATTTTTGTTCTGGGCTTTTGGTGGACTACACCACCGAGCATGGGGCAGACGTCTTGGTCAAGGGACTGCGCAGCTCTCTTGACTATGAATATGAGCTGCCCATGGCGCAGATGAATCGGCGCCTGTCCGGCATCGATACCGTCTTCCTGCTTACGGATGAAAAATACGGATATATCAGCTCCTCGTTGTGCAAGCAGGTAGCGAAGTTCGGCGGCGACGTGACTGGGATGTTCCCCGAGCCCGTAGGTCGTGCGGTAAAGGAGAAATACCGTTCGTGAGCCTCGCACTGGTTATATTCCTAGTAGTAGTCGTTGGCTCGACTCTCCAACGGGTCTCGGGAATGGGGCTTGGTCTTATTGGTGGCCCCATACTGATGCTGATCATGGGGCCAGTGGAAGGCATCTTAGTCATCAACGTTCTGGCCTGCGTTAACGCGATCCTGACTACCTATTCCGTGCGCGAGAATGTGAGCTGGAAGAAGTTCGGCCTCATAGCTCCAGTCATGGTGATCGGTTCTCTGGCCGCAGCCCTGCTTATCAGGCGTATGGATACCGCCGGACTCATGGTCGTGGTGGGTGCTGCGCTTTTAGCCGCACTGACAGTGGTGACCTTTGGAAAGAAGTTCGTCCCGCCCATGGAGGGCAAAGGCCCAGCCATCTCCGCGGGCATTCTAGGTGGTTTTACCAATACCTTGGCCGGTGTGGCGGGTCCCGTCATCACCGTTTACGCACAAGCGGCTAAGTGGCCTCAGCATGTGTACGCCGCTACTTTGCAGCCCATATTTATTGTCGGCGGCTTCTTTTCGGTGATGACCAAGACGCTTACGGGGGCGGCGCACTTTGAAGGCTTGCCCTGGGTGATGTGGCCCGCCGGAGTGGTGGGCATGTTCGTCGGCATCTGGGCCGGCACCCGGATTTCCCAGCATGTTCCACGGGAAAAGGCCCGCATGCTCTCGCTCAGCGTTGCTGGCTTGGGGGCGGCCAGCGCATTGATCCGCGGCCTAGTGACTCTTTCTTAACCTGATATAACAGGCGCTAAAGCCCGCCGCGTGCTGAAGCACGCCGGATTTTTCTCATAGGAAAAGCGTCGGGCTTGGACGTATAAAACCTGTGTCGTGAGATTAGAGCAGCGAGGCCAGAAAGTCTTTGGTGCGTGGCTGTTGCGGGTTATCCAGCACCTCAGCTGGGCTACCGGACTCGATGACCACGCCGCCGTCCATGAAGAAGATCTTATCGGCTACTTCGCGGGCAAAACCCATCTCGTGGGTGACTACGAGCATGGTCATACCTTCGGCGGCGAGATCCTTCATGACACGGAGCACTTCGCCGACGAGCTCAGGGTCAAGAGCGGATGTGGGCTCGTCAAAGAGCATGAGCTTAGGGTCCATGGCCACTGCGCGCGCAATGGCAACGCGTTGTTGCTGGCCGCCGGAGAGCTGTACGGGGTAATTATTAGCTTTGGACGCTAGGCCGACATCCTCAAGCAGCTCCATCGCACGTGCACGGGCGGTTTCTTCCGGAATCTTTTTCACCTGCACCGGGGCTTCGATGATGTTTTCAATTACCGTGCGGTGAGGGAAGAGGTTGAAGGACTGAAAGACCATGCCGATATCGGAGCGCTGTTCGGCGGCTTCTTTTTCGCTGATCTCGTATAAGGTGCCATTCTTTTCGCGGTAGCCAATAAGCTCGCCGTCGACATACAGGCGGCCCGCAGTCGCCTTATCAAGGTGGTTGACGCAGCGCAGGAAGGTCGACTTACCCGAGCCTGAAGGGCCCAAAAGGCAAGCCACCTCGCCCGGCTGGACTTCGAGGTCGATGCCTTTTAAAACTTCGAGTTGCCCGAAGGATTTATGGACATTCTGTGCGGAAATCATGGGAGTAGCCATTAGTTTTTAGCCTCCGAAATCACGGATACGTTGCGGGGAATGGTGCCTTCGGCGTCTGCCAGCGCTGCTAGTTGACGGCCGGTGAGCTCGCGGGTTGCACCGCGCTCAAAGCGACGCTCCAGGAAGTACTGGCCTATCATCAGCAGGGAAGTCACCACGAGGTACCAGGATGCCGCGACCAATAGCAGCGGAATGGGCTGGAAGAGGGCGGCGGAGATATCTGTGGTGCGGCCAAAGATTTCCTCGGTATAGGGAATAGCTACTACGAGCGATGAGGTCTTGAGCAAGGAAATGAACTCATTGCCGGTAGGCGGGATGATAATACGCATGGCCTGCGGAAGAACGGTACGGCGCATGGTCATCCACCACGACATGCCAAGTGCCTTAGAGGCTTCTTTTTGGCCTTCTGGAACGGAGGTGATGCCGGAGCGCACAATCTCAGCCATATAGGCTGCCTCATTAAGTCCCAAGCCCATCACCGCGAGGAAGAAGGCGTTGGTGAGGATCGTCTGCAGAGATACCTCGGTAAAGCCCAAGTTGATGGACTGGTAGATGGCAGAGAGCAGACCCCAAAAGACCAGCTGCACATAGATCGGCGTACCGCGGAAGATCCAGAGGAAAATCCAGGAGACGGTGCGCAGCACCGGGTTGGGAGACATACGCATAACCGCCAGCACCGCACCACCGATAACGCCTATGATCATCGACAAAATGGTGATGGCGATGGTATGTAGCGAGGCAAGTGCAATGCGCTTGTCAAAGAGGTACTGAAAATAAGTCCCCCAGCCAAAGGCCTCGTTGCGGGCGGAGGCAATGATAAACCACACGCCCATAACGATGAGCAGGCCAGCGAAGATCCAGCGCCATGGGTGGCGCAGCGGGCGCGCCTCGATCTTGGCTGGCTTTTCTTTAGGTTCGGCCTTAGCCGGTGTTGCCGCGTTCTCGTTAACCATTGATCGGCCTTTCATTAATCATTGCCTGGTCTATTAATCCGTCCTCGATGCCCCAGCGGGACAAAATTTCTGCATACTCACCGGTTTCGATGAGGTGCTGGAGTGCTGCGGCAGAAGCCTTGCCCAAGTCGGAATCCTTGGGAACGGCGAAGCCATAGGGGGAGGCTTGGAACATATCGCCTACCTGCCGCATCTTTCCCTCGGAGCGATTGACCGCCCACGCTGTGACCGGGGAGTCCGCTGATAGGGCATCCGCGCGTCCCATCAGGACGGCCAGCGCGGCATTATCGCCGGTGTCATAAGACAAGACGGTGAGGTCGCCATTGCAGGCATCTTTCTTGGGGCGCACATCATCGGTTTCAGATACCGTGGTGCGCTGCACGGCAACGGTCAGGCCGCAGGGATTATCGGGGTCGACCTTATTGGGGCCGTCTACTCGTTCGGCCCACTGGATACCAGCGTAGAGGTGGTCTACAAAGTCGAATTCGTTGCGGCGGTCTGGGTTATCCGTAAAGCCGGAAACACCCATATCGATCTGCCCCGACTGCACAGCGGGAAGGATCATTGAGAAGTCCTGCTCCAAGGGCTGGAAATCGAGCCCCAAGACACCTGCTACGGCGCGAGCTAAGTCAAGCTCGACGCCTTGGAGTGCCCCGTGAGAATCCTTGAGCTGAAATGGCGCATAGGGCGGGTTGGTGCCAGCGGTGAGAACGCCGTCGTTGTCGTCATACATGGCGGCAATCTCTGGCACTACAGAGGTGTGGGGTTCTTCCCAGCCCTCTGGGGTGGAATCTTCCTCGTTGGTGACGCATGCGCTCAAACAGAACGTTGGGATAAGAACTGCGGCGATTGTGGCGCGGCTAGAAAACGTGCGCGGCATTACTCCTGCGCCGTCCTTTCCTCAATGGCGCGGGCCTTCTTCATGTCCACAAAGATGAACGCGGAAACGATCAGCGCACCGAGGATGAACATGCTGATGATGATGCCGCTGGAGGCGTCTTGGTCAGCTCCCCACGGCCATAGGGCGCGCAGAGATCCGAGCATAAAGCCTGCCATCGCCATCAAAGTAGGGGCGCGGTGGTGATCCAATAGGAAGTTCAATACCTTAATAAATGCCGCGAGGCCGCATAGCGCGCCTAGGGCGAAAATAGCGATGGTGCCCAGGTCACGGTCCGAGACTGCGCCGATGATGGGTTGATAAAGGCCCATGGTCAGAAGGATAAGTGAGCCCGAAATGCCCGGCAGAATCAGTGCGCACACGGCGATAGCGGCGGCAAAGAAGACCACGATGAGGCTGGGGTCCTCATGTGGCTCGGAAGTAAAGCCGGTGATAAAGAAAATGGCAATAGCGGCAACGACGAAGGTGATGAGCGAAGAGGGGCGCAGCCGTTCTGATTTCGACAGCATGGACAATGGTACAAAAATGGATACGGCGACCATGCCTAAAAAGAGCGCTCCGGAAGCGGATACGTGATTATCTACAAAGTTGGAGAGGAAGGTTGACATTGCGAAAACGGCAATGAACATGCCAATGGCCACGGAGATGAGGAAGCTCCATTCGACCTTTTTGAAGCGGCCCGAAATGAGATCATTGGCATTGTGGACTGCGCGTTCATAGATGCCGACGATGAGCGCCACGGTGCCACCGGAGATTCCGGGCACGAGCTCGGCCATGCCGATAAGGGCACCGCGGATTGCGTTCAAAATGTATTGCATAAATTAAAAATCTACCTGGGTGGGGGCTTGTGCGGAGGGTGACTGGCCTAGCAAGGCGGGAGAAAAGTACCGCCGAGGGGTGGCCAGGCGAACCACTGCGAAAATGATGCATATCTTTCACTGAAAGGTGGCTTGCCACCTGCCATGGTTGGGGATGTGCTCCCCCTTACCGTAGAGGTGAAACCGTATTTAGGAATATTCTGCCAGTCTAATGCATGGCGATGCAACTATGCAGTTTAGGGCAGGATATACGGAACTTCCGGCGGGCGGAGGTCTAATGCCTAGGAAACGATAAGTTTCCCATTATTCAGTCTTGTATTCACGTGGACGTTAACTACCTGAAAGATTGACTGCCTACTATCTCCCGCGTATTCCCGTCTTTCTCCCGTGCAAACATTTCTTTCCAGTGACCAAGGACTCTCTATGAAGAACCGTTTTGTCCTGCCTGCGGTGACCGCGACCGCGGTGGTAGGAAACCTCATTTTTGTGCCGGCAGCAAGTGCAGCGGAGGGCGCGCCCGAGGGGGCGTCGCCAAGCGAGGGCTCCCGCTTTAGCATCGGCGTCCTACCGGATACCCAGTTCTATTCGCGCTATTCCACCCCAGAGACCGGAAACCTGGCCCAAGCTCGCTACGGCAGCGAACCCTACTTGGCACAAACCCAATGGTTAGTGGACCATCAAGACGAGTTGAACATGGACTTCGTCACTCACTTGGGTGATGTTGTAGACCAGTGGAACGTAGAAGGCGAATGGCAGGTGGCTGATAAGGCCATGCAGGTCCTCGACGATTCGGACTTGAACTATTCGATCCTGCCAGGCAACCACGACATGGATGTAGAGGGCGCGTGGGCTCACCCCTATAACAAGTGGTTCAGCGCTGTTCGTGCCAAAGCAGCTAATCCGGAGACCTTCCAGGAGCGCTATACCGCGGTCAATAATGACTCCGAGGCACACATCTTTGAAGCTGAGGGCCAGAAATATCTCATAGCCTTGGGTTGGCGCGCTGATGAGAAGGCTATTGTGTGGGCGCAAGGCGTAATTGATAAGCATCCAGACCTTCCGGTCATTGTGACCACTCATGAGGCGCTCAATATCGATGGTGAAGGAAACGTCTTTTATTCCGATGACTATGGCAAGGGATTGTGGGATAAGTTCATCAAAAGCAATGATCAGATCTTCCTCGTGATGGGCGGCCACCACCACGGTGCGGGATACCGCGTAGATAAGAACGATGCCGGCCACGACGTCGTCTCCATCTTGCAGGATTATCAGATGGCCTATCAGGGTGGCAATGGCTTATTGGGTGTGCTCGAGTTTGACCTTACGGGCAAGCAGCTGGAGATGGCCGCCCTGTCACCTTGGGTGGCGCAAAAGCCGCATGAGGAGCTCACGCAGTTCGATAAGCTCACCCTGGATGATAAGGGCGATAGCTATAGCATTCCGTTCGATTTTGAACAGCGCTTTTCCTCTTTCGCCCCGGAATTCACCGTGGGCGAGGGCCACCAGCCGGATCTAGCGCAGCGCGCCCGTGACATCGCCGCTGAGGGCTATAGGCCTTATGCCATTGCGGAGGACGAGCTTCCCACGGGTGCGGAGGACTTTGCCCACAACGACCACACGGTATTCCACTGGCGCCCGGGCCAAGCGCGGGACAAGGACGGGCATGCGCTTGTCGATGGCGCCCCTGCCGGTCGTGGCACCACCATCCCCGATATTGCCAGCGATTCTGGCAGCGACCTGCATCGTTCCGGTGCCATGCTAGGAGACCGCGTAACCTATAGCACCGACCATCACCCGTTGTCCTCTGATGCCGGCTCCCTCTTCTGGTCCGATCCGGCCGGCAAAGTTGGCAATGCCGAGTTCCGTACCGATAAGGGCGCGGCTGCCAATAGCGTTGATACCGCCAAAGGCTATACCTTCGAATCCTTTGTCAAGATTCCAGAAGACTTCAACGGCGCACAGCACGGCTGGGGAAGCGCGCTCAGCCGTGACTCTGCCATTAATAAATTGGTAGACGGCTCTGATGACACGGACCCCACCGTCATGTTCGGCATCTCCAATCTCCGTGAGTTGCGTTGGTGGGCGGAGCCGAAGCAGGGGAGCGGCTCTACCGTGTGGTCCCACGAGGTTCCCAAAGATGAGTGGATGCATATCGCCGTGGTCAATGATCCGGAGCGCGATAGCGTGGAAATGTTCATCAACGGCGCGCCCATCCTGCGCAATGCCGTAGGCGCCGAGGGGCTCCTCCCACGGGACCTGCAGTGGGTCATGGGTGGCGGTTTTGATAACCAACGCCCACAGGACCCGTGGTATGGCTGGATCGGCGAGACCCGCTTGACCCAAGGCGTCCTAGGCAAGGATGAATGGCTTACCGCCCGTGCACACAACAATGGTGACCCGGCTGATACCACACAGCCTGCCACGGATGGCTCCGCGTTGAGCTCTAGTACGAGCTCGAAGCCTGCCATCTTGGGAGCAATCCTTGGTATCGCAGGGGTGGCTGGCCTGGTAGGGCTAGCCCTGCCGCAGCTGAAGGCTTCCGTACCGCAGATTAACGCGCTCTTGCGTAAATACCACCTGCCGACTCTGCCCGAGTTGGGCTAAAGCAAAGACCTCGGTCCCACCCGCGTGGTGGGACCGAGGTCTTTTTTATCTGTGCCCCTGGTGAGACTCGAACTCACGCGGCCTGCCGTAATTTAGTGGTCTGATCAGGGGATAATTTACGATGACCTGGTTTGTGACAACGATTTGACAACTATGGTCAGAGTGTCTGATGGTTTGTGTGTGGGTACCTAACCCGCATGAGGAGATGGACCAGAATGACTACTGTGGCGAGACGAGATCCGGCTGATTAGGCCAAGATTGATGCGATTGAAAAAAGCTGCTTGCTAACCCTGACATCGCGAAACTGATTGATGACCTAGGCACATCTACGACGGATGCCAACGACCTAGTTCGGGGCATGTCGCAAGCTTCGATTACCAGGGGCTTGAATGCCGAGATGGATGCCCACCTTGGCTACGAGTCTGGTGACAGGAGTGCTAAAGCTGCTGCTGGAACAGACAGTCACCGCAACGGGTCGTATCCAAAGACCGTGGATTCTAACTACGGGCCAGTCACCGTTGATGCGCCGAGAGATCGGGCTGAAGCGTCCTGGGTTTGGTTCCGCTTCGTTTATGGCCTTGTGTTGATGGGCTCGGTGAGATAATAGTCGGTTTCTACCTCCTGTGGGGTGGCGTAGTTCAAGGCTTCGTGGAGGCGTTTGGTGTTCCACCAATGCACCCATCGCAAGGTGGCAAGCTCGACTTCGCCGACCGACGTCCACGGGCCGTGCGCATGGATAAGTTCAGCCTTGAAGAGAACGTTGACCGTCTCCGCCAGCGCGTTGTCATAGGAATCGCCAACGGTGCCGACACTCGGCCGGATTCCGGCTTCAGCTAAAGCGGCCGAGTACTTCAACGACACGTACTGACTTCCCCGATCACTGTGGCGTACCAGCTGATCGCCATGGATTCGACCGGCAGTTGTTAAAGCTTTTGTTCCAAAACCTCCATCGGCAGCGCATCGGTACGCATCGTAGAGCGTGTGGCAACACCGACTATTTTGCGGCTGTAGACGTCAGTGACAAACGCTGTGTATGCAAACCTTGACAGGGTGCGAACGTAGGTAATGTCGGCCATTCAAAGCCGTCCAGGTGCTGTTGTACGAAAGTTTCGCTCTACCAAGTCCGGGCGATGATCCGGTGTCTTGGCACTGATCGTAGTTATCGGGATTCGTCCACGTCGTCGACCAGAAACACCTGTAAGCTTCATCAAGCGTGCAGTCTCGTCACGGCCGATATGAAAGCCTTCGCGGTTCATCGCGTGCCACATCTTGCGGATGCTATAGACCGAGAAGTTTCCGCATGCACGCGTTGAATCTCTGGGATAAGCAGACTATCGCTTAACGCTCTCGCACTCGGGACACGAGTAGTGGCTTTGCGGTAGCCGCGAGAAGTGATGAATCCACGATCTGCCTGTTTCAAAACACGGCAGATGGCCTCGACCCCAAACTGATCTTTGTGCGCGTCGATGTAGGCGATCATTTGGTCATGGGTCGGTCGAGTTCCGCCGCGAAAAAAGCCGAGGCAGTCTTAAGGATTGCGTTGGCTCGTTTCAACTCGCGGTTTTCCCGGCGCAGCCGCTTAAGCTCTTCTTCCACAGTTTCACCACCTGAAGGCAAAGCCTGCTCGTTGACTGCGATGCTGTCGCGGTACCAAGCGCGCAACGTGTGGTGGGACACGCCAAGAAGCTCTCCGACTTCCTCGTAAGCGCGTTGCCGTGAGCACGACTCCAAACGGATCATCTCAACGACTTGATGAACCGCCTTCTCCCTGAATTCGACGGAATACTTTCTGGGCATAGTGCCAATCCTTCCTTAGCAGAGGTAGGAACTAAACCCAGGACGCTTCACTCTATGCGGGAGATATTTGGTGTTTTGTAGGCGCTTGACGGTTCTGTCGCCAAAACATGGCGGACGTACGCCCGCGCAATCGGCAGTGACGTGCTCGAGGCGTGTGGTGACCCAGCTGTAGAAGTTTATCGGGGTTATCTGCGGGCCGTTGTTGAGACAGATTCCGTTGTGCTGCGTGCACGGACTTAGCGAGTATGCCGGCGTCGCGGGCCAGTGGGGAAGTAGAAGGTAATTCTGTCAGTATTGCTTGCAGGTGTTTGGCGGCGTCTAGCGCGCACTCGCAGTCTCCATCTTCGCCGTGACCTTTGATAAATAGGGCGCACAGGTGCGTGTCTTGGGCTTCATGAAGAACGTCAGCCATAACGGTCTATTTGTCTCCATCGGAAGAGGGGGCGGGGATAAGATTCGCTGCTCTCCATGCGATACATCCAACAAGGAGCTGACAGACAGTACCCACAAGCAGTTTGAGCCATACATACTCCACAGAGTCCCAAAGAAACGCTGGGGCAACAGAGATAGCAGCCACGCCTGCAATGAGTAATGCCAGAAAACCAGGTTTGTTCCTGAATGAGGTTATCGGACTCTTTCTATTGGCAGCGAGAAAATAGAGAAGCAGGGACACTAACGTCACAGCAAAGAAAATCCACGTTCCCGCATTCAGTACTCTTTCGGAGACTTGCACTCCCTCGTTAGCGATAGCGACCGAAAAGTTATAAACGAAGAAGAGGAGTGCTTGATAAGTGATTATCCCTATGTTGCCTAGGACATGCAGTGGTTTATCGGGAATGCGATGCCATCTTTTATTCCCATCTTCGCGTTCTTCTTGCTTAGGGGCCGACGGACGTCTAGATAGGCGATTGAGGGCTTGCGTAACGAGGTGAAAGCCGATTAAAAACGGCACCCATTTTATATCGTTCGTTACTTGCTGAGGCTGTTTCGGCTTAGCCTTCTTTGCTCCGGTTTGCTGCGGGGTGTTTTCTTGTTTCGCAGGGGGAGTTTTGTTTTCTTGTGTGGATTGAGATTCGTCTTTACTTGTGGACATAAATACTCCTTTTGTAAGAACTGTTATTTATTGCATGAATATGTTTTCTGTGTATTCAACTGTGGGGCGATAAAAGGAAAGTTCTCTTTACCTAGCTAACTTTATGTACGGCATGGCCCGTTGTTTCCTAGGCTTGATTTTCCAGTTGCAGAGTTGGGTACTGCTGCTATGTTTAATCCTGCCCGCCATGGCATCCCTGGACTGTGGTGGGTTGCACAAGAAATGGACACCGCTTTCCGGTTCGGTAGAAGCCCCTAGGCGTCGTGGTGAGCACCTATGGGCTTTGTCATGACCTGGAATAGAGGAAAACTTTCGTGGGTCGGGATAGAAAAATTCCCCTAGCGTTTTGTAAAACGTTAGGGGAATAAATCTCTCCATCTGCTCACAAAGTAGGTTGTTGGGATGTCAGTTTCCTGACTGTAGGGGTTTACATGGTGTAGACCCACTGGGAGTTGCTAACAGATGACACTTCTAGTGATTGACCACTTACACCTAGTTGCGCGTTCCGAAGATTCTCGCTGAACCTAATATTGCTTAACACGCTTCTCAATAGAAGGGAGAGTGGCGTTATCCTTTGGATTTTCCTCAGCTGTTTCAGCGTTTTCGCTCGACACGGCCATTTCAAGCTTGATATATCCACCAGCGGGAATTGAGCAATACCTGGTCGCCCCTGTCTCCGAATCCTCAAACACAATTTCTAGGCGCCCATCTACCCACACTTCCAGCTCACTGGCCGTATACTCAACCGTTTCGCCATTTTTCAAGGTCACCCAGGCGTTGACGTGCTGAAAAGTGCGGCACCGCCGATTATCTCCATACGGCTTCTCTGTCTTCTCTGCAGCTTCAGCTTTAGACATACTTCTCCTTAGTCCAACATGATTCAAGTTGCAGACTTTATAATACTTAAGTAAGTTTCATGCATCTAATGAAGGCGATCCGGCCACATGAAGCACACGCTGGCGTTCCTGATTTGTTTTTCCGCCACATAACCAATTGAAGTTTTGGGTATACTTGAGACATGACTTCCCCAGTAAAAGAAATTCTTAGCTACACCCTCCGGCGAGAGGGTGAAGAAGATATCTATTTTGAATACTCCTCCGAATTTTTTGTCGGAGAACAGGGAATATTCGCTTGCACTGAGCCGCAGGTAGGAAAAGTCCTTAAGTGGGCTTATATCGCCTGGGGCGAAAAAGGGGATACATTCGGCCCGGGCCCCACGCTCTACGTAAACGTCAAAGACGAAACTAGAGACGACAGCCTCATTCAAAGAAAAGGACTAGGAACCGCACTATACGTTTTGGCATGCATAAAAGCAGGTAAACGACTAAAAAGCCACCCCGACCAACAACGATCAAATGACGGTAAGGAACTAGCAAAAGCGATGGATCAGATTGACATTGAAGGAATCCTTCGCGGAGATATCTCCCCCGAGATCGTTGGCCTGCATGCCTATTAATTCCTTCCAACATGGTTACGCTCCAGAATTCTCAATCTAAGGAACAACTGGCCCATATTCCATCAGTACTATCAGCGAAACGGTGGAAGATTACGGCAAAGAATGGAACCTGCTTCTACTGAGAGATGGCCAGGCGCTCTATGTGGACGGGCGGGGACACAAAGCTCATCTAACTCAAATTGCCCCTATAGAGTACACTTTACTTGTATTACCTGCGGCTAGCCGTGACCATTATTAAGAGTATTAATTTTTTGGCGCTTTAGAACGACGGTCATAGCCACTATCAAAAAAATAACTGCCGTAACACACCGAGTAAAAGTACTTGGATGCCAAACTGCTGCGCCAAAGGAAAAGAGGCTAAGCAGAACCCCGTAGGCGTAGGAAGTTACGACCTCGTGTTTTACGGTGCAATATATCAGCCCTAATCCCCCAAGGACGGAAGGTACCGCCCATATAATGAAGTTCTCTGAAGAAAGAGCCGAACTCTCTTCATGAAACTTCGACAACAGGACGGATCCGCTTAAGATTAGCGCAAGTGAAAGGATACTGGGCCAAGTAATGTTCTGTCTTGTCAAGATTCCCTCTTTTGTTAACAGTAGTCTGCATATACTGGCGGATAATCCGCATGTACACCAATTTTCAAGCCTTGCCCTGATACTGCAGCCTTAGCTGCTCGTCCTCCAATCTCAATTAGAGAAGGGGCGCTAGCGGCAGTGAGGATTATGCCAATAACTGAGCCGACTGGACCTCCAAAGGCTGTTGCGGCTGCTTCAAGTGCTGCGGCTATTCCCGCTGGTCCAGCTTCAGATGCCCCTACAATAGCTGCACCGGCTCCCACTGCTAGATCTTCATTACTGAAACAGACGGACTTTCCTTGTACGGAAGCGTAATTTGTAAAGTTTCTCGACTTTAATGCATTGCGCTCTTCAGAGGTTTCACTCATCGGCTTTCCGAGGACCTTCTCATGAAGGCGAACTACCTGTTGGTCGGTGAAGCCGAAGTCGTCTTTTAATTGTTGGTCAGTGGTAGACGTTGCGATTTTTTCATCGCGCTCGACAAAGCTGTTTCCGGCGTCTGCGACTTTTTGGATGAAGGAAAGGTCTTCTTCAGAGATTGACTGATCGGAAACCTGCATAGGCTCATCGGAATTCATATCCGCTAGGGAAGACGATAAGTGATTGGTACTAGACAAACTGGAAGAATCTTGGAAAGTATGTGGAGTTTTTGCTTCAGCAGAGGAAGCGTTAATGAGAATTGAGGAACAAACCAAGACTGTAAACGGGGCAGCAATTATCTTCTTCAAAGTAGGACTCCAGACAATAGGAATAACCTTTTCTGGCATTCACATAATAAGTCAATGAGACTGAGCTGTCATTATGAAAAGGAAATTAAAAGAAAAATTGCTCGGTAAGCTCTCAAAAACGAAAGCCGGGGGGCAAGTCTAATCGGAATAATTCCAGATTAGGAGCATCCACGATTGTCTAACTCAATCGAAGGAATACCCTTGGTCAGTCAGAAGTTCTGGCAAGGGGATTAACTATTTACCCCGAGAAACCCCTACTTGCCCTGAGGACAAAACGCCGCCCGCCTTCCCCGGAGGCCGGGCGGCATTCGCGTTTCTTTTACGATCCTGCATGAACCGATTTGATGTACCTTGACGCAAACGCAGCGCATATAAGCGATGCCGATTGGAGGCCCAATTGCAGCACGTACGTTACAGGGTCTTTTAGACCGGATAGATCAACCTCTGCTAAAGCCCCGGCCGCGAGGCATATCCCCAAGAGACAGAAGAAAGCGACCATGGCCCCGTCGGATGCCACACAATAGATGCCAACACATATTATCCACGCGACAACAAAGGAGCCTAGGGCTATCGGCTTTGCCTCTATGAACCACTCCTGCTGAAGAGTGGCTGCGCTGGTTACTGCAAAGAGAAGGATTTGAATAATGATGAGTGCAATGTTTCCGTAGGCGGGTTTACCCACTGCCTCCTTAATCTTCACCCACCGGCTCTTCTTTTCTTCACCCCCTTCACGGTTCTCACATTCTGATTCTTCAACCCTTTCATTCTCTGGAAAGACTTTTTGAAACAAGTGCAGAACAAAAAATACAAAAAGTCCCTGCATCAATTTCACGAAGAAGGAATCATTTGATTTCTTCACGAGTTGCCTACCTCCTTAGCCATCGGCCCCAGCATCTATAAAGTACACCCTATTGTTACGCCGGTGTGCGGCAGAATGTTTCCTGTAAAATAGGGCCGTTCCTAGCATTGTTTTACAC
>NZ_JAKOPM010000022.1 GCF_022288805.1 Corynebacterium yonathiae
ACTCAATCGGCATTCAAAAAGGCCAAATCTAACCCCCGCGACACGCCGAGCCAGACACACATTTTGACCCTTAACCCACTTCTGCAGGACAAGATGTTACCCAAGCCTGCTGACATTCGTCTAGACTAAAATATAAAATAGTCATAGGTTATGAGGTTACCCTCGTTGAAGGGACACCCTATTCGTACGGATTTTGTGCCCGTAGGAGAAAATGCTCATTGGGGGATGCGGAAAATCCTCCAAGATTTCGTCCGCATCCCCTCTTGCTCCTTAACCCGAAAAGCCCCTACCAGCGTTTCCACTGGTAGGGGCCTGGAAGTTGGTAGCGGGGGCAGGATTCGAACCTACGACCTCTGGGTTATGAGCCCAGCGAGCTACCGAGCTGCTCCACCCCGCGTCGAGATGACTTCCATCATCTGCGCTTGAACAGTACGTTCACACAAAGTGTATTCGCTCTGTCCCGGCGACTCATGTAACTATACATACGGAAAGGCACCTACCCAAATCCGCTGGGCAGGTGCCTAATTTTCCCGTTTAGAAGCGGGAACTATTTCTCGGTCTTCTGGTAGGACTCGACTGCCTTATCGAGCTCATCCAGGGCGCGGCCGTACTCCTCGAAGGAACCATCGCGCGCATCCTCAAGTCCCTTTAGGGCCTTGTTGATGTCATCGATGGCGCCAGCCTGGTCGGAAGAGGACGGAGCAGAGGCCGGGGCCGAAGACTTGTCATCCTTGGACTCCTTCTTATTCTCGTCGTCCTGGGCGCCATCCTTGTCCTCAGAATCGCCATCGACTTCCTCAATGTTTTGAGCGGCCTTGGCGTCAATTCCAACTTGTTCAAGGGCATCACCGATAGTGGGGGCGTAGCCTACGCGGCCTTTATAGGACACGAGTACGCGCAGCAGCTTCGGGAAGGCAGAGGCCTGGTCCTTGCGCTGCGAGTAAATCGGCTCGAGGTACAGGATTTCGCCGCCACCTACTGGCAGGGCCAGCAGGTTACCGTTGTGCAGGTCGTTAGTGCCCTCCCACAGGGTCCGGTCGCGGGCTACCTGATCGGAAGACATCATGGCGTCCTGCGCCTGCTTCGGACCCTGAGTCTGCGTATTGGTCGGCAGCACGCGCACGGTGATATCGCCATAAGTCTCCGGATCGGAGGAGACAGCCATGTGCGCAGACAGGAACTCACGGTTAAGGCCACGGTAAGACGTGGTCAGCTGGAAGGTCGGCTTTCCGGTCTCTGGATCTGCGGCCATTACGTAGTAAGGCGGCTGGTTGAGCTGACGGGATTCCTCCGCAGTGGGGTCATTCGGCACGGACCAGAAGGCATCGTTATTGAAGAATACATTCGGGTCATCCACGTGGTAGCGCGCCAGCAGGTCACGCTGCACCTTGAACATGTCTTCCGGGTAGCGGAAATGCTGGCGTAGCTCGTCAGAGATTTCCGCCTCTGGCTTGACGACGTCCGGGAAGACGCCCTCCCAAGCCTTGAGCACTGGGTCATTCTTATCGAACTCGTAGAGATCCACGGTGCCGTCATAGGCATCCACGGTGGCCTTGACCGAGTTGCGGATATATCCCACCTTGTCGTTCACCAAACGCTGGGTGGTGCCGTCAGGATTGAGGGCGTCCTGGGTGGCGTCGGAAAGCGAAGCGCGCTGGGAATAAGGCAAGGACTCCAAGGTGGTATAGCCATCCACAATCCACTTCAGGCGGCCATCCACCACGGCCGGGTAGGTAGCAGAATCGGTGGTCAGCCACGGCGCAACCTTTTCCACGCGCTCGCGCGGATCACGGTCATAGAGAAGCTTTGACTCGCTGCCGACGCGGTCAGAAAGCAGGAAGTTCAGCTCGCGGTACTTGGCAGCGTACATAGTACGGTCAAAGATATTTCCAATACCGACGCCGCCCTTGCCGTCGTAGGTATAGGTGGAGCTATCGGTGTCATACTCCACCGGGTTATCGCCAGTCTTGCCGGTAATCGCATAGTCCATGCCATCAGCAGCGCCAGCAATAACCGGACCGTAGTAGATGCGCGGCTGGTCTACCTTGATGCCCAGGGATTTCTCGGCGTCCTGGGTTTCGCCTTCGCCCTCAGCCTCACCGGCCTGGGTCTGCAGATCAGACACGGTGAAGATGGGGAAACCACCGCGGGCAGAGCCAGCGTCGCGGGCTACCTCATCGACCTTATTTGCCTGTGCTGCCACGAAGCCATTGCCGTGAGTGTAGACGGTATGACGGTTAATCCAGTCCGACTGGTTCTCCCGCAATTCGTTTGGATCTAGCTCGCGGGCGGCAACGACAAAGTCACGTTTCTTGCCATCAATCTCATAGCGATCCATCGATAGCGTTTCAGGGAAGCCATAAAAGTTCTTCAGCTGCTGCATCTGAGTGAAGGTAGGAGAAAGAATCTCCGGATCCAGCAGGCGAAGGTTATTGATGGTGGCGTTATCAGAGGCCACCTTGTCATCAGAGACCTCTTCCCCGCCACCCCAGTTATCTTCATAAGTGACGTGGTCATCCGTGAGCCCATAGGCAAAGCGCGTGGCCTCAATATTGCGGCTAATGGATTCCTCTTCCTTAGCCTGGCGGTTAGGCTGCACAGAGAAGCGTTCCATAAGCAGCGGCCATGCCTGACCAATCACCAGCGAGGAAAGCAACATCAATACCACGGCCAGGCCAGGGATACGCAGGTCCTTGATGACGATGGCCATAAACAAGGCCACGGCCACAAAGACGCCGATGATCATCAAGATGATTTTCGCCGGCAGGTAAGCATGAATATCGGTATAGGAACCACCGGTAAAGAGATCGTGCTGGGTATATAGCAGCTCGTAGCGCTCCAGCCAGTAGCCGATAACCTGGGCTACCATCCACAGGCCCGCAGTAATCGCCAGTTGCAGGCGAGCTGGGCGGGAGATGGAGCCACGCACGCCAGCGGCCTTATTGCCAATGCGAATGCCACCCAGCACATAGTGACCAAAAAGCGCAATGAGGAACGCCAAGATCAGCAGGATGGATATAGTGCTAACCGCGATCTGCAGCACGGGAAGCGTAAAGGCATAAAATCCCAAATCGTGGTGGAATTGGGCATCTTTCTCGCCGAATTCCTGACCGTTTAGGAAAAGCAGTACTGTGCGCCAATTGGACTGGCCGATAAGACCGGCGATAACACCCACGATGGCTGGGATGACCTTGAAGAAGAGGCCCATGGACTTCTCAATGGACTTGCGGTACTGATAGACCGGCGAATTCAGATCTCCAAGATCGAGCGAATCCGGGCGTCCGCGCCAGGCGAAAAAGCCGGCGGCCCATACTACGGCGGCAGCTATGAGGCCGAAGATGATAAAGAGGACGATCCGCGCAATAATCGCGGTGGTGAAAACGTTCCGGTATTCAATCGCACCAAACCACCTCCAATCCGTGTACAAGCCCACAAACATGGGGCCGATGAACAAGAGGACGGCAATGACGGCCGCAATGATTGTCGCGACCCGCGGGGGCCGCTTCAACGGGGCGGCTGGTGTGGATGACCCTAAGGACAACGCCAGCTCCAATCAAATAGTGCGAATTTAAAACCTGTAGACTTCTTCCAGCTTAAGGAAGCAATACACAGATAACGAATAAGGATGTTTATGAGTTCCCCCGAATTAACACAGCCAGCTTTAAACCGCGCGATGACCGAAGCCGTGGAATTCGTCCATGCCGAGGGTTGGGACGCCCGCCCCACCATCTTTGCGCTCGTTCCCGCCCACTTGGTTGCAGACCAGCTGGCAGCACTCGATGAAGAAGACGCCGCGCCGCTTACCCTTATTGTGCAGGATAATGTGCCCGAAAACATTGAGCCCGGTTCTGAGCAGCTGGCCGATTATGTCTCCCGCTTGGCTTGGCCGCGGGAGGTAGCCGGCGTCATCCTGGCCCAAGAAATTAAGTTCCGCGATACCTCCAGTGAGGACCCCTCCCCTCGCCCGGCGCGCCTATTTTCCGGAGCGCTGCGTGAAGAAGGAATCGAAACCACACTGCTCCAGCTGCGCCCCACCGAAGAGGAGCTGGAAGCGGCCGGGCCATTCGCGCAGGACGATATCCAGCTGCGCGGCGGCCCCCAGGTTGCACCGGGGGTTATTGCGGCCTTGCGCTATGGGCTGAGCCAAGACCCAGATGAACTAGATTAGACTGAAAAGACAATTCTCGCCTGCGACTAAGGAGCTATTTCCTACCGTGCGACGCATTACTCTCACTTGCCTTGACACCACCCGCGCCACTGCAGCAGCCCTGCTGTTGGGGGTAGGCGTGAGCGCTGCCGCTTGTTCCTCAGACGATACCGCGCCTGCCGACGTCCCCGTGGAGACCACCACCGCCGGCGCCGAGTCCGCCACTTCCGAAGCGGACGCCTCTGAGGAGACCAGCGCCGCCTCCAGCACTGTCTCCACTACTGATTCCAAGGTCGAATCGAGCGCGGCGGAAAGCTCGGAGGCGTCGGAGGGGGCGTCGGCAAGCAAGGAGCCCGGAACCGAAAAGTTGGAAAAGTCTGTGGCTAAGGCCTATGACATCTTTGCTCCGGTAGCGCCCGAGGAGCTTTTCGCCCTCTTTGACCGCTGCGATTCCACGGGCGGGGACGATTCCTATAACTGCTCTGGGCCAGAGGTAGGCCAGTTCCAGTTTTTCCGCTCGCACTCCAAGGCGAAGCAAACCACGCAGGTGCTTACCGAGCTGCGCAGCTCGCAGGTCATTGAGGATGACGGCGACCGCGTCGTAGGCTGGTCCACCTTGGGAACCACCGCGGTCATTACCGTAGTGGACAATAAAGAAGGCATGGTCATGCAACAGATGATCTCCTCCGATCAGGAAGACCCGGAAGAGAAGATCAAGGAGCTGGGCTTAGCTAAGTAGGCCGGCTACTGGCAGGTTTTAATATCCTTGCCAGCCGCGAAGTCCTTCATCGTGGACACTGCCTCATCCAAGGTGGAAACTTCCGCGATAGGCATATCGCCGTGGTCGCTCGCGGCGGCCTCGGAGCAATTATCCTTCGGCGCGAGGAAGAGCTCCGCTCCGGCCTCGTGCGCCGCGGCGATTTTATGTTGGATGCCGCCGATGGGGCCTACTTTGCCATCTTCCTGAATCGTGCCCGTACCGGCCACGAACTTGCCGCCGGTGAGGTCTTCCTCGTTGAGCTTATCGATGACCGCCAGGGTAAACATCATGCCGGCGGAGGGACCGCCAATATCCTGCAGGTTGTATTTGACCTTAATATCGTCTTGCGGGACCGAGAGCATGGCGATGCCCAGCATCGCCTGCCCCTTCTGTTGGGGATTTTCCCCGAGTTCAATCTCTTCTTCTTGCTTTTTGCCGCCTCGTTTCACGGTCAGCGTGACTTTATCGCCGGGGCTCTTTTCTTTAATGATGTCTTGGACTTCTCCCGGCTCCGAGACGCCCTTGCCTTCCACTGCGGTAATGACATCGTCTTTTTTCAGCTTGCCCTTTGCCGCGCCCTTATCGAGTACTTCCGCGATGGAGATCTTTACCGGCAGATGCAAATAGTCCATGGCTGCGACGGTCGCAGCAGATTCGGACTGGGTAAAGGCCTGCTTATTGGACTCTTCTACCTCTTTATCGCTCATATTCTGCGGAATGACGGTATCGATGGGCACGATGGTGTCATCGGTCATCATCCAGCGCCCCAGCGCCTGCGCCAAGGTCATATTGGTGCGCACGGACACCGTGGTCATGTTGAGATGCCCGTCCGTGTCATAGGTTTGCGGAGCCTTAACGTCAACGACCTGGGTACCGTCCACCTCACCCAATGTGTCCACCGTGGGGCCGGGCCCCTCGGCTGCATAGGGGACGGTCAAAGACACATCGGTGCCGGGGATATGGTCAAGCGATACCAACGCACCGGTTAAGACGACGGGGATAGCTCCCCAAGTGATGGTGCGGACGCGACGGCTAGCAGGAGAATTCACGGATCAATACCCTACAACCTTTGGCGTAGTGTTCGCTGTCAGCGTAGCGGGGATCATGGAAAGTAGTCGGACGGTGCCGGTAGATTAGGACGCATGAGCAACGGATTCGGTTTTTCTTTCCCCAATAACGATGACGACGATAATGACGGACGTCGTGACCAGAACCCGTTCGGCGCATTCGGCGGCGCTAATGGTGGCGGCCTCGGTGACATGCTGAACCAGTTCGGTCAGATGCTGTCCGGCATGGGCTCTTCCATGAACTCGCCGGAAAACTCCGGCCCGGTCAATTACGACATGGCCAAGCGCATCGCCCTGCAGCAAATTTCGCAGTCCAAGCCAGTAAGCGCGGACGATACCAAGGCCGTCGAGGAATCCGTCCGGCTGGCAGAGCTCTGGCTTGATGACGCTACCTACTTGCCCACCGCCTCCGGCACGGCCAAGGCATGGGATTCCAAGCAGTGGTTGGAAGAGACCATGCCGGCGTGGCAGCGCATGGTCACGCCAGTAGCAGAACACATGAATGATGCTCAGCTGGACTCCATGCCAGAAGAGGCCCGCGAAATGATGGGCCCCATGGCCAAGATGATGAACCAGATGTCTGGCATGAACTTCGGTATGCAGCTCGGCCACGCCTTAGGGGATCTAGCCTCTCAGGCGCTGACCGGCTCCGATTTTGGTCTGCCCATTGCCCCGTCTAATACCGTCGCGCTATTGCCGCAGACCATCCAGAAGGTCGCCCGCGAGCTCAATATTCCAGGCCAGGAGGTGCTGGTTTATATCGCCGCACGCGAGGCAGCGCGCCAGCGGCTCTTCAAGCACGTGCCGTGGCTGGTCGAGCGCATCGTCTCCTCAGTGGAGGAATATGCCATCGGTTTGGTTATTGATACCTCCCACTTGGAGGAAGTAACCCGCGAGCTCAACCTAGAGTCCGGCGATCCGCAGGCAATCCAGGACGCAATGAGCAAGCTGCAGGGCATGGATCTTTCCCCTCGCATTACCTCCCAGAACACTGCGGCCGCATCCCGTCTCGAAACGCTGTTGGCCCTGGTAGAAGGCTGGGCCGAGCACGTGGTCACCGAAGCCTTGGGCGAACGCATCCCGTCCACCTCGAAGCTAACTCAGGCTTGGGCACATCGCCGCAGCACCGGCGGATCCGCCGAGAACGCCTTCAGTAAGGTCGTCGGCATCGAGCTCAACGCCCCCAAGGTTTCTGAGGCCGCCGAGCTATGGCGCCGCGCCACCGTTGCCGTGGGAGCCGAGAAGCGCGATAAAGCCTGGGATCACCCGGACTTCCTGCCTAATGCAGAGCACCTAGATAACCCGGCCGCATTCATCGACTCCCTATTGGATGACGGACCTGATGAGGGCTTTGAGGAAGAGTTTGCCAAGCTGGAGGAAATGCTCAAAAACGGTGAGGATTCCTCTGCTACTCAGGGCGATGAGACCGGGGAAGCCGATGGTCAAGACGAGCAGAAAGAAAAGGGCAACGAGGACGACGAAAACTAGCAGCCCCAGCGCTGGTAGGCCTCAAGATAGCCCTTCGCCCGCTCGGCGTGGGGCGCCCTGTCCGCCCACTGCCAAAACTCCCGCCCGTGGCGCGGGATGAAAGTGTGGGTCAACTCGTGAAGAATGACTGAATCCAGCACATAGTCCGGCACCTGTTGCAGCCGGTCGCTCAGCCGAATATCCGCGGTGGAGGTAGTACAGCTACCCCACCGCGTATTTTGATTGCTTACCCAGCGAATAGAGCCGATGGTCGCACGGCCGTCTAAGTAAGCCGCGTTCAGCCGCCGAGCGCGTTCTTCGAGCTGGGCGTCTGAGCGCCGGCCACTGCCCTGCTTCTTTTCTACCCGCGCCAACATATCCGCCACTGCCTCGTGCTCATCACGCGCGGACATCCATGCGGGAATGCGTACCTCGAGCACGCCAGATACCATGCGCGCCTGCACGGTCTTCTTCCGTTTGGCAGAGCGAATGACTTTAACCTCTGGGGAGTGTGGAGTGGTGGGCTGCGTACTCGACATGACAGGTGATTGTACCTGTGGTGCAATGGAGTCGACATACTTCGGGGGAAAGGGATATAAGCGTGGGGATTTCTGCCACCCAAGTAGTCTTGGCACCAGGCAGCGGCGTGTTTTGCCGCGAACAAGGGGTGGTCCAATTTGGAATGGATGCCACCCGGGTTGGAGTAGCGGAGACGGGGAATGCACTCGCCGTCGCCGCAGCCTTCAACACCGCTCGCGAGCCAGTTGCCCCGGAAGATTTGTCTCACCGGCTACATGCCGCGGGGCTGGAGGCAGCGGCAGCGCTGAGCCTTATCGAAGATGCGCTGGACTATGGAATACTCTGGCCGCACAAGGAAGCCGATGACAAGGTAGACACAATTGTCGTGATGGGCGAATCCGCCCTGGCTCGAGGCCTCCGCTCACGCCTTGAGGCGGATGGCTTCCAGGTGCGCATCCCATTGGAGGAAGACAATGTCTTTTCCTATATCCACGACCTCGACGGCATGTATCCGATACTCGGCGTGGACCAGCTGCACTGCCCGCTGGATTGCGCCAACGCGCTCGCAGGCACAGAAACCACGTGGATTCCGGTGTCTCTACTGGACAATCGTGGTGTCATCGGGCCGGTACGCATCCGGGGCCAAGGCCCGTGCCCACTGTGTGCGCACCTATCCCGCGTGGATATGGACCCGCGATGGAATATCATCAGCACCCAGCTCACCCGCGTGCGCCGCAGGCCAGAAGACGTGGTGCTCGATGCGGTCACAGCGCATACGCAGGTGATCATCCGGCGACTGATGGGACGCCCGCTGCCGCCCGGCGCACCGACTACGAAGCCACGCCCCGGTCAGCAATGGGAGGTCGATGTCTACGGCCACCACCAGCAGCGCACAGTTATTGCACATCCGCGCTGCCCGGTGTGCTTCGGCGGTAAAACCAACCTGGCTAGCTGCGAACCGAACGAATGACCTCTAGCACCTGGGCGCCGTAGCGCTCCAACTTGCTAGGGCCTACCCCGGAGATGGACAGCATTTCTGCCTCATCGGCAGGCAGTTCCTCCGAAATGGCTTGCAAGGTGGCATCGGAGAAGATGACATAGGCCGGAACCTTTTCCTCGCGCGCTACCTGGGAGCGCCACGAGCGCAAGGCGGCAAAGACCTCTTCATCACCGCCGCCCTCGCAGTCTTCGTGCCGGCCGATGACCTTTTCTGCCGGTGTCCCGAGCAGGCCAGAGCACACGCGGCAGCGCTTCGGGCGGCGCGCGCGGGTGCTTCCCCCGGAGGCATCCTCGGCCGCCGGTACGATGCCGTCGAGGAAGCGAGTACGCTCGCGCGAGGCCCGCGAACCGGTAGTCTTTGCCAGCGCCCACGACAGCGCGAGGTGCTCACGCGCGCGGGTAATACCGACGTAGAACAAACGCCGTTCTTCCTCCACCTGCTCATCGCCCGCCTTAATGGCGTGGTTGATAGGCATGAGTTTTTCGGTCAACCCCACGAGGAACACCGCATCCCATTCCAGACCCTTAGCGGCGTGCACGGTAGCCAGGGTGACGCCTTCCATGGCCGGAGCTTGTTTATCGGTAGAGCGCCGGCGCAGCTGCCCCAGCACCCCGTTGAGATCGATGCCAGGAGCCGATTCCACGATTTTTTCGATGAGCCCTACAAGTGCGTTGAGCGACTGCCAGCGCTCACGTGCTTGGGCACCCTGCGGTTCGGTGGCGCTCAAGCCCAGCTCGACAAAAGCTGCCCGGGCAATCGCCACCGGGTCATCTGGCAGGTCCTCGCGACGGGTGGCGGCGATGAGCACGCGAATGGCCTCCAGGATCTCCGGGCGGCGGAAGAAGCCCTCGCCGCCGCGGACTTGGTAGACCACTCCGGCGTCGGCAAGCGCCTGCTCAAACTGCTCCGACTGGGCGTTGATGCGGTAAAGGATTGCAATCTCAGAGGCCGGTACACCCTGGTCCAGCAGTGTGAGAACCTGGCCAGCTACCTCCTGAGCCTCAATCTCCTCCGACTCATAGGCCTTAAAGGTGGGCTCTGGACCGGACTCGCGCATGCCCTGTAGCTCCAAACGGGTGCCTGCCGCGCGGCCGGTAGCCTTGCCAATGACTCTATTGGCAAGGTCGGTTACCTGCGGCGTGGAGCGGTAGTCGCGCTGCAGCTTGACCACAGTGCCATTCGGATACGTGCGCGAGAAGTTGAGCAGGTAATCCGGGGAGGCGCCGTTGAAAGAATAGATGGTCTGATTAGCATCGCCCACCACGGTGAGGTCATCGCGCTCGCCCAACCAAGCGTTGAGCACCCGCTGCTGCAGCGGGGTAACATCCTGATACTCGTCCACGACGAAAGTGCGGTACTGCTCCCGGAAGGTCTCCGCAATCGCCGGCACGTTTTCAATGGCGCCAGCGATATGCATGAGCAAATCATCGAAATCCAAGTGCATCATATCCGGTGTGGCCTTGGACTGCTCGTAGCGGCGGAAGGCCTCCGCCACCTTGGCTGGATCCGCGGGCGCGCTCCGCTCCGAATTAGCAATCACGGACTCATAATCCTCGGCGCTGACCAGCGCGGACTTAGCCCACTCGATCTCCGCCAGGACGTCACGGATCACATCCTTGGAATTATCTAGCCCCACCGAACGCACCGCGCGGGCAACCAGCGGGAATTTATTATCTAGCAACTGCCATGGAAGGTCTCCTGCTACCTGGGGCCAGAAGTACTTCAGCTGACGGCGCGCCGCCGCGTGGAAGGTCTGTGCTTGCACGCCGGCCACACCCATGGTGCGCAGGCGGTCGCGCATTTCCCCGGCGGCGCGCGCCGTGAAGGTCACCGCAAGCACGCGTTGCGGGCTCACAAACCCCTGGTCCACTAGGTTGGCGATGCGATAGGTAATAGTGCGGGTCTTGCCTGTACCCGCGCCAGCCAAGATGCACACGGGCCCGCGCGGCGCCGTGGCCGCGCGCAGCTGATCTTCATCCAGCAGGGACAAATCCGGCTTAGTCACCGTGATACCACTCCATAATCATCGTGTGTGCAATTGAACCCGGACGAGGAAGCGAAAGCTCAGGCAGTTCGGAGCGCTCCACCCACCGGATCTCTTCCAGTTCCCCATCAGTATGGCAGGTGGGGTGGACATCAGCCGTTTGCGCACAAAAGCCCAGCATAAGAGAGCCACTCGGCGGCCACGACTGCGAGCCCCAATAGCGGAGCGCCTCCACCCTACGTCCGGTTTCTTCCAAGGCCTCGCGCGCAAAGGCCGCCTCTGCGGTCTCACCCGGCTCAACGTAACCGGCAATCAAGGAAAAGAAGCTATTGCGGCGGCGATTGCGAGCCAGCAAAATCCGGTCGGTGCCGGCAAGGCGAATGAGCCCAATGACGGCGGGATCTAGGCGCGGAAAGACCATCCGGCGCGCGTCATCGGGATCGCACCCGACGATTCCCGGTGCGGGGTAGTCCAGCTTGCGTCCGGTCCGCGGATCAAAGCGTTGCTCGCGCCGGTTACGGATAAGCGCAATGGCTTGCAAGATTAACGGCTGGTCTGCAAAGAAGGTCGCGCTTTCCAGTCGGCCCAGCTTCCCGGCGCTGTCTTCCGGACACAAACAGGCCTGCAAGGTACCTAGGTCCACCACGGCCTGCTTGCCGACGCCACCGGGAACCCCTTCCACCAGCACCGGCTCCCCCGCCGCCGTAACCGGGACGAGGCCGCCAGGAGTTACTGGGAGGAACATTTAATCCTCGTCATCATCGTCCATAACCTCGATAGGCTGCTCCATCTCATGCTTAATGTAGAGCAGGCGGTCGCCCGGCTTCAGCGCGGACGCATCCGCGGTATCCACGCGGTGCAGTTCGTTATTGCGCAAGACTGCAAGCACGATGTCTGCTAAGTGACGTGGGTTGGAGCCAACCTCGAATTCGCGCACGGCGCGCTCGGCCACGGAGAATCCCTCATTAGGTGAGAGCAGGTCCTCCATCATTTCCACCACAGTCGGGGTCACGGTGGCCAAGCCTAGCAGTCGGCCGGCCGTCTCCGCAGAGGTGACCACGGAATCTGCACCGGATTGGAGCAACAGGTGACGGTTTTCGGACTCGCGCACCGACGCCACGATCTTGGCCTTGGGCGCAAGCTCTCGCACGGAGAGGCAGCACAGCACCGCGGTATCATCCGTAGATGGGGTGACAACAATGGAGCTTGCGTGCTCTACCCCAGCGACCTTTAGCACGTCCTGTTTGGTGCCGGAGCCAAAAATGGTAACTAGCCCGTGGTGTTCGGCGTGTGCAAGGGCCGCACGGTTAGTATCGATGACCACGATCTGGGAGGTCGGAACATCATCGGCCAGCAGCGCGGCCACCGCTCCAGCGCCTTTAGTGCCATAACCGATAACGACGGTGTGGTTACGCAATTGCTTTCTCCAGTTCTGGATTTGGAAAGTACGGCGGGCCTTATCCGTCAACACCGACAAGGTCGCGCCAACCAATAAAACAAGGAAGATCAGGCGGGCAGGTGTAATAAGCGTTAGGTTAATGAACCTGGCTTGCGGGGACACAGGCACGATATCGCCGTAGCCCACAGTGGTCAGCGACACCGCAGCATAGTAGGCGGAATCCAAAAGCGACATGTCCTCGCTATATCCACCGCCGTCCAAATAGACCACGACTGTCACGAAGACAACAATGCCCAAAGCCCACAGCACACGCTTGCCCAACTGACGCCACGGGCTGGAATTTTCATCCCTCGGCACCGTAATGACATCAATGAGCGCATGGTCCGGCTGCGAGGACAGCTCGACCTGCGGCAGGAAGCGACTTCTAAAGCGTGACTTCATTGCCTGCGCACGTTTTTTGCCCACTAGCCCAGCCTTCTTTTCCGGTCTCGAATGATTGCTCAAGAGATTGCGCGCTTACGCAACCGCCCACATACCTTAGCCCTTATGGTGCTCAACTGACGATTCAAGCAGTTTCTTCAGCTCTTCCCCACGGGGCAGGCGGTTAGGTTCAAAGGTATAGCCATCGTGCACATAGTAGAACGCGGCACGAATCTTCTCCCCGCCATGGATGCGCCGCCATGCTTCTGCATAAACCGCTAGCTGTATCTTTGCGGCATCCATAGCCTCTCCTTGGGGAGGGCGGCCGGTTTTCCAGTCCACCACCATCCAAGTTCCATCCTCCAAACGGAATACCGCGTCCATGCGCCCGCGCACCACGGCCTCACCAATAGTGATTTCGAAGGACGCCTCCACGTGCTCCGGTTGGCGCTGCGCCCACTCGGAGTTCAGGAAAGCCTCTTTAAGCTCTTCCAAGTCGAAGTCCTCCGGCTCATCAATACCGGGAAGCTCTTCCTCGCCTAATAGTGCTGGGCTGCCAAAACGGTCTTCCAGCCACGCATGGAAGGCGGTACCGCGCTTGGCATAGGAATTCGGCTTGAACGGCACTGGGCGGCGTTGCCTCCGGGCAAACTGCAGTGGGTCAGCCCGCAGCGCAACCATGTCAGAGGCAGTCAGCTCGCTAGGCAGCTCAACGTCTACCACCGGCTGTTGCAGGGCCTTGTATTCTTCAATGAGCGCGCCAGCCTCCTGCTCCCATAACTCAAATGTTTCACCGCGGCTAAGCTCTGGTAGTTCCTCCATTGCTTCGAGCACTAAATCCGCAGCGGCGACTGCCTCCGGGCTGGCCTTAAGCGCTGGGAATTGTGCGCTCTCGCCAAAGTCGTCTTCAGAGGGCTCCTCGGGGACGGACCACTCCACCACGTACTGCGGGAATTGCTCTTTCAGGCGCTCTAGGTATTCATAGGGCGCCTTCTTGTTCTTCCCATAAGCATTATTGGTTCCCGATCCGGTAACGGTCAGGGTGGATTCGGTACGAGTCAACGCAACATAAAAAAGGCGCGCCGATTCTTCTGCCTTGATGGCGCTATCTGCCTTCCTAAACTCCTCACAGGCGTTTTGAAAGTGCGAGCGCTTTTCGGCATCCTCCGGAACCTCAATATAGTCTTCTTCTCCCGGGACCTTGTCGATCCTGGTCAAGAAGGTCTCTGCCTGCGCGTTATAGCTAGAAGAATCAGCATGCACCACGCAGACATGTTCCCATTCCAGACCCTTTGCCTTGTGGGCAGTCATAATTTGCACGCGATCCGTGGCGGCAGGCACCTCACCCAAATCAAGGCCATCTTCCTTTTCGAGGGCAAGCGCAAAGTAGTCTAAAAGCGCATACAAGGAATCGCCGTGGAAGCTAGCGACAATATCGGCAAATTTATCCAAGTGGGCAGTTCCCCCTGCGCTTCCGCGAGCCAAGACCTCGGTGCGGATATTAAACAACGCTTCAATATCGGCAAAGATGTCCACCAACGGCTTGGATAGCGAATAGGTGCGCAGGTGACGCAATTTGGCAGAGACGTCTTCCATGCGCGCGAGGCCCTGCGGGGTATAGCGATCTCGCTCACCCAAATCAGCCAGGGCGTCGGCAAGGCCAACGCGCTGATCCGGTTCTTCAGTGGTGACCTCTTCTAACTGCGCGCGCAGATAGTCTTCCGGGTCCATTCCCGTCTCCCAGCGCAAGCGCTCTTCCCTCACACCGGCCAGGTTTCGCTGGCGGGAAGCAAGGGCTTGAATATCGCTAATGCCCAGGCCACAAATGGGGCCCGCCAGCACCCGCACCGCCGCAGGAAGATCTTCTGGACGCACGAGCATGGTGGCAATAGCCACGAGATCCTGGATTTCTGGCTGCCACAGCAGGCCTCCCAGGCCGATGATTTCATTGGGTACACCCGCTTTGTCTAAGGCCGCTGCGATAGGCGCGGAATGTCGGTTTTTGCGCACCAGGACCGCAGCGCTGAAGGTATCTCCCTCGCTTTTCTCCCATAGCTCTTTCAAGTAGCCGGCAATAAACTCGCGCTCGCGAACTTCGCTTTCAAAGTAAGCCAGCTGAATCTCACCTTCGCCCTTGTGCGGTGCGGCGGAAAGCTCATCCACCGGGCGTTCAACGCCCTCGAATACCCCTTCCGCCACTGAGTTAGCTAAATCCAGCGCGCCAGAGGGGTTGCGCCACGAGGTAGTCAACTGGTCCTTCGGCGCAGGTGCGCCCGGTGCGACCGGGAAATCCTCTACGAAGGCAGTGAGGTTTTCGGAAGTCGCACCACGCCACCCGTAGATGGCCTGCATTGGATCGCCTACCGCCGTAACCGACATATCCTCTTGCTCCCCACCAAAGAGGCTGCGCAAGAGCACGCGCTGGGCATAGGAGGTGTCTTGGTACTCATCCAGCATGACGACCTTATAGCGCTGGGATTGCTGCTTGCCCACTACAGGATGATCCCGCGCTACTCGCGCGGCAACGGCCATCTGCTCGCCAAAGGTGATGACTTGTCGCTCGGATTGTTCCTTTTTCAGGGCCTCCAGCAGCGGCACGTATTGCACGCGGCGTTCTTGCGTGTGGATATAGTCCAGCAGCTTTTGAGAGTATTCGGGACCGTTCTTTTTCGATTTATCGAGGTTATCGATATCCGCACGAAAATCCCGTGCATGTTGAGCAATGTGGCTTGTGTCTTTGAGACCGTTATCAATGTCCTGGCTAAATTTCAGCAGGGTCTCGGTAATCGTGGCTAGGGTGCGGTCATCTTCTAGCTTTCCGGTGTAATTGCGCACTACATCGTAGGCCAAGGAATAGCGCTCGGCTTCCGTGATGATGCGAGCGGTAGGCTCTACCGGAATCAAAAGGCCGTATTCACGCACGAGTTCTCCCGCGTAGGAGTCATAAGTAGACACTTTCGGCGCAATGTTTTCTAATGCTTCAGCCACCTCACTACCAGGTGAGATAAGACCGGAGTCGCGCAATTGAATCAGCTGCCGACGGATGCGTTGCTCCAATTGCTGTGCGGCTTTGCGGGTAAAGGTCAAGCCGAGGACCTGTTCCGGTCGCACATAACCATTAGCCACCAGATACACCACGCGCGAGGCCATGGTCTCTGTCTTTCCGGCACCGGCGCCGGCAACTACAAGTTTGGGGCCGAATGGCCCTTCGATGACGTGGGCCTGCTCATCGGTAGGCGGAAATTTTTTGCCCAAGGCCGCAGCGATTTGCTGTGGGGAAAAATTGCTCTTAGGCATCGGTGATCATCCTTCCTTCTTCCTGCACGGGGCAGATGGAGCGAATTGGGCAGCTATCGCAGTCTTTATTGGTGCGCGCCGTAATGCGTGGACCACGCATCTCTTCCACCAGCGGGGGCAAGAGTGCGGCGAATTCTTCCAGGACTTCGGGCGATTTATCACTTTGCCAAATCTCGCCAATCTTCTGGGTGGTCGTGCCTGGATACACCAGCACGCCTCCCTTGCGCGGCATTCCTTCGCCGTCGTGGACCTGGTGGCCGTCGAATGCGCCACGGGAAAGCGCGAGTTGATAGGCCATCAGTTGCACGTGTTCCTCGCCTTCCTTTTTAGCCGGTGTGCTCCTGCCGGTCTTGAGGTCCACAACTAAGTAGTTTCCTTCTTCATCGCGAAGGAGACGGTCCATATAACCGCCGATGCGCACGCCCTCGCTGACGTGCACGCCCACGGGAATTTCCACCCCAGCAAGTTCTTGATTGACCTCGGATTGGCGTGCCCATTCGCGAGCGCGGTCCAATAGCGCGGAAAACTCATCGAGTTTGAATCGCAATTGCCACTGCGGGACGTCCTGGATGCGTTCGAAAGCTTCCATCACCAAAAGCTTGGCCTTTTCCGCATCCATACCGCGGCCAATGGCTTCAAAGAAGGCGTGGGCCAAAGTACCGCGGAGCAGTCGTTCCTCGGTACTTGGGTCCTCAGCCACATTGCCCAGCACAGCCTTGAGCGGGCAGTTGAGCAACGCTTCTACGCGAGAGGGCGATAAACTGCCGCTGGTATGCAACGGCAGTTCAGCCGCAACGGAACGAGCCGACCACCACTGCTCCGGGTGGGCGCCAGGGATATCGGCCGCCGCTAACCGCGCGAGCTGGCGGGCAGCTTGCTTGCGTTCAACCTCACCGGATTCCGGATTGCTAACTACCCGGCGCAGCTGCGCGACGAATGCCGGTACGGACAGCACCGCCACATCGAGAGGATCCACCTCGAGCCCATCGCGCAAAGACACGGGCGCGGGTTCGGGCACATCGAGGCCCAGTTCGCGCGGGAGTTGGGCGCGGCGCAGCGCCCGCTTTGCTTGGCGACGCGCAGCTTGACCGGGCACATCGACACCACGTCCGGCGAATTCGCCGATGAAGCGAGAAGGCTCGGAGACCGTATCGCCCTCTGGATTCTCCACGGCGGCAATGAGCAAGCGCTTTCGGTGGCGGGTGGTAGCGACATGGAAGAGGCGCCGCTCCTCTGCAAGGCGGGAGGCAACGTGGCTGACGGGGGTATCGGGATCAATATCGTGGTCGAGGAGGTCAATGAGATCTTCTTGGCCAAAGATGGAGCCGGTCTCCCCTAGCGAAGGCCAACTGCCTTCCTGCGCGCCAGCCACGATGACGGTATCCCATTCGCGTCCCACGGCACCGTGCGCGGTCAGGATCTCTACGGCCTGCGGAGTGGCGGTGCGGCGGTCGCGCACGCCGGTGGGAAGTTCTTGTTCGGTGATGTGCGTCAAGAATGCACGAAGCGAGGAATCTGGTCGGCGTTCGACGAAGTCACCGGCGGCATCAAAAAGCGCCATCATCGCATCCAAGTCGCGGTCAGCCTGCGAACCCGTCGCGCCACCACGCAGTGCCGCAGCCTGCAGGCGGTTGTCCAATTCGGTAGCGGTCCACACCGCCCAGAGAATCTCCTCCACCGAGGCCCCAGAGGCGAGCGCTTCTCGGCCGGCACTAAGTACGGCACGTACGCGTTCCAGGATGGAATATTCCCGCTCGGTAAGCTGCCCGTTGAAATCCGGAAGCTCACCGTAGAGAAGGCCGCGGAGGCTATCGATGCCCCGAGTAGTGGAGTCCCAGCGGCGCAAGCCACGAATTAGGCGGCGCAGAGTAACGGGATCGGCACCACCCACGGGGCCGGTGAGCAATTCTTCCAACTCCGAGTTGGACAGGTCCTCCTCCAAGGCGCGCAGCGCAAGCAACACAGCGGAAACCAAACGCTGCTCGGCCAAGACAACGTCGGTGGGACTAATATGCACGGGCACTCCAGCCGCCAATAGGGTGCGGCGCATTTGACCAATATCGCTAGTAGAGCGCACGATGACGCCGATCTCACGCCATGGCACGCCATCTTCTAGGTGGCGGCGGCGCACAGTATTAGCTACAACGTCGCGCAGTCGTCCCTCCGAGTCCACGATGGATATGCACGCCGGTGTGGGTCGGCGGTGAGGCTCAGTGAGTTCAATGTCATGCTCAGCTGGAAAGTCCCGCAGGAAGCGCGAGCTAGCGCCACGGAAGGCAAAGACGGATTGGTCCGCATCGCCGCCCACGACCACGAGACTGGCCTGCGGAGTCAGCCCGCGGATGAGCTCTCCTGCGGTGGGGTCGAGCAACTGCGCATCATCAACAATGATGCTGTGGAAGGGATGGTCGCGCAGAAGCTGGGGGCGTTGGAGCACCGCAGTAACCAACTCCGCAGCAGAGTAGGAATGGGCGCGGGAGAGGAGCTGCACGCGTTCGTACTCGCGCAGGAATTCGCCTGCGGCGGACCACATAGGGCGGCCATACTGCTCCCCGAGGCGCTCCAAGTCACCCGGACCCAAACCGCGTTCAATGGAGCGCAGGAGAAAATCGCGCAGCTGCCGGGCAAAGCCCACATATTCCAGCGCCGGACGCATTTCTGCCGGCCAAGAACCGTGACCATCTTCCGCCTGGCCAGTAAGCAGCTCGCGGATGACGGCATCTTGTTCCGCACCGGTGATGAGCCGCAGCTCCTCCTCGGCAGCCGTACGCAGGAGCGCAAAAGCCAAGGAGTGAACGGAACGCACCATCGATGTCTGTGCAGCGTAGTCCTCAAGGCGTTCAGATAGCTCGCGGCGCAGGCGAGCCCCGGATTCCTTCGAAGGCGCGATAACGAGAATGCCGGAGGGATCCGCACCGGTTTCTCGGGCTTTATCCAGGGCATGAATAACGGTATCGATAAGGAAGCTGGACACGCCGGTGCCCGCCGCTCCGGTCACCTTCCAGGTACCGGATTCGGGCAGGTCAACAGGCCAGGTGCGAGCCGTGGCGGACGGAGTACGGGGAACGAGGCGCACCTGCGGGGACGGTGGAAGTACCACTCCCGCGCGGGCGGTGGAATGGGGGTTGTAACTCACCGCTCCAGTATGGCAGATGCCCGCGACACCAGATGCTGCTCCACGCGCTCAATATGCGAACGCGTGTTTGAACGCGACGCGGAGTGCAGGTCATTGATATGACGCCTATACGACACCGCACGCAACAGCAGCTCCTGCATGCCCGGCACGTGACTAAAGCGCTGGCAGATCCCGTCATCAACAGCTTGGGCAATAAGCCCGTCGACGATGACCAAAGCGGCGCTCCAGCCGGCCGGGCGTGGGGATTCGCTAGGCACGATGTCCACGATGCCCGGTGGGTTGGAGCCGTGGTAGACAGTGGTGGTGAGAAGTGCTGTGTGGGCGGGGATAAGGGGGACGTCGGCAAGCGAAGCTGGGCGATAGGCCTCCCCGGTTTCTTCCCACGCTGCGCGCTCTGCGCGCGCAAAAGCATCGCCACGCTGCCCGTTAGGCAGTGGGACCTCGGCCATGGCCGCATCGAGACGCAGCGCCATTTGTGCGGTTTCATCAATGCGTCCGCGGACCTGGCCCGGAATGAACTGGGTGGCCTTCCAACCGGCGGCGGTATGTCGGCCGTCGCTAGACAGGACCGGCCGGGAAATCCGGGCGCCCTGCACGCTCAGGCGCTCGCGCACCTTGGCGGACCAGGCGGCAAAAGGACCAGCCTGGGAATAGACCACATCACCCACCTTGATGCCGTTATCCCACACCGGGCCTAATTGATCGCCCTGAGCGCGGCGAGTACCGGCAGCACCGGTTTCCGCATGGAAGGCGCTTAATACATGCTCTGGGGGAAGCGGCATCCTTGACTCCTATTCAGGTTGGTGGGGATCCTTATTATCCGGGCTGGGATAAGGCCACGGGTTAGGCGCACAGGTCACATCCTCATCAGGATAGACCTCGCTGGGCTTGCGTTCATGCAATTTCCTGTTATTGAGATCCAAGGTCTGCTGCATCATGACCGGCGCCAGCTTGCCTTGGCCGCCACACGGCTGGTGGGCCGCGTAGCCAATGGCGTGCCCCAGCTCGTGGTTGATTACGTACTGGCGATAATTGCCCATATCCCCTTCGAAAGGCGTAGCACCGCGCACCCAGCGGGCCTCATTGATAATCGTGGTGGACTCGCCAGTAATAGTGGTATGGCAGGAGGTTTCGGTTTCGATCTTCTCACCACACCGCTCCGCGGCGGTGCCGAGCGAAGTGAGCTGGATGCGGGTATCTGGATCCGCATCAGAAGCCACGTGCTCGAACTCGAAATCCTTATGTGCGGTCCAGCCGCGCGGGTCAGACAAGGTGGCCTCTACCATGGCGGCAAAGGAATCATCGCCACCATACGGTGCCGTATTGATGCCCTCTTCCACCTCGATGGAATAGCGCACCTTCTGCTCGCCGCCCTTGCCGGCTACGGCACCGGGCTTGCCCACCTCGCGGAACGTTCCTTTACCTTGCTTGGTAAACGAGCCGCCGGGTGGCATTTCGGTAATTTCCCGCTTTACCGCTGCTGCATCGGCAGGATCAGGGCCAACCTTTTCTGTGCTCGTCGGCGCAGCTGCGGTAGTGTTTTCCGCCTTTTCTTCAGAAGAAGCCCCTGTAGCAATATCGACAATGAACCAAATGGTCAAAGCGATCATGAGGGGGATTGCCACCACGCGCCACCAGCCGTATTGACGCGCAAACCGGACCACCGCATTCTGGCGGTCCGGCGCATGGCTCGGGCTCCGGTGAGCGTGGCGAGTCTCCCTATTTTCCATGGGGCCTTAGGTTACCCGTTAAGATTTAAAAAGCTGAATCAGCAGTCCGGTGTGCTCGCCTTAGGCGCCAGCAAATCCCACTGCATGCTTCTTCGCAATTCCCACCTCAACGTAGACCACGCGGTCAGTACGCACGAGGTACTTGCGGCCCTTATCGTCTTCGAGCTCCAGGGTGGAGTTATCCGCCAAGGCACTATTGATCTTCTGTGTCAGCTCAGCCTGGTCACCTGCAGCGCTAATAACCAGCTCGCGAGCGGTATCTGCGAAGCCAAACTTGATATCCATGAAGATTCCTCCTCTAACTAGAGTTTTATTGTCAATGGCCCCACTATAACCATCCCGGCTACTATCAAGGTGTGTCTGACATAAAATCCCAGCCACCGAGCTTCGCGGAACTCGGCGTTGCAGCCGAAATCTGCGATGGCCTCGCCACTCGTGGCATCACGCGTACTTTTGCAATTCAGGAATTAACCCTGCCCATTGCGCTATCCGGTCAGGACTTGATTGGCCAAGCGCGCACCGGCATGGGAAAGACCTACGGCTTTGGCGTGCCGCTTTTGGACCGCGTCTATGATGATGCTGATATCGAAGAACTCGATGGCACCCCGCGCGCCCTCGTAGTGGTCCCGACCCGCGAGCTTGCGCAGCAGGTAACCGAAGACCTGCACGTAGCCGCCGCCCATCTGCCGGTGCGCCTCGCCTCCATCTACGGCGGCCGCCCCTACGAGGAGCAGATCAAAAAACTCAATAAGGGCGCCGATGTCATCATCGGTACACCGGGCCGCCTGATCGATCTTCATGAGCGCGGCAATCTGCAGCTAGACCGCGTGGCCATCTTGGTTCTCGATGAGGCCGACGAGATGCTGGATCTGGGCTTCTTGCCCTCGGTCGAAGCCATACTTAAGGCTCTCAATGGCAATGCGCACCAAACCATGCTCTTTTCCGCGACGATGCCGGGCGCGATTTTGACGCTTGCCCGCCGCTTCATGAATAAGCCCATTCATATCCGCGCCGAATCCGGCGAGCAGGATTTTACCCATTCCTCCACGCGCAAGGTCACTTTTCAAGCCCACCGAATGGATAAAGTTGCCGTCGTCGCGCATGCTTTGCAGGCAACCGGCCGTGGGCGCACCATTATCTTCGCCCGCACCAAGCGTGCGGCCGCCCAACTGGCCGAGGATCTTGCCCGGCGCGGCTTCCACGTGGGCTCAGTCCACGGCGATTTGGGACAGAAATCACGCGAGAAGTCTCTCCACGCTTTTCGCTCCGGCCAGGTAGACATCTTAGTGGCTACCGATATTGCCGCCCGCGGCATCGACGTCGATGATGTCACCCACGTCATCAATTATCAGGTGCCCGATGATCCAATGACCTTTGTTCACCGTATTGGCCGCACCGGCCGCGCCGGACATACCGGCACCGCCATCACCTTGGTGGGCTACGATGAACTAGGAAAATGGCAGGTCATCAGCGACGAGCTAGATCTAGGCGAGCCGGACCCGCCACAGTGGTTTTCTACCTCACCAGAGCTAGCTCAGGCCCTAGACATCCCCGCGGATGTAGAGGAGACCGTCGGCCCAGAAACCAAGGTCATAGGCCAGGTTCCAGTCCGTGAGAAATCCCCTACCCGTACCACCGCACGCCGCGGTAGCTCTCGACGCCGGCGAGGAGGACGCCGATGACTAAGGCTCCTATTTTGCGTTCCACGCCCGCCGATTGGAAGGCCACCGGCATCATTGCCGTAGTCTGTGCCATCGCGGTCGGTGGGGCGGCCATCACCGCCAATATCAATCAGGCACATTTGAGCCAGGCGGCCGTTCCGGGAGACAAGGATGCACCTGTGCTTTCCGACGTCCCCGATAAGCTCCACGAGTCCTTCGCCCTCCCCAACGAAGCAGTACCTGGCCAGCACAGGGCGGTATCGGCCCACGGCCTAACCATCACACACGCAGATCACACACTTACCGCTACTAATCCGGATGGATCCGTAGCATGGACCTATGAGCGCACGGATGCCGATCTATGTTCACTATCTACTGCATGGGGCAAGATCGTGGCATCGTATAAAACTGGCGTGGGCTGCGGGGATACCGTGGCTATCGATGCTGCAACCGGCGAATATGACAGCACCCGTAGTGCTGTGAATTCGGACAAGGTAGTGCCCATCTCCTCCAATGACAGGGTAGGGACGGTTTCCACCGAGCGCATCGATCTGTGGCGCTCTGACTTAGTGCGCACCGTGGAATACGGTGACGTGCAGGCGAAACAGGAACCGGAAAAACAACCGCATGAGGACTGCACTCTAAGCTCCGCCCTGACCCGCACCGAGAATTTGGCACTAACCGAGTCCTGCCCCGATAGGCCGAATACCACGTGGTTGCGCTTCCAAGACACCACCCCCGATGATTCCCGCGAACCCGATATTTCCGCTGACGTTGACATAGACGCTGACGGCGCCCGCCTTATTGCCGTGGGACAAAAGGCCGCCGCCATATACCGGCCAGGACCACACCCCACTATCGAGTCTTATAGCGAAAAGGGCGAAAAGCTCCACACTTTTTCGGCCCAGCCTTCTCCGGTTATAGACTCCGGTGCCTCTCCATTCGCGCCGGCAACGGCGGATTTGCCGCACCATATGACCTGGTTTGATGGCTCCCGCCTTTACCTCTTCAAGCCGAGCGACCTTGCGGTAGATCACGTGGTGGAAGACGCCATCGGCACCCCCGTCGCAGTTGCTGATCACATGCTAGTGCCTACCCAAGAAGGCATTGCCGTCATGGATTGGTCCACCGCCAAGACGCTGCGCACCATTCCGGTCGACCGCGGCAGCTACCATGGCCCTGTCTACCTGACCTTGGCTGGTGACACCATTGTGGAAAGCCGCGGCGATGAGGTGGTAGGTCTCAGCGCCGATTAGCGTCCCGCCTCACGCGAAGAGGGCCGCGCCTTCCTGGTTTTCCAGGAAGGCGCGGCCCTCTTTGTGTGGAAGAAACTTTAGAAATTTGCTGCCGCCCACTCAGTGGAGGCTCGCACGAACATGAGCAAGAAGATGACTACGGCGGCACTCAACAACGTCACCGCACCAAGAAGCGGCGAGCCACCACTAAACATTTGGAAGGAACTAGCCGCCAAGATAAGTTCCACCAAAATAATGGCTCCCCTGCCCCAGCGCTTTCCCTTAACCATGGCCCAGGCACCGACGATGACGAAACCAAAGACGATAAAGATAAACAGCGCGGTACCCAGCCCCACAAAGCTTTCAGATCCGGAATCCGAGACCATCGAACCATTTTCCGCACCGGTCAGCTCGCGCACGATAAGAAAAATACCGAAGCAGATGACGGCGATGGACTGAACCACTGCGAGCCCTGCAGCCACGAGGACTGGCTGCGGTGCCCCCGGCTGCGCATTGTCGCCTCGCGTTGGCTGCGCGGAGGTAGCACTTTGCCTATTGTTTACCTGCTTTTTCTTCTGCTTAGACACAAAACCACAGTCTACTCACCAGCCAGAGCCATTTCCTTGTGCGCCACTCAGGTTGTGCGGGGGCAGGGGTTAGCCGGTTAGATTTGACGCTTCTACAGGAACCACACTCGAGACTTTTTGGACAACGCGCCAGTTCAGCGAGTTTCTCACAGCCTTCTTTCAACTAAATAACTCATCAAAATGACCCCCTCATCAGTTTCATTCACGTGAGGTTGCCCACATTTTTGCCTCTACCCCTAGCGGAGCCTGAGTAAACATGTCATGATTCTGGGGTAGCAAAAAGAAAGAGGGCGTAAAGCTCTTCTTAACTTGAAGGAAACTTCGAGTAACCACAATGTGAACCATTGGCGGCGGCGACGCTGGCCCGACCTCGAGACCGGGCCCCACTGCGCGCAGACCAGTTCACACAACCACCCACCCAAGGCATTGGTTGCTTTTCATTTTTATGAAAAGCGCTTGTGCTTACTGCTGTCGAATTTTTGTTAGGAGATATCAATCATGGATTGGCGCCACGAAGCTGTTTGCCGCGACGAAGACCCTGAGCTGTTCTTTCCAGTAGGCAATTCTGGTCCTGCACTTACCCAAATCGCTAAGGCCAAGTTGGTTTGCAACCGCTGCCCTGTTGCCTCTTCCTGCCTGAAGTGGGCACTGGAGTCCGGCCTGGACGCCGGCGTCTGGGGTGGCCTATCTGAAGAGGAGCGCCGTGCCCTCAAGCGCCGCCGCAACCGCGGCCGTGGCCGCGCTCGCGTTTCCGCTTAATAATCGGGCCCCAATTTTCGTTTCGGCGCCCTTAGCCGCTAGAGTTGAATAAAGTTCAGATACCCTCAACGAAGGAGTGCGCAATGAGCAAGCGTGGTCGTAAGCGCAAGGATCGCCGCAAGAAGTCCGCTAATCACGGCAAGCGTCCTGGCGCATAACGCACAGCATTACTCAAAGCCCGGTTCCCCTCGGTCACTTCGACCGTAGAACCGGGCTTTTGCTATGTCAGACGCAAATCGATGTCCTCTCCTAGCTCCCCGCTTGACCTCTCCGTGCCTTAAGTCCAATGTGATCGGGCCGAATTGAACACATTGGGGTCTCAATTCGGCCCGATCAGTATGGACTCAAGCAAAAAGTTGGAAGATCATGAGACCAGACCCCACCACAGCGGGTGAGCAACAGTGCCTACCACGCCGTTTCGATACGGGTGATTTCTACCGAAATGCGGCGACGCAGTGCCTGCGGCGCCTTGGCCTGACCATTGCAGCAATTGCGCACCAGCGAGCGGATAATTTCCTCGCTCTCGAGGCGTTTTTGGCAGAAATCGCACTGGGCGATGTGCTCGCGGATGGCGAGTGCGCGGGCATAGGTGATAGATTCATCGAGAAGCTCGCACAGGAGGGCCTGTACCTCTGGGGAGCTACACGCACCACAGTTGTGTTCCGTTGCGTGGTCCATTACTTCTCCTCCATGTCTGGGTGTTCTAATCCAATGCCTTGTTCTCGTGCCACGTCCTTCAACGCTTTTCGGAGCAATTTTCTTCCCCGGTGCAACCGGGACATTACAGTGCCCAGCGGAGTGTCCATGATTTCTGCAATTTCTTTATACGCCAAACCTTCTACATCCGCGTAGTACACCACCATGCGGTAGTCATCAGGCAGGTCATTCATGGCCTCTGAAATGGTGGTGTTCGGCATGTCCTTGAGCGCGGCTACCTCGGCGGATTCCAAGCCGGTCGAGTCGTGGCCGGCAGTTGTATAAAGCTGAAAATCGCTCAGGTCATCAGCCGAGGACTCCGTTGGCCGGCGCTTCGCCTTACGGTAAGAGTTGATGTAGTTATTGGTCATGATGCGATAAAGCCATGCCTTGAGGTTCGTGCCCTGTTTGAAGGACCGGAAGGACTTATAGGCCTTAAGGTAGGTCTCCTGCACCAGATCCTCAGCATCTTGGGGATTGCGCGTCATGCGCAGCGCACCTCCATAGAGCTGGTCTAGCAGGGGCAGCGCTTCCGCTTCGAAGCGACGCTGCAGCTCCTTTTCGCTGATTGTTTGTTTAGCCACAATTTCCATACTAACGCCTAGCGTTAGAATCCCAGTCATGCCTAAAAAGTCCCCGCACACAGCCACCCCAGCGCTCAAAATCGTGGAAGATTACAGCATTGACCACCACGTCTACACGTTTGAGGCGGGAAAGGATCACTTCGGCGATCACGCCGCCGCAGCCTTGGACGTAGAGCCGGAGCGCGTGCTCAAAACACTGGTCATCGATTTAACGGCGGGCAAGGGACCAAAGCGCAAGCTAGCGGTGTGCGTCATCCCTACCACCCACCACTTGAGTTTGAAGAAGGCCGCGGCCGCCCACGGCGTGCCCAAGGCCACCATGGCGAATCCACACGACGCCTCTAAGTCATCCGGATATATTCCCGGCGGCATTTCCCCACTGGGTCAAAAGACTCCGTTGCCTACAGTCATCGAGGAAACCGCTGTGCTTTTCGATACCGTATTCATTTCCGGCGGACGTCGCGGGTTAGACATCGAGCTCAATGCGGAGGACCTCGCAGAGCTGTGCCAAGCCAGCTTTGCCGATCTACTCGCCGAGTAGCTCTGGATAGTCGTTGGATACATTGCCCACAGCCTTGTCAGCGGGGTGGGTGTGGAAGCCCCGCAGGGGCGTCGGCAAGAGCAGCTCGGCGGCCTCCTCGGGACTGCCCTCTAGCCAGGTACGCATTTCCTCGGCCGCCAAAAAGCGCGGCAGGCGGTGGTGCAACCACTCCATTTCTGCGGTGGCTGCGGTGGTGACAATCGTGGCGGACAAGCGGTCCAGGCCGGTGTCCCAGAGGCCTGCCGCCCGCAGCAATCCTTCCTGCGCGCGGACGAAGTAGGGCTGTTTGCCGCCCTCTTCTTGGCACCACTCGTAGTAACCGTTCATCGGGATGAGGCAGCGCTGCCCCTTAAAGGCATGCCGGAAAGAAGGCTTGGAAGCGACGGTCTCCGCACGTGCGTTAAAAAGCGGCGGGCCATCGAGATCTTTCTTCCAGTGCGGCAATAGCGCCCACCGCGCAGGATCGACTTGAGCCAGGCTTTCGCGCACGATGGCCACCGGCTGCGTGGGCGCAATATTGTAGCGGGGCCCTGGGGTGCCTTGCGGGGCATGTACCTCGGTGACTCCGGGCAGCTCTCCCACCTCATCAAGGAGGGACTCGGTAAAAAGAACGAATCTTCCGCACATGCCCTCTATTATGGACGATATGTCTCAACCATGGTCCGCCCCGCAAGCGGCAGGCCCCATTACGTGGGCCCAGCACGTGCCGGGCTCGAAGTCTATTACCAACCGCGCCTTCATTCTGGCCGCGTTGGCCGATGGCCCCTCTACCCTGCGCGCGCCGCTAGTCTCGCGGGATTCGCAGTTGATGGAAAAGGCGTTGGAGTCTATGGGCGTGCGCTTCGAGCACGACGGCGAGGACATCCACGTCACCCCAGGCCCGCTCAAGGGCGCAACGGTAGAGTGCGGCCTAGCAGGCACGGTGATGCGCTTTATCCCGCCGGTTGCGGCCTTGGCTGATGGCGCCGTGCTTGTCGACGGCGATCAGCAGGCCTACGCCCGGCCCATGTCCACCACCCTCGATGCACTGCGCCAGCTGGGCGTCGAAGTAAAGGGCGAGAGCCTGCCGTTTAATGTGCGCTCGCACGGTGTGCCAGAAGGCGGGGAGGTTACTATCAACGCCTCTGGGTCCTCGCAATTCGTCTCCGGACTACTGCTGGCCGGTGCACGCTTTAAAAAGGGCATTACCGTCACCCACGAAGGTGGTCCCCTCCCCTCCATGCCACACGTAGAAATGACCGTGGGTATGCTGCGCCAAGCAGGCGTGCGGGTGGACTCCGATGAGAATACGTGGACCGTGCACCCCGGCCCGATTGCCGGCCGGGAATGGGCAATCGAGCCGGACTTGTCCAATGCGACGCCCTTCCTCGCGGCAGCTGCCGTTACCGGCGGCCGTGTGACCATCAAGCGCTGGCCCGCCACTACCACGCAGCCGGGCGACGCTATTCGCCATATCTTGGTGGATATGGGCGTCATGGTTACCCAGGAGCCGGGCTTTGTCACCGCAAAGGGCGCCAAGGGCGGAGCGCTGCAGGGCATAGAGCGCAACATGGGTGATATCGGCGAGCTCACCCCTACCGTCGCGGCCCTGTGTGCCTTAGCGGAAACCCCCTCTACGCTCACCGGCATTGCCCACCTGCGTGGTCACGAGACCGACCGTCTCAAGGCACTGGCGACTAATATCAACGCCCTGGGAGGTAAGGTCACCGAACTTTCCGACGGCCTGCGCATCGACCCCGCCCCTCTCCACGGTGGCGAGTGGCCCTGCTACGCGGATCACCGAATGGCCACCGCGGGCGCGATTATCGGCCTGAAAGTGGCGGGCATAGAGATCGAAGATATTTCAACCACTGCGAAAACTCTGCCCGGCTTCGACCGCATGTGGGAGACGATGGTGGACCCCGAACAACAGGAGAGCAATGGCTAGGCGTTTCGGTTCCTTTGATGAATCCGATGTGCGCGTGCGCCCCGGCAAGGGATCACGGCCGCGCACCAAGGACCGCCCCAAGCACAAAAATGCCAAGTTCGGCATGGTCATTACTAAAGACCGCGGACGCTGGGGTGTCGCGCTAGATAACGGCCCACGGGTCATCGCCATGCGCGCCCGCGAGCTCGGCCGCACCGCCATCGAAGTAGGAGACCGCGTTGGCGTTGTGGGCGATACTTCCGGCAAGAAAGACACCCTAGCGCGCATCGTGAAGCTAGAAGAGCGCACCTCCGTCCTTCGACGCACGGCCGATGACACCGACCCCTATGAACGCATCGTGGTGGCGAATGCGGACCAGATGCTTATCGTCACTGCCGTGGCTGACCCACCACCGCGTTCCGGATTTGTCGAGCGCGCCCTCATCGCCGCCTTCGTGGGCAATGTCCACCCGATCCTGTGCCTTACCAAGACTGATCTCACAGATCCCGAACCGTTTGCAGCCGAGTTCGCCGACTTGGATGTCACGGTGGTAGAAGCCGGCGTCGAAGATGGCCTCGAGGCAGTACACCAGCACATCGATGGCCACGTCACCGCGCTGATCGGCCACTCCGGTGTAGGAAAATCCACCCTGGTCAACCGCCTGGTTCCGGATGCGGATAGGGAGACGGGGGAAGTATCGGGCGTCGGTAAAGGCCGGCATACCTCCACCCAATCGGTAGCGCTTCCCCTCCCCACCGATGATGGGTTCGCCGGCGGCTGGATTATCGATACCCCCGGCATACGTTCCTTCGGCCTCGCGCACGTGGATGCTAATGACGTGCTCGGTGTCTTTGAAGATCTTGCGGCCGCTATCGAGGACTGCCCCCGCGGTTGTACGCACATGGGCCCGCCTGCGGACCCAGAGTGCGGGCTGGATGATCCTGCGCTTATTCCCCCGGATACCGCCAGTGCGCGGCGGCGCGATGCGGTGCGCGGTCTCCTCGAGGCCCTGCGCACCAACGTGGACTGGGAAAGTTAAAGGTGGAAGCCGGTATCGGCCATAATCCCCAAGATGCCGTCCACGATGGCAAAGACCACATCGAGGATCTGGCCCCAGGTGCCCTGGGACGAGGTCTCTAGCAGCGCGAGCCACGGGGTGGTGGGCACGACATCGGCAGCGGCGTCAGCGGCCGGGGTGGTATCGGCTGCCAGTGCGGCCGGCGCGGCAATGAGGGCTGCGCCAGCGGTAACGGCGGCTGTCGCAAGGTTCTGGAAACGCTGAGTCATGTTTTCTCCTTGAGTATTAGAGCAATTCTACGAGGAAAGGCAGCTCGCTGGGGTGATAAAAGGCCATAAACTTATCTAGCGCATCGCCCACTGCCAGCTCCGCGTCCTCATCGCCAAGGTCTGCAGTGTCAATGGCCTCGATGGCCTTCGCGGTGGTCTCCTCAGACTCCGCAATATCCACGTGTATGGCCGCCAAATCCTCTTTGCTAAATTGCGCCGGCTGGAGCTCTACCACCGGCTCACCCATATCCGGGCGCGGGGTGATGACGGAATCATCCAAGTCTACCGAGACGACCACGCGGCGGTGCGGAAACTTCTCTTCATCACCGATGGCTAGAAGGCGCATAGAGGCCATAGATGCCTCAAGGAAGGCTGAGTAGGCAATTTCTTCTTCATCGCCCTCGGTATAAAAGTCCCGTAGCGCGGGGGTGACCATGAAACCCCAACCTGAGCGTGCAGAAAGCGAGCCGGTTTCTTCCAGCTCCGCCAGCATGGCGTAGGTCGCGGGGATATAAACACGGGCTTTAGCCACTAAAATTCACCTTCAATATCGAAGACTGCCTGGATTTCTACGGAAACGCGGTCAAAGCTGGTGTACAAGAAGCCCACCATGCCGGATTCCACGGCGGCGCGGACGTTGAGAATAGAATCATCAACCATGACGCAATCATTGAGTGGAAGCTCAAGGGCATCTGCAGCTGCCTGGAAAGCAGCAACCTCGGGCTTTTCTGCCCCAACCTCGCCGGAAAGAACCACTGCATCTACGTTTCCGCGGTACTCCCACTCGCGAATGTGCTCCGCGCCTGGACCGCCTGGGTCATTGGAAAGGATGGCGGTTGCCGCACCATTTGCCTTAGCGGCGGCCAGCAACGCCTTCCAACGGCGATTGTCTTCTTCGGTGCCGTCAAGGACGCCGACATAGTCAACGATTAGACCACGCATGTACTTTAAATCCTTTGGTTACGAATCTCTTTAACTCCCCGAGAGTATAGCGAACCGCGCGCGCATTCGCGCCCACCCCTATCAGGAAACCCTCAGAAATGGCGGCAGCGGGACGGGCATGAGACAATTATCACGCGTCCGCCTCCTGTCCTTATTCAGGAGCACCACTTCCTCATCATGTACGAGCCCATCCCTGGCTACTCGCACCTCAAACTCTTCATTGCACCCCACCGTGTGCGCTACGGCCGCTTGCCGACGTCCGCGGAAGTCGCCACCCAACACCGCATCCAAGACTGGGTGGTCTTCGCACTGGAGGTAGCCGCCGGCTATCGCCCGCTAGCCCACCTTAATTCCGCGCGTTATTCGGATGCGATACGCATTCATCTTGGCTCATGGGTACGCCGTCGCACGAGCCCCTATGCCACGGAGAAATTGCAGTTGACCAGCCTGCACGCGCGCCCAAATGGCGAATATTTTGGCTCTGTTTATATAGGAAAGCAGCAACATGCATTTACGGGATCGGCTAGTCCAACAGGTTTAGCGTCGTTCCGGTTACTCTAAGTTAGCGCACGAGCTAAAGCGTTTAGGAAAAGATCTGCCCGAGCTGAGAAAGGATCTCGGACCAGTCGAGGGCGGACCATCCGAATCCGGCAGCACTTGCCAACGCCGCAATGCCGGTGGCCAAAAGCCCACCTTCGAAGGCGGAGAGCCCGGAGTGTTCCTCAGACGTGGTATCGACGGGTACGGCGCCTGCGCCACGGTGGGTCGCAGCGGCCTGTTCCAAAGGGGCATTGACCTGCTTGGTGATGGTGACAATATCGCGCAGGGCCGCCGCATAAGCCGGAAACTCATCCGGGAAGGCGGAACCGGTGCCCCCGATGGACGGCAGCGTCGCACGCGGAGAAGGTGCCGCATTCTCGGTGGTGGCCTGGGGCAGTTCCTTGGTGAACTCACCCAACTCAGCGCGAATTACCGCCTGGGCATAGTTGGCACCCAGTATATCGAGATAATCAAGTACGGCGGCTTCGGTGTACTTCTTATCGTCTAGGAATTGGGTGCGCTCTTCTGGCTCCCACGGGAAATCGAGCGGTGTGGAATAGACATTGCCATCGGTGCGTGCAGTATTGAGCCGAGCTTTGCCAAAGTAGTAATCAAAAGCTGCGTCCGCTTTATCCTGCGACAAAATTCCGTCTGCCACCAACGCTTCCTTGCGCTGGATAGCAATAGCCAAGATAGCCGTTGCTGCGTTGTCCTGCTCTAGTTTTTCTCCCGAATCCAAGGTAATCCGCAATGCGGACGCGGAGTCACGCTGCAGCTCATAGGCCACAGCCGGCGTAGCGCCGCCCAATAAGGTGGCAGACAGGAGCGTTGTAATTCCGAGACGCAGAGAGCGGCGGCGCATCGTCAGTGGAGCTCCTCACAGGAGATAAACAGAATGGGCAGGTTTCTTATATTCTACTCATTTTTTCCTGAAAAGAAACCCGCCCCGCACCCACTATCATGAACTGCTCCCCATTAGTTGGACTGAGAAATCAGTTGCCAACAACTAGTGGGGGGGCATTTTCTTTGAGAGCACGT
>NZ_JAKOPM010000023.1 GCF_022288805.1 Corynebacterium yonathiae
TAAGCCTGCACACGCTGATGGTACTGCAACCGGGAGGTTGTGGGAGAGTAAGTCACCGCCGACACCAAACAACAAAACAAAATATTACAGAAGCCGTAGGTTTACACGTCCGTGTAGCCCTACGGTTTTTTGCGTTTTACACACTCTTTCAAAGAGCCTAAGCCATGCACAACACAGCACAACTACCAGCGTCCTACTGTTCCCGGCTGTTTTATCTTGGCTGTAGCGTATAAGCCAAAATGGCTGTAAGAGACCTTGGAGGTAACTTTTTATCCACCTTACGAGGCCCCAAGTACTGTTGGGAGCTCAGTGTGGAGCGATATGCCCAGAAATTATTGCCCCGGCGTGTGCGACTGCTATATGAGTCTTGCTAAGTAGCAGTCCCTTCTACAATATGGGGCGATGTGCCGTTGAATCGATGATTGGCTACCCGGCCTTGACTATGGAAGATCTAACAGGCGCTTTGATCATGCCTGAAAAGGCTGGTTCTTCCGCAACGTGTGTGTCAGAGGATGTTCGGTTAGCAAGGTAAGGCTCCCATTGCACCTGACAGGCGCGATCTAAATTCCGGCTTTGTTCCTAGAAGCTGTAGAATAGTGCCGATATATCTGTGCTAGTTCCAACCAAGAAAGGGTAGGGCTGAATGTCGGAGCGCAATCACAATGGGCGAGGTGGACGTGACCGCAAGCCACGCAATAATAAAGGCCGTGGTTTTAAGGGTGACTCTCGCAAGAAGAAGTCTTTTTCGCCGCAACGCTCCGGTTACCGTGAGGAACGAATCAATCGTCGCATGAGCGATCCAGACATCCCGGCAGAGGTTGATGTCAACGACCTTGACCCGATGGTTCTGCAGGACTTGAAGTCTCTGTCGAAAGAAAACTCCGAGGCCGTTGCCAAGCATATGATTATGGCCGCAACGTGGATGGAAGACGATCCTAAGCTTGCCCTGCGTCATGCCCGCGCTGCTAAGGATCGAGCTGGCCGCGTGGCAATTGCTCGAGAAGTCAATGGTATTGCTGCGTATCGCGCCGGAGAGTGGAAGGAAGCATTGGCTGAGCTGCGTGCCGCGCGCCGCATTTCGGGTGGGCCTGGAATGCTTGCTGTGATGGCTGATTGCGAACGTGGCCTAGGCCGCCCGGAAAAGGCACTCGAATTGGGCCGTGCAGATGAGGCAGCTGAGCTTGATGAGGAATCTAAGATTGAGCTAGCTATTGTTCTAGCCGGCGCCCGCCTAGATATGGGCCAGGCTGAGTCCGCGGTTGTCACTATCCAACGCGCTCAGCCGGACCGCACTGCCCGCGGGGTAAGCGCCTGCCGTCTCGCTTATGCGTATGGCAATGCTCTGCTGGAAGCAGGTCGCAAGGACGAGGCTAAGGAGTGGTTTGAGCACGCCGTATCAATTGATGAGGGTGACTGGACCGATGCTGCTGAACGCTTAGAGGAGTGTAAGTAGTGACGGTACTTAGCAAGCACGATGCTCTACTTCTTGATCTAGACGGAACCGTGTGGGAAGGCGGGCACCCTCTTTCTAATGTGGTGGACGTGATTAATACGTGCGGCGTACCGGCGGTGTATGTGACCAACAATGCTTCGCGCAGCCCAGAGGCAGTGTCCAAGATGCTGGAGGATATTGGGCTCAAGGCGGGCAAGGAGCACATCGTGACCTCTGCACAAGCGGTCCTGCAGCTAGCGGCAGAGGAAGTTCCCAGCGGTTCAAAACTTCTTATAATTGGTGCTGATCCTCTCCGTGATTTGGCCCGAGACAATGGTTTTGTCGTGGTCGACAGCGCTGATGATAAGCCTGCTGCCGTTGTACAGGGCTTCGATCGCTCTGTTGGCTGGGAGCAGTTGACTGAAGGAGCACTAGCTATTAGGCAGGGAGCAAAGTTCTTTGCTTCGAACCTGGACACGTCGTTGCCCATCGAGAGAGGTCTTGCTGTAGGTAACGGCTCCTTGGTGGCTGCTATCCAGTCTGCCACTGGAGTAGAGCCGGTTTCTGCAGGCAAGCCAGAGCCCGCCATGTTCACCTTTGCGGCTAAACAGATCGGCGCAAAGAAGCCGCTTGCTGTAGGTGACCGCTTGGATACAGATATTGCTGGTGGCAATTCCGCTGCCATGGATACCTTTCATGTACTCACCGGCGTCTCAGGAGAATTGGAGCTCATTGAAACTCCTGTGGAGTCACGTCCTAATTTCGTTGGCGCCGGCATGCATGAATTGGCGCTACCAGTATCCGTCGCGCGTCCAGGAGCACAGGGCGGGTTTACAGCGCGGTGTGATGGACACGACCTTTTGCTGGAAGGCGGGGATGAAAAATCGACGTCGATTCAGGCATTGCGCACTGTCTTGGAAGTGGCGTGGGCCATGCCGTCTCCTCCGCGCTATATTCAACCGCGTAGTGAGCGTGCGGAGAAGGTAGTTGCGCAATGGCGGTAAAGCCACATGATTTTCGGGCCGTAAAGGAACCGGCAGAGATCGATGCTGAAATAGCGGAGATTCTGGGAGAAGATGCGGCGGATTTAGTCGCTGAAGTTGATCAGCTCAACCGCGCCCATAATGTGTTGCGCGATGCTTTGCAGGAGAACTAATGCCCCCACAACGTCGTAGATTAGACGCAGAGCTGGTGCGCCGAAAGATTGCTAGATCGCGTGAACAAGCCCGAGAAATGATTAAGTCGGGGCGCGTTACAGTCGGTGGCTTCAAGGCACACAAGCCGGCCTCGATTGTAGAGCCCGAAGTCTCAATCAAGGTCGAAGAGGCGGAAGAAGATAAGTGGGCTTCCCGCGGTGCACATAAGCTTTTAGGGGCCTTGGCGGCGTTTGACGTCGACATGAATGGTCGCATTCTCGATGCTGGCGCGTCTACGGGTGGCTTTACTGACGTGTGTTTGGAACACGGGGCGCAGGAAGTACTTTCTGTGGATGTAGGGTATGGGCAGTTGCTCTGGCGGCTGCAAAATGATGAACGCGTGAAGGTTTTAGATCGCACCAATATCCGTAATCTGACGCTTGAGCTTACCGACGGCCCTTGCGACGGCATGGTAGGAGACCTGTCCTTTATCTCGCTCCGGCTCGTATTGCCCGCCATTGTGCAGTGTCTAAAAGACGGGGCGTGGTTGCTGCCAATGGTAAAGCCCCAGTTTGAAGTTGGAAAGGACCGCTTGGGAAGCGGTGGCGTGGTCCGTTCGTCTGAGCTGCGCAAAGAAGTAACCAAGGAAGTAGCTAAGTTTGCCTTGTCGCTCGGGTTGAGCATGCATGGCGCGGTAGCTTCTCCTCTGCCTGGGCCGAGTGGAAATGTGGAGTACTTCCTGTGGCTGAAAAAGGACGGTCGGCCCACGGATCTGGCTAAAGTGGAAGAAATGATTGACCGCGCAGTCGAGGAAGGCCCGCAATGACACGAGAAATCCTGTTGGTTCCTCATGCCAACCGCAAGGAGAATCTGCAGGCGACGTCGCGTGCGGCGGAGCTATTGCAGGATGCGGGAATTACCGTCCGGGTGTGCGCGGACGAGAATGTGCTGCCGGGATTGAAGCATGTGTTCCACACCGAAGATGCAGCCAGAGGGTGCGAATTGGTGTTGGTACTGGGCGGCGATGGTACTTTCCTCCGTGCTGCGGATATGGCGCGTGCCGTAGATATTCCGGTACTGGGGATCAACCTCGGACACGTAGGATTTCTGGCTGAGTGGGAGGTCGAGTCTCTTGACCAGGCTTTGGTGCGGGTGATCGAAAAGAGGTACCGCATTGAGGACCGTCTTACTATTGATGTGTCAATCTTTGATGAAGAAGGAAATCTTCTCAATCGCAGCTGGGCTTTGAACGAGGCATCGGTGGAAAATCAAAACCGATCCGGCGTTTTGGACGCGATTTTGGAAATCGACCGCAGGCCGGTGTCTTCTTTTGGCTGCGATGGGGTGCTTATCTCCACTCCTACTGGGTCGACCGCTTATGCGTTTTCCGCAGGTGGTCCGGTGCTGTGGCCCTCGCTTGATGCGATTTTGGTAGTGCCGAACAATGCACATGCACTCTTTACCAAGCCCTTGGTTGTCTCGCCTAATTCCTTGGTAGCGGTTGAATCCACGATGCGTACTACCCCGGCTACCGTAATTTTGGATGGTTTCCGCGAATTCGCAATGCCACCAGGTGCTCGCGTGGAGGTCGTGCGGGGCGAGCATCCGGTGCGGTGGGTACGCTTGGATGACCAACCTTTTACTGACCGTTTAGTGTCGAAGCTGCGCCTGCCCGTAGAAGGGTGGCGCGGACCGAAGGAGAAGTAGTGCTCGTCGATATTTCCATCAATGATCTGGGCGTCATTAGCCAGAGCTCTGCGGAGCTATCCGCAGGTCTGACCGTGCTTACCGGTGAGACCGGTGCGGGTAAGACCATGGTGGTTACTGGATTGCGGCTCTTAGCAGGTGGACGCGCAGATGCTTCCCGGGTACGTGATGGTGCCAAGAAGGCCGCAGTGGAGGGCCATTTTTCCTCCTCGAGGGAATCCATCCGAGAGCTGGTGGAGTCAGTTGGCGGGGATGCTGATGAGAATGGCGAATACATCGTCTCGCGTACGGTTTCTGCCGCTGGTAGATCGAGAGCCTATTTGGGCGGCCGCGCGGTACCGGCGGCAACGTTGGGCGAGTTCGCGCGCGAGCTCATTACGGTCCACGGACAAAATGATCAGCTTCGTTTGCTTGCGCCTGAGGAGCAACTCGGCGCTGTAGACCGAGCAGATCCAAAATTGGCGGGCGTGCGCCAGCGTTATACCGAAGCTTTTAAAAAATGGCGCAGCCTGGCCAAGGACTATAAGCGGCGTACGGAACAGCGCCGCGAACTCGCCCAGGAGGTCGACCGCCTGCAATTCGCGGTGGATGAGATCGATGGTATCGCCCCGGAACCCGGTGAGGACGAGGAATTGGTGCAGCTGGTTCGCAAGCTGCAAGACGTCGATGGGCTTCGCGAATCCGCGGAGGTAGCGCTGGCTTCCATCGATGGAACTGAGGAAATGGAGGAAGCTGCCTCAGCTTTGCTGGGCCGGGCGGTTTCGGCATTGGCAGGATCGACCGATAAGGAATTGGCAGCATTAGGTGAGCGACTCAGCGAGATCACCGCGCAGCTGGGGGATATTTCCGGAGAGCTTGGGGGCTATTTGGCGGGGTTGCCGGCGGATCCGCACCTTTTGGAGAAGTCCTTGCAGCGGCAGCAAGAATTGCGCACATTGACCAGAAAATATGCTGGGGATATTGATGGCGTCGTGGCGTGGCGCAATAAGGCCGCTGCACAGCTCGAATCCATGGATACCTCCACAGAAGCTCTCGAGGAATTGAAAAAGCAGGTCAAGAATGCTGAGTCGGTAATGATCGAGCGGGCTGGGGAGCTGACAAAGGGGCGTCGGAAAGCGGCAAAGGCCCTTGGAGAGCAGGTAACGCGAGAGCTCCATGGCCTGGCCATGCCAAATTCCACCTTGACGGTGGAGCTTGCGCAGGCGAAATACTCTAAATCTGGCGCCGACGCGGCTGAGCTGCAGTTAAACGGCAAACCCATTGCGTCCGCTGCTTCAGGCGGTGAACTTTCCCGCGTCATGTTGGCCTTGGAAGTTGTGTTGGCGGAAGAAGACGGCGCCACGCTGGTATTCGATGAGGTAGACGCCGGGGTGGGCGGCCGTGCTGCGGTGGAGATCGGCCGCCGCCTGGCACGCTTGGCCGTGCACAACCAGGTTATTGTGGTGACACACCTGCCGCAGGTGGCCGCGTACGCTGATGCTCATTTACATGTCTCTAAGGAGAAATTTACCTCCGGTGTGGCAGAACTATCGCAGGAAGAACGTGTAGAGGAATTGGCCCGCATGCTGGCAGGCTTGGATGATACTGAGACCGGCCGCGCGCACGCGCAAGAGCTTTTTGACCGCGCACAGGAAGAAGCTTCCGCGCGCCTCACCCACTCGCACTCATAATCACGCCAAAATAGGGCCATGGCTCTGTTTTCCCGTAACCCCGATCAGCCTGGTGTGCTGCGTGATTGCACTCCGGGTGCCAAAGGGATGAAAAAGTTTAGTGAAGGCGATATCGCCGTAATTGATGCGGCAAATATTTCTCGCCACGAGGCTCAGACCCTCGTAGACCTTAAGCCCTCCGCAGTGATTAATGTGGCGGATTTTTCTACCGGAACGGTCCCCAACTATGGTCCGCACATCTTGCTCGACGCCGACATTGCCCTCGTAGAGGGCGTTGGCCAGTCTTTCGTTTCTGAGTTTAAGGAAGGAAAGAAGGCGCGTATCGGAGAGGACGGTACGGTCTTTAGCGGAGACAAGGCCCTAGGAACCGGACGCGTGGTTACTCGGGAACGAGCAGAGAAGAACTTCACTTCGGCGCAGGGAGCGCTCATTGACCACATGGAATCCTTCTTCGGCAATTCCATTGACTTTATTAACTCGGAGGGCCCGCTGTTTATCGACGGCCTCGGGGTCCCCGCTTCCGGCTCTGAGATTGCCGGCCGAAAGGTAATCCTGTTCTCGCCGACTGACCGGCACCGCGAGCAGCTTAAGCAGCTGCGAAACTTTATCCGCGAGTATGAGCCGCTGTTAATCACGGTAGGAGCGGCGGCAGACTCTCTGCTGGCACAGGGCTATAAGCCAGATTTCATCATCGGTGATCCCAATGGTGTGAGCGATGAGGCCCTGCGTTGCGGAGCCCGCGTGGTCGTACCCGCGGATCCGGAAGGCGAGGCAGAAGGCCTTGATCGCATCCAGGATCTCGGGATTGGCGCCATGACCTTTCCAGCTGCAACGCATTCAGGTACTGACTTGGGCCTGCTATTTGCTGACTATCACGGTGCGGACCTTATCGTGCAAGCCGGCGGTGGGGTAGACCTCGATGATATTTTTGCGGATCGTACCAATCCCTCGGCGGTACTTTCCCGGCTCAAGGCCGGCACGAAGGTAGTGGACGCGGATGCGGTGATTAATCTCTACAGTGCACCTTCATCCAACCTCGGCTGGTTGTGGGCGCTGCTAGGAATCCTGGTTGCGATTGCGGCGGTAATCCTCATCGTCGGCTTTGGCGGCAGCCAGGACTTTGCTAGCAACCTCAGCGAAACCTGGTCCAGCCTCTTTGGGGGCGCATAGAGCATGGCAAAGACTGAGCTTATAGCAGGTTTGGGCTTCGGGGCCGCAGTAGGCGTAGCGTTGGGCGCGTTGGTAATCGCACCCAACCTGACCACCAGCACGGCCGACAACGATCCGATCCGCGAGGAGCACCGAAAGGTGGTCCAAGACAATAAGATTCTCCAGACCCAGAATGAAGCTAGCGATAAGATAGTGGCCGGTTCTGGCGCAGAATTGGTTGATGGTACTTTGTCTCAACGCCCAGTGCTCATCGTCACTACCGATGATGCCAATGGCGGCGACGTGGATGCCATTAGGAAGCTGTTGGAGTCTTCCGATGCCACCGAGGCCGGTGAGATTAAGCTGACCAAAGATTTCCTGCGCCCGGAGACTAAAGATAAGCTCGTGCCCATCTTGAAGGACGCTGCGCCCAAGAAGGCGGATACTAAGGGCCCAGAATCGGCAGGCGCCCTCAGCGGTGAGGTATTGGGTACTGCACTGTCTATGGACCCTGAAAGCACGAAGCCTTTGGCCTCGGTAGAAGAACGAGCGGAGCTGCTCCACGAGCTGCGCGACGAGGGCTTTATCGACTATGAGGATGGAACCATCGTTCCCGCTCAAGCCATTATTGTGGTTTCTGGTAGCGGCCTGCGCGGCTACCCCTCCGGCGCCCTGGCGGAATTTGCTACCGGCTTAGATGATGTTAATGGATCCGTGGTGCTGAGCGGGCGCATTAAGCAGACTCAGGATGATAAAGCACTAGCCCAGGTGCGCGATCAGGATGCGAAGTTGTCTACGGTCGATAGCACAGAGCGGGCTTTGGAGCGCATCGCGGTTATCTTGGCTACCCAGGAGCAACTCGATGGCGGCCAGGGCGATTATGGTGCCGCCGAAACAGCAGATTCTGCCCTGCCGGGAAAGGAGTAACCCATGGCGCATGACTTCAAGGTGCTTGATTCGCAGCTGCTTGTCGACGCCCCCATTCTCGCCCTTCGCCGCGACGAAGTGGTAATGCCCGGCGATGTGTCCGCTTCCCGTGAGGTAGTCGAGCACCTGGGGGCGGTAGCTGTAGTAGCTATGGACCCAGACGAGCGTATTGCGATGGTGTATCAGTACCGTCATAGCGTGGGCAAGCGTTTATGGGAGCTGCCGGCAGGATTGCTCGATGTACGTGGTGAAGATGAGCTAACCGGTGCGCAACGCGAATTGCAGGAAGAAGCCGGCTTAAGCGCACAGAAGTGGTCCGTGCTGACGGACCTGGTGACTTCACCCGGATTCTGTGAAGAGGCGGTCCGCGTATTCCTAGCCTCGGGCCTTAGCAACGTCCCACGGATGGAGGTTACTGGGGATGAAGAAGCCGATATGGAAATCGCATGGGTAAAGCTAGACGATGCCGTCGATAGAGTGCTGAGAGGCGAAATCGTCAACTCCATCGCGTGCAGCGGTATCTTGGCCGCCTACGCAGTTTTGCGCGGCGGCAAGGAGACCCGCAGCGTGGAGGAGCCATTTACCCTGCGGCCGACGTCGATGAGCTCCCGCCGCACGGGCGCGGACCTAAAGAAGCTGTGAGTGCACTCGAAGACGTAGCGCAAACGTGGCTGAACCATCTCGCGGTCGAGCGCGGCGTTTCTGCGAATACGTTGAGTAATTATCGCCGCGATGTCCGCCGCTACCTGGCCTGGTTGAATGACAGCGGAGTAGAGGACCTGCGAGCGGTGACGCGCCCGATGGTGGAGGCTTATCTCAAGCACTTGCGCTCCACAATGGCGGCGTCCTCAGCCAATCGCGCGCTCATCGTTGCACGCGGCTTGCATAAATTCGCTGTGGCAGAAGGCGTTGTAGACATCGACGTTGCAGTTGAAGTAACCCCTCCGAAAACCGGGCAGCACCTGCCCGAGACGTTATCGGTGGACGAGGTCAGTGGACTTATTGAAGCAATTCCCACAGAAACCCCGGTGGATGTGCGCGACCATGCCTTACTGGAAATGCTCTATGGCACCGGTGCACGAATCTCGGAAGTAATCTCCCTAAATGTTGATGACGTTTCTGCCGCGCAGGAGGTAATCCGCCTGCGGGGTAAAGGAGACAAAGAACGAATTGTGCCCTTGGGCTCGCACGCCCGAAAAGCTATCGATGCCTACCTGGTGCGGGCACGCCCAGCGCTGAGCAAAGGCAAGACGCCGGCGCTTTTTCTCAATACCCGCGGTGGAGCGTTATCGCGTCAGAGCGCATGGGCGGTTTTAAAGACGGCTGCGCAGCGCGTCGAGCTGGACAAATCCATTTCGCCGCATACCTTACGGCATTCTTTTGCGACGCACTTGCTGGAAGGCGGCGCAGATGTGCGCACCGTGCAAGAATTGCTGGGACATTCATCGGTGACGACAACGCAAATATATACTCACGTCACTGCCGATTCCCTGCGCGAGGTGTGGCGCACTGCGCACCCTCGTGCTTAAGAAAGGACCTATATGTTTTCATCTCGTGTTGCCGGTGCGGTGCTTTCTGCCGCATTGGTTTTCCCTGCGGTGGCGCATGCCCAGCTGCCACCGGAGGTAGAAGCCGCTATTGCTGCCCCTATTTCGGTTCCGGCCGGCCAGATCACGACCGTGAGCTTGCCCGTGCCCGCCGAGGCCAGCTACTCGGGCGATGGCTGGAATGTCTCCGCCTCTGGTACCTCCGCTACTATCACCGCGCCGGCTGAAGGCGGCCAGATCTCGGTCCCCGTTTCTGCTCAAGGCATGAATGCGACTCTCACGCTCGTCGCCGATGGTTCGGTCTCGGAGGGCGACATTCAAGACGAAATCGACGGTGCAGAGGGTGCTCCAGCTCCAGCGCCTGGCCCGGGCAACGGATAAGCCGGCTGAAGGCGGCAATGCCCCAGCAGACAAGGGATCCGAAGGCGGGGTGGAAAAGCCTGCGCCGGCGAAGGGGAAGGAAAATCTCCCGGTAGTCCCAGGTGAAAAACCCGAACGTAAGCCTGCAGGGGAAGCCAACCTTGGGGGCGCAGAATACGTCAACCTTGAATCCCATATTGAAGGCAATACTATTACTGCGAAGATGGGGCTCAAGCAGGCCTATGACCTCTACCAGCAGTTCAAGGACACGGAGGAAAACGACGTTAAGCTGCGTTACCTCGATGGAGAAGGCAATATCTTCCAAGGAGCAAAGCGCGACGTCGATGCGTCATCACGCACCCTCACTCTGACGTATCTAGAGGGAGAAGCGCCTGATAATCCCTTCATTATGCAGTTGTTGCGCAATGATGGTTCTGGTGCCGCCCTGATCGTTACTTTGCAGGACCTTAATTATCAATCTGCGCCAGAAAACCTCGATAAGCGGCAACAAGAAGAACCCAAGGATGAGAATGAGGGCTCCCATCTGGGCTGGATTATTGGAGGGGCAGCTGCGGCAGTACTTATCGTACTAGTTGATCTAGTAGTCGCGCTCAAACGCCGTTCTAGTCAACGCTAAAAGCTTGATATAAACTAAGTCTCGGTACTTGCTTGCTGTAGCGGGTACGCTTTAATGACAACGTTGTAATCAACCCTAAGCCAAGTGTCATGGTCCGGAACTTGGCGTCAAGGAAGCAGGTGTGACTGTGAGCGAAGAGGGTCTCTTTTCTGCCTCTGATGTAGAGGTGGGGCTGACCGGTCGTCCTATCCGCGAGTTGCCAGAACCCGCACCCTTGGAAAAGCATGGGCCGGCCACGATCATCTCGATGTGTAACCAAAAAGGCGGCGTGGGTAAAACTACCTCCACCATTAATATGGGCGCTTGCCTTGCCGAATTTGGCCGTAAAGTCCTCTTGGTTGACCTTGACCCCCAGGGCGCGCTTTCGGCGGGTCTTGGGCTCACGCATGACGATATAGAAGACACCATCTATGATGTGATGCTCGATAGTCACACCTCCATTCACTCCGCGATTCAGCACACTGGGGTTTCGGGCTTGGATTTGGTTCCGGCCAATATTGATCTGTCCGCTGCGGAAATTCAGATGGTTAATGAGGTCGGTCGCGAGCACACACTTGCCCGTGCCTTGCGCCCGGTTCGTCGTGATTATGACTTCATCATTATTGACTGCCAGCCTTCCCTCGGTCTTTTGACCGTCAACGCCCTTGCCTGCTCACAGGGCGTTATTATTCCCATGGAGTGCGAGTTTTTCTCCCTCCGCGGCTTGGCTTTGTTGACCGATACTGTTGAAAAAGTCTCAGATCGCATCAACTTTGACCTTGAGGTCATGGGCATTTTGGTAACCATGTTTGATCGCCGCACCAAGCATGCTAGGGAGGTAATGTCCCGCGTGGTGGACTACTTTGGCGACAAGGTTTTTGACACCGTAATTACTCGTACCGTTCGCTTCCCGGAAACGTCGGTAGCCGGTGAACCAATTACTACCTGGGCACCAAACTCCCCGGCTACGCAGCAGTACCGCAACTTGGCCAAAGAGGTCATTGAGCGTTCAACCGTTTAAGGTATCGTGACCCAGCCGGAGATTACGGGCTTTCGCATTGCGCTGCGGAATTTTGAGGGCCCTTTTGACCTGCTCTTGCAGCTCATCCAGTCCAAAAAAATGGACGTGACCGACGTTGCGCTTTCAGAGGTGACCGATGAGTTCGTGGCTTATACGCGTCAGCTGGGAGAATCAGCGGACCTAGATGAGACTACGGATTTTCTCTTGGTGGCGGCCACGCTTTTGGATCTAAAAGCGGCGCGACTGCTTCCGCGAGGCGACGTGGACGATATTGAAGACTTGGAGCTATTAGAGTCGCGAGACCTTCTTTTTGCCCGCCTCTTGCAGTACAAAGCCTATAAACAAGCAGCGGATCAATTCGCCGTGTGGCAGCGCGAAGCGCAGCGCAGCTATCCGCGCGCGGTGGCAATCGAAGAGAAGTTCGCGGAGCTTTTGCCTCCCGTCGCGCTTGGCCATACGCCAGCCAGTTTTGCCGAGCTCGCCGCTGGAGTATTCCGCCCTAAGCCGCCTGAGGAGGTGGCTACCGGCCACGTTCATGCCGTGGCGGTGTCGGTGCCAGAGCAAGCCGGCAAGATCTTAGAAACACTCAAACTGCTAGGCGCCGGCCACTGGACAAGTTTTGGGGCACTGACTCGCGACTGTACGGTTTCTATGCAGGTGGTGGGCCGGTTTCTTGCTCTTTTGGAGTTGTACAAGGCTAAGGCTGTCGATGCACAACAAGAAGAAGCGCTGGGACCGCTGGACCTATCGTGGACAGGTCTGGACGTGGACCCAGCGGTAGTTGCCGCTGCCAACTGGGATTAAGGGCGCTGCTGAATGAAATTCAGTGTTTCGGGGGAGAGCTCCCGGTCAGCATAGACACGTACGTCCGGCTCTTCTGGGTTGTCTTCGGTGCCCACACGGCGCCCCTCCCACACCTGTTGCAGGCCTTGTTTTTCGATAACCCGGATGGCTGCCGGGTGGTTCGTCGTAACGCGGGCGGTGACAGGGGAGTCGGGGTCCACTTGTCGGATGCTCTTTAGCGCCGCCGACGTGACTTCTGTAGCAAATCCGGCACCCCAGTGGGCCGGGCGCAGGCGGTATTTAATGTCCCAGAAGTTTCCGCCTTCAACGTAGATAGCGCCGCCTACTCCGATGAATTCAGAAGGATTGTGGCGCATGTAGGCGGCCCATGGTCCAAAGTGGTGGGCGTCCCAAGACTGGGAGGACGCCTGTGCGAGCGCACGCGTGGTGCGAATATCGGCGAAGCGGCCATCGGGACGGTGGCTCCAAATTCGCCCGTCGCTGTAGACCTTGTGGGCCTCTTCAGTATTGGCGGCGGACAAGGGGATGAGAATGAGTCTGTCAGTGCGTGTAATAGTTTCCATGACCACATGTTAGCCGAGTCACAGTAGAGAATTAAAGTGATTTAGGAAATTGCGGGAGGTATTTTCCTCTTCAGTAGACTTGTCCCTTATGGACCTTCCCCTCATCTCACAGCTGCGTTCCCGCCTTGAGTCAATCCTGCTCGTGCTCGACTCCCCAGCCTCGGTGGAGTCCTTGGCGCGTGCTTTAGGGGCGGAAGGGGACGTCGTCAGTGATTGCCTTCGTGCCATTCAGCGAGAGTTAGATAGTCGCGGCTCTGGTATTGAATTGCGTGAGACCCAAGAAGGGTGGCGCTTTTATACGCGCACCGAGAATGCTGGCGCGGTAGAAGAATTTCTCTTGGACGGAGCCCAGACAAAGCTTTCCCGCGCGGCCCTAGAGACGTTGGCGGTGGTTGCCTATAGGCAACCTGTCACGCGCCAGCAGGTGGCAGCTGTTCGCGGTGTTAACGTCGATGGTGTTATGCGGACCCTCAACCTGCGCGGCTTGGTGAGGGAACTGCCACACGATGATTTTGAAGGCGCCGCGCACCGGTATGAAACGACGGAATTGTTCCTTGAACTATTGGGGATTGATTCTTTGGAACGCCTGCCAGACTTGGCGCCGCTTCTGCCTGATGTCGAGGCAATCGACGAAGAGTACTAGCGTGGGGTAGGATTGCCCAGGTAATTTCATATCTTCGAGAGAAAAGGACACGTACGTGACCCCTCCCGCTCGCCGTGACGGCACACCGGATAAGAAGCAGCGAGACAGTGACATCATTGTCTCTAATGCTAAGCCGGCCCGTCACCAGCATGTGTCAAAGAAAAAGCAGAAGGCTACCGCAGAATCCGTAGCCCGCGAATTGGGTGCCGATTGGCTGGTTGATGAAGAAAAGCCCAAGGGGGAGCGCCTCCAGAAAGCGCTCGCCAAAGCGGGCGTTGCTTCCCGCCGCCATGCCGAAATCCTTATCGATGCCGGCCGCGTAGAGGTCAATGGCAAGATCATCGCTAAGCAAGGCGTCAAAGTAAACCCCTCGGTGGACGTCATTCGCGTAGACGGGGTGCGCGTCAACGTTAATGAGGAGTACGAATACTTTGTGCTCAATAAGCCCCGCGGAATGCAGTCCACTATGTCGGATGACTTGGGGCGGCCGTGCGTGGGCGATGTGGTGTCAGAAAAGGTTGCTGCCGGTCAGCGCCTCTTCCACGTGGGCCGCCTAGACGCCGATACAGAAGGCCTGCTCATTCTCACCAATGACGGCGAGTTGGCTAACCGTTTGATGCACCCCAAGTATGAGGTAACCAAGACCTACCTCGCCACCGTATTGGGTGAGGCAGATAGGAAGCTCGTGCGGAAACTTAAAGAAGGCATTGAGCTAGAGGATGGCCTAGCAAAGGCCGATTTCGTGCAGGTCGTTGATACTAACCAGGGCTATTCCTTGGTGCGTCTTGAGCTTCATGAGGGGCGCAAGCACATTGTGCGTCGTATGTTGAAAGAAGCCGGCTTCCCCGTGCAGCGTCTAGTGCGTACCAAGCTACACACGGTGCAGCTAGGCGATATGAAGCCCGGTGGCTTGCGCGCTCTCAATTCCAGTGAGCTGACTAGTTTGTATAAGGCGGTGGAGATGTAATGATTTCTAATATGCCGAAGGAAGGCCTCATCCTTGCCGTGGATGGCCCTTCCGGAACTGGAAAGTCGACCACCTGCCGCGCTTTAGCTAAGCAGCTGGACGCCAAATATGTTGATACTGGCGCTATGTATCGCGTGGCAACGCTCGCGGTGCTGCGCAAGGGCGTAGACCCTGCGGATACTCCTGCGGTTATTGCGGCCACGGCCGATTTGCCATTGGAAGTATCCGATGACCCAGATTCCACCGAGGTTCTCCTTGGTGGCGAAGATGTCTCGCGCGTCATCCGAGAAGATGAAGTCACCCGCCATGTTTCTGCCGTATCCGCCATTCCAGAGGTGCGTGAAAACCTGGTAGCTCTGCAGCGCAAGCTGGCCCGCGAGGCGCACCGCGCGATTGTGGAAGGGCGCGATATTGGCACTGTTGTGCTTGCCGACGCCCCTGCAAAGGCATTCATGACGGCCTCTGCTGAGGTCCGGGCTCAGCGCCGCCAAGCACAGAATGAAAAAGCCGGAATAGCTTCGGACTATAAAACGGTTCTGGCGGATGTACAGCGCCGTGATGCGGCAGATTCGTCTCGCAAGACCTCGCCGTTGCGCCCAGCGGATGACGCAACCCTAGTTGATACCTCTGATATGAGCCCTGCGGATGTTATACAAGCCCTGATTAACGTGGTGAAGGAGTCGGCCAATGACTAAACACGATCCCCAGGAAGAGTCGGAGACTCAGTTCCATTACCCGGCCGGAAAATTCGATGATGAGGTGGTAGAAGCATCTCCCGGCTGGGCAGCTGATGATTTCAATACCGAGGAATTCGACTACGATTTCGATGACTCGGATTTTGGTGAAGCTGACTATGGGGAGGATTCGCCCGTAGAAGAGCCACTGAGCGAAGAGAAATGGGAGGAAATCTCCCGTGCCTTTGGAGTGGAATCTGATGACCATACTGAAGAAGCCTTGTGCACGGTGGCCGTCGTTGGGCGTCCTAACGTGGGTAAGTCCTCCTTGGTTAACCGTTTCCTTGGCCGCCGCGAAGCAGTAGTAGAGGACCACCCAGGCGTCACCCGCGACCGGATTTCTTATGTCGCGGACTGGAATGGCCAGCGCTTCTTGGTGCAGGACACCGGAGGCTGGGATCCCAATGTTAAGGGTATCCACGCGGCCATTGCCCGTCAGGCAGAAGTCGCTATGGAAACCGCCGATGTCATCGTTATGGTGGTGGACACCAAGGTGGGCATTACCGAGACGGACGAGGTCATGGCTCGCCGCCTGCAAAAGTCCCCCGTGCCGGTGATTTTGGTATCGAATAAGTTCGATTCCGATAATCAATATGCAGACATGGCGGAATTTTATGCATTAGGCTTGGGCGATCCGTGGCCAGTATCCGCTCAGCACGGTCGCGGCGGCGCGGATGTGTTGGATGAGATTTTGCGGGTATTCCCCGAAGAACCCCGGCAGACCGCGATTACTTCTGGTCCCCGCCGAGTTGCCCTAGTGGGCAGGCCCAATGTGGGTAAGTCTTCGCTGCTCAATAAGCTCACCAGTGAAGAACGCTCCGTGGTCGACAATGTTGCCGGTACTACGGTAGATCCGGTGGACTCCTTGGTGCAGCTGGATGAACAGCTCTGGAAGTTCATCGATACAGCGGGCCTCCGCAAGAAGGTAAAAAACGCGCAAGGACATGAGTACTATGCTTCCCTGCGCACGCGCGGCGTTATCGATGCTGCCGAGGTCTGCATCATGCTTATCGACGCCTCTGAAGAGATCTCCGAGCAAGATCAGCGCGTCCTTAACATGGTCCTTGAGGCAGGCAAAGCCCTGGTGATTGCGTTCAATAAGTGGGATCTCATGGATGAGGATCGCCGCTATTACTTGGATCGTGAAATTGATCTGCAGCTGAGCCATCTGCCGTGGGTCACCCGCGTTAATATCTCCGCAGAAACGGGTCGCGCCCTGCAGAAGCTAGAACCGGCTATGATGGAGGCCTTGGAAAGCTGGGATCAGCGTGTTTCCACGGGTCAGCTGAATAACTGGTTGCGTGAGGCCATCGCGGCTAATCCTCCGCCGATGAAAAATAATCGCCTGCCGCGCGTATTGTTCGCCACGCAGGCATCTACGCAGCCGCCGACCATCGTCTTGTTTACGACGGGCTTTTTGGATGCGGCCTATCGGCGCTACCTTGAGCGTAAGTTCCGTGAGCGTTTTGGTTTCCACGGAACGCCAATCCGCATTGCGGTACGTGTGAGGGAGCGGCGCGGTAAGAAGCGCTAGCAGTATGCCCGTTACGCTGGGATTATAGCACTCAGGCGAGCGATTTTTATACCGGACACGGTGTGAGAATTAGCTCGCCTTCCCGTTTATGTCCGTTCATGTGGGAATCGATAGGATATAACCAGTTGTTAATCCTCTCGTGATGGAAGGCTCAGCATGCTTGCCAGCATAATTGCGCCAGATTCAATTCTGGCCATCGTGCTCCAGGTCATCATCATCCTCAGTGCCTTGCTCTTGGGCACTCGGTACGGTGGCATCGGATTAGGTCTTATCTCCGGCATCGGTTTGATGCTCATGGTTTTTGTCTTCGGCCTCGCCCCGGGCGAGCCGCCGGTGTCGGTGATGCTGACCATCATTGCGGTTATCGGTTGCGCGGCCACTTTGCAACAAGCCCGTGGTCTTGAAGTGATGATGCAATTTGCTGAGAAATTTCTGCGCGCCCACCCTGAGCGCATCACCATTCTCGCGCCGCTTACCACTTGGTTTCTGACGGTGCTATGCGGCACGGGCCACGTGGTGTACACGATGTTTCCGATCATTGAGGATATTGCTCTAAAGAAGGGAATCCGCCCAGAGCGGCCGATGGCGGTCGCCTCGACGTCGGCCCAGATGGGCATTACGGCCTCGCCAGTGTCTGTGGCTACTGTGTCTTTGGCATCTATTATCGCCGAGAATGCTGGCGCTATCGATCACGCCTATTCCATTCCGCAGATTCTGATGGTAGCTATGCCTGCCTCGCTTGCGGGCGTCGTCCTAGCCTCGCTGTGGTCGCTGCGCCGCGGTAAGGACTTAGACGAGGATCCGGTATTCCAGGAGCGAATGAAGGATCCGGAGTTTGCAGAGAGCATTCACCAGTCCACCGGTTCGCTCATGGATGAGGAATTTTCGCCCGAAGCAAAGCGTGCGGTGGCTATCTTCCTCGTTGCTATCGCCAGCGTGGTCGCCCTCGGCGCCTTTGAATTCCTACGTCCGCTTGTTCCGGGTGACGATGGCGAGCTGAGCCCGCTTTCTATGAACCTGGTTATCCAGATGGTCATGCTAGTCGCCGGCGCGATCATCCTACTTACCTGCAAGGCGGACCCAAAGAAGATCGCGTCCACCCCGGTATTTAAAGCCGGTATGACCGCAGTATTCTCCGTGTTCGGCGTGGCCTGGATGGCGGATACCTTCTTCCAAGCCCATATCGATGCCCTAGAGTCCAACCTGGGTTCTGTAGTCGAGGCTGCACCTTGGGCCTACGCGGTAGTGCTGGTTATCGTCTCCAAATTGGTTAACTCGCAGGCCGCCGCCCTGGTCGCCATCGCTCCGATTGGTCTACAGCTGGGCATCGACCCTGCCATCATTGTTGGTTTCTACGGTGCGGCCTATGGCTACTTCATCCTTCCAACTTACCCCTCGGATCTTGCTTGCATCGGCTTTGACCGCACGGGTACGACACACATTGGCAAGTTCGTAATCAACCACTCTTTCTTGATTCCTGGCGCCATTTCGGTGTTCACCTCCTGCGTGGTGGGTTCGCTGCTAGCCCAGATCCTGCTTTAATCCGACTCCCGTACCAGTACGAAGGCATCCGTGCGGTACGGGATGTGCAGTTTCTGCCCAGGCCTATATCCCAGGTGCTCAAAGAGATACCAGTTAAGGTTATGGGTCATGCGCTCGTGGATGGCTTCGCCGTTGCGCAGCCAATAGGACCGGGTATGCATAAGCTGGTGAAGTTGTTCCGGAGTAAGTTCGTGATCCCAGGTCAGGCGGAGTTCTCGCTCCACAGACCACGGCGCCTTAAAATCCGGGTAGAAGCCTGGCTTGTGTACGTCGCCAGAGTGCATAATGCGAGAAAGCCGCAGGATCCAGGGATCCGCGTTGACATCGAGAGTGTTCCATACCAAAAGAATCTTCCCGCCCGGCGCGAGGACGCGGTCCAGCTCCGCGCACGCAGCTGCCACGTCGACCCAGTGCCAGGTCTGGGCGAGGCAGGCGGCGTTTAAGGAGCCGTCGGCAAGCGCGGTGTTTTCGGCCGTAGCACGCAGGACCGGCAAATCTAGACGAGAAGCCAGAACTCCCGCCATATCGGCGGAGGGCTCCAGCGCTACAACGCGATCATTGGACAAGGATTCAGTGAGCTTTCCAGTACCGGCGCCAATATCGGCGACGGTGTGCGCATCTGCAATTAGGGCCGACACCTCGTCCGGATAGCCTGGGCGTACATCGTGGTACGTGCTAGCACCGCGGCGGAAGGCCTGGGCGGAGGCGGTGCGTTGCGTGGCAGTGCGGAAGCCAGGGCCGTGCCTAGCGGAAGCCTTGCGGTAGCTAGGAAAGTGACGGGGATCTGGGTGGCGAGTCGACATAGCTCATCTAACCTACCGCGAATTAGAATGGCTGCCTATGAGGACACTTCCCGCAGCATCAGATCCCAGGTGGCTGCTGAAGACCGTCTTTTCTCGTCCCGCTCTCACCGTGCCGGCAGCACTTTGCATGGCTGTATCCTTTCTGCTCAACGCAACGACACCAGTGATAGTGGGCCATGCCATCGATGAGGCCATAGCAAAAGGATCCATTCAGCGATTGGGGCTGTGGCTGGTGGTACTGACGGCTACCTTTGGCCTTAATACCGTAGCGGGGTGGTTTGGGCGCGGCCTCAATGCCCGAGCCATGTTGGTAATTGGCCATGACGTTCGCATGGCCATTACAGACAGGATTCAAGACCCGCGCGGAATTGCGGGAAAACCCCGCAGCGCCGGAGAGCTGCTAGCCATCGCCTCTACAGACGCCCGGCGCGTGCAAAATGCCGTGATGATGACGGTATTTCCGGTCGCGGAGGTGAGCGCCATTGTATATGTGGCGATTATCGCCAGTCGCATTAATCTACCTTTGGGCATTGCCATTTTGTGTGGTGGCCCGCTAGTGGTGTGGGGGTCAGTGCGCGTGGCAAAGCCACTGCGCACGCGTTCCGGCATCCGTCAGGCAGCATTGGCTAAGGCCAGCGCCATGGCCACCGATGTGGTGCAAGGCCTGCGGATACTCAAGGGCCTGGGTGCGGTAGCCACTGTCAGTATGCGCTATGCCAAGGCCTCTGACACCGCCTATGGGCGAACGGTAGATGCCAATGCCGCCCAAGCACGGCTCAATGCCGTAACGGAGATTTTGGGTTCGGTTTATGTTATTGCGGTGGGCATTGCTGCAGGCGCGATGGCAAAGCATTCCACAATCAGCGTGGGTGAGCTTATTACGGTCATTGGTCTAACTCAGTTCGTCATCACACCGATGACGATGTTGGGTCGAAATATTGCATCGCGCTGGGCGGCCGCGCAGGCAAGTGCTGCCCGCATTACGGCCGTCCTGGCGGCTCCCGGTGTAGAAGGTAGGAAACCGCCGCTACCGGCTCTCGGCCCAGGGGTCAACGTGGTGGCCGAGCCTGCCCCAGAGGACCTGGTTTTCTTGCCGCGCGAACATTTCCTAGTTGCTCCACATGAAGTAATGCTTTTTGAAGGAACCGTCCAGGGCAATATTCATCCGGATAGCGCAATCGCGCAACGAGCGCTTTATACGGCCGCGGGGGAAGATATCCCGGGTGGTTTAGAACGCGAGGTAGGAGAAGGTGGCCGTAATCTTTCCGGGGGACAACAACAGCGGGTGGCGCTAGCACGAGCAATTGCGGCGGATCCAGCAGTTCTTGTCTTAAGCGATCCCACTACCGCTGTGGACTCGGTGACTGAGCAAGCAATTGCACAGCGAGTGGCGCACCACCGCGGTTTAAAGCCAACGCTTATCTACTCCACTTCACCGGCCTGGACAGCTGTGAGGGTGGAGCGATGATGCGTTTTCCTACGGCCTCTTGGCCCCAAGTGCGCGAGGAAATTGGCCGGCAGCTGTCCGACGTCCCCAGTGCACGGTCGCGAGGTGCCGCGGCTCTTGTTTTACTCACTGCGGGGGCTAGCGCCAATGTAGCGATCCCGATCCTACTGGGAAAGATTGTTGACGCCGTCATGGCGCACAGCGCAATCCTGCCACTTGGCATCGGGCTGGTAGTAGTAGCCGTAATCTCCGCGTTGCTTTCGGCAGCAGGGTTTTATGTCCTCTCGCGCCTAACAGAACGCGTGATCTCCGCTCTGCGCGAGGACATGGTTTCTACCGCACTCCGACTGCCTACTCACCGTGTGGAGGAGGCGGGCACCGGGGATTTGGTCTCTCGCTCTACCGATGATGTAGCAGAGCTCTCGGCAGCGGTCACCGAGACCGCTCCTGTGTTGGCCAAATCTGCTTTTGCCATCACCACCACTGCGGTGGCCCTTCTTAGCCTCAATTGGCAATACATACTGGTAGTAGTTGCAGTTACGCCGCTATATGTAGTCGCCGCTCGCAGCTACCTACACCGAGCCCCGGGCCGCTATGCCGACGAGCGTGCGGCCATGGCAGAGCGGGCACGCCGGCTCCTTGAGACAATACGGGGCCGAAAAACCGTGCGCGCGTTTGGCCTGGAAGATCAGATGCACGCTGGCATTGAACGCGCCTCCGCGCAAGTGGTAGAGGAGGGCTACGCAGCACGAAAAACCATGATGGTCTTGCAGCTGTGGATGACCGGCATAGAGCTCATCATGCTCAGCTGCGGTCTCGTCGTCAGCTATTGGGCGGTGCAGGCCGGAGCCCTCACAGTTGGAGCCGTAACCTCGGCCGCTCCTGCTTATCCGGTTGCGGGGACCGCTCATGGGATTGATGCGGGTAATCGATACCGTACAATCCGGCTACGCTTCGCTGTCGCGCATAGTCGGGGTAGTCATTGACCCGCCCCGGGCGGTGCCTGGCTATGGAGCCCCAGCCCCACGCGGAGAAGCCGAGATGCGAAATGTGAGCTTTAGCTACGACGATGGTGGCTGGGCTGTGCAGGACGTAAGCTTCGAGATTCCTACCGGACACACGGTGGCTTTAGTAGGAGCCTCGGGCGCGGGTAAGACCACCGTTGCCGCGCTATTGGCGGGCTTGCGGGTTCCGGAGGAAGGGAAAGTCTTGGTCGATGGGGTAGAGGTATCACTACTTTCGGACACAGAGCGCGCGGCGCGACTAGCCATGATCACTCAAGAGGTTCACGTTTTCTCAGGCACCCTCCGCGAGGATCTTTCTTTGGCTGCCCCACAGGCTAGCGATGCACACATGCTTCAGGCACTTGAGCGTGTGGGGGCACGGTGGTTCGCGCACTTGGAGGAGGGCCTGGATACGGTTATCGGCTCGCAGGGTATCCAATTAGATCCGGTGGCATCCCAGCAACTCGCGCTGGCACGAATATTGCTTTTGGATCCGAAAATCGTCATTATGGATGAAGCCACTGCGGAGGCGGGTTCTGTAGGGGCCGAAGCCCTGGAACAGGCCGCGATTGAAGTCACCCGTGGGCGTGCGGCGTTGGTCGTGGCGCACCGACTCGATCAAGCAGCACGAGCAGATAGAATCATCGTGATGGATAGTGGCCGCGTGGTTGAACAAGGAAGTCACCGCGAGCTGCTAAATTATGGTGGCCGTTATAAGCACTTATGGGACGCATGGCAGAAGGGACGACAAGGATGAACGCGAGGTCACTTCGGACCGTGCTCGGTGTGGTAACTGTGTGTTTCCTTGCGGCTGCTGGCACTTCGTGTTCTAGCGAATCAAAAGAGTCCCCGCACGCTGCAGAGACCACCAACACCGTTAACCTAGGAATCCCTACCTCCGCACCCTTGAACGGCCCTGAGCCGGGCTCCTATAGGACAATCAACCTGCCCTCCGGACGTTCCTTTATCCTCAGTGTGCCCAAAGACTATTCTGGGGATAAAAAATGGCCTATCGTCCTCGCCTTTCACGGGTGGGGGCAGTCTGCCGAAAATCTCCGTGGTTATTCTCGCCTTGATGCCGCAGATGCCATCATGATTTTCCCCGAAGGCAAAAAGAAGGCTTGGAGCCCCGCTCCATATGCCAAGACCTCGACAACGGAAGATAAGAAGTTTGTGCGGGAGATAATTGATGCGGTCCGCGCTACTTACCATGTAGATGATGGTCGAATCTTTGCCACCGGTATGTCTAATGGCGGCGGATTCGCTGCCTATCTGGCCTGCCAAATGCCCGATACCTTCAAATCCGTTGCCACCGTTTCCGCTGCCTATTATGAAGACATTCTGAAAAACTGTGCGCACTCTCCCGTCGGGCGGTTGGATATGCACGGCACCGTAGACCCTGTGGTGGGCTACTACGGAGGCACTCGCCACAAGACCAAGTACTACTCCGTGGAATCCGTGCTGGAGCAGGATCGTAAACGCAATGGTTGTTCGACTAAGGTAGATACCACCCGTTTAGTCAATAATGCACTCGATATGAGGTGGAGTGGTTGTAGCGCACCGCTGGAGCATATCCGTATTGCCGGCGGCTCGCACGTATGGCCAGGCGGTACAGCCGACTCGCACAACGAGGTGGGTAAGTTCTTCGCAACCGACCGTGTCCTAGATTTCTTCGGCATTCCAGGACGACCGTCTGGAACCGCTCAGACCTAGTCCTGCCTATAGACCTCAAAGGTAGCGCCGGGAACCTTGCGCACTCTTTCAATGCAGATATCTGCAACTGTAGAAAATCCCGCTTGGCGAGCCGCGCTAGTTGGGGAGGTAGGTTCCGGAATCTGCACTAGGTGGAATGACCGGGCCCCTCCGTCTTCTTTATTGAGCTCCACCACAGCCTGGGCTGTGGTACCGGAACCAGCAAAAAAGTCTAAGATCCGAGCATTCTTTCCGCCCGCAATGGAAATGAGGTGTTTAATGAGGCGCACTGGCTTGGGAAAGTCAAAAACGCCCTCGAGGCCCATTATCTCCTCAGCATCACGCCGCCCAGTGCGAGTGACTCCAAAGCGTTCTCCATCCAAGATCGAGCGCGGGCGTGCACCCACCTTCTGGTAATTCTTGGTGTAGACAAATCCGCGACGAAAGACAAGCTTTTCGTAGTGCTCCTCAACTTTGTCTCGGCTCCAACGCCAGCGGGCGACTTTCTCCTTTCCTGCCGGCTGGTCCGGCCAATATTCCTTACCATCGGGGCCAGCGATGGGGAAGTCAAGAGAGGGAAGGTACCCAAGGGTCTTAGAATCTAGGCGTACCAAGGAGTATTTTCCCTTGTCATCCTCATGGTTATATTTAGTCGTGGTATGGCCTTGGGGGTCGACATTGAAACCGGAGTTGTCCGGTGTACGGGCGTAGCACAGAATGTATTCGTGTTCTACCACGGCGTATTTTGAATCATTCTTGCCTGTACCGGCCTTTTTCCAGATTAGTTGGCCAGCAAAGCAGCCCTCGCCAAAAACCTCATCGAGCACCTTGCGGGTATTGGCTACCTCGTCTTCACCAATGGAGACGAAGATGAACCCCTCAGGGGACAGTACTTCACGAGCCAAAATCAAGCGGGGGAGCATCATCGAAAGCCATTTCGAGTGCCATTCCGCATAGCTACCTGAACGCATCTGGCGACGTAAACGATAGTTATCGCGGTAGACGAAGTCTTTGCCCGTGTTATAAGGGGGATCGATATATATGACGTCGAAGACTTCCCGGCGGGCGGCTAGCTCTTGCAAAACTGGAAGATTATCTGCGGCAAAAATCCTATTGAGGGAGTCACCCGGTGTACTGAGAGCATAATCGGGTGGGAAATTCCGTGTTAAGGGTTTATTTGCAGCTTCTCGGGCTGCGTCTTTGCCTGGCCAAACTAAGCCAAAAAAATCCCCGCCTGTATCCGGGTGTGGTGGGTGTGGTGGGTTAGCGGTAGCCATGGTGCAATGCCTTTGTCAGGAGGGGGAAACGTCAATATCGTCTAACGCTAGCATTCGCAAGAACTAGAACAGTTGGCCTTAGCTAAAATGCCGCCGCTGCCTAGCAGTATGGGGCTTTGGAGTGCGTCCAAGCCGGTGGCCTTACATGGTCGTCAGGCTGTGGGGGCCTCCATTTATGCTTCTGAGAAGAACTCCGCTACAGAGCGGAATTGTTTTCGGTTTAGCGGAAGGAATATTTGGTCTAGTGACTCAATCGCTCGATTTGGTGGCATGGAGCTAGAAGTGTCGGTACGTTGGGATGTGTTGCCGGACACGGCAATACTTAGATAAAGCTAGAACTAGAAGAAAGGATAACCACATGGGTATCTTCGATAAGGCTAAGGATGCACTGAACTCCGACAAGGGCGAAGAGCTCACCGATAAGGGCTTGGACAAGGCAGCTGACGCAGCTAAGGGCAAGCTGGGCGAGGACAAGGCAGACCAGATCGACAAGGCTCGTGAAGCTGCTGATGGCAAGCTCGGCAACGAGTAAATAGCTTTCACCCGTTAGACGGGTGAAAAGTTAGTTTTTATTTTGGCCCCCAACCCGTCAGGGTGGGGGCCAAAATGGTATCCGAGTTTAACCTAGTGGGCTGCTAAAGGTCTATACCAACGATGTCACCTATTTGTGGGTGAAATGCACTATAGAATGGGCGAATCCGCCTGAATTTTTGCAGGAAATCGCTAGGATTATTAGTGTGAACAATCTTGAAGGCACCGTCTCCCACGCGGGCTCCGCTAAGCAACGCTTGCTGGAGCAGAGTGCTCGTATCCTGGCTAAGAGTGGGCGCGACGCTTTACAGGTTTGTGCTGTCGCGGAACAAATCGATGTGCTAGGCGATGAAGCTAAGTCCTTTTTTGAAGACGACCACGACCTTTATATTCAAACCAGCCGATTCCTGGATGAACGTATCCGAGTTGCAGTGTTTAAGGCATTAGATAAGTTGCCGGATGATGCTGCGGCTATTGAGAAACTTCGTGAAGCAGCCAAGGTTTACTTTAACTTAGCTATTGAAAACCCGACCTATTTCGCTGCTTATAATAACTGTCAGACGGCGACGAGCTTTCCCAACTTTGAAGATGGCATTGAGCAGGTGGAAAGCTTCGACGCATTTCCTCCCATCTTCCGCTGGGTGCTTGAGCACATGCGGGATGCCGCCGTTGCCGCTAGGGGCGAGTTTAAGCACCGGCTGGTAGTTATCCAGTCGCTCTCTTTCTTGTGTGAGCTGCAAGGAATTACTCACTTGGCCACTTTTGGCATTATGCGACACCTTTCGCCTACGGCGAAGAAGCAGACCTTTAATGCTTGTCTTGAGACGTTGTTTTCCGGCTTGGAAATCTGCTTGCGCGACGGGCAGATAGCTCCCTTTGAACCAAAGGCGCTTTCTGGGGAACCGCCGGTCCCGTTTACTGCTGCTGCAAAGGACATGCCAAAATCCACGGCTGAGGAAAAGCGCGTCGCCATTTTCCGAGGTACGGCAGAAGAAATCGTCTACAATGGGCTTCCTAATTTGCATCTGGGCTCAGCAGCTGCACGGGCGGGCGTAGGTCTGCCAGATGCCGAGCATCTCTTTGACGGCGATTCTCACCTGTTGCGTGCTTTGGAAGAATCCTTGGATGAAGCTAATACGCTGGCAATCATGCGCCAAAACCAGGTTCTGCCTGAAGGCTCCCACGGACTTGCTTATATCAAGGCAACCGGCTTCGGGTACTTGGAATATGCGCTTGAGGATCCCATTGGGTTTGTTGCCCTCATTGAGGTCTCTAGCCGCTCAATCGTCCCCATTTCTTTCGAAGAGACCGGCGATACTGAGCAACCATTTGATATGGGAAAGGCATTTACCTTCATCATGAATTTGGTGCGCGATGCCATTTCTGAGTCTAATGGACCACGTTCGCCGTGGATTCTTTTTACCCAGATTGCAGCTTTGTGGGCTTCCATCCACGGCCTCTCGCAGCTAAGTACCGTAGGGGCCTTGCGCTATCACTCGGCCAATTTCTACTTCAACCTGGCTTCTAAGGTGATGGATATAATCCTTCAGGGCATGGTCAATGTGCTCGAGCTAAAAAGGCCCGATTAGGCATATACAAGCAACAGGGGGATTTCAGCACCGGGGCCGCGTTTTATTAAAGCCAACCTTGTGCTTGCGCAATAGTTGCTGCCTCAAAGCGATTTTCAGCCGCGGTTTTAGCGATGAGCGAAGATACAATATTGCGTACCGTGCCATTGCTCAGGTGTACCTTGCGGGCGATCTGGTGAGTTCCGCTACCTTTCAAGACAAATTTTGCGACTTCCTGTTCGCGTGCGTTCAGTGGATTTTCCTGAATGAAAATGGTCTCTTGGGCGAGTACTGGGTCAATCACCTTGAGCCCGGAGTGCACCCGCCGAATGTCTTCGGCTAGTTTTTCTGGCGGGGTATCTTTGACTACGAACCCGGAAACTCCGGTCTCCAGCGCCCGTTTCACGTAGCCACCGCGGCCGAAGGTAGTGACTATGAGGCTGTGGCAGCCCGTTCCTTGAAGTTCAGCGGCGGCATCTAGCCCGTTCTTGCCGGGCATTTCAATATCCAGCAGAGCAACATCGACGCTATGCTTGGCGACGAGTCCCGCAACCTCCGCACCCGTTGCGCACTGTGCCACAACGCTAATGTCTGGCTCTGTTTCCAAGAGAGCAACTAGCGCCCCTCGCACCAATGATTGATCCTCAGCAATGAGAACTCGAATGGTTTCAGGCATCGCCTACACCTCCGTCGGTGCTAAGAGGAAGAAAGTCGTTGTCTCCATCCATAGTAACCAAGGCGAGCGTGCAGTCATTGCGGCGCGTAAAAAGCAGCTGCCCGCCAGCCTTTGTCACGCGTTTGTGCAGACCACTAAGCCCTCCTTGGGGGTGGAACAGGCTTTCTTCTGCACCGAATCCGCAGCCGTCGTCTGCTACCTGCAGTCGGTGGTCTGTCACTTGGACCCAGCAGTGGGTGGCACCGGAGTGCCGGACCACGTTGGTGGTCAATTCGCGCAGAGCCCAGGAAAATTCGGCGTCATAAAGACCAGCGGCCTTGGTAGCCGAAGGCAAATAGGGTGCAATACCCGCGGTTTCGAGCGCCCTCCGGGCGGCGTGGATTTCGCCTTCAAAGGTGGGCATGCGCATCCGAGTCACTGTGGAGCGGACTTCCGCCAGACCTCGGCGAGAAAGCTCACTTACCTCTTGCAATTCCTGCCTTGCCCGCTGTGGATCCGTATCTATTAGCCGGCGCGCCAGCTCGGATTTAAGATTAATCACGGTAAGAGAGTGCCCCAAGAGATCGTGAACATCGGTAGCAATATCCTCGCGCTGGCGTGCCAGTTCCAATCGGCGTTCTAGCTCTGCGCGACTATCTTGACGCTGGGAAAAGGTGCCGAGCAGCACTAAAAATATTGGCCAAGCAAAAAGGACGATGAGGACCCAGCCGATATTTTTGGGCGTAAGGTACCAAGTGGCAGCAGCCACCACAGCCCCTGTAAGAAGGGTGAACGCTAAGCTGTGGCGCAAAGGAAGGTTAAAGCCGAGCAATGCTGCCAAGTACGGCGCAAAAATGACGGCAATGCTCCCGAAGAAGACAGTCGACAATACCGCGATGGCTGCAAGTGCAAACCAATACAGCCCGATTCGCTGCTCTACCCGCCATCCGCGGGGGTAGTAGCCTCCAGCGCCGAAAGCGAAGAAATAGACAAGACCGAACACTAGAGCGCACGAAAGGGCCCCGATATGATTAGTGAGGGGCATCCCCGGCGCGGCAAAAGTGATCCCCAGTCCGGGAATGAGAAAGACTAACCACACACTGGCAAAAAGCGCACTTTTGAGGCTGAAACCGCGAAATGGCTCTCGGAGAGATGACATCAGCGCCGAGCTTTGTCGCGGGAGCGTAGCAGGAGGCACGCGGTCAGGAAGATTGTCGTCCATACCGCGAAGTTTAGCCACGCCATCCACAACGGGTGCGTAATCGTGCCTTCATCCCCGTTGAGGAACTGGCTTCCTTCTGCCAGAGGCCACTGGGCTAGTACAACTGGACCGAAAAGGGGAGTGAAGCGACCCCACTCCATTAGCGGCTTAGTCAGCGGTGTGAACACATTCGCCGCGAAAAGAAAAAGAACAACAGACGTCGAGGCGATTGCGACGGAGTTGTCGGTGGGCAACGCCATTGCCCACACCAAGCCATAAAAGCCCAAGGGAATGGAAACTAGGAGGCAGGAAATGAAGCTTAAGATCCACTGGTGTGGCTGCATTTCCGCATGTGTAGCGGCGCCAGTCAAATATACTGCCGTAATGGGCAGCAGGGCTTGAAAGCCGATGGATATGAAGTTTGCCCACAGCAGCTGGCGTGAGCGTAATGGAGTAAGCGCTAGTTGGCGTGCCCACCCAGTCTTGGCATCGGTGACGGCGGAGCCAGCGGCTGCAACGGAACCAGCGACGCCGCCGTAGAGTGCCATGCTGATCATTTCTAAGGCAGCATAATTACCTCCTTTAAAGGGGGTATCGCCAAAGTCCATCATGGCGCCAAAGAGGAGATAGAAAAACACCGGCAAAATGGTGCTGAAAAATATCGGGGTGAAGTTTCGACGCAGGCGCAGCAGGTTATGGGCAGCAAACCGCAGGGTTCGTGCAGTGGTGGTTGCAGGTTTTATCGTCATGGGAGATTCCTTGTGCAAAGGTTTACTGGAAGTGGCTGGTTAAGGTTGGGGCGCAGTCATCGTTAAAAATGCGTCCTCTAAGGAGCGGTTCCGAATTGTGATGTCGCGCGCCGAGGTGTGGTTAAGGAGGTATCTTGCAAGCGCATCAGAGTCACTGGTTACCATGCGGGCGTAGTCGCCAGACTGGGAAATCTCGGCGGAAATTGCTAATGCGTCTGTAGAGGGGACTGGCCCGGCGAACTTCGCCTCGACAATGCGCTGGGCCGACTGCTCGCGAAAATCCTGGGCGCTTGCATCCGCACGTAGTTTGCCTTCATGAAGGAGAATAATCCTTTGCGCAAAATTGTCCGCCTCCTCCAGATAGTGGGTGGCAAAGACAATAGTTCGTCCCAACTCTGCCTGGCGGCGCATGGTGGTCCAGAACTCGTGGCGAGCATTAGCATCCATTCCTGCAGTAGGTTCATCGAGCAAGAGAACGTGGGGATTGCCTAAAAGCGCGAGCGCGAATCGCACACGCTGTTGCTCGCCGCCAGAACATTTGCCCACCTTTCGGTGAAGGATCCGTGTGAGGTCGGCTTGTGTGGCTATATCCCCGACTGGCAGTGGATGTGGAAAGGTGGCGGACATCATCTGCAGGGTGTCCAGGATTGTGAGTTCGGGTAGTAGACCGCCGGTTTGCAATACGGCGCCGATCTCCGAGCCCTGTACGGCAGCTCGCGGCGTGCGGTTGAGGACTGAAATGCTGCCTGTGGTGGGGGTGGTGAGACCAAGGATGAGGTCAAAGAGGGTGGTTTTGCCGGCACCATTGGTGCCTAAAAGTCCTACGATCTCGCCTTGGCAGATACTAAATGAAACCTCGCTCAGCGCATGGACCGGCTCTGAGCCCCTCGTGGTGAAAGTTTTACTCACTCCGGAAACTTTTATGGCTGGCGTGTGTTTCGCCCTAAGGTCTGTCGTGCTCATACCTGAAAGGTATTCGGGGCCAGCCAGAATGGTGAATAGGATCTGTCATGAAATTTTCATGACAAGTGTCATAACGCGATAGGGTGGTTGAGTGCTTACTACTCTCGCAGCGGCCGTCGGTCTATTTGTGGCCACCAATATCGATGACATTATAGTTCTATCCCTCTTTTTCGCCCGCGGTGCTGGGCGCAAGGGCACAACTGCCGCGATACTGATGGGCCAGTATCTCGGTTTCCTTGGCATACTGGTGGCCTCTTCCGTCGTCGGATTGGGCTTCAACGCCGTTATACCGACCGATCTCATTCGCTACTTTGGCCTCATCCCGTTGTTATTGGGCCTGTGGGCGGCGTGGCAAGCATTCCGAGGTGAAGACGACGATGAGGATATTTCCGGCACAAAGCTAAGCACACTGGCGGTAGCCGGAGTCACTTTTGCCAATGGCGGGGACAATATCGGTGTGTACGTGCCCGTCTTTACTACCTCTACGCCGGCCGAAGTAGCGGTGTATTGTGCGGTTTTCCTTGTGCTTGTAGTCCCACTTGTTTGGGCGGCGCGTTTTGTGGCGACGAGACCAGGAATCGCCGAAGCCCTGGAGAAGTGGGAGAGTGTCCTGTTCCCAGTGGTGCTTATTTTGCTGGGAATCGCGATTTTGCTCGCAGTATAAGAGGGTTAAGGGTCAAAAAGTGTGTCCGGAATCGCGGATTTTCACGGATTGACCTGTAGGTTTCCGGAAAGTATATGC
>NZ_JAKOPM010000024.1 GCF_022288805.1 Corynebacterium yonathiae
CCGCGATGGTCGCCTTCATGCACACCGGCACAAGACTTACCGCGGGCTACAGATACACCACGTTAGGGGACGCAACCTGCCCTCGTCAGCGTACTGACTATTGCAGTTGGAACTGTGTACATTAACCGACAGCAGATAGAAAGTCTGCTACATAAGTTCGGCATCCAACTTCCCTTTTAGTAACGGCAGGATATTACTGAGGGGGCGACAAACTGGGAAGTTCTTCTCGAATCACCGTTTAGTGGCGGCTTCCTAAAGGCACGGCCTCTCATATGGTTTCCATAGTTCAATGGAACCGGAAGCAGGCCCACTACAGCTCTAGGTCTAGCGCCATGGCAGCCTTTAGTGCTCGGCTGGACCTAGTGTGTGTCGCCCTTTCGATTTCGACCTTAAAGTATGTCCGCAGCGCAACGCGTGGGTAGAGAAGAACGCGGTGGCCGCTGGATATACAGGTCAAGGGTGATGAGTCTGACCGTGAGACGTGCCGCGTGCTCAAGATGAAGTGGGCCAAGCGCAAGGACGAGGAGACGGGCAAGAATGTCAATGACGTGACGAAGTTGATCTACAACAAACGCGTGACTATCCCTGGCATTCCTGCGGAGTCGGGTGAGTACATGCTGGGCTCGCGCTCAGCGGTGGCATGGTTGATTGACCGCTACCAAGTCAAGAAAGATAAGGCCTCGGGCATTGTCAATGACCCGAACGATTGGGCCGATGAGGTGGGCAATCCGCGCTACATCGTGGACCTAATTGGCAAGGTCACTCGCGTGGCTATGGAGACGGTGCGCATTGTTGATGGGCTGGTAGAGGAAGGCTCGGCTGCGGAAAGTTAGCAGCATTTCGAAGCGATTTTCCTTGAAGCCCTCCGGCCACGCCCGTAGACTTACGGTATCGTAAGTTTCTTGTTGGGGTTGGTTGCGGCTAGCAGAAGGGAAGTACCTCGTGGCACAGATGCATGCAGATAGCGCGCCGGGGCCGGGTCTTGTCCAGCGAACCTATTGGATGGCGGACCGCGGGCCTAGGCCGCTTAGCCGTGGCTGGGGGCATGCAATAGCGGCGTTATTGTCGGTGATTGCCTCCACCGTGCTCATTACCTATGCATGGATGACGCTGCACTGGTGGCAAGGGCTTGGCGTGACTGTCTACGGCGTGGGGCTGGTAGGGCTTTTTGGCGTCTCCGCGCTCTATCACCGCTACCCGTGGGCGAGCGCGCGTGCGGTGCAGTGGTGGCGGCGAGCGGACCACGCGACCATCTCGGTATTTATTGCCGCGACATATACGCCGCTGTGCCTCATCGTGTTATCGCCGGTGCAAGCGGCATGGATGCTAGGCGTTGCCTGGGCAGGAGCGATTCTCGGCGTGATTTTGAACCTGGTGTGGATTAACCACCCGCGCTGGTTAGACGTGGTGGTCTACCTAGCGCTGGGATGGCTGGTGCTGCCGCTTCTGCCCACGCTGTGGACGCAGGCGGGGGCCGCGGTGGTCTGGCTGCTCTTTGCCGGCGGGGTGGTGTACTCGCTAGGCGCGCTGGTCTATGGCTTTAAGTGGCCGGGGCGCAATGCGCGCTACTACGGCTACCACGAGCACTTCCACACCGCGACCATCGCGGCCGCCGTGGTGCACCTCGTGGCGGTGTGGATGGTCGTAGTCCAAGGCGCTGCTTAGTCAGCGTCAGGGAAAAGCTCCGCGGGATCGGTATCGGTCGTAATCGCGGCGGCAAGCAGCATACGGGCTTGGGGCGCGCGCAGGGTGCCAGAGGAGATGACGCCGGCGTCGGCAAGCGTGGCACCGCCACCGGCCCCGCCGTAGATTCCCTCCACCGGGCCGTGATCCACGCGGGTGGTGAGCACCACCGGAACCTTCTTGGCCGCGGCCTGAGCAGCCTGTGCTAGCTCGTCGCCGATATTGCCGGCGCCCATGCCCTCAATGACGATGCCTTCGGCGCCGCTGTCCAAGGAACGCTGGATGAGATCAGCCGGCGCGCCGGGGTAGGCGGCGATAATATCGACGCGGGTATTGCCCAGCGGCTTAAACTTCAGAGCCTTCGGGCGCTGTGGTTGCTTCTCGCCATTGTTATTGGCAAAGCCATCGGCCTTGGAGGTATCGGACTTGAAAGCGCCGCGGGCAGGAATGACATGATCCGCAAAGGCAATGAACGTGCCGCGGCCCCTATTGGCGGGATCGGTGACGGTCTTCACCGCGAGCGCCAGGTTATCCGGGCCATCTGGATTCGGATCATCGAAGGGGCGCATTGCACCGGTTAAGGCCACCGGCTTCTCACTGTCTTGGAAGGTATCGACAGCAATGGCGGTCTCTTCCATGGAATCGGTGCCGTGGGTTACCACAACGCCATCGACGTCCTTGCGCTGCAGCTCCTTGTGTACGGCCGTGATGATGCTATCGGTATCGTCCAAGGTCATCGCGGAAGAATCCAGCTTGGCAATGTCTTTGACCTCTAACGTGAGCTTGTCGCTGTCAAAGGTGCCAGAAAGCGGTTCCACCAACTTGGAGCCGGTAACGGTAGGCACCACCGCGCCGGTCTTATCGTGGGTGCTGGCAATAGTTCCGCCGGTAGAAAGGACCACCACGTGGCCCTCGGCGGTGGCGCGTGGACCCTCGCTTTCCGTGGCGGAGGTTTTGGTGGCCTCCGTGGTTGCGGGGCCAGAACTGGTGGGGCTGTGCGAGGCGGAAGACTCGGGCGTTGCGGCCGAAGTTTCGTCCGCTGGGCGGTTATCCGGATTCTGGCAGGACGCCAAGAGGCAGGCCGAAGCTATCAAGGCTAGGCTGGCGCGGGCCGAGCGGCGCAAGGTTGGGGTGTGCATATTCCCTCGTTTCTGTGTGTGGGAGACGAAAGCAGACGGCAGGAAACCGTCGTCCGCGTATAAGTACATCTAAAGCAGAAAAACGGGGTTGCCGCTGCCACTATGGACTTGCTAACACCGAAACGAGGGGAGAGCAGCTAGTCGATGTGCTGGTTCGACGGCGCCACCACCAGTGGCTTTGGGGAGTACTTCGCGCGTAGCTCGCGCAGCACGGTGGCGTGCTCGGCCAAGCGCTTATCTTCCTCGGTATGTGGATGGAAGGGGCGGGCCACCTGTGGCTGACCATCGTGGTCTAGGGCGATATAGGCCACGGTGGCATGGATGGCGGTTTGCAAGTGCTCGCGGCCGCCGCGGGGATTGCCGGAGCGGACGTGGATGGACATCTGCATCGACCGGGTATCGGTGCGCATCATGCGGGCATCGACCTCGATGAGGTCACCGATAGAAATCGGGCGGTAAAAGCGGATGCCACCGGCATAGACAGCCACGGTGCGCTCTGCGGACCACTCCATGGTGCAGGCCGCACCGGCCTCATCGATCCACTGCATGGCCGTGCCGCCGTGGACCTTGCCGCCCCAGTTGACGTCGGTGGGCTTGGCCAGGAAACGATTGACCATGCGCGGCGCATCAGAAGGCCCGTCATAGGTTTGCTTTTCCATCTCCGCCTCGATGGCATTGCGCAGCTCAATGCGGGACTTGGCTGCTTCTTCTACGCGGCACTGTTCATCGGTTTCCGGCACGAAGGGCGGCACCGGGGTGGACTTGCCAGTGGCAGGGTCCTTGGCTACGAAGATGACCAGGCAATCGCAGGCACGAGTGAAGATGCCTTCGCGCGGGTCAGCCGAAAGCACCTCATTGACGATATGCATGGAAGAACGCCCAGTCATGGCGATGCGCGAGCGCACCTCCACGATGTGCCCGGAAGGGATCGGCCGGGTGAAATGGATATGGCCCACATATGCGGTCACGCAGTATTGGCCGGACCACTGCACGGCGCAGGCATAGGCGGCCTTATCAATCCATTCCAAGACGCGTCCGCCGCTAATGCCGGGGGCGCCGGCCATGGTGACGTCGGTTGGCGATGCCATAAAGCGCAGCGTCAGCGCCGGCGATTTCTGAGTTTCCGCAACGGAAGGCGTAGGTGACATAAACAACAACATAACAGTAGCTATGATGTAGCTATGAAAAAGCCCGTCGATCCCGCTGCCACCCGCGCGGCCGTCATGGCCATCAAAGACTGGATTGCCGCCCCGGCGGAGCACGATAAGCCAGGTAGGGCCCTGCTTGCCGACGCCGTCCGGCGCACCGCCCGCACCCTCGAGGCCGACGCGCCGGGGCACTCCGTGGAGCTGCGCGTACCCCCATTTGTTGCGGTGCAATGCATTGAAGGGCCCCGCCACACCCGCGGCACCCCACCCAATGTGGTGGAGACTGATCCGGAAACCTGGCTGCGCCTTGCGACCGGATTAGCGGACTGGGAAGAGGCCGTAAGTACTGGTCGCGTCGATGCTTCCGGCTCCCGTGCGGGCGAAATCGCGCAGTGGTTGCCGCTCATTCCGTTAGTTTCCAGCGGCGCGACAGGCTAATATAAACGCCGTGGTAGAAGTACATACTCCTAGTATCACCAATCTTGACGATCACAACGAGCAGGAGCCCCGCGAAGAATGCGGCGTCTATGGCGTTTGGGCTCCTGGGGAGGAAGTCTCCAAGCTAACCTACTTTGGACTCTTCGCCCTGCAACACCGCGGCCAGGAGGCCGCCGGCATCGCGGTGGGCGATGATGACCGCATCGTTGTTTTCAAAGACATGGGCCTAGTGGCCAATATCTTTGATGAATCCACCTTGTCCGCCCTGCAAGGAAACGTAGCGGTGGGCCACACGCGCTATTCCACCGCCGGCGGCAAGGAATGGTCCAACGTGCAGCCCATGTTTTCTACCTCCTCCACCGGGGTAGATATTGCCCTTGGGCACAACGGCAATCTGGTCAATTACCTGGAGCTGCGCGAAGAAGCAGTACGACGCGGCCTGATTAAGCCGCACGAGGAGTCCGTTTCTGACTCCATGTGCTTGTCCATGCTGCTTGCCGACGGCGTGGATGAAGACACCTCCGTCTTTGACTCCGCCCGCCATCTGCTCCCGCGCGTCAAGGGGGCATTCTGTCTGACCTTTACCGATGGGCACACCATGTACGCCGCCCGCGACCCGCACGGTGTGCGCCCACTGGTTCTCGGCCGCTTGGCCAAGGGCTGGGTCGTGGCCTCCGAGACCTGTGCGCTCGATATCTGCGGCGCCCAGTTCATTCGCGAGATTGAGCCTGGTGAACTCGTCGCCATCGATGAGGCTGGCATCCGTTCCGTGAACTTTGCGCCGGCCAAGCGTCATGGCTGCGTCTTCGAATACGTCTACTTGGCCCGCCCGGATAGCGATATCAATGGCCGTTCCGTCAATGCTTCCCGTGTGGACATCGGTCGCCGCCTGGCCCGCGAGTACCCGGCCGAGGGCGCGGACCTTGTCATCCCGGTTCCCGAATCCGGTAATCCAGCCGCCGTGGGTTATGCCCGCGAATCGGGAATCACCTTTGCCCACGGACTGGTTAAAAACGCCTATGTGGGCCGCACCTTCATCCAGCCCACCCAGACCCTGCGCCAGCTGGGCATCCGCTTGAAGCTCAACCCGCTGCGCGAGGTCATCAACGGCAAGAAGCTGGTCGTGGTGGATGATTCCATCGTGCGCGGAAATACCCAGCGCGCGCTCATTCGCATGCTGCGCGAGGCCGGTGCCGCCGAGGTGCACGTGCGCATCGCGTCCCCACCGGTGAAGTGGCCGTGCTTCTACGGCATCGACTTCGCTTCCCCGGGCGAGCTGATTGCCAATGCCAGCCCCTCCGACGATCCAGAAACCGTCTGCGCCACTATCTGCGATACCATCGGCGCCGATTCCCTGGGCTTTGTCTCCGTTGAGGAGATGGTGGCCGCCACCGAGCAGCCCCGGTCCGAGCTGTGCACCGCCTGCTTCACGGGCGAGTACCCCCTCGGCCTGCCCGCCGGAAACTCCAATGCAGACGCCGTGCGCACCCTGCTCGGCACCAAATAACAAAGGACTTTTGAAACCATGAGTGACAATACCTACGCCGCAGCCGGCGTCAGCATCGAAGAGGGCGACCGCGCCGTAGAACTTTTCGCCCCGCACGCTAAGCGCGCCACCCGCCCCGAGGTCCTTGGCGGCCTCGGCGGCTTTGCCGGCCTGTTTAAGCTCGGCGATTATAAGGAGCCCATCTTGGCCGCGGGTTCCGATGGCGTTGGCACCAAGCTGGCCGTGGCCCAGGCCATGGACAAGCACGACACCATCGGCATCGACTTGGTCGCCATGTGCGTCGATGATCTCGTCGTCTGCGGCGCGGAGCCGCTTTTCTTGCAGGACTATATTGCCGTGGGCAAGGTCGTGCCGGAAAAGGTGGCCGAGGTAGTCAAGGGCATCGCCGAGGGGTGTGTGCAGGCCGGTGCCGCGCTATTGGGCGGCGAGACCGCTGAGCACCCCGGCATGATGGAAGAAAACGAATATGACGTTTCCGCCACTGCGGTGGGCGTCGTTGAGGCCGATGGCGTACTCGGGCCGGACAAGGTTCGTGATGGTGACGTGCTCATCGCCATGGGCTCTTCTGGCTTGCACTCCAACGGTTACTCCTTGGCCCGCCACGTCCTGCTCGAGCAGGCTGGGATGCCTCTCGACGGCCACGTGGAGGAACTCGGCCGTCCCCTCGGGGAGAAGCTCCTGGAGCCCACCCGTATCTACGCCAAGGACTGCCTGGCTTTGGCTAGCGAGTGCTCCGTATCCACCTTCTGCCATGTCACTGGCGGTGGACTGGCCGGCAACCTCGAGCGCGTCATCCCGGAGGGCCTAGCGGCCGATATTAACCGCGCCACCTGGACCCCAGGTCAGATCTTCAAGCTCATTTCCTCGGTGGGCAAGGTGGAGCTGGCGGAGATGGAAAAGACCTTTAACATGGGCGTCGGCATGATTGCCGTGGTCAACCCCGAAGACCGCGACCGGGCCCTGGCGATGCTAACCGCTCGCCACATCGATGCGTGGGAGCTGGGCACCGTGCGCACGGCTGAAGATGAGGAGCCGCGCGTGGTTATGCACGGCGAGCACCCAAACTTCTAGCAGGGCCTTGGCCCTACCGGGGGGAGAGTATGAGGAAGGGCCCTAGGATTTCCTAGGGCCCTTGAGCTATCCGGTGACGAGCGGAAGATTAGCGTTCGTCGCGGTCGTCATCATCCCATTCGTCGACGTAGTCGGCGTATGGGTCATCCTCTTCATAATCGCGGGAGTCACCCTCTTGCTGTGCAGCGAGTTCCCGTTGTAGGGACTCGATATCCATCTCGGGTGAGTTGTACTTGAGCTGGCGTGCAACTTTGGTCTGCTTTGCCTTTGCGCGTCCGCGTCCCATGTGCATGACCCCCTTGGGTTAGTAGGGCGCGCCAGGGATTCTTGGGCGCCCCATCGGCTTGTCTATTGTGTATCTTCCTGTAAGACACAATAGCCTGTGTGACGAAAAAATTCCGCACCGCCCCCTAGCTAGTGGGAGATTTAGCGTCCGCGCAGCCGGTTTACCGCCTCGCGCCCAGCCTTGGGGCCCTCATCTTCGGGGATGGAGGAAGAGTCGATAGACGCCGCGGTATCGCCCACCTCGAGAGTGCCGGCGTCCAGCGCAGAGCGCTTCGCTAGGCCTAGAGCAATGGGTCCGAAATCGCAGTCATCCACAATCGTGCCGATGCGGCCCACCTTACGTCCATTGAAAGTAATGTCATCGCCCACATTTGGCCGTTGTGGGGCCGAGCCATCGAGATGCAGCTGCACTAAGAGACGAGGGGAGCGGCCGAGATTTTCTACGCGCGCCACCGTTTCCTGGCCGCGGTAGCAGCCCTTATCGAGGTGAACATGGGCTGGGTTATCGGCGCTGCGGCTAATCCAGTGCGGTACCTCGTGGGGGATGGACTTATTATCCAGATCCGCGGCCAGCTCCGGCTCGCGCGCACGCACACGCTCGGCGGTAAAGGCCATAAGTCCCGCCAGTCGCGCTCCAGATTCCTCCAGTAGCTTCGTGGCCTCGACCAAGGATTCACGCGGAACACCAAGGTCAAAGCGCTTGATTCCCGGCCACTGCACCTGGCGGGAAAACTCCACCATGGGGGGTAGCGGAATATCGGTCTCACCTAGGAGAGTGAGGATGGCGATATCGGCTTCCTCTACGGTGACCTCGGACCAAAAGACCATCATGGCGAGGAACTTAAGAAGGGAGTCGAATTGGGCCGCAGGGACGTCGATAAGAAAGGCGTCACCGCTGCGGACGATATCCATGTGATGGAGAATATGGCCTTGCACATCGAGGTCGAGGGCGCCGGCATTAAAACCATCGGGGGCTTTGTCCAGCTTTTGTGACAACAGATTATTAAGGAACTCGGCGGCATCCTTGCCGCTCACGCGAATGACGCGGCGTTGGGAACGGTCAATGACTATGGTGCCGCCATCGGCGGCCCGTTGCTCGCCCAGCGGATTGCCATAGTGCCAGGCCACGCCCTGGGCATCGAGTACGGTCGCGTCCTGGTGCTCTGCGGCACCGGCGCGCTGCAAAAGAGGCGAAGAATAACTCACAACTACCGATGGTAGGGCATAATCAAAACTATGAAGTTTTCGCCGCGAAAAGAGCCGGTTATCTACGTTGTGGAGCCCTTTGGAGGGTCGGTACGCAGGCACCTTCCCACGTTGCCTCTCGTCTACGCGGATGATGCCGCGGTCACCCGCGGCGATGGCATCTTTGAATCCCTGCTCGTACGCGGTGGAAAAGCCGCTAATTTGCAACGGCACGCGCAGCGCTTTTGCGACTCCGCGCGCACCATGAACTTGCCGGAACCGCCCATGGAGAAATGGGAAGAAGCTACGCGGCTCGCGATCGCGGACTTCTGCGGGGACGAGACCGGAGATGCCAAATGTACTTGGACGTACACTCGCGGGCGCGCCTCCACGGGGCGTCCAAGTGCGTGGGTCGTGGTCCAACCAATCGAGGACAAGGTACTAGAGCAGCGCGCCCACGGCGTAGCTGTGATGACCAGTCCGCGTCTATGGCATGTGGCGGAGGAGTTGCCCGCCAAGACCCTCAATTATGCGGCCACGATGGCGATGCTGCGGATGGCACGGGAGAAAGGCTTTGAAGACCTCATCCTCACCGACCCGGAGACCGGAGAAATCCTGGAAGGGGCCACCTCGACCGTGGTGGCCGTCAAAGGGGAGAAACTGCGCACCGCTGCCGGCCGCGGCATCTTGCCTGGCACCACGCAGGCAGCCCTCTTCGCCCACGCCAAAGAAAAGGGCTATCGCTGCAAGGCTAAGCCGCTGACTGTGGAGTATTTGGAAAAGGCGGACTCGGTATGGCTGGTGTCCTCGGTGCGTGTTGCCGCCCGCGTTACCCGGCTCAATGACAAAAAATTAAAGGCCCCGGATAACGTGGATGTTATCCGAGACCTTATTGATGCAGCGCTAGGGGCTTAGCCAGCGATGCGGGTGAGCTCCGCAGACATGTAGGGGCGCATTTCGCCATCCACCATGCGCTCGTCTACCCAGCCCAGGTTGTTATTGGGCATCAGGCCGTACATGCGCTTGCCCGGTCCCAGGTTCTTCGGTCCGGTTTCGGTGACCATGGTGGAAGCGGATTCTAGCTGCCATGCACGGTCATTGAATGGTTCGCCATAGAAGATTTCCACGATGCCGGTAGAAGAGGTGTAGGTGACCTCGATTTCATCCTTTTCCGAGATACGCCAGAAGCCGGTCTCGCGCACGGAGGGGCCTTCCGGCTTGCCCTCGGTATCGATCTTCCAGGTGCGGGAGCTAAAGGTCAGGTAATTTTCGCCGTCATGGGCGATGACTAGCTGCTGGCCAAAGGTATATTCCTTGCCCTGCGTATCGTGTGCCTGGCCCTCACCCTGCCAGACACCGACGAGGGGGAGCAGTCCCAGCAGGCCGTCGTGCAGCGATGGGCCCTGACGCAGGTTAGCGGTATCGTCCGGAACCGGGGTATCGCCCAGCTCGAGAGCCGGGATATTGCGGCTAGCAGCGTCCTTCCACTGCTCGGCGGCCTGGTTCACGGCATCGTTGCCGTTGAGCTTTCCCGGATCATTTTCCGGGTGGGAAGCCGCGGTGCTTTCGATGTTTTGGGGGGTGGTTTCATTATTATTTTCGCTCATGGGCGTCCAGCCTAGTCGTGAACCCGCCTATTTAACTACTAGACTTGGGCCTCGTGCATGCATTGATGATCTCGAACCCCAACTCGACCTCACAAACCAACGCCCTTTTCCGCCAAATCGTTCCCTGCCTGCAGGCGGTAGAAGGCCTGCACCTCAAGGTGCAATTTACGCATTACCCCGGCCACGCTGAAGAAATGGTCAAGGGAATGACCAGGGATGATTATGACGTCATCATCGCCGTGGGTGGAGATGGCACCGTCAATGAGGTAGTCAACGGACTCCTTGGTCCGGCCGATGGGCAGCGCCCCGACCCTAACTCCATCCCGGCGCTGGCCGTGATTCCTACCGGCTCCGCCAATGTATTCGTGCGCGCTCTAGGTTTTCCCAACACTCCGGTGGAGGCCACTCACGTACTGGCGCGCATGCTCGAGCGGGATCTTCGGCGCACCATTTACCTGGGCACGTGGAACGATCGCTGGTTTGCCGTTAACGCCGGCTTCGGCTTGGACGCAGATGTTTTGGCACGCGTGGACCGCGCCCGTGAGCAAGGCTTTGCCGCCACCCCACTGCGCTACCTCAACGTGGCCATTCGGGCCTGGAGCCGCGCACGGAAGAACCCTCCACACATTGCGGTCACGGCCGAATCCAGCACCGGCGAGCGTCTCCACAAGGATGATGTACCGCTGATGTTTACCTCGAATACCAACCCGTGGACCTTCCTGGGGCCGCTGCCGGTAGTGACTAATCCCCGCAATTCCTTTGATGAGGGCCTTGCCCTCTTTGGATTGGAGGAGTTTAGCGGGCTCGGCGGCGTAGTTGGGCTATTGCACCTTTTCGGTGCCGATAAGCGCGGATGGCTGAATAAACTCACCAAGGAAAAAACGGTGGCTTTCGACGATGCCATGCGCGTTGAGCTAGTGTGCCGCGAGCCGCAGCGTTTCCAAGCCGACGGGGAATCGGAGGGGCGGTTTGCTGCCGTTACCTTGGCCTCCGTGAAAGACGCCATCGAGGTCTTCGCCCCGCAGGATAGGAGAGAGGTCCATCAGCGCGCGATGAAAGAAGTGCTGCGGGACTTTATTCGCCTGCGCTAGTCTGCGGCGCAGGACCCACTCGGTGTTTGGTATCGGCGGCCTTCTTTTCTGCCTCTTCTACGGCCTTTTGCTCCGAACCCTCAATCTCTAGAGGGGAGAGCTGGGCCAGTTGCACCTTAATATTGCGCCGCTGTACTTCGAAAGAAATTGTGCCGCCCTGCATCTTCACCGCCGTGGCCTGGGCGGGAAGCGGTAATTGGCGGGTATCGAAGTTGAGGGAAAAGGCCTTTTGTAGGCGCACATCGTCGGTGCCATAGACCTGCATGCGAAACTCCGGCCCCACTAGGCGGAGGGTTACCTTGGCGGTGGACTTCTGGGCGTCGCCAGGCAAGGTGCCCGTTAGCTCCGCTTCCGCGGAAGTGCCGCCGGACGGGGAGATATCGTCTGGGTTAGCGATGGAGAGATCGGTAATCCCCAGCAGGCGGCCCAGCGCCACCCCGTCCAAGGAAATGCCGCGCGAGTAGGTAGAGACGGGCGCGCCTTCCAGATCCCCGTTCATTACCTGCTCAGGGGTGACGGTAATATCGCGCAGCACGGTAGAGGCATTGACCATGCCCAGCTTGGGAACTTCCACGTCCAGCGCCTTGACCTCGAGGTAAGGGATTTCCTTTGAGGCCGCTGCCCATACATACGGGGTTCCACCGATAAAGACATCTGGCGTATTGTCTAGCCGCGAGTTGGCCTTCACGGCCTGCGCCACCTTGTGCTCCGCGTGCATTGCCACGCATGCATCCGCTACCCAGGCCGCGATCAGCACGCACACACCGAGGAGGACGTGCGCGATGCGCCGATCAATCTTTAGAACACTCACCCCTCCATTCTTACCCTACGTATTCTGGGGCTTATGACTAGCAATGCCTTTAAGATTACGGAAGAAAACCTGCCAGACGCTCCGGAACTTGCCCGCCGCATTGAAGCGCTGGCTGCGCAGGCCGAACGTGCGGATGGAATGGTGCCCCTTTCAGAGCAATTCCTTAATGGCCTGACCGATTCCCGCCTGCAGCACCGCCATTTGGTGGCCTGGGTAGGCGAGCATCCGTGCGGCGCTGCGGGCGTGGAGGGTTCCACGGCCGAGCTGTTTATCGCTCCTGAATTCCGCGGGCAGGGCTATGGCGCCTCGCTTTACGACGCCGCCGCGGAAACCTCCCACCTCCAAGTCTGGGCCCACGGGAACCTGCCGGCCGCACAGGCTTTGGCACGCTCCCGTGACCTGCAGGTCATCCGCAAGCTAGTGGTCATGGGCATTGGGGGAGAAGAGCTCGCGGCGGCTGCCCAACCGGAAGACTTGCCTTTGACCGCCCTTAATTACTCCGAGGCGGTAAATAGATGGGGCAAGGACTTTGTGGAAAAGCAGTGGCTCGAGGTCAATAACGAGGCCTTTTCCTGGCATCCCGAGCAAGGCGGCTGGGATCTAGATCGCCTGCACCGCGGCATGGAAGCGGATTGGTTTGATCCCTCTGACCTGCTTTTCTTGTGGGATACGGCCGGTGATCCGGTCCTCGCCGGTTTCCACTGGACCAAATGGCATGTGGAGGAAACACCGGGATTCGGCGAGGTCTACGTAGTGGGTTTGGCTGAGAACTATCGCGGCAAGAAATTGGGCGGGCCGCTGTTGCAGATTGGCCTGCGCCGAATGGTGGAAAAGGGAGCTCAGCGGGTAATTCTTTATGTGGAAGCGGACAATGATCCGGCGCTGAAGGCGTACGAGCGCCTAGGGTTTAAGGTTGATGAAGAACACGTCGTATGGGGTGCGTGTGATTAAAGTCATGGGGTGAGCCGCGTTTGTTCACCCAGTGTTCACCTCTTGGCACCCTTTTGGTCAGATCCTGCGGATAGCTTTACACCCTGTGAGTTAACCGCGCCTGTGCACCTGCATCTCGCCCCAGAAGGCGGAGCGGGATGCAGGAAATATCTCTCTAGGAGATGCGGTTTCCTCGGACAATCAATCTCTGATCTGCACCGGAAAGGGTTTTCCCGTGATTCGCAACTTCAAGCGCACCGCCGCAATCTTCGGCATCGTAGCCGCCACCTCTACCGCTCTCGTAGCTTGCTCTGAGGAGTCTGGCTCTTCCTCCGATTCCGCTGGTGGCGAGGACGTCTCCGGCGAGCTCGTCGGCGACGGCGCGTCCTCCCAGCAGAACGCAATGTCTTACTTCCAGACCGCGTTCTCTGAGGATCACCCAGACGCTTCCCTGTCCTACAATGCTTCCGGTTCCGGCGCCGGCGTTGAGGCCTTCACCAACGGCCAGGCTGACTTCGCTGGTTCTGACTCTGCCCTGAAGGAAGACGAGGGCGAGGTTGAGGCTGCTGCTGAGCGTTGCGATGGAAACGAGGCATGGCACCTGCCAACCACCATCGGTCCGGTTGCAATCGCCTACAACTTGGGTGACACCGAGATCAACCTTTCCACCGAGACCCTGGGCAAGATCTTCAAGGGTGAAATCAAGAAGTGGAACGACAAGGCTATTGCCGCTGACAACGAGGGCACCGACCTGCCGGACAAGGACATCACTGTCATCTTCCGTTCCGACGAGTCCGGTACCTCCGCAAACTTCCAGAAGTTCCTGAAGGCCGCTACCGGTAACTGGGACTCCGAGGGCAAGCAGTTCCCGGATGCTGTTGGTGAGGGCGCTAACGGTTCCGCCGGTGTTGCTGACCAGGTTGCAAACATCGACGGTGCTATCACCTATGTCGAGGCTGGCTTCGCAGACCAGAAGGAAGGCGACGGCGTCAAGAAAGCCAAGATTGACTTCGGCCACGGCCCAGTCGAGCTTTCCACCGAGTCCGTTAACAAGGCTCTGGAGAACCTGGAATTCAAGGAGACCGACTCCGAACACAACATGGTGGTTGACTCTGAGGCACTGTTCTCCTCCGATAACGAGGGTGCATACCCGCTCATTCTGACCACCTACAACATCGTCTGCTCCAAGGGCTACGACGAAGAGACCTCCAAGCTGGTCAAGTCCTTCTTCACCACCGTCCTGGATCACCAGGATGACCAGCTGGCTGAGCAGGGCTTCATCCCGGTTGAGGGTGCTCACCTGGATAAGCTGAAGGCTGCTGTTGACGCTCTGCAGTAAGCGCTAAAGCTGTAGAAGCTTAGTACCTCCCGCCCCCACTGCCGCAATCGATTCGCGCTTTGGGGGCGCAGGTATGTAACGATATTTTCCATTTTTAACGCTGAAAAGGATTAACAGTCTCATGGCAGACAATAATCTCACCACGGCTCCAGAGCAGGCGGACGCGAATGTCACCGCTGCCGAGCGAGTCTCCAACAGCGGACACGACGAGGTAGCTGTCTCTAGCTCCCAAAGCGGCGTGAAGCGCCCGGGCGACCGTGTCTTCGAGTTCCTGTCCACTGCTTCGGCAACACTTATCACCGTCATGATTGCCGCCATCGCTGCCTTCCTGCTGTGGCGTGCCGTTCCGGCCTTGGCCGTCAATGACGGCGGCATCATGGGCTTCTTTACCTATGGCGGCCGCTGGGAGACCACCGATACTTCCGCGATGAAGTTCGGCATCCCGACCATGTTCGGTACCACCGTCCTCATCTCCGTCTTCGCCCTTCTGCTGGCTATGCCGGTGGCCTTGGCCATCGCTATCTTCCTGTCCAACTACGCGCCTGCCCGCTTGGTCAAGCCTCTCGGCTTCTTGGTGGACATGCTCGCTGCGGTTCCTTCCATTGTTTATGGTCTGTGGGGCTGGCAGGTTCTCGGCCCGGCGCTATCCGGCTTCTACTCCTGGATGGAGTCTTGGGCCGGTGGCTTCTTCCTCTTCCATGTCTTCGATAACTCGCCCTCCTTTGCTACCGGCCGCAACTTGTTTACCGGTGGCATCGTGCTCGCCGTGATGATTTTGCCGATCATCGCGGCTACCGCCCGCGAGGTCTTTGTTCAGACCCCTCCAGGCCAGGTGGAATCCGCCCTGGCGCTGGGCGCTACCCGTTGGGAAGTTATCCGCATGACCGTGCTGCCATTCGGCATGTCCGGCTATATCGCCGGCTCCATGCTCGGCCTGGGCCGTGCACTGGGTGAGACCATGGCGCTGTACATGGTCGTCTCCCCGCTGATTGACTTCCGCTTCTCGCTTTTCGACGGCGGCACGACCTTCGCCACGGCCATCGCCCTGGCATCTGCCGAGTTCGGTAACGAGATGCGCGCTGGTGCCTACATCGCCGCCGGCCTCATGCTGTTCTTGCTGACCTTCGTGGTCAACGCAATTGCCCGCGCCATCGTGAAGAAGAAGTAAGGAGGGGAGGATCAATGACTACGACTACTAATGCCAAGCCTGCCTCCCAAGGCGGCGCGACCTTCTTGGACATCTCCGGATCCCGCAAGATGGCTAATAGTATTGCCACCGCGGTGGTCTGGGGTGCAATGCTTCTGGCCATGGTTCCCCTGGTGTGGGTTCTGTGGGAGCTTATCGCCCGCGGCAGTGGCGTCATCCTCAACGCCGAGTGGTGGACCGCTTCCCAGCGCGGCATCATGAATAGTGCTGCCGGCGGCGGTGCCGCTCACGCGATTGTGGGTACCTTGGTTCAGACCATTCTGGCCTCTATTATCTCCATCCCGATCGGTATTTTCACCGCCATCTACTTGGTGGAGTACTCCAAGGGTGGCTGGCTCGGCCGCATCACTACCTTCATGGTGGACATCCTCTCTGGTGTGCCTTCCATCGTTGCAGCCCTGTTCATCTTCGCCATGTGGATTACCCTCTTCGGTTTCGGCCGCTCCGGTTTCGCTGTGGCGCTGTCCCTGGTGCTGCTGATGATTCCGATTGTGGTGCGCAATACCGAAGAGATGCTGCGCGTGGTTCCAATGGACTTGCGTGAGGCGTCCTACGCGCTCGGTGTACCAAAGTGGAAGACCATCGCCCGTATCGTTCTGCCTACCGCCCTGTCCGGCATCGTCACCGGTATCATGCTGGCGATTGCCCGCGTGATGGGTGAGTCCTCGCCGGTGCTGGTCTTGGTTGGTTCCTCCTCCGTCATTAATTGGGATGCCTTTAAGGGATCTCAATCCTCGCTCCCGCTGATGATGCTGGATATGTACAAGGCAGGCGCTCAGCCAGCCGTACTGGATAAGCTCTGGGGTGCAGCTTTGACGCTGGTTATCCTCATCGCCGTCCTCAATATTGCGGCCCGCATCGTGTCCGCAAAGTTCTCGGTTAAGAAGTAAACGCCGTAACACTCGATTCCGCCATACACTTGCTAGAGGAGAAACTCCCAAATGTCTAAGCTCGCGCTCAATGACGTGAACATTTTCTACGGCGATTTTCACGCCGTGCAGAACGTGAATATGCAGATCCCGGCCCAGGCCGTGACTGCATTCATCGGCCCTTCCGGCTGTGGTAAATCCACCGTGCTGCGCACCATCAATCGTATGCACGAGGTCATTCCCGGAGCCTCGGTAAAGGGTGAAATCCTGCTCGATGGCACCAATATCTACGGTCCAAAGGTTGACCCAGTTTCCGTTCGCAATACCATCGGCATGGTCTTCCAGAAGGCTAACCCGTTCCCCACGATGTCTATTGAGGACAATGTGGTTGCAGGCTTGAAGCTTTCAGGTGAGAAGAACAAGAAGAAGCTCAAGGAAGTCGCTGAGAAGTCTTTGCGCGGCGCCAACCTGTGGGACGAGGTCAAGGACCGCCTGGACAAGCCGGGCGGCGGTCTCTCCGGTGGTCAGCAGCAGCGTCTGTGCATCGCCCGTGCAATCGCAGTGGAGCCAGAGGTGCTGCTCATGGACGAGCCTTGTTCTGCGCTGGACCCGATTTCCACCCTCGCCGTGGAGGACCTTATCCACGAGCTGAAGGAAAACTTCACCATCGTTATCGTGACTCACAATATGCAGCAGGCAGCCCGTGTATCCGATAAGACTGGCTTCTTCTCCCTAGAAGCAACCGGCAAGCCAGGCCACCTGGTGGAGTTCGATGACACCACCAAGATCTTCGAGAATCCTTCCCAGAAGGAGACCGAGGATTATATCTCTGGCCGCTTCGGCTAAACAGCAGAAAGATTGTCCGAGAGAAGGGGGCCGGTTCGAAAGAACCGGCCCCCTTCTTTGGTACTGGAATCCGTCTAGCGGCGGAACTGTCGCTCGAGGTCCGCCATCCGGGCTTCAAACTCGGCGTCCTTTTTGTCCTCTTCTAGTTTTTTGGCATAGTCGTGGGGCAGCAGGCCAGTGGTCAAATAGATAATATGGCCGGCAACCGAAACGCAGTGATCCGCGTAGCGCTCGTAGTAACGCGTAATTTGCGAGGTCTCTACTGCTTCGCGCACGCTGCCTTCCCATTCACGCTGGGTCAAGATACGCAGGATATGGGAGTTAATATCATCTACCGCATCGTCGTCGGCGCGGAGATTAATGGATAAATCGGCGTCGGGGGTGACGAGAATATTGTGGATCACGGACCCCATTTCCTCGGTGAGGCGGTACAGTTCCTCAAAGTAGCCCATGTAGTTCGCAGGCACCACGGGATCAGGATGGCGGCGGCGTGCGGAATCGGCGATGTGTTGGGCTAACCGGCCCATGCGGTAAAGATCTTCCACGATATAGATAGACGAGACTACTTGGCGAAGATCCTGTGCCATGGGGTTTTCCAGTGCCAAAAGTGTTACGGCACGCTCAGAGCACCTAACTCGGATCTCATCTAGCTCCTCAGTCATGGTGAGGGCGTCTTCCGCGGAGTCCAAGGCACCTTGCAACAGCGCCAAGGAAGCCTTATCCATGATGCTGCGCACGGTATCGCACATCACGATGAGGTCGTGGGAGAAATTGTTTAGGTGTTCCCTGTAAGCGGCACGCATGCCAAAGATGATAGCGAAAGTTTTTGTGGTATGCGCAACTTAAGCAGGGGTTAAATGCACGATTCCTGTATGTCCCTATCTGCTCTTATGCTGCTGTCAGGTTATCCGCCGGAATTCATTATGTCTGCGGCGACCGGAACGCACTCGTCCTCTGGGTCGTCGAGCCAGCCATCCGGCAGTGCGACCTTGGAGGGGGAGCCTTGGCGGCCGCGGGCACCGTCGGCGTCGGCAGCCAAGGCGTCGGAATCCGCCCAAGGTGCGAGTAGCTCCCGCAAAGCTGCGAGGGAATCCACCTTTGCCAAACCGGCGCGGACCTGGCCGCCGACAGGGAAGCCGCGCAGGTACCAGCCGATGTGTTTGCGAATATCGCGGGAAGCATTGTCCTCGCCATCGTGCTCCGCCAGGAGTTCCGCGTGGCGAAGAATCACCTGAGTAACCTCACCTAGGGTCGGCTCAGCTGGAATTGACTCGCCGCGAAGAGCAGCGCCGAGCTCGGCAAAAAGCCACGGGCGGCCGAGGCAGCCGCGCCCGACCTGCACGCCGTCGCAACCGGTCTGTTCCATCATGCGGCGGGCGTCCTCGGCGCGGAAGATATCGCCATTGCCTAGGACCGGAACGCCAGTATCCGCTAAGTGCTCCTTGAGGCGCGCGATCTCGTCCCAGCGTGCCTTGCCGGAATAGCGCTGGGCGGCGGTGCGGCCGTGGAGGGTAACTGCGGCAGCGCCAGACTCGACAGCAATTCGCCCGGCATCAAGATGCGTATGGTGCTCATCGTCAATGCCCACGCGCATCTTCACGGTAACGGGGATATTGGTACCTTCGGTGGCCTTGACGGCGGCGGAAACGATATTGCCAAAGAGGCGTCGCTTATAAGGCAATGCGGAACCCCCGCCGCGGCGGGTCACCTTAGGAACTGGGCAACCAAAGTTCATGTCGATGTGGTCAGCCAGGTTCTCGTCCACGATCATCTTCGCGGCCTTATAGGTATATTCCGGATCCACCGTGTAGATCTGCAAGGAGCGGGGATCCTCTTGCGGTGTGAAGGTGGTCATGTGCAACGTCTTTTCATTGCGTTCTACTAGTGCGCGGGCGGTGACCATCTCGCAGACATAGAGGCCCGAGACAGTGCCGGTGCGCGCCAGCTCCTGCTCGCGGCACAACGTGCGGAAAGCAACGTTGGTTACCCCCGCCATCGGGGCGAGGATGACAGGGGAGGAGAGATCATAGTGTCCAATGCGCAAATTCACGCCCCAATTGTGCTAGTTAACGGGGGAAAATAGCAACTAGTGCCATAGTGGTGGCGTTCCCTGTTTCTGTTTTATGGGGTGGACATCACACAAAAGTGGTGGAAATCTTGCAAAGATTCGCTAATGTGGGCTGTGTAACTAATTAGAACGGCCGTTATTTTGGCTGGCCCCTTGATGAAGGAGGATTACCCTTGTCCGAGAGAATCGCGTACGCCCCATTTGAGAAGCTCGTCGTTTCTGCAGAAGAGGCTGCTCAGCACGTCAACCACGGTGACCGCGTAGGCATTTCCGGCTTCACCGGCGCCGGTTACCCTAAGGGGCTACCCACCGCCATTGCAGAGAAGGCTAAGGCTCTGCATGAAAAGGGCGAGGAATTTAAGATCGATGTCTTCTCCGGTGCTTCCACCGCCCCTGACTGCGATGGTGTCCTAGCGGAAGCTGAGGCGATTCGCTTCCGCTCTCCTTATAACTCCGATCCCACCCTGCGTAAGCAGTTTAATGACGGTACCGCGCTCTACCAGGATATTCACCTGTCTCACTCGGGTCAGCAGGTAGAAGAGGGCTTCTACGGGGATTTCCAGGTGGCCATCATCGAGGCCGTGCGCATTACGGAAGAAGGCCACGTGGTGCCGTCCTCCGCTGTAGGCAATAACCTCGAGTTCATCGAGGCTGCCGATAAGATCATTATTGAGATTAATGAGTGGCAGTCCATCAACCTCGAGGGCATGCACGATATTTACCGCATTGAAAAGCTGCCTAACCGCCAGCCAATCCCTATCACGAAGCCAGGTGACCGCATCGGTACCACCTACATGGAGGTACCGGAGGACAAGGTGGTCGCAGTGGTGAAGACTAACGCCCCAGACCGTAACGCACCCTTTAAGGAGCCGGACGAGATCTCTGAGAAGATCGCTGCAAACTTCATCGAGTTCCTCGAGGGTGAGGTTGCCGCCGGCCGTCTTGAGTATGACAAGTTCATCATGCAGTCGGGCGTGGGCAACGTCCCGAACGCCGTGATGGCCGGCCTTTTGGATTCCAAGTTCGAGAATATTCAGGCCTACACCGAGGTGATCCAGGATGGCATGCTCGATCTTATCGATGCCGGCAAGATGACCATGGCTTCTGCCACCTCCTTCGCGCTGTCCCCGGACTACGCGGAGAAGATGAATGCGGAAGCAGACCGCTACCGCAAGCACATCATCTTGCGCCCGCAGCAGGTCTCCAACCACCCGGAGGTCATCCGCCGCGTCGGCCTGATTTCCTCTAATGGCATGATTGAGGCCGATATTTACGGCAATATCAACTCCACCAACGTCTCCGGCTCCCGCATTATGAACGGTACCGGTGGCTCGGGTGACTTCACCCGCAACGCCTATATCTCCACCTTCGTCTCCCCGTCGGTGGCTAAGGATGGCGCAATTTCTGCGCTGGTTCCGTTCGTGTCCCACACGGACCATACGGAGCACGACACCATGGTCATCATCACCGAGTACGGCGTGGCCGACCTGCGCGGCCTGGCTCCAAAGGAGCGCGTGGAGAAGGTTATCTCTGTGGCTCACCCAGATTACCGTCCGCTGCTGGAGGAGTACTTCGACCGTGCTAAGGAAAATAAGTTCCAGCACACCCCACACGACCTGAAGACCGCCTTCGACTTCCAGGTTCGCTTCATGGAAAAGGGCGATATGCGCGGCTAATCTAGCCGTGCCTTGGCAGGCGCTCAGTGGCGAGCTGGGCGCCTTCTGCTTTCCGACGCCCCCCTAATTAGGACTTTGCAAATGCTGCAAGCTAAGATATAGCGACGTTGGGCCTTTAGCTCAGTTGGTAGAGCTACGGACTTTTAATCCGCAGGTCGTGGGTTCGATCCCCACAGGGCCCACAACTGGAGCCACCTTATCGGGTGGCTCTTTTTAGTTTTTCACCATCTTCTTGATGGCGCGCATGGCTTCTTCTAGCTTCTCAGTGGCTACCTCCCCGTCCTCTGCGGCGGCCCCGGCTACGCAGTGCTCAATATGGTCCTCGAGGAGTGCCAGCGAGACATTTTCTAACGCAGACTTCACGGCCGAAATCTGGGTAATGATGTCAATGCAGTATTGGTCTTCTTCGACCATGCGGTGAATGCCGCGGGTCTGTCCCTCGATGCGTTTAAGCCTAGCGAGGTAACGATCTTTACTCTTGGAATCCGCGTTATATCCGTGCACGTGCGGCTCGTGGCAAGAGCACGTTTGATGCTGGTCAGACATGGTTCCTAAACTTTCTGGGGGAGCGATTTTGTAACTTGGTGAGGTCTCCAGTATATTTCTAGAAGTCGCCGTAGCGCGACGGGCCCCCATCGTCTAGCGGCCTAGGACACTGCCCTTTCACGGCAGCGGCACGGGTTCGAATCCCGTTGGGGGTACCAACACGAAAGTGTTGGTTCGAATTGAATATTCGATTGGCCTTGTGGCGCAGTTGGTTAGCGCGCCGCCCTGTCACGGCGGAGGTCGCGGGTTCAAGTCCCGTCAAGGTCGCAGAAAATGCAGCAATCGTAGAAACGATTGCTGCTTTTGTTTTGGTACGTTGGTGCTAACTAAGGAATGTGGGGAGTTAGCACCGTGGAACCATACGTAGGGATTGTCATCTTTGAGCTCGTCTCGCAGGATTCGGAGCTTAGGAATTTCTACCGAGAAGACTTCTTCCTCGTCTATGCGGATTCAGAGGAGGAGGCGCGCCACAAGGTTGCTGACCGAGCTCACGAGCAAGAGTATAAAGAGCTGAAGTTGCGCCACATTGTAGATGTTGCCCCGGCCCTCTATGGCTATGTGGACCGAGATTGTGACCTTTACTCGCGGCACTTTGCCTCAATGGAAGACTATGAGCGCTTTGAGATGAAATTGGGAGGAAGCGATCCGCTTCAAGCTCCCAAATAGTCTTCTGACGTGCTGATTTGGTGAGTGTTGGGAGTCTTCTGTAAAGTAACTATCCGTGCCAGAGAGCACACATAATTTAAAATGGCCTTGTGGCGCAGTTGGTTAGCGCGCCGCCCTGTCACGGCGGAGGTCGCGGGTTCAAGTCCCGTCAAGGTCGCCGAAACCTTCGGGTTTCTGGCCAGATAGCTCAGTCGGTAGAGCACACGCCTGAAAAGTGTGGGGTCGCCAGTTCGATCCTGGCTCTGGCCACAATCATGGCTCCTCGTAAGAGGGGCCATTTTTGCTTAGTATGGTCCCATGGAACACGCTATTGCACACCTGACCGATAAATCCCGCTACGTCCTTACCGTGGACGGTGTTGAGGCGGGCACGTGCCACTACGTTGACGCCGGCACTACCCGCGAGTTCAACCACACTGTCATCAAGGATGCTTTCCGCGGCCAAGGGCTGTCTGCGCCGCTGATTAAGGCAGCGCTTGATGATACCCGGGGCGTCGGCAAGCAAGTCATCGCTTCCTGCTCCGCCGTGGCGCACTTTATAGAAAAGAATCCCGAATACCGCGACCTGCTGCGGCCAGAAGGCATGTAAAAAGCGGCCCACAGTTGCCTGTGAGCCGCTGGAAGAGAATTTAGATGTAGTAGTCGGGGTCGACCAGTTTAATGCGCTCATTTGGATTGCGTGCGCGGTTCTTCGCCGGAATTCCTACCGCGATATGTTCTGCGGGAACATCCTTCGTCACCACAGCATTGGCGCCAATGGCCGATCCTTGACCGATCGTAATTGGGCCAAGCACCTTGGCGCCTGCGCCGATGACTACATTGTCTTCGACGGTGGGGTGGCGCTTGGTCTGAGTGAGTACCTGGCCACCGAGGGTGACACCGTGGTAGAGCATGACGCCATCGCCAATCTCGGCGGTTTCACCGATGACGATGCCCATGCCGTGGTCAATAAAGAAGCGACGGCCGATAGTGGCACCCGGGTGAATTTCTACGCCGGTAAAAAAGCGGTTAATTTGCGCTAATATGCGTGCGGGCCCGCGTAGCCCACGCTTCCACATCCAGTGGGAAATGCGATGAGACCACACCGCGTGGAGGCCGGAATAAACTATTGCATTTTCGACGTCGCCGCGCGCGGCCGGATCGTGATCTCTAGCATTCGCTAAGTCTTCACGGATGTAGCTCATAATGTTCATGCTCACATAGTACTGGCATAAAAAAGGCACCCGCCAAGGTTGGCGGGTGCTTTTATTCATCCGAAGTGATTTAGGCCTCGCGGATGTCCTCGAAGAGGATGGTGGAGACGTAGCGCTCACCGAAGTCCGGCAGAACAACCACGATGGTCTTGCCCTCGAACTCTGGGCGCTCCGCCAGCTTCAAAGCTGCAGAGACGTTAGCGCCGGCGGAAATACCTACCAGCAGGCCTTCCTGGGTGGCCAAGTCACGGGAGGCCTTAATGGACTCCTCGGTGGTGGCGGTAAAGACCTCGTCGAGAAGCTCGCGGTCAAGCACCTCAGGAACGAAGTTAGCGCCAATGCCCTGGATCTTGTGCGGGCCAGCGTGGCCTTCAGACAGGACCGGGGAGTCAGATGGTTCAACTGCGGCTAGGTGCAGATCCGGGTTCTTGGACTTGAGGAAGCGGCCGACACCGGTAACGGTGCCACCGGTGCCTACGCCAGCAACGAAAGCGTCAACCTTGCCCTCGGCATCTTCCCAAATCTCTGGGCCGGTGGTTTCCTCGTGGATCTTCGGGTTTGCTTCGTTGCCGAACTGTGCAGCCAGGATAGCGTTGTCGTTCTCGGCGACGATTTCATTTGCCTTATCGACGGCGCCCTGCATGCCCGCCGCACCTGGAGTCAGCACAATCTCTGCACCGTAGGCGCGCAGCAGTACCTTGCGCTCGTTGGACATGGTCTCCGGCATAGTCAAGATGACCTTGTAGCCCAAGGTGGCGCCAGCCAAGGCCAAGGCGATGCCGGTATTGCCGGAGGTGGCCTCCACGATGGTGCCGCCCGGCTTGAGCTGGCCAGACTTCTCAGCGGTTTCCACAATGGCCTTGCCGATGCGGTCCTTCACGGAGTTGGCCGGATTAAAAGACTCAACCTTGGCAAGCACGGTAGCGCCCTTGCCCTCAGTAAGACGGTTTAGGCGGACCAGTGGGGTGCCGCCGATGGTTTCCATAATGTTGTTGTAGACAGCCATTCTGTGGACTCCTTTGGGAATCAGATTTGGATTCAAATCGCGTACAACGCAAGCGTACACTACACAAGTAGACCAGTCAGTATATTTATTCTAGACTGGGCATTCGGGCATTCCATGTGGGATTGCAGCGCCGGATAAGCCGATGGCGATTTCGAATTACCCCCACTTGCTGTCTATACTTCCATTCAGTTGCCCGCTGATCCCCAAATTCCCGGGGGAGGACGGGTACACCTGCTTGGTTACCCCCGACGAGGAAAGAGTCTCATGGAGTCCCATCGCCTCAAAGATGATGAAGAATCCGTACGCGCGGCCCTGTCGTCCCTGAAGACCGCTACAGGTATTCCGGTGACGATGTACGCCACGCTGCTACCAGATAATCGCCTGCAGATCACGCAGTGGGTGGGCCTACGTACCCCAGCGCTGCAGAATCTGATCATTGACTCCGGCGTCGGCGTAGGTGGGCGAGTGGTCAGCACCCGCCGTGCAGTAGGTGTCTCCGATTACACTCGCGCTACCACCATCTCGCACGAGAATGACCGCGTAATCCAAGACGAGGGCCTGCACTCCATCGTGGCTGTGCCAGTTACCGTGCAGCGCGAGATTCGCGGCGTCCTCTACGTAGGTGTGCACTCTCCGGTCCGTTTGGGCGACAAGGTCATCGAGGAGGTAACGATGACAGCGCGCACCCTTGAGCAGGACTTGGCTGTAAATTCCGCAATGCGCCGCGCCGACGGGGCCAAGGGTGGAGCCGCCCGTGGCCATGTCATGAACGGTGCCGAGTGGGAACAAGTACGCTCCACCCACTCCAAGCTGCGTATGCTAGCTAATCGCGTGGAAGACGAGGAGCTGCGCAAGGAGCTAGAGACTCTGTGTGACCAGATGGTTTCTCCGGTGCGCGTGAAGCAATCCACTAAACTTTCTGCCCGTGAACTCGACGTACTTTCTTGTGTGGCCCTGGGCCACACCAACGTGGAAGCGGCTGAGGAAATGGGGATCGGCGCAGAAACTGTGAAATCTTATCTGCGTTCGGTAATGCGCAAACTCGGCGCCCACACCCGCTACGAGGCGGTCAATGCCGCCCGTCGCATCGGCGCGTTGCCTTAAGAACCGGTAGCGTAGGCAGTTGTGAAAGATCAGTTTATTGTTTCCGGCGGTGCCCGCTTGGAGGGCACCGTTAAAGTAGATGGCGCGAAAAATAGCGTCCTGAAGCTCATGGCGGCATCTTTGCTGGCGGAGGGCACTACGACGCTGACCAACTGCCCAGAGATCCTGGACGTCCCCCTCATGAAGAAGGTCCTCGAGGGGCTTGGCTGCGAGGTAGTTATCGAGGGAGCTGAAGTCCGAATTACTACCCCCGCGCAGCCACAATCTAATGCGGACTTTGATGCAGTCCGCCAGTTCCGTGCATCAGTCTGCGTGCTCGGGCCGTTAACCTCTCGCTGTGGTCATGCCAAGGTAGCGCTGCCCGGCGGTGACGCGATTGGTTCCCGCCCGCTCGATATGCACCAGACGGGCTTGGAAAAGCTGGGCGCGACCACCCGTATTGAGCATGGTGCCGTCGTAGCGGAGGCTACGCATTTGCGCGGCGCAAATATCCGGCTAGATTTCCCTTCGGTGGGCGCAACCGAAAACATTCTGACCGCTGCGGTTCTCGCTGAAGGAGAAACCGTCCTCCACAACGCAGCCCGCGAGCCGGAAATCGTGGATCTGTGCACCATGCTTAAGTCCATGGGTGCTGACATCGAGGGCGAAGGTAGCTCGGTAGTAACTATCCGCGGCGTCGATAAGCTGCAGCCCACCCAGCATGAGGTTATTGGTGACCGCATTGTGGCAGGCACGTGGGCTTATGCGGCTGCTATGACTCAGGGGGACATCACGGTGGGCGGAATCTCTCCGCGTCACCTGCACCTGCCTTTGGAGAAGCTGAAGTCCGCCGGCGCAGAGCTGGAGACTTATGAGAACGGCTTCCGCGTGCGCATGGATCAGCGCCCACAGGCCGTGGACTACCAGACCCTGCCATTTCCGGGATTTCCTACCGACCTGCAACCGATGGCGATCGGTATCTCTGCCATCGCGGATGGAACTACGGTCATCACGGAGAATGTCTTTGAATCCCGCTTCCGCTTTGTAGATGAAATGCTGCGCTTAGGTGCCGACGCCCAGGTTGACGGCCATCATGTAGTAGTCCGCGGCAAAGAATGCCTTTCGTCCACCCACGTGTGGAGCTCGGATATCCGCGCTGGGGCGGGCCTCGTACTTTCCGCATTGTGCGCGGATGAGACCACTACGGTGCACGATGTATTCCACATCGACCGCGGTTATCCCAACTTTGTAGAAAACTTGCAGCGCCTCGGCGCTACGATCGAAAGAACTCAAGAAGAAGAGCTCTTTTAACTACGTCCCCAGCACACCGTTTCCCATTGTGTGCTGGGGATTTGTCTTTTTTGTTCGGGGTGGACTACATTAATCCAAGTCGCCGAGAGGTAGCCGGGAGGTTACTTGTTAGCGAATTTTGTACGGACTTGGTTCGATGATTTGATTTTGTTC
>NZ_JAKOPM010000025.1 GCF_022288805.1 Corynebacterium yonathiae
GGGCCAGGACGCACTCGCCAAAGCACAAACCCTAGCCAACCAGGAAAAACAAGCCACCAGCGGCCACGAAGACGGCCGACCAGCAACCTACGACAATGCCATCGACACTGCCTACAACCACTCTATGGGAATACGCAAAGGCCACGTACGCTAAACCCCCACCAACACAAAACGTCGTTTAGCCCGACACGCCACACAACAACACATTCTGTCGTTTAAGCCCCAGAAAGCCGCAATTGTCCCCTAATGAACTTAAAGACCGCCCGGGACAGAAGAAAGGCCACCAGGCACATAACTACAAGGATGAAACAAGAGCTTGGTGGCCTTCTCCCGGAGAACCCATCACATACAACACAGGCGAAATGCGATGGGTGACCAGGGAGAGATCACCCCTGGACATCAGTCAGAACAATGTAACTGACCGACAAGACTTACCTTAATATTAAGAAACTCATAAATCTATTATTCAAAACTGTGACATTCGCCTCACGCCATAAAAGAAAGGCCACCAGGTTACAGCGTTCCCTACAAACGCCGCCCGAAAAAGCCTAGTGACCTTCCAAAAGACCAGCAGTCCACATCATTCATTCTTCGTTCATTCCCTCAAAGGAGACACCACAAAAATGAACTGCCGGCACCCGGATTCAACGAGCAAAACCGAGCGAACCTGAGTTTAATACAAGCTTTTGCTTAATGTCTACAAAGAAGAAGAGGCGTCACTTTTTACTGCAAATGCGACGCGGTTGTTGGTGACGCCTTTATCAGCTTCGAAGCCTGAAGCCTGATTTTGGTTTATCGTCCGAAGTTCTGGACTGCGAAGAGTTTTCCGTCTTTATCCTTGGCAACTCCAATGCCTACAGATTTTGCTTGGGGGTCGAGTAGGTTTTTCCGGTGTCCTGGAGAATCAGCCCACATTTTAACTAGCTGAGCGTTGGAATAGTCGTCCCATGCTTGGAGTACGTTTTCTCCGCCTGCCGGAATGCTAGAGGGATAGTATTCCCAGTGATTGGGGCGGTGTTGTAGTTCGCCCTCTTGGGCTAGGTGGTCTGCCCAGTCTTGGGAGAGGTGGTTAAGGGCTGGGCTTCTGCGTACTGGTTTGCGGCCGTTGACTATGCGTACACCGTTGGTGTAGATGTAAATGGATTCTGCTCGTACGGCATTTGGTTCTTTGCTGCTGGCTTTGCTGGAGGCTTGGGAGGAATGGTCGTTAGTGGTTTCGATGTCGCTGCTGAGGTTAGCGGATGTTGTTTGGGCTTGTGCTGGTGCTGCGATGCCTCCTGCGATGAGGGCTATTGTAACCGCGATAGGTGTGGCGAATTTTGCTGGTTTCAGAGTGAGCATTGTGTGCCTTTCTGCAATGAGAGAATGTTGGGGATGGTTTTCACTTTCCCTCGGCACCCAGAATAGGCGCTTTTCTGACCTTTTCCACCTGTGAGAAGTTTTCTTATAATACTTATCGTATAAATATTGTTTGATCTGTGAATTTTAAGGTACTTCTAAGTTTTGAAGTGGCTTCGACCACAATATGCGATTTCCACCTGTTTCCATCCACCCCCGAATTTGCCCCCGCACCAAAACCAAGCCCCTCCCCCTTCCAATAACTAGGGGTGCCCCAAAACAAGAGAACCACTAAACATAAGCCAGAAACAAAAGAGTGAAACCACCACCTCACAGCCTTAACGTGAAACTCCCGACCCCATCCCCGGCCAATAGCCCAAGCACGAAAACTGCACTATAAAATAATCAACACTCAAAAGAACCCCCGAAATGTTCCGCACTTCGCAAGAACTTAATCAAATTCAACCTTTACACATCAAATTTGTTCAGGCTATATTAAGGGTGTTCAAACTGAACAACGACCAACAAGGAGTCACCATGAAACGCAAACTCACCCTAGGGATTGCAGCAGCTGCACTCGCAGCAACCACCATCACCCCCACCGCATTCGCAGACGAAACCACCCCCGCCACCACCAACATCGACCCAGGCTTCTTCCTAGACCAAAAAGCCCCAACCAAGAAGGACCCAAAGGAGCAAGCCGAAATCACCGGCATGCAACTAGACAACGCCAAGAAGGGAGTAGAAACCGCCAAGGGCATTGTCGACACCCTCAATGGTCTAGGCGGCCTATTTGGTCTTAATAACGGCAAGTAAAATAAACTTTGCCTTCCCCCTCTGGTCAAACCAACGGCCATTGGGGGATTACTTATACCTACCCCAAAGGGCGGATTCTAGTGGTCGTGGAATTGAGTAAGGCCCCCTCTCCGATTTCTCGGAAAGGGGGCCTGACCTGGTGCGGCCTGAGGGGATCGAACCCCCGACCTATTGGGTGTAAACCAATTGCTCTTCCAGCTGAGCTAAAGCCGCATGCGCTCTTGCGCTGTTAGAAACAGTAGCGCAGGTCGCTCAAGCAACACAAATCGGCAGGTAAAGCCCTACTTCTTGGTGTAACCGCGCTGCACCAAGCAAGAGCCTTGCCACTCACCTAGGCGCTCTGCCTTGGTCTGCACCAGGCCGGCCAGCTGAGCGGACTCAGAAATGAGCCCTGGCTCTACGGTGCCAGGCTTTCCGGCACCTGGGGTAAGCAGCCAGACCGCGCCGTTATCGGCCAGCGGACGGCTCGCGTCAACCAGTCCATCCACAAGGTCGCCATCTTCGTCACGCCACCAAAGAAGGACTACATCGCACAGCTCGTCATTTTCTTCTTCCAAGAAATCATCGCCGAGCACGGCTTCGATCGATTCAGAGATCGCGGTATCGCAATCTTCGTCCCAACCAAGCTCTAGGGCGATTTGCCCTTCCTTGATTCCGAGCTTGACTGCAGCGTCAGCCACTATGCATTTCCTTCCTAATTTGGTGAATGTCCGGGCCGCGCATCCCCCGCTCCCTGCGGGTAAATCGCGGCTTAATAGAAACATTTTAACGCCCACCAGCCTCTTTTACCCGCCTAAGGGGCGCAATTCCCCCATTTTGCAGGCCCTACCGCCTAGTGCAGCTGGCTCCGCAGAGTTAGCAAACTACCCTCTTTTACCCCAATAAACTTTGCAAAGATACTGGTTATGACGATGTAACATACCGCACGTCCCCTTAAGTCGGACTTCACAACGACTGCGGATCTGTGAGCGCGTATCCTAGGAGACAAACTGTGCAGACCCTATACAGGAGGTTTAAATGGCCGAGAAGGACGCCACCAAGGGCGACTCCAACTTCCCGCTCATCCGCGACGGCGTTGCATCGTATCTTCACGATAATGATCCAGAAGAAACCCGCGAGTGGATGGACTCCCTCGATGGTCTGCTGGACCACTCCGATCCGGAGCGCGCACGCTACCTGATGCTGCGCCTGCTCGAGCGCGCTACGGCTAAGCGTGTTGAGCTGCCTTCGTTGACGTCCACTGACTTCGTCAACACCATCCCGACCACCATGGAACCAGAGTTTCCTGGTGACGAGGAATTGGAAAAGCGCTACCGCCGCTGGATCCGCTGGAACGCGGCCATCATGGTGCACCGCGCACAGCGCCCAGGCATTGGCGTAGGCGGCCACATCTCCACCTATGCGGGTGCTGCTCCGCTCTATGAGGTGGGCTTGAACCACTTCTTCAAGGGCAAGGATGATCCTTCTGGCGGCGACCAGGTCTTCTTCCAGGGCCACGCCTCACCGGGCATGTACGCACGCGCGTTCATGGAAGGCCGCCTGACAGAGAAGGATCTGGATGGCTTCCGCCAGGAAGTCTCCCGCGGCGAAGGCGAAGGACTGCCGTCCTACCCGCACCCACGCCTGATGCCTTGGTTCTGGGAGTTCCCCACTGTGTCCATGGGCTTGGGCCCGATTAACGCCATCTACCAGGCACGCTTTAATAAGTACCTGGAGACCCGCGGCATCAAGGACACCTCCAAACAGCACGTGTGGGCTTTCTTGGGCGATGGAGAGATGGACGAGCCAGAATCTCGTGGCCTACTGCAGATCGCGTCGCTCTACGAGCTGGATAACCTCACCTTCGTGGTCAACTGCAACCTGCAGCGCCTCGATGGCCCGGTTCGCGGTAATACCCAGATCATTCAGGAGCTGGAGTCCTTCTTCCGCGGTGCCGGCTGGGAGGTCATCAAGGTTATTTGGGGTCGCGGCTGGGACAAGCTGCTGGAAAAGGACACCGAGGGTGCCCTGGTCAACGTCATGAACACCACCTCCGACGGTGACTACCAGACCTTCAAGGCCAACGACGGCGCCTATGTGCGCGAGCACTTCTTCGGCCGCGATGAGCGCACGGCCAAGCTGGTAGAGGACATGTCCGATGATGAGATTTGGGCACTGCGCCGCGGCGGCCACGACTACCGCAAGGTCTACGCCGCCTACGCTCGCGCGCTGGAGAACAAGGGCACTGGCAAGCCAACCGTCATCCTGGCGCACACCATTAAGGGCTACGGCTTGGGCCACAACTTCGAGGGCCGCAACGCTACCCACCAGATGAAGAAGCTGACCCTGGATGATCTGAAGCGCTTCCGCGATAAGCAGGAGATTCCGTTCTCCGATGCAGAGCTGGAAAAGGATCCGTACCTGCCGCCGTACTACCACCCGGGCAAGGACTCCCCGGAGATCAAGTACATGCTGGAGCGTCGTAAAGAGCTCGGCGGCTTCCTGCCGGAGCGCCGCGAGGACTTCACCCCGCTGGAGGCACCGGCGCTGGATAAGCTGCGCTCCGTACGCAAGGGCTCTGGCAAGCAGGAAGTAGCCACCACCATGGCCTTGGTGCGCACCTTCAAGGAAATTATGCGCAACAAGGAGCTGGGCAAGCGCGTCGTGCCGATCATTCCGGATGAGGCCCGCACCTTTGGTATGGACTCCTGGTTCCCGACTATGAAGATTTGGAACCCACGCGGTCAGAACTACGTGCCGGTTGACCATGACCTGATGCTCTCCTACCGCGAGGCCACCGATGGCCAGATTATGCACGAGGGCATTTCTGAGGCCGGCGCCGCTGCTTCCTTTACCGCTGCGGCAACGTCCTACGCCACCCAGGGCGAGGCCATGATTCCGCTGTACATCTTCTACTCGATGTTCGGCTTCCAGCGCACCGGCGATGCTTTCTGGGCAGCAGGTGACCAGATGGGCCGCGGCTTCATCATTGGTGCTACCGCCGGCCGCACCACCCTGACCGGTGAGGGCCTGCAGCACATGGACGGCCACTCCCCTGTCCTAGCCGCTACCAACCCGGCCGTGGTTTCTTATGACCCGGCCTTCGGCTACGAGGTTGCTCACTTGGTAACCCGCGGTATTGAGCGCATGTATGGCAAGGACAACGAGGCCATCATGTACTACCTCACCGTCTACAATGAGCCCGTCCAGCAGCCTGCTGAGCCGGAGAACCTGGACGTGGAGGGCCTGCACAAGGGCATTTACCACTTCAACACCGCAGAGGGCGGCTCCATTGCCGCCAATATCTTGGCTTCCGGTGTGGGCGTGCACGAGGCGCTGCGCGCACAGCAGCTGCTTGCCGACGACTTCGATGTCAAGGCCTCCATTTTCTCCGTCACCTCCTGGAACGAGCTGGCCCGCGACGGCGCCCGCCGCAACAAGGAAGCCCTGCGCAAGGGCGAGGAGCCGAGCGAGGCATTTGCTACCTCCCAGCTCAAGGGCTACGAGGGTCCGTTCGTTGGTGTCTCTGACTTCACCACCGAGCTGCAGGAGCAGATCCGCCCATACGTCCCGGGTACCTACATCACCCTGGGTGCGGACGGCTTCGGCTTCTCCGATACCCGCGAGGGCGCACGTCGCTACTTCAACATCGATGCCGAGTCCATCGTGGTCGCAGTACTCGACGGCCTAGCTCGCGAGGGCAAGATTGAGCGCTCCGTTGTGGAGAAGGCAGCCAAGGATTTCAAGTTGGATGATCCGACCGCTACCACCCACATCGAGGACTAATCCCCACATCGGTGCGGGCTAGACTCGCGCCACGCGCTATACGAAAGGCGCCGCCGGCCTCCCCGCCGCGGCGCCTTTTGCGTGCCCGTAGTACGGACCTATGCATTCGGTCGTTCTAAATCGCATCAAGAACGCGACCAAGGGCCGCGGAGATAGCCTCAGGGTCCTCGAGGATCACCATGTGCCCGGAGCCATCCACCGTCTGCATGTTCGCGGCGGGCCAATGCTCACAGAGCACTTCGGATTGTGAACGCGGGGTGACAATATCGGCGGTTCCGACCACCACCTCGCCTTGAAGCTGTGCCAACCTTTCTGCAGCGCCGTATTCAGCGTGTTCCAAAAGGTCGTCGAAGAAGCCGGAATAGGAGGCCAAGGGGGTATCAAGAAGCATGGCAACGTGAAATTGCAGCTTCTCCATCTGGGGAAAGCCGGCCAGGGTCACGGCAAAAAGTGGGGCGATAAAGCGCGCTATTTCAAAGCGAGCACTATCGACGCGTCCGGGCAGGCGCAAACACAGGCGGTAGAGCGCATGCAGAGATTTCGATTGCAGGATCTGCGCTACGCCTTTGGCCGCAAAACGGCGCATGGAAGTAGAAATCAGCAGCGCGCCCTTGATGCGTTCATAAACCTCAACGGGGGCACGGCGAATGAGGTTTAAGGCAACCATTCCGCCTAGGGAATGGCCGACGATGACCAGTTTGCCGCGCGGAGCGCGCTCACGAATAACGGCGAGGACGTCGTTAGCGGCCGTATCGACGGTGCACTCTTCTGGGGCGACCGTGGAGGACTGGCCGTGCCCGCGAAGATCCACCAAGAGCGCACGTGCATTGCGACCCCGCAGGTAGTTGGCCTGGTCATAATAGGCTTCCGCGGATAGGCAATAGCCGTGGATGAATACCACCGTCACCGGAGCATCCGCCTGGCCAATCTCATACCAGGCGATGTCTAGGCCGTCGTGGTCTACGGTGCCCGAAGCGCTGATCTGGGTAAGCCCAGGCTCGGTGGAAGGATCATGCAATCCGCCGTAGAGCTTTTCTAATTCGGCGCGGTGCGAGGGGCGCAGGCGTTTAAGCCAGCTACGCGCCACAACGGAAGATCGTTTTCTCAATGGCATAACGGAATCAATACTAGACTGGTGGTCATGGCAAACGACCTCAGTGCCCAATTGCAGGCAAAGTTCAACGCGAGCGCGCCGGAAAAGGAACCGGAACGCGATACACTCAGCCAGCTCATCGCGCTAATTAACAAGGTCACCGGTATCGAGGAAGACTTGGGCCGAGAGACGCGTCTAAAGGATATAGGCGTGGAGTCGCTCGAACTGGTGGAGCTGACCGTGCGCGCGGAGGAGGCCTTCCAGGTGCGATTTTCTGAGGAGACGATGCTCAACTGCGAAACCATCGGCGATATCGCCGAGTATGTGGAGGATCACCAATGATTTCCTATCTATCAGATATGGACGGCGTACTCATCAAAGAAGGCGAGATGATCCCTGGCGCCGATAAATTTATCCAAGCACTCAAAGACAATGACATCGAGTACATGGTGCTGACTAATAACTCCATGTCCACCCCGCGGGACCTATCCGCCCGCCTTCGCAATACCGGCTTGGATATTCCTGCCGAGCGCATCTGGACTTCCGCCACCGCGACCGCGAACTTCCTTTCCAGCCAGGTAAGCTCCAGCAAGGCCTATGTGGTGGGCGAATCCGGCCTTACCACCGCCATGCACGAGGCCGGCTGGATCCTCACCAACGATGATCCAGACTTCGTGGTGCTTGGTGAGACCCGCACCTATTCTTTTGAAGCCATTACCAACGCGATCAACCTCATCCGCAATGGTGCTCGTTTTATCGCCACCAACCCGGATGTCACCGGCCCGGCCCCAGAGGGTGTACTTCCGGCCACCGGCGCTGTGGCCGCACTGATTACCGCCGCCACCGACCGTGAGCCTTATTACGTGGGCAAGCCCAACCCGGTCATGATGCGCTCGGCACTCAATCATATTGGCGCACACTCAGAGCACACCGTAATGATTGGTGACCGCATGGATACAGACGTCAAGGCAGGCCTCGAGGCGGGCATGCGTACGGTTTTGGTGCGCTCCGGAATTTCTGATGACCGAGAGATTTCTCGCTACCCCTACCGCCCTTCTGCTGTGCTGAAATCCGTGGCCGAACTGCCCGATAAGATCCTCGATCCATTCGCCGAGGATAACTAAGTCGCGCAGCAACCTCGCCGCAGCAGCAAAAGGGGCTGACCCAGCATAGGCTGGCCAGCCCCTTTTGCGCTTACTGTGGCAGACGCACGCCCGCGGTGAAGCCGTGGCGCTGTGCGAGGTAGCGCACCACGCAATCTAGCGCGTCTAGCTCTTCGCGCGTGCCGGTAAGCACCTGATGGCAGCCAATACCGCTGCCTGCGCGGGCGCAGGCGCTGCCGCCTTGGGCAAGCGCCGCGACGGAAAGCCCATCCCGGAACCAGCGTGTGCACCACTGCGCGGTCAGTGGGTCGTCGCCCGGAATGATAAATTCCGATTCGGTACGGATGCACCGATCCATGGCGTGTTCAATCTCCGAGCGCAGCTTGCGCGGCATCCCGGAAATTTTCAACACACCGGTGACCACGGTGGCGCCACCGTTGACGGAGGGCCACGCGGAGGTGGAGGCCGGCTGTTCAACCGGCGCAGGGTTAACGCACGTATTCATAGCCGATTCTCCCTCGACATAGATCACCACCGCACCAGGCCTGCCGACCGGGCGCGATGCAAGACGAGCTTCGTCTTCCCCAACGAACTGTCTGATGCGTCTGCACACAATTTTCCTGCGTCACACCTCCCCCTACAACCCTCAACATTCACTTCAACCCCCGTTCGCTAAACCTCAACCTCAGGTACAGACTGGGGTTAAAGTTGCAGGTGAAACTAATGTTGCAAATGTGAAACTTGGGTTATTCTGTGAACTTTCTAGACTCGCTCTACACTCTTCAGCAGAGATCCTGCTCATGCGTGTGAAAGCCCCATTCGGCTTACCCATAAACACGGCGCTTTGCAGTCACGCCGCGAACCTACGCTTTAAGGCTCCCGCTGCACAAAAATCCCCGAATTTTCCCTCTTCCACGGGGGAGCTTTCCACCGCGCTGCTCCCCCGATAAAAGCAAAAGACACGAGCTAGCGCACTGGAGGGGCCAGCTCCGCCGAGTTCGACAGACTATAAGGAGTTCCAGATGGCGGTGTTCGTATCGTGCCAGAGGGGCTTGCACCATTCGCCAAAATCGCGGCTCGTAAGCGCGACCATGGCATACTCGCCGGCGACCCAGAGGTAGGTGCCGGACATGCCGAAGTGCCCGACGGCGTCGGCAGGCAGGGCACCCATCCAGTGGTCTTTGTCGCCGTGGATTTCAAAACCAAGGCCCCAGGTGCAATCTTTAAAGCTGCCGTAACCCGGGACAATGCCGCGCAGGCCACCGAAATGGACACGGCGCATATCGGCCACGGTGGATGGGTGCAGCAACTGCGGGTCTTGAATTTCCGCAGCAAAGGCCGCCAAGTCCTCCACCGTGGAGACCAATCCGTGGCCGGTCGAGCCTTCGAGCCGAGTGGAATTCATGCCCAGCGGGGCCAAAACGCCTTCGCGTAGGTATTCGGCAAAGTCCATGCCCGTAGCTTCTGCCACGGTATCCGCGGCCCACTCATAACCGGAGGAGGAATAGATGCGGCGCTCGCCTACCGGCTTCTGTGGCTTCCGGGAATCAAAAGAAATGCCGGAGGCGTGCGCAAGCAGATGCTCCAGGGTCGAGCCCTCCGGACCGGCCGGCTGCTCCAACTCCACCGCGCCTTCTTCCACAGCCAGCATCACGCCATAGGCCGCGACCAGCTTGGTCACCGATGCCACCGGAAACTCACGCGCGGTATCGCCTACCGTTTCTTTCACCTCGCCGCGGTGTAGTAGGGCTCCGGCTACCGCATCGGCGGGCCACTGGCTGATCTGGCTAAATTCACTCATGCCCTACAGCCTACTGAGACAGGATCGTCTAGGGGCCGGAGCATAAGGGCGAGGGGGCAAGGAAGTAAACCTCCAGTTAAGACAAAAAGAACTCTTTATGTAATTGGCCAGAAACCGCTTGCACAGGCAGCAAACATGACAAAGCTTTAAGTCATGCCTAATAATTCTCAGAATCAATCCGCTTCTGCCCGCGAAAACGTCAACCGCCGCCGCTTCCTGCAAACCACCGGCACCGCGGGTGTGGCCATCGCCCTATCCACCGCCGCCGGTAATACCGCCAATGCACAAAGCAGCCTCTCGCCGCGCGTGGAGCAGCACATGGTCGAACCCAAGCTGGGTGAGCGCCCCTTCCTCCACGGCGTAGCCTCGGGTGATCCTATCCCGGATTCGGTCATCTTGTGGACGCGCGTGACCCCGGAAGCCGATGCCATGCCGGGATCCGGCTTGGGCGAGGCCACGCAGGTGGAGTGGGAAATTGCCAAGGATGAGGGATTCGGGGACGTCGTCGAGCGGGGCGAAGTGACTACCAATGCCAACCAAGACCACACTGTGCACGTGGACCCGCACGGGCTGGAGCCGGAGACAGTGTACTTTTACCGCTTTAAGGCGCAGGATAAGTACTCGCCCGTCGGCCGCACCAAAACCGCCCCGGCGCTGAGCGCCTCCCCGGAAGAGCTCACCTTCGGCGTGGCCAGCTGTGCGAACTGGGAGTCTGGATTCTTCAACGCCTATGGCGATATTGCCCAGCGCGGCCGCGCCGACCAGCTGGATTATATGATCTTCTTGGGCGACTATATCTACGAGTACCCACAGCGCGAATACGCAGGTAATGGCCCGGTGCGTCTGCACCACCCAGCGCACGAGATTATCTCGCTGGAGGACTACCGCATCCGCCTTGGCCGCTACCGCACTGATGAGAACCTGCAAGCCGCACACGGTGCGCTGCCGTGGGTTGTGGTCTGGGACGACCACGAGGTGGCCAACGATAACTGGCGCGAGGGCGCCGAAAACCACACCGAAGGCGAGGAGGGCGCTTTCCTGGACCGTCGCAAGGCCGCGATGCAAGCCTACTTTGAATGGATGCCGGTGCGTGCAACCAACCCGTCCGAGCAAGGCCACCTCTACCGCAGCCTAACTTTTGGTGACCTGGTGGAGCTGACCATGATGGATCTGCGCACCTACCGCGATGAACAGGTGCGTTTCGGCCCGCGCAAGATGGCCGCAGAAGGCCGCACGATGCTAGGCTCCGAGCAGTACAATTGGCTGCTCAATAAGATTGAAACCTCTTCTGCCAAGTGGAATATGCTGGGCAATTCCGTCATGTTCTCCCCCATGAACCTGGCCACCCTGCAAAGGGATGACAAGACCAAGCCGGTTTCTTCTTCACTGTCTTCCAATATCACCGGCATTCCGGTCAATGGCGACCAGTGGGATGGTTACTCTGCAGAGCGCCGCCTGCTTATCGACGCCCTTTCCAAGCACGATTCCCACACCCTCTTTGTCACCGGCGATATCCACTCCGAGTGGGCGCATAATATCAGCAAGGATGGCCGCATCTTCGGCGCTGAGATGGTCTGCGCCTCCGTTTCTGCGCCAAATGTTAACGAGCAGCTTAAACTGCCGGAAGGCAACGAGCTTTCCAAGCTTGCCCAGCGCTACCTGCTGGGTGCCAACCCGCACACCCGCCACGTGGACCTAGACCACCATGGCTATAGCTTTGTTACCGTGCGCCCGGATTCGGCGGAAATGCACTGGCTGCGCGTGGATAACCTGCTCACCGCCAAGTCCCCGGTTCGCGAGGCCGTAACCATGACCTGGCGCCCGGGTGAGGGCTACACCAAATAGTTGTAAGTTCTGTCACATGACAGATACTTGTTGTTAACGACCGGGTAGTACACCTTCGATAGTCATAGTGAAATACCCTCTCTCTGGGGAATTTCACTACCTATCACTCGCCGGCCTCTGGCCCCCTTTATGCCGCGGATTCTTCCCTAGTCCGCGGCATATTTATAGTCGATGTAGCCGCGCTCGCCGCCCAGGTAGAACGTATCCTGATCCGGCTCGTTAAGCTCCAAGCCCTCGCGCCAACGGCGCACCAAGTCCGGGTTGGCAATGAGCTGGCGGCCCACCACTGCGGCATCAACGTAGTCCAGCTCGATTTCACGCTGCGCATCTCCCTTAGAAGTTACCGTGGGGAAGCCATCATTCATCAGCACCTTGGTCACGCCATTTGCGCGGGCCTTTTGCGCCAGCGTGGCGATAAGCTCGCTTTCCGGCTCGCCGTGTAGCAGGGATACGTAGGCCAGGTTCAGCGGTGCCAGGGCATCGAGCAGTCCGCCGTAGGTGGCCAGCATGTCGTCCTGGTCATCCTCGATGACCTCCTGCACATTATGCGCCGGCGAGAACCGCACGCCCACGCGGTCGGCGCCGATTTCCTCCGCCACGGCGCGGATGACCATTTCCGGCAGGCGCCAGCGGTTTTCCGGGCTGCCGCCAAATTCATCCTCGCGCTTATTGGACGAAGCCGCCATGAACTCATGCAGCAGGTAGCCATTCGCGTTGTGGATTTCCACGCCGTCGACGCCGGCGTCGATAGCCCGGCGCGCGCCCTGACGGAATTCCTCCACAATGCGCGGCAGCTCCTCGGTCTTCAGCTCGCGCGGGACCGGCGCCGGCATTTTGCCGGAAAAGCCACGCACGGTTCCGCCCCAATCGAAGGAGCTCGGAGCCTCTGGATCTGCACCGCCAATCAGATCTGGGTGGCTGGTGCGGCCACCGTGCATGATCTGCATGAACAAGGTTCCGCCGGCCTCGTGGACTCGGTCTGCCACCGCGCGCCAGCCTTCTGCCTGTTCCTCGGTGGCAATGCCTGCCTGGCCGGGGAATGCGCGGTTGGTCCACGCCGGGAAGGTTCCTTCCGTGACGACCAGCCCGGCCGTGGCACGTTGCGAGTAGTACTTCTGGTGCAGCTCGGTAGGCACACCGCTTTCGCCTGCGCGCTGGCGGGTCAGCGCCGCCATGGTCACGCGATTATCTAACGTGTATCGGCCAAGTTCCAGTGGTTCGAAAAGTGATGTCATGCTTAGCGCAACGCATAGCCGCTCTGCGCTATTTCATCTCCGCCAATAAGGAGCGGTGGACGAGCCGGCTCAACGCAGAGAGCCAACCTTACTGGCGGGGTTCAGCGGGTATCGCCACACCTGTGCTGCCAGCAGTTCCAGACGCTTGGGTGCCGTCGCCGGCATCAGGCGCAGTAGCGGTGCCATTGGCGGCGCTCGGGGCCGGCGAGGCATTACCGGTAGCGCCCGTTCCCTGGCCGTCACCGGCAGGACTATCGGTCGGCCCGGCACCATCGGTGCCTTGCGGGTTGGCGGTCTCGGTGGCGGCAGCGCCATCCTCCGTCGGCTCGTAGGTCGTGCCGGTCTCGGTGGTTTCGGGTGTGGGGTCGGTAGAGGGGGCGTCGGAAAGCTGCGAGGAGGAAGTCTCCTCGCCGCTATCGCGCCAGTGTTCAGGCGAGAGCCAGCCGGCGTCCGCGTTTTCGGGGTTGCTCGAGGCCAAAGTCAAGGCACCCACAACCAGCAGCGCGAGGACAAGACCCGTAGTGGAGGCGCGGACCCGGCCACCAAAGGTGGCCATCTTCTGGAATTTGGTATTAGTCTCCAGCTCTCGCCAGACGCCTCGGGACGCCTCGGGGTCTTGATCGTCATCATCAGGCAGCGCGGGCCTTCCGGGGCCATCGCTATCTGGGCCATCTACCTCGGCGGGTTTATTCGCTGCAGCTTGCGCCGGCTGGGAGTCGGGTCGGGAGCCCTCCCCTGCTGCAGAAGCATCTTTGACGGATTCCTGAGCCGCGGTATTTCCCTGCGGTGGGGTCAGCGGGCGCTGGATTTCGTCCAAGTCGGCCACGTTGTAGTGGTCCCAGAATTCCGCGAGCAGCGCCGAGCGGATGGCGCGCTCCACTGCCCACTGGCGGGCGGGATTAACAGTGACCAGCACGCGGTAGGTCACGTGCCAGGACTGGCCGGCGGCCTGCGGGGCAACCAGCTGGGTGGCCGGCAGCACCTCCAGCTCACCGTTGACATCCACGGCAATGGATGGCTCGCGAATTGCCTGCTCGGAGATGGTGCGCACCCGGCGCGTGATCTCCGGTAAGGTCTCGCCTTCTTGCACGGGCACGTCGAAGTTGACCACAGCGCGCGACCATTCTTGGGAATAGTTTGTTACCGCACCGGCCGAGCTATTAGGAACGGTGACCAACTCACCAGTAGGCGTGCGCACCTTAGTGGTGCGCAAAGTCAGCATCACCACGGTACCTTCCACGTCGGTCACGCCATCAAAGCTGACGTAATCGCCCACACCAAATTGCTTTTCCGACAGGATGAAAAAGCCGGAGAGAAAATCCGCAATGATGGACTGGGCGCCAAAGCCCACAGCGGCCGAAACTATCGTCGCCGGCACCGCCGCGCCTACCGCGGGCACACCGATATTGGTCAGCGCGGCCCAAATGATGAGGAAGTACGCCACCGCCTGCACGATGTAGACCAATGCACCAGTCAAAGCTAGGCGGGCCTTGGTGGCCTCTTCCTCTTCATCAAGGCGGCGCTCCATGATGCGGATCGCCAGCCTGCCGATGCGCGGGATCAAAATACCGATCAGCAGCAGCGCGATAAGTGGTAAGCCGTGGTCAACGAAGATGCTCCACAGCTCGTAGAAGTAATACTTCAGGTTCATTCCTCTAGATTAGGGCGCGCGCCTGAAAACTGGATGCCAGTTGGCTGCCAGCAACCGTGCAAGTGCCCACTGGCCCAAGCGCGGTAGGACACTTAGCCGCCTAGCTGCTACGCGCTGAACCAGTCCCTAATCACGAGAGTTATAGCGCTTCATGAGGCGATCAATGAGCTCATCGGTAAGCTTGTCATCTTCCAAAATGGCATCGAGCAGGCGCTGCGATTCCTCGTTAGAGGCCTGTTCCTCCTCGTTATAGGAGTCACCGGTGAGGTCCACGCCGAAGTCCGTATCATCGGTTTCCGGCATGACCGCGCTGAGCTGATCCACATCAGACTCGAAGGACTCCATAAACTCGCTGGCCTCCGCGGCGGCTTCCTTGCGCCGCTTGCCGGATCGTACTTCCTTTTCGATGCGGCGCTGCAGCGCTGCCTCCATCTGGCGGTGACGCCAAGAACGTAGGCGGTGCGGCTCTAGGCGACGCCCCACTGCACGGCTCTTATTTTCGGCTTTCTTGGCCAACACCTTCACCTGGGCGGCAGTGTGATTAATCGGCGCCCAATCCTGATAGGCCGGCACGCGCCACCCGGCCCAAATGCCCAGCAGTGCCAAGAAGATGGAGACCAACGGCCCAATAATCATGCCCACTGCCATCATGTCGAAATGGTGGCCAACCAAGACGATGACAGCGCAGGCAACGGCTGGGATAACCGTCGGCTGGTTATCACCAAAGACGCTCGGCTCTCGCCCCATCACGATGTCACGAATCATCGATCCACCCGTGGCGGTAAACACGCCCATCATGATGCATGGAATCAGCGGCAGCCCATAGGTGATGGCCTTCACGGCGCCGGTAGCGGCCCAGAGACCGGATACGATGGCGTCGCCATGCGCTTGCAGATAATCCCAGGTCTTGCCTTTGAAGTAGACAAAGCGGGCGATTAGCGCGCCGGTAAAGGCCAAGTAGAGGTATTCCGGCTGGCTCATTGCCGCGACGGTGCCACGGTTAATGAGCACGTCGCGCACCATGCCGCCGCCTAGAGACGAGAACATCGCAATGAAGAAAAAGCCGATGATATCGTAGCCACGCTTGCGCGCCATAGTGCCACCGATAATTCCCATCAGCAGCACACCACTGATATCGGACCAGCGGTAGAGAGCTTCAATGAGCGGATCTACTTCAACCATATGGTTATTAGACTTCACCGCCCGCCCCTGCGCAATCTGTACACCCAAATGCGCAGTTAGCAAAAAGGCGCCGGCACTGCTTGCCGACGCCTCCCTATCACCGTGGGGCCAGCGGGGCTCGAACCCGCGACCAACGGATTATGAGTCCGTAGCTCTAACCGACTGAGCTATAGCCCCACGCGGAGCCACTGCCACTAAGGGCGAAGATCCGCTCTCCAAAGAGTAGTCAATAGGGCTCAAAAGACCAATTTGCCCCCCTACCCTTTTGAGTATTTGTACGCTTCCTACCCCCTGAGGGTAGAAATTATTTATGCGCAAACTACTCTCTTCTCTCATTCTTGTCTCTGCTCTCACGCTTACCTCCTGCTCGGATAGCGGTAGTGACAGCTCAAAGACAAGCGACTCCAATAATTCGGCGTCCGATGCACAGGCCGATGCGAAGTCCGTAATCGGAACGTGGAAGCAAGAGGACAGCGCTTCTGAAGATGGCTGGATGGAGGCCAGCATCACCGATGACGTCATCACCATCGAATGGGTCATGGACAACGGCGAAAATCGCATGATCTACTGGATTGGCTCCTTTGATGCTCAAGCCGCCGCATCCGGTGAGACCGTTACCTCAAACCTCGATACAGTTGCCACCGCCTCTGAGTGGATGGCTGCTTCGTCCGACAAGAAAGATTTCTCTATCGATGACGACGCCTTAACTTTCAAGGTCGCGATTGAAGATAAGGAATTCACCACACATATGAAGAAGGTGAAGGATGATCCGACAACAATTAAAGAGCTAAAGAGCACAGATTTTAGCCAATCCTTTAAAGATGGAGTCCTGGATGTTCCAGCCGCCAAATTCGAAATAACCGATCACCGTGTTATCAAGCCCGGTGAGCCTGGTAATGAAATAGGCGAAAAGCCACTTCTCGTCTTCAACTATGACGTAACAAATAAGACAGATGAAACCCTAACCACCACCGACTTTGTCGTGTACTTTACCGCCATCCAAGACAATGATCCGAATAAGGTAAACGAGCTCGACCTCGGTTCTTATACTGATCCTGAAACTTCCGATACTCAGCTTGAACAGATTAAAAAGGGAGGAACTGTCGCCGGAACAATAGCCTACGAGCTCGATGATCTAACTACGCCTGTGGACCTTGTTGCATCTAAGTCCTTTAGCCAAGATGAAATCGGCCGCCAAACTTTCGAGCTCGATTAACTGCTCGTATACAACGCGCGTAAATTTCCCGTTCTAGCCAATACAGAAAGCGGAGCCCGCCGAAATACAAAGCCCGAAAGGAATTCAAGCCTATTTCTCACTGAGGCAGGCAGTACTTGACAGGCGTAGCCAGGCCCCTCCTGTACCCAACGGGAGGGACCTGTTGTAGTGCGCAAAGCAGCACTTTAGCTGTGTTTCTCCACGCGCCAGCGCGGATTTCTCATTTCCCTTCCCCTTAGCACGGACCCATTTCCAGATCTGGCCTTCCGAGAGCACACAGCCTCACCTGCCATTGCGACCAAGCCAAAGGCCTATAGAGACAATTCGAGCATCCCTAGAGCGGTTCCAACTCCCCAATGCAAACGTTACCCCTGCATTTACCTCCGGTTTCTCCGCGGCATAGAATCATGAGTGACATTGACCTTAATGTCACTTTTTCTGTGATGGGAGAAACATATGGCGACACTAGATTCCCTCTTGGCGCCCGGTGCCGTGGACTTGCACGGCGCCGCCAAGGACTGGCGAGCAGCCATCCGGCTGGCGGGATCACTGCTTGAAGAAGCTGGCACAATCACCGCGGACTACACGGAAGCAATGGTGCGCTCCGTGGAAGAAACGGGCCCCTATATTGTCGTGGCTCCTGGTTTTGCCTTTGCGCACGCACGCCCTTCGAAGACGGTAAAAGAAACCTCTCTATCGTGGGTCCGGCTAGATAATCCGGTGGAATTCGGGCACGATTCCAATGACCCTGTAGACCTCGTCGTCGCCTTTGCCTCACGGAGTGACTCCGAGCATCTGCGAGCAATGAAGCAGCTAGCAAAGCTGCTAGCCACCAAACGCGACGCGCTTAATCGCGCAGAATCTGAAGATGAGCTCCGCGCAGTTCTCACGGCATCAACTCCGACAAAGAAACGCGCAGCTTCCGCAGCACCGTCGGAGCCAAAGGTCCAACCAGCGAAGCAAACGGCCACCGATTCTGTTGCCTCCAAAGGAAAAATCCTCACGGTATGCGGCAACGGGCTAGGTACGTCATTGTTCCTCAAAAACACCCTAGAGCAGGTGCTCGATGAGTGGGGTTGGGGGCCGTACCTCACCGTGGAAGCTACGGACACCATCTCCGCCAAGGGCCGCGCAGGCGAGGCAGATTTCCTGCTCACCTCTGGCGAAATCGCTGCAACGCTCGGCGATGTCGGGGTTCCTGTCTACGTCATCCAAGACTTCACCTCCATGTCTGAAATCGATGGGGCTCTGCGCGAGCTCTACGACATCTAAGGAGCATCCTCATGGACTTTCTTCTTGCTATAGCGAACTTCCTTGTTAATGAGATTCTCTCCGTGCCAGCATTCCTCATCGGCATCATCACTGCGGTGGGTCTGGCAGCAATGGGGCGCGGAACCGGCAAAACCATTGGCGGCGCCATCAAAGCCACACTCGGCTTTCTCCTTATCGGCGCCGGTGCAGGCCTAGTCACCGGTTCCTTAGAGCCACTGGGGGCCATGATCACGGGCGCGACCGGGGCCCAGGGCGTGGTTCCGACCAATGAAGCCATCGTAGGTATTGCGCAAGATCAGTTCGGCAGCCAGGTCGCTTGGATCATGATCTTAGGCTTTGTGGTTTCGCTGCTGCTCGCCCGCTTTACGCCAATGAGCTACGTATTTCTTACCGGCCACCATGTTCTCTTCATGGCGACTCTTCTCACCATGGTGCTTGCACCAGCCGGGTATTCTTCGTGGATTGTCATCGCCTTCGGCGCAGCGCTCCTTGGCATTCTTATGGTTTCGCTCCCCGCCATCGCGCACCCATTTACCCGCCGCATTTCCGGCGATGACTCTGTGGCCATCGGACATTTTGGCACTGCGGGGTATTTGGCTGCGGGCGGCGTCGGCAAGCTGGTGGGCGGCAAGGGTGAGAAAATGTCGCCCTCCACTGAGGACCTGAAGCTACCAGAGGGCCTGCGCTTCCTGCGCGATTCCATGGTGGCAACTGCACTATCCATGGCGCTAATGTACGTAGTCCTCGCCGTGCTCTTCATTGCACGCGCTGGTTCCGAGGAAGCCTTCACGGCTTTCCCTGATGGTGCTACTGATGTGGGCAACTTCTTGATGCAGTCGGTAACCCAAGGCCTCCAGTTCGGCGTAGCCGTGGCCGTCATCCTGTTTGGCGTCCGCACCATCCTGGGCGAGCTCGTTCCTGCTTTCCAGGGAATCGCTGCCAAGGTGGTACCCGGCGCGATCCCAGCACTGGATGCGCCCATCGTCTTCCCTTATGCCCAGAACGCAGTGCTCATCGGGTTCATTTCTTCCTTCCTCGGCGGACTTGTCGGCCTTGCCGTCCTTTCCACCTGGCTCAATCCAGCCTTTGGCATTGCGTTGATTCTGCCTGGTTTGGTGCCGCACTTCTTCACCGGTGGTGCAGCAGGCGTTTATGGCAATGCCACCGGCGGCCGCCGTGGTGCCGCGCTCGGCGCTTTTGTCAATGGCCTCATCATTACGTTCCTGCCGGCATTCCTCCTCGGTGTTCTTGGTTCCTTCGGCTCCGCGAATACCACTTTTGGTGACGCCGACTTTGGCTGGCTCGGCCTGCTGCTGGGATGGTCCACCAATGCCGGCAGTGCGCTCGGGCTTATCTTCATTGCCCTCATCGCGCTGGCTATTTTGGCTTTGGGCTGGGTATGCCAGCGCAAGCTTGTCGACGCCCACTGGGACCCCACTCCCCACCGCCCTTCCCCCATCAGCAACGCCGACGCCGCCGCAACCAGCGGTGCAACCGGCGCGGCCACTTCCTCCGGGACAGCCAAGAAGTACCCGAAGGTTCTGCCACCCGAAGGTGCACCAGTTCCACCCCGCATAGATCACTAGCCGCGCGCCACGCCTTGAAGGGCGCTACAGTGTCCCTATGCAGCGCCCTTCCATATACCCTCTCGCGTCCGTCCTCCTCGCTACCGGTCTTGCGCTAAGCGCCTGCGGCTCCGGTTCAGACTCCAGCTCTGATTCCGCCCCGGCAGAAGAGCCAGCCTTCTCCACTGCGCAAGATAGCAACTCCCCGGCTGGTGAAAATGCAGAAGAAACCAGCCCGGAGAAGGAAACGAAGCAACGTCGCACCGAAACGGTCACCAAAGAGGCAGCCCCAGAGCAGCCCACACCACCGGCCGGCGGCAAACACAAAATCCATGTAGGCCAGATTGGCGGCTACTGCGGTACATCTTCATCAGGCGATTCCATCGACGCCGGCGATGCGACTTCCTGCGAATTCGCCGCCGCGGTCTTTGATGCCGCGATGCAGGCCAGCTACACTCTGCGCTCCCCAGATCCCACGGTGACATCGGTATACCACGCGGATGTCTCCGCCAGCAGCCCGGTGACCAAGCAATCCTATGACCTTGACTGCCGCATGGGCAGCGACCAGCGAGTTCTCACGTGCGAAAAGCCCGGAGACAAAACAGTTCGCGCCTCATTCGAAACCGCCGACAAAAGCATATGGTCCAGGCGCGTGGCCACGACGAACTAAGCCCCCCTACCTCACAAAGTCATCTTCGGGGCGCCAGGGCAGCTCCACGTCGACGAGAGTAGCGGCAAGGACATCGAGAGACTCTTTAAATTCCACTAGGTCGAGGCCCAACTTCTCATAGGCCTCAACCATTGCTTCGGGGATGCACTCGGCGCGGGAGCGCAGGGCGTCGCCGTCGGCGGTGAGGCTAGCGAGGGTGCGGCGCTCGTCGGCGGGATCACGGCGTCGCTCCACGTACCCCTGCTTTTCTAGGCGCTTAAGCAGCGGGGTAAGCGTGCCGCTATCCAGACCGAGGCGGGAATGAATGAATTTAAGTGGCACCGGTTCGTCGGCCTCCCACAGCACCAACATGACCAGGTATTGGGGGTAGGTCAGCCCCAGCTCATCGAGGAGTGGCCGATAGGAACGCACTACCGCCCTACTCGCACGGTAAATCGAGAAGCACAGCTGACTATCGAGAGAAAGGTAATCAGTGGGCGCGTCATTCATAGCCAAAAGTATAGACGCCAAGAAAATATTGTCCGCAATTTAATTGTGTACAATCAAAAGTGGATATTAAAATCGGATTATAAAATCGAAAGGAGCAATCATGGACGCCATGTACACCACCGAGGCACTAGCCACCGGAGCAGGCCGCAATGGCCACGCCACCGTCAAGGACTCTGACCTCGATTTCGCCCTAGCCATCCCGAAGGAAATGGGCGGCAGCGGCGAAGGTGCCAACCCAGAGCAGCTTTTTGCCGCCGGCTACGCCGCTTGCTTCCACTCCGCTCTGCAGGCCGTGGCCCGCAACCAGAAGGTCGAGTTGGGTGACTCTGCGGTGGGTGCACGAGTGGGCATCGGAAAGCAGGGCGAAGGCTTCCAGCTCGCAGTGGACCTGGAGGTTTCCATCCCAGCTCAAGACAAGGCCACAGCTCAGCAGCTTGCCGACGCCGCCCACCAGGTCTGCCCCTACTCCAATGCCACCCGGGGCAATATTGAGGTCACCGTCAACGTCGTCGAGGACTAGAATTCTTGCGTACAATCGGCGGACGTACAAAGACCCGATAGAAAAGGAGTCATTATGGACGCCGTATACACCACCGAAGCACTGTCCACCGGAGCAGGCCGCGACGGCCGCGCCGTAGTCAAGGATTCCGATCTGGACTTCACCATGACCGCCCCAAAGGAAATGGGCGGCAGCGGTGAGGGCGCTAACCCGGAGCAGCTTTTCGCTGCCGGTTACGCCGCCTGCTACCACTCCGCACTCAAGGCAGTGGCCAAGGACAAGGGTGTTGACGTGGAGAATTCCTCCGTCGGCGCCCGCGTTAAGCTGGGCAAGAACGACGAGGGCTTCTTCCTCGGCGTTGACCTCGAGGTCACCATCCCAGGCGTTGAGGACGCCAAGGCACAGGAGCTTGCCGACGCCGCCCACCAGATGTGCCCTTACTCCAAGGCCACCCGCGGCAACATCGAAGTCAACGTTGGTGTTGCGCAGGACTAATTCCTAGTCTTCCCTCCCCCCAGCCCACGCCGCGCCAATGTGCGCCGCGTGGGCCCTCTTTTATGCCTGCTGGCACACCACCGGCCTACAGATGGAGAGATTCCAGTTCATTGCAAAGCGCATCAATCTGTGTCTTGGTGTGAGTAGCCATTAAAGTCACCCGCAAGATTGCGGCTCCGCGAGATACAGTAGGCCACCTAATTGCCGGAACTATGAATCCTCGTTCCAGCAGCGCAGCGCTTGCTTCCATCGCTACAGATTCATCCCCCACGCGAACAGGAATGATGGGCCCTTCCCGCTTCAAGGTTCCCCTGCGTTGATGCCAATAAGAAATATTGTCCTGCAGACCGCCGACTAGATTCGGATTGGTTCCCAGTAGGTTTACACCCGCAGTAATAGCGGCGCAATTAGCCGGCGTGGGCGAAGTTGAAAACACAAAAGAACGCGCTTGCTGGCGCAATAGTTGGGCTACTGGCTCGCTTGCTGCCTCAAAGGCGCCTTCAGCTCCGAGAGCTTTACTGGCGGTAATGAGCTGAATATCGGGCCGAATGCCAAAGTGCTCTGGAAGCCCACGACCAGTAGTTCCTATAGTGCCAAAGGCGCGGGCATCATCCACCATTAACCAAGCCCCGTGGTTGTCTGTGACTTTATACAGGTCGGGCAAAGGGGCGAGCACGCCATCCATAGAAAACAGGCCATCTGTAACCACGAGTGCGTATTCGGTTGTTCTGCTGGATAAAGCCTTGTCCACGGCCTCTACATCGCGGTGCGGGGTCACGACCACGGTCGCGCCGTTCGCCTTGGCCAACCTGCAGCCATCGATAATGCTGGCGTGATTTCGAGCGTCTGAGACAATAGTCAGCTCTGGTGACGCTAGCGCCTGCAATGTAGAAATATTGGCCTGATAGCCACTGGCAAAAAGCACCGCATCGGGATAGCCGGTGAAGCTTGCTACAGCAGCTTCCGCTTCTAGGTGCAATTTTCCCGAGCCAGTGGTCAACCGCGAGCCGCCTGATCCAACGCCGTATTCATCGATGGCTTCTTTTGCCGCATTAGCGATGTCTGGGTGCTCAGCTAAGCCCAAATAGTTAGAAGAGCTAAAAAGAATCGCCTCGCGGACACAGTGGTCTCCCGCCTGCTGCACTATCGCATTAGGGGTTTGCCCACTTGCAAAGACAGAAGGACTCCGCCGAAGGCCGTCCTCATCCCATTTTTGGAGTCGAACCTGTACGGCCTGTTCAACACTAGGGTTCATGCTATCGAGTTCACTTCTACTAGGACGGGATGGTTTTCCAGATATTCAATGAGCGCTAAGACATCAGCTCCTGGCCGGATAATAAAAGCGCGACCTCCAGCCCGCGAACCAGGTTCTTTGATGTGCGGCACCCGATGATATGTGCCAGCCACACAAACATAGCCCGTGGTGTATGCGGGGTCATCGGAGATACATAGCTCCGCTAGAACATCTGGGTGCGCAGCAACTTTACTGGCGAGAATTACCGCCTCGAGAGCCGCGTTTTTACCCACGCGCTCCGTGGAAAAGGCCAACTTAGCACCGATATGGCTCACGCGTATCCCCCTTTGCAGATCGGGTTCAAGGCGCTCGGCTTGGGCGGCGTCGATAAGCATGGCACCGCGCATATCGCGGACCGCAAAGGTTGTTTCAATGATGCGTTCCACATGTGGGGTATGACCGCGCAACAAAGCCCGTATAACCGTGTGCGCGTGCTCCGGAGATTCCACCTCCAGGTTTTTAATGCTCACCTGGGGTACTCGCCAAATCTCTTCTTCCTTTAAGGCCTCTACCGTGATGGTTGTGTTTTCCGCGCTGCCTTTGGGGTGGTCAAGAGCGCGTTGTGCCAAGGCCGCGCACGTCGCAGCCACGTCATTGGCGCTGACGATATCCTCCGCACCGGATATGTGCTGACCTGCTGTGTTTGCGCGCATACGCACAGAGTAAAAATCCATGTACAGATAGTACCGAAGAGTTGAACACCGTTCAGTAGATATATGAGTTAACTTTTTCGGCACAGCAGCCCTAACCCCGCTCGACATTGAGTGAAGTGCCCCGAGTTTTGTTCCTAGACATTTGCCTTGATTTCTATCATTGCCTGTGGCGGGTTCTGCTTCCAAAATTCAGTTTCGACCTCGACCGGGTTTCGGTATCTCAAGCTTTGGTCAAGCCTTGTCTCGTTCCACCATGACACCCACTTGAGCGTCGCGATTTCTACTCTTTACAACATCATCCCACCTGCGGGTATGGATCAGTTCGTTCTTGTAGGAGCCGTTAACGTTTTCAGTCAAAGCATTGTCAAAGGAGTCACCAACACTTCCGGTAGAAGCGGTAATGCCGTGTTGGGCAAGTCGCTCGTTGTAGACCACGCTGACATACTGCGACCCATGATCGAATGGTGAATGAGACTTGTCGTTTCCTCAGCACACACGATCGCCTGGTTGAGAGCTTGCAGCAGCAGTGCTTGAAGTGCGCATGGAATCTGATAACGCCCGCCCAACGATCCGTCGGGAGTAAACGTCGGTGACAAACGCGGCGTACACAAAGCCTTTCTTCGTGCGCACATACGTAATGTCGGCCACCCACAGTTTATTTTAGACCCTGAGCTTTGAACTCACGCTCGGACCAAGTCCGGGCGCAGATCCGGCACGTTAGACTTACGGGTTGTGATAGGTGATCCGCCTGTGCCTTTGCCAAAAACACCGGCCAGGCGCATCAACCGAGCAGTTTGTTCACGACCGATATCAATTCCGTCACGGTGAAGAGCATGCCACATTTTACGCACACCGTAAACACCGTAATTATCCCGGTGAACAGCACTAATGCGTTCTACCAGCACAGCATCGCGAAGGCGACGAGCACTTAGTCCACGGGCCTTGGATTGGCGATATCCACGCGAGGTGATAAACCCACCGGCCCGTTTATTTTTCAACGTCTTACAAATGAACTCGGGCAGTGAAACTACTCCGGTGTTCATCGATGAACCGGATCATTTCTTAACGTTTTTGGGCCTGGTTCCGACGCGAAAAAAGCTGAGGCAGCCTTCAGCAGCTCATTAATGTCGCGTAGCTGGTAATTTTCACGGCGTAGCCTCGCGTTTTCGGCGGCCAAGTCTTCAGGCACGGGTTCTGGGGTGTTTCCCGCACGGCGGGCAGGGCTTAAGTCCATTGACGAGCTGTGTGCCATGAAACCCCCAGTTTTGGGGCTACTGCCTGGCATGCGGCTTGCATCGACATGTTTTCCGCCAAGATGCGATCTTCCACGAGACGGACCACGCGGTCCTTCGCATTCTGGTCAAATTTCCTTGGCATGCTCCAGATTTTCCCATCTACTCAGACGGAACAAAAACTGGGACACTTCACAAAACCTGGGACACTTCAGTTAAGAAACAAAGCTAACTCAATTCTACTAGTCCTAATATTTGCTTTGAAGCCCACTAGTGCAGCTAGAATGGCGAATGTGCACAAATAGAGTGCGCAATTTTCCCTACTCTGAAAGGAAATCAAAATGATTGCAGATCTGCTAACTAACGCCCAGGAAGCAGCCCACGCAGCCGTCTCCAACGGCTGGGACATCTTGGAGCAGGCAAGCCTTTTCTTCCGTAAGCTGCCGTACCTCATTCCAGACGCACTCAATGAGTTTAACCGCTCCATCCTCGGCTTCTAAACACTAGCCGCAAAACAACCCTCCGAGAGAGCCCAATCTCGGGGGGTTTGGTTGTTTTCAGGATGTCCTAAAGGTCTAAAGGGGATGCGGACGAAATCTTGGAGGATTTTCCGCATGTCTAATATTCGATACACGAATGCGCATCGATTTAAGG
>NZ_JAKOPM010000026.1 GCF_022288805.1 Corynebacterium yonathiae
ATTCGCTAACAAGTAACCTCCCGGCTACCTCTCGGCGACTTCGATAAAGCTACACCCCACACCTAGAAACACACAAATCCCCAGTTCAGCTACTCTTTTTAGTGATAGCAAGCGATCTTTCCATCGGGTCCATCGATTACACGGACCGGAGTATTAAAGATGGGGGTCAAAATATCGTCCTGCATAATGTCCTCGGCTGGGCCAAATTCGACGATCTGGCCCTCCTTGCAGGCGCAGATGTAGTCCGCGTAGCGCGCAGCAAAGTTAATGTCATGCAGAACCACGATGACTGTGCGACCCAACTCCTGGGCGGCTTCGCGCAGATGGCACATCATGTCCACCGAGTGGGAAATGTCCAGGTTATTTAGCGGCTCATCCAATAATACGTAATCGGTTTCTTGGCACAGCACCATCGCTACGTATGCGCGCTGGCGCTGACCACCGGAAAGCTGGTCAAGGTAGCGGTGCTGCAATTCTTCCAAATGAAGGAAGTGGATGTATTTAGAAATCACTTCTTCATCGTGTTGGTTGAGCCTCCCCTTGGTGTAAGGGAAGCGGCCAAATCCCACGAGCTGGCGCACAGTAAGTTTGGTGACGAAGTGATTTTCTTGCCGCAGGATGGACACGATCTTTGCTAGGTCGGAGGACTTGCTGGATTGGATATCATAGCCGGCGATTTCGATGCTGCCTTCATCCATATCGAGCAGCCGCCCAATCATGGTGAGCATCGTGGACTTCCCCGCACCATTCGGCCCCACTAGCGCGGTGATGCCTCCCTGCGGGATGGTCAGGTTCAGTGGACCAATAGCGGTTTCGTCGGAATAGGTTTTAGAAACGTTCTTTAATTCGATCACAGTCGGCCCTTTCGCATAATGACAAACAGGAACACGGAGCCGCCTACTAGCTCGATGATGATGGACACCACGCCTTGGGCGGAAAATACGTGCTGCATGAGGAAGTACGCCGCAATGAGCACGAAGAATGCTAACCCCACCGCCATCGGAAACATGTATCGGTGATCGTAGGTATCGGCGAATTGATAGGCCAGCGTCGCTACCAAAAAGCCGAGGAAAGTCATCGGCCCTACCAGCGCAGTCGTCGTCGCCATCAACAGCGAGACTAGAATCAGCGTGTAGATGGCATGCGCCTTATGGTTCACGCCCAAGTTGGTGCTGACATCAGAGCCTAAGGAAATCACATTGAGCTTGCGTGCATTGAGCACCAGAAGCGTGGAGACGATGGCCACAATGGGAATGGCAATGGGATAGTACTCGGATTCGGCGTTATTGACGGAACCAAAAAGGCGCGCGGTAAGCACGTCAAACTCGCTAGGGGAAAGCATGCGCTGCATAAAGGTAGATAACGAGCCTAGTCCACCACCGATGACCACACCTACTAGCAGCATGGCATGCATATTCTGCTTCCTATTGGTCAGCAGCCACGAGTAAAGCAGCAGGGAAAGCCCCACCATGACGGCCATTTGCATCACGAAGGTGGGCACAGTGCGGGCGTCGTTAAGCCCGCTAGCCCCCAAGAAGAAAATGGTAGCCGTATTGATGGCAACATACAGTGACTCAAAGCCCATGATGGATGGCGTCAAAATCCGGTTATTCGTCACGCTATGGAAAGACACGGTGGCCATGGCTTGGCACACAGCGACAATCGCCATGGCGATGAGGGCATCAGCGCGCCGCTGGGCAATGAGCCAAAACTTTCGGGTGCCAAATTCCATCGGGTTGCCATAGGCCAGGTATGCAAAGGCCAAAGCCGCAGCTAAGCCCCATACGCAGACTAGGGTGATCCAGTATTTCTTGGGCGGGGCGGACATCTTAGTTCGCACGGGTCGACCTCACAATCATAATGATGAAGACGATGGCGCCGATGACTCCAAGGATCACCGAAACCGGCATCTCAAATGGGGCGATGATCACGCGGCCCACCAGGTCACATACCGTGACGATGCCGATGCCCAGCAAGCAAACCCAGGGCACATTGGAACGCAGGTCATCGCCGCGCACCATAGAAACGATATTGGGCACGATAAGTCCGAGGAACGGCAGAGATCCTACGACAACGGTGACCACTCCCGTAGCGATGGCAATGAGGCCGGTTCCAAGCAACAACATGCGGTTATAGTTCAGCCCGACGTTGGTAGCAACGTCTTCGCCCAAACCAACGACCGTGAGGCGGTCAGCAAAGATATACACCGCCACCAGCACCAAGAGGACCAGCCACAAAACCTCATATTGGCCCTTATAAACCGCGGTAAATGAACCCATGAACCAGATTCCCAATTGCTGGAGCATATCCGACAAAAGGGCGAAAAACGTCGAGACCGCAGAAACCACGGCGCCCAGCATGATGCCGATGATTGGCACGATGAGCGAGGAGCGCAAGGTCACTCGGCGTAAAAAGAGGAAGAATACGATGGTACCAACGAAGGAAAAGGCGACCGCCCCCATCATCTTGGTCAGGATCGACGCAGTAGGCGCGACGGCCATGACGACGAGGAGACCCAACCCGGCCCACTCCGTGGTGCCGGTGGTAGAGGGTTCGACGAAGCGATTCTGGGTAATGAGCTGCATGACGAGGCCGCTGACGGACATGGCCGCGCCGGCCAGCACTAAAGCAATGGTACGTGGCAAGCGGGTAATGCCGAACATGGCGGCGCCATCATCGGCACCAACCACGTCGTACTGCCCGGTCAGCAAAGAAGCAATGAGCAACGTGGCGACGATGAGCACGCCGAGACCCAGCTTCCAATCCCAGACCTTTGTGGGGGTGGTGGTTTCCATAACTATCCTTTACGCACCTGAAAACCGGAGGGCACAAATCCCTCCGGTTTTCGGTTTTCAGTGGCGGCTAGTTCTTTTCAAACGCGTCTGCCATCGCGTTGAGCGTCTCCGTGAAGGTAATGATGTTTTCATTGGTGTAAGTATCCTGCGGAGCAGCGATGATGTTGCCGTCCTTAACGGCAGAAACATTTTTGAGAGCCGCGGAATCCTCTACCAGCTTCTTACCTGGGGTGTAGCCCGCCTCATCCTTGGCGACGGCGCCATCGCGGTCCATAATGAGAACGTAGTCAGGGTTGGAATCAGCAATTGCCTCGACGGAGATGTCATCGCCCTCGTGGTCATCGCTGGAGTTTTCCACCTCGAGGGAAGGCTTCATGCCCAATAGATCAAAGAACGGTCCAAAAAAGCGACCTTTACCTGGGGCGATGTAATTGATATCGCCACCGGTGGTGTTGACCGCCATGACGGTTTTTTCAGGATCGTAGGCATCCTTGGCACGGTCCAGAGCCTTATTGAAGTCATCCACGAGCTTCTTGGCTTCGTCTTCGTGGTCAAAGACCTTGCCCAAGGCTTCGGTCTGGCGAACGAGCTCTTCCGCCATGTCCTTATCGTCGCGCGGGGAGAAGTCAAGGACCGGGGTATCTTCCATCAAAGCCTCGATATCGGCCTGATGCTGAGTGAATCGCTGGCCATTGATGACGATGTCCGGCTCTGCGGCGACCAGCGCTTCGAGGTCGGGTTCGCGGTGCATGCCCAGGTTGGCCTCGATCGTATCTTCATTGATCTTGTCCGAGAGGGTATCCGGGACAATGCCGAGCGGGGCAGCCACAATGTTGAGGTCCCAATCCGCGAGGATTTCGAAGGCGCGGTTATCCGTCACTGCGATGCGCTCGAACGGCTGGTCCAGCTCATGGGTGCCGTTATTATCTTCGATCTGCAGTGCGCTTTCCGATGCCCCCTTATTCGAACCCTGGTCCCCTTCTTCCGCAGTGCTACATGCGGTAAGCGCCAAGGAGGCGGCGGCCACGACAGACAAAAGAGCGCGATGAATTTTCTTCATTCTACTTTCCTTCTAGACGAGAAATAAATACCCCATTAATCTAACTTAAGTCACCCTAACCAACCAAGAGTGAGGGTAACCTTTCCTAAATAAAATAGCCCGTGAAAAGCTGTTCTTGCGAACAGTCAGATCCTGTTCCAAAGACAAATCGGCTCCGCCTACCCTAGTCAGGCGCGGGCTTGGATTTTATGAATAAAGCCCCTCACCTGCGAAAGCAAGTGAGGGGCCTATCGGTGGAGCTGCCGGGAATTGAACCCGGGTCCTTCGTCACCTTGCCAGGGCTTCTCCGTGCGCAGTCCGCACAGAATCTCTACTCGGCCCTCCGGATCGGGCGAACACGTCCGGATGATGGGCCCAGTCACCAGTAAGAGTCCCGACTGGTCCTGATGACCCGGCCAGCCGGCTAGTTCCTTAGTCGATGCCAGGATCTAGGTCAGGAACAAAACCTAGGCTGACAGACACGCGTCGCTGTAATTAGGCAGCGAGGGCGTAGTCACGCTGAGAGTTCTTCTCTGCGTTTATTGGTTGCTACGACGCTTATACGGTGGTCGTTAGCCTGCACCGGCACGCTTCCCCTGGCGCAGTGCACGAAGTCGAAACCAAATCAACCCCATGCTGTAGGGACGGGATAGTGCATTTTCCCTACGGTTCGTACAACACTACCCCACCCACTTTTATTTCCTCAAGTGCTCCTCCAGCCACTCTTTGAGGACCACCGCGTGATTGACCTTGCGGTTGGCGGCGGCGAAGAGAAGGGTGGCGTCGGAAAGCGCAAGCAGCTGGGTGAGCTCTTCGGAGTCATTGTCATCCAGCTCGGCCTTATAACGGCGGGCAAACTCATCGAAGCGATCCTCGTCGTGGTTCCACCATTTGCGCAGCTCGGGACTTGGTGCGACGTCCTTGAACCATTCCTCGTAGTCCACATCGCTCTTGGCGACGCCCCGGGGCCACATCCGATCCACCAGCACCCCGGTGCCTTCGATGGTGTCCTCACCTTTGACGACGTCGTGGACTTTCGCTGTCTTAAACATTGATGCCCTTCACGCGGCGGCCGAGCTCGCGGGAGATTTCGCGGTCCTGGTCGCGGCGCTTAATATCCTCTCGTTTGTCATAGTCCTGCTTACCTTGTGCCAGCGCAAGCGAAAGCTTGGCGTAACCATTCTTGAGGTAGACCTTCAGCGGCACCAAGGTTTTATTGCCATTGCGTACCTGCCCGTAGAGCTTGTCGATCTCGCGACGGTGCAATAGAAGCTTGCGGGTGCGCCGCGGGCTGTGGTTCGTCCACGAGCCCATGGAGTACTCCGGAATGTGGAGATTGCGCAGGTACACTTCGCCATCGTCGATGGTGGCAAAGGCATCATTGAGCGAGATTTTTCCCTCGCGCAAAGATTTAATCTCGGTGCCGAGCAGGACGATGCCGCACTCGTATTCCTCGAGAATCTTATAGTCATGCCGGGCCCGGCGGTTGGTAGCGAGCGTTGCTTCGCCGGAGGCCGCCTTCTTATTCTTCTTGCCCTTCTTAGCCATAATTATGGCAGTGTAGTGCCCTTTTGGCTGGCCCGGCAAACGGACTATTTGCGCACGTAAGACCGCAGGGTGATATGTGCCGTGACGGCGGTAACCACCAGCGCTAGCAGGCCGACGAGCGGGAGGGCAATCCAGAGGTCGCCGGACTTCATAGGAGCCAGCAGCTGGGATTCATACAAGCCCTGTAGAGACGGGTCCACTACTTGGGACTTGCCCAAGAAAATGCCGGCACCACCAAGAAGTACACCGATGAGCGAGGCTAGAACTGCTTCCATCACGAACGGCGCTTGCGTCATCCACCGGCTTGCGCCCACCATGCGCATGATCTCCGTTTCACGGGTGCGGTGGAATGCGGCAATTTGCACCATATTAGCCACCAAGAAGATGGCCGCCACGGACATCACGATGGCCAAGATGAAGGTGGCATTGCGGATGGAATCGAGGTTGCTGGCAGCATTGCGCACCTCTTGCTGCTGGTCGACGACGTCCTCTACCGCGGGGTTATCCCGAATCGCATCGATGGCGGAGGCATCTTCTGGGTCTACAAGCCGCACGTGGAATGCGGCCGGCAATGCATCAGGGGAGGTTTGCTCCACCATGACAGGGTCGGTGTCTTGGAAAAGTTCTTTGAACCGCTCATAGGAATCTGCGCGGTTGCGGTATTCCACGGACTCGACGGAACCATCCGCCTCTAGCTGATCCTTGATATCTGCACAGGTCGGACTCGTGCAATCTGGGTCCCCGGCAGAAATATCTTCATTGAACTGGACCATGACCTCGACGCGGTCGAGATAGATATCCTTGGTGTCCTTAGTCAGGTTATTCACCATGATGCCGGCGACCACGAGCCCGACCGCAATCGCAGTGGTGATAATCATGGCAATGGTCATAGTCAGGTTGCGGCCAAGCCCCTTGGTGGCTTCGCGGAAAATAAACCCTAGCTTCATGCTTCCCCCTCATAGGTTGCCTCGTGCTCATCGCGCACGAGTACTCCATTGCGCAGCTCCAGCACGCGCTTGCGCGCCCTATTGACGGCGCGGGCATTGTGAGTGGACATGACCACGGTGGTGCCGCGGCGGTTGATGCCCAGCAGTAAGTCCATGATCTCGTCAGCGGTGGAGGGATCGAGGTTGCCCGTGGGTTCGTCGGCAAGCAGAAGCTTCGGCCGATTAACCACCGCGCGGGCGATAGCCACCCGCTGCTGCTCGCCACCGGAGAGCTCATGCGGATAGGCATTGTGGCGATCTTGGAGTCCCACCAGCTCCAATACCTGGGGCACCGAGGTAGAAATTCGGTACTTGCTCTTGCCAATGACCTCCAGTGCAAAGGCCACGTTTTGATACACCGTCAGCTTGGGCAGCAGGCGGAAATCCTGGAAGACGTACCCAATGGACTGGCGCAGCGCGTTGATCTGCTTGCCGGAAAGCTCATTGACGTGGAAATCGTCGAAGTAAATATCGCCCCTGCTGACATTGTTATAGCGAACCATCAGCTCCAGGAAGGTGGACTTACCGGAGCCGGACGGACCGATCAGGAAAGCGAATTCACCATCCGCAATCTCGAAAGACACCCCGTCAAGTGCTGGGCGAGACTCGGCGGAGTAGGCCTTAGTCACGTTATCGAATCTAATCACGCGAATCACTGTAGCAACCAAAGTTGACACCGCGCTGTGAACTATATTTAAGTAATGTGGTCTAAGACACTAATTTGTTCCGACCCAATCGACAGAAAGTGCCGATACTATGGCCGAAACCGAAACTAAAGAAAAACCACGTTCTGCAAGCGGCTTCCTGGGCACTGTGGAAAAGATTGGCAATAAGCTTCCGGATCCGTTCTGGCTCTTCGTCATCCTCGCGGCAATCGTTGCTGTGACATCCTGGCTGGGGCACCTCATTGGCATGACCGCCGAGGATCCCAAGACCGGCGAGACCATTGAGGTTGAATCGCTGCTGACCACCGAGAATATCTCGCGCATGGTTACGGACGCCGTGGAGAATTTCACCAACTTCCCGCCACTCGGTGTCATCCTTGCCGTGATGCTCGGCGTAGCCGTAGCGGAGCAGTCTGGTCTGCTTTCCGCTTTGGTGCGAGCGATGGTCACCAAGGTCAGCGCCAAAATGCTTACCTTCGTTGTGGCCTTAGCCGGTGTGACCGGTTCCGTGGCCTCGGACGCGATTTACGTCATCTTGATTCCCCTGGGTGCGATGGCCTTCCACGCGGTGGGCCGCTCCCCCATCGTGGGCGCCATGGTGGCCTTCGCAGCCTCATCTGCCGGCTTTAATGCCTCGCTGATTCTAAATATCACCGACCTCCTGCTGGCTGGTATTTCTACTCCAGCCGCGCAGTTTGTTGACGCCGAATATGAGGTCAGCCCGCTGGCCAATATCTTCTTTGTCATCCCTTCCGCCGTGGTGCTCTCGCTCATCATTACCGCGGTGACGGAATTCCTCATGGTGAAAAAGGCCCGCGAATTGGTGGACCATGACCACATCAATTACGAGGAAGTCTCCTTTTCCAAAGCCGCCGGCGGCTCGTCCAACGAGGAAGCGGAGGAAGAAGAATACGACTTCACGGATGATGAAGAAGCCATGCGTATCAAGCCCAACGAGCAGCGCGGCTTGATGGCTTCCGGCATTGCCCTGGCGATCTTCCTCGCCGCTTTCTTCGCCCTGCTATTTATCCCTGGTTCCCCGCTGGCAAGCCAGGAGGATAGCTTTATGGAGTCGCCACTCATCAGCGCCATCGCCGTGCCGATTGCCCTTGCATTCTTGGTGTGCGGCATTGCCTACGGCTTGGCGGCAGGCACCGTGAAGTCCTTTGCTGATGTGCCGACGTTTATGGCCAAGGGCATCGAGACTCTCGTTCCCATGCTGGTCCTCTTTTTCGCCGTCGCCCAGTTCCTCGCTTGGTTCGAGTGGTCCAACCTCGGCGTATGGACCGCTATTAAGGGCTCCGAGCTACTTCAGCACTGGTCCCTGCCGCCGTTGCTCATGTTCGCCGCGCTGGTCGCCATGGTGGCACTGCTCAACCTATTCATTACCTCAGGCTCTGCCCAGTGGGCCCTTATGGCGCCGGTCATCGTACCGATGATGATGTATGTTGGCGTCTCACCCGAGGTCTCCCAGATGCTCTTCCGTATCGGTGACTCGCCGACGAATATCATCACCCCAATGTCGCCCTACTTCGCCTTGGCGTTGACCTTCCTGCAGCGCTACTACAAGCACGCGGGTGTGGGTACTTTGATGTCGCTCGCCCTTCCTTACTCGCTATGCATGCTGGTGGGCTGGTTCATCTTCTTTGTCATCTGGTACCTCATCGGTCTCCCGCTGGGACCGGGCGCACCGATGGACTACGTGGGTTAGGTCCATAGAGATCAGGCCGAACTGAGGATTTTCTCCCCTCAGTTCGGCCTTTTTGCGTTCAATTCAGCCCGATCAGTATGGACCTAAGCTTGGTCTTCTTGTTGCTGCATCCGCCAGCGGATGCCGGATTCAAGGAAGCCATCGATATCGCCATCGAGCACCTTGGATGGATCACCCACCTCAAAGTTGGTGCGCAGGTCCTTAACCATCTGGTACGGGTGCAGCACGTAGGAGCGCATCTGGTTGCCCCAGGACGCATTGCCACCGGCGCCAAGCGCATCGAGCTCGGCCTGTTCTTCTTGGCGCTTGCGCTCGAGGAGCTTTGCCTGCAGCACGCGCATGGCCGAGGCCTTGTTCTGGATCTGAGACTTTTCGTTCTGGCAGGTCACCACGATTCCGGTGGGAATGTGGGTCAGACGCACCGCGGAGTCGGTGGTATTAACGGACTGTCCGCCAGGACCAGAAGAACGATACACATCGACGCGCACATCATTGTCCGGGATATCGATGTGGTCGGTCTGCTCCACCACCGGCAGGACTTCCACCTCAGCAAAGGAGGTCTGGCGCCGACCTTGATTATCAAAGGGCGAGATGCGCACCAAGCGATGCGCGCCTTGTTCCACGGAAAGCTGGCCGTACATGTACTCACCATGGACTACGAACGTGGCTGACTTGATGCCTGCTTCCTCCGCATAGGAAATGTCATAGACATCCACCTTGTGGCCGTGCTTTTCTGCCCAGCGGGTATACATGCGCATAAGCATTTCAGCCCAGTCCGCCGCATCCACACCGCCGGCACCAGAACGAATATTGATAACCGCCTCACGCGGGTCATACTCACCAGAAAGCATGGTGGTCACCTCTAGGGATTCGATGGCGGACTCCAGGGAATCAAGCTCATCTTCCGCTAGGGAAGTATCTCCCTCTTCTTCGGCCAGTTCGTACATGACGGGCATGTCCTCTAAGCGCCCGCGTAGTGATTCCAGCTTGCGGACCTTGGCCTGCGCTGCGGAAAACTCGGAAGTCACCTTCTGCGCGTGGGCAGGGTCATCCCATAGGGATGGGTCGCCAGCTTGGGCCTCAAGTTCCCGAATGCGGGCAGCCAAAGCCTCCGGGTCCATGACCTTCTCAATGGTGGTCAAGGTGATTTCCAATTGCTTGAGCCGTGCTGTTACTTCGGGACGCATAGGCCCCAATCCTACCCACCCGGCCGGCATAATTAGCCATCGGCCGCGTTTAGGGTGACAATAGTGGGCATGGATCAAAAGCCGAGCCTGCAGGAGATGATCGACGCGGTCATCAAGACCTTCATTGTCGCGCACGCCGATGACGGGGATGCGCACCTAGCGCAAGCCCTTGTCTATAACGCCGGCCGCCTAGCCTGGCGCCTGCGCGAGATGGGCGTTGACGTGGAGCAAAAGACTTCCATCTCGGACGTTGTCACGGATGCAGACCGCGCGGCCGAGCGCTTCGTCGCGGGCGTGCTCGAGGCCGTGCGCCCGGAGGACGGCATCCTGGGTGAGGAGGGCACCGCCCGCGAGTCCCAGTCCGGCCGCACCTGGGTCATCGACCCAGTCGATGGAACCTACAATTTCTCTTCCGGTTCCGATTATTGGTGCTCTGCCCTCGCGCTTGCCGACGCCACCGGGATCACCCTAGGCGCCGTCCACCGCCCCGCCATGGGTTATACGTGGTTCGGAGGCCGTGACTATCCCACCTCCCTCGACGGGAAAGAGGTAGCTCTCCTGGAGAATAAGCCAGCCGAGCAGATTTCACTGTCTACCTATTTGCACCCGACTTCGCTGGTGGATACGGATATCCGCGGGGCATGGCAACGCGTCGCGGAAAACTTTGCTACAGTCCGTATGCTCGGTGCCGGTTCTGTTGACTTGTCCTCCGTGGCCGATGGCACATGGGGTGCATGGATGCAACATTCGGTAGCGGATTGGGATTGGTTCCCCGGCAAAGCCCTGGTTGAGGCGGCCGGTGGTACTGCCCGCAAGGTAGAAGCCGGCGGCGTTGAATGGTGCTTGGCCGGAAATAAACAGGTAGTGGATCAGATGGAGGAGTGGCTCCGTGGGTAAGTTCAAAGAAGACTTGGGGCTCGCGCTCGAGCTGGCGGGCCATGCCGATGTGGTGACCATGCATCGTTTCGAGGCCGCAGATCTTTCCGTCAAGGAAAAGCCGGATATGTCTCCTGTATCGGATGCAGATCTCACCTGTGAGAAACAGATCCGCGAATCCCTCAAGCGCTCCCGCCCGCGCGATGAGGTACTAGGCGAGGAATACGGCGGCGAAGCCTGCTACAAGGGCCGCCAGTGGGTCATCGATCCCATCGATGGCACCAAGAACTTCGTACGCGGCGTGCCTGTCTGGGCCACGCTCATTTCCCTCTTGGAAGACGGCGAGCCGGTAGTATCTGTCGTTTCCGCCCCTGCCCTGCGCCGCCGCTGGTACGCGGCCAAAGGTGCCGGTGCTTTCCGCGTATTCGGCGGTGAGCCGAAGCGCTTGAGCGTTTCCCACGTGGAAAAACTCGCCGATTCTTCTCTGGCAATGAGCTCGCTGACCGGATGGGCCGAGCGCGGCCTGCGCGATAAATTCCTCGCGCTCACGGATAAGACCTGGCGCCTGCGCGGCTACGGTGATTTCTGGTCCTATTGCCTCGTGGCCGAAGGCGCAGTAGACATCGCCGCCGAGCCGGAAGTTTCCCTGTGGGACCTCGCCGCGCCCTCCCTCATCGTGACCGAGGCCGGCGGTACTTTTACTGATCTAGACGGCAACCCCGGACCGCATGGAGGATCCGGCGTAGCCTCCAACGGCCTGCTTCATAAGCACGCCCTCGCCGCGCTGCAGAGCTAAGGTCTCCTCCGCAGCTGGAGCAGCACCGGACCGCGGCGCTTCACCGCTGCTCCAGAACATCCCCCTGCCTGCGCGCAACTGCCGCAGCCGCCGGTGGGGCACATAGTAAGCGATTCCCGCACCAACTCTGCACTGCGCTCAAGGTGGGCAAGGATGATTTCAACGGTCCCCTGCCCTAACCCAGTAGCTTTTGCAATGTCAGCCGGGTTGGATTTTCCCTGTGTAATGGCCTCCTTGACCTGCTCCGTGGGGCTCATAGGAAGACCTTGAGGACTTGGAAAACTCCCACCGCGAGAATCCAGGCGGAGCCGAGTTGCAGGGCGAAGCCGATGAGTGTCCACTTCCAACCTATTTCTCGCCGCTGCGCGGCTACCGTGGCCACGCACGGGGTATAGGCCAACAGGAATACCATGTACGCCCATACTGCCGCGAGCCCGTGCCCGCCAGAGGCCGCATCAAAATCAGCGCGGATATGGCTGGCCAAGGGGGATTCTGCTTGCTCTTCCGGTGCATCGTCAGTGACGTCTTCGACCGCGTAGGTCTGTGCCCACGTAGAAATGAGGGTTTCCTTCGCCACGAATCCGGTGACCAAGGGGCCGGTCAGCGACCAAGAATCAAAGCCTGCCGGGGCAAAGACGGGAGACATTGCCTGAGCAACAGCCCCATAGGCGGAATCCTGTGGCGGCACTGCCTCTTCGTTAAAGGAGTGCCCGCCGGTGACCGGAATGGACATGAGCAGCCAGATAACTACCACCGTGGCCACGATGATGCCGCCTGCGGTATGCAAGAAGCCCTTGAGGCGCACCCACATTACTGAGATGGTGAGTCTAAACGTGGGCAGCTGATAGGCAGGAAGGTCGATAACGAGGGCTTCGGCCGGCATGGCCCGCCACACCGTGCGGCGCAGCGTCAGGCCTACCAACACCACCAAAGCGATGGACAGCACGTACATGGCAAATACCGCGGAACCGGCATGAGCAGGGAAAAAGACCTGGGCCAGCATCATAAATACGATAAGGCGCGCCGAACAGGAGGTGAAGGGAATAAGCAGGCAGGTGAGAATGCGATGGCGGACGTCGCCAAGCACGCGCGTAGCCGAGATCGCCGGAACATTGCAGCCATAGCCCACCACGATAGGTATAAAGGCCTTGCCCGGCAGGCCAATGGCGCGCATGACGCGGTCCGTAACCACGGCCGCACGAGCCATATAACCGGAATCCTCCAGCACAGCCAGGCACAGGAACATCAGGGCCAGCAATGGCGCGAAAGTGAGCACCATGCCCACCCCGCCGATAAGGCCATCTACTACCAAGCCCGAGACCAGCCAGTGATCCGGCAGGACGCTGCGCGCGCCATCGGAGACCGGACCGGTGATCAATGCTTCCAATCCGTCCTGTAGTGGACCCGCGACAGTAGTGGTGATGAAGAAGACGGCCCACATCACCGCTAGAAATAGAATCGGACCGAGCACTGGGTGCAATACCACGCGGTCTATGCGCTGGCTGAGCGGTTCGCCAGCGTCCGTTCGCGAAACGGCAGCCTTTTCCGCCGCGTCCAAATCCGCAAAGCGCTGGTCTAGATCGGCATTGGGCCGGATGGTTCGCGGCTTGGTACGCATTGCGCGGGCAACGGCGCCTTCGAGCGCATCCAAGTTTTCGCGCCGCCGACCGTTCACGCTCACCACTGGCATACCCACCGCGCGTGAAAGCGCGACCGCATCGATGCTTATGCCCTGCTGCTTGGCAATGTCCTCCTTGGTCACCCCAACCACTACCCGATACGGGTGCTCCGCGATCTGGAAGGCCAGGTTCAGACCGCGCGCCGGCGCAGTGGCATCCACGAGCACTACCACCACATCGGGGCGCTCACACGGCGGAGCCTCCACGAGCATATCCCGGGTAAATTCCTCGTCTGGGCTCATTGGATCCAATGAATACGCACCGGGGAGATCAATGATGTCAAAGGCCTCTGGCTGCGCATTCCACAAGCCACGGCTTATCTCAACGGAAGTGCCCGGCCAATTTCCGGTTTGCACCTTCGCTCCGGTTAGCGCATTGAACAAGGTAGATTTGCCGGAATTTGGAGCCCCGACCAATGCGAGAACCGGGGTTCCCTCCTTCGCAATACGCATGGAGGAGGTGGAGTGGCAGCTCGGGGCAGCGGTTTTCCGTGCCATTATGCTGCCACCGGGATGACTTCGAGCTGACGCAGTGTAGCCGCATCCACTGCATAGCGGGCGGTGCCCACGGTAACTAAGCGCGCACCGCCGGCTACCTTGCGGCCAATCTGTACGCGCACACCTGGGCGGAAACCTAATTCCCGCAAACGCAGCGCCAACGCCGGCTGCTCGTTGATGGCGTGCTGCAAGCAGCACTCAGGAAGTTCCACCAAAGCGTCCACCGGTGCCTGATCGGCGCGCATACACTCGGATTTTTCACACCCCGGTTTGCGCCGGGTACGGGACAATAGGGACAGCTGCAACATCGCGCGGTTACCTCGGTTCTTTTAGGCTGGCTTCTGTCGGTGTGATTAGCCACACCTAAGTAGCTTCTAGATAAGGCTAACCTTAGTCCGCGCAAGCATTTCACACAAGAGCCGATTAGTTGTGATTATCAGCACCGGGCAGGGACGCAAAAAGCCCGCTCCCCGAGCTGGGGAGCGGGTGAATGGCTCAGTACAACTAGTCTTCAGGCAGCGTGAAACCGGCACCTACGCCACCGCGGCGGTTCATATCCGCCAAGACCGCATCCATATTGGTGGCAGCGGTCGGGTTATGAACCGGCCCCTGCAATGGGGTACGGCACGGGAAATTCACCGGCAGGAATCCACCGGAAATGGAACCAATGAGTCGGCCATTGACGAGCAACGGCGCGCCAGAATCACCCATCATGGCGCAGACTTGGTTTACCTGAATATTCTTTGCCTGCTGATAGGTAATGCCACAGGTCTTGCCGGTGGCAACGCCCTGCTTGCACACCTGCTGCCCTGGTTTGACGCCACCGCCTAGTTCATTGACGGTTACGCCATTGTAGGAACGGGACACCTTAGCCTTGGAGCCGAACTCAATAACGGCGTAGTCCAAGTCCTCGTTCTTAGACACCACGGTGCCCGTCGGGCCGATTTGCTCCGAATCAGCGGAGGTAACTGGGTCACCTACATTGCCGCAGTGGCCAGCGGTCAGCCCCACCTTGCGGCCGCCATTATCGTTGCCTGCCGCGGTCAGAGTGCACATCGTCGTGTCATTGACGTAGAGCGGGGTACCTGGACCATAGAGGGACTCACCCTGATTCATGGCTGCAACAGACTCTTCTGGAATGCGTGGGGCATCAAACATGGAACCCGGCACACGGTGCAGGACGTAATCAGCCTTTGGTTTTCCCGCGACTGCCTTGGAAAATCCATCATTTTTCCACTTATAGTTCGGATTGGTGCCCTTCGGTTTAAACTCCGGCTGGGTAGCCTGCTCCGCTAGGCCAATGGGATTCGGATTAGTCAGCGGCTCCGCGTACTGTCCTTGCTGCACGTTCTGCTGCACGGCTTGCTGCGCGTTGCGCACAGAGGAATCCACGGCGTCGGTAACATTTTTATCCACCTGCGGGGTCTGGATGCCAATCCCCGCTAGGTCATCGCGGACCTGGTTAATAATCCCTGCGGAATCGAAATCCGGTTGGGGCAATTCCTGGGCGCCTGCGGCTGGGGAACCCAGGAAAAACGCACCAGCGAAAGCCGAGCCCACTAGGACTCTCTTGAGGTGCGGAATGCGAAGCATCAAGGTACCTACTTTCAGTTGTCAACATCGTGCAAGCTCGATAGTGGCACGAAAGAATTGTGGAAACAGCAAACTCTTGTGACTGTGTCCAAGCCGTTATATTTCTTCCAGACTTCGGGGGTGATCACCCCTCCCCTATCATGGAAAACATGCCCACACCGCTGTCCTATTCTGATGTCTCCGACTTTCCACAGCTGCATATGTCGCGGGTTATCGATGCTGACTTTGATGCCGCCGCACACCGACTTTTCCGCTGGTCAGTACAACGCAGCGGTCTTTTCCGTGTCCGCCCGACCCATGAGGTTGTTGAGCTGGGCGCGGAGGTCACCCTCGGCTTGGGGCCATGGAATTTTCGCTGCCGGGTTGTCGATGTCTTCTATGAGGACGGCCGCTGCGGGTTCACCTACGGCACCCTCCCCGGACACCTCGAGCGCGGCGAGGAGACCTTCACACTGGAGCGCCTGCGCGATGGCCGCACGCTTTTTCTTATCGACGCCGCCTCAGAGCCCTTCCTCCCCTTCCTGCGCCCCCTCGTGGACGTGCCGAGGCGCCTGCTTATCAGCCGGCTATATCTCCACGCGCTGGGCTAAGCGGTAACAATAGCTGTAGCCACCTCGCCTTTAAGCTGTCCGTTCCACCTTTTTGTGGTGCTCACCAGGAATTGAACATCAAGTCATGCTGGGAGCGGCAGCGCCTTAGGACAGCCGTGGGTTCGTTGACAAGCAGCACCTGTGGGTCCCTTACTAAAGGTGCAGCTTTTCTACCCCATCAAGTAAGGAGAACCTCTCTGCCTCTGCGGCATCCACAATGGATCGGACGAATGCCGAGTGTATTCCGATCAAAAAGCCGCCTCCTCATAAGGAGACGGCCCTTTAATCCGAAGCAAACGTGGATTTAATTCTTGCGTTTATCCTCGATGGATTCGCGAGCATCACGAACGGCGCCCTTGACGCGATCGAAGAAGCCGCCCTTCTTCGTGGTCTCTTCTTGGTATTCGTGGGCCTTGTCTTCCACGAATCCCTTCGCTCGCTGGAAGGCATCACCTACGGCGCTACCTGCCTCCGATGCCTTCCCCTTCAGCTGGTCCAAACGCTCATTGCCAGCCTCGCCGGTGACGTCATCTGCTTCGTTGCGGTCATCGCCAGACATCTCTGGATCTACATCCAGATCATTGACGGAGGTAGGGGTCTCACCAGCAGCTTCTAGATCAATGTCTGGCTGCTGCGGGGCAGTTTCAATATGCTCTTCCTTTGCTTCACCCACGATGTGCTGGCTAGGCGCGTAATCCGCGTTGTTCTCATCCAGCGCTTCCTGCAGATCCGGCTGCTCTGCGGCCTTGCCAACATGTTCTTCCTCCGCACCCGCAACAACGTGGTTCTGGGGCTCATACTTGCTTGCGGCGGACTCATTGCCGTCCGCAGATGGTTTTCCGACCGGCTTGGACAGGCCGGCAGCACCTGCGGCCCCCGCAGCAGCTGCACCAGCAGCGACACCCGCAGCCGACTGTGAGGCCTTGTCAGACTTAGCAGCTGCGGACTCAGAACCCTCAGAAGCTAAGTACTTGTATTCGTTACGGTCTAAGTCGACTTCGTGGCCTAGTTCGTTCGCCATTACTACTTACTCCTTTTAATAGATTTATCTTCTTCCTTCTAGGGTTCCAGAAAGTTCAGGAGCGTGCACGGAAATGGGTATAGGAAAGCGTCGACCGGTGGATGGATCAGTCATCTCTAAACACTCAACTTGGAAGGTTTCGCGTACGAGTTCAGCGGTCATCACCTCCTCGGTAGGTCCTTCGGCCACAATGCGCCCCTCACGCATGGCTACGATTCGATCGGCGTAACGCGCAGCATGGACCATATCGTGAACCACCATGACCACTGTGGTCCCGGCACCATTGAGGTCTCGGATAAGCTCCAAGATGGACAGTTGGTGCGCAGGGTCGAGGTAAGTAGTCGGCTCGTCAAGCAAGGTAATTGGTGTTTCTTGGGCCAGGGTCATGGCGAGGAAAACACGCTGGCGTTGACCGCCGGAAAGGTCTGCAGCAGGGACGTCGAGAAGCTCGCTCACCCCAGCACGCGAGGCAGCTCGCTCAACCGCTGCATGATCTCCTGCCCGCATCGTCGCTAGCGCCCCTGTATAGGGATAGCGGCCGTAGCCGATGACGTCGCGCACTAGTACCCCTTCCGGAGCCGCGGGGTGTTGTGGCAGGAAAGAAACTTCACGGGCAAAGGCACGCGAGGAATACTCACTAATTTTTTGGTCCGCGAGGTACACCGCGCCCGCGCTGGGCGTGAGTTGGCGGCCCAAGGTTTTGAGAAGCGTCGACTTGCCGCAGCCATTCGGCCCGATCAGAGCCGTTACTTGACCGCTAGATAAGTGGAGATTTACATCTTTGACCACATCGGGGCCACCGTAGCCCACGGTTAATCCGCTACACGTCAGTGTCATGTCTAGCCTCCGTTTCGCACTCGGGTCAGCCGAGTCAATAGGAAAATGAAATAAGGTGCGCCAATCAGCGCGATGAGCGCGCCAACGGGGATTTCCGTGGGAGCGAAGGCCCAGCGACCGAACGTATCGCATACAGTCACAAGGACCGCGCCGCCTAGGGCCGCCACGGGCATTTGCCGGCGCAGGTTTGCACCAACAATCAAACGGGCAGCATGTGGGACGATGAGCCCGGCGAAACCCAAGACCCCAGCCGCGGCGACTCCCGCGGCGCCGAGGATAACGGCCAGGGCTACTGCTATTAGGCGCCACGTCTTGGTGCTCACTCCGATGCCGGCCATGGTGGAATCATCCAGCGCGAGCATATCCAGGTGTTTTGCTACCACCATCGCGATGGTTAGGGCGAAAAGGATAAAGGGGGCAACAATAGTGGCGTCACCAAGCGAGCGGGCGTAAAGCGAACCTTTCAGCCATGTCATGGCCGCTCCTGCCTCTGGCGCGGCGCGCACCAGAAGTAATTCGGTGATGGCACCCAGCCCAAAAGATACCGCCACCCCGGTAAGGGGCAGGCGCACCGGATCGCTTGCCCCGCGTCCGGCGAGAAGGAGAACCAACCCAGTTCCAGCCAATGCGCCGATAAAGGCGATCAAGGTCAGCAGGTGGGCCGGCAGGGTGCCTGCTCCCATAAGGACCGCAACGGCCGCGAGTCCACCGCCGGAGGTAATACCCACCGTATCTGGTGCGGCCAAAGGATTGCGTAGTGCGGATTGCAATAGACAGCCGGAAACAGCCATGGCACTGCCCGCGCAAATACCTACCAAGATCCGCGGTGCGCGGTACTTCCAGATGAGCGGATCTCCGGCAAAGAAGCCAGTGCTCACCTCGCCCGGCGATTTCATCACCGCACCGACCGCCCATGCCGATAACTGCGCTCAATACCAACGCCAGGATGAGTCCTACTAGAACCCCTACAAATCTCTTATGCCGCATGCCTCCCCCTCCCTAGGGCATGGACGGACCACAGCACTAAGGGCATGCCAGCCAAAGAAGTCACGATGCCTACTGGGGTCTCGGCCGGCGCCCAGATTGCCTGCCCAACCGAGTCGGCCACCAGAAGCACCGCTGCTCCTACAATTCCAGCCACACACAGCCCCATGCGATGGTGCGGGCCGCACACCCGCCACGCTACGGTCGCGGCCATCAGCCCCAAAAATCCAATCGGCCCGGTTGCGGCTACCGAAGGAGCAATGAGCACTACCGCCGCCACAATGGCAGCCAACCGAATGCGCTCCGGCTTCGCCCCCACAGCACCGGCCACGGCATCGCCAGCCACGAGCAAGTCCAGCGTCTTCGCACCGACTAAAGTCAAGGGAACCACGACCAGCACAGCGATCAGGGCGGGCATAATATCGCTTAGGCGTACACCGGCAAGCCGGCCTGAAAGCCACGACATCACCGTCGCCAGTTGAGCTTCATCTATCACCAGAAAAATGGAGGTCAAGGCGCTACACAGCGCGGAAACGGCAACGCCAACGAGAACCATGCGCTGGATCGCACCGCTCTTGCCGACGCCCACCGTCACCCCCACAGCAATCCCCGCCCCCAGCAGCGCACCGGGCAGCTGGTCAACGCTCGAGGCTTCGCTTCCTAAAATCATTGCGGTTGCGACTGCGCTGAGTGCCGCACCGGAGTTCACACCAGTGATGGACGGATCGGCGAGCGGATTCGCGGTTGCCGTGCGCAGCAATAACCCGCCTACACCTAGTGCAATACCGACCACCGTGGTAGCAAGGAGACGGTCAAAGGCCACGCTATGCAGCTCTACTTCCAGCCACGGGGCATCTACTGGCATCTGAACATGGCGAAGCCGCCACCACCACACAAAGGCAGCGGCAGCGGTTGCAAGGACCAGGCAAGCGCTGGCTTTAGTTCGTGGTGCCACTACTTTTCAGCGGCGATAATGTCCGCCGAGCATATGCTCGGCGGACAATGGCCCGCGGGCACGCGACCAGATATCTTGGTCTACCTCTACGATGTCACCGCTACCCTTGACATAGGGCGTCTTTTTAAACTCTTCGACGTCCTTGTACATAAAGAGTCGGTCAGCCTTCATGCCAGGGAGCTTATCGCCGGTCAGTTCCGCTACATCAGTCTTAGATTCGATAGAAGACTTCTCGCCTTCGAAGGCATAGTCATAGCCCACTTTACTCAGTAGCGACTGAGGGAAAGAGGGGTTGACCCAGGTATAGAGCATCTCGCTGGACCAGCCAGCCACGACAGCACGACTACCTGGCTTTACTGCGTCCTTGGTCTGAGCAATCTTGGCCTCGATGCGCTGACGGACATCTTTAGCCTTTTCCTCTTTGCCGAGTTTGGCCGCGATCTCATCCATCGAGTCCAACACGTCCGAGTAAGTCTCATCTGGGTAGGATTCCGTCTGCGCAATCTCTTCCAGCTGTGGCATGATATCAGCTTGACGGGTAGGGCTAGCCAAAATCAGATCTGGTTCCAATGACTGGATAACCTCCAGGTTCGGCTGCTTGGCTTGGCCCACAGAGGTCGCCTGACCTAACTGTCCCTTCAACGTAGTTGGTGCCTCCGACTTGCCGATTTCCACGATTCCCACAGGGTCCACATCGAGGGCCTTGAGAATTTCCTCATAGCGCCAATCGAGCGCCACAACTCGCTCGATCTTCCTATCTCCACCCGATCCCTGAGAAGAAGAATCAGAAGAACACGCAACAAGGCCCACGCCTAGGGCTAAGGTGGCTACGAGTGCGATAACCGCACGCGTTTTAGTGAAGTCTCTATTTTGCATAGGCTTACCTTAGCTTTATAAGGGTTTACTTTCTAGAACCTGATTGCTTCCCTCTCCAAGACAGACCATGCAGCCACAGGATGAGTTCCATAAGGGGATAACGGTGAGGAGCGGATGCGGAAAACCGCTTTAGCTAGAATCACCTACAACCTCTGCGAACAAACTCCAAACTGCGGTCTTTGGTGTTCATCTTTCGAGTGCACTAGCCCTTGAGCACACCGCGGGAAACGATGACGGGAGCGGCGCTGAAAGGATCGTCCCAGATTTCTACATCGATACCGTAGGCTGCGGCTAAGATATCCTTCCGCAGTGCTTCCTTGGGAGTTCCCCGCGCTATGACCTCGCCGTTATTCATAACCACCATGGTGTCGGAGTACTGACCAGCCAACATGAGGTCGTGCAGCACAACAACGACTGTCTTACCAGCGCGGGCTTGCTTGCGTACGAGCTCCAAAACACTAATCGCATGGGCAGGATCGAGGAAGGTCGTAGGCTCGTCGAGCAGATGCACTGGCGTGTCCTGAGCCAGAGCCAGTGCAAGCTTTACCCGTTGCCGCTGGCCGCCAGAAAACACCGAGTGATCGCGGTCGATGAAATCCGTGATGCCTGTCTCCACGCATGCTTGCGCGATGATGTCACGATCCCTCGCAGACAAGCCGCTCAATAGAAATAAAAAGCCCTCATCGGCTAACCGATGAGGGCCTGGAAGTTGGTAGCGGGGGCAGGATTCGAACCTACGACCTCTGGGTTCTCTACGCCAAAGACGCACTACCTAGAATTATCGCTGGTGTTACTACATTTCAAGACCGCAGGAGACCCCTGGAGATTGCTAGAGATTGCTCTTCTAGTGCAACCCAAGTTTCCCAGCCGCGAGAGCGGCACGCATAGACGAAACGTCCACAAGGTCTGTGTATGCTCTTTGGTTCATCGCCTCATCGTGCCCGAAGAAGGCAGCCCTCACGTTCGGTGCTACGCCTCGTGCGATTGCACGGTTATTTAGGATGGTGCGCCACTGGTGTGAGCGCATGGCCCCCGCTAAGGGCGATTCAAGCTCTGTTCCTATGTCGGTATAAAGCCGCGCTGCTGCCTTTGAGGCATTCTGGCGGTCTCAATACCTGCCGGAGTCTGCCGGTGAAGGCGTAAGTGATGTGGATGGTTTTGAGCCGTCACATCGAGTCGTTGCCGCCAGTAGGCGCCTATGCGGTCGTCCAAAATAGGTACTGCGCGTGCCCTGTGAGTAGTGTTGGAGATATCTTGGCAAACGGTGACCGCGAGCGTCTCGCCTGTTACGTCAGCATCGGCGCGTGTCAGGGCCAATATTTCCGATAATCACAGACCCGTACCCGCTTGGAGCAGTGTGAGCACCACAATGAGGTCATGCCTGCCTTCCTTAAAGCAGCCCCTTCTTAGGATTACCCTCCGAATGAGAGGCGCTCAGCAGGTTACGCTTTTATGTTGACCCGTAGAAACGCTGCAATCTATCCATATTGCAAGTCCATTGGCTTCGTCACTGAATCATCAATTGGTCGATAGATATAGACCTTGGCGCCAACTCCCCCAGTGCACAATACGGTGGAGTATTCAACATTCTCGGAACAGCTCATCGAATATGAACGCCCGTCCCAAGGTGAGACTACTTCTAGAACGGGCTGAGAGTCGCCGGTAGCTATCCAGTGTTCGATAAAAGCGTCGTATACTGCACGTCCAAGTTGAGGAGAGGTGTGGTTCACTTCGGTACTCGGGGCCGTGCCTGTACGTCCATAAGTGTAGTACGGAAAGTCCGCTTTTGACCGACCACTTTGAGACTGAAGATGGTTTTGCTCTTGTTGCTTATCTTTACTCGGTTGTTGGGGTCCTGGCACTGAAGTCTTAGTGTGAGGACTTTGATCATTGGCTGACGGTGAATCACTTCTAGTTGCAGTCTTAGGTGTGTCCGATGTCGGCGCGCCGCTACTTGCTTCAGTTGCCGGTGCGTTCGTCGATGAATCGAGGCGGGGAGAAAACGAAGGCGCAGGCTCATCACTTTGGTCAGTTGAGCACGCACCCAATCCCAGGCTAAGAACAGCTATAGAACTAATTACACATGAAGTTTTGCTGATCCTATTTGGCATGCGATCTCCTTTAGGTTAAATCCGGGAATGAATTGGTGCTGTAAATGTTTGGTTCAAGAGCGATCTTGTCGTGCCTTGCCTTCAGTGCACTTCTGCGGGTTAAGGGTCAAAAGGGGATGCGGACGAAATCTTGGAGGATTTTCCGCATGTCTAATATTCGATACACGAATGC
>NZ_JAKOPM010000027.1 GCF_022288805.1 Corynebacterium yonathiae
CGTGCTCTCAAAGAAAATGCCCCCCCCACTAGTTGTTGGCAACTGATTTCTCAGTCCAACTAATGGGGAGCAGTTCAGCCCACCGGCGGATTGCTTTTGCGCTGATCCCCGTTCACGGTGAGCGCGAAGGGGAGCGGTAGAAAATCCATGCCCTTGGCGCTCACCGGCAGAGCTTTCCGACGCCTCCATATGTTTCCCCGTGAGCGCGGCGGGCGGAGCATCGGACAACGCGCCCCTCGCGCTCAGCGGAAGAGGAAAAGAGATGCCCCTCCGCGTGCCGGTGAGCGCGAAGGGCGGAGAGTGGCAGGGACGGCGGGGACGCGGGGAGGAGCGGGGTGGGGCCTAAGTCAGCGGCAGGGTGGAGGTGGGGTTAATGCCGCGAACCTTGGCATTGATGACACCGGCGACGGCGAGAACCGCGAACATAGCGGCGGCGGAGAAGAGTTGGGTGCGGGCGGTGGCGTCGGAAAGCATGAGCACCGCAATGCCTGCAAAGAGAGCGAGGGCGAACCAGGTGAGGTAAGGATAGGCCCACATGCGGATGGGTAGGGGATGAAGAGCCTCGAGTTGGCGACGCAAGCGCAACTGGCTGACGGCGATAAGCACCCACACGATGAGCAGGGAGGCACCGGCGGCGTTAAGCATGAACGTAAGGAGCCAGCCGGTATCGGCGTAGTTAAGCACTACCATCACGGCCGAGAGGAGGACCGAGAGGGCGATAGCGGTGGCGGGTACGCCGTCCTTATTGGTGGTGGTGAAGATGCGCGGGGCCTCGCCGCGGGAGGCCAGCGAGTGCATCATGCGAGAGGAGGCGTAGATCTGGGAGTTGAAAGCGGAAAGCAACGCAAGGACGATAACGACCTCCATGATGCCGGCCGCGCCCGGGATGCCGGCGCGCTCGAGGACCATGGTAAAGGGCGATTCCGCGGCCGTGGAGGCATCGCCCAAGATGGAATAAGGCAGAAGGAACGTGATGACGATAACGGAGCCCAGGTAGAACACGGAGATGCGCAAGATGGTGGAACGCACGGCGTTGACCAGGGATTTTTCTGGGTCTTCGGATTCGGCGGACGCGATGGCGACGACCTCGATGCCGCCGAAGGCGAAGGCTACTGCGAGCAGGCCGGCCGCGACGCCGCCGAGGCCATTAGGCATGAAGCCGTCCTCTAGGAAGACGGAGGTGCCGATGAAGGAATGACCGGGCAGAAGGCCTAGGATGAGCAGCGCGCCGATAATGAGAAAGGCCACGATTACGATGACCTTGATGAGGGCGAACCAATACTCGAATTCGCCGAAGCTGCGCACGCGCAGCAGGTTGATGATGCCGAAGAGGACCACGCAAACGGCGGCGGGGATCCACGGCGAGACGTTGAACCAAGAGCCAATAAAGCCGGCCGCGCCGGTGATTTCGGCGCCAAGGACGGCGACGGTGGCTAGCCAATAAATCCAGCCCTGGGTAAAGCCCGCCCAGCGGCCGATGCCGTGTTCGGCGTATTCGGAAAAGGAGCCGGAGGCGGGGATAACGGTGCCCATCTCGCCCAGCATCTGCATCACCAAAATGGCAAGAAAGCCAGCGATGACGTAGGCGAGGAGCACGGCGGGGCCGGCGGCGGAAATGCCGACGCCGGTGCCCAAGAAAAGTCCGGCACCGATGGTGGAGCCTAGCCCCATCATCGTCAGGTGGCGGACCTTCAGACCAGAACCGAGGGTGGAGGAGTTATCAGTCACCCCTCCATCTTATTTTGCCCGATTGGTCTATAGGAATCGGGGGTATTAATTCTTGTGCAGCTCGTCGTTAAGCGCGACGGCCTCGGACTTCCACTCCACGGCCTCGACCGCCCCGGAGACGGAGTTGCGGCGCAGCAACATGCCGGAGGCGCCGGAGAGCTGGGAGCCCTTGACGCTTTCGCCATTGTCGACGCCCAGTGCTTCCGCAACCTTGCCAAAGACGGCCACTTTGGTGCCGGCGGTGACGTAGAGGCCGGCTTCGACCACGGCGTCGTCGCCAAGCGAAATGCCGATACCGGAGTTGGCGCCGAGCAGGCAGCGCTCGCCGATGGAAATGACCTCCTTGCCGCCGCCAGACAGGGTACCCATGATGGATGCGCCGCCGCCGATATCAGAGCCATCGCCCACGACGACGCCTGCGGAGATGCGGCCTTCCACCATCGAGGCGCCAAGGGTGCCAGCATTGAAGTTGACGAAGCCTTCGTGCATGACGGTGGTGCCCTCAGCCAGGTGAGCGCCTAGGCGCACGCGGTCCGCGTCACCGATGCGGACGCCGGACGGTACAACGTAGTCCACCATGCGCGGGAACTTGTCTACTGAGTAGACAACGACCGGACCGCGGGAGGCGAGGCGGCCGCGCACCATCTGGAAATCGGAGACGGCGCACGGGCCATAGTTGGTCCACACCACGTTATTGAGGTGGCCGAAGATGCCATCCATATTCAGGCCGTGCGGCTTGACAGCGCGGTGGGAGAGGAGGTGCAGGCGCAGGTAAGCATCGTAGGTATCGACGGGGGCATCATCCAGATCCTTAATGGTGGTCTCCACGGCGACGCGGGCCACGCCGCGCTCCTCGTCCGGGCCGGCTAGTGCCGAGAACTGCTGGGGGTCCTCCTCCAAGCGCTTGGTCCCGGTGGTCTCTACGTTTTTATCGGTGTATACGGCCGGGAACCATACGTCCAAGACGGTGCCGTCATGGGTAATGGTTGCCAGGCCGCGTGCGGATGCAGAAGTCATGCCCGCTAGCTTAGCAACTACTTCGGCGCTCCTGCGCGCTGGCCGGTGGGAAGCACAAAGGACAAGATTATGAGGACTGCAGCGAGGATCAGAACCGAGACGACCTGGTTGCGTGCAGCCGGGTCAAAGAGCATGAGCAGGGTGAGTCCACCCAAGGCCGCGGCCGTGACCCACGGCAGCCAGGGGAATCCAGGCACGCGCAGTTCGGTCAACTCGCCATTTTCGCGCATTATGGGATGTAGCTTGATAAAGGAAGCCACGATGAAAAACCAGATGACCAGCAGGCACCCGCCCACTGCATTGAAGAGAAATGCTAGGAGCCCCGGTGGGTTCCAGAACTGCAGGCCTACCGAAGCGAAGGCAAAGACCATGGACAAAATGACCGCGTTGATGGGGGAGCCCGCGCGATTTTGCTTGAGGAAGAACGCGGGGGCGCAGTGGTCCTTGGCCATATCGAAGACCAAACGGGAGGTGGCGTAAATCTGCGCGTTGAAGGCAGACAGTAGCGCTAAGGCAATAATGGCCTCCATGAAGCCGGCCGCAAAGGGAATCTTGGCGGCAGCGAGTACCAGGGTAAAGGGGGAATCGGCGGCGACATCGGCGTCCTGGATGGAGCTAAACGGCAGTGCCATAGTGATAACCACGATGGAGCCGATGTAGAAGATCATGATGCGCACGATGATGGCGCGTACCGCGGTGGCCACGTTGTGCGCTGGGTCCTCGGATTCGGCCGCCGCGATGGTGACCAGCTCGATGCCTCCGAAGGCGAAGGCAACGGCCAGCAATCCGGCGGCGAAACCTGGCATGCCATTAGGCAGAAAGTTATCGGTTAAATTGGTTCCGGCCAGGGAGAGATCCATGCCGGGCAGGATGCCCAGCGCCATGAGTGCGCCAACAACGAGGAAGGCAACGATGACGCCGACCTTAATGATGGCGAACCAGAACTCGAATTCGCCAAAGCCGCCGACGGCCGCGAAGTTGACCACCGCGAAGAATGCTACGGCAATAAGCGCTGGAATCCACGGGGCAATATCGAACCAGTTGGAAATGATGGCGGCCGCGCCGGTGATTTCGGCACCCATGACCATGATCAGCATGAACCAGAAGATCCACCCCATGGTAAAGCGCGCCCAGTGCCCATAGGCCTGACCGGCGTAGGTGGAAAATGACCCCAAAGAGGGGCGGGCGGCGGCCATCTCACCGAGCATCCACATCACCAGGGCGATGAGCGCGCCGGCTACGGCATAGGAGATGAGCACGGAGGTGCCGGAGATCTGGATGCCGAGGCCCACGCCGAGGAAGAGACCGGCGCCCACGGCGGAGCCAAGGCCCATCATCGTGAGATGACGGGATTTCAATTGAGTGGCTTCGGCCATTGTTATCACCTTAGGAAGGACGAATTATTTGCAGTGAAGTGAACTTTACACAATGCGGTGAGCTGCGCGGAGCGCTAGCATGGCGCTTTGTGACTTTAGATCTTTATGCAGACCCCATCGAATTGACCAAGGCGCTCGTAGATATTCCGAGCCCCTCCCATCATGAGGAAGCCATCGCAGACGCCATCGAAGAAGCGCTGCGCGGTTTGGACGTCGAGGTTGCCCGCTACGGCAATACCGTGTGTGCCCGCACGAACCGCGGGCTGGATTCCCGCGTGGTGCTCGCCGGCCACATTGATACCGTTCCGTTGGCAGAAAATGTACCGCATCACATGGAAAGCTCTGAAGACGGGGCGGAGATTATGTGGGGCTGCGGCACCGTAGACATGAAGTCTGGCATGGCCGTCTACCTTAATGCCTTTGCGCAGCTGCACGAAGCAAATGAGCTGAAACATGACCTCACCGTCATCGCCTATGAGGGCGAAGAGGTAGCCACTGAATTTAATGGCTTGGGCCACCTGCAAAAGGAACATCCGGAGTGGCTTGAAGGTGACTTCGCGCTGCTGGGCGAGCCCTCCGGTGCCATGGTGGAGGCGGGATGCCAGGGGTCCATTCGTCTGCGCGTTACCGCGCACGGCACCCGCGCGCATTCGGCCCGCGCGTGGCTCGGATCCAATGCTGCGCATAAGCTCGCGCCGATTATGACCCGCATCGCTGCCTATGAGTCTCGCGATGTCACTATTGATGGCTGCACCTACCGCGAGGGGCTCAATATCGTTCACCTGGAATCGGGCGTGGCCACTAATACGCTGCCAGATGAGGCGTGGATGTTTGTGAATTTCCGCTTCGCTCCGGACCGCACGAGTGACGAGGCGCTGGAGTACATGAAGTCCATCATCGGCGAGGAAGAAGACGTCACCATCGAAATCGATGACATCGCCCCGGCCGCCCAACCTGGTCTGGGTCAGCCAGCAGCCAAGGCTCTTATCGACGCCGTCGGGGGCAACGTCCGCGCCAAGTATGGCTGGACCGACGTCGCCCGCTTTTCCGAGATGGGTACTCCGGCCGTGAATTTCGGCGCCGGTGACCCAGGATTTGCGCATAAGAAGGACGAACAAGTCCCCACTGCGCAGATCACCGAAGTATCTACCGCCCTCTTGAACTACCTGAAGGGATAGACCATGACTCCTGAGCAGATGCGCACCTTGCGCGGCCCGATGTTGTTGCGCACCGAAGGCGAGCAGACCTCTACCTTTGACCAGCGGCTCCTAGAGTCCGGCGCGGATCACGAGTGGCAGCATGCCGATCCCTGGCGCGTGCTGCGCATCCAAGGCGAATTCGTCGCCGGTTTTGATGCGCTATCCAAGCTGCCGAAGGCCGTCACTGTCTTCGGCTCTGCGCGCACCACCCCAGAGGACGCAAGCTACCAGCTGGGAGTTGAGGTGGGCCGCAAGTTAGCAGAGCACTCCTATGCCGTAATCACTGGCGGCGGCCCCGGCATCATGGAAGCAGCCAACCGCGGCGCCCACGAGGCCGGCGGGCTTTCCGTGGGCCTAGGCATTGAACTGCCCCATGAGCAAGGGCTTAATGAATACGTTGACCTAGGCTTGAACTTCCGCTACTTCTTTGCCCGCAAGACCATGTTCTTGAAGTATTCGCAGGCCTTCATTTGCCTGCCCGGCGGCATGGGCACGATGGACGAGTTTTTCGAGGTCATGTGCATGGTCCAGACCGGCAAGGTGACCAATTACCCCATTGTGCTCATGGGGACCGAGTACTGGTCCGGCCTGCTGGAGTGGATGGAAAATACCCTCGCTGCTAACGGCTATATCAACGCAAAGGACCGGGAGCTTTTCTTGCTTACCGACGACCCTGAAGAGGCCCTCGCCCACATCATCCAGCGCCACCAAGTAATGAGCGATAAGCGCATTAGGGAGCCGCGTTGAGCCTCGCGCGCGTGATGGCGATTGTCAATCGCACCCCGGATTCCTTCTATGACAAGGGAGCAACCTACGACCTTGACCCGGCGCTGCGCCGTTGCGATGAGGTGATCGCGGCAGGTGCTTCCATCGTTGACATTGGCGGCGTTAAGGCCGGACCCGGTAAGGCCGTGGACGCGGCGGAGGAAATCGATCGCGTCGTGCCGACCATTGCGAAGGTGCATGAGCGTCACCCAAATGTCCTCATTTCCGTCGATACTTGGCGCAGCGAGGTGGCAGAGGCGGCCATTGCTGCCGGTGCCGGGCTGGTCAATGACACCTGGGCGGGTTGGGATCCCCAGCTCATCGAGGTTGCCGGACACCACCGCGTGGGCTACGTCTGCTCGCACACCGGTGGTATCACCCCGCGCACCCGGCCACACCGCGTCCATTTTGATGATGTGGTGGCCGATGTCATCGCAGAAACCACCCAGCTGGCCGAGCACGCCGCCGCTCTCGGTTGCCCGGAGGACCTGACCTTCATTGATCCGACCCATGACTTTGGCAAGAACACCTTCCACGGTCTCGAGCTCTTGCGGCGCATCGACGAGGTCGTGGCCACCGGCTGGCCGGTGCTCATGGCGCTATCCAATAAGGATTTTGTGGGCGAGACGCTAGACCGCGGTGTTGGTGAGCGCGTTGCCGGTACTTTAGCCGCCACCGCGTGGTCCGCTGCGCGCGGAGTGGCCGCCTTCCGCGTCCACGAGGTAGCAGAAACCGCCGATGTCATCCGCATGACCGCCGCCATTCAAGGTGAGGTGCCCCCGCTAGCGACCACGCGAGGCCTAGCATGAGTGTCTCGGTCATCATTCCAGCCCTCAATGAGGAGAACACCGTTGCGGAGGTCGTGCGGGCCTGCCTTGCCGATAATCCGCTTGAGGTGCTGGTAATCGACGCCGACTCCTCAGACGCCACCGCCTCCCGCGCTGCCGCAGCCGGGGCTGACGTACATAATTGGCGCGAAATACTCCCGGAGGAGCCGCGTCCCGGGAAGGGAGAATCCCTATGGCGCGGGGTCGCCGCGGCGAAGGGAGACATTGTTGTGTTTGTTGACGCGGATCTTGAATCCGCCGCGCCCGGCATGGTCACTGCACTGGCCAATCCCTTTGCCGATCCCGCAGTGGAGATGGTCAAGGCCCGCTACCGCCGCAGCCTCAACGGCCAGCCCACCGGCGGCGGCCGCGTGACTGAGCTGACCGCCAAGCCGCTCATCAAGCAATTCTTCCCCGAACTCGCCCACGTTGATCAGCCCCTTGGGGGCGAATACGCCCTGCGTCGCACTACCGCCCTCACCCTGCCCTTTGTGGAGGGGTATGGGGTGGAAGCGGGACTATTGGTGGACGTCGGCAAGCGGGGCACAGTCGCGCAAGTGGACTTGGGCACACGGGTGCACCGCAACCGGCCACTACACGAGCTGGCACCGATGGCCGAGGTGGTTGCGCGCACGTTACTCGCCCGCGCCGGGGTCATCGCGCCTGTTGCTCAACGCCCGCCGCTAAAAGGTATGGTTTAAGCCATGCTGTCTTGGATTATGCTCCTCCTTGTCCTTATCGCCCTGACCGTCATTGGCACCTGGGTATGGGGATCGATCTTCGGCCGCGGTGAGGTCATGCACCCGCTCGACGAGCCGGAGAATGTGCGCGAGAATAACCGCGCTGCCATCCGCAAAGGTTGCTTTGACCAGGTGAAATTCGAAGTAGTTCCCCGTGGGTACCGCCAAGACCAGGTCGATGATCTTCTCACCCAACTGGAAGAAGAACTATCTTCCGCGCCGAAAAGGTCTAAGGTGGAAGGAAAAGAAGTTAACTAAAGGAGACTCACTATGGCAGCAATGAAGCCGCGCACCACGGGCGGAGAAATGGAAGCAGTAGAGGAGTCTCGCAAAATCGTCATGCGCATCCCCTCTGATGGTGGCGGACGCATCGTCATCGAGCTGAGCAAGGACGAGGCCGCAGAGCTGGGTTCCCTGTTGACCGAGGTTTCTAGCTAGTCTAGGTACATGCTTTCTCATATCGTCGACATTCTGGCCGATCCTAATGACGGCACCGCGCTTTCTGGTGCCGATGATTTCTCTCGCCTTGTTTCGGAATCCGGCCACTCTTTTGATGTGGCCAAGCAGGGATACGTCACCCTCGCAGCTGGTGCTGGGCTCAAGCACAAGGGTGATGACATGGACATGGTCAACGCCCGCGAGACCTATCTGGCTATGGGCCACTTCGCTCCCTTTGTAGAGGCCGTGACAGGAGCAGTCCAAGATGCCTTGGATTCTGCCTCCTTGGCCGAGGCCACACCAGCCTCCCTCCTCGAGGTGGGTGCAGGTACCGGCTATTACTTGGCCCATACTCTCGACTCCATCGCGGACGCCCGCGGCGTGGGCCTCGACATTTCCCCGCACGCTGCAAAGCACTTGGCTAAGTGTCACCCACGTGTCGGCGCTGTAGTGGCCGATGTGTGGGAACGCCTGCCGATTCGGGATGAGTCCGTCGACGCCATTTCCGTTGTCTTCGCCCCGCGTAACCCTGCCGAGTTCCAGCGCGTACTCGCCCCGAGCGGTCAGGTCATCGTCTTGACCCCCGGTGCCGGACACCTTGACGAACTCCGCGAGCCCCTCGGCATCCTCGGCGTGGAAGAAGGCAAGGTGGAGCGCATGTACGAGCAAGCCGAGGGCTACCTCGAGCAGGCGGCCGATCCGGTTGATATCTCGTTCCCCATCGAGCTCGATAAGGCCTCCGTTGCCGCGCAGGTTGGGATGAGCCCGTCCGCGCGTCACATTAGCGCCGGCGAACTCGCTGAACGCATGGCCGCACTGCCACCGACGCTTACGGTCACTGCTCGCGCCCGTTTGGATCGCCTCCGCGCAGTGTAGCTCAGCGGCCGGTCCGCATCCTCCGCCCTTCGCGCTCACCAGCAGCGCATGGGCGGTTCTTTTTTCTTCCCGGTGAGCGCGAGGGGAGATTCTTCGCTCTTGGCGCTCACCAGCACCCGCTTTCCGACGCCCCAGCCCCTCCCGGTGAGCGCGAAGGGCGGGGGAGAGGGGCGGGGCCAGATGGGCCTCGCGAGGGGATATACGAAGCTGCGTTTAGAGCTTGGAGCCGGAGCGCTGCCAGTCCTGCTCGATGACGGCATTGCCCGTTGTCTCGACTCGCAGGCCGGAGCAGCCGCCCTCGAAGTAGACGCGGGAGGCCATGGCGATGAGACCGCCGTCGACGAATACCTCAACCGTGGAACCATCTTGGATGATGGTGAGGGTGTCGGAGTCGCCTTCGGCGAGCGCGGCGGAGGCGGGCTCGGAATCGGCGAAACAGTGATCAAAGGCCTTATTCATGGAGCGATCGAGGCTGATGTCATCGCCGGAGTGGCAGATGGTGGCGGCGGGGTCACCGGCGCCGTCGAGAAGCGTGACGGTAACGCAGGAGCCGGAGGGCACCTCCATGACGCCGGTCCACGAGCGGGCGTAGTCCGAGAGTTTGACGGCATCGGGCAAGCCACGGGCGGGTGCTTGGTAGAGGACGCCGCCCTCTAGGGTGACCCGGCGGGGCAGGGATAGGGCATTGGCCCACCCTTCGGCTTCCCAGGAGGCATGCTTGGTCGCGTCGTCACCGCGGCCGTTGCCGTTGAGGAGGCCGACGATGACGGCGCGCTCGTAGCGCTGCTCTGGGGTAAGCGTGCCGGTGGTGGTGTTGGTATTGCGCGGGCGGGAGAAATCGTGGCCAAAGTCCACGCGGCGGAAGCCTGAGATCACGGTGAAGGTGGTGCCTTCGAGTCGGCCGACGAGGTAGCCGGACACATCGCGGCCGCCGCGCTCCAGGGTGACAAAGAGTACGTCGTAGATATTGCCGTCTACCTCATCGCGCAGGCGGACTAGGCGCGGGGACACGACCGGCGGGATGGGCGAGGTAGCGGGAACCTCGCCCTCGAGGAAGCCAGGGGCGCCCTCGAACTTGAGACCGCCGCGCAGGCGCCAGGACACGCCATCGGCGGATTCAAGAATGACAGGAAGAGGCGCATCGGAGTGGCCGGTTAACGCCAACATGAGCCAACCGTCATGGCCGTCGTCGCGGTCCTCGGAGGCCCAGTCGGGCACGACGGAGGGCGAGCGGAAGTGATCAAAGTTGCGAGTATTGCCTACGACCTCGCCAAAGCGCACGACATTGGGGTCGAGGGCTTGTGGATCATCGGAAACCTCGCAGATTTCGTCCACATCGGCATAGCGAGCTAGGTGGACGGCGATGCCGGCGGCGGTCACAGAGGTGAAGTAGAGGTGGATATCTTCAGGGCCTTGGGCTACGGAACCGGCGCGTAAGGAAAGCTCGCCGCCGACGGGCGCAAGGACATCGTCGCAGTCTAGCCAGTCAAAAGGCGTTTCCTCGGAGTAGGTGTGTCCCCAGCGTGCGGGGGAATCCGCGGTCGGACGGTACTGGTAGAACAGGTGCCAGGTATCGCCGTCGCGTAGGATACCGGCGGGGGCGTCGAGGACGCCGTCTTCTGGGACAAAATGCAGTTCGGGGCGGTGAGTTGTCACGGCTATCCTTCCTTAGATTAGGCTGCGGTAGATATCGACGGTCTGGGCGGCAATAGTAGCCCAGGAGAAATCGCGGATGGCGCGCTCGCGGCCGGCGCGGCCGAAATCGATAGCGCGGGCCTTATCAGCGGCTACGTTATTGACGGCGGCGGCGAGGTCGGTCTCGAAAGCGGTGATATCGGCGGCGTCGTAATGCACCAGGACGCCAGTCTCACCGTCAACCACGACCTCCGGAATGCCGCCGACATCGGAGGCAACGACCGCCGTGCCACAGGCCATTGCTTCCAGGTTTACGATGCCGAGCGGCTCGTAGATAGATGGGCAGACGAAAACATCGGCGCCGGAGTAGATCTGCTGAACTTCGTCGCGTGGGAGCATGTCCTTGACCCAGAAAACGCCATCGCGCTGGGAGCGCAGTTCGTCTACCAGTGCCTCGGTCTCCGCCGCGATTTCGGGCGTATCGGGCGCGCCGGCGCACAGGACCAACTGGATATCCGGGTCGAATTGCTGCGCCGCCTGCAGGAGGTGTTTTACGCCTTTTTGACGGGTGATACGGCCGACGAAGGCGGCGATGGGGCGCTGCTTATCCACGCCCAGTTTGTCCAGAACATCTCCCTCTCGCGGCTGCCAAAGTTCGGTGTCGATACCATTGAGGACGACGTGGACCTTGGAGGCGTCGATGCGCGGGTAGGCATCGAGGATGGAGTTCTTCATGCCGGCGGAGACGGCGATAACGGCGTCGGCATATTCCATGGCGTTCTTTTCGGACCAGGAGGACACATCATAGCCGCCGCCTAGCTGCTCCCGCTTCCACGGGCGGTGGGGCTCCAGTGAGTGGGCGGTGACCACATGCGGAATATCATAAAGCCGAGCAGAAAGGTGGCCGGCGAGACCCGTGTACCAGGTGTGGGAGTGTGCGATGTCGATATCGGGGGCGGCATTGGCCATGCGCAGACCGGTGGATAAGGTCTGCAGTGCGCCGTTGGCCCCCTCGAGTGCGGGGTCCACGCCGTGGACAAATACGTCTTTTTCTTCGCGCGGGGAGCCCATGCAGTGCACGGAGACATCGATGATATCGCGCATGAAACGGGTGAGTTCAGCTACGTGAACTCCGGCCCCGCCGTAGATTTCCGGCGGGTATTCTTTGGAAAAGATTCCGGCTCTCATGCCCACCCAGAATACGTATCTCTGGTGCCGCGTGCAGAAATCAGGAACGGGGGGAGAAATGTGCATATTTCTGCTGCGAAATGTGGGATTTGCAGTTAGGTTTGAAAACGTGAGAAGCCTGCCAAATGTCCTAGCCATTGTCCTTGCCGGCGGCGAGGGAAAGCGCCTTTTTCCCTTGACCGAAGACCGCGCAAAACCCGCCGTTCCCTTTGGCGGTTCCTACCGCCTTATTGACTTTGTCCTATCCAATCTGGTCAACGCTGGCTACCTCAAGATTGCGGTGCTGACCCAGTACAAGTCCCATTCTTTGGACCGCCATATTTCCCAGGCGTGGAACTTGGCGGGGCCGACGCCACAGTATATTGCCTCGGTGCCAGCCCAACAGCGTCGCGGTAAGCGCTGGTACAACGGTTCGGCAGACGCTATTGTGCAGTCGCTTAACCTGATTTATGACGAGAATCCGGATTACGTCATCGTCTTTGGCGCGGATCACGTCTACCGCATGGATCCGGCGCAGATGGTAGAAGAGCATATTGCTACTGGGTTGGATTGCTCGGTGGCTGGCATTCGTGTGCCGCGATCGGAGGCAACGGCGTTTGGCTGCATCCAGGCCGATGGCATGGGCACGATCACGGAGTTTGTGGAAAAGCCTGCGGACCCACCGGCCACTCCGGATGATCCGAATATGAGCTATGCGTCGATGGGCAACTATGTCTTTACGGCGCAGGCGCTTATCGACGCCCTTTTGGAGGACGAAAAGAACGAGGACTCCGCCCACGATATGGGCGGCGATATTATCCCGTATTTTGTGGAGCGCGGGCAGGCGCACGTATACGATTTCATGGCCAATGAAGTGCCGGGATCGACCGAGCGCGACCACGGCTACTGGCGTGACGTAGGAACTATTGATTCCTTCTACGAGGCGCACATGGACATGATTTCGGTGCACCCGATTTTCAATCTCTATAACCGAAATTGGCCGATTCACTCCACGGATGATTCCAATTTCCCGCCGGCAAAGTTCGTGCAAAACGGCATCGCGCAATCGTCGATGGTGGCACCTGGGTGCATCGTCTCCGGCGGTACGGTGCGCAATTCCGTGTTAGCGTCTGATGTCCATGTGGCTGACGGCGCTACGGTCGAAGGATCGGTTATTTTGCCGGGCGTGCGCATCGGGCGCGGTGCGGTGGTGCGCCGCGCGATCCTTGATAAAAACGTCGTCGTTAGTGATGGCGCGATTATCGGTGTGGACCGCGAGCGCGATGAGGAGCGCTTCAAGGTTTCTGACGGCGGCGTAGTTGTCGTCGGCAAAAACCAGAAGGTCTAGAGCTTCGTAACGAGGGTGAGCCCAGAACCCAGCGGCAAGCGGGTGACGCTCGCACCCTCGATTTCTCGTAGGTACTCGTCTGCTTCGCGGGCGGCGGCGGTGTCGCGGTCGGTACGGGAGGCGTCGGCAAGCGTGCCATCGAGCAAAGAATTAGCCAAGACCAAGGTGCCGTGCTGGTGCAGCAGCGGCCAAGCGGCCTTGATGATGGCGGGCAGCTCGAGCGCGGCGACATCCGCGTAGATGACCTGGTAGGAGCCGTTGGCTAAGCGGCCCATGACCTCGAGCGGGCGCGACGGCAAGAAGCGCCCGCGCGATGGCGCGTAGCCGGCCTCACGGAAGGCGGTCTTAGCGCTGCGCTGGTGCTCGGCTTCGGGGTCGATGCAGGTCAGGATGCCACTATCGGGCATGCCAGCGAGTAGGTAGAGGCCCACCACGTTAGCGGCAGGGGTGATCGCCACGGCTTGGGGGCGTTCGGTAGAACCAGCGGAGGCGGCCGTCAGAGTAGTCAGTAGCTGTCCGGTCGATTCATCTGGTACCGGCAGACCGTACTCATCGGCGTGGTCGCGCGCGCCACGCAAGGCCGCGGAGGGATCGCTGGTGGTCTCGATATAAGAACGCAGAGCTTCATATGCGGTAGTAGTCACATAATAAAACATAGGGAAAAGTGTCCGCAGATGTGGCAAAAACGCGCCTAGCCAGCAAGGTTGTGATCGGTGGGACCGATGTGACGGACTCACAGGAAACTATCAGCACTGTGACTGGAGTTTCGATTGGAAGTGTAGAAAAATGACATGCATGACAACAAAGAAGCGCGATGCCAAATCCCTTCAGCCCTCCCACTCTGAGGCGGAGCTGACCGGGACCGCGGCGTTCGATGCCGGCGAAGCTGATATGCCCGCTTGGGGTGACCTCGTGGCCGAGCACGCCGATGGCGTCTACCGCTTGGCTTATCGTCTCTCCGGCAATCAGCATGATGCGGAGGACCTTACACAAGAGACCTTTATGCGCGTATTCCGCTCGCTAGATAAGTACCAGGCCGGAACCTTCGAAGGCTGGCTGCACCGAATTACTACGAACCTCTTTTTGGATATGGTGCGTCACCGCTCCAAGATTCGCATGGAGGCCTTGCCAGAGGACTATGAGCGTGTTCCCGGCACGGATATGACGCCGGAGCAGGCCTATACTGTGGCCAACTTGGACCCAGCGCTGCAGTCCGCGCTCGACGGTCTTGCTCCCGATTTCCGTGTGGCAGTCGTGCTGTGTGATGTCGTGGGCATGAGCTATGACGAGATTGCAGAAACCCTCGGTGTGAAGATGGGCACGGTGCGCTCACGCATTCACCGCGGCCGTTCCCAATTGCGTGCGGCGCTAGAAAAAGAGGCGCAAACCAATGCGGAAACCCGCATGCTGCTGCGTACGCGCTAAACTTTAGAGAAACTGCATAGTTCCCGCTGTAGGCGGAGAATTTCCGTGTCACTGAAGGCCGAATAACTAGTGGAGGAGGGCGTCGATGGACTCACTGCGGGGGCGTCGGACCTTGTCCACACTCAGCGTGCGCGGTGGGTTCGATACCGCCCAGGCCAAGGCTCGCGATAAAGCGAAGGCTCGGGCACGGCGCAGCGACACCATCGGACATTTGGGACCGGAGGCGGTTGTTGCTTTTGTGGACGGCGAGATGGAACCGAAATTTATGCATCGTGTACGCATCCACCTAGTGCACTGCCCGGAGTGCCGGGCGGATGTGCACCAGCAGCGCCATGCCTCGGAATGGGTTCGTCATTGTGCGGATTCCGCGACGGTCAGGGCACCGCAATCTTTATTGGCAAAGCTTGCGGGAATTGCCACAGAGGGGGTAGCACCTGGGCCTGATGCTGCGACGCCCGCGCACCGACCGCAGCAGGATTTCTTAGACAAGGTGGAGATGATGGTTCGCGCAATCAAGTACAATCAGCGCGGCTAAGAGTGAGGGACTAGTATTTAAGCGTGTTTTCTTCCATTGGTTGGCCCGAGATTTTCGTCATCGTGATCTTGGGCATCATAGTCATCGGCCCAGAGCGTATGCCCGAAGTGATTAAAGATGTGCGCGCGGCCATCTATGCGGCACGCAAGGCCATTAACAACGCCAAGGCGGAGCTCAATGGGGAAATGGGCTCTATTACCTCGGAATTCGATGATATCCGCGGCCCGTTAACCCAAGCCGCACAGTGGACGCGCTTGGGTCCGAAGGGCGCTATCACTAAGGCGCTTTTCGACGGCGACGAATCCGCCTGGGATGACTTCAACCCCCAGAAAATGGCAGAGGATATTAAGAGCAGTACCGCTCCAAAGGAGCCGGAACAGCAGCCGCAGCAGCGCCCAAGCTTTGACTACTCCCAGGTTTATGCCGAGCAGCCGCAACCACAGTCGCAGCAGCGTGCCGAAGCTCCGCAGCCGCAATCGACGGAGCAGCCCGCGGCAGAGAAAAAGCCGCCACGCGATGGGGAAGAATCCACCGGCGGCGGCATGTGGGGCGATGTCACCTAGTCTGCTAATTCACACCCAAGTTGAGGTTCTTGCCCACTAGGGAATCGGAGCGGATGGCCAGCTTATCGGCTACGGCCTGAATTTGCTGGGCAGCGGGGGACTCGGGCGAATCAATCACGATTGGCGTGCCCGCATCGCCGCCGCTGCGAAGGGTGGGATCTAGCGGCACGGATGCCAGTAGCGGGACCTCGTGGCCCAGGATTACGCCGAGGCGATCGGCCACAATTTGGCCGCCCCCGGTGCCGAATACGTCCATGGTGGATCCATCCGGCATGACCATGGCGCCCATGTTCTCAATAACGCCAGCTACGCGCTGGCGAGTCTGCTGTGAGATGGAACCCGCGCGCTCTGCTACCTCGGCGGCCGCGGCCTGCGGGGTGGTGACGATAAGCAGCTCCGCGTTGGGAATGAGCTGGGCTACGGACAAGGCGACGTCGCCAGTGCCCGGAGGCAGATCGAGTAGTAGTACGTCGAGGTCTCCCCAAAAGACGTCAGCTAGGAATTGCTGCAATGCCCGGTGGAGCATCGGACCGCGCCAAACTACCGGGGCATTGCCCTCTACGAACTGCCCGATGGAAATGTGCTTAATGCCGTGAGAAATCGGTGGCAGCAGCATCTCATCATCGAGAACAGTTGGGCCGTCGGTGCAGCCTAGCAGGTTAGGAACGGAGTGGCCGTAAATATCGGCGTCGACAATGCCAACCTTCAAGCCCTTTTGTACCAGTGCCGCAGCAAGATTCACGGTCATCGAGGACTTGCCCACGCCACCCTTACCGGAGGCCACCGCGAAGACGCGGGTAGTAGAACTCGGCTTGGCAAAGGGGATCTCCGGCTCGGCTTGACCACCGCGCAACTTCTTTTTGAGCTCACGGCGCTGCTCATCGCTCATGGCTTCCATCGTCACGATGACGTTTCCCACGCCCTCGATATCCTCTACCGCTGCGCGGGTATTGGACTCGATGGTGGACTTCATGGGGCAGCCAGCGATGGTGAGATAGATTTCCACGGCAACATCATTGCCGGTGACAGAAACAGATTTCACCATGTCGAGCTCGGTGATGGGGCGGCCGATCTCGGGGTCTTCGACGCGGGAAAGCGCCTCGCGTACGGCGGATTCAGTGATAACGCTAGACATAACTCTTGCTATCTTAGTCACGCCGCAACAGGAGGTAAACACACCCTCGGTGTAGAATCAGCTAGACGCTCAAGCGCCGATGACCCAAAGGAGAATAGTATCGCTATGCGCAGCCTTGCCCGCCCCGCCCACGCCATTGCCGGTGTGGTGCTGACCGCAACGCTGCTTACTGGCTGCTCCTCCCAATTCAATACCAACCCTTTTGCGCAGAGCCCGCAGCATGAGCCGATTGGCATCATGGTGGATGCTAATGAGGCTGACCAGTTGGTCCTTGCAGAGATTTTCCGCCAGGAACTCATGGGGCAGGGCCGTGAGGCTTCCATTGTGAAGGAAGAGATCTTCCAAGACACCCAGGGCGGGCGTTCCATGAATCCGGGCGGAAATTTCTATGTCGGCTGCACAGGGGTTTTTCTTAGCGCTCTCAATCCCGGTGAGGCACGAGCAATTTCTAAGGACTACAAGAAAGCACAGAAGGCCTCCGAACCGGGCGGCGAGGATTACCTGGCCCGCACCCACATTGCACTCATGTCTAGCTTGACCACGGATACCTCCACGGTCGAGCCTTCCGGCGCTAGCGGCTGCGAGGACGCCGAACCCGAATTGCCAGAGAATTTTGTGGTGCTCTACCAAGACGATCTCTTCGACCGTGAAGAGCGCCAAGCGGTGGCCTCCCTGACCAAGTTCATTACTCAAAAAGACATCTCTGACATGGTTGAAGAGATGGAAACCAAAGACGCCAGCGCAGAGAAGGTTGTGCGCTCTTGGATGAACTCCTCCGGTGCCGACATTGCCCATGAGGAGGGTGACTCGGATTCTTCCGGCGGGTCTGACCTTACCGGTGGTTCCAAGTAGTTGCTTTGGCAGGTCGGTGCAAGTGCCCCTGGACACGCCGACAACTCAGAAACCCCGGCGTAGAACAACTGGGGGCTTGAGCACACTGATGCCAGCGTCTTTGCAATGTAGCTCGTGTGAAGGTCTGTGCTGTCGCGGCATGATTGGCCTTATTGGTCAAGCACCCTCATCCCTTACGCCCTCCCTTCGCGCTCACGGGGAGGTGACTACCGAGAGAATAGTGTGCCGATGGTGAGCGCCAAGGGAGGGGTAATGGGAGGGTATTGGGAGAAGGGAGGAGGATACAAGGCGCGAGAGGGTAAGAGGGCTGCGGGTAGCGCACTGGCTGAGACGAGAGAAGGCGCTCTAGACAAAATTGGGGGTTAAGGGTCAAAAGGGGATGCGGACGAAATCTTGGAGGATTTTCCGCATGTCTAATATTCGATACACGAATGC
>NZ_JAKOPM010000028.1 GCF_022288805.1 Corynebacterium yonathiae
TTTTGGGACCAGCACCCGCCGCAAGCAATAATAGAAATCAAGGCAAACGCCTAGGAACAAAACCCGGGGCACTTCAGATGACTTGTTTCCACCCAGTGGCTTTCGCTCCTTCAATATAGCCGTTGCATTCAATGGCGCGTTTTGCTGTCTTCGCTCGTTGGGCAGCTCTTGTCTTCGATGTTGCAGATCATCAGCCACAACGTCTTTAGTGCGGCAGTATCGTTCGGGAATTGCTCCCCTGCTACGGGTAGTTTTACGCAGTTGGGCGTTGAGTAATTCGATCGAGTTGGTAGTGTAGAGCACTCGCCGCGCCGCTGGCGGGAACTGCGGAAACGGCACGAACCGCTCCTATGCGCGCCAGACTTTGACCGACTGGGGGTATTTCGGACAGGTTCACTGGCGTCGAAAGTATCCAGGCTGGCACGTGCGGTGTCCTCGTTAGCGGCTGTGTAGACCTCGCGCAGTGCGCGGGAGACTGCTTTGCGGTCCTGGTAGGACACCCACCGGTTCGCAGCCCGAATCAGGTGCACAATGCAGGTCTGCACCATGGAATTCGGCCAGGTTGCCTCCACGGCTTCCGGCAGGTCTTTGAGCTCGTCGCAGCACACGATGAACACGTCCTGGACACCGCGGTTGGCCAGATCCGCACACACCGATGCCGCAGAATGCGGCGCCTTCATTGTCAGCGATCTACAATCCCAGGATGTGCTTGATGCCGTCCATGTCGACACCAACCATCATGTAGCAGGACTTGTTGACCACCCGGTGGCCGTCACGGATCTTCACGCGTAGCGCGTCGAGGAAGATCACCGGGTAGAACTCGTAGAGCTGGCGGTTTTGCCAGATCATGACCTCGTCCAAGACCGCGTCGGTAATGGTGCTGATCGTATCCGGGCTCATATCCACACCAAGAGTGGTTGCGAGATGGTGCTGAATATCGCGCACGGTCATCCAACCGGCGTACAGCGAAATAATCATGTCGTCGAGCTCTGTGCGCCGAGGTGCGCCCTTGGGCACCATCCGGGGAGTAAACGTGCCAGCACGATCCCTGGCAACGGTCACTTCCACCGCGCCGTAGCCAGAATTGACGGTCTTGATGTACAACCCGTTACGGTGATTGCTGCTCTGTGCGGTTTCCATCTGGGTTTTGGCCTTGCGGTCGCAATGACTATAGCCCAAATGCGCATCCATCTCCGTTTCAAGACTAGCGTTGATCGATGCCTGCAGGAGGCCTTTAACCAGCTCGCTTGCATCACCGGCGGAAGTCGACAGCTCGCTGATCAGGCTGACGAGCTTAAGGATTTTCCATCAGCTTCTCGCTGATCTCATTGACCCTTGTCGGTCATGGTTTTTCTTCGGTGACACTGTAGTCATTATCGGTGAAACTCCTTCTAGATCAGAGCCTCACACACAAATTCCCTGACACACCCATCAGGTGCAGATCAACTCTAAGAAGAAAACAGGCACGGCTAAATACCACGAGTACCCGTTGGGGCCGGGTCTAGAGACTCGAAAGGTTCTAGAACGTAGCCAGCAGTTCGATAAACAGTTCGCAAGAGGTCAAAACTCGGCGGAGACCATAACCTTGACTAAGTTACCAGATGGATAGAAAACACCTCACAAGCTTAAGGACACCACTTGGCAGGCGTAGGTGGAATCAAAGTAGACCAAGCCCGAGTAGTCACTGCTCCAGACTGGTCATGTTTCGCGTCAAAACTCCGTAGGTTTTGCGTAGCGAGGAACTGAAACACTCACCCAGAGTACGCCTACACCTCAAGAATGAGATCAGTGAGGATGCTCGACGAGCAGTAGCCAAGTCGCAGGCTCTACTGCAGGATCTTGAAGTCGATCTTGGTCTCGATTCTGATGGTTTACGCGGAAAACCTCTCACGCCATTAAGGTAGCCCAGTCCGCCGTTAAAGACCTTATCGTCGACATGGACTTAAACGACGATGATCTTTGAAAAGACGCGTCAGACGTTGTACGACTAGCGCAGTCCTTCATCAAAAATCTTGTCGTCGGCATGGACCTAGACAACGACGCTTTGAGTCAATATTCCGCTGCGTCAGTCACTGCTGCGCAGAAATCTTTTCGGATTTTGTAGTCAAAATGGAGTTGGACAAAAAGTCCTTATCACGTCACGCTCACAATGCTGTGCGTGAGGCTCAAACCACTATGAAGGACTTGCACGTCGACATTGATGTTGACGATAAGCTCCTCCCTGTACAACATTAGCGGCGGTCAAAAAGGCTGAGCTGCTAACTCCAAAAATCAAGTTCCAAATGTCACTAGACTACAAGGGACTTCTGCCGGATTCTGTAGGTGCGGTCAAAGTCCAAGCCTCCACTCCGAAAATTAAACCCAAGATGGAGTTGGACTATGGGAATTTGCTCTTAGACACCGTTAAGGCCGTCAAAGTTGCGCAGAAGTTAACTCCAAAATCCATTCACAGATGGACTTGGACTATAAGGGATTACTATCTGACGCCATCACTACGGTCAAGGGTGTAGAAAAGGTAGCTCCGAAGATCAAGTTGGCAACTAAGAACAAGTACAAGTTCCTAAACCTTGCTCTGGTTTAACTGGCTGCAAAAATTTAGGTGTGGGAGAGACTTAAAAGCTCAAGGTCAGGGTCTCTGCGGATAAAACTGGCATTGCAAAAGTCTCCGCAATGATGGCCACACTCACCGCCACTACTGGGTTTGTTAAAGCTAAAACCGCTATGACCGGACTGACAATGAGCCTAGGAGCCGCGGGGGCAAAGACTCTGCAAATGAGGTCAGCTATGGCTTTTGCAACGTCCGGTGTTCTGGCACTCGTACCAATCCTGCACACCGCCGGAAAGCAACACTACAATTCGCGTCTTCACTGACGTCACTCGTCGGAGCAATGGCCGTACCAACTATCGCAGCGGCAAGCACAGCATTTACTTCTGTTGCTATCGCAATCAAGGGAATGGACGACGCTATTGGTGCTACTGACACGAAGGGTCTGCAGGACGCGATAAATCAGTTGACTCCGTCTGCGCAGACTGCTGCTCTATCAATCCGAGACTTAAAGGATCTGTTTGATTTTTCTGGTATCCAAGAAGCATTTTTCGAACCACTCGGAGACCTTGGACAGGTTAGCGCACTGATCGAACCACTTAACAAGGTCATGCGCACACTCGCTGGAAACCTAGGCCTAGCAGCGAGCGGATTGGTGGAGTTCCTGACCACAGGTACTGGTCTGACAGCCATGACCGAAATGCTGAATGGCACGAAGTTTGCGGCCAGTGATCTCGCGGGTGGAGTACGAAACGTTCTCAAAAGAACCGTAGTGTTGGGCGCTGCTGCTCCAATTTTCAGCCGCATGATGTCGCACTTTTTGGGTCTGGCTGAGACGTGAAAGAACAACACGATCACGGCTTTTGAGGACGGGTCGCTACAGCGATCTCTTGCGGAAAAAGAAGCGGAGGTAGTTTCGCTTTGGAAGAGTCTATCCCCGTCTCGGAGGGCGAATCGGAGGGATCTTTTCCGGTATAGACAAGGCCGACGGATCAGTGAATATAAATGGTGGGTTCAGCTTCCTAAACTTCTTATCGCAGGTCAACGGGTGGGTGAACTCGATGCAGGGGCAACAAACCCTGCAAAGCTACTTCGCCTCAGCAGCCGCAGTTTTGTCCTCCATATCGCCGATTATCTCGACATTGGCCTCCATCGTGATGAATCAGTTATATCCGGCTTTTGCTGATTTCGTCTCACAAGCCGCGCCAGGAGTCGAAGAATTTTTCAACGGAATGGCGGAGTGGATTCAACTTATTCTCGATAAACTCCCCGAATTCGGTGAGGCTCTAGGTGACGTCGTCGGCGCTATTGATTTTGAATCCCACGGCAAGGCCATCTCCACAGTGATGGATATTTTCACCACAGTAGTACTCCCCGTACTAGAAACCATCGCTCCAAACATTGATGAGATCGTGATTACGATCGGGATTTTGGTCGGAGGGACCTAGCCCCTGTATGGTAGACACCTCTGTTTCCGGCCGTGTTGGGTCGGGGAAAGGTAATCTGCCTCCATGCCTAGGAAGGTTTATTCGGATCAGTTCAAGCGCGACGCAGTCGCGATGGACGAGAGCGATCCACATCTCTCGCTCAAGGCCACGGCTGAAGATTTAGGGATCTACCGCACCACGCTTCGCACGTAGGTCGATACGTACGGCACCGGTGCAAAGACCCAGAGTCCACCGGTTGCACGTGCTGATCGTACCAAGCAGCTCACGGAGGCAGAAATGATACGCCAACTGCAGCAGGAAACGCCAGGTTGAAAGAAGAACGCGCTATCTTGTGCAAGGCGGCCAAATATTTCATGGAAGAGACAAACTGGTGATCCGCTTTCGGTTTGTCGATGACCACCGCACCGAGTACTCGGTCAAGCGGATGTGTACCGTCTTTGGGCTCAATCGCAGCTCTTACTACAAATGGAAGACCAGCAGCGCCCAGCGGCACCGCCGACTGATTGATGACGCCATCTTAGGGGCGAAGGTCAAGGCGGTCTTTGACGAGAAAGACCAGCTCTGTGGTGCCAAACGCATCGCGGCAGAGCTGACCTATAACGACGCTTACAACGACAATGGGCCGGTCAACCATAAGCGCATCGCCCGGATGATGAAGAAGCTTCGCCTGCGTGGCTACACGAAAAACGCAAGGTCACCACCACCAGGCGTGGGCCCAATCGAGTGGTGTTTGCCGACCTGGTCAAGCGAGATTTCACGGCCCCGGCTGCAAATAGGGTGCTGGTTGGCGATATCACCTATCTGCCGATCGCGGACGGGTCGAATATGTATTTAGCTTCGGTAATTGACTGCTATTCCCGGATGCTCGTCGGCTTAGCTATCGCCTAGCACATGCGCACCGAACTTGTCGAGGAAGCGCTCGAGCATGCGCACCACACCCGCGGGAGTCTTGCCGGGGCGATCTTTCATTCGGACCACGGAAGTGTCTATGCCTCATCGCAGTTTCAGGCTACCTGCCGCAGGCTCAACGTCACCCAGTCCATGGGCGCAGTCGGCACCAGTGCCGATAACTCACTGGCGGAGTCGTTTAACGCCACCTTGAAACGAGAGGTCCTCAAGAATAAGAAAGTCTTTGCCAACCAGCTCGTCTGCCGGCAGGAAGTCTTCCGGTGGTGCATGCGCTACAACACGCGCCGGCGACACTCGTGGTGCAACCTTCTAGCTCCCGATGACTTCGAAGCACTCACATCAGCTACACTGACCAAAGCAGCATAGCTAACCCCGACGTGTCCACTGTCCGGGGGTCAGGCCCCTGCTTCGACCATTTCTGTTGAGAAAGGGTACCTAGAGTTGGAAGACGATAAAAACGTAGAGAACTTTGTGGACTGCCGTGAAATCCGCACGGTTTTCAAACCAACTTGGGTGAGCTGGTGGTTCCACAAGATTTTTACGTTCCCGCGCGTTGAGTGCGATGGGATCGTAAGCAATTGTCACTGGGGAAGAGACAAAGCGTTAGTGAGGGATGGTGGGACGGTTACGGTTGGATTTAGTTATCGTATTTTCCATGATACGAAAAATAGATGTAAGAGCTCCCCTATCGAGGTTTCCCCTTCACATGCTGAGTTAGAAGCCAAGACAGCCATAATTAACAACTCCCCGATGACTGCCGTGCTCTACTAGCATTCGTCTCGAGCCTATCGATGGTTCGGGTGCGTACTTCCCCGCGACGTTGTGAACGCGTTGCATAGGGTTAACCCGCCGATAGCGGTATGAGACCAGTGGAAATTGTAGTCGTGGCTGGACTCCACATACGCCTTCTGCCGGGCGCTCTGAGACTCAAATACGGCCGGGCGTAGGCCCGCTCAGTCATCAACGTGCGGTCGAACAGTTCCTCATTCCCGCTCGTTTGTGGCCGATTCGCCCCTGGTTCAACGGTGCTTGACACCCGGCCCCAACGCCTCGACGAACGCGCGTGAAAGGTAACAGGCGCCGTTGTCGGTCATCACCGCGCCGACACGCACACCCAGCGACGCGAAAAAGCCGCTTGCCCGCCGCGGTGTCTTTATGCTCGTCGTCGAGGATCTCCGAGTGCACCACCCGGGAATGACCGTCGACCGCGTGATGCAGATACCGGTAGCCCCTGCCGGGTTTCGAACCTTTCCGCCCGACCGCGTCACTGGCCCGGCAGGACGCCCGGTCCTGGTCAGAGCCCCTGCCGAATATCCGCCACCCGCCACCGTCGGGGATGCGCCCGAGCTTTTTGATGTCGACGTGGACCATCGCCCCCGGGGGCGTCGTGCTCGTAGCACACCGGCGTCGGCTTTCTCACCGGCAGGCCAGTGGCCTGGTCGATGCAGGCGAGGTTCGGCATCCGGCAACGTTTGAGGACTCGCCCCACGGTCGACCGGGGATGCCCAGGTGGTAGCCGATGCGGTGTGGGCCCCACCTGTGCAGGAACCTGAGATTGATGATGCGGCGTCCGGTGTGGGTGTCCAGCCGGTTCGGGTTCGGGTTCGAGTGCGGTTTGCTGGGCCGGTCGGTGAGCGCCTGTCCTCGGCGCGCGTGTCATCAAGTCGCAGGTCATGGATCGAACTGAGGTGCTATAATCCTGCCATAGGTATATGGGCAGGTTAGAGTCTCGTTACTTCTCGCCCCGGGGTGGGCAACGGTTCGGGAAGGTTAACATGGCTAAAATGGAACTACCACCGTTCGGGCAGGGAACGGCTGGGCCAACAAGCGAGACGGGGCAGCCCGTGCATCAAAGCATTTCGACACGCAGAGGGAAGCGATCGATGCCGCCCCCACCACTCGACGCTAACAGCATGAACGCTACAGGCTTTGGAGTGGGCGGGGTTTTAGGACCGGGTGATTTGAGTGTCTGTCTGATCGATCCAGACGGTTCAGGAAGAATTGGTGGGCAATGGGAAAGTTCACGAAGCACACCCCTGAGCAGATCGTTGTTCGTCTTGAGAAGGCTGAACGGCTCACTAAGCGGGGCAAGACTACAGCTGAGATCTGCCGTGAGCTTGGCGTATCTGAGGCGACCTTGTCTCGTTGGCGCCGCGACTATGGCGCCATGACTCGCAGCGAGGCAAGGAAGCTTAAGCGTCTACGCGAAGAAAACAGCAAGCTCAAAACCCTTCTCAACCAGTCGGAGTTGGAAAAGGCTGCTCTCAAGGAGCTGGCCGAGGGAAAGTTCTAAGCCCGAAGCGACGCCACGACGCGGTGGATTGCCTCATCGGCAAGGGGTATTCACAGCGTCTTTCATGCGCCGTAGTCAGGCTGTCACGCTCGTCCTATTGCCGGATGCGCGCCCAACGCGAAGCGGCAATGCTTGATCCCTCGGTTGTCAAACATTACGACCTTCGTCGGTGGGTTAATGACTTCGCTGATTCCCATCGCCGGTGGGGCTGCAGGCGTGTCTATGTCGCGGCTCTCGAAGCCGGGTACGACATCGGCCGGGATGCGTTTCGCCGCCTGTGGAGGGAGGAACAATTGTTGGTTACTCCGCGCACATTGCGTAAACGGGGCTGTGCGACAAAGCCGATTGCACGTGTGAGCCCAGCCGAACACCCGGGGCATGTGTGGGCGTTGGGCTTCCAGATTGAAAACAAACGAACTTCTAGGCGGGCTAAACAGGAAAAGTACTTCAGACACAGCCGGCCGATTCGAGAAAGAAGTCCAAATTCCCAGCTGGAAACAATCTATCAACCAAACGATCGTGGCCTGCCCTGGTTGCTTCAGTAAAATACCTATTCCCCACCCCACGCACAAAGAATTGACGCGCTCTACTGCTAGCTAAAACGCAGAGCGCTTGAATTTACGCAAAGAAACAACACTTACGAAAAAAGAAACCACGCTTAATATTAATGGGATATGGCTGGGTGGAACCTCTAAAGCGAAAAGAAGGAGTTTCCAATTCGTATCAGACAATGATGGCCAAAGAGCGGTTTGTAAGACAAGCTGTGCTACAAGCGACAAAGCAAGTGTATCCACACTCACATATCTACCTATAAGAAGCGTCAAACCTGTAAGAACAGTAGATACATAAGCAAATCTAGTGCTTCCTATGCCGCAAAGGGAAAATATCCAAGGAATAATCCATAAAGTTACGAGGACTATACTGTCAATAAACAGCCAATTCCGTGATGCTTGCGCTTCTAACCTGGAAATCTGATTTCTGAAAAAAATCACTGGCAATGCGGCATAAGAAAACGAACATAAAGTGCCAACGTTTGCTCCAGCGGTATCATTGAGCCAAGGGATATTTAGTAACCAGCCCTCAGCAAAAGCAAGAACAAAGCCAATAAGCAGCACCATGACTAAAACAGTAATTAGCCTATGCCCACGGCAGTACAGGAATGCGTATGATGTCATGAGCTAATTGCTAACTCTGCACACAGTGTGCTCGATACGCTGAACAACATCTTCAACGTTAACTTGTCGATTAGGCTCCCAAGGAAGACCACTAAGCATAATTCCCAAATCTTTCGCCGGAATTCCGCAGATTTTAGCGTCTGAACGAATCAGTTCTGCAGATCCAGCTTGATCCACGAACTCTCCAACTATCCCCTCTACCGTGGATTGGCCGCTTAAACTTAAATGCTCTTCCGAAAAATCTCCCCACATCACAGGAAGTTCTGAAAAGTCTCTCCACTCAGTGGGTGCTATTTTAGAGAAAGCATCCCGCGCTTGGATATTAAGTAATATATTTTCGCTAGGAATTTCAGGCCATGCGCATACATTAGAAGAGCAAACAAGCTGACGAGAATCTCTTTGTGCAAGGCCAAACTCTGTGAGTTGCTGCGCCCAAGCAAAAGAACCGATAAGACAGAGAAGCCCTAAAAGGAAAGCTAACGTATACATTTTACTACTGTGCCTAAACAGTGCCGCAGCCGAGACTATGGTCAGTGTAGCTCCGATAATCCCTGCAATTGCTGTCCCAATTGCTTTCACATCTAGCGTTGCATCATAAGAACAGCACGCTAAAAAATCACCAGCTATATGTCTTAGGGCTCCAGGAGAGGTGGCTGGAACTACCGCATACCACGTATATGCAAGCGCAGCTGATACAGACACTGATATCAGTGGTTTAAACGAAAAACCAAGTGCACTTCCGATTAACGTCCAACAGATGCCGACGATGGACGAATAAGCCAGCATAACCCAAAAAACTGAAGAACCAAACAGTACAGAATCAGTACTTTGCGAAAGGCTTGCCAATACATAGCCAAGGGGAAAAATCAGCGACCATGCAAACATTCGGTTCACATAAATACGAGACACAGCTTTTCGCCCCATTTGCACTAAAGGACGAAAACGTGATGCTTCCCATGCCATTGCGGCAGAAACCGCAGGAGCAATTACGAAGAACACCAGTGTAGATTGAGCAGCATTTGACTCATAGTATGGCGTCTTTCCTAATTCCGAAATAGGAACTGCGCTGAGGATTAGCCCAATAAGACAAATCCATAATGATGGACGACGAAGCCAGTGTTTAACGCCGAAATTAGGAACCACTGTAGTTTCCTCTCCGTACAAAAGATCGTGAGAGAATATGCGCTGGGGTATTTCCCGACTCTGTAGCTAGCTGTACAAAATCTTGCCGTGAACCATCGAAATGTAGCTTCCCTTTATCAAGAACAAGGACACGTTCGAAAGGTCTCTGTAGTTCGCCGGCATCATGCGTTGAGACAACTAGGTTATGCCCTCTATCCACAATCCGTTGATATACCTCAGTTACATGCTCTTTGTTGAGTGGATCAAGTGCCGCACTAGGTTCATCAAGCAGTAATGTTTCCGCCCCAGAGTTCAACGCAGTGGCGATCGCTAGCCTAGAGCGTTCTCCGCCGCTAAGACTTTCGCACCGTTGACTAGATACTCTTGATAAATCTACAAAATCTAGCCAATCTAGGCTTTCTTTCTTTGCAGTCTTTTTATCTCGCCCAAACAACCAAGCAACATAAGCGCAGTACTCACTGGAGGTGAAACCGGTAATAGGGGTAAATTTCTGCTCCACTATAGATATAGATCCTTTCCTCAGGACTGTTCCGTCCCTAGGAGAAGAATCTGATGCAAGAGCAGAAAAAAGCGTTGATTTCCCCGCACCGTTAGCCCCCAGTAGAAGCGTAGGGCGTTCATCTATCACCAACTGCGGTATATCCAGAATTGTTTTATTTGAACGCCGTACTTTTAGTGCATTAGCCTGAACGGTCACTACCATACAAATTTCATCCACTTGATGGTTAAGTGGTTCCAATCAAATGTATGGATATCAGCATGATAATTTCCTGCAGCCTGGCGCCCCCATCCGCCTCGGTCCCATCCCCCATAGCACCTATTAAACGAACGAGATCCCAGGTCGGGGTCCGGCCTCTTAGAAAGCTCTCGACGCAGGGTCATCCCAACTTTTCCAGGAGATCCATGTGTAGCATTTAAGCAGGTAGCTGCTGTAATCTCCGTGCTGTACCCATCAATGTTTCTATCGATCCAGCCACGAGTCCTGTAGCTATCGCGAACCCCGCTAACACTGGTTTCAAGGTGTCCCTCCGCGTTCGCTGGAGCAGCGAACATAGAAACCGCCAAGGCAGTAACTAGCCCTGCTGCGATTTTCCTCTTCACAGTACTTTTCCTTTCGGAAGTTAAGTACGCCGAAATTGGCCTTGCCCTTATGTATGTCTGATTCAAGCCCTAAGCGTTAGATGTCTTTACCTATGCCTGAAACAGTTTTACCTTAACTTATCCGCTTATAGTATGCACAGCCCGCAGTAACGATATTCTAATTAATTGAAGTGTCCCAGGTTTTGTTCCGTTTGAGTAGATGGGAAATCTGGAATATGCCAAGAAAATTTGACCAGGATGCGA
>NZ_JAKOPM010000029.1 GCF_022288805.1 Corynebacterium yonathiae
CGCGATGGTCGCCTTCATGCACACCGGCACAAGACTTACCGCGGGCTACAGATACACCACGTTAGGGGACGCAACCGTGACACGATTCCGATACCCATCGATGAACCGGACCATTTCTAACGGTTTTGATCGAGTTCTGACGCAAAAAGCCGAGCCAGCATGTAACAACTCATGGTTTATTCACGACGCGGCATGGTCACCTCTGCAACAAGACGTTCAGGCAAAGGATCAGTGACGCGTCCTTCACGACGAGAGAACTGCGATTTTGCCGGGAAATATACCACGAGACGCACGGCTTTGGTGCCACGTCGTTCTTGCATGCTTCATCTGTGGACAAGGTCTCCGCCTAGATACGGTCGTCAACAAGGTGGACCACTCGGCCTTTGCCGTCCAGGTCAAACTTCTCTGAGACACTATAAAACTTCCCAGCCACTCAAACCGAGCAAAACCTAGGGCCTTCAGTACCCGCGATGGTCACCTAAAGATGCACCGGCACGAGAATTACCGCAGGCTACAGTTACATCCCCTGAAGGACGAAACCGAGCTAAGAGCGAAACATGGCATCACCCAACGTGCCAAGCGATCCCCTAAACTCCTCCGATAATATCGGATAACGATCCGAGACCGTGGTATTACTCTCTATATCAGAGCACCAATGACCACGACCAATTTAACCCCGTAAGGAAATCGCCATTTTCCAACATCATTTTAGGCTTAACTGCCATGCCCTCGGAACTTCGATAAGCTACGAGAAGGGTCACGATTTATAAAAGTGTACACCTATTCACCAGGATTAAAGGACCGCAGCAGATTAGCTACCCAAGAGTTCCAGTCTTGATCATAAAGTAGTAAAAGTGCGACCTCAACCGAGCCCTCCACGCAAAAAATAATGAATTATAGGAACAACAGGGGCGCAGTTAAAAGAGGACATCAATAAGTCCATATTCAAGGGCCGATCCCACTATCAATCATTTTGAAGAAAGGTAGTTAAATCACCCTAATTAATGTTCTCAATATCTCGACAGTTGAATAACAAACTATATTAAGCGTTGTTCTAACTGACTATAAAGCGCCAGGTTTGAATTACTGTCCACCACTCGGACCTTCAGAAATCTTAGTAACGGAAGGTCCGACCAGCCCCCTCTCCCATACCTCGAGGGAGCCGGCGGGAGAGAATAGGCTAGGAAATTTGATCGAACATAGGCGTGGCTAACTCTCTAGGCTGTCGACTCGCCAGGAAGCTCGGGGCGTATAACCTTACCCATTGGGTTGCGAGGAAGATCAACTACAAAAAACACGTCGCGAGGGGTGTGCGCATCAGACAAGCCTTCGCGGACCAGCCGGCGGACTTCGTCCTCCGCGAGATCCTCCGCAGTCACACCGTCTTCGCGAATGATGTACGCACGGAGAGCTTGGCCAAAGTCTGGGTCTTGGACACCGTGTACATGCACCTCTGCAATACGAGTGTCTCGTATTAGTAAGTCCTCTAGCTCGGACGGGAAAATCTTCTCCCCATATTGTGTAATCACCAAGTCATCCGCGCGGCCACCGACGTATAACTTATTTCCCTTTTTATAGCCGCGATCACCCATACGCAATAGACCGTTCTGCGTCTTAATTTCAATGGATGGATCGGTGTAACCGGCAAACATGTCGTAGGCACCTGCGAATATCTCCCCTACCTCGCCGTCGGGGACCAACTGCCCCTCATCGTTTCGGATCTCAATAACTGAGCCGGGGTGAATAGTACCTGTCAACGTTGGGTCTGCCGCTAAGTCTTCAGCAGCTGAAATTGCGAGACCAGAAGTTTCAGTGGAACCGTAACAGTTGTGGAAAATGGGCCCGAACTTTTGATTGACCTTTTGCACCTCGTAAGGGGTGAGGGGACTACCCGACGACGTTACAAACTCAAGGCCAGGTACTCGGTCCACACCGTTTCTATCCAAATAACCTATCAAGCCACGAATCCGTGACGCGGAGCTGATCCAAGCATCTGCATCATACCGTTCTACCTGCTCAAGAGCCTTGGCTGAATCGAAGTTGCGCTGTGTAATGATCGTCGAACCTGTAAATAGGCACAACAGCATATTACCCCAGCCATAAAAGTGAAATAGTACACCAGTAAGAAGAACAGACATGTCTCGGCGCCACGGAATAGCGTCCAAAACCGGTCCGATCCCCTGGGGCGACTTAAGCTGGCGGCGCACCACGCCTTTCGGCATTCCTGTGGTACCCGATGTCATGACGACATGCTGCGACTTAGTAGGCTTTTCTGGCAAGAGGCTCAAATTAGTACTGCCGGCCTCAATGACTCCCTGCATAGTTAAGACCCCTTCGGGGAGGGAATCCCTATCATCGACGTGGCCGATAATAATCTCACAGGTCTTTTTAGTGGTCTCCGTAAGTCTCTCGTAGAAACATTGGTCCACAATGAGGGTTTTAACTTCATGGAATTCAAGCACGCGTTCAATCTGGGGCCCAGAGCTATTCGCGTTAATCATGAAGATGTGGTAACCAGCCATCTGACGTGCACAGAGCGGGAAAATTGCGGCACGCCCGTTTAGCGCCATGACAGCTACATTGCTTCCATCCACTACACCGACTTCGTGAAGTCCGGTCGCTAGTCGAGTTACCTGTTCGAAGCACTCGCCATACGTCAACTCGCCATCGTCATCAACTAGACCCAAACGTTCAGGATGCCGGCGGGCCGTATTCGCCAATGCGCCGCTCTCCAACGTTCCAAACCTTCGAATAGTCTCAAAGTCGGCCTTTACCTCCTGGGCTGAACCTAACTCAAAGATGTTATTTTTTCGAATGACATTAAGAAAGTAAAGGAACTGACGAAGAACCTCTTTCCTAGGAACACCATGCTGAGTGTCCGGATGCAGTGTATATCTTGGCATTATTTTTCCTTTCATGATTGAAATTATTTAGATACATTTTTAAGAAAATGCATCAGTGACATAGGTAAACGATTCTCGTTCCATTTTTTCAACTGCAGCAGCGGCAGCGCTTTCATCTAGCTCCAGTTGTTCTCCGACTATCTTTCGCATGACTTCACGTACCGAGGGCGCAACCTTGTTCGCATCCCCGCAAACTAGAACCCTCGCACCCTTGGAAAGATATTCCATCACGTCCTGACGATTCTCATATACTTGATCTTGGACGTACTTCACCTCATCTTGAGCGTAGCTCAATTCTGGGTGCCTAGAAAAGGCTGTCCGAACATCGACTAGACCTTCTCTCTCCCAGCCTTCCAATTCTTCACGATACAAGTAATCCGAATCTGGCCCGTGACATCCAAAAAAGAGTAGTACAGGCTCCACAGCACGAGAACTAGTTCGAGATTCAATCGCGCGATCCTCAATGAAAGCCCTTAATGGTGCAATCCCCGTACCAGCACCGATCATCACCACTGGTTTGTCCACGTCGTCGGCGCGAAAATGGGGATTCCCATCAACGACGGAAACCCAAATCTTTGACCCTGGTTTTAGTCCAGCCAAAAAGTTAGAAGCAACACCGGAAAAAACTCCATTGCCCGACCAAGCTGGTGACTCCAGCTTGGAAAAAGTGAGAGACGCCTGGCTCCTGGACGCCAAAGAAGAGGATGAAATAGAGTAACGGCGCGGCCTCAGAGGCTCAAGGAGTGACAAATACTCATCGAAACTCAAATCAATTGATGGATATTTCTCGAGGAGGTCTATCAATGAGGTTCTATTCTCTAACAACTGAGCATAAGGGCCCGGCTCAAGAAGCATTTCCAAATCCCTCTTTTCCGGCGGGCACATACAATTACGCTGTAGAATGCCGATATGCTGTTTGCTAACTGGAGTTGCAAGCTCAACGTAGTTAGAAAGCAGTTCAGTAACAGTCATCACTTGGCCGACTGGAAGAATATTAGAATTGCCGGTCAACTCTATTCTGGCCTCGCTTGACAGGCCAAATCGATCCAACACTCGATTCACAGAAACTTCTGGATTCCGCGGAAGTACTTCAAGGTAATCGCCCGTAGAATATTTGACGTCTTGAGGTAGTTCTATATCCACTTGATACTTATCGTTGATCGGTCCGTCTGCGGCTGTTGAAAGCTTAACAACTTTTTGAACTACCGCCTCAACAAATTCGCCCTCCGAATCAATCGACAAGGAAGCTGCTCTACCACCGTTCAGGTACTTGATCTGAACAGAATTAGTTTCGCCTTGGTCCTCAATTTCGACATCAAAATGATCTGAAACTGCTTGCCAGAGTTCTTTTTCCCAGCCTGCGAAATCCGACAGGTAGTCTCCACGAACATCAACAGCTCCTCTTTCGACGAGCCGGTGTGCACCCGCGGTTTCCATAGCCTGATCAATCACTGACGGCACGCGTTGGAACGTTTCCGCCCACTCGGAATTACCACTGCCCACTACGGCATAGTTGACACCAGATAGATCAGGACCGTCCCCGGTGGTCAGCCACTCGAAAAACGACTTCGCATTCTCCGGCGGCAATCCCTCATAGGAACTGGTAGCAATTATTACAAGGTCTCCAGAGTGCAAGTTATCAACTGCATCATCTAGGTCAGCTACCTCCGTCTCAAAGCCTTGCGAATTTGCAAATGCTGCAAGTTTTTTCGCATGGTTCCGGGAAGTGCCAGCATTGGAGCCAACGAATAGCCGCAGCTTATGCCCGTTCGGCTCGGCAACTGCGACTTTGTCAAAACTTTCTTCGCCAGAAATCGATCCACCGGCTTCGGTCTCGGACTCGCCGCCCCGCCCCCGGTACGGGAACTTTTCTCGCGGGGCAATGTTGATCAATAGATCTTTCGGTTTCGAAGTGAGACCATCCAACATTGTCAGATTGTATGACGGATCAGCGAACTCAAGATCAAAGTGTTGGACGATTAACGCAAGAACCATTGTTGCTTCCTGCATGGCGAATGCTCGGCCTAGGCAGGATCGCTCTCCGTTCCCAAACGGCTTCCATGCGTTGTGCGGAATTTTTTTTGCATTGTCGAATTCAAACCTCTCTGGTCGGAATTCTTCAGGGCTATCCCACACTGCCGGATCACGGTGCATGTGCCCCAAAAGGACAAGAAGGGTGTCACCTGGATTAACAGTTACAGGTTCGCCGCCCGTTCCTCCATTTTCACCAATTGTAGTGGTTTCATAAGGCGTCACAGCATATGCTGGCGCCGTCGGATACAATCGCAATCCTTCACGTAGAATCTGGTCCAGATATCCCAGATCTTTAAGATCTTCATACTTGGGAAAGCGACCATTCAGAACCTTGTCAGTTAATTTTCGAGCCTTTTTAAATACGCTCGGATTCTTAATTAACTCATACACCACAAAACTTAGAAGTCCCGAGGTGGTCTCGTGGCCTGCAATCAGAAAGGTAATGAGCTGATAACGCAGATTCTCGTCGCTTAGCTTTTCGCCAGTTGACGGGTCCTCAGCGTTCATCATTACGTCCAAAACGTCTTCATCACCCTTAGGGCTGGGGTTCCGACGACGGTCTGAAATCAACTCATCCACCGTCTCTTCCATGGTTTTTATGTCCCCCTGGAAACGGTGTTCGCCAAAAAGGTCAAGCTTTTTTTGAATTTCAAGCGCGTGTGCTTTTCGGCCAGCATGATGTAGGCCTCTTGCCATTGCGTTGACGAACGGGTGAAAACCTTCTGTATAAAAAGAGTTAAACCGATAGCTAAATGAGCATAACGCGATCGTATCGAGCGTCAGACGAGTGAAATCACTAGCAACGTCAATTGCCGCATCTGAAGAACTTCTCGACCACTTTAGCATCAACTGGTCCGCAATGTCCGTCATTTGGCCATACATACTTCGCAACGCCAAAGGGTTGAACGCTGGCATGAGAATGCGGTGGGCCTTCCCCCAATCCGGATCATCAAATTCAGAAGTAAACAGTCCATTCCCCGCAAAATTACGAATTACTTGCAGAGCCGGGTGGACCAATTTATGGAATCTGGCTTCATCCGATAGTTCATCAACCAGCGCGAAGGAGCTCACCACATAGAAAGGTGTTGTTCCTGGGATTACCTGTCGGTAAAATCGTCCATGCTTTTCAGCAAGCCTAGTTGCGGACTGCACAATGTTGTTCGGATCAACCGAATATGCAGTTCCGACAAACGGGTAGACCTTGGGTCCTGGCAATTCCGCCTGTCTAGATGAGATATCGTTATCTTTCGAGACTTTGGGGGTAATGCCAACCATTTAGTCAAACTCCTTTGGTTTCACAGTGCAGCAATGCTGCTCGGGTTGAAGTTTCTAGTTGGACCAACGCATAGAATTTGGTCCAACGATCGTTAAATGACACTAGTAGGTGTACTTCTAGAATAATTGAAGCACTTGTTGAATGCTCGGCCATGCATTCAGGGTTCTATCCAAAAAATTGTCCAAACGCAGGGTACCGGTTAGATGAACCAGCGGCGTCGTGAGTGGGTAGTCACGGACTAGTGTGATTACAAATTCAGGAGTCATATCGTCGTTCCTTCTGTATCTATGACGAGGTAATCGTCTTTTATTGCATAAGTCGTGGACAGGAGTTAGTGGCTATTTCCATCGCCTACCTGTTAACTCATTTGACTGCCTTAGCGATATGTCTCTGCAATACGCCTAGCATAGTATTCGTGCCCAGCATCAGTGAGATGTCCTGCTAACTTATGCGGTGAATCATCAAAGATGGAGGCACCATAACGCCCTGGATCATTAGAACACCCGTTTTTTCCACTTTGAAAGGAAATCTCTGCGACCATATCCAGAAACTCGCTTCCCGTATCCAGAGCGGCTAACCGTTGCTGTTCTCGCACCTCATCTTGGTAATAGGCAACAAGCGGGAAATACCAGTGACTGGTAATCCCTAAAAGATTGGAGCCACACGTATGATTGCGCCCATCTGTTTCATCCGGGATTCCCAAAAGAATTACTTTTGCGTTGGGAGCAACGCTTTTTACACGGTTAATGGCGCCTGTCATCTCCGCGTTGTAACGCGCCATTCGTTGGGGCTGTGTAGTCATTGACGGCAAGTTATTTGGCTGGTAAGTGTCGTTAACTCCAGCACTGATAGTCACTAGCCGAGTATTCGCATCGAGCTTGCGTTCCGCTATTGCTCGTTCAACCTGCTGTCGTACTGTGTCATGGGGGATTGCATCATTTCCGTGCGGTTCGACGTATGCAGTCGCCCCCGGACAAGAATAGTCCTCTAGTCGCAAGCCAGTACGCTTAGCCGCTTGAACTGCAAAGTTGTTAGGATCTTGTGCACAGGAGCCATCGCGAATGGTTGGCCACTCAAGACTCGGAACGTTCTTCTTAGTCTTGTAAACTGCTATGTCTAGTGCTGTAGGGTTGGCCGCTACGGAGTCACCAAAACTCAAATAGGATTCCCGGACATTTTGGTTCACTTGAGGCTGTGACTGTAGATTTACCGGTGCCGCCGGCAGCTTCACTCCCTCTGGAAGCGGTGGCGTTTGCGGCAGTGGGGGAAGTGGCGGAGCCTGTGGCAATGGGGGAAGCGGCAGCGTCGGCCCTTCCTGAGGGAGCGGTGGCAAAGCAGGAGCTGCCTCTGCGATCGGTAGCCCTGATGCCCCGATGGCGAGCGCAACTATTACTCCGCAAAATTTACGTATCTTCATTGAGCCTCTTCTCAAGATTAAAATTGCCTGGTCAATCTTTGACAATGCCACACAGGCACTATTTATAGTTCTTCTGCTCCCGTCGAAATGTTACATGATTTCTCAAAGTTCCACACAGCTAATATGTATAATTTGCAACTTATTTTAGCTATCTTTTTGTGTCACTTACCCCTTGTGCCCTACTACTTGCCAGATGCCCTGGCACCGGATCGCAATGATTGCGTGCTTCCGATTTATGCTAATCACTAATGCTTGACCAGTGTTAGGACTTACCTTCGTTTGATAAACAGCAAATACGTATAGTTTTCAGCATTAATCAAGTTAGGACTTTTAAATAAGCCCTGCGAAATGTCCTTTTCTCTGTCGAGGCCGCGGGCGTGTCAAGTTGTTTGTGTGTGGGGTTGGGTTTATAAGTATTTGTCGAAGCGGCCGGGAAAGGCCACGGCCATTTGGGTGATGGCTTGTTTCCAGCCGGATACTCGGGCTCCTTCCATGAGTCTGCCGGCTACTGCGGAGACCCGTTTGCCCTGCTTTGCTCTCTTTGCAGCGCGTTTGTCTTCAATGTTGCAGAACATCAACAACAGCGAGCATCTTCAGCACGGATTCATCGTTGGTGAATTGCACCCTGCTGCGAGTAGCTTTTCGCAATTCGTTGTTAAAAGATTCAATGGAATTCGTCGTATAGATGACCTTGCTGGCACGCTGGTGGGAACTGCAGAAACGGGACAAACCGCGCCCATGCGCCCTGCCAGACCTTGACTGAGCGTGGATACTTCTCACCCAGCTCGGAAGCCTCGAATTCGTCTAAGTCCGTCTTAGCTGTGTACTCGTCTGTGGCGGTGTAGGCCTTTTTCAACGCGGCTGACACAGCCCGGCGAGCCCCGTAGGCTATCCATCGGTTCGCGGCGCGTATCAGGTGCACGATGCAGGTTTGTACCATAGAGTTCGGCTAGGTTGCCTCCACAGCTTCCGGTAGGCCTTTCAGCCCGTCACAGCAGACAATAAAGACGTCTTTAACCCCACGATTAACCAGGTTAGAGCACACCTGCGCCCAGAAGGAAGCACCTTCTTCCTTGGCAATCCACAGACCCAAAATGTGCTTGATCCCGTCGAGGTCCACCCTGATTGCCATGTACGCGGACTTGTTGACAACCCGGCCGCTGTCGCGGACTTTAATACGCAGTGCATCCAGGAAAATGACCGGGTGGAACTCATCTCACTGGCGGTTTTGCCACGCCATAACTTCATCCAAGACGGCGTCAGTAACCGCAGAAGTCGTCTCATGGGAGATATCAACCCGCATCGCGGTCGCCATGTGGTGCTGGATATCGCGGATGGTCATCCCACCGGCGTACAAGCTGACAATCATCTCACTCAACGTCGGTCAAACGCCTCGAGCCTTTGAGGGGCCATAGTTGGCAAGAAGGTTCCCACCCGATCGCGTGGGACATCAACAGTTACCGGACCGTAGTTGGAATCCACGGTCTTCGAGTAGGTGCCGTTGCGGTAATTATCTGTCCCAACTGCAGCTTTGCCATTCCTATCATCAGACTCGTAGCCAAGGTGGGCATCCATTTCCGCATTCAAACCTCTGGTAATCAAGGCTTGCAACATGCCCCGAACCAGGTCGTTGGCATCCGCTGTCGACGTGCCTAGGTCATCAATAAGTTTCGCGATTTCAGGGTTAGCAAGCAACTTCTTTTCAATCGCATCAATCTTGGCTTTATCAGCTTAGGTCTCGCCCCGCCACAGTAGTCATCCTGGCCCATCTCCTCATGCAGGTTAGGTACCCACACACAAACCATCAAACGTCTTCTGCGCTCGCAACTAACTTCGATTTCTTCACGGCGCAGAGTGTGTGCCGCATCTTGCAGATACCATTGACCGCTTAGTTATCTTCTTGGACCTTTGGCAATGTGCTCTTCCAGTGCAGCGTCGTAAAGACGGCAGGTACTTAAACTCAAGGTCTGTAACTGTCGGTATCCAAGAAAGAATATGAATCTACCTTGTCGACTGCTCTCCATGGTCTGGTAAGTGAACTCGACTGTGAATTAGTGCCGCTGTTCACCGATAAGCTGACTATTTCTTAACGTTGCGGGCCGAGCTCCGTCGCAAGGCGTTAGAAATGGTCCGGTTCATCGATGGGTATCGGAATCGTGTCACAATCGAGTTGACGTGCACGACGGTGAAGAACATTCGCGAAGGTGGCTTTATTTACTCACGTGGCTACCG